>NZ_WHOS01000020.1 GCF_013340935.1 Azospirillum melinis | reverse complement strand
GGCGTGTACGGCGGGGGGGCGGGGGGGGGGGGGGGGCGCTGTGTCCCCCCCGCACCGCGCGGGGGGGGGGGGGGGGGGGGGAGGGAAACGCGGCGTCGGGTTCCCAAGGCGGCCGCCGCGCTCCCCACTCACCCTAACCCTCTCCCCGGGGGGGAGAGGGGATTGGGCGGGATGTGAGAGAGCTCGGGTGCTCTGTGACGCTGTCATGAAAGCGTCATAAAAACGTAATCAATCGGTCGCCCTCCGGGTCTATGGTCCGCGCCATTCCGCTGGACCAGTCTCCGTTTGATCGAGGAGGGCACCCGTGACCACCCGGACCCATGTTATCGCCGCGACCGCTTTGGGCTTGGCTCTGGGTTTCACCGCCCCGGCCTGGGCGCAATCGCGCGACCAGATCCGCGCGGTCGGCTCCTCCACCGTCTTCCCCTTCACCACCGCGGTGGCGGAGGCCTTCGGCAAGACCGGCAAGTTCAAGACCCCGGTGGTCGAATCGACCGGGACCGGCGGCGGGCTGAAACTGTTCTGCGCCGGTGTCGGCCCGGCCCATCCCGACATCGCCAACGCCTCGCGCCGGATCAAGAAGTCGGAGGTCGACCAGTGCGCCGCCAATGGCGTCACCACGATGACCGAGCTGAAGATCGGTTATGACGGCATCGCGCTGGCTTCCTCCCGGAAGGCGGCGACGGTGTCGCTGTCCACCGTCCTCCTGTGGAAGGCGCTGGCGAAGGAGGTGCCGGTGAACGGCGCCCTGGTCGCCAATCCTTACAAGCTGTGGTCCGACATCGACCCATCGCTGCCCAAGGCGGCCATCGAGGTGCTGGGTCCGCCGCCCACCTCCGGGACGCGCGACACCTTCAACGAGCTGGCGATGCTGGAAGGCTGCAAGAAGCTGGCCGAGGTCGCCAAGGCCGTCCCCGACGAAAAGGCGCGCGAGCGCGCCTGCATGACCATCCGCGAGGACGGCGCCTATGTCGAGGCCGGCGAGAACGACAACCTGATCGTCCAGAAGCTGCTCGCCAATCCCAATGCCTTCGGCGTCTTCGGCTACAGCTACCTCGACCAGAACCGCGACACCTTGCAGTCGGCGAAGATGGACGGGGTGGAGCTGACGGCGGAGACGGTGGCCGCCGGCAAGTACGAGTTGGCCCGCCCGCTCTACATCTATGTCAAGAACGCCCATGCCGGCGTCATCCCCGGCATCCGCGAGTTCATCGGCGAATACACGTCGGAACGGGCGATGGGCGACGACGGCTATCTGGTCGACAAGGGCCTGATCCCGGAACCGAAGGCTCTGCGCGACGCGGCTCGTGTCGAGGCGGTCAACCTGACACCGCTCCAGTTCTGACCAACTTCTCCTCTTGAGCGACCCGCATGCAGCTGACCCTCCTCGCCCTGATCCTGGCCCTGCTCACCGTGATCGGCTTCATGATCGGCCGGTCGCGGGCGGCGGCGTCCGTCGGCGGCCGAGTGGCGGAGCTGCATTCGGTCCCGTCCTATCACGGCGTCTATGTCGCGCTGTGGGCCGGGCTGCCGGCGCTGCTGCTGTTCGTCGCCTGGACGGCGTCGGAAGGCTGGCTCGCCATGCAGCTGGTGCTGTCGGCCTTGCCCGAGCGGCTGACCACCGGTGACGGCCAGTCGGTCGCCCTGCTGAAGGCCGACATCCTCAACCTCGCCCGCGGCATTTCGACCGGGCGCGAGGCCGATCCGCTGGTGGTCGGGGCGGCGCGCCGCTATGCCGCCCTGCGCGACCTCGCCGGCTGGAGCCTGCTGGCGGTCGGCGCCAGCCTCGCCGTTGCCGGGCTTGCCTGGGGCCGTCACCGCATCGGCCCCGACCTGCGCGCCCGCCCGGCGGTGGAGCGGGTGGTGCGGGTGGCACTGGTCGTCTGCTCGCTGGTCGCCATCCTGACCACGGTCGGCATCGTGCTGTCGCTGCTGTTCGAGGCGCTGCGCTTCTTCAGCGTCGTCTCGCCGCTCGACTTCCTGTTCGGCACCCATTGGAGCCCGCAGATGGCGATGCGGGCCGATCAGGTCGGCTCCAGCGGCTCCTTCGGCGCGATCCCGCTGTTCGCCGGCACGCTGCTGATCACCGTCATCGCCATGGCAGTGGCGGTGCCGGTCGGGCTGATGGCGGCGATCTACATGTCGGAATATGCCGGTCGCGGCGTGCGCACCTGGCTGAAGCCGGCGCTGGAGATCCTGGCCGGCATCCCGACGGTGGTCTATGGCTTCTTTGCCGCGCTGACGATGGCGCCCTTCGTGCGCTCGGTCGGCGAGGCGGTTGGGCTGGACGTCAGTTCGGAATCTGCGTTGGCCGCCGGCATCGTCATGGGGGTGATGATCATCCCCTTCGTCAGCTCGCTGTCGGACGACGTCATCAACGCGGTGCCGCAATCCTTGCGCGACGGCTCCTACGGCCTCGGCGCCACCAAGTCGGAAACCATCAAGCAGGTGGTCCTGCCGGCGGCGCTGCCGGGCATCGTCGCCGCGGTGATGCTGGCGGTCAGCCGCGCCATCGGCGAGACGATGATCGTCACCATGGCGTCGGGCCTGACCGCCAACATGACCGCCAACCCGTTGCAGGCGGTCACCACCGTCACCACCCAGATCGCCACGCTGCTGGTTGGCGACCAGGAGTTCGACAGCCCGAAGACGCTGTCGGCCTTCGGTCTCGGCCTCGTGCTGTTCCTCGTCACGCTCTGCCTCAACATGGTCGCCCTGCGGGTGGTCCGGACCTATCGGGAAAAATATGACTGACCTCGTCGAGCGGGACGCGGCGGCCGTGACGCCCTCCCCTGCACCATCGGCTTCGCCGAAGTCGCGCCTGCGCAGCGAGGCTTTCGCCCGACGCCTGCGTGCCCGCCATGCGGCGGAGCGCCGCTTCCGGCTGGCCGGCGCGGCCGCGGTGGCGCTGGCGGCGCTGATGCTGGTGCTTCTGCTCGGTTCCATCGTCGCCAAGGGTGCCAGTGCCTTTCTGGAGGCGCGCATCCGGCTGGAGGTGACGCTCGACCCGGCGGAGGTTGCCGACCGCAACTACACCGCCTTGCTGCGCCGGGCGCTCTACGCCCAGTTCCCGCAGGTGACCGACCGCGCCGGCAAACGCGTGCTGAACGACCTGCTGTCGTCGGGGGCACCCTACGAGCTGGAGGCGATGGTGGCGAAGAATCCGGCGCTGGCCGGCACGACGCTGACCGTCTGGGTCCGCGCCGACGACCAGATCGACCAGCTGGTGAAGGGCGCCTACCGCCGCGACCTGCCGGAAAGCGAGCGCGGGATCAGCGACGCCAGGATCGCCGCTGCCGATGCGCTGCTGGCCTCCGGCGCGCTGGCGCAGGGCTTCAACACCACCCTGTTCACCGCCGGCGACAGCCGCGAGCCGGAACAGGCCGGCATCGGCGGCGCCATCGCCGGCTCGCTGCTGACTCTGCTGGTGACGATGGCGCTGTCGGTGCCGACCGGCATCGCCGCCGCGGTCTATCTGGAGGAGTTCGCGCCGAAGAACCGCTGGACCGACCTGATCGAGGTGAACATCAACAACCTCGCCGCGGTGCCGTCGATCATCTTCGGCCTGCTCGGCCTGGCCGTTTTCCTGGGATTCTTCGGCATGCCGCGCTCGGCTCCGCTGGTCGGCGGGCTGGTGATGGCGCTGATGACGCTGCCGGTCATCATCATCGCGTCCCGCGTCGCGCTGAAGGCGGTGCCGCCGTCGATCCGCCAGGCGGCGCTGGGCATCGGCGCCTCGCCGTTGCAGACGGTGCTGCACCATGTGCTGCCGCTGGCGATGCCTGGCATCCTGACCGGCACCATCATCGGCATGGCCCGCGCGCTGGGCGAGACGGCGCCGCTGCTGATGATCGGCATGGTCGCCTTCATCGTCGACGTGCCCCATGGGCTGACCGACAGCGCCACGGTGCTGCCGGTGCAGATCTACATGTGGGCCGACAGCCCCGAGCGTGCCTTCACCGAGCGCACCTCGGTGGCGATCCTGATCCTGCTCGGCGTCCTGATCCTGCTGAACGGCGCGGCCGTGATCCTGCGCAAGATTTTCGAGAGACGGTGGTGAGCGTCCCCATGAGCATCCAGAGCGGCATTCCGAGCCCGCTGAAGCTGCGGCCCCGCGCCGACGACCGTCCCGGTCAACGCTCGGGCGCGGTGCTGCCCAACAAGATGACCGCCCGCGGGGTGAAGGTGTTCTACGGCGCCAAGCAGGCGTTGAAGGGCATCGACCTCGACATCCGGGAAAACCGGGTGCTGGCGCTGATCGGCCCGTCCGGCTGCGGCAAGTCGACCTTCCTGCGCTGCCTGAACCGGATGAACGACACCATCGAGGGCTGCCGGGTCGAAGGGCAGATCGCGCTCGACGGCGAGGACGTCTACGGCAAGGCGGTCGATGCGGTGCAGCTGCGCGCCCGCGTCGGCATGGTGTTCCAGAAGCCGAACCCCTTCCCGAAATCGATCTACGACAACGTCGCCTATGGCCCGCGCATCCATGGCCTGGCTTCCGGCCGGGACGAGCTGGACGAGGTGGTACAGACCTCGCTGAAGCGCGCTGGCCTATGGGCGGAGGTCAAGGACCGGCTGCGCGAACCGGGCACCAGCCTGTCGGGCGGCCAGCAGCAGCGGCTTTGCATCGCCCGCGCCATCGCCGTCAGCCCCGAGGTGATCCTGATGGACGAGCCCTGCTCGGCGCTCGACCCCATCGCGACCGCCCACATCGAGGAGCTGATCGACGAGCTGCGGGCCAACTACACCATCGTCATCGTCACCCACAACATGCAGCAGGCCGCCCGCGTGTCGCAGCGCACCGCCTTCTTCCATCTGGGCGAAATGGTGGAGTGCGACGACACCGAGGAAATCTTCACCAACCCGCGCGACGAGCGCACCCAAGGCTACATCACCGGCCGCTATGGCTGAGATCCACCCTTTGTGCCCCCTGTCTTCCCAGACGCCTGCCCCTCTTCCCTCCTTTGTTGAAAAGGCTGTGCCATGCCGGTTAACGTCGAGACGCGCGCTGTGAACGGAGCCACCATGAATGCGGCCCTGAAGCCGCTCGTCCTGATCGTCGAGGACGAGGCCGACATCCTGACGCTGCTGAAGTACAACCTGGAAAAGGAAGGCTTCCGCGTCGCCACCGCCAGCGACGGCGAGGAGGCCCTGCTAGCCGCCGGCGAACAGACGCCACACATCGTGCTGCTGGACTGGATGCTGCCGCTGATGAGCGGGCTAGAGGTCTGCCGGCAACTGCGCCGCAACGCCAAGACCCGCGACATCCCGATTATCATGCTGACCGCCCGCGGCGAGGAAGGCGACCGGGTGCGCGGTCTGAATTCCGGCGCCGACGATTACATCACCAAGCCCTTCTCGCCGACCGAGCTGGTCGCCCGCATGCGCGCCGTGCTGCGCCGTGCCTCCCCTGGCATGACGGACGAGGTGCTGACCTTCGCCGACGTCACGATGGATCTGGCCGCCCACCGCGTCCGCCGCAACGGCCGGGACGTACATCTCGGCCCGACCGAATTCCGCCTGCTGCGCCATTTCATGCAGCATGCCGGCCGGGTGTTCTCGCGCGAGCAGCTGCTCGATCTGGTGTGGGGCCATGACGTGTACGTCGAGCCGCGTACGGTCGACGTACACATCCGCCGCCTGCGCAAGGCGATGAACGAAGAGGATGAGCTGGACCTGATCCGCACCGTGCGGTCGGCCGGCTACGCGCTGGATACCAAGTCGGTGTGAGGGCGAGGTGGCATGGGGGTAGGATGGGGGCCGAGACCACCGCAGCACTGGTGAGACTGCCCCCATGCCCTCCATGCCCCCGATGATCCTGCTCTTCACCGATTTCGGGCTTTCCGGTCCCTACACCGGCCAGATGAAGGCGGTGTTGGCGCAGCAGGCGCCCGGCGTGCCGGTCATCGACCTGTTCGCCGACGCTCCCGCCTTCGACCCGCAGCTCTCCGCCTATCTGCTGGCGGCCTATGCCCCGGCCTTCCCCGTCGGCAGCATCTTTCTCTCCGTCGTCGATCCCGGCGTCGGCACCGACAGGCGGCCGGTGATGGTGGAGGTCGACGGTCGCTGGTTCGTCGGCCCCGACAACGGCCTGTTCGCCCTGACCGCCCGCCGCGCAACATCGCTAAACGCCTGGAAAATCGACTGGATCCCGGATCGGCTGTCCGCCAGCTTCCACGGCCGCGACCTGTTCGCCCCCGTCGCCGCCAGCCTTGCGACCGGACGGGCCGTGGCGCGCAGCTTACTCGATCCCGCCGCCATCGACCGTCCGAACTGGCCGGACGAACTGCCGCGCATCGTCTATGTCGATGTCTATGGCAACGCCATGACCGGCCTGCGGGCGTCCGCCATGCCCGCCGATGCGGTGCTGACCGCAGGGGGAACCCGCGTCGCCCATGCCCGCACCTTCGGTGCCGTCGGGCCGGGGCAGCCGCTGTGGTACGAGAATTCCAACGGGCTGGCCGAGATCGCCGTCAACCGCGGGCGTGCCGACCAAGTGCTGGGTCTCAAGGTCGGCGACCCGGTGACCGTCGAGCCCTGAGCGGGCCCAAAAGAAAACCGCCCGGAAGCGGGTGCTTCCGGGCGGCTGGCGCGTGATCCGATGCTTGTCCGATCAGGCGTTTCTGCTCAGATGTCTTTAAGCTCAGTCGTTGTTGCGCTGGCCCAGGAACTGCAGCAGGAACTGGAACAGGTTGATGAAGTCCAGGTACAGCGTCAGGGCGCCCATCAGGGCCAGCTTGCCGGTGCTCTCGTGATCGTAGCCCTCGGCGTAGCTTTCCTTGATCGCCTGGGTGTCGTAGGCGGTCAGGCCGGTGAAGATCAGCACGCCGATGGCGGAGATGGCGAAGTGCAGGGCCGGCGACTGGAAGAAGATGTTCGCCAGGCCGGCGATCACCAGGCCGATGACGCCCATCATCAGGAACGAGCCCATCTTCGACAGGTCGGCCTTCGTGGTGTAGCCGTACAGGCTCATCGCCAGGAAGGTCGCGGCGGTGACGAAGAAGGTCAGTGCGATCGACGCCCCGGTGAAGACCAGGAAGATGGCCGACATCGACAGGCCCATGGCACCGCAGTAGGCCCAGAAGATCATCTGTGCCGATGCGAAGGACAGGCGCTGGATGCCGAAGGACAGCACCATGACGAAGGCCAGCGGCGCCAGCATCACCACCCACTTCAGCGGCGTGCCGAAGATCGTGGCCATCATGGCCGGGCTGGACGACACGAGTGCGGCGACCAGACCCGTCAGGATCAGGCCGGCACCCATGTAGTTGTAGACGCGCAGCATGTGCTGGCGCAGGCCTTCGTCGAAGTATCCCCGATCTGTCGCGCGGCCTGCGGTCGCGAAGCGGTTATAGGTCGGGTCTGCCATGGTTTGGTTTCCTCGGTGGAATAGGGTGATCCCGTCGCAGGACATATTGGCGAGTCTGTCAGGCGGTTCAATAGGAATCGGCAGCGCTTTTTCCAGATGAAAAAGCTTTCACGATTCGTTTTTCCTGCGGCTTCATGACAGAGGAGTCACTCGTTCCGAAGCAATGGCGCCGAAGGCTGGCCCAAAGCCCGCCAAGTACCATAGAACCCGAAAGCCAGCGTGATCGCCGTGCTCAGCAAAGCGGTGGTGACGACAGCCGACGGCAGGAAGCTCCATTCCCAATGCATCAGGAACTTCAGCACCGCCCAGGCGGTCAGCGTGCCGATGATGCCGGCGATGACCGCGGTCAGCAGTCCCAGCAGCCCGTATTCCAGCAGGAAGGCACGCAGCACGTCGCCGCGCGTGGCACCCAGCACCTTCAGCACCACCGCGTCGTAGACCCGGCGGCGGTGGCCGGCGGCGACCGCCCCGGCCAGCACCAGCGTCCCGGCGGCCAGCGTGATGCCGGCGACGATGCGCACCGCGGTGCCGATATGGCCCAGCATCTCCGCCACCGTGTCGAGCGCGTCCTTCACCCGCACCATGGTGATGTTGGGGAAGCGTTGCAGGACGGTGCGCTGCACCTGCGTTTCGGCGTCCGGCGTGGCGCGGACGGTGGCGACCCAGGTCTGCGGCGCCCCTTCCAGCGTGCCGGGGGCGAAGACCATGGTGAAGTTGATCGCCATGCTGCTGAAATCGGCGGAGCGCACGTTGGCGACCTTGGCCTCGAAGCTGCGGCCCAGGATGTTGACGATCATGGTGGCGCCGGGACCGATGCCGAAGGCCTCGGCGACGCTCTGATGGATGGAGATCAGCGGCGGCCCGGCATAGTCGGTCGGCCACCAGCTGCCGGCGGTGACGGTGGAGTGCTTCGGCAGCGTCGCCGAATAGGTGATGCCGCGGTCGCCGGCCAGGATCCAGGCCTGTTCCGGGTTGACCAGCGCCTTTTCGGCATCCTCTCCGTTCACCCGCTCGATCCGGCCGCGCAGGCTCGGCACCGCCTCGAAGGCGCTGGCGCCGGGGACGGCGGTGACGAGGTCGCGCAGGGGATCGAACTGGTCGCGCTGGATATCGACGAAGAAGAAGGCGGGGGCGTCCTGCGGGATCGTCTCCGACACCCGGCGGGAGAAGTTGCCCTGGATCAGCGCGATGGCGACCAGCACCGTCAGGCCGAGACCCAGCGACAGCACCACCGCCGCCGTCGGGTTGCCCGGCCGGTGCAGGTTGGCGAGCGCCAGCCGCAGCCCCGGACGCCGCACGCGCCCCACCCTCGCCGCGCCCCAGGTGACCAGGGCGGCGGCGGCGCGGAAGGCGATGAAGGTGGCGATGGAGCCGCCGACGAACCACAGGGCGAAGATCCTGTTGTGGGCGGTCAGCACCGCCAGCCCGGCGAGCGCCAGGGCCGACACGATCATCGCGACCGTATAGGGCGTGCGCGGCCGTCCGCCGGCCGGCGCGATCACGTCGCGGAACAGGGCGCCCGCCGGCACCTCGCGCGCCCGGCCCAGCGGCCACAGCGAGAAGGTCAGCGCGGTCAGCACGCCATAGAGCGCGGCCAGCGCCAGGGCGCCGGGATAGACGCCGATGTGGGCCGACACCGGAAGCACGCCGTCGAGCAGCCGGCCCAGCGCCAGCGGCGCCACGGCCCCCAGCGCCAGCCCGATGACGATGCCCAGCAGGGCCAGCGCCAGGATCTGCGCCAGATAGAGCTGGAAGACCAGGGCGCCGGGTGCGCCGATGCACTTCATCATGGCGATGGTGCGGGCGCGCGAATCGAGATGGCTACGCACCGCATTGCCGACCCCGACGCCGCCGACCAGCAGCGCGGTCAGCCCGACCAGCGTCAGGAACAGCGTCATGCGGTCGATGAAGCGCTCGATCTGCGGCGAGGCGTTGGTGTAGTCGCGCATCCGCCACGGCGCGTCGGGGAAACGGCTGCGCAGGGTCTCCTGCCATGCCTTGAGGTCGGTCTCCGGCGGCAGCGCCACCTTGGCGCTCCACCAGGTGAGGCTGCCGGGTTGCAGCAACCCGGTGTTCGCCAGCGACGGCAGCGCCACCAGCAGCCGCGGCCCGAGCGAGAAGGCATTGGAGGAGGCGCGGTCCGGCTCGCGGTCCAGCACGGCGGCGACGCGGTAGGCGCCCTCCCCGACATGGATGGTGTCGCCGGGCTTGATGCCCAGCCGGTCGACCAGACTGGCCTCGACCACAGCACCCCAGCGGCCGTCCTTCTGCGCCAGCGCGTCGCGCAGGTCGCCGCCGCCGTCCAGCGTCACGGCGCCGTAGAGCGGATAGAGGTCGTCGACCGCCTTCAGCTCGACCAGCGAGGAGCGGACGTCGTCATCCGCACGGGCCATCGCCCGCATTTCGGCGGAGGTCGACACCCGGCCGCCGGCCTTCAGCGCGGCCATCTGCCCGTCATCCGGCGGATTGTAGAGTTGCCGCAACGCGACGTCGCCGCCGAGGATGGAGCGCCCGTCGCTCGCCAGCCCGTCGAGCAGCCCGCTCGACACCGACTGCACCGCGGCGATGGCGGCGACGCCAAGGGCAAGGCAGGCGAGGAAGACCCAGAACCCTTTTAGGCCGGTGCGCAGCTCCCGCCGGGCAAGCCGGAGCGCGAGGCGGAGGTCGGTCATCCCCCTCACTCCCCCGCCGCCTGGAGCTTCGCGCGCCGGGCCGCCTGCCCGTCGTCGGCGATCCGCCCGTCCGCCAGCCGCACCGTGCGGTCGCAGCGCGCGGCGAGGCTCTGGTCGTGGGTGATCAGCACCAGCGTCGTGCCGCGCCGCTCGGCCAGATCGAACAGCAGCTTGACGATGGTGGCGCCGGTGTCGATGTCGAGGTTGCCGGTCGGCTCGTCGGCCAGCAGCAGCGACGGCTCGGTGACGAAGGCGCGGGCCAGTGCCGTGCGCTGCTGCTCGCCGCCCGACAGCTGGCCGGGATAATGATGGATGCGGTGGCCCAGGCCCACCTGCTCCAGCCCGACGCGGGCACGGTCGAAGGCGTCGGCGACGCGAGCGAATTCCAGCGGGATGGCGACATTCTCCAGCGCCGTCATGGTCGGCACCAGATGGAAAGCCTGGAAGACGATCCCCACATGCTGCCGGCGGAAGCGGGCCAGCCCGTCCTCGTCCAGCTTCCTGAGATCCTGGCCGGCGACGCGGACGATGCCGCCGCTGGGGCGCTCCAGCCCGGCCATCACCATCATCATGGTGGACTTGCCGGAGCCGCTGGGGCCGACGACGCCGACCCGCTCGCCGGCCGACACCTGAAGATTCACGCCGCGCAGGATGTTGACGGGTCCGGCGCCGCTGTCCAATTTCAGGTGGACGTCGTCGAGTTCAACGATGATTTCGTTTGAAGAGCGGGCGATGGAATTTGACGACGTTGCAGGGGACTGAGCCTTGGACATGCGACACTCGCACAAGCGGAATGGACCATCGCCATATGGCACGACCCGCCGGGCTTTCAACACGGGCGCCCTTGGCGTGGCGCTCGCCTTTCTTCTTGCCGCAGGGGCACCGATGACCGTTCCGACGCGTGCAGACGCCGCGCAGCCGGTGAAGCTGCTGGCGCTGGGCGACAGCCTGACCGCCGGCTACGGCTTGCCGGAACCGCAGGGCTTCACCCGCCAGCTGGAAAAGGCGCTGGCGGCGAAAGGCTACAGCGTCACCGTCGTCAATGCCGGCGTGTCGGGCGACACCACCGCCGGCGGGCGGGCGCGGCTGGACTGGGCGCTGGCCGACAAGCCGGACGCCGCCATTGTGGAGTTGGGCGCCAACGACATGCTGCGCGGGCTCGATCCCGGTCAGGCCAGGGCCAACCTCGACGCCATCCTGAAGACGCTGAAGGAGCGCAAGGTGCCGACCCTGCTGGCCGGCATGTTCGCCTCGCCCAGCCTGGGCAAGCCCTACACCGACAGCTTCAACGCCATCTACCCGGATCTCGCGAAGACCTACGATGTGCCGCTCTATCCCTTCTTCCTCGACGGGGTGGCGTTGCAGCAGGCGCTGATCCAGCCGGACGGGCTGCACCCCAACGCCCAGGGCGTGGCGGTGATTGTGGAGCGCATCCTGCCCTCCGTCACCGCCCTTCTCGACGGCCTCCCCAATATCGGCAAGACTACGCAAAAGACCGGAGGCTGAGCCGCCATGACCGTGACCCCCATGACCGCGACCCCCATGACCGCGACCCAGGACAGCGACACCCGCTTTACCGCCGCCTGCGCCGCCGGGGCGGAGTGGGGGCCGACGGTCAAGGCCTGCCTTGACCAGCTGGGACCGGTCGCCGGCTGCAACCTGGGCTTCCTCTACCTGACCGACGGGCTGGCGGAGCACGCCACCAGCATCGTCACCCTGCTGCGCGGCGTCACCGGCATCCGCCATTGGGTCGGCACCGCCGGCATCGGCGTGATGGCGAACGGCGCCGCCCTGTTCGACGAGCCGGGTCTGGCGATCATGGCCGCCCGGCTGCCGGAGGACAGCTTCCGCCTGTTCCCCACCCTGACCGACGGGCTGGAGCCGCTGCGCGGCAGTGCCGGCGGCTGGCTGGACAAGCATGGCGCGGCGCTGGCGCTGGTCCATGTCGACCCGCACCATGCCGACATGGCCGGGCTGGTGGCCCGTCTGTCGGAGGAGGCCGGCGTCTTCCTGGTCGGCGGCCTGACCGCCTCGCGCGGGGAATTCCCGCAGATCGCCGCCGGGGCGGAGGATGCCGACCCGGTCACCGAAGGCGGCGTGTCCGGCGTGCTGTTCGCCCCGCAGCTGCCGGTCGCCACCGCCCTGACCCAGGGCTGCCGCCCCATCGGGCCGACGCGCACCGTCACCGCGAGCGACGACAATGTGATCCTGGAGATCGACGGCCGCCCGGCGCTCGACGTGTTCAAGGAGGACATCGGGCCGGAGCTTGCCGCCGACCTGCGGCAGGTGGCCGGGGTGATCTGCGCCGGCCTGCCCATCGCCGGCTCCGACACCCAGGATTATCTGGTGCGCGACCTGATCGCCATCGACCCGCGCGCCGGCTGGCTCTCCATCGCCGAACGGGTCACCACCGGCCAGACGGTGATGTTCACCCGCCGCGACGCGGAGACCGCCGCCGTCGACATGCGCCGGATGCTGGACAGCCTCAAGAAACGGGTGAAGGCGACGCCGAAGGGGGCGGTGTATGTCAGCTGCATCGCCCGCGGCCCCAGCCTGTTCGGTGCCGCCAATGCCGAGCTGTCGATGATCCGCGAGGTCTTCGGCGACATCCCGCTGACCGGCTTTTTCGCCTCGGGCGAGGTGTCGCACAACCGGCTCTATGGCTACACCGGCGTGTTGACGCTGTTTCTGTAAAGATCATTTCGAATAAGGAACGTTCCGGATGCAGTATCGTCCGCTTGGCCGTACCGGCCTGTCGGTCAGCGCCATCGGCCTGGGCACCATGACCTGGGGCCGCCAGAACACCGAGGCCGAAGGCCATGCCCAGATGGACGCGGCGCTCGACCGCGGCATCAATTTCTGGGACACGGCGGAGATGTACGCCATCCCGCCCACCGCCGACACCTATGGCAAGACCGAGGAGGTGATCGGCAGCTGGTTCCAGTCGCGCGGCAAGCGTGACAAGGTGATCCTCGCCAGCAAGATCATCGGCCTGCCGGCCGGGGGCTTCGGCTGGATACGCGAGGGCAAGTCGCGGCTCGACCGCGCCAACCTCTTCGCGGCGGTGGAGGCCAGCCTGTCGCGGCTGAAGACCGACTACATCGACCTCTACCAGATCCATTGGCCCGACCGCGTCACCAACCGCTTCGGCGTCCGCACCTACAAGCACAAGCCGGAGCAGGACGGCGTGCCGATCGAGGAGACGCTGGCGGCGCTGGCCGAACTGGTGCAGGCCGGCAAGATCCGCCATGTCGGCCTGTCGAACGAAAGCCCGTGGGGCGTCATGCGCTGGCTGCGCGCCGCCGAGGTGGCAGGGGAGTTGTCTGGCCTGCCGCGCGTCGCCTCGATCCAGAACGCCTACAATCTGCTGAACCGGACCTTCGAGAACGGCCTGTCGGAGGTGGCCCTGCGCGAGGATGTCGGGCTGCTGGCCTATTCGCCGCTCGCCGCCGGCACGCTGACCGGCAAGTACCTGAATGGCGCCATCCCGCCGGGCAGCCGCCGCTCGCTCGACCACCGGCCGTCGCGCTACAACACGGTCAATGCCGACGCGGCGACGGAAGCCTATCTGGACATCGCCCGCCGCCATGGGCTGGCGCCCAACCAGATGGCCATCGCCTTCACGCTGCAGCAACCCTTCGTCACCTCGTCGCTGATCGGGGCCACGACGATGGAGACGCTGATCTCCAACATCGACTCCCTCGACCTGACCCTGTCGCCCGAGGTGATGGCGGAGATCGACGCCGTGCACAACCGCATGCCGGATCCGTGCCCGTAAGCTGCCATATGGCCCGCCTCCTTTCCTGGAAAGGGGCCGGGCCGTTGCAGCAACCGGCCCTGTAAGCCTGGAGGTGCCCCATGCTCCGCCTGTTCGTCGCGCTCGACCTGACGGAGGAGGTTCGCCGGCGGCTGGCCGGGCTGGCCGGCGGGGTGCCCGGCGCGCGCTGGACCGAACCCGAGACCATGCACCTGACCCTGCGCTTCATCGGCGAGGTGCCGGAGGATCAGGCGATGGACATCGACGCCGCCCTGACGGAGCTGCGGGCGCCGGCCTTCGCGCTCACCTTCGACGGGGTCGGCGTGTTCGGCGCCGGCCGCAAGGCGCGGGTGCTGTGGGCCGGGGTGGAGCGCAACGAGGCGCTGGCCCATCTCCAGGCCAAGGTCGAGTCCGCCATCGTCCGCTGCGGCCTGCCGGCGGAGGAGCGGAAATTCTCCCCCCACATCACGCTGGCCCGGTTGAAGGATGCGCCGGCCGACCGCATCGGCCGTTTCCTGTCCGACCGCGGCCTGTTCCGCGCCGGCCCGATGCCGGTCGAACGCGTCACCCTCTACCGCAGCCATCCCGGCAACGGCGGCGCGGTCTATGAAGCGCTGCGGGACTATCCGCTGGACGGCGCCGCCTAGGCGGTGATGCTGTCCCAGGGATCGGTCTCGGCGTCGGGCTTGATGCCGGCGCCGGTGACGACCACCCGGTCCTTGCCGTCCTGCTTGGCGCGGTACATGCGCTGATCGGCCAGTTCCACCAGCGCTTCCCAATCGGCGGGACGGTCGGCCGTCTGTTCGGCGATGCCGATGCTGGCGGTCTGCAAACTGCCGTCCGGCCGCTTGCCGAAGCCGGCGCGGCGCATGCGTTCCACCGCGATCATCGCGCCGTCCAGCGGGGTGTCGGGCATGACGACCAGGAACTCCTCGCCACCCCAGCGGATCAGGGCGTCGGACTGGCGCAGCAGGCTGCGGATGGTGTTGGCGGCATGGCGCAGGACGCGGTCGCCCTCCTCATGGCCATAGCGGTCGTTGACCGCCTTGAAGTCGTCGAGATCGACGAAGATCGCCGTCAGCGGCTGTGCCGCCCGCTCGGCATGGGCGACCTGGAGTTTCAGCAACTCCTCCCCGATCCGGCGGGAGAAGGCGCCGGTCAGCGCGTCGTGCGCCGCCTGCTCCAGCAGCGCGATCATGAAATGCAGCTGGCTGATCGCCGCCAGCGTCGCCACCACCGCGATCAGCGCCAGCAGCCACAGCGCGCTGATGTAGGACGGGAACGGCATCACCAGCGAGCCGTAGAAGCCGGCGGCCAGATGGGCGCCGAGCATCGGTGCCGCGAACAGCGCCCCCTCCAGCGCGGTCAGCGGAAAGACGCTGAGCCCCGCCACCATCACGAAGGGCAGATAGCCGTAGCCGGCGCTGACGGCAATGCGCAGGTCGTCCACCCCCTGGTTGTACAGGAGCGGGTGCGAGACGGCGAAGAACAGTGTCGGGATCGCCAGCAGCGCCGCCAGCCGCCACCAGGCGCAGGTCATGTCCTCGCAGGACCGGCGGTCGAAGGCGAGCGCCAGGAAGGCTGCGCTGGCGGTCAGGCGCAGCAGGATCAGCCAGATCGCCAGCGACCATTCGAAGACGGTGACGTCGATGGCGATCCACAGCGGCGTCAGGATGCCGAAGATCAGCGCCACCATGCGGACGCGCGACTGGATCATCGCGGCGCGGCGGCGTTGCAGGATCGGCGAGTGGCCCGCCGGCAGGATCAGGTCGGGCAGTTCGTCGCTGCGGACGAAGGCGTCGACCAGCGCGGCGAGAAGCCTCTCAACCCGCATGAGGCAGCCTGCCCCCGGCACCGGCCGGACATGTCGCCAATGGATTAGCCATGCTGGGTGATTACACGTGCATGACCGCCCCTTCAACGGCTTTCGCGCAAAAACCGCTCGGGAGCCGTGGAAAACACGCAAAGATCCAGCATGCGACAAAAAGTAACGGGCGGCGCATCACCGACGCGCCGCCCGTCCGGACAGGTCCGATTTGTCCCCGGCGATGGCCGGGATCAGTCCTTCAGGTCTTCCCAAAGCTCCTTCACCTTGGCGAAGAAGCCTTCCGACTGCGGGTTCGACCCTTCCTTGGCGGCGCCCTCGAACTCGCGCAGCAGTTCCTGCTGGCGCTTGGTCAGGTTCACCGGGGTTTCCACCACCGCCTGGATGTACATGTCGCCGCGCTGGGCGCTGCGCAGCACCGACATGCCCTTGCCCTTGATGCGGAACTGATGGCCCGACTGGGTGCCCGGCGGGACCGTCACCTTGGTGCGGCTGCCGTCGATGGTCGGCACCTCCACCGCCCCGCCGAGAGCCGCCGTGGTCATCGGGATCGGCACGCGGCAGTGGATGTTGGCACCGTCGCGCTGGAAGATCGGGTGCGGGGCGAGCGCCAGGAAGATGTAGAGGTCGCCGGCCGGAGCGCCGCGCAGGCCCGCCTCGCCCTCGCCGGCCAGGCGGATGCGGGTGCCGTCCTCGACGCCGGCGGGGATGTTGACCTGAAGGGTCTTCTCCTTGCGCAGCCGGCCGGAGCCGCCGCAGTTCTTGCAGGCGTCCTTGATGACCTTGCCGGCGCCGTGGCAGCCGGGGCAGGTGCGCTCGATGGTGAAGAAGCCCTGCTGCGCCCGCACCTTGCCGTGGCCCTGGCAGGTCGGGCAGGTGATCGGCTGGGTTCCCGCCGCGGCACCCGAACCGTTGCAGCTGTCGCACTGCACGGTGGTGGGCACGCGGATCGTGGTCTGGGTGCCCTTGAAGGCGTCCTCCAGCCCGATCTCCAGATTGTAGCGCAGGTCCTGGCCGCGGCCGGACGTGCCGCCGCCGCCGCGGCGCCCGCCCATGAACTCGCCGAACATCTCGTCGAAGATGTCGGCGAAGCCACCGCCGCCGCCGAAGTCGAAGTTGAAGCCGCCGGCGCCCGCACCGGGACCCGGACCACGGCCATTCTCGAAGGCGGCGTGGCCGAACCGGTCGTAGGCCGCGCGCTTCTGATCGTCCTTCAGGACGTCATACGCCTCGCTGATTTCCTTGAACTTCTGCTCGGCGTCCTTGTCACCCTGGTTGCGGTCCGGGTGGTACTGCATCGCCATCTTGCGATAAGCCTTTTTCAGCTCATCCGCGCTGGCGTTCTTCGCCACACCGAGCAGCTCGTAATAATCCTGTTTCGCCATGGGGGCCGACCGCCTTTGAGTCGTTCTGGTCCAAACTGTCCGCGTCGCGTCGGAGCCTGACCCCAGCATACCGAAGGCCCGCCGCCGGGGAAAGGCGGCGGGCCATCGATGCTCGCGTCAGGTCCGTATCAAAAAGAAGCTGGCGTCGGGCTTACGCCGACTTCTTCTTGTCGTCCTGGACCTCTTCGAAGTCGGCGTCGACGACGCCCGGCTCGTTCGGCTGGGCGCCCGGCGCCTCGCCGCCCGCTGCCGGGGCCTCGCCCTGGCCGGCCTTGTACATCGCCTCGCCCAGCTTCATCGAAACCTGGGCCAGGGCCTCGGTCTTCGCCTTGATGCCGTCCAGATCCTCGCTGTCCAGCACCGACTTCAGTTCGGCGACGGCAGCCTCCGCGGCGGTCTTGTCGGAGGCCGGGATCTTGTCGCCGTTCTCCTTGATGGTGCGCTCGGTGGTGTGGATCAGGGCGTCGGCATGGTTGCGGGCGTCGACCAGCTCGCGGCGCTTCTTGTCGTCGGCCGAGTGGGCCTCGGCGTCCTTGACCATCTTCTGGATGTCGGCGTCCGACAGGCCGCCCGAGGCCTGGATGCGGATCTGCTGCTCCTTGCCGGTCGCCTTGTCCTTCGCCGTGACGCTGACGATGCCGTTGGCGTCGATGTCGAAGGTCACCTCGACCTGCGGCACGCCGCGCGGGGCCGGCGGGATGCCGACCAGATCGAACTGGCCCAGCATCTTGTTGTCGGCCGCCATCTCGCGCTCGCCCTGGAAGACGCGGATGGTGACGGCGTTCTGGTTGTCCTCGGCGGTCGAGAAGGTCTGGCTCTTCTTCGTCGGCACCGTGGTGTTGCGGTCGATCAGGCGGGTGAAGACACCGCCCAGCGTCTCGATGCCCAGCGACAGCGGGGTGACGTCGAGCAGCAGGACGTCCTTGACCTCGCCCTTCAGCACGCCGCCCTGGATGGCGGCGCCGATGGCGACCACCTCGTCCGGGTTGACGCCGCGGTGCGGCTCACGGCCGAAGAACTGCTTCACCGCGTCGATGACCTTGGGCATGCGGGTCATGCCGCCGACCAGGATCACCTCGTCGATCTCGCTGGCCTTCAGGCCGGCGTCCTTCAGGGCCGCCTTGCAGGGCTCGATCGTGCGCTGCACCAGCTCGTCCACCAGGGCTTCCAGCTTGGCGCGGGTCAGCTTGATGTTCAGGTGCTTCGGACCGGTCTGGTCGGCGGTGATGAAGGGCAGGTTGACTTCGGTCTGCGTGGTGGACGACAGCTCGATCTTCGCCTTCTCGGCAGCTTCCTTCAGGCGCTGCAGCGCGAGCTTGTCCTTGCGCAGGTCGATGCCCTGCTCCTTGCTGAACTCGTCCGCGAGATACTCGATGATCCGGCTGTCGAAGTCCTCGCCGCCCAGGAAGGTGTCGCCGTTGGTCGACTTCACCTCGAACACGCCGTCGCCGATCTCCAGCACGGAGATGTCGAAGGTGCCGCCGCCCAGGTCATAGACCGCGACGGTGCCGGACCCCTTCTTCTCCATGCCGTAGGCCAGTGCCGCGGCCGTCGGCTCGTTGATGATGCGCAGGACTTCCAGCCCGGCGATCTTGCCGGCGTCCTTGGTGGCCTGGCGCTGGCTGTCGTTGAAGTAGGCCGGGACGGTGATGACCGCCTGCGTGACCTTCTCGCCCAGATAGTTCTCGGCGGTCTCCTTCATCTTGGTGAGGATGAAGGCGCTGATCTGGCTGGGGCTGTACTTCTTGCCGTGCGCCTCGACCCAGGCGTCGCCGTTGTCGCCGGAGATGATGCGGTAGGGAACCAGGCCCTGGTCCTTCTTCGTCAGCGGATCGTCGAAGCGGCGGCCGATCAGACGCTTGATGGCGAAGAGGGTGTTTTCCGGATTGGTGACCGCCTGGCGCTTGGCGGGCTGGCCGATCAGCCGCTCGCCGCCCTGGCTGAAGGCGACCATGGACGGCGTCGTCCGCGCGCCCTCGGCGTTCTCGATCACCTTGGCGCTGCCGCCTTCCATCACGGCGACGCACGAGTTCGTGGTGCCGAGGTCGATACCAATCACTTTGCTCATGTTCAGCCTCTTTCGTTCGGCAGATGCGTGGCGGCCCGTCTGGTCCGGCACCGCCGCGATCCCCATAGGGTCGGTGAAACGTCGGTGGAGCGCTTGGGGTCCTGGTGTCCGGGGACGACACATGAAAGCGATGCCCCCGGGTCCGGCCCGTGCTGGCGGAGATATAGGCGGAGCCGTTTCGGGCTGCAACAGGGTGGCGCGCCTTTCGGCCTGCAAAAGCGGGGAAAAAACGCGTCCCCGACACCCTTTGCCACACCGCCGCCGTCCTGTTGCTCCTGGCAATAGAATACCGGTGTATTCAAGTACGCAAGGACGAGTATCCCGATATTCAAGCACGATGATTCAAATCGTCACAGGTGTTACAAGAGATAAATGCTTAGCTCATGAACTAGTCAAGGAGGTTAACCTTTCATTAACAAGCAACCGCGTGCAAAGTGGCGTGCAATCAATTCGCAGTTGCTGTGATTATTCAAGTTTTGGAGAATCTAATAGTGAAAACCCAAAAGGAATATGCTATCTCGTTTGTCCATTGGGGATGACCGCAAGGGAAGGGGCCGGCAATGCTGCCGCTGCCGCCGCCGAACCATGCGGTTCAATTGCGATGCTGGTCACACAGGTGTGAAAGGGAAGCGCGATGATGGACGAACGACGCGACGTGGCCCTGGCCATCAAGTCCTGCCTCGACAGCCTGATGAGCGACGCCACGCGATGCGATCTGGACGATCTGGTGCGCTTCCTCAGCCTCGCCGCCCTTGCGGCCGAAGAGGCCGCCGTCGCCCACGACCCGCATGCGCTCCGCATGAAGGCGCTGATGGCCACCGGTGCCGGCCACTGCTGACCGGCGCTCCCCCGTGACCGGGTGGCGGTAACCCTGTCCCGCAGAGGCGGATGCCTTTCCGCCTCACAAAACCTGCCGCCTCACAAAATCTCCGCATTGCGGATGGCGTCG
This sequence comes from Azospirillum melinis, assembly GCF_013340935.1. Lineage (GTDB taxonomy): Bacteria > Pseudomonadota > Alphaproteobacteria > Azospirillales > Azospirillaceae > Azospirillum > Azospirillum melinis. Next base: position 91,953 of record NZ_WHOS01000020.1, on the reverse strand, counting down.
TCGATCCGGCCCAGCATCTCGGCGCAGGATTCGTCGCCGTCCATCAGGTCGGGCAGCGCGAAGCTGAACATGGCGACCGCGGCGACGGGTCCTGCCGCATCGGCGCGCTCCGCACCGACCAGCCACAGATAATGCGTCTCCGCCCGGCCGTCCTCTTCCGTCCGCATCATCGCCTGGGCGATCACGGCGCCGTCGGCCCGGCTGTCCACGGTCCGGTCCCCTGCCCGCTGGTCCTGCGGCCGGACAAAGCGCAGGGCCATCTCCTGCAAGGTTGCGGCGGTGCCGCCGGAGTCCGGTCGCGGCACAACCCGGTCGGTCACCAGCCGCAGAACGCCCGCGGCCGGAGGCGGCGGCCGGAAGGTGCCCACCGGCTGCCCTTCATGCTCCTCCACATCGACGGCCCAGCCGGCCGGCAGCCGGAACCGCACCGTGTCGGCCCAGCCGATGTCGGAGCCCTGCCCGCTTGCTGAATAGGTGTCGTCGGCCATGGCCCGCTCCCGAAAATCGTCCGCTTGTGAAAACGCCCACTTCTGGAAACCGCGGCGCGCCTCGCGACGGCACCCCGGGAGCGGCACCATAGGCGCGGCGGAACCGGCAGCCAATGCCCGATTGATGCGGTCGGAAATGCCCCGGAACCGGCCCCGGAAACTGCCGATGCGGCCGGTTATTCCGGAATCAGGAACTGCACGCCCAGCCAGCGCCAGCGGCCGTCGGCGGCCGGCAGCGTGCAGTTGACGCGGGCACGGCCCGGCGGGAAGGGATCGCGGATGCGGACCTCCACCCGGTCCTCGGCGATGCGTTCCAGCGCGGTGCGGCCCTGGCCGGTGGCGAAGCAGGCCAGCTTGGAGCTGTCACCCACCCCGTCGGCGATGGTGAAGCCCAGCGGCGGCGGATTGACGGTGACCAGCGGGTCGTCGGGCGTCAGGTCCGACACCGGCAGCGGCAGCGCGTTGGCCGCCAGCTCGAACCGGTCGGCGCTGCCGTAGGTCTCGTTCATGACGAAGCGCGGCAGGCTCCAGGGATCGGCCTGCGGGTGGAGAACCCCCGATTGCTGGCCGAAGGCGGCGGTGAAGCCCTGGTCGATCACCATCTGCCGCACCGCCAGCGAATATTCGCCCTGGGGATAGGCCAGGACCGCCGGGCGCCGTCCCAGCTCCGCCTGGAAGCGGTCGGACATCCGGCGCAGGTCGGCGGCGAGCTGATCCGGGCTGCGCGCCAGCATCGACTGCGTGGAGGTGCCGAGCGCCCCGATGGTGACGCCGGCCGCCGCCAGCTGGCGGATTTCGCCCCAGGTCATGTGGGCAGGGGAGCCGCGGTCCACCGCATCGGTGGCGACGAACAGGGTGAAGGGCAGATTGGCCGCCTTCAGCCGCGGCCAGGCCTCGGTGAAGGCGGAGCGGCTGGCCTCGTCGATGGTGATCGCCACGGTGCGGTCGGGCAGCGGCTTGCCGGTGCGCAGGGCATCCAGGATCTTCGGCAGGGGCAGGACGGTGTAATCGCCGTCAGTCAGCTCGTCCAGATGGGCTTCGAACTGGTCGATGCGGATGCTGATCGACGGGTTCTGGTCCTCGCCGAAGCGGTCATAGGCGAACACCACCGCGCTGGCGCCCTGCGGAGAGGCGGCTTCGGCGGCGGCGGGCCGGGACACCGGCACGAACGCGGTCCAGATGGACAGCGCGGCGGCGGCGACTACCGAGACGGCACGACGGAACGGCATGGCGCCCTTGCGGAAAAGGCTGATTGGGGCGACCTCCGCCCCAACGCAAATGATGTGCCACAGTCCCCGTCCTGCGAACAAGCGCTGTCCGCCGCTTTCCTGCGGAGAGCAGAGATGCGGTGCGCGCGTGCAACAATGGAACGCCTCAGGCGTAGCACACGTAGAAATGAGTTTGGGCAGACGAGTTTGCGCAGATGGGTTCGGGCCGATAGGGGCCGCCCCTGTCCCTACATCAGCCGGCCGCCGGCCGCGGCGTCGGTCAGCAGCGGGTAGCGTTCAGCATCCGGCAGCTGGTAGTGCCACCATTCCGAGGGGTAATGCTCCCACCCCGCCCCCACCATCACGCCCAGCAGCAGGGCGCGGTTGCGCTGCTGTTCGGCGGTCAGGTCGCTGCGGCCATGGTGCGACCGCTCGGTCATCGCGTCGAACCCGGTGCCCATGTCCAGGGGCACGCCGGCGGCATCCACCAGCGTCAGGTCGATCGCCACGCCGCGGGTATGGTTGGACCCCAGCCGCGGGTCGGCGATATAGGTGAGGTCGGGGAAGGCGTGCCAAAGCCTCCATTGCGCCTCCGCCGGGCGGAAGGCATCGTACACCCGCAGCCTGCAGCCGATGCCGCGGGCCAGCCGGATGGCGTCGGCGAGCCGGCGGGCCGCATCGGGGTGCAGCATGCACACCGCCGAACGGTAGATCGGCACGCCCGACAGATTGTCGGCGGTGGCGTAGAGAAGCTCCAGGTCGATGTCGAAGGCCGGGGGCGTGATCTCGGTCAGCATGAACAGGGCAACCGTCGGCGTATGGGGAAGACGATCGTCCTGTAGCATGGCCGCGGCGCCGTCTGCCATGGTCGCGGGTCTGCCATTCCCATGCAGGCAGGTCACGTTTCGGGACGATACCGGGCAGGATGGAAATCCGTGGCGGCTGGGCCTGCGTATTATGAACGGGCCGTCCGCGGGTCGCGGCGGCAGGGAAGGTGGGGTGATGAAGGTTCTGGGTCTGGATACGGCCACGTCCGGCTGTTCGGCGGCCTTGTGGAATGGAACGGCCGGTCAGGATGACGGCGCGCGCGTGACCGTCCGGCGCAGCCCGCCGATGGCGCGCGGGCAGGCCGAGGTGCTGGTGCCGCTGGCGCAGGAGGTGCTGGCCGATGCCGGCGCCGGTTTCGCCGAACTCGACCGCATCGCCGTCACCGTCGGGCCGGGCGCCTTCACCGGGCTGCGCATCGCGCTGGCCGCCGCGCGCGGCATCGCCGTCGCCCAGGACCTGCCGGTGATCGGCATCACCAGCTTCGACGCCATCGCCCATGGCGTGCCGGCCGCCGAGCGCGCCGGCCGGTTCCTGCTGGTTGCCGTCGACAGCCGGCGGGCGGAACCGTTCCTTCAGCTCTACGACGCGGCGCTGGCCCCCGTCGGCGATCCGGCGATGCCCGATCCGGCGGCGATCCCCGGCTGGCTCGACGGGCTCTGCCCGTGCGGGCCGATGCTGCTGGCCGGCGACGCGGCGGCGGCGGTGGCGCCGCTGCTGGCCGGGCGTGCCGAGGTGGCCCTGGCGTCCGGCGACGGGCTGCCGGATGCCGCCGTGGTGGCGGCGCTCGGGGCCGTCCGCCCCACCGGCCTGCCGGCCGAACCCTTCTATCTCCGTCCGCCCGACGTCACCCTGCCGAAGACGGGGGGGCCGAAGACCGCCGCAGCCAAGCCAGGGAGCAAAGCCGTACCGGGCGGAGCCGCGGCATGACCGCCGCCGCCGTCCGCCTCCACCCCGCCAGCCTGCTGGAGGCCGGTGTGGTGGCGGCCCTGCAGCAGGCCTGCTTCCCGGACGATCCCTGGGACGAGGCGTCGGTCGCCACCCTGATCGTTCCGCCAGCCGGCTTCGCCGTCATCGCCCTCGACGACCGGGACCGGCCGCTCGGTTTCGTGATGGCCCGGGTCGCGGCGGAGGATGCGGAGATCCTCGCCATCGGCGTGCTGCCGCAGGCCCGCCGCGGCGGCATCGGCCGCCTGCTGGTGGAGGCTGCGGTCGGCGGATCGCAGGACCTGGGTGCGACTGCATTGTTTCTTGAAGTCGCCGAGGATAACCCGGCAGCTTCGAGTCTATACAAGGCCAGCGGCTTTTTTTCGGTCGGACGCCGCCCTGGATACTACAAACGACCGGACGGACGGGTCGCGGCACTTGTTCTGCGCCGCAATCTTGACGGGGCATAGGGGTTAATTTTTCTGCACGATCAGGCGGTGCACCCCATCCGGCTCATCCATTCGTTCGGGGTGGACAGACAGAATGCTGTGACCCAACTCGATCAAGGATCGTGGAACGTTTTCCAAGGGTTCACCGGCATTCAGCCGGACTTCGAGGGTCTGCCCCGCGTCCATCCGCTCCACCATCAACTTGGTCTTGACGAAGGTTAACGGACAAACCTGCGAGGTGATGTCGAGAAACAAGTCTGTGGAGATTTTTTCGGTCACCGATTCCTCTTTGTTCCAAAGGATGGATATTGCACGATGCAGGAAACCTCTTTATATGGTGAGGTACGAATGCCGCGGAGCAAGCTTACATGAGCAACGGGTCCCCTTCCAACGCGCTGTTGTCTCTGACCACGGAGATCGTGGCGGCGCATGTCTCCAACAATACAGTCGCACTGACCGATCTTCCGACTCTGATCGAGCAGGTCTACAAGTCGCTTGCCAATGTCGGCACCGAACCGGTGGTGGCGGAAGAGCGTCCGCAGCCTGCCGTGCCGATCAAGAAGTCGGTCACGCCGGACTATATTGTGTGCCTGGAAGACGGCAAGAAGCTGAAGATGCTGAAGCGCCATCTCAAGACGGCGTACAATATGACCCCAGAAGAATACCGTGACCGCTGGGGCCTGCCGGCCGACTACCCGATGGTCGCGCCGAACTACGCCCGCCAGCGCAGCTCGCTGGCCAAGCAGATCGGTCTCGGTACCCGCGCCCGCCGCGGCGCCTGAGGATTGGGGGTCCCGCAGGGCGGACCGGTGCCGTGCCGGCGCCGCCGCCCTTTCCGCCCCCTTCCCTTCCTTCCCGTGCCCGACCTTCCCGCCTTCGCTGCGGGTGGCCCGTCCGGCAGGGCATCGGCGCCGCCTCACGCTCCGGCGCTTCAGACTCCATAACTGCAAAATTCACGCAGGCCGATCCGCTGCCGGCCAAGAGTGTCGGGCCAGGGTACCGGCTGACCGCGTGCCGCGCTGTCGGCTACGATGTCGGTTGACCGGCAACCGGCGGATCGTGTTATGCCTTGTGGTGCGTGCGACTCTGTCGTCCCGACCCAGCCGCTGCGGCCCGGCCGCCGTGGCCCGGCGGTGGCAGGCAGGGAGGCGCAGCGCATAGTCCCGAACCATCATCGCAGCGGACCCTCGACATGGCTGATGCAAGCTTGGACCAGCCGGGCATGACCCGGACTAGCCCGGAGCGGCGCGAGGCGTCCGCACCCGATGCCTCCGGTGTCGGTGGCGAGAAACTGACGGACGGCATTCGCCTGGGCACCCTGGAGGTGCGGCTGGCCCGCTCGGCGGAAGAGATCGATTGGGCGCAGGCGCTGCGCTACCGCGTCTTCTATGAAGAGATGGCGGCGGTTCCCTCTCCGGCGATGCAGGCCCGGTCCCGTGATTTCGACGATTATGACGGCGTGGCCGACCATCTGCTGGTCATCGACCATGCCCGTGGCAACGGCCCCGACATGGTGGTCGGAACCTACCGGCTGATCCGCCGCCCCGCCGCCGAGAAGGTCGGCCGTTTCTATTCCAGCGACGAATACGACATCGGCCGCCTCGCCAGCTATCCCGGCGAGGTGCTGGAGCTGGGGCGCTCCTGTGTCGATGCCGGCTATCGCTCCCGCGGCAGCATGCAGCTGCTGTGGCAGGGCATCGCCGCCTATGTGTTCCAGCACGACATCGCGCTGATGTTCGGCTGTGCCAGCCTGCCCGGCACCGATCCGGATGCGCTGGCGGAGCCGCTGTCCTACCTCTACCACCATCATCTGGCCCCGCCGGAGCTGCGGGCGACGGCCTTGCCGGAACGCTTCGTGTCGCTGGACCGCATGCCCAAGGACCAGATCGATCCGCGCCGCGCGCTGAACATCCTGCCGCCGCTGATCAAGGGCTATCTGCGGCTGGGCGGTTTCATCGGCGACGGTGCCGTGATTGACCATCAGTTCAACACCACCGACGTCTGCATCGTGGTGAAGAGCGATCTGATCACCGACAAGTATGCCAAGCATTACGAGCGTCGCAGCCGCGACAGCCAAGCCGGCTGAGGCGATCATGAACCGCACTGCGCGCGCCCTGGGGTCTTCCGGCCGCGGCGCCCTGCGCCTGACGGTCTATCTGCTGTGGACTCTGCTGCTGATCCCGCTGCAGGCCCTGGCGGTGGCGCGCAACTGGGGTCTGTGCCGTACCCTGCCGGCCTTCTATCACGGCGTCTGCGCCCGGCTGATGGGGCTGGATGTGGTGGTGCGCGGCCAGCGGGCCGACGGACCGGTGCTGTTCGTGTCCAACCACTCCTCCTACCTGGACATCACGGTGCTGGGGTCGCAGATCCCGGGTTCCTTCGTCGCCAAGTCGGAGGTCGGATCCTGGCCCTTCTTCGGCCTGCTGGCCCGGCTTCAGCGCACGGTGTTCGTGGAACGCAAGGCCCGCGCCTCGGTCGACAAGCAGCGCGACGACATCGGCAGCCGTCTGGATGCCGGCGACAGCCTGATCCTGTTCCCGGAGGGAACCTCCAGCGACGGCAACCGCACCCTGCCCTTCAAGACCGCCCTGTTCGCCGTCGCCGCCCGCCGCATCGACGGCCGTCCGCTGACGGTGCAGCCGGTCAGCGTCGCCGCCACCCGCCTGGATGGCATCCCGATGGGCTTCGCCTTCCGCCCCTTCTATGCCTGGTACGGCGACATGGATCTGGCGCCGCACCTGTGGCAGGCCTTCCGCCTGGGCGGCATGACGGTGGAGGTGGAGTTCCATCCACCGGTGACCATCGACGGCTTCAGCAGCCGCAAGGCGCTGGCCGAGCATTGCCATCGGGTGATTTCCAACGGCGTCGCCTGCGCCATCTCCGGCCGTCCGTCCATCCCCGCCCCGGTGACAGAAGCCACGTCTGCGGCCCCTGCTCCCACCGCCGCGAGTGCTTGATTCCGCTCTTGTATCCGATGCGGCACTCGCCTATAAACAGCGGGCGCGCGGGTGTAGCTCAATGGTAGAGCAGAAGCTTCCCAAGCTTACGACGAGGGTTCGATTCCCTTCACCCGCTCCAAACGCCATGCCGGCTGCATGGCATCCGGCCCTGAGCCGCTTCTTCCTGAAAATCTGAATTTCAAAGACGGGCGGTTCGCACCGATGGGTGGGGATGGGCGCTCTCTTTTGCGTGGGCGGTTCGCCGATGGCGCAATTGCTCGAAGAGCCCCGATCTTTGAAGCTGGGCGATGCCGTTCAGCAGAAAAAGGGGAACACGCCGATGCCGCCGATCGAAAGAGCCCGCAGGCTGAGCCGCTCGCTGCAGGCGCGCTTCCGCATCGACCTGTTCTCCGCCCTCGTGGAGCGCGAGTTCGAACGGCGTCTGGCCGACGCCATCGTCGAGGCCGAACGCGACGCCTACCGGCGCGGGCGTGAAGAGGCGCAGGCGGGGCTGGCCGCCGGTGCGGTCAGTCCAGTTCAGCGGCCGGAAGCGGCGGTTCGGCCGGACGGCCCGCCCATGACCATGTAAGGCCGGCGCGCTCGGCGCAGGCATAATGCCAGGGGTTCTGGTCGCCGTGCCCGGCCCAATGGGGGTCGCCGGCACGGATCGGCCGGCCACAGGAACAACACAGCGGCCCGTTGCGGCCGGCACGGCCGCCATGCGCGCGTGATGCGCCGGTCTTGGTCGACTTCGGCTTCGGTTCCCAGCCCAATGAGGCGGGATGCCGTCCATACTGCGCCATGGTTTCCCCCGGTTCGCCCTGATTGCGTTTGCCCTGATTGCGGATGATCCCCCGATCCCGGTCCGGCGACCCTCGCAACGAATCCTCCGAAAACGAGGCCGTCGATAACGATGCCGCCGTGACGGGGCGAGAATGCCGTCCCCGGCCCGCTTTGCCAACGACAAGGATGGACAGGGTCCAACCCGAAATCGCCGGGCTCGCACCTGTGCAATCTTTCAAAACCATTTCCGTCACAGAGCGCCAGGACAAAGGACACACAATAATCACCGGCTCTGACGACGGGAGACACATGATTGCGCCTCCCAACTTTCGGTGGTTGCCAGCCGGTCGTCTTTTGGTCTGTTTCCGGTCACATCGATGTTCATATCTGGTTAACCGTCCGGGACTAGCGTCCGCCGCCTTCGCTGCACTGCGGCATGTTCTTCGTGCGAAGGCGCTCCATGACGGCATTTCTGCTGGATTATCTTCCGACCCTGACCTCCCAGTCCGTCATGCTGTCGCCGGTTGCGGCAACCGGCATCGCCGGATTGTCGGCGGCCACCCTGTCGACGCTGCTCGGCGGCCGGCGGGCGATCCTGCTGGCGCAGGCGACGGCCTCTTCCCTCTTCCTGCTTCACTTCCTGTTGCTGGGCGCCCAGACCGGCATGCTGATGTGCGGGCTGGGGTTGATCCAGATGGCGGTGCGTGTCCGCCGGCAACCCGGTCGGGCGCTCGGCCTTCTCTATGGGTTGACCGTTCCGGCGGCCCTGGCCGTGGCGGCGTTGAGCTGGCAGGGGCCGATGTCGGCGCTGTCGGCGACCGGCTTCCTGCTGGCCACGCTCGGCCGCTGGCAGAGCGAGGTCGGGCGGATGCGCCTGTTCTTCATCCTGGCGACCCTGGTCGGGTCGGGACACAATCTGCTGGCCGGCTCCGTCTTCGGACTGGTGTCGGACGCGATGGGCCTGTCCGGTCATTGCATCGGCCTGTGGCGGGCGGGGATCTTCCGCAGCCGTCCATTCCCCGCACGCGTCGCCTCCGACCAGGTGGCGGCATAAGGCGTTCTCGTCCGTCTTCCCGGCCTGTCTCTCACGGCCTGTCTCTCCCGGCCTGTCTCTCCCGGAGTGCTCCCGGTGGCTGGTGGGAACATTCAGCCCTGCGCATTGGTTGTGGCACCGTAGGGGACGCATGGGAGGGCTTGCCGTCATGGAAAAGGACGAGATCGTCGATACGCTGAACGAGCTGATCCGGATCGTCGAGGACAGCCACGAAGGCTACCGGCAGGCCGCCGAATCCGCCGAGGACGAGGATCTGAAGGCCCTGTTCAACGATCTCGCCGCCCAGCGCGGCGCCATCGTGCGCGAGATTCAGCGGCTGGTCGCCGAACAGGGCGGGGCTCCGGATATGGGCGGCACCATGCTGGGCGGCGCCCACCGCTTCTTCCTGGAACTCAAATCCACCGTGCTCGGCCATGACCGGGCCGCCATCATCACCGAGGTCGAGCGGGGCGAAAGCGAATGCCTGCGCCGCTATGACGAAGCGATGGCGAAGGAGCTTCCGCTGCCGATCACCGCGGTGATCGCCCAGCATCTCGACCGCATCCGCGTCGACCGGGACCGCATGGCGGCCCTGCGTGGGGTGGTGGCTTGATGGTGCGTCGCAGCATTGCGGGTGTGGAAAAGCGGGCGTAGGCTTTTTCCAATGGCTGCAACGAACCGGTACGGCCGCAGGGTTGTGCCGCAGCCATTGCCGATCATCCGGCTCCGGTGGCCGGATGTCCACTCCACCTGGACATGGATTGATGAACAGCGACAAACCGAAGAACGCGGATCTGGTCGGCAACGATCTGGTGACGATGGGCGCTTTCGCCCTGTATCGCGCCGAGAATGCCCACCGCGTGTCCGAATTCGAGAAGTCCCAGAATGCCGAGGCGGCCATCGCCGCCGATTTCGACGCCTACCGCACCCGTTACCTGCGGAAGTTCAAGGACGTCTTCGAAAGCCTGACCGAACAGGGACTGACCGTCACCCGCGCGGTCTGAGCGTCCCGTGGACGGCGCCCGGCACGGCGCCCGCCAGGGCGACCTCCGCCTGGACGCCGTCCACCCCGCTTTCATCTTCCAACTCCGCCGCTGCTGCGGCAAGCCGTCCGCACCGACGGATCGCGGCCTGAAACGAATGGGAAAGCTGCCGGGCCGCCGCTATACTGCGCGGCATGGCCCGTATGCTGTTCCTCCGCGACATCGACGCCGACGTGCAACTGCGCTGCCGCGCCTGCGGACATGGCGGCGTGCTGCCCCGTGCCATGCTGGAGCGGCGCTTCGGCCCCAATTACCCGGTTCTGTCGATCGCGCCGCATTACCGCTGCTCCCGCTGCGACTCCCGCGACATCGAAAGCCGGCCGATCCTGGCCGTTCCGGCGGTCCCCACTGCTGCCCCCACCGATGACGAGCCGTCCTTCGACGCGCCGCTGGCGGCGCTGAACGGGCTGCTCGCCTCGCTGCGCGGAGACAATGGTCCGGACAAGGCCGTGGACAGGGAACCGCCCGCTCCGCCGCCCGCTCCCACTCGCGCCAAACCCCTGTCGGAGCTTCCGCTGTCCGACCTCGTGGCCGACGGGCCGGGAGACGGCGAGGCCGAACCGTTGTGGGAGCCGGTTTCCCTCGCCGACATGGCGGCCCGGCTTGGCCGCAATTCGCCGCCCGATGAATGGGACGACGATCCGGACGAGGAAGCGACTGCGGGCGATTCCAGGTTTCCGGCCAAGCTCCCGGCCAACGACGCATTGCCGGAACCGGGGGGCGCTCCGGACGATGATGAGGATGGCGACGACGAGACGCTGCTGGCGATGCGCCAGCTGCTGGCGCAGGCCTATGGATCGGATGACGAGTTCGACGACGATCAGGGGGATGATCGGGGGGGCGATCAAGAGGACGAGCGGGACGGCGCCATGCCGCAGCCTCCTGCCGGCCGCGCCGCGAACCCCGCCGGGCGCCGGCCTGCCGACGATTTCGGCAGCGACAGGGTCAGCGGCGATTCGAGCGGCGATTTGAGCGGCGGTGGGCCCGCCTCCGGCCATGACGATGACGAACCGCCGGTCTTCTCGCACAAGGTTCTTGTGCGCCGGGATTTCGAGGACGAGTGGGCCGATAGCGATGCCGATGCCGACCCCTGGGCGGCGGACGCTGAGGACGACGACCGCGAGGACAGGTTCGACGATGGCTTCGACCACGGGGAGCCGGACGGTGAGGAACCGTCGGAGGAGGACATCCTGTCCTTCGCCATCCGCGACCCGGAAAAGCCCGCCGCAGCCTCCCGTCCCGCCAAACCTGTGCCGCCGCCGGCCGCCGAGCCGCTCGACTTCGATCAGCACCGCGCCGAACGCCGCGCCCTGCGCCCATCGCCGCCGGAGGATGAGGAAGGCTTCGACCGCACTCTGGCCGCCCTGCGGTCGATGATCGAGGATGCGGCGAGCGGGACGGAGGAGGACTCCCCGCCCCCGCCGCGCAGGACGCCGCGCAACGCTGGCCAGACGGCCGACAAATCCGCGGCGAAGCCGGTGGACAAGCCTCTCCCCCGCGAGCAGGAGGAAGAGGATGAGCCGCCGGCCGGGCGGGACGATGACGATGGCTGGTCGCTGCCGGCCGGCTGGGGCGATCCCGACCCGGCGCCGGAGTCCTTTACCCCGGAGCCCGCTTCCCCCGACGCGGCCCCCGCCGGGCGCCGCTCGGCCCAGGAGCGCGAGATCGAGGAGGCGATGAAGGCCCTGCGCGGGCTGATAGAGGACGAGGTGAACGCCGACCCGCCGGCATCTCCCCCGGCATCTCCCCTGGCGCCTCCGCCGACCCAGCCGAAGCCCCGTGCCGGCAAGCCGCGCCAGGCCCGCGGCGGACCGGCCGCGGCGGATGCCGTCCGTCCGCAAAGCGTCCAGGCACCGGATGTGGCGCCGCCGGAAGAGGACATGGCCGGCAAGCCTGCCGGCGAGCCGACGCCGCTCAGCAAGACTATCGCCGCGCTGCGCGGCATGCTGGAGCTGGACGGCCGGCGCAAGCGCTGACGCTCCCGCCGTCCGGCCAGAGGGCACTTATCGCCGCAGGCGCTTTTCCTGCATGATTTCCAGCTGCAGCTGCTGGATCTCGGTCAGCCGCTGCCACTGGCGCTGGATCAGATAGTCCATCTTCTCGTGCAGGTGCCGGATTTCCAGCTCGGCCTTCAGGTTGACGCGATAGTCGTTTTCCGAGCGCAGCCGGTCCTTCGCCTCCTGCCGCTTCTGGCTCATCATGATGACTGGCGCCTGGATGGCGGCGAGGCAGGACAGCAGCAGGTTCAGCAGGATGAAGGGATAGGGATCGAAGGCGCGCGCATCGCCCTCGATGATGTTGATCAGCATCCACACGCCGAGGAAGAAGGCGAACGAGATCAGGAAGGCCCAGCTGCCGCCGAAGGTGGCGAGGCCGTCCGACAGCCGTTCGCCCAGCGTGCGGTGGTCGTCGTATTCCTCCTCTGGGTTCTCGGCCAGCGTCTCGTGCCGGGCGAGGCTTTCGGCGACCTCGCGGTCCAGCTCGCTGAGTTCGCCATGCTCCTCCTTCAGCAGCTCGGCGACATAGAGCGAACGGTAGCGCGCCAGCTCCTGCCGGCTGATCTGCGCGTCATGCTCCAGATGCGGGTGGTCGTGGCGGATGCGGTCGGCCAGGCTGGGGCGCAGCGCGTCGAGCGCGATCAGGTCGCGCTTCGGCCGGCGCTTGCCGCTGATGGCGCAGGGCTGACGCTTGGACGCCAGCAGGCCGCCGGCCTCCTCCTCGCCGGACGGAGAGGTCGGTTCCGCGGACTCGTCACCGTCCTCCGGTGGAAACTGATGATCGGCCATGACGTCGCCCTCCCTGCATGCACACTCCGGCGCGGGCGACTTTATGCCTGATTATTTTGACAATCCGGTTAAATCACCGAAAGGCGAAGGCCGCAGGTAAGGAAGCGGTCGCCTTGCAAAGACTGGACATGACCGGCGATGCCCGTCGCATTGGCTGTCCATCGGGCAATTCCAGATGAAATCCGGTTCATCTTCGCCCCCATACGGACGGTGCCAACGGAAAAGGGGCCGCCTTGCGGCAGCCCCTATCCTTACTTGACCGATGGGCCTTACCTGCGACCCGTGTCCGGGACGGTCAGCCGATGCGCCAGACGTCCGGGCTGTTCTCCAGCCGCTTCAGGACGTTGACGCGCTGCTGCTCGATCTCTTCGGGCAGGCGGTCGCCGAAGCGGTTGAACAGCTCCTCCTGGTCCTTCGCCTCGGCCTCGGCCTCCTTGCGGTCGATGTCCATGATCTTGGCGAACTTGTCGGCCGGGAAGCTCAGGCCGGACCAGTTCAGATCCTGGTAGCGCGGGGAATAGCCGAAGGGCGATTCCGCCACGTCGGTGGCGCGGCCGCGGACGCGGTCGACGATCCACTTCAGCACGCGCATGTTGTCGCCGAAGCCCGGCCAGACGAACTTGCCGTTCTCGTCCTTGCGGAACCAGTTGACGCGGTAGATGCGCGGCAGGCTCTCGACCTTGCCTTCCATCGACAGCCAGTGGTTCCAATAGTCGGCCATGTTGTAGCCGCAGAAGGGCAGCATGGCGAACGGGTCGCGGCGGATGGCGGCCTGGCCGACGGCGGCGGCGGTGGCCTCAGACCCCATGGTCGCCGCCCAATAGACGCCTTCGCGCCAGTTGTACGCTTCGAACACCAGCGGGAAGGTCTTCGACAGGCGGCCGCCGAAGATGAAGGCGCTGATCGGAACGCCGGCCGGATCCTCCCAGGCCGGGTCGATCGACGGGCACTGGGCGGCGGGGGCGGTGAAGCGGCTGTTCGGGTGGGCGGCCGGACGGCCGGAGCCCGGGGTCCAGTCCTTGCCCTGCCAGTCGATCAGGTGCGCCGGCGCCTCGTCGGTCAGGCCTTCCCACCACACGTCGCCGTCGTCGGTCAGCGCGACGTTGGTGAAGATGACGTTGTGGTCCAGCGTCTTCAGCGCGTTCGGGTTCGACTTCACGCTGGTGCCGGGGGCGACGCCGAAGAAGCCGGCCTCCGGGTTGATGGCGCGCAGCGTGCCGTCGGGCTGCGGCTTGATCCAGGCGATGTCGTCACCGATGGTGCGGACCTTCCAGCCCTCGAACTCCTTCGGCGGGACCAGCATGGCGAAGTTGGTCTTGCCGCAGGCCGACGGGAAGGCGGCGCCGACATAGGTCTTCTCGCCGGCCGGGCTTTCCACGCCGAGGATCAGCATGTGCTCGGCCAGCCAGCCCTGCTCGCGGCCCATCGCCGAGGCGATGCGCAGCGCGAAGCACTTCTTGCCGAGCAGCGCGTTGCCGCCATAGCCGGAGCCGTAGGAGACGATGCGGTGCTCGTCGGGGAAATGGACGATGTACTTGTTGTCGGCGTTGCAGGGCCAGGCCACGTCCGGCTGGCCGGGCTCCAGCGGGGCGCCGATGGAATGCAGGCAGGGCACGAAGTCGCCGTCGCCCAGGATATCCAGCACCTTCTGGCCCATGCGGGTCATCATCCGCATGTTGACCGCCACATAGGGGCTGTCGGAGATCTGCACGCCGATGTGCGAGATGTCGGAGCCCAGCGGACCCATGCTGAACGGCACCACATACATGGTGCGGCCGCGCATGCAGCCCTCGAACAGGCCGTCCAGCTTAGCCTTCATCTCGGCCGGGTCCATCCAGTTGTTGGTCGGACCGGCTTCCTCGCGCGTCTTCGAGCAGATGTAGGTGCTGTCCTCGACACGGGCGACGTCGCCCGGATCGGAGCGGCAGAGGAAGGAGTTCCGGCGCTTGGCCTCGTTCAGGCGGATGAAGGTGCCGGCCTCGACCATCTCGTTGCAGAGACGGTCATATTCCTCCTGCGAACCGTCGCACCAGTGAACGCGCTCCGGCTTGCATTTCAGGGCGATCTCCTCGACCCAGGCCAGGAGCTTCTTGTTCCGCGTCCGTGTGTTACCAGTCATATCGTCCCTCTCGAAGGCTGGGCCGGTACCGCCGCGCCGGGCATGCCCCTCTCCGGGGATCCCGCGGCCGGTCCGGCCGTTCTTTCGTCCGTTGTCGTGTCAGATGGATGGCATCCGCCGCATCAGCGGCGTGCCGGTCCGAACAGGCGGCCGGGCTGCGAGCCCGCCGCGAGGCGCGGCACCGGCAGGGTGCGGCGACGATACGGTGCAAAAGGCGGTCCTGAGGCGACAGGTCTGGGGGCCAATGGCCCGGACGGGAAACGGGTCGATCCGTTATGGTCCACTGAAGTGTTCTCCTGGTTGCGCGTGCCCGCGCGCCGCGTTTTTGTTTTTGGTGCGGCGCCCGGTGGTGTCGAAGCGACCTCTCGGCTGGTCGTTCAAGGCTAACGGTTGGCTTCTCGTCTCTCTCGTTTTCGTTTTTCGCTGACCGTTCTTTTTGTTCTTTTCGATTTTTTCTTGTTTTTGCGCGGCGGCACGGCTGTCAGGTGCCTCCGCCGCCGTCCGGTGGGGTTCCAGCCGTTCTTGTCCCGGATGTCGATCCTCCGGGTTGTCCCGACCCGTCCGGCGGCCGGACCAGCGTGTCCAGCATCAGTTTAGCCGATTCGGGGTCATGGATTCTCTGCTCAAAATCGACGCGGGCGACGTACCTCCCGCGTCGCAGGTCGCATCCCTCCGGGTCGATCCCGGTCAAGCTCCAGCCGTCCTTTTCACCATCGGTGGCGGGTGCCAGCCGGGGGCCGTACCCCTCGCCGTTCAGCCGGTCGAGCAGCGCCGCCTCGCCCGCCGCCAATGCAGGGGCGGCGGCGGGGAGGTCCAGTTCCGCGGCGGACAGCCAGTGGATGCGGCCGAAGCCGGCGACCAGATGGGCGCGCTCCACCGCGACGCGGTAGATCGCGAAGTCGCCGAAACCGGCATAGAGGGCTGCGTCGGGATGGCGGCGCAGGTAGCGCGCGCGGTGGTCCGGATCGTCCGACCGCCCGGCCCGGCCCTGAACCGACAGGCGCGCGCCGGTCAGCGGCTGCGCCAGCCCGGCGGTGCCGTCGAACAGCAGCCCGACCCGGTCGTCGGCCAGCAGGTTGCGCGTGTGGTCGGCGAGCGTGGACAGGAGAAGCAGCGGGCTGCCGTCATGATCGAACGCCACCAGAACCAGCGAGGGGTAAGGCCAGCCGGCGGCGTCCGCCATCGCCCCGGCGACCTCGTCGGTTGGCCGCTGCGCGGTGGTCGGCCGCTGCACGGTCGCCAGAGCGGCTCGGTCGCAGGCGCGCATCAGGCGTCGGGCACGCAAGGCCGGAGCCATGGTCGCCGGAGCCGCACCGCTCCGGTCGGAAGCCGGCGGCGTCGCGCCTCCCTGGCCGTCCGAAGTGGCGCCGGCCGGGGAGGACGCGGAAAGGGCGTTCGAAAAACTCATTCCAAAACGAGCGCGTTCTCCCGCGCGGCACCGTTGTTCGGCGCCGCATTGCCGCCATATTGGCCCATACAAATGCTGCGGGAAAAGAGAAAACTGCCGCTGGTACCTGGACTCTGGCATAAAGTATTGGAATGACCACTCGTCCTATGCCTGATGTTTCCGCTAACATTTCCGGGTTCCGGCAGCTCGACCGCTCCAACCTGTTCCCGACTGCCTCTGCCCTTGCCCCTGCCCTGCTTCGATAGGATCAGTTACGACCATGGCCCACACCGTCGCCCTGGTGGATGACGACCGCAACATCCTGGCCTCGGTCTCCATCGCCCTGGAGGCCGAGGGCTTCGACGTGCGCACCTACACCGACGGCGCCGAGGCGCTGCGCGGATTGAGCCAGCGCCCGCCCGACCTCGCCGTGCTCGACATCAAGATGCCGCGCATGGACGGCATGGAGTTGCTGCAACGCCTGCGCCAGACCAGCCAGATGCCCGTCATCTTCCTGACCAGCAAGGACGACGAGCTGGACGAGCTGATGGGCCTGCGCATGGGCGCGGACGACTACATCAAGAAGCCCTTCTCGCAGCGCCTGCTGATCGAGCGCATCCGGGCGCTGCTGCGGCGCGAGGCCCTGCGCGGCGAGAGCCCGGAGGTCGATCCCGGCCAGATCATCACCCGCGGCCCGCTGTTGCTGGACGGTGCCCGCCATGCCTGCAGCTGGAAGGGCCAGCCGATCGACCTGACCGTGACCGAGTTCCTGCTGGTCCGCGCGCTGGCCCAGCGGCCGGGCCATGTGAAGAACCGCGACCAGCTGATGGACGCGGCCTATGGCGAGCATGTCTATGTCGACGACCGCACCATCGACAGCCACATCAAGCGGCTGCGCAAGAAGTTCAAGGCCGTCGACGCCGACTTCTCCCAGATCGAAACGCTCTATGGCGTCGGCTACCGGTACAAGGAATAACGCGGTGTCCACGCTCGGCGGAGCTGGGGGCGGGAAGCGGCGCAAGCTGGGCGGCGTCTCGCCGCTGACCCTGCGCATCCTCGCGGTCAACGTGCTGGCGCTGCTGGTGCTGCTGGCGGGCCTGCTCTATCTCGGCCGCTACCAGGACCGGCTGATCCAGGCGGAGACCGAGGCGCTGGCGACGGAGGCGCGCATCTTCGCCTCCGCGCTCGGCGAAGGGGCGGTGAACCGCATCCTGACCGCCCCCTCCCCCACCGGCGACGAGAGCGGCGAGCGGTTCGAACTGGCGCCCGAACTGGCGCGGCCGATGATCCGCCGGCTGGCGGAGGCGACATCGACCCGCACCCGTCTCTTCGACATCGACGGGCACATGCTGTCCGACAGCCGGGTGCTGGTGGGATCGCAGGGCCGCATCGAAATCCGCGAGCTGCCGACCCCGCCGTCCGGCGATCCGGTCAGCCGGGCGATCAACGACCTCTACACCCGCCTGATCGACGTGGTGCCCAGCCGCGAAGGCCTGCCGGTCTACCGCGAGCAGCCGGGCCAGCCCAACCCCGACGTGGAGCGCGCGCTCAGCGGCGAGGCGGCGGCCACCGTCTGGCGCGTCGACGGCGCCGGCGGCGATCCGGAACTGCTGCTGACCGTGGCGGTTCCGGTCCAGCGCTACCGCGAGGTGCTGGGGGCGGTGCTGCTGACCCGCGGCGGCGGCGAGATCGACCGCGCCATCCGCTCCGTCCGCTTCGACATCCTGCGGGTGTTCGGCGTGGCGCTGCTGGTGACCATCGGCCTGTCCTTCTATCTGGCCGGCACCATCGCCCGGCCGATCCGCCGGCTGGCCCAGGCCGCCGACCGGCTGCGCACCAGCCACGGGCGCCATGCCGAAATCCCCGACCTGACCCGCCGCGGCGACGAGATCGGCGAGCTGTCCGGCGTTCTGCGCGAGATGACCGACGCGCTGTGGACGCGGATGGACGCCATCGAGCGCTTCGCCGCCGACGTCGCCCACGAGATCAAGAATCCGCTGACCTCGCTGCGCAGTGCGGTCGAGACGGCGGAGCGCGTCAGCGACCCGCGCCACCGCGACCGGCTGATGGCGATTATCGCCGACGACGTGCAGCGGCTGGACCGGCTGATCAGCGACATCTCCAACGCGTCGCGCCTGGATGCCGAACTGTCGCGGGCGGAGCCGGAGCCGGTGGACATCGGCCTGCTGCTGACCATGCTGGCGGAACTGCGCCAGACGGTTGCCGCAACCATGGACGAGCGGGTGGCGGCCGGGAACGGCGAGGATGGTGAGAACCGGCCGCAGCCTCCACGGGTCGTGCTCGACCTGCCGGCCGGCGAGCGGCTGGTGGTGCCGGGGCTGGAAGGGCGCCTGACCCAGGTGTTCCAGAACCTGATCGACAACGCCCTGTCCTTCTCGCCGCCCGGCGGCACGGTGCGGCTGACCGCAAGGCGCAGCGGCCGCAGCGTCAGGGTGGTAGTGTCGGACCAGGGGCCGGGTATCCCCGACGGCAAGGAGGAGGCGATCTTCGACCGCTTCTACACCGAGCGTCCGGCGGGCGAGAAATTTGGAACCCACTCCGGTCTCGGCCTATCGATTGCCAAGCAGATAGTCAGTGCGCACAATGGTTCTGTATTTGCGAAAAATCGTCATGTATCGGACGGGACCATCGAGGGCGCCGACTTCGTGGTGACTCTGCCTTTGCTGTGAGAAACTCTGCGGAATTTCATACATCCTTCCCACTCTCGGCTAGACAAGCCCTGTCCAAGCATCGATCATGATCTCGGTCGTTCTCGCTTGTCGGCTGCCGGGTCGGTCGGACCATGCCGGTCCGGTTGTATGTGCCTGCACCAGGCGGCAACGGGAGGGTGGCCATACCCCGGGACAAAGATGTGGGGTCGCCATGCCTGAGTGCGTTCCGCCCGAATCCCCCTCCGTGCACACGCTGTCCCCGACCGGCCGCCGTTCTGCCGCCCCGGGTGCCGCCCCGGGTGCCGTACCCGGTGACGTCGTCGATCTGCGCCGCTACCGTCTGGCCCGCCTGATCCGGGATGCCGGCCGGCAGCAGGGCGAACTGGCAAGGATGATGCGGCAATCCGCGCAGGAGCGGACCCAGCTCGCCGAGGCCCTCCAGGGCGCGCAGCGCCACCTCGCCAGCATCGCCGACAACTACAAGGTCCTGCTGGTACGGCTGAAGCGGGAGAAGGACTTTCGCGACGCCTGTCAGGAGGCGGCGGAGCTGGAGGATCTGGACGAGATGATCCGCCGCCGCGACGCCCTCGCCCTGGAGCTGGAGGCGATCCGCCGCACCCCGCGCGGCGCCGCGGGCGCCTGACGGCGCACATCGCCACCATTCGCGCCAGTGTTCTAAGCCCGACCGTTCGCACGGCCATTATCCGCACCGAAAGAACGGTTGGAAGCGGATGGGGGATCCCGGACAGGTTTCCCCGCCTGACCTTGTGGGACACCGTTCCGTTCCCATTGACAGAACCTGCGCCACGTCTCACCTTCGCCAGACTATGGTGACGATTCACGGCACCTGCGTCTTGCTCTCCGGCATCGGCGTGCTGCTGCGTGGGGAGTCCGGACGGGGAAAATCGGATTTGGCCTTGCGACTGATCGATGGCGGAGCCTTGCTGGTCGCGGATGACCGGGTGGCGCTGCATTGCGAATCCGGCCGCCTGACCGCCTCTCCCCCGCCCGCCCTGGCCGGGCTGCTGGAGGTGCGGGGCGTCGGCATTCTTCCCGTTCCGTCGGCCGGGCCGGCCCCCGTCGGTCTCGTCGTCGACCTGCTCGGGCGTGACGAGGTGGACCGGCTGCCGGAGGCGGAGACCGACACGCTGCTGGGCGTCGCCCTGCCCCGTCTGGGCCTGCACGCCTTCGATGCCTCCACCCCCGCGAAGATCCGCCTTGCCGCCGCCAGCCTGCGCGGCGGACGGCTGGACCGGGTGCCCGCCAGCCTTTCGGCCCTATCATGAAACCTCCCGACACTCTGATGTCCGACGTGCCGGCCGACCCTGCCGCCCCTGCCGCCCGCGGGCGCATCGTTCTGGTCACCGGCATGTCGGGGGCCGGCATGTCGGTGGCGCTGAAGGCGCTGGAGGATCTGGGCTACGAGGCGGTGGACAATCTGCGCCTGTCGCTGGTGCCGGCCCTGATCCGGCAGGCCGATCCGAAGCGCCGGCCGCTGGCCCTGGTGATCGACAGCCGCACCCGCGACTTTTCCGCGCAGAACTTTCTCGACGAGCTTGAGGAGCTGCGGCGCGACGGCGATCTCGACGTGCGCCTGGTCTTCCTGGAGTGTGGCGACGAGGTGCTGCAACGCCGCTTCACAGAGACGCGCCGCCGCCATCCGCTGGCGGAGGACCGCACGGTGCCCGACGGCATCCAGCGCGAACGCGCCCTGCTGTTCCCGCTGAAGGAGGAAGCCGACGTCACCATCGACACGACGCAACTGTCCATTCACGATTTGCGGCGCATCCTGTCCGGGCATTTCCGGCGTGACGCCCAGGCAGCCTTGCAGGTGTTCGTGACCTCCTTCTCCTTCCGCCAGGGTCTGCCGCGCGAAGCCGATCTGGTCTTCGACGTGCGGTTCCTGACCAACCCGCACTACGACCCGGAGCTTCGGCCGCTGACCGGCCTGAACCCGGCCGTCGCCGCGCGGGTGGAGAGCGATCCCGATTTCCCCGCCTTCTTCGGCAACCTGACGGAGCTGCTGCGCCCGTTGCTGCCGCGCTACAACCAGGAAGGCAAGAGCTACCTGACCATCGCCATCGGCTGCACCGGCGGCAAGCACCGGTCGGTCTTCATCGCCGAACGGCTGGCGGCGTGGCTGAAGGAGCAGGGGCTGCGGGTCAACCTCAGCCACCGCGAACTGGAGCGGCTGGGCTTGAGGACCGCCGGGGCCAGCCCTGCCTCCAGTCAGCAGGCCAACAACCAGCAGGCCGGTAGCCAGCAGACCAACCATCAGGCCAACCATCAGGGATGATGCAAATTGCGCCTTGACGACCATGCGTCCAACCAACGATCCAGATGCGATGAGCGCTGCCGCCCCGCGGCGGCGGCCCTCGCGCAGGTCTCCGGGGAGGACCCAACCTTGAAGGATGTCCCATGATCGGTATGGTTCTTGTCACCCACGGGCGGCTGGCCGAGGAATTCATCGCCGCACTGTTCCACGTGGTGGGCGAACAGCAGCAGGTGCGCGCCGTGTGCATCGGCCCGGACGACGACATGGAACAGCGCCGCCAGGACATCCTGAACTCGGTGGCGGAGGTCGACGACGGGTCGGGCGTCGTGGTGCTGACCGACATGTTCGGCGGCACGCCGTCCAATCTCGCCATCTCCATCATGGACAAGGCGAAGGTCGAGGTGATCGCCGGCGTCAACCTGCCGATGCTGATCAAGCTCGCCAGCGTGCGCAAGACCGAGCCGCTGGACAAATCGGTGATCGCCGCCCGCGATGCCGGACAGAAATACATCAACGTCGCCTCCACCCTCCTGTCGGACTGACCGCCTGCGATGAGCTCCCCCGACGACACGGCATCCGCCGATGGCGAAATCCGCCGCACCGCCACCATCACCAACCAGCGTGGCCTGCACGCGCGCGCCTCGGCCAAGTTCGTCAAGCTGGTCGCCACCTTCGATGCCGAGATCTCGGTGCGCCGCGGCGAGTCCGTGGTGTCCGGCGAGTCGATCATGGGGCTGATGATGCTGGCCGCCGGTCCCGGCACCACGGTCGAACTGCGCGCCAGCGGCGCCCAGGCCGATGCCGCGATGGACGCCCTCCTGGACCTGATCAACCGCAAGTTCGATGAAGAATGATCTGCCCCCCGCCGGCCAGACCGGCGGCCCGGTATCCGGCCCCGACCGCGGCGGTTCCGGCGGCACCCCGTCGCCCGAGCCGGTGAGCGCGTCCGCCAGCACGGCCGTCAGCACGGCCGCCAGCGCTGCGGCGCGCGCCCTGCGCGGCCTGGGCGTGTCGCCCGGCATCGCCATCGGCCCGGCCCATGTGGTGGAAAGCGGCGCCGTCGCCATCCCCGAATACGCCGTCGAACCGCAAGCGGTCGAGGCGGAGGTTGCCCGCTTCAACGAGGCGGCGACCAAGGCGCGCCGGCAGATCAAGAAGCTGAAGAGTAAGGCGCTCGTCCTGCCCGACTCGGCGTCGGAGGAGATCGGCTTCCTGCTCGACGCCCACCTGTCGATGGTCACCAACTCGCGCCTGACCCGCGGGGTGGAGCATCGCATCAAGCAGGACCGGATCAACGCCGAGGCCGCCATCCAGGCGGAGATCGCCGCCATCGCCGCCACCTTCGCCGGCATGGACGACGCCTATCTCGCCGCCCGCATCGACGACATCCGCGAGGTCGGGCGGCGGTTGACCCGCAACCTGATGAAGCAGGAATACCGGGCCTTCAGCAGCCTGCCCCCCGGCAGCATCATCCTGGCGGAGGAGCTGACACCCGCCGACACCGCCCTGCTCGACCCCACCGTCGTCGGCGGCTTCGCCACCGTGCTGGGCGGAGCGGAGGGGCACACCGCCATCCTCGCCCGCTCGCTGGGCCTGCCGGCGGTGCTGGGCGCGCCCGGGCTGCTGGCCGGCGTGCGCAACGGCGTGACGGTGGTCGTCGACGGTTTGCAGGGCCGCGTGCTGATCGACCCACCGGCCGACGTGCTGGCCGATTACAGCGAGCGCCGGGCCGCCCGCGAACGCGAGCGCCAGGGGCTGAAGAGCCTGCGCAAGCTGCCCGCCGTCACCCGCGACGGCACCGCGATCACGCTGATGGCGAATCTGGAGCTGCCGCGCGATCTCGACCACGCGCTGGAACATGGCGCCCAGGGCATCGGCCTGCTGCGGACCGAGTTCATGTTCATGAACCGCGACCATCTGCCCGACGAGGATGAGCAGTACGCCGTGCTGCGCACCATGATCGAGGGGATGGGCGGCCGCACCGTCACCGCCCGCACCATGGATCTGGGCGGCGAGAAGCTGGCCGGCTGGATGGCCGGGCGCTATGGCGAGCCGGCCAACCCGGCGCTGGGTCTGCGGGCCATCCGGCTGGGGCTGCGCGAGCCGAAGCTGCTGGAGACGCAGCTCGCCGCCATGCTGCGCGCCGGCGTCCACGGTCCGCTGCGCATCCTGCTGCCGATGATCGCCTCGGTCACCGAGGTGCAGAAGGTGCGCGAGATGATGGGGCAGGTCGCCCGCCGGCTGCGCCGCCGCGGCGTCGCCATCGCCGACCCGCTGCCGCCGGTGGGCGTGATGGTGGAGGTGCCGGGGGCGGCGCTGGCCGCCGACGCGCTGGCCTATGCCGCCGATTTCTTCTCCATCGGCACCAACGACCTGACCCAGTACACGCTGGCCATCGACCGCGCCGACGAACAGGTCGCGACGCTCTACGACCCGCTGCATCCGGCCGTGCTGCGGCTGATCCAGTTCACCGTGGAGGCCGCCCTGCGCGCCCGCATCCCGGTGTCGGTCTGCGGCGAGATCGCCGGCGACCCGCGCTATACGGCGTTGCTGCTGGGGTTGGGCGTGCGCGAACTGTCGATGGCGCCGCTGGCGGTGCCGGCGGTGAAGAAGCGCATCCGCGCCCTCGATCTGGTCGAAGCGGGCAGGCGCGCCCGCGTCATCATGGACCAGAGCGACAGCGGCCGCATCGCCACGCTGCTCGACGACTTCAACGCCATCCTGTAAGGCCAGACGGGTGGGATGGGGGCGGAAGCCCCCCCTCTCACGGCGCCTTCCGCCCCGCCATATGGCCGAGATAGGCGACGACCCGATCCAGATCGGCATCGCTCAGCATCGCCGGGTCGAAGCCCGGCATCTGCTGGCCCGGCCATGTCCGGACGGAGCGGGGGTCGCGGATCAGCGTCTTCAGCCCGGCGGGCGTCAGATATTCGGTCGGGTTCATCGGCCGGTTCAGGTCCGGCCCCATCGCGGCGCTGCCGGCGCCGTTCAGGGTGTGGCAGGCCATGCACTGGGTGATGAACACCGCCTGTCCGGCGCGGATGGCCGAGTCGGCGGGCAGGCCCTGCTCGACCGCCAACTGCGGCCAGCGGCGCAGCGGATCGTCGGAAGCGACGATGCGGGCCAGCTGATAGGGCCATTGTTCGCTGCGTACCCCCGACGCCTCCGGCCGCACCCAGACCAGATAGAAGGGACCGGCGGACACCGCCTTGCCCGGCAGGTTGGGCCAGGGCCGGTCGGCCGGCTCCACCGCCAGGAAGGCGACGGCGCCGTCGGGACCGCTGCGCAGGCACAGCTCCGGCGGCAGCTGCGCGGTGAAGCCGTCCGACGCCACCCCTTCCAGCACGGTGCCGGGCGGGAAGTCAGCAGTGCCCAGCAGGCTGGCGAGCGGCAGGGCGCGGTAGCTCATCGGCCGGCCATAGGACACGTCGGCGGGGATGTCGACGGTCACGGCGTCCGGACGGGCCAGCAGGGCGTCGCGGTCGAACACCCGCTCGGTTCCGGCGACGGCGATCGTCAACGCCGGCCCGCCGGCCAGTGCCGGATGCAGCGGCAGGGCGACGAACAGCAAAGACAGGGCGGCAAGCAGGCGTCCAGCCACAGGCCCAAGCGACGGCTTCCTCATTCCAGATCGTCCTCCCCTTCGTCGTCATCCCAGGATTCGTCATCGGCGCCGGAGCGTCGCGGGGCGGCGGAGGCCGGCTCCCGCTCCAGCCGCTCGATCTGTTCGGGATGGGTGATCTCGATCATGGGGCCATTGCGCAGTGTGATCCAGCCCCGCACGCGCACCCGGCGGCCCTCGTAGGACAGCGGGTCGATGCCGGCGCGGGTGACCTCGCGCATCGCGGCGCGGCCGATATGGACGGTGACGTCGCTGCGCCAGTCGGCGCCGAAATCCAGCCAGCTCTCGCCGCCGCCCTTGGACACCGCCAGCACCAGCCCTTCCACCAGCTGGAAGCTGTCGCGGTCGCGGAAAATCTCCTCCGGGTCGGCGGCGTCACGCACCGCATAGACCCGGCTGCGCCACAGCCCGCGCCCGGCGTTGCGTGCGGTTTCCTCGCCGGCCAGCAGCTCCGCCGCATAGGCGCGGGCATCGGGCCGGGTGTGGACCCGCGCCAGCCCGCGGACCAGCAGCGCCGATTGCAGCCACAGCCCGTCCTCCCGCACCAGATGGGCGAGGAGCCGGCCATGGCGGTCGGTCGGTGTCGGCCCGTGCAGGACGACGCGATGGCCCAGTGCCAGATCGGCCAGCGCCGCGGTCGCCGCCTCGGCCAGCGGCCAGACCCGCCCGTCGGCGGGGTTGGCGTTCCGCGGCGGCTTGGCCGCTTCGATCCCGGCCAGCCGGACCCGGCGGCCGTCCTCAAGCTCCAGCGTGTCGCCGTCCAGCACGGCGGTGACCCGCAGCCCGTCCGCCGAGGCGGCGCCGGCCGGCACCGGCGGCACGCACAGCAGCAGACCAGCCAGAAGCAGAACCGGCAGGCGCACAAGCAGGAGCGTGACACGTGTCATCGGGAAGGCCGTCCTTGCGGAACATCCGCCGCCGGGCGGGGTTTTGACCGGTATGCCGACCCATCTCCCCTTCCGCAAGCCCCTCCGCGCCGCATTGGCCGTCCTCATGCTGGCGGCGGTGACCCCTGCCTTGGTCGCACCCGCGCCCGCCCGGGCCGGACTGCTGGACAACGTCTTGTCCGGCGGCGACGAGGCGGCGCTGGGTGCGCAGGAACATCCGAAGATCCTGGCGCAGTTCGGCGGGGCGGTGAAGGATGTCCGGCTCCAGGGCTACATCGACCAGCTCGGCCGCAAGCTCGCCGCCACCACGGCGCTGGCGCGCGAGCCCTGGACCTTCACCGTGCTGGACAGCGACGTCGTCAACGCCTTCGCCCTGCCCGGCGGCTATGTCTATGTCACCCGCGGCCTGCTGGCGCTGGCGAAGGACGAGGCCGAGGTGGCCGGCGTGCTGTCGCACGAGATCGGCCACGTCACCGCCCATCATTCGGCGCAGCGCCAGACCCGGCAGACCATTGCCGGGCTGCTCGCCGCCGGGGTCGGGCTGGTGTTCGGCAACGACACGCTGGCGCAGCTGGCCGGGCTGGGCGGCACCGCGATGGTCGCCAGCTATTCCCGCGAGCAGGAACTGGAGGCCGACCAGCTCGGCGTCGAGACGCTGCGGCGGACCGGCTACGACCCCTTCGCCATGGCGACCTTCCTGGAGACGCTGCGCCGCGACAGCCAGTATGAGGGCCTGCGCGCCGGCAACAAGGGCGGGGACGGCTTCGACTTCCTCGCCAGCCATCCGGCGACCGAGGAGCGCGTCCGCCGCGCCGCCGACCTCGCCCGCGCCATCCCGCCGGGCGGCGCCCGCCCGCGCGATCCTTACCTGGCGGCGGTCGACGGCATGATCTATGGCGACAGCCCAGAGAACGGCTATGTCCGCGGCCGGACCTTCGCCCACCCGCAGCTCGGCATCGCCTTCACCGTGCCGCAGGGCTACTCGCTGCTGAACGGCGCCGATCAGGTGGTCGCCAAGGGGCAGAACGGCACCGCCATGGCCTTCGACGGCGGATCGGCGGCTGGCGTGTCCGACCCGGCCAGCTTCCTGACCGGCGTGTGGGGCAAGACCGCCACCCTGTCCAACCTCCAGCGCCTCACCATCGGCGGCATGGCGGCGGCCACCGCCACCACGCGCGGCGAGTCCGACGGCAACAGCGCCGACATCCGTCTGGTGGCGATCCGCGCGCCGGACGGGAAGATGTACCGCTTCACCTTCCTGGCGCCCGCCGGATCGCTGGCTCGTTTCGATAACGATTTCCAGGCGGCTGCCAACAGCTTCCACCGCATGACCGCGGAGGAGGCCGCCCGCTACCGTCCCCGCCGCGTGCAGGTGACGGCGGTGCAGCCCGGCGATAGCGTCGCCGGCCTCGTCCGCCGCATGCCGCAGGAACCCTATGCCGAAGAGTTGTTCCGGATCATCAACGACCTGCCGCCCGGCACGCCGCTGCAACCCGGCCAGCGGGTGAAGGTGATTGTCGGAGAATAGAACGGGGAGTAGCGGCAACCCTCAACATAAGCATGACCGCATGAAATCCGCGTAAGGATACAGTCCCGCGGGTTGCCGCCGGCCGGATGGGCGGGTAGGCTGCCGCGCATGTCCGATACCCCGTCAGCGCGCCCCCAGATTGCTCCGCCCCTTCCGGCGAAGGCTGTGAAGCCGGCTGGAAAGGCGGCGGCGAAGCCCGCCGGGCGCCGGCGGCTGCGGCTGCCCATCGCCGCGGTGCTGGTGGCGGGGTTCGGCTCGCTGATGCTGGCGGCGGTCGCCAGCGTCCTGGTGCTGGGTCTGGTCAGTGCCAGCACAAACACCTTCGCCCTGCTGAACGACAAGGCCGATCTGGCGCTGGCCGGGGTGGAGGTGCGGGTCCGCCACCAGCTCGACCCCGCGCGCGAGATGGCGCGCTTCGTCGCCGGACTGATCGAGCGCGGCGACCTGCGCGCCGGCGACAACACGGCGATGATCGACACGCTGCGCGGCGCGCTGGCCGGCGCCCCGGACGTCACCGGCCTCGCCTTCATCCGCCCGGACCTGACCGGGGTCCGCGTCGGCCGGCTGAACGGCGGGCTGGTCGCCGATCCCATCGACTTGCAGGGCGACAGCGACATCCCGCCGGAGATTCTGGACGGCCCCAACCGCAGCGCCGCCACCTGGGCCGATCCGCGCTGGCTGAAGGAGGCGCAGAACAGCTTCGTCACCCTCTACCAGCCGGTGCGGCGCGACGGCCGCTATCTGGGGCAGGTGGCGGTCGGCGTGTCGCTGGGCGACCTGTCGCGCTTCCTGTCGGTGCTGTATGTGGAGCAGGGGCTGAACGCCTTCGTGCTGTACGACCAGAACCATGTGCTGGCCCACCCGGCGCTGGTCGGCCGCAGCTTCGATTTTTCCGGCAAGCTGGACGGCCCGCCGCTGCCGCGCACCGATCAGGTCGACGACCCGGCGCTGGCGGCGCTGTGGTCCAGCGGCGTGCCCGTCCAATCGCTGAAGAAGCGGGTGGAGGCGCGCGCCGTCCAGGTTCTCGGCAGCGACTATATCTTCCTGACCCGCAAGATGTCGGGATACGGCCAGCAGGACTGGATCATCGGCATCGGCTACCGCGATGGCGAGCTGAACGTCGAGGTCCGCCGGCTCTACATCACCGGTGCCGTCGGCCTCGCCATCCTGCTGGTGTCGGTCGGGGTGGCGCTTCTGGTCGGGCGGCGGATCAGCCGGCAGGTGGCGCGGCTGGCCGAGGCCGCCGACCGCGTCCGCGCCTTCGAATTCCGCGCCATTTCCGATCTGCCCGACTCCCGCCTGCGCGAGATGGCGCGCGCCGCCACCGCCTTCAACGCCATGGTCGCCGGCCTGCGCTGGTTCGAGACCTATGTGCCGAAGGCGCTGGTCCTGCGCCTGATGCGCCAGCGCGAGACCGAGGGTGGGCTCGATTCGGTGCAGCGCGAGGTGACGGTGATGTTCACCGACATCCGCGGCTTCTCCCGCATGGCCGAGCATATGGCCGCCGCCGACACCGCCGCCCTGCTGAACGAGCATTTCACCCTGCTGGCCGCCTGCATCGAGGCGGAGGGCGGCACGGTGGACAAGTTCATCGGCGATTCGCTGATGGCCTTCTGGGGCGCGCCCGAGGCGCAGGAGGACCATGCCGTCCGCGGGCTGCGCGCGGCGCTGGCGATCCACCACGCCATTCGCGCCGACAACCGCCGCCGCGTCGCCGAGGGCCGGGCGCCGATCCATGTCCGCGTCGGGCTGCACAGCGGCCCGGTGGTGGTCGGCAACATTGGCTCCGACAGCCGGATCAACTACACCATCGTCGGCGACACCGTGAACGTCGCCGCCCGGATCGAGGAGCTGTCGGCCGCCCTCCAGGGCGAGTCCGAGGTGATCGTCCTGACCAGCGGCGTCACCGCCGCCAAGGGCAAGGACGCCGTCCCGCTGGTCCGCCAGGGCGGCCGGTCGCTGCGCGGCCGGACCGGCATGACCGAACTCTGGCGGCTGGTGCTGGAGGAGGAGAAGAAGGACGCGGCGAAGGCGGCGATGCCAGTGTCGGCGCCATCCCCGGCAGTGGGCACGGCGCCGCCGTCCGCCGCACCCCCGCCGGTGGCGGGTGAGACTGCCAAGCCGGTGCTCGCAGGTAAGGATACAGCCTGAACCGGGCCGGCGTTTCCAGTTAAGTCATTGGAAAATATGGAAACACCCCTGCCCGCTTCCTTACCTCAGCGCCAGCCGCGACGGCCGCCGCGGCGGTCGTCCTCGTCGAACAGTTCGGCCAGCTTGTTCATCATCGTGCCGCCCAGCTGCTCCGCATCGACGATGGTCACGGCGCGGCGGTAATAGCGGGTCACGTCGTGGCCGATGCCGATCGCCACCAGCTCGACGGGCGAGCGGGTCTCGATCTGCTCGATGGTCTGGCGCAGGTGGCGTTCCAGATAGTTGCCGGCATTCACCGACAGGGTCGAATCGTCCACCGGGGCGCCATCGGAGATCACCATCAGGATGCGGCGCTGTTCCGGCCGGCCGAGCAGCCGGTTGTGCGCCCATTGCAGCGCCTCGCCGTCGATGTTCTCCTTCAGGATGCCTTCGCGCAGCATCAGGCCGAGATTCTTGCGGGCGCGGCGCCAGGGCATGTCGGCCGCCTTGTAGACGATGTGGCGCAGGTCGTTCAGCCGGCCGGGATGCGGCGGCTTGCCGCCGGCGACCCAGGCCTCGCGCGCCTGCCCGCCCTTCCAGGCGCGGGTGGTGAAGCCCAGCACCTCCACCTTCACCGCGCAGCGCTCCAGCGTGCGGGCGAGGATGTCGGCGCTCATCGCGGCGATGGAGATCGGCCGGCCGCGCATGGAACCGGAATTGTCGATCAGCAGCGACACCACGGTGTCGCGGAAGTCCATCTCCTTCTCCGCCTTGAAGGAGAGCGGCAGGACCGGGTTGGCGACGACGCGGGCGAGACGGGCGGCGTCGAGGATGCCTTCCTCCAGGTCGAAATTCCAGGAACGCTGCTGCTTGGCCATCAGGCGCCGCTGCAACCGGTTCGCCAGCTTGGAGATCACGCCCTGCAGGTGCTGCAGCTGCTGGTCCAGCAGGTGGCGCAGCCGTTCCAGCTCCGCCGGGTCGCAGAGGTCGGCGGCGTCCACCACCTCGTCATACTGGGTGGTATAGGCCTTGTAGGCGTTGGGATCGGGCTCGTTGCGGCGGTTGAGGTCGTTGCGCCAGGGCTGGCCGGGGCCAGCGGGCTCCTCCGCCCCCTCGCCCTCGCCCATCTCCATGTCGCCTTCCTCGCCGGCGCCCTCCTCGGCGCTCTCGCCGGCTTCCGACGAGTCCTGCATCTCCGACGAGGCCATCGATTCGGCGTCGGACTGGTCCTCGTCCTGGCCGCGGGTCTGGCCGTGCTGGGGCGATTCCTCGTCCTCGGAGGACTGGGTCTGCTGGTCCTCCTCCTCCTCCTGGTCGGCTTCCTGCCCGACTTCCATGTCGAGGTCGGCCAGCAGGCGGCGGACGGCCTTGGCGTAGGCCTCCTGGTCGCCGGCATAGTTGGCCAGACCCTTCATGTCCTTGCCCAGCCGCTCCTCGATCCAGGGGCGCCAGAGGTCGACGGCGTGGGCGGCGGCGGGCGGCGGTGCCGCACCGGTCATCGTCTCGCGCGCCATCATCCGCAACGCTTCCGACAAGGGCACCTGCCCGCGGTCATCGAAGCGGTCGAAGCCCTGGCGGGTGTAGCGATCCTCCAGCGCCGCTTCCAGATTGTGGGCGACGCCAGCCATGTCGCGGCTGCCCAGCGCCTCGCAGCGCGCCTGTTCCATCGCGTCATAGGCCTGGCGCGCGGCATCGCCCAGCGGCATGCGGTGGGCATGCACCGTGGCGTCGTGATAGCGCAGCCGCAGCGCCACGGCATCGGCCGCCCCGCGCAGCTTGGCGACCTCGACCGGGTTGAGGTCGCGCGCCGGCAGCGGCACCCGCACGCGCTGGCCCGACAGCCCCGGCGGATCGGACGAAAAGCCCACCTGCACCTCCGCCCGCCGGGACATGGCGCGCACCGTGGCGGTGGTGGACCGCTTGAAGGCTTCGACGGGGGTGTCGTTCTGGGTGGTCATCGCGGGGCGTCTTCGGGTTGTGGTACCGGCTTCGGACAAGGTCGGAGAACTGCGGGCAAGATTGACACGGATTTCACGGATTTGGGCACGGATTTCACGGATTTTCTAATGTGCCAGCACTCGCTTGACCGTAAGGCTAGGTCCGGCGAAGTTGAACAGAAGCCCAACCGGCAATCCGCTTGCCCGCAGATAGTTCAGGACTTGGCGGCTGTGGGCTTGGATCAAAGCCTCGCAAACCTTCAACTCCACGATCAGCCGCTGTTCGACCACGAGATCCGCAAAATAGCTGCCGACGGGATCACCTTTGTAAAGCACCTTGAAAGGCACTTCCGTGGCAACCGTCAAACCGGCGTCGGATAACTCACGAAACAGCGCCTTTTTATAGACCTGTTCGGCAAACCCATGGCCCAATGCGGCATGAACCGCAAAGGCGGCGCCGATGACCCGCTCGGTCAAGCGGTCGAGATCGGCGCCCAGGCTCACCTTCATCCGTGAAATCCGTGTTTTAATCCGTGAAATCCGTGTCAATCCTTGTGTGCTGTGCCCCGGCTTCAGGGGGAAGCAAGGGCGCAGGACACGTCACACGAGGTTCGCCTGGACCCCCGTCTCCGGCAGTTCGACGCCGAAGCAGCGCTGGTAGTATTCGGCCACCGTCGGCCGCTCCACCTCGTCGCACTTGTTCAGGAAGGTGATGCGGAAGGCGAAGGCGACGTCGTTGAAGATCTTCGCGTTCTCGGCCCAGGTGATGACGGTGCGCGGGCTCATGACGGTGGAGATGTCGCCGTTGATGAAGCCGGCGCGCGTCAGGTCGGCCAGACGCACCATCGAGGCCACCGTGTCGCGGCCCTTGGCGTCGTCGTACGACTTCACCTTGGCCTGGACGATCTTCATCTCGGCGTCGACCGGCAGGTAGTTCAGCGTCGCCACGATGTTCCAGCGGTCCATCTGGCCCTGGTTGATCTGCTGGGTGCCGTGATAGAGGCCGGTGGTGTCGCCCAGCCCGACGGTGTTCGCGGTGGCGAACAGGCGGAAGGCCGGATGCGGGCGGATGACGCGGTTCTGGTCGAGCAGCGTCAGCTTGCCTTCCACCTCCAGCACGCGCTGGATCACGAACATCACGTCGGGGCGGCCGGCGTCGTATTCGTCGAACACCAGGGCGCAGGCATGCTGCAAGGCCCAGGGCAGGATGCCCTCGCGGTATTCGGTGACCTGCACACCGTCGCGGAGCACGATGGCGTCCTTGCCCATCAGGTCGATGCGGCTGATGTGGCTGTCCAGGTTGACGCGGATGCAGGGCCAGTTCAGCCGGGCCGCGACCTGTTCGATGTGGGTCGACTTGCCGGTGCCGTGATAGCCCTGGACCATGACGCGGCGGTTGTAGGCGAAGCCGGCGAGGATGGACAGAGTCGTGTCCCGGTCGAAGCGGTAGGCGCTGTCGAGGTCGGGCACATGCTCCGAGCGCTGGCTGAAGGCCGGCACCTGCATGTCGCTGTCGATGCCGAAGACCTCACGCACCGAGACCGTCGTGTCGGGCTTGTGGTCGAACAGGGCCGAGCTGGCCTGGGTCGCTCCTTGGGAAGCCATGGGTGGTTTCTTACGTTCCAGCGAGTGTCGGTTGTCCAGCGGCCGCGGGATTGACCCGGCCCGCCAACGGGGGTTCAGGCAGCATAACAGGCTTTCAGCGTATTGTAGGCCTGATTGATTTCTTTCAGGCGTTCTTCCGCAGCCTTGTCGCCGCCGTTGGCATCGGGATGATGCTTTTTCGCAAGCTCCCGATAGCGTGCTTTGATCCGCGCGAAGTCCACCGGAGGAGTCAGTTCAAGGACCGCCAGCGCCTTTTCCTCTTCGGTGCGGGCGTGGTGGCGCCGGTGCGCCTTTTCCTCGTTCTTCGTCTTGCCGGTGTCCTGGCCGAATTCGAAACTGAAGCCGTTGACCACGCGGTCGCGGATGAAGCGCTCCTGCGTCGCCCATTTGCCGAGCGGCCAGCTCGGGCGCTGCCAGGTCGTGTCTTGCCGCACCTCCGCCTCGATCTGGTCGGTGGACATGCCGGCGTAATAGTCCCAGGCCCGGTTGTACTCCCGGACGTGCTCCAGGCAGAACCACCAGTATTCATTGAGGCTGCTGCGGCTTTTCGGCGCACGGAACTCGCCGGCGGCGACGCAATCGGGATGGTCGCACACACGGGTGGCCGCACGCGGGGCGGCATAGCTGTCGTAACTGGAGCGGGCGCGGTTCCTGGTCATCGGCCAAGTATGGGAAGAGCCGGTGCCTCTGGCAAGCACGCCGAATCGAGCTTCCGTCATCCGCAATCTGCGGGTCGCCGGGCTTGACAGACGCTTGACAGGGCAGGGATCGCACCGTCTCCTGACCGTTGGCGCGCCAGCCGGGTCATGACGTCCCGCCGCGGCCGCTCCCATCCCTCCCCGACCAGCGACGAGACATCAGGATCCGCCATGGAATACGCCACCCGCATCCGCGAAAAGCTGACCGCCGGACTGGCGCCGGACCGGCTCGAGGTCGTCGACGACAGCGCCCGCCACGCCGGCCATGCCGGGGCGGACGCCGCCGGGGAAACCCACTTCCACGTCACCGTCGTCTCCGCCGCCTTCGCCGGCAAGTCGCGGGTGGAGCGCCAGCGGATGGTCTATGCGCTGCTGGCCGACGAGTTGCGCGAGCGGGTGCATGCGCTGGGACTGACCACCCACGCCCCCGGTGAAGCCGGGGCCTGAACGGGGCCGGAAAGCCCGCACGCATCCCGTCCGCAGGAGGTTCATACCGGTCGTTCGTCCGCTTCAAATAACGAGCGGTTGATGCGGTCGAAACAACATACATATGAATGCAACCAAGAGTCGATTTTAGGAAAACTTGTAAGAATGAGAGACGCTAGCGTGGTTGCATTTCCCGCTGCGTTTAGTAAAGTATGATATATGCAACCATTTATCGCGCCGTGGCGGACACAAACTTCGCATGTCCGCCGGCGGCTTCGTGGAAGGGGCTGCGGATGGCGAAGCGTGGGCCGAAGAAAAAGCGCGTGATCACTTCCCATGCGGGAGTGGAACCGCTGAGGAGTCAGAACATCATGATCGGCGGGCACCGCACGAGCATGCGGCTGGAACCGTCGATGTGGGATGCTCTGGAGGAGATCGGCCGTCGGGAAGGGCTGACCGTCAACCGCCTCTGCACCCAGATCAAGGAACGGATCGAGGAACAGGCGCGCCGCAAGGGCATCAAGCCGGAAGACGCCGATGTCACCCTGACATCGGCCGTGCGCGTCTTCATTGCGTCCTATTACCGGCGGGCCTGCACCGAGGACGGTCATCTGCGTGCCGGCCACGGCGGCAGCGACCCGTTCGTCGGCACGCCGTTCGAACTGCCGCTGGCTGACGAGGAGGACGGTGTCAAGGCCGCGGTCGCCGCGGGCGGCAGCTTCCCCACGCCCGCCTCAACCCCCGGCCCGACCCAGGCCGCAGGTCCGGCCCAGCCCGGTCTGGACGCCTGAGCGGCACCACCCGGCGCCCGCCCGGCTGATTTCCGGCGGGCGCCTGGGGCGAAGGCTATCCTATTCCGCCGCCTCTTCCCGGGCGGCGTCTTCGTTTTCAGGGCCGGCGTGATCATGGCCGGTGTAGTGCGCAGGCCAATGTCTGCGCACCGCCTCGCCGTTGCTGTCGAAGATATGGCACATGTTCAGCAGCACCGGCCGCTTGCCGTCGTCCTGGGCCGGCTTGCCGGACGCCTTCGTGCGGTCCGCCGCCTCGCGGGCCAGGATCGGGTAGACGGTCTGGAAGGCGGTGGTCGCCAGCGGACCCAGCAACTCGACCAGATGGGTGCAGCCCTTCGGTCCGCCCAGCCGGTCCTTCACCGCCCGGGTCCAGCCCGGTCCGATGCGCAGGCCGACCAGCTGCTGGAACTGCGGCGTGATGCTGCCGCAGGCCTTGTAGGGGCTGTGTTCGGTCACCGCCTCCACCGCCTGGACAGTCAGTTTGTCGTCGACGGTCAGACGCATCCACATCTGGTGGATCGGGGTTCCCGGCTCCAGATGCCCGCGCTCCTCCGTGTGGAAGCCATAGCTTTTGACGTCGGTCAGGTGGCCTTCGATGTCCCACAGCCCATCGGCACGCCGAAAGCCCTGGCAGGTGACACGACGGGTGTGGATCGGCTCGCGCGCGGCGGGGGCGGACAGCGAGGGCGCGGACATCGGGCTTTCCAGTTCAGCAAAGAGGATGGCTCACCCTCGACTATCGGTGGGGCCGGGCGCCCGGTCAACCCGACCCCACCGCAACGCAGCGTTACCTATGGGTCAAGCTTGCCGTCAGCCCAGCGTGGCCTCCGCCGAATAGCCGCTGCCGAACATGTAGGCCTCGCGGCTGCGCAGTTCGTCCTCCAGATGGGTGCGCACCACGGCGAACAGGTCGCGGATCGACACCATGCCGACCGCCTCGCCGTCCACCGCGATGGGCAGGTGGCGGTAATGGTGCCGCTCCATCAGGTCGAGCGCCTCTAGCGCGGTCGCCGAGGGCTCCAGCGTGTCGGGATCGGCGGTCATCACCGAGGACAGAAGGGTGGTGTCGGGGTCGAGCCCGGCCGCGACCACGCGGGCGGTCATGTCGCGCTCGGTGACGATGCCCTTCAGCGTCCTCCCTTCGGTGACCAGCACCGCGGCGATGCGCTTCTGCGCCATCAGCGTGGCGGCATCGCGCACGGTGGCGCCCGGCGGCAGGCAGGAAAGGTCCTGGTTCTTGATGACATCGGGCATCAGTCGGCGTGTCGGCATGTGTCCCATCTCCCTCGTGATTGCAGGTTTTGTGGACGAACGATGCACTCGACCGCGATTTCGCAGCGCGGCATACACGATCCTGTCAGCTTGATGGACCAATCGTCAATAGAACTGATTGTCTGGAAGTTCCCGCATGCGCCGGGTCCTTGCCGCCGCCGATGAGGTTACTGGCCGGACTCGAGCCGCTTGCGCAGCCCGTCGAAGCCGCTGGTGTAGATGCCGGCGATGGCCTTCCGCGCCTCCGCGTCGGAGGCGCCGCTGGCCTGGAAGCGCGAGGACCAGGTGATGCGGGTGGTGTGGGCGTCCACCGCGCTCAGCCGGATGGTGGAGTTGTAGTTCTTCACCGGCAGCGGCCCGTTCAGCAGGGTGTAGCGCAGCCGGTGCTTGGCGGCGGAAAGGCCGGTCAGCCGCTCCTGAATGGCCCCGCCTCCCTTCAGGGCAATGTCACGCTCCTGGCGGTCGCCGGTCTTGCGCAGGGTGCAGCCCTCCACCGCGGGGTGCCAGTCGCTGATCGCGCAGAAGGGGGCGATCTGCTTCCACACCTGCTCGACCGGCGCCTTGATCGTCGCCTGCTCCCGCACCTCCAGCGCCATGGCCGGCGCCGCCGCCAGCAGCAGCCCGACCACCGCCGTCATTCCAAGCATCGCCTTCATCGCCCATCCTCCCCATCGGTGCCGCGGACGGAATGGCCACGGTCTTGGAGGGAGTATGGGCGGGCAACCGCTGCCGCTGCTATTGTGCGAAAGACGGATTATCCGTGATGGGCGAGGATCAGGCGGGCTGGACCGACTCGTCCAGAACGGCGCGGACGGCGGCGGCATCGACGTCGCGGCGGGTGAAGGCGTTGCCGATGCGGTCGGCCAGGATGAAAGTGATGCGGCCGTCCTGCACCTTCTTGTCCTTCGCCATCGACCGGACCAGCCCATCGACGTCCCAGGCGACGCCGGGGATGTCGGCCGGGCGCACCGGCAGGCCGACATCGGCCAGATGGGCGCGGGCGCGCCGCGCGTCGTCAGCCGGGCAAAGCCCCAGCCGGACCGACAGGTCGAAGGCCAGCACCATGCCGATCGCCACCCCTTCGCCATGCAGCAGGGTCTGGCCGAAGCCGGTCGCCGCTTCCAGCGCATGGCCGAAGGTGTGGCCCAGGTTCAGCAGAGCCCGGTCGCCGCTCTCGCGCTCGTCGACGCCGACGATGTCGGCCTTGGCGCGGCAGCTGACCGTCACCGCATGGCGCCGGGCGTCGCTGTCGCCGTCCACCACCCGCCGGCCGTTCCGCTCCAGCCAGGCGAAGAAGTCGGGCTGGCGGATCAGGCCGTATTTCACCACCTCGGCATAGCCGGCCAGCACCTCGCGCCGCGGCAGGGTGTCCAGCGTGGCGGTGTCGGCGATGACCAGGCGCGGCTGGTGGAAGGCGCCGATCAGGTTCTTGCCGTGCCGGCTGTTGATGCCGGTCTTGCCGCCGACCGAGCTGTCGACCTGGGACAGCAGCGTGGTCGGCACCTGGATGAAGTCGATGCCGCGCAGGGCCGACGCCGCGGCGAAGCCGGTGATGTCGCCGATCACCCCGCCGCCCAGCGCCAGCAGGACGGTGGACCGCTCGATGCCGCGGCCCAGGATGTCGTCCATCAGCTGCTGGAAATGGGCGAAGTCCTTGGTCTTTTCGCCAGCCGGCAGGACGATGGCCGGCTGCGGCGCGATCCCCGCCTCCAGCATCGCGGCGTTCAGCGTGTCCAGATGCAGCGGCGCCACGTTGGCGTCGGTCACCACGATGGGCGCCCGGCCGCGGGTGATGGCGGCGATGCGCTCGCCGGCATCGGCCAGCACCCCGTCGCCGACGAGGATGTCGTAGCTGCGGGCGCCCAGCTCCAGGCGGACGGTGTCGAGTGCGGCCGGGGTGGTGGCGTTGACGGAGGTCATCGGGGCAGTCCGCGAAGCTGGTGGTTCATGACAAGGGGCGGGAGGCGGGGATCAGGGCGCGTCGGTTTTTGGGGCGTCGGGCTTTCCGGGCCGGCCGCCGCGCTGGGCGTTGCCCTGGCCTTGGGCTTGGCCCTGGGGCTGGCGGTGGGGAAGCTGGACACCGAAATGCGCCTCCAGCGCGTCGATCACCAGCTCCACCGTCACGTCGGGCGGGCGTTCGTCGCTGACCACCGTCAGGTCGGCCTCGGCATAGACGGGATAGCGCTGCTCCATCAGCCGGCCCAGGATGGTGCGCGGATCGCCCTGGTTCAGGATCGGGCGGTGGGTGCGCCGGGCGGTGCGGGCGACCAGCACGTCCAGTTCGGCGCGCAGCCAGACCGACACGCCGTGCTGGCGGATGGCGGCGCGGGTTTCCGGGTCCATGAAGGCACCGCCGCCGGTCGCCAGGATATGCACCGGCTCGTCCTTCACCAGCCGGGTGATGATGCGGCGTTCGACGGAGCGGAAGACCGGTTCGCCGTCGCGGGCGAAGATTTCGGCGATGGTGCAGCCGGCCGCCGCCTCGATCTCGGTGTCGGCATCGCGGAAGGGCAGGTGCAGGCGCGTGGCCAGCCGGCGCCCGATGGCGCTCTTGCCGGCCCCCATCAGCCCGACCAGCACCACGGTGCGCGGCAGCAGCGGCACCGCATCCTCCGCCGCACCCGTGCCCGGGCCTGCACCCGGACTTGCTCCCGGGCCCTGGGCCGTCATCGCCTTGCGCAGTCCCATCACATCCATCCGATCCGCCACCCGCACTCCCGGCCCCAGCATGCCGGCGTCTTCGCCGGCCGTCACACCGCTGCAACAGACAACACTCATACCCGCCGAAAGCTGGCCGGCACAAGCGCCCCGGTTTTGCCAGACCCTGCCCCGCATCCTGCTGCGGAGCCGGCGAATGGCCCGGTGGACGGGTTGCGCCGCGGTCCAACCTGTGGCTACACTGCGCCGCCCTTCGGCCGCCGGCCGGAGCCGCGGATGCTTTAGCAGAAAAGCCCTTGCTTGTCCCAAGCCCTGCGGATGCAGGGCATGGTAGCTCCGCTCCGATCCTCCGTTTTCCGACACAACACGTCCCTGGTGCCATGAGCCGGTTTCTCTCGATCCTCTTCGTCCTGCTGTTGCTGGTGATCGCCGGTGGCATGGTGTTCCTCGCCTCGTGGGACCTGCCGGCTCCGTCGAAAACGGTGGAGAAGGTTCTGCCGGATGAGCGCTTCCCGCGCTGAGCCCCGACCATCGGCCGGGAGCGTCCGACCCGGCCCCGCCCGGCCCCGGAGCGCCCGGCCCCAGGGCTCCCGACAGGGAACCGTGCCGCTGCTGGCCGGGTTGCTGGCGGCCGGCTGGTCCATGGCCGCCGCCGCCCAAGCCTTCGGCCCGCCGGTCCGGCTGACGCCCGACGCCGCGGTGGAAGCCCCCGTCCAGTCCCGGCCTTCCGCACCCCCTCCGGTCATCGTCCCGGCCTATCCGCCCGCGGTCACGCCGCCGCCCGCCGTCTCCCCCGTGGTGGCGCGGCCGGCGCCGGTCGCGCGCGAGCCGTTGGGGGCGCCCGACCCGGACGGTGCCGGCCTGCTGGACGGTTTGCAGGGGCTGGGCGGTGACCCCTGGCGCGGCATCGGCCGGGCGGAGCTTCTTCTCCTGATCGCCGCCCTGCCGGTCGACACCCCGTCTCCCACCGTCAAGGCGCTGGAACGCCGGCTGCTGCTGAGCGCCGGCTCTCCGGCGGTCGCGACCGGGGAGGCCCCGCCGCCCCGCCGCCTCGGCGCCCTGCGCATCGAAAAGCTGGCGCGGCTCGGCGATCCCGCCGGGGCGGCTGAGCTGGCCGGGCGTCTGCCGGCGGCGCTGGCGGCGGACGAGCCGGCGGCCAGGGCGCTGACCGATGCGGAGCTGGTGCGCGGTGGGCTGGATTGCCCGCGTGCGCTGGCCCGCGGCAAGAGCTTC
Source organism: Azospirillum melinis (assembly GCF_013340935.1). Lineage (GTDB taxonomy): Bacteria > Pseudomonadota > Alphaproteobacteria > Azospirillales > Azospirillaceae > Azospirillum > Azospirillum melinis. The sequence goes on along the minus strand of NZ_WHOS01000020.1, from coordinate 52,232 downwards.
ACCTCCGCCTATTGGGCCAAGCTGGGCCTGTTCTGCCGTGCCCGCGCCGGCGACCGGGCCGGCACGGACGAGGCACTGGCCGGCCTGCGGGACAGCCGCCGGTCCGACCCCTTCCTGCCGGTTGCCGAGGCGCTGGCCGGTGCCGCCCCGCCGCCGGCCCGCTCGCTGTCGCTGCAAGCCGATGCGGACGGGCTGGCGCTGCTGCTCGCCGCCATGCGCATCGCGCGGATCGGCGTTCCGCCCGACCGGCTGCCGCTGGAGACCCTGCCGGCGCTGGCCGCCATCGCCACCAACCCCGCCACCGATCCCGCCACCCGTGCCGCCGCCGGCGAACGGGCGGCGGCTTCCCTGTTCCTCGATGCCCGCCAGTTGCAGGATCTCTACGCCCAGGTGCCGGCGGTGGGGGACGAGCTGCTGCGGGTCCGCGACATCGCCCGGCGCGACCGCGGCGCCCGCACCCGCGCGCTGGTCCATCAGGCGATGGCGGCGGCGATGGACGGGCGTCGGCGCGTCGCGCTTGCCGCGCTGGCGGTGGAGCTGGTCGATCCTCGCCTGCGCGCCGGACCGGTCGGCGGTGCCGCCGCAGGGCTGCTCGACGGCGTGTCGCCGACCGGCGATGCCGCGGCGCTGGCCCCGGCGGCGGCCCGGCTCTATTACGCGCAAGGGCGGCTCGATCAGGCGCGGCGCTGGCACGATCTGGCCCTGCGCAGCGGCCGGAGCGCCGACACCGCCTGGCTGTGGCCGCTGGCAGTGGTGGCGACGGGGCAGGGCGGGGATCCGGGTGCGCTGACCGCCTGGCTGGACGAGGCGCTGCGCGGGGCAGACACTCCCGCCCGCAACCGCATCGCCGGCCAGCTGGCACTGCTCCAGGCCACCGGAGTCGCCATCCCGGACGAGGCCTGGATGACCGCCACCGACGGCGCGGGTCCGCCCAGCGGCAGCGAGGCCGGTGTCGATCCCGCATTGTGGCAGCGGTTGGGCGATGCCGCGGCCGGCGGGCGCATCGGCGAGACGGTGGCCGTCGCCCTGATCCTGCTTGGGGAGGCCGGACCGGCCACCCTGCCGCCCGTCGTCACCGCCCGCGTGGCGGCCAACCTGAAGGCGGTCGGGCTGGAACCGGACGCCCGCGCGCTGGTTCGCGAGGCGATGGCCGCCATCACCGGCCCCGCCATCCAGGTCCCGAATCCAACCGCCGAATGACCTTCCGCCCCGTGGAGCCCGCCACCACCATGACGCCGACACCATGACCGGCAGCAAAAGCCCCGGCAGCAGGATGCCCGCTACCAAATCCGCCACCAAATCCGGTGCCAGGCGGCGCGGCCGGCCGTGCAAGCCGCGCCCGCTTGCCACCTCGCCGCATCTGGACGCCTTCCTCGACATGCTGACGGCGGAGCGCGGGGCGGCGGTGAACACGCGGCTGGCCTATGAGCGCGACCTCGCCGACCTCGGCCGCTGGCTGGCCCAGCGCAGCGTGGCGCTGGAGGCGGCGGGCACAGAGGATCTGCGGGCCTATCTGGCGGTGCAGAGCAAGGACGGTGCCCCCCGCACCGTGGCGCGGCGGCTGTCGGCGATGCGGCAGTTCTACCGCTTCCTGCTGTCCGAAGGCCGCCGCACCGACGATCCCGCCTCGCCGCTCGACAGCCCCAAGCAGGGCCGTCCGCTGCCCAAGATCCTGACGGAGGCGGAAGTCGGCGCCATGCTGTCGACCGCCGAGGCGCGCGGCGGGCCGGAGGGCTTGCGGCTCGTGGCCCTGCTGGAGGTGCTCTACGCCACCGGCCTGCGCGTGTCGGAACTGGTCGGCCTGCCGATGACCGCGATCATGCGCGACGGCCGCGGCCTGCTGGTGCGCGGCAAGGGCGGCAAGGAGCGGATGGTGCCGCTGTCCGACCCGGCGCTGGCGGCGCTGGCGGGCTACATCCCGTTCCGCGGGCACTTCATCCCGCCAGGCGCCGCTGCGGAAGCCGGGCACAGCCCCTTCCTGTTCCCGTCACGCATCTCCGCCGAGGGGCACCTGACGCGCCAGCGCTTCGCCCAACTGTTGAAGCAACTGGCCATCGACGCCGGCATCGACCCGGAGAAGGTCAGCCCCCACGTGCTGCGCCATGCCTTCGCCACCCATCTGCTCGACCATGGCGCCGACCTGCGCTCCGTCCAGAAGATGCTGGGCCATGCCGACATCGCGACGACGCAGATCTACACCCATGTGGTGACGGAACGGCTGAAGAAGGTCATGCACGACCACCACCCGCTGGCGCGCCGCAAAGTGGAGGAGGCGTCGGAGGGGTAGGGCAGGTAAGGATGGGAGGTGAGGGCATCGAGGCCCGCACCTCCCCGTGCAACCCTTACTTCTTCTCCAGCATCAGCGTGCCCTGGCGCGAGACCTTGTTCTTGATCTTGTCGGCCAGCAGGGCGAGCGCCCAGGGCAGCTGCACCTCCATCTCGACCCGGTCGTCCAGCACGTCGATGTGGCCGGCGATGGTCTGGGCCAGCGCCACGACGTGGAAGTTCAGGCGGTCGTCGGTCCAGCTGTCGTCGACGCTGGCCGACACGGCGCTCAGGCGCGCCCGCACCTCGCCCATGCCGTCGACCAGCCGGCGCTTGGCCTCCGCCCGGCCGAGCGAATGGGGGATGGACAGGGTCAGGGGTTTCGGCATGGTCGGCGGCTCCGCACTGCACGGTGTTGTCCCGCCGCCCGGTCGGCGGCGGAACAGGAATAACGCCAGGGGCGGGCAATGGGTCCCGCCCCGGCAATCGCTCGGTGGGTCACTTAGCGGTCGTGCAGGGGCGCCATCTGGTCCAGGCGGTGGGCGAAGTCGATGTCGGCCTGGGTCACGGCGTCGCTGTTGCGGGTATAGAGGATCACCTCGACCCGGCCCAGATCGTTGAACCATTCGGGATGGTGGCCGGTCTTCTCGGCCAGCAGGGCGACCTGGTTCATGAACCCCCAGGCGGCGGGGAAATCGGCGAAATGGTAGGTCTTGCGGATGGCGTCGCGTTCCAGCACCTCCGCCCAGCCGTGCAGTTCCTTCAGCGCCGTCTGGCGATGCACGCCGACAAGACGATCCGACATGATGACCTCCCTTTCCTTAAGTCTCTCTTTTGCCGCCCGCAGCTTCTTGGCGAACGGGCGGCGGTTCGCTACCTTCTGCGGCATGATACGGAAACCTTCAGGTCCCCATACGGTTCCGCCCACGGTCGAAGACCTGGAGCGCATGGCCGAAGAGGCGCTCGACACCATCCCGGCGGAGCTGCTCGCCCCGGTCGGGAACCTCGTGATCCATGTCGAGGATTTCCCCGATGAGGATACCGAGCGGGAGATGGAGCTGGAAAGCCCATTCGACCTGCTGGGCCTCTATCGGGGCGTGGATCTGACGCGGCAAAGCGTCGCCGACCTGCGTGGCGGGCCGGACATGATCTTCCTCTACCGCCGCCCGATCCTCGATTACTGGTGCGAGACGGGGGAGGAGCTGCCGGCTATCGTCCGCCATGTCCTGATCCACGAGATCGGCCACCATTTCGGCTTCTCCGACGAGGACATGGAACGGATCGAGACGATGGAGTAGGGGGAGCAGGCGGAGGAGGGCAGGGCCTTCAGTCGCCCAGCGCGTCCGCCACCCGGCGGCGCAGGGCCGGTACCAGATCCTCCTCGAACCACGGGTTGCGGTTCAGCCAGGCGGTGTTGCGCCAGCTCGGGTGCGGCAGCGGCATGTGGGCCGGCCCGTATTCCCGCCAGTTCGCCACCGTTTCCGTCATCGTCGCCTTGCGCCGCTCGCCCAGGTAACGCGCCTGGGCGTACTGTCCGATCAGCAGGGTCAGCCGGACGCCCGACAGCGCGTCGAGCAGCGGCGGGTGCCACAGCGGCGCGCATTCCGGACGCGGCGGGTAGTCGCCGCCCTTGGGCATGGTGCCGGGATAGCACAGCCCCATCGGCACCACGGCGATTCGGGATTCGTCGTAGAAGGCGGGGCGGTCCATCGCCAGCCACTTGCGCAGCCGGTCGCCGGAGGCGTCGTCCCAGGGGATGCCGCTGGCATGCACCCGCGCGCCCGGCGCCTGCCCGACGATCAGCAGGCGGGCGGCGGGGCTGCCGCGCAGCACCGGGCGGCAGCCGTGGGGCAGCACCCCCGCACACAGCGTGCAGGCGCGCGCCTTCGCGAACAGGCGGTCGAGTTCCAAACCGCCGGCAACTGTTTCATCAGACAAGCGTCAGCAAATCCTGGACGAAGGCCGGCACCACCTGGGTCGCCGGACCGTGGATCGAGCTGTGGAAATAGGAGGCGCCCTCCGACGGTTCCAGGTTCAGCTCGACCGTATAGGCGCCGGACGACCGCGCCTCCGCCACGAAGCCGGCGGCGGGATAGACATGGCCCGAGGTGCCGACCGACACGAACAGGTCGCATTCCTCCAACGCCCGCTGGATGCGCTCCATCTGATAGGGCATCTCGCCGAACCACACCACGTCGGGCCGCATGCCGCCCTTGCGGCCGCAGGTCAGGCAATGGTCGTGCACCGACAGGTCGCCCTGCACCTCCACCACCGTGCGGCAGTGCAGGCAGAAGGCCTTCAGCAGCTCGCCATGCATGTGCAGCGGTGCCTTGGACCCGCCGCGCTCGTGCAGGTCGTCGATGTTCTGCGTCACCAGCAGGACGTTGCCCTTCCAGCGCCGTTCCAGCTCCGCCAGCGCCCTGTGTGCCGCGTTGGGCTGCACCGCCGGGTCGGCAAGGCCGCGGCGGCGGTCGTTGTAGAAGCGGTGGACCAGATCGGGGTCGCGGGCGAACCCTTCCGGCGTCGCCACATCCTCCAGATCGACCTGGCTCCAGATGCCGTCGGCGCAGCGGAAGGTGTCCAGCCCCGACTCCTTGGAAATCCCGGCCCCGGTCAGGATGACGATCCGGTCGGTCGGACGCAGGCGGTTGGTCAGCGCGGGAGCGGGCATCGGATCCCCTTAGCGGTTCGGAAACCGGTCATGTGGAAAACTGTTGCGGCGTACGCTCGTCACGCCCGGAAGTAAAGCCGCAGGAAACGAGGAGGAGGGATGCCAGGGGTGCTCAAGGTCCTGTTCGTCTGCACCGGCAACATCTGCCGCTCGCCCACCGCCGAGGGGGTGTTCCGCCATCTGGCCGACCGCGCCGGGCTCGGCGCCCTGGTGAGCGCCGACTCCGCCGGCACCCACAGCTATCACGTCGGCGAGCCGCCCGACCCGCGCACGGTGCGCGCAGCGCTGGCCCGCGGCGTCGACCTGTCGGCCTTGCGCGCCCGCAAGGTGGCGGCGGCCGACTTCACCCGCTTCGACCATATCCTGGCGATGGACCGCGGCCATCTGGCCCAGCTGCGCCGCATCGCCCCGGCCGGCGCCACCGCGGCGCTGCGCCTGTTCCTGGACGATGCGCCGGGGCACATTGGACATGAGGGGGAAGGGCAGGAGGTGCCCGATCCCTATTATGGCGGCCCCGACGGGTTCGAACAGGTGCTGGACCTGTGCGAGGCCGGGTCGCGCGGCCTGCTGGACCGCCTGTCGCGCGAAAGCCGGTTTCCGATTCGCGAAAGCCTCGGGTAACGTCTCGCGGTTTCCCGGCTGCTTGATCTATGCTGTCGGGACAAAGCCCATTCGGAGCATCCCGTCACCATGACCAGCGCCAGCACCGGCACAACCGCGCCCGGCGGAATCCTCGACGGCATCGTCCTGTTCGAGGCCTTCTCGCCGGAGGAGCGCGCCGCCGTGGCCTCGCGCGGGCGGGTGTTCGACGCCGCGGCCGGCACCGTCCTGATGCGCGAGGGCGACAGCGCCAGCTCGCTCTACGTCCTGCTGGACGGCACGGTGCGCGTGGTGCGCGACGATCCCTTCGGCGCTCAGGTGGAGGTCGGATTCCGCCGTGCCGGCGACTGTTTCGGCGAGATGGCGCTGATCGACGGCGGCTCGCGCTCCGCCTCGGTCGTCGCCGCCACGCCGGTCACGGTGTTCGAACTGGAGCGCGACCTGTTCCTGTCGCTGATCTCCCCCTCGCCCGATTTGCTGGCGAAGCTGCTGCGCGAACTCAGCCGCATGATCCGCGAGGTGTCGGAGCGGGTGGTGCGCGAGGATCTGGAGCGGCGCGCCCGCATCGCCGAATCGGCGCTGGCCCGCCAGCGCGCCATCACCCAGGCGGTGACCGGGCTGGCGCATGAACTGAACACGCCGCTCGGCGTCTGCGTCACCGCGGCCAGCCATTTGCAGGATCTGGCCCGCTCCGGCAACGGCCCGCTGTCGACCGAGGAATTGCGGGAACCGGCGGCCCTGCTCGACGCCAACCTCGCCCGCGCGGTGGAGCTGGTGGAGGCCTTTTCCGCCATCGCCGCCTGCCAGACCGCCGAACCGCTGGAGGCGCTGGACCTGCGCCGCCTGACGGAGGACGCGGCGAGCCTGTTCGCGGTCCAGCATCCCGACCTGCCGCTGGTCGTGCGGATCGTGCCCGGCGCCGCCTGCCCCTGGATCGGCTATGCCCCGCATCTGGAACGGGTGCTGCACCACCTGTTCGCCAACGCCGCCGCCCATGGCTATGGCGGCGGTCCGGGCGAGGCCGAGGTGGCGGTTGAGCCGGCGACGCTGGATGCGGTCCCGGCCTGGAACCTGATCGTCCGCGACCGCGGCGCCGGCATTCCGGCCAACAACCTGCCGACTCTGACCGACGCCTTCTTCACCACCGCCCGCAACCGCGGCCACAAGGGTCTGGGGCTGGCGGTGGTGTTCAACACGGTGACCGGCCCGCTCGGCGGCCGGCTCGCCATCGACAGCGTGCCGGGTGGCGGCACCAGCGTGACGATCACCGTCCCGCAGGAGCTGTGACAGGCGGGTTGACGCTACCCGTGTTGTCTCATCCGTGCAGGGCGAGGCCCTTCACCGTCTTGTCCATCGCCTTCTTCGGCCCGCGCAGGGCCAGCCCGACCAGATCGGGGGCATCCGGATCCTCGGCCCGGAAGGCGGCGCGGTTGGCGGCGTCGTGGCCGGTGGCGAACATGGCGGCGACATAGGGCACCAGCGTCAGCCCCCGCTCCAGCGCCGCATCGCGGACGGCGCGCAGCCGGTCGCGGTCGGCGGCGAAGATCAGCATCGGCTGGCCCAGCATGCGGCCATAGCGGCGGCCGGCGCCGTCGACATACGCCTCGCCCAGAGCATCCGGCGCCGCGGCGGCGATCCCGGTGGCGAGGAAGGCGGCGACGTTCAGCTTCTGCCAGACCGCCAGATCGGCGCGGACGACCAGCGCGACCTTGGTGTCGAAGCGGACGGGCGCGTCCGCGGGATCGGTTTCGGGCATCGGGCTGTGGGGCGTCAGGCTATCGGGCATCGGGCTGTCGGACATCGTGCTGTCGGGCATGGCAATCATCTCCTTTGCCCCTTCAGATGCCCGACGACGGCGCCTCAGTCTGGAACGTTCGTGCACAAATCGCGGTAGGCGGCCGGCGTCAGGCCATAGGCGCGGCGGAACCAGCGGCCGAGATGGCTCTGGTCGGCGAACCCGACCTCCGCCGCCACCAGGGCCGGCGCCTCGCCCTCGGCCAGCCGGCGCCGGGCAGCGCGCAGGCGCAGCCGGACCAGATAGGCGTGCGGCGACAAGCCGAAGGCGGCGCGGAAGGCGCGGTTCAGCCGGAACCGATCGACGCCGGCCGCGGCGGACAGCTCGTCGAGCCCGACATCCTCGGTCATCCGGGCATGCAGCAGGTCGCGCGCCTGGGCGGCGGCGCGGTCGGGACGCAGCGGCCGGCGCTCCTCCGGCGGTGCCACATGGCCGGCCAGCCTCGCCGCCAGCCGGTCCAGCGACAGGTCGCGGGCCAGCCGCCCCTCGCGCTGGTGCAGGGCCAGGAAGGCGGAGCGGATGGTCGCCGCAAGGCCGGGGTCGTCGGCCAGCGTGTCGCGGAAGCCCAGCGGCAGGCCGGTTCCGCGTGGCGTCAGGCTGCGCAGCGCCTCGCTGCGGGCGGTCAGCAGCGGCACCGGCAGATACAGCATGGCGTAGGTGAAGCCATCCTCCCCCGGGCTGTGGCCGTCATGGGCCTCGCCCGGTTCGATCAGGATAACGCGGCCGGGAACGCTGGTGTGCAGCCGCCGCCGGCAGCGGAAGGCCTGCACCCCCTGCTCGGTAACGCCGACCAGCAGCTCGTCATGGTCGTGCAGGTCATAGGCATGGCCGCGGAAATGGGCGCGGATGGTCTCGATGCCGGTCTCCGCATCGCGGCGCACCGCCACCCAGTCGTCCTGTCCGCCGGCGCTTCCCGCGTTGTGGTGCGATCCCATTCCATCCCCCGAGGGGGAAAGGGGCGGGGACAAGTCAGCCGCCTCCCGTCCTTTCCCCCAGTCTCCACCGCCGTGGGCGGTCAGCCGAACCGCTTGACGATCACCGCATAGGCGGCGCGCAGGCCCAGCGCCTCACCACCCTCCGGACGGCCGGGACGGGCAGACCCGTTCCAGGCATAGGTGTCGAGATGCGCCCAGGGCGTCTCCTTCGACACGAATTCCTGAAGGAACAGCCCGGCGGTGATGGCGCCGGCGAAGCCGTTGGTGGTGACGTTGTTGATGTCGGCCACCTTGCTGTCCAGCCCCTTGCGGTAGGGCGCCCACAGCGGCAGCCGCCACATCGGGTCGTCCTCCGCGGTCCCGGCCTCCGTCAGGTCGTTGGCCAGCGCGTCATTGTTGGACATCAGCGCCGGCAGGTCGGGGCCGAGCGCCACGCGGGCCGCACCGGTCAGGGTGGCGAAGTCGATCAGCAGCTCCGGCTTCTCCGAATCCGCCTCGGCCAGCGCATCGCACAGGATCAGGCGGCCTTCGGCGTCGGTGTTGCCGACCTCGATGGTCAGGCCCTTGCGGGTCCTCAGCACGTCCTGCGGCTTGAAGCTGTCGCCGGCGACGACATTCTCCACCGCCGGCACCAGCACGCGCAGCCGCACCGGCAGCCCGGCCATCATGATCATCCGGCCGAGCGCCAGCGCATGCGCAGCGCCGCCCATGTCCTTCTTCATGATCAGCATGGCGGACGACGGCTTCAGGTCCAGACCGCCGGTGTCGAAGCAGACGCCCTTGCCGACGATGGTCACCTTCGGGTGTTCCGGGTTGCCCCAGCGCAGGTCGACCAGCCGCGGCGCCCGCGGGCTGGCGCGGCCGACGGCATGGATGGCCGGATAGTCGCGGTCGAGCAGGTCCTGGCCGACGATCACCTCGACCGCGGCGTCGAACTCGGCGGCCAGATCCTGCGCCGCCTGGGCCAGCTCGGCCGGACCCATGTCGCAGGCCGGGGTGTTCACCAGATCGCGCACCAGCCAGGTGGCGGTCGCCGCCCGCTCCACCTCGCCGCGGTCGGCCTCCGCCGGCCAGACCAGGGTGGCGAAGCCCTTCTCGGGCGGCTTCCTGTAACGGCTGAAGCGATAGCTGCCGAGCGCCCAGCCCAGCGCCGCCCGCGTCGCTGCCCGCGCATCCAGCGCCGCGTCGATCCGGTAGGAGCCGGCCGGCAGCGAGGCGGGCAGGCCGGCGAAGGCCCACAGATCGTCGACCGCCGACACGCCGGCCAGCACGCGGGCGACGGCGCCGTCCGGCCCGGGCAGGAAGACGGTCGATCCGGCCTCGCCGGTGAAGCCCACGGCCTTGACCCAGGAGGCGATGGCCGGCGACTGCGCCGCCAGCCAATCGGCCAGCCCGGCCTTGGTCACGGGGGTGAGGGCGACGGTGTCGGGACCGTCGACGGCAAGCAGGGTGGCGAGCAAGACGGATAATCCTTTTTCACGAGATCACGTCACGCATCCGATGCGGATGCCCATCCCCCAAGGATGGCGCGGCCGGCCCCGGCTGGAAAGGGGTGGCGTGGAACGGAGTGAAAACCTTTCCGAATGGATATTTCATTCGATCTGCGGGGGCGTTGGGCGCCCGGTTCCTCGACCCGGTTCACCAACAGCGACGTTCACGGTATAAGAGCCCGTGATAATCAACCGGCGTTGCCGTCTATGATTGTGCTCGACATCGCCACGGTGCTGTTTCTGTACCAGTCGTCACTTCTGGTGGGGGCAGCCGTCTTTCTGCTCGCGCGGTTGCGGGACGTCCCCGCATCGGGATTCGGCACGCTGGCGGCGGCATTTTCGCTGGTGGGGCTCGGTGGCGTCCTGGCCGGCTTCGGCGAGCATGCCATGCTGCCGAAGCCGGTCTGGACCCTGGGCAGCCTGACGTTCGGTCTGGTCGGGCATGGGCTGCTGGCGCTGGGGATCGAACGCCTGCGGTCCGGGCGCCTGCCGCAGGGGTGGCGCCTGCTGGCGGTCTATCCGGTTTCGGTCTGGATCGTCGCCTGGGCGACCGGCTTCCACCTGGACAACCAGCTCCGCGCCACATTCTTCCATCTGAATGCGGCGCTTTGCCTGATGCTGGCGGCGCGGATCGTGACGCGGCTCCGGCGGGTCGAGCAATTGCCGTCCTGCCGGCCGCTGGCGGCGGTGCTGGCGCTCAGCGGGGCGTCGTTCCTGCTGGGGGCTGCGGCCATTCTCTTCGTCGCGGATTTCGTGCCCTGGCTGGCCTGGGAGTTCTTCATCCAGATCCTGGGCAATTTCGCCGTCTCGATCCTGATCTACAGCGTCGCGACCGACCGGGCGGAACGCAAGCTGAGCCTGATGGCGGAGCTGGACAGCCTGACCGGCATCGGCAACCGGCGCTGGCTGGAACGGATGCTGCCAGGCCACCTGCGTCCCGGCGACACCGTCTTCTGCATCGACCTCGACCATTTCAAGCGGATCAACGACCGGTTCGGCCATGCCGCCGGCGACACCGTGCTGGTCGCTGTGGCGGCGACGCTGCGCAACCTGAAGCGCCCCGACGATGTACTGGCGCGGATGGGCGGGGAGGAGTTCCTGCTGTTCCTGCCGGAATTGCGCGCATCCGACGCGCTGCCGGTCGCCGAGCGCATCCGCGAGGCGATCCAGGCGATCCCGTTCCAGCACCAGGGAAGCGCGCTGGGGGTGACGACCAGCATCGGCGTCGCCCAGGTCGTCCGGCTGGGGGAGAACTGGGCCGACCTCGTCCATGCCGCGGATATGGCGCTCTACGACGCCAAGCGCGACGGCCGCAACCGTGTCGCGCACGCGCCGCGGGTTCCCCACGACCTCATGCCGGCGTAAGAAGGGGATGACGGTTGCGCGAAGGCGCAATCCGTCGCTTTGACTGTTCCCACCATATCCCCCGCGCGCGAAAGGTGCCGTCCGATGTCCGATCCGATCCTGGTGATTGGGAACAAGGCCTATTCGTCCTGGTCGCTGCGCCCCTGGCTGGCTCTCAGGCAGGCCGGGGTCGCCTTTGCCGAGACGGCGATTGTCCTGCGCCAGCCGGACACCGCCGCGCGCATCGCCGAACAGTCGCCGTCCGGCCGCGTGCCCGCCCTGATCCATGACGGGCTGACCGTCTGGGACTCGCTGGCGATCTGCGAGTATGTGGCGGAACTGGCGCCGCAGGCCGGGCTGTGGCCGGCGGACCGGGCGGCGCGGGCGGTGGCGCGCTCGGTGTCGGCGGAGATGCATTCCGGCTTCGTCTCGCTGCGCACCACCATGCCGATGGACCTCAAGCGCGACCGCAAGGGCCAGGGTATGACCGAGGCGACCGCCGCCGACATCGCCCGGATCGAGGCGCTGTGGGAAGATGCCCGCACCCGCTTCGGCGGCCCGGCCGGCGGACCCTTCCTGTTCGGCGCCTTCACCATCGCCGACGCCATGTTCGCCCCGGTGGTGACGCGGCTGGAGACCTATGGCGTCGCGGTGTCGCCGGTGTCGCGCGCCTATATGGACGCCGTGCTGGCTCTGCCGGCGATGCGGGACTGGATCGCGGCGGCCAAGGATGAGCCGTGGGAGTTCGAGCCTTGAGCAATTCCGGCTTCATCGTCCGCCCGGCGCAGCCGGAGGATGCCGAAGCGGTCGGTGGGCTGCTCAGGGCCTCCTATCCGCCGCTGATGGCCGCCGGCTATCCGGCGGAGGTGCTGGAGCGTGCCCTGCCGGCGATGATCCGGGCCAACCCGCTGCTGCTGCGGACGGGCACCTATCATCTGGCGGTGGGGGACGATGGTGCCGTGATCGGCTGCGGCGGCTGGACCCGCGAGCCGCCGGGGGCACCCTGCCAGCCGGTCGATCCGACCGTCGGGCATATCCGCCACTTCGCCACCCACCCCGCTGCCTTGCGCCGGGGGGTCGGCACCGCCCTGCTCGCCCGCTGCATCGACGAGGCCAGGGTCGCCGGCGTCCGCCGGCTGGAGTGCCTGTCGAGCCTCGTCGCCGAGGGCTTCTATGGCTCGGCCGGCTTCCGCCCGGTCGGTAAGCGGTCGGTGATCCTGGCGCCGGGCGTCCAGTTCGACAGCATCGTCATGGTTCTGGAGCTGTCTCCGCCCGCCGGTTGACGCAACCGCCAACGAAAAACGGCGCGCCGTCCTGCCGGATGGCGCGCCGTTTTCATGTCGGCCCTCCACCCCGCCGGTGAGGGCGGGGCAGGGGTGGTGTCGGTCACTCCGCCGGGATGGCGCGCGGCAGGTTCACCGGCACGGCCAGACGGTGCAGCATCTCCTTCGGAACCACCTGCCAGAAGTGGCCGAGTTCACGCTGCCAGTCGTTGAGGATCTCGGCGGCGAAACGGCTCTGCGTCTCGGCGACGTGCTCCTCGATCAACGTGCGGAGCTGGCCCTCGTAATGGGGCACCTCGATCCGCTGGAAGATGACGCTTTCCTCGTTGATGAAGAGCGGCAGCGAGTCTTCCGGGTCGTAGATGTAGGCCATGCCCCCGGTCATGCCGGCGCCGAAATTGTCGCCGACCTTGCCGAGGATCACCGCCGTGCCGCCCGTCATGTACTCGCAGCCGTTGGAGCCGCAGCCCTCCACCACCACGGTGGCGCCGGAGTTGCGCACCGCGAACCGCTCGCCGGCCTGGCCGGCGGCGAACAGCTTGCCGGCGGTGGCGCCGTACAGCACCGTGTTGCCGATGATGGTGTTCCTGTTCGACTCCAGCGGGCTGCTGGTCGCCGGACGGACGACGATGGTGCCGCCCGACAGGCCCTTGCCGACATAGTCGTTGGCGTCGCCCATCACCTCCAGCTTGATGCCCTGGACCGCGAAGGCGCCCAGAGACTGGCCGGCGGTGCCGCGCAGACGGACGGTGATGTGGCCGGGCTGCAGCCCGAACATGCCGAACTTCCGCGTCACCATCGAGGACAGCCGCGTGCCGATGGCGCGCTGCGTGTTGCGGGCGTTGTAGGCGAGCTGCATCTTCTCGCCCTCCTCGAACAGCGGGCGGGCATCGGCGACGATGCGGGCGTCCAGCGTGTCCGGCACCTCGTTGCGGCCCTGGAGCGTGCAGTAGCGCGCGTTCTCGCCGGGGTCGACCTGGGCCAGCAGCGGGTTGAGGTCGAGATCGTCGAGATGGGCGCCGCCGCGGCTGACCTGATGCAGCAGGTCGGTGCGGCCGATCACCTCGTTCAGCGAGCGGAAGCCCAGCTTGGCGAGGATCTCGCGGACCTCTTCGGCCAGGAAGGTGAAGAGGTTGACGACCTTCTCCGGCGAGCCGACGAACTTCTCGCGCAGCTTCTCGTCCTGGACGCAGACGCCGACCGGGCAGGTGTTGGAATGGCACTGCCGGACCATGATGCAGCCCATGGCGATCAGGCTGGCGGTGCCGATGCCGTACTCTTCCGCACCCAGCATGGCGGCGATGACGATGTCGCGGCCGGTCTTCAGGCCGCCGTCGGTGCGCAGCCGCACGCGGTGGCGCAGCTTGTTCAGCGTCAGGACCTGATGCACCTCCGACAGGCCCATCTCCCAGGGCAGGCCGGCGAACTTGATCGAGGTCTGCGGCGAGGCGCCGGTGCCGCCGGAGTTGCCGGAGATCAGGATGATGTCGGCGTTGGCCTTGGCCACGCCGGCGGCGATGGTGCCGATGCCCGACCGGCTGACCAGCTTCACCGTGACCTTGGCGTCCGGGTTGATCTGCTTCAGGTCATATATGAGCTGCGCCAGATCCTCGATCGAGTAGATGTCGTGGTGCGGCGGCGGGCTGATCAGCATGACGCCCGGCGTCGAGTGACGCAGCCGCGCGATCATCTCCGTCACCTTGAAGCCGGGCAGCTGCCCGCCCTCGCCGGGCTTGGCGCCCTGGGCGACCTTGATCTCCAGCTCGCGGCACTGGTTCAGGTACTCGGCGGTGACGCCGAAGCGGCCCGACGCCACCTGCTTGATGGCGGAGTTCCAGTTGTCGCCGTTCTTGTCGGGACGGAAGCGCGCCGGATCCTCGCCGCCCTCGCCCGAGTCGGACTTGGCGCCGATGCGGTTCATCGCGACGTTCAGCGTGCCGTGCGCCTCGGGCGACAGGGCGCCCATCGACATGCCCGGCGTGATGAAGCGCTTGCGGATCGAGGTGATGCTCTCCACCTCGTCCACCGGAACGGCGGCCTTGGTGGTGCGGAACTCCAGCAGGTCGCGCAGCTGCATCGGCGGCCGCTTGTTCACCTGCTCGGAATACTTCTTGAAGGTGGTGTAGCTGTCGTTGGTGACGGCCTGCTGCAGGGTGTGGATGATCCCACCTTCCCAGCCATGGCGGTCGCCCGACTTGCGGAAGCGGTAGAAACCGCCGACCGGCAGCGGCAGCGCCTCGCCGGCATAGGCCAGCGCATGCTGCTCCAGGACCTTCTTCTGGATGCCGTTCAGGCCGATGCCGGAGATGCGGCTGACCATCGCCGGGAAATGCTCGGCGACCAGGGCGCGGCTGAGGCCGATGGCCTCGAAGTTGCCGCCGCCGCGGTAGCTGCTGATGACCGAGATGCCCATCTTGGACATGATCTTCAGCAGGCCGTCGTCGATGGCCTTCTTGTAGTTCGTCATCGCCTTTTCCAGCGACAGCGAGCCCAAGAGGCCGCGGCGCTGGCGCTCGGCCACCGCTTCCTGCGCCAGATAGGCGTTGACGGTGGTGGCGCCGACGCCGATCAGCACCGCGAAGTAATGGGTGTCCAGGCATTCCGCCGTGCGCAGGTTCAGCGAGGTGAAGGTGCGCAGGTTGGAGCGGATCAGGTGGGTGTGGACAGCACCGGTCGCCAGGATGGCCGGGATGGCGGCGCGGGCCGGGCCCATCGCCTCGTCGGTCAGGGTGACGTGGTTGGCGCCGCCGCGCACGGCGTCCTCCGCCTCCTGGCGGATGCGGCGCAGCGCGTCGCGCAGCGCGTCGGGGCCGCCATCCACCGGGAAGGTGGCGTCGATCACCGCCGCGGTGTCGCCCATATAGTCCCGCATGGCGTGGAATTCGGCGGTGGTCAGCACCGGGCTGTCGAGTTGCAGCAACCGGGTCTGGCTCTCATCCTCGTCCAGGATGTTGCCGAGGTTGCCCAGACGCGTCTTCAGGCTCATCACCCGGCGCTCGCGAAGCGAGTCGATGGGCGGATTGGTGACCTGGGAGAAGTTCTGGCGGAAGAAATGGTGCAGGCCGCGGTACTTGTCGGACAGCACGGCGATGGGGCTGTCGTCGCCCATCGAGCCGATGGCCTCCTTGCCGTCCTCCGCCATCGGGTGGAGGATCAGCTCCATGTCTTCCATGGCGAGGCCGAAGGCCATCTGGCGACGGCGCAGTTCGTCCTTCTCCATCTCCGACGGCTCGCCCTTCAGCGCGGCGGTCTTCACCAGCTCGTCCAGATGGGTGGTGTTCTTGACCCACTGGCCCCAGGGCTTCTGGGCGGCCAGATGGTCCTTCAGCTCACGATCGTTGAACAGCTTGCCGGCCTGGAGATCGACGGCGATCATCTCGCCCGGGCCGAGGCGGCCCTTCTCGACCACCTGGTTCTCCTCGATCTTGACCATGCCGGTCTCGGAGCCGCCGATGATCAGGCCGTCGGTGGTGATGGTGTAGCGCATCGGGCGCAGGCCGTTGCGGTCCATGCCGCCGACGACCCAGCGGCCGTCGGTCATGGCGAGCGCGGCCGGGCCGTCCCACGGCTCCATGACGGAGTTGCAGTAGGCGATCAGCGCCTTGTGGTTGTCCGGCGTGGTCTGCGAGCTGGTCAGCGCCTGCGGCACCAGCATCATCTTGACCATGGGGGCGGTGCGGCCGGCGCGGACCATCACCTCGAACACGCTGTCGAGCGCGCCCGAGTCGGACAGGCCGACGCCGATCACCGGCTTCAGGTCGCCCATGTTGGCGCCGAACACCGGATGCTCCATCCGCGTCTCGTGCGCCTTCATCCAGTTGACGTTGCCCTTCAGCGTGTTGATCTCGCCGTTGTGGGCGAGCATGCGGAAGGGCTGGGCCAGCGGCCAGGTCGGGAAGGTGTTGGTCGAATAGCGCTGGTGGTAGATGGCGAAGGACGACTCGAAGCGGTCGTCGGTCAGGTCCGGATAGAAGGTGGACAGCTGTTCGGCGAGGAACATGCCCTTGTAGATGATCGAGCGCGCCGACAGCGAGCAGATGTAGAAGTCGTTGATGCGCTCGTTCTGCACCGCCTTCTCGATCCGGCGGCGGATGATGTAGAGGTCGAGTTCGAACTGCTCGTCCGACACGCCCTTGGCATTGCCGATGATGATCTGTTCGATCTCGGGCCGGGTGGCGTTGGCCTTCTCGCCGATGATGTCGACGTTGATCGGCACCTGGCGCCAGCCATAGATGTAGTAGCCGAAGGCCAGGATCTCGGTCTCGACGATGCAGCGGCAGGCTTCCTGGGCGTCCAGGCTGATGCGCGGCAGGAAGACCTGACCGACCGCCAGATTGTTCTCCGGCGGCAGGTGGCCGATGATCTTGACGTGGTCCTTGAAGAACTTCTGCGGCACCTGGACATGGATGCCGGCGCCGTCGCCGGTCTTGCCGTCGGCATCGACCGCGCCGCGGTGCCAGACCGCCTTCAGGGCTTCGATGCCTTTTTCGACCACCGAACGGCGGGGCTTGCCGTCGATCGCGGCGATGAAGCCGACGCCGCAGGCGTCGTGCTCGTCGGCCGGATTGTAGGCGTGGGCAGTGGTCAGCGCCGCGGCGTTGGCGCGGAAATCGGCGACGAACTGCTCACCCTGGTTCAATTCGGTGGTCATGGAACGACCCTTTCACAGTCTGGACGTTGACCTGGGGGGCCGAAGGGAAGGCCCCCTGGGGTAGACGGTGTTCTGATAGCGGAAGGAAGGAGCGGCTTACTCGGCCGCGACGGCCAGCTTGGGCGCGCCGACGGTCTGGGCGTAGGCGTGCATGGCGTCGGCGGCGTCGCGGCCGTCGCGGATGGCCCACACCACCAGGGACGCGCCGCGGACGATGTCGCCGGCGGCGAAGACACCGTCCAGGCTGGTCATCTTGGTGCGGTGGTCGACCAGCAGCGTGCCCCAGCGGGTGACGGTCAGGTCGGGCGAGCCGAACATGCCCGGCAGATCCTCCGGCTCGAAGCCGAGCGCCTTGATGACGAGGTCGGCCGGCTCGGTGAAGTCGGAGCCCTCGATCACCTGCGGGGTCTGGCGGCCGGTGGCGTCGGCGACACCCAGATGGATGCGCACGGCGCGCACGCCGGTGACGACGTCGTTGCCGGTGAAGGCCTCGGGTGCTGCCTGCCAGACGAACTCGACGCCCTCTTCCTCGGCATGCGCCACTTCGCGCTGCGAGCCCGGCATGTTCTTGCGGTCGCGGCGGTAGAGGCACTTGACCGAGGTCGCGCCCTGGCGGATCGCCGTGCGCACGCAGTCCATCGCGGTGTCGCCGCCGCCGAGCACCACCACCTTCTTGCCGGCGGCGTTCAGCGAGCCGTCCTCATAGGCGTCCATCCGGTCGCCGAGACCGACCTTGTTGGAGGTGGTCAGGTATTCCAGCGCCGGGACGATGTTCTTCAGCCCCGAGCCGGGGGCCTTGATGTCGCGGGCCTGGTAGACGCCGGTGGCGATCAGGATGGTGACGTGGCGCTCGCGCAGCTCGGCCAGCGAGGCGTCGCGGCCGACCTCGAAATTGGAATGGAAGATGACGCCGGCATCGGCCAGACGCTGGACCCGGCGGGCGACGACGTCCTTTTCCAGCTTGAAGCCGGGGATGCCGTAGACCAGCAGGCCGCCCATGCGGTCGTAGCGGTCGTAGACATGGACCTCGTAGCCCTTGGCGCGCAGTTCCTCGGCGGCGGCGAGGCCGGCCGGGCCGGCGCCGATCACGCCGACCGACAGGCCCAGCTCGCGGGCCGGCTTGCGCGGCTTGACCCAGCCATTCTCCCAGGCGGTGTCGTTGATGTACTTCTCGACCGAGCCGATGGTGACGGCGCCGTGGGTCGACTGCTCGATGACGCAGTTGCCCTCGCACAGCCGGTCCTGCGGGCAGATGCGGCCGCAGATTTCGGGGAAGTTGTTGGTGGCCTGGGAGACCTCGTAAGCCTCCTCCAGACGGCCCTCGGCGGTCAGCTTCAGCCAGTCCGGGATGTTGTTGGAGACCGGGCAGTGCACCTGGCAGAAGGGAACGCCGCACTGCGAGCAGCGGTTGGCCTGCTCGTTCGCGCGCTCGTCGCTGAAGCGGGCGTAGATCTCGGCGAAGTCCTGGCGGCGGTCGGCGGCAGACCGCTTGTCGGGCATCTTCTGCGCGGTGTGCACGAAGCCCAACATTTTCTGGTTCGCCATGACGTCTGCTCCTTGCTTCGCGGCCCCGCCCGCTGTCGCGGGGGCATCGCCTTGCTGGGCCTGACCGGGGGCTGCGGCTGTGGCCTACGCCGACCGGCTGGGTTGAAATCGAACGTCCGCGAAGTGGCGGACGCTCGTCATATAACGCATGCGACCACCCCGTGAAAGCACAAAAACACCGATAGGTCCGGTTTGTTGACCTTTTCTTCCGCAAGGCTGAAATGCGTGGGCGTGGCGGTGGGGTGTCACAAAAACGCGACAGAAAATTAGTCCCAATTCAGGACTATCGCCCGAATAGGGGTACCGACCCCACGCCATCGCCAAGCGCGGCCATGCCCTGCTATAAGCGCTGCAACATTCACCGTGCCGAAGGCTGCGTGCCGCGATGATGATCGATCAATATCTGGACGCCACCCTCCTGGGGTTGATTGAGGGGCTGACCGAGTTCCTGCCCGTCTCCTCCACCGGCCACCTGATCATGCTGGACGAACTGCTGGGCTTCGAGGGCCCGCCCGGCAAGGTGTTCGAAGTGGTGATCCAGCTCGGCGCCATCCTGGCGATCTGCGTGGTCTATTTCCAGCGGCTGTGGCATGTCGCCACAGGACTGAAGGACGATCCCGGCGCCCGCCGTTTCGTGATGGCGGTGGTCATCGCCTTCCTGCCGGCGATGGTGCTGGGCGCCGGCCTGCACGGCATCATCAAGTCGGTGCTGTTCAACCCCACCGTGGTCAGCATCGCGCTGATCGTCGGCGGCATCGCCATCCTGCTGGTGGAGCGGCTGATCCCGGTCGCCCGCTATCACCGAATCGAGAATTTCTCCGCCCCGCTGGCGCTGAAGATCGGCTTCTGCCAGTGCCTGGCCCTGGTGCCCGGCGTGTCGCGGTCGGGCGCCAGCATCCTGGGGGCGTTGCTGATGGGTGTCGACCGCAAGGCGGCGGCCGAGTTCTCCTTCTTCCTGGCGGTGCCGACCATGGCCGGCGCCACCGTCTACGACCTCTACAAGAACTGGTCGGTGATGAGCCTGGACAGCGGCCTTCTGATCCTGGTCGGCTTCGTCACCGCCTTCATCGCCGCGGCCCTGGTGGTGAAGACGCTGGTCGACTTCGTCGGCCGCTACGGCTTCACCCCCTTCGGCTGGTACCGCATCGCCGTCGGCACCGGCATGCTGGCGTTCCTCTACCTGTAAGGACGAGGGCCGCGACTGCGGCCCCGCAGGCCCATGCCTGCGAAGGCAAGCGGCCGGATGGCCGCGCCCGCCGATTGAGGGCAAAAAAGCTAAACCACCCGCCGCGGCACCGCACGGGCCGCGGCGGCGGCCATGCCCAGCGCCAGCAGCGCGATCATCGCGAAGGCGGTGGCGAGGCTGGTGGCCTCGGCGATGAAGCCGACCAGCGGCGGACCGGCCAGCACGCCGGCATAGCCCATGGTGGACACCGCGGCGACCGCATGGTCGGGATGGCCGCTGTCCACCGACCCCGCCGTGCTGAACAGCACCGGGACGATGTTCGACAGGCCGATCCCGGTCAGTCCGAAGCCGACCATCGCCAGCACCGGCGCTCCCCCCGCGACAACTCCCCCGGCCAGCACGCAGCCCAGCCCGGCCGTGGCCAGCAGCCCGCCGGCGCGCATCAGCGTCGCCCCGCCGAAGCGGTGGCGCAGCCGGTCGCCGCTGAACCGCCCGGCCGCCATGGCGGCGCAGAACACGCCGAACCCCATGCCGGCGATGGAGGCCGGCGCGCCCAGATCGTCGCGCAGATGGATGGCGCTCCAGTCCAGGATGGCGCCTTCGCCCATGAAGGCCATCGCGGCCAGCAGGCCGAGCAGCAGCGTCTTGCGGTCGGGCAGAACCAGCCCGCCGCCGCCGGCGTTGCGGTCGGGCAGGAAGCGTCCCTGCAAGGCCAGGAACAGCGCCAGAAGCCCGGCCGACACCAGCCCGGCCTGCGCCGCCGGCGGCATCAGCGGCAGCAGAAGCCCGCCCAGGCCCGCTCCGGCCAGCCCGCCCAGACTCCACATCCCGTGCAGCGACGACATGATCGGCCGGCCCATCCGCCGCTCCACCAGCGCGCCCTGGGCATTCATCGCGACGTCCATGGTGCCGCCCGAGGCGCCGAACAGCGCCAGCACGATGCACAGCGTCGCCACGTCCGGCACCAGGGAGGGCAGGGGAAGCAGCCCGGCGAACAGCAGGGCGGTCACCCGCGTCACCGGCGCGCTGCCCAACCGGCCCAGCAGCGGCCCGCTGGCGATCATCGCCGTCAGGGCGCCGACGGCAAGGCAGAGCAGGGCAGCACCCAGCACCGCCGGGCTGAGGTCCAGCCGGTTCTTCAACAAGGGGATCTGCGTCGCCCACACGCCGAAGACGGTGCCGTTCAGGAAGAAGGCGGCGACGGTCGCCCAGCGCGCGGCCGATGCCTGTTCCGCCATCCGGCCCGGCACGCCCCGGATATCCTCTGCTCCCGTCATCACCGTTCCCGCCTTGGTTGAACCGCCCACATGACGGCGGCGGCGGGGGAATTCAAGCGGCGATGGGGCAGGCGTGCCATGCCTGCGGTGGGAGCGTCATGGCCCGGGCAAAAGGCCGGGCAAAACAAAAGCCCCGGCGCAGCGGCCGGGGCTTTCGGAGGCACGAGGGCTAAGATGCCCTCTCGGCGGGCGTCGGCCCAGTGGGGCGGCCCGGCACGCGTCGTCAGTGGGCGTTGTTGGTCATGCCGCTGTACTTGCCGCCGACGATGAAGCGCGACAGGTAGGTCGGCAGGATCACCTCGCAGGCCGCCAGCTCGGCGATGCCCAGATCCTTGAAGCCCAGCGCGCCCGGCGAAACGACGTTGTCCTGCTTCAGCAATGCCACCTGATCGCGGGTCAGGGCCGGGGCCAGCACCGGCACCTTCTCCAGGATGCCGGCCAGCGACTCGGCGGCGCTCCAGGGGATGGTCACCAGCGGGCGATGGCGCTGGATGTTCTTCTGGGTCAGCTCCAGCAGTTCGCGGAAGGTGTAGACGCGCGGACCGCCCAGCTCGTAGGTCTTGCCGCGGCTGGCGTCGCTGTCCAGCGCCGCGATCACGGCGTCGGCCAGATCGCCGACATAGACCGGCTGGAACAGGGTCTTGCCGCCGCCGATCAGCGGCAGGGCCGGGGCCTTCTGCGCCATCGCCGCGAACTTGTTGAAGAAATTGTCCTCCGGCCCGAAGACGATGCTGGGGCGCAGGATGGTCGCCGCCGGGAAGGCGGACAGCACCGCCTGCTCGCCGGCCGCCTTGGAGCGGGCATAGACCGACGGCGAGGAGGCGTCGGCGCCGATGGCGGAGATCTGGATCAGCCGGTTGACGCCCGCCGCGGCGGCCAGCCGGGCGATGCGCGACGCGGCGTCGACATGCACGCCCTGGAAGCTCTGGCTCCCGCGCTCGTACAGCACGCCCAGCAGGTTGATGGCGACATCCGCCCCCTGGAGGGCGCGGGCGACCGACACGTCGTCGGCGCAGTCGGTGGCGAACGGCACGATCTGGCCGACGGCGCCGGCCGTCTTCAGGAAGCCGGCCTTGCCCGGGTTGCGGGTGGCGATGCGGATGAGGGCGCCCGACTTGGCGAGGCGCCGGATCAGGTGGCGGCCGATGAAGCCCGAACCGCCGAACACCGTGATAACCTGAGTGCGATAGGACATCGACCGTCTCCCGTGCCGTTGCGCGCCGAAACCGGGGTC
Organism: Azospirillum melinis; assembly: GCF_013340935.1. Lineage (GTDB taxonomy): Bacteria > Pseudomonadota > Alphaproteobacteria > Azospirillales > Azospirillaceae > Azospirillum > Azospirillum melinis. The sequence goes on along the minus strand of NZ_WHOS01000020.1, from coordinate 29,956 downwards.
TTCGCGCTTTCAGCGCGCGCCCCCGCGCGTCGTCCGACTGTGTGTCGCCATAAAGGACTGCTGGAACTGCGGCCATGCTTATAGCGAATGGACCGCGCCCAATCTAGGGACTGCATCGCCGCGGCCGGGACCGCCCCGGGAAAATCCGGCGAAAATCCGCGATGCGGCAAAAAAATGAATGGCTCGGAAAAAAGCTGTTGACGCCCCCCGGAAGGATCATTAAACAACCGCCCACACACCGAGCACCGAGCCCAGGTGGCGGAATTGGTAGACGCGCAGGTTTCAGGTACCTGTGGCAGAAATGTCGTGGAAGTTCGAGTCTTCTCCTGGGCACCATTTCTTTCTACCCGGCTGCGCCGCATGCACAGCTCCTTCGATTGAGAAGGAGGACGTGCAGAGCGGCGTTCGTCGTTTCTAGGGTCCATGGCCGGGGGCCTGACCACCCCGGGACGCGACCATGCCCATCGACCTTCATGACGGCGACCTCCCCGACGGCCTCGACCTCGGCGCCGGCGCCCGCGACAACTGCGTCGCCATCGACACCGAGACCATGGGGCTGAACCCCCACCGCGACCGCCTCTGCCTGGTGCAGCTGTCGGCCGGCGACGGTGCCGTCCATCTGGTGCAGTTCCGCCCCGGCCAGTACGAGGCGCCGAACCTGAAGCGCCTGCTGACCGATCCCGCCGTGACCAAGCTGTTCCACTTCGCCCGTTTCGACGTGGCGGTGATGAAGGCCTATCTGGGCGTCGGCTGCCAGCCGGTCTACTGCACCAAGGTGGCCTCCAAGCTGGTCCGCACCTTCACCGACCGCCATGGCCTGAAGGATCTGTGCAAGGATCTGCTGGGCGTTGAGATCTCCAAGCAGCAGCAGTCCTCCGACTGGGGCGCGCCCGAGCTGACCACCGACCAGATGAAGTACGCCGCGTCGGACGTGCTGCACCTGCACGACCTGAAGGCGAAGCTGGACGTCATGCTGGCGCGCGAGGGCCGCACCCATCTGGCGCAGGCCTGCTTCGACTTCCTGCCCGCCCGCGGCGAGCTGGACCTCGGCGGCTGGGAAACCCCGGACATTTTGGCGCACTGACACTCTAAATCATCGCCCTCTCCCGTCCCGGGAGAGGGAGGGGACCCACGACGTGGGGAGGGTGAGGGGTGATCCAAGGAGCCCGAACCGCATGGTTCCTTGCGCTCCCCCTCACCCTTCCCACCGCTTTGCGGTGGGCCCCTTCCCTCTCCCGGGGCGGGAGAGGGAACTGCACGCACCCCGCCCCCTGACCGGGCGTGGATTTGACCCGGCGTCCGCCGGTGGGCATACTGCAAGACGCGCCTGCCGGGAGTCCTCCGGGCAGGCGCCGCGTTTGTGAACGGCCCATCGCCGGGCCTTGCGAAATGGAAGGCATGACAGCCTTGACCAGTGTTATCACGTCCAACCTGTCCGGCAGCCTGACCGACAGCGCCGCCACCTCGACCGGGTCCAGCCCGGTGGAGAACCGCGATCTCGCCTGCGCCACCCGCGTCCTGCGGACCGAGGCCGATGCGCTGTTGGCGCTGGCCGGCAGCCTCGACGGCGAGTTCCTGCGGGCGCTCGACATCCTGCAGGGCATCGAAGGCCGCGTGATCGTCACCGGCATGGGCAAGTCGGGCCATGTCGCCCGCAAGATCGCCGCCACCATGGCCTCGACCGGCACGCCGGCCTTCTTCGTCCATCCGGGCGAGGCGAGCCACGGCGACCTCGGCATGATCGCCAGGATCGACGCGGTGGTGGCTCTGTCCAACTCCGGCGAGACGCACGAGCTGGCGGACATCATCGCCTACACCCGCCGCTTCGGCATTCCGCTGATCGGCATGACGCGGCGTGCCGCCTCCGCCCTGGCCGAGCAGTCCGACGTGGCGCTGGTCATCCCGCCGGAGCCGGAAGCCTGCCCGCTGGGGCTGGCGCCCACCACCTCCACCACCATGATGCTGGCGCTGGGCGATGCGCTGGCGGTGGCTCTGCTGGAACGGCGCGGCTTCTCCGCCGCCGATTTCCGCGAGTTCCACCCCGGCGGCCAGTTGGGCCGCGCATTGCTGAAGGTCACCGACATCATGCACAAGGGCGCGGATTTGCCCCTGTGCCGTCTTGACTCGCCGCTGTCCGACGTCATCTTCGAGATGACGGCCAAGCGGCTGGGCTGCGTCGGGGTGACCGACGATGCCGGGGCGCTGGTCGGGATCATCACCGACGGCGACCTGCGCCGTCATCTGACGCCGGAGCTTCTGGCGGAACGCGCGGACAGCATCATGTCGCCGCGGCCCAAGACCATCCGCCCCAAGGCGTTGATCGTCGAGGCGCTGCGCGAGATGAACGACAAGAAGATCACCACCCTGTTCGTGATCGAGGCCGACCGGCCGCTCGGCATCGTGCACATCCACGATGTCCTGCGCGCCGGTGCGGCCTGACGATTGTTCTGTCCATGATGGAAGCCAAGCGCCGAGCCGGAGGGACGAAGATTTGAGCCTGGACGACCTGCGCAGCCCTGATCGTACGACAGCCGGCCGCACCGCCCCCGCCCCCAGCGCCGGGCGGACCTCCATCGGCGGCCTGTCCGCCGATGGGCCGAACCGCCACGTGCCGGCCGCTGCCGAACCGCCGGCGGCTCTGCGGGCGCACCGGCGGCGCGACACCCGTCCGGTCAGCCGGGTCTACAGCCGTTTCGTTTCCGCAATGAAGTTCGTGCTGCCGGCGGCGGCGCTGGCGATGGTGGCCCTGCTGGCCGCCTGGCCGTCGCTGAACAGCCCGCAGAGCGCCCGCGTCACCGCCGACGCCGGGCAGAGCGAGATGCTGAAGCCGCGCTATTTCAGCCTGGACGAACACAACCAGCCCTTCTCGCTGGTGGCGGCCAAGGCCGACAAGTCGGCCGACCAGCCCGACATCGTCCTGCTGGACGATCCGCAGGCGGAGATGACCGAGACCACCGGCACCTGGGTGACCATGCGGTCCGACAAGGGCTGGTACAACCAGAGCACCGGCATCCTGCTGATGCGCGGCAACGTGCATGTGCTGCGCGACGACGGCAACGAGTTCACCACCAGCGAGGCCGAGGCCGACATCCGCAAGGGCAATGCCTGGGGCGACAAGGCGGTGACCGGCCAGGGTCCGCAGGGCGAGATCAACGCCATCGGCTTCCGCATGACGGACCGCGGCAAGAATGTCGTCTTCCTCAACCAGTCGAAGGCCGAGGTTCAGGCCGCCGAGCGCCCCGGGAGCAAGAAGCCGTGACGTCCAAACGGTCGCCAGTCCGTACCGCCCCATTTCGTATTGCCCTGACCCTGTCGGCCATCCTGGCCGGCGGGTTTTTCGCTTTCGCTTCTCCCGCTTACGCCCAGGGGCTGCCCGGCATGGGCGGCAAGCAGCCGGTGGAGATCAACGCCGACCAGGCGATCGAATGGCACCAGGACGTCCGCGCCTATGTGGCGCGCGGCAACGCGTCGGCCAAGCGCAACGACTCGACCGTCTTCGCCGACGTGCTGACCGCCTATTACCGCGAGGTTCCCGGCAAGGGCAACGAGGTGTTCCAGCTGGTGGCCGACGGCAATGTCCGCATCGTCAGCCCGAACCAGCAGGTCTATGGCGACCATGGTGTCTATGACGTCGACAAGCAGGTGGCGGTCGTCACCGGCCGGGATCTGAAGCTGATCACCAACAAGGACGTGGTCACCGCCCGCGACAGCCTGGAATATTACGAGGCGCAGGACCTGACCGTGGCGCGCGGCGACGCGGTGGCGGTGCGCGGCAACGACCGGCTGCGCGCCGACGTGCTGATCGGCCGGCTCAAGAAGATGCCGGACGGCACCACCCAGATGGAGCGGATCGACGGCTCCGGCAACATCGTCGTCACCACCCCCACCGACGTGGCGCTGTCCGAAAAGCTGGTCTATTCGGTCGCCGACAATGTCGCGGTGCTGATCGGCAACGTGAAGATCACCCGCGGCGACAACCAGCTGAACGGCGAAGCCGCCGAGATGAACATGAACACCAAGATCAACCGCGTCATCGCCGGCCGCGACGCCGGCGGCCGGGTCAGCGGCCTGCTGATTCCGGGCGAGAAGAACGGGCCCGGCGCGCCTGCGGGCAAGAAGCAGTGACCGTGCTGACCGCGAACGGGCCCGGCGCCGCTCCCGCCGGCACCATCCCCACCGCCGCCGTCCCGGCCGAAGGGCTGGTGGCCCAGCATCTCGGCAAGTCGTTCAAGAAGCGGCCGGTGGTGCGGGACGTCTCGATCAGCGTCCAGCGCGGCGAGGCGGTCGGGCTGCTCGGCCCCAACGGCGCCGGCAAGACCACCTGCTTCTACATGATCACCGGCCTGATCGCCGCTGACTCCGGGACGATCACGCTGGACGGCCAGGACATCACCGCGCTGCCGATGTACCGCCGCGCCCGGCTCGGCATCGGCTATCTGCCGCAGGAGGCCTCGATCTTCCGCGGCATGACGGTGGAGAACAACATCCGCTCGGTGCTGGAGGTGGTCGAGAGCGACCGCGACGCGCGCGAGGCGATGCTGGACGAGCTGCTGGCCGAATTCTCGGTGACGCATCTGCGCCGTTCCCCCGCCCTGGCGCTGTCGGGCGGCGAACGGCGGCGCGTGGAGATCGCCCGCGCGCTGGCCGGACAGCCGCATTTCATCCTGCTGGACGAGCCGCTGGCCGGCATCGACCCCATCGCGGTGAACGACATCCGCGAGCTGGTCGGGCACTTGCGCGACCGCGGCATCGGCGTGCTGATCACCGACCACAATGTGCGTGAAACATTGGACCTCGTCGATCGGGCATACATTTTGCACGATGGTGTGGTACTAATGGAGGGACGGCCGGACGAGATCGTGGCGCACGAGGGCGTGCGCCGGGTCTATCTCGGCGACCGCTTCAGTCTGTAGCCCTCCGTTTCCACTGGTCCCGGTTCCACAGCCATGGCGCTTGCTCAACGTCTCGACCTTCGACAAGCCCAGACCCTGGTGATGACGCCGCAGTTGCAGCAGGCCATCAAGCTGCTGCAACTGTCGAACATCGAACTGTCGGACTTCGTCGACCGCGAGATCGAGCAGAACCCGCTGCTGGAGCGTGACGGCGGATCGGCCGACGGCGGCAGCGACCCGGTGGGCGACGGTGCCGGCGGCGAGGCGCCGGGCGGGCTGGACGGCCCCGGCGGCATGGAGGCGAACGGCCTCAGCGCCGATGGGCTGAACGGCCGCGACGACGGGCCGGCCCTGCCGATGGGCGACGGGCGCACCCGCGACACGGTGGAGATGACCTCGTCGGACACGATGGCCTCCTCGTCGGAGTCGCCGCTCGACACCGATTTCGAGAATGTCTATGGCGACGACCGCTTTTCCGACGGCTCGGACGGCGGCAGCGAGGTCTATGGCTCCTATGGCGAGCGCGGCGGCCGCAGCGGCTTCGAGGATGACGACAGCAACCTCGAAGCGACGCTGACCAGCGAGAAGAACCTCCGCGACCATTTGACCGAACAGCTGAAGATCGACCTGCCCGACCTGGGCGACCAGTTGATCGGGCTGGCCCTGATCGACATGCTGGACGAGGCCGGCTGGCTGATCGGCTTCGACGCCCAGGCGATGGCCGAGCAGCTCGGCTGCGGCGCCGAGCGGGTGGAGCGGGTGCTGGCCGCCTGCCAGCGCTTCGACCCGCCCGGCATCTTCGCCCGCTCGCTGAAGGAATGCCTCGCCATCCAGCTGCGCGAGAAGAACCGGCTCGACCCGGCGATGGCGGCGCTGCTCGACAATCTGGAGCTTCTGGCTGCGCGCAACCTGCCGGCCATCATGAAGGTCTGCGGCGTCGATGCCGAGGATGTCGCCGACATGGTCGTCGACATCCGCAAGCTGAACCCGAAGCCGGCGCTGGCTTTCGACCATACCCCGGCCCAGCTGGTCACCCCCGACATCCTGATGCGCGCCAATCCCGGCGGCGGCTGGCTGATCGACCTGAACCCGGACACGCTGCCGCGGGTGCTGGTCAACCACCGCTATTTCGCCCGCATCTCCGACAGCGCCCGCAACAAGGCCGACAAGGAATACATCTCCGAGCGGTTCCAGTCGGCCAACTGGCTGGTCAAGTCACTGCACCAGCGCGCCACCACTATTTTGAAGGTGGCGAGCGAGATCATCCGCCAGCAGGATGCGTTCTTCATCCATGGCGTCTCGCACCTGCGACCGCTGATCCTGCGTGACATCGCGGAGGCCATCGGCATGCATGAAAGCACAGTCAGTCGCGTCACCACCAACAAGTTCATGGCGACCCCGCGCGGCGTCTTCGAGCTGAAATACTTCTTCACTTCCGCAATCCAGGGTGCGGACGGACAGGCGTCCCATTCCGCAGAAGCGGTTCGGCACCGCATCAAAACCATGATCGATGCCGAGAAGCCGGACGATGTGCTGTCCGACGACAAACTGGTGGAGATTCTCCGTGCGGAAGGGATCGACATTGCGCGAAGGACGGTCGCGAAGTATCGTGAAGCGATGAAAATACCGTCATCGGTGCAGCGACGCCGTGCCAAGATGTCACGCATGTAAGCGGTTCGGGCGGGGGAGGGCTCGATTGACAGTCCGGTGACCCTTGCCTATCGTCCCGGCCCGCATGCGGCGGATCAGCATCTTCGAACCCGGCATCTTAGAACGTCGTGTCTACACCGTCCCCAGCGGACCAATATTGGAAACGTTCCACCATGCAACTCTCCGTCAAAGGCAAGCAGCTCGATGTGGGTGATGCTCTGCGCACCCATGTGGCCGATAGCCTGAACGCCGTGGTCGGCAAGTACTTCGACAAGCCGATCGAGGCGAACGTGATCCTGACCAAGGACGCGCACCTCTACAAGGCCGACATCCAGGCCCATGTGGGCCGCGGGATCGTCCTGCAGAGCGCCGGCGACGCCACCGAACCCTATCCGGCCTTCGACATCGCCTGCGAGAAGCTGGCCAAGCGCCTGCGCCGCTACAAGCGCCGCCTGCGCGACCACCACGCGGCCGAGAACGGCGCCGCCGTCCCGGCGAGCTACCGGGTGCTGGAAGCCGAGACCGAAGAGCATCACGACGAGGTCGAGGCTGCCGCCGACGGCGCCGCCAACCCGATGGTCGTCGCCGAGATGGAGACGAGCATCGCCACCCTGTCGGTCAGCGAGGCGGTTATGCGCTTGGAGCTGGCGCAGGCTCCGGCGCTGATGTTCCACAACGGTGCGCATGGCCGTTTGAACATGGTCTATCGCCGCGCCGACGGGAACATCGGCTGGGTCGACCCGGCGGAGAAGGCCGGCGCCTGACGGCGCCGACCCGTCTCGCTGGTCAAGAAGCGTCATGCTCGACCTCATTTCTCCGCACGCCATCCTCCCGAACCTGAAGGCCGGCAACAAGAAGCAGGCCCTGCAGGAGATGGCGCGCAAAGCGTCCGAGCTGACCGGTCAGCACGAGCGGGCGATCTTCGACGTGCTTCTGGAGCGCGAAAGGCTGGGCACGACCGGCGTGGGCCATGGCATCGCCATCCCGCACGGCAAGCTGTCCAGCCTGGACCGCGTCCACGGCGTCTTCGCCCGCGTGGAGCGGCCCATCGATTTCGATGCGATCGATGAGCAGCCGGTCGACCTGATCTTTCTCCTTCTCGCCCCGGAACAGGCGGGAGCCGATCATCTGAAGGCCCTTGCCCGCGTCTCGCGCCTGCTGCGGGACCAGTCCATGTGCGAGAAGCTGCGTGGAGCCCAGTCGGGCGACGCGATGTACGCGCTCCTGACCCAGCACGAGCCGAGCCCGTCCAACTGACGGGCCGCCGGTGAGGGGAAAGGCATGTTGAAGGGGCCGTTGCACGTTCGTGCGCGGCCCTTTTTCTTTGGCGGCGGATGCACCAATTGGTGTGAGGCCGGCGGGCTGGTATACTGGGGCGAGCAGACATGACCGACGGGGGCAAGGCCATGGCAGGCGTCTCGCGCAAGCCCTGGATTACGCCGCAGGACTATCTTGCCGCCGAACGGACGGCTGAGGTGCGCCACGAATATCTGGACGGCGAGACCTTCGCCATGGTCGGGGCGAGCCGCCGTCACGCGACCATCGTCGGCAACCTGTTCGTTACCCTGCGGCAGGCCGCCCGCGCCCGTGGATGCCAGGCTTACGCCAATGACGTGAAGGTCCGGGTCGAGGCGGCGAACGCCTTCTACTATCCCGACCTCGTTGCGACCTGTGCCGGTGGTGACGACCCCTATGTGGTCATGGACCCGGTTCTGGTCGTGGAGGTGCTGTCCGACAGCACCGAAGCCATCGACCGCCGCGAGAAGCGGACCAACTACCAAAAGATCCCGTCCCTGCGCGAGATCGTGCTGGTGTCACAGGGAGAGCGTCTGGTCGAGGTCTACCGCCGCGACGGCAGCGGTTGGACCGTCGATGTCGTGCGCGACGGTCCGGTCATGTTGGCCGCGTTGGACCTCTCTCTGCCGTTGGACGAAATTTACGAGGACTGAGTGGCGCCCGCGCCCCTCACCCCCGCTCGGCCCAGCCCATGTAGTTCACGTCCAGATCGCGCGCGTTCAGTCGGAACTCGTCGCTCAGCGGGTTGTACGTGATGCCGGTCAGGTCGCGTACGCTCAGGCCATACGGGCGTACGATGGCATTCAGTTCGGACGGGCGCAGGAACTGGCGCCAGTTGTGGGTGCCGCGCGGCAGCCAGCGCAGGATGTACTCCGCCCCGACGATGGCGAGCGCGAAGGACTTCGGCGTGCGGTTCAGCGTCGCCAGGAACAGCAAGCCGCCCGGCGCCAGCAGGTCGGACAGCGACTTCACGAACAGCGGCACGTCGGCAACATGCTCGATCACCTCCATCGCCAGAACCACGTCGAATTTTTCGCCGCTGGCCGCCAGGGCCTCGGCGGTGGTGGCGCGGTAGTCCACCGTCGTGCCGGTCTCGGCGGCGTGGGTGGCGGCGGTCTTGATGTTCTTCTCCGACGCATCCACCCCGACCACCGTGGCGCCCATCCGCGCCAGCGGTTCGGCCAGCAGGCCGCCGCCGCAGCCGATGTCGACGATGCGCAGGCCCGCCAGCGGGTTCGGTGCCAGCGGGTCGCGGCCCAGCCGCTTGCACACCGCATCGCGGATGTAGGTCAGGCGCAGCGGGTTCAGCCGGTGCAGCGGCTTGAACTTGCCGGCCGGATCCCACCATTCGGCGGCGATGGCGGAGAAGCGGGCGACATCCTCCGGATCCACGGTTCCGCCGGCCGGGGCGGTTGCGGACGCGTGCGGGAAGGCGGAGGATGAGGCGGTCATGGTGAAAATCCGTAAACTGTGAGGCGGGACGGGCGCGGGCAACTTGCCTCGCTTCCAGCGACGGAGTATGGATACGCCGCCCCGCGCCGGCAACGGTGGAGCGGGGGTGCGCACAGCCGACCCGCATGACCGAGATGGCGAGATCCAGACGGCATGACCGGGCGGCCAGACATGGTGTGAGGTATGGCGCGGATCGTCCTGAAGTTCGGAGGCACGTCGGTCGGCGACATCGACCGCATCAAGAACGTGGCCCGAAAGGTCGAGCAAGAGGTGAAGGCGGGGCATCAGGTCGCCGTCGTCGTGTCGGCGATGTCCGGCGTGACCAACCAGCTCGTCAAATACTGCAACGAAATCGACAAGCTGCACGACGCCCGCGAATATGACGCGGTCGTGGCGTCGGGCGAGCAGGTGACCTCCGGTCTCCTGGCCGTCGCCCTGCAGTCGCTCGGCATTCCCGCCCGCTCCTGGGCCGGCTGGCAGATCCCGATCCGCACCGACGACACGCACGGCAAGGCGCGCATCGTCTCCATCGACACCACCGAAATGGAAAAATCCCTGCAGACCGGCGAAGTCGCCGTGGTCGCGGGCTTCCAGGGCGTGTCGGAGCATGGCCGCATCACCACGCTGGGCCGCGGCGGCTCTGACACCTCGGCGGTGGCGCTGGCGGCGGCGGTGAAGGCCGACCGCTGCGACATCTACACCGACGTGGACGGCGTCTACACCACCGACCCGCGCATCGTCACCAAGGCGCGCAAGCTCGACAAGATCACCTACGAGGAGATGCTGGAGCTGGCCTCGCAGGGGGCCAAGGTGCTTCAGACCCGCTCGGTCGAGATGGCGATGAACCACCGCGTGCGCGTGCAGGTGCTGTCGAGCTTCGAAGCGGCGGCGGGCAGTTCGCTTCCCGGAACCCTGGTTGTTGACGAGGACGAGATCGTGGAAAAGGAAGTTGTTAGCGGCATCGCCTACAGCCGCGACGAGGCGAAGATCACCCTGGTGGGCGTCGCCGACCAGCCGGGCGTCGCCGCCGCCATCTTCGGTCCGCTGACCGACAACGCCGTCAACGTCGACATGATCGTCCAGAACGTGTCGGAAGACGGCAAGTCCACCGACATGACCTTCACCGTCGGCAAGGCGGACATCGCCCGCGCCGTGAAGGTGCTGGAGGATGCGCAGTCCACCCTGAACTACAAGCGCATCGTGTCGGATGCCAACGTGGTCAAGGTGTCGGTCATCGGCGTCGGCATGCGCAGCCATGCCGGCGTCGCCCAGCGCATGTTCAAGGCGCTGGCCGACAAGGGCATCAACATCCAGGTCATCTCGACCTCGGAGATCAAGATCTCGGTCCTGATCGCCGAAGAGTATGCGGAGCTGGCGCTGCGCGCCCTGCACACCGCCTACGGCCTGGACGCCGCCTGATCGCAGGCGGGTGCCGGGGACGGGAACATCAGGAGAGGGCCGGCCATGACCGACGCCACATCTTACGCGGCGGCAGCATCGGCCCGGCTCGACCGGCTCTGGCAGCGGGGCCGGGACTTCCTCGGCACCCGCACCGCCGTGATGGGCGGTGCGATGAGCTGGGTGTCGGAACGGCATCTGGTCTCCGCCATCTCCAACGCCGGCGGCTTCGGCGTGCTGGCCTGCGGCTCGATGGCGCCGGACCAGCTGGCGGTGGAGATCGCCGGCACCCGCGCGCTTACGGCCAAGCCGTTCGGCGTCAACCTGATCAACATGCACCCGGCGCTGGACCAGCTGATCGACGTCTGCCGCGAGCAGAAGGTCGGCCATGTGGTCGTCGCCGGCGGCCTGCCGACCGGCGCCACCCTGCGCCGCATCAAGGACGGCGGGGCCAAGGCGATGGCCTTCGCCCCGACCCTGACCGCCGGCCGGCGGCTGGTGAAGCATGGCGCCGATGCGCTGGTGATCGAGGGAACCGAGGCCGGCGGCCACATCGGCCCGGTCTCCACCACCGTGCTGGCCCAGGAAATCCTGCCCGACCTGCGCGACGTGCCGGTGTTCGTCGCCGGCGGCATCGGCCGGGGCGAAACGATCCTCTCCTATCTGGAGCTGGGGGCCGCCGGCGTTCAGGTCGGCACCCGTTTCGTCTGCGCCACCGAATGCGTGGCCCATGCCAATTTCAAGCAGGCCTTCATCCGGGCGTCGGCCCGCGATGCCCAGCCGTCGGTGCAGATCGACCCGCGTTTCCCGGTGATCCCGGTGCGCGCGCTGGCGAACGAGGCGTCCAAGCGCTTCATGGAGTTCCAGCGCGACGTCATCGCCAGGGTCGATTCCGGCGCGATGAGCCGCGACGAGGGCATGCTGGAGATCGAGCATTTCTGGGCCGGCGCGCTGCGCCGCGCGGTGGTCGAGGGCGACGTGGAAAGCGGCTCCCTGATGGCCGGGCAGAGCGTCGGGCTGGTCACCCGCGAACAGCCGGTGGCCGAAATCCTGGCCGAATTGATCGCCCAGGCCGAATCGGCGCTGGCACGGCGGGCGATGGATGAGGCATCGTTAAGCCTGATGACGGAGCCGACGGTGGGAGCGCTGTAGCGATGACCGACACCCTCGACACGGCAGCCGGTGACGGCGGTATGGGCGGGGGTGTGCATCCCCGCTTCGACGGCACCTCGTCGCGCCGGCTGCTCGCCCGGCTGCGCGACATCATGGCCGGGTCGGGGTCGGGGCAGGATCGGCTGGACAAGATCGTCACGCTGATCGCGGCGGAGATGAAGGCGGATGTCTGCTCCTGCTACGTCATGCGCGCCGGCGAGGTGCTGGAGCTGTTCTCCACCGAAGGCCTGAACAAGACCGCCGTCCACAACACCCGCCTGCGCGTGGGCGAGGGCATCGTCGGCTACATCGCCGGCCACGCCCGCCCGGTGGCGCTGGACAACGCGCCCTCCCATCCCAGCTTCGCCTACCGTCCGGAAACGGGGGAAGACCCGTTCCAGTCGCTGGCCGGCGTGCCGATCCTGCGCGGCAGCAAGGTGCGCGGCGTGCTGGTGATCCAGCACAAGGACCGCCGCCGCTATGTCGAGGAGGAGGTGGAAACCCTCCAGACCATCGCCATGGTCGTCGCCGAGTTGGTGGCGCAGAGCGAGCTGGTCAACCCGGTGGAGGTCACCACCACCGGCGATCCCGTGCTGGCGCCGGCCCGCCTGTCGGGCACGGCAATGAGCGCCGGGCTGGCCATGGGCCTCGCCGTCATCCACCGGCCGCAGCTGACCGTCCGCCAGATGGTGGCGGAGGATGCCGATGCTGAGCTGGAGCGCTTCAACACCGCGCTGCAGACCATGCACAGCGCCATCGACGATCTGCTGGAGGCGGCGTCGCTGGCGGGGCTCAGCGAACCGCGCGACATCCTGGAGACCTACCGGATGTTCGCCGAGGACCGCGGCTGGCTGTCGCGCATCCGCGAGGCGATCCGCGTCGGCCTGACGGCGGAAGCGGCAGTGCAGCAGGTCCAGAACGACACCCGCGCCCGCATGAGCCATCTGACCGATCCCTACATCAGGGAACGGTTGATGGATTTCGAGGATCTGACCAACAGGTTGCTGCAACATCTGGCCGGGAAGACCGGCACCACCGATGGCGCCACCCTGCCGGACGACATGATCCTGGTCGCCCGCTCCATGGGGCCGGCGGAACTGCTGGATTACGACCGCACCCGCCTGCGCGGCCTGCTGCTGGAGGAGGGGTCGCCTGCCAGCCATGTCTGCATCGTCGCCCGCGCGCTCAACATCCCGGTGGTGCAGGCGGCCGACGCGCTGAACCGGATCGAGCCGCTGGACCAGCTGATCGTCGACGGCGACCATGGCTCGGTCTTCATCCGCCCGGCCGAAGACATCCAGATGGCCTTCGGCGAGGCGGTGGCGTTGCAGCACCGCAAGGAGCAGATGTATGCGGAAATCCGCAACCTGCCCTCGGTGACGCGCGACGGCGTGCCGATCTCCATCCAGCTGAACTGCGGCCTGCTGATCGACCTGCCGCACCTGACCGCCAGCGGGGCCGAGGGGGTCGGGCTCTACCGCACCGAAATCCCCTTCATGGTCCGCGCCTCCTATCCCGACGTGACGGCGCAGACGACCCTCTATTCCCGCATCATGGACGAGGTCGGCCACAAGCCGATCGTCTTCCGCACGCTGGATGTCGGCGGCGACAAGATGCTGCCCTACATGACCGGTGGCGAGGAGGAGAACCCGGCGCTGGGCTGGCGTGCCGTGCGCATCGGGCTGGACCACCCGTCGCTGCTGCGCCAGCAATTGCGGGCCCTGCTGCTGGCCGCCGCCGGCCGGCCGCTGTCGGTGATGTTCCCGATGATCGCCGAGGTCGCGGAGTTCGACGGCGCCCGCCGCCTGCTGGAGCTGGAACTGAAGCGCCTTGCCGCCCAGGGGATCGAGGCGCCCAGCAGCCTGCGCGTCGGCACGATGCTGGAGGTGCCGTCGCTGTTGTGGCAACTCCCGGCCCTGCTGCCGAAGCTGGACTTCCTGTCGGTCGGCTCCAACGACCTGACCCAGTATCTGTTCGCCGCCGACCGCGGCAACCCGCGCACCTCGACCCGCTACGACCCGCTGTCGCCGTCGATGCTGTGCGTGCTGCGCCGTCTGGTCGACGAATGCAGCCGGCACAAGGTGTCGCTCAGCATCTGCGGCGAGATGGCGGGTCGGCCGCTGGATGCCATGGCGCTGATCGGCGTCGGCTTCCGCACCCTGTCGATGTCGCCGCCGTCCGTCGGTCCGGTGAAGACCATGCTGCGTTCGCTCGATGTCGCCGCCCTGCGGCAATATATGAGCGGGCTCTACACCGGTGCCGACCACAGCCTGCGCGACAAGCTGAAGACCTTCGGCAAGGATCACGGCGTAATCTTCTGATGCCGGCCGGCGGCGCGCAGGGCCGCCGGTGCGGGGAGCTTGCTCTTTTTTCAGGCAGGTCGCGAAAAGAACGGGCGGAGCCGGTGTGGCCCGCCCTTTTTATTTGCCGTTCCTGCCGGTCTGGCTGGCCGATACCATAAAATATGTATCCTTTTCCCTCGATCTTCTTCAGCCTCGGAGGCGATACCTGTATCCGCCGGCACCAGCACGCTTTTTCATCGGAGGGCATTCATGCGCATACACCTGGGCTACCAGCTGAATTTCAGCTTTCCCGCCCCCACCCCCATGATCGTGATGCTGAACGTGCATTACTCCCGCGTCGGCGACCTGGAGCGGCCCGACCATATCGTCACCAGCGTTCCGGCGCCGATCCAGGGCTATCGCGACAGCTTCGGCAACTGGTGCAGCCGGCTGGTCGCGCCCGCCGGTCCCATGACCATCAGCGCCGACAGCGTCATCCGGGACAGCGGGGCGTTCGACCCGGTCGATCCCGGCGCCGTCCAGCACAGCGTCGACGAGTTGCCGGCCGACACGCTGCTGTTCCTGCTGGGAAGCCGCTACTGCGAGACCGACGTCCTGTCCGACGAGGCATGGCGGCTGTTTGCGGGCACGGCGCCGGGCTGGGCGCGGGTTCAGGCGATCTGCGACTTCGTCCACAACCACGTGACATTCGGCTACGAGCATTCGCGCCCGACGCGGACCGCCGCCCAGACCTATGCCGAGAAGCGCGGGGTCTGCCGCGACTTTGCCCATCTCGCCATCGCCTTCTGCCGCGCGATGAACATTCCGGCGCGCTACTGCACCGGATACATCAGCGACATCGGTCTGCCGCCCCCCTATGGGCCGATGGATTTCGCGGCATGGATGGAGGTCTATCTGGGCGGCCGCTGGCATGTCTTCGATCCGCGCAACAATGCGCCCCGGATCGGACGCATCCTGATCGCGCAGGGGCGCGATGCGGCCGATGTGCCGCTCACCCACACCTTCGGTCCCAACACGCTGACGGAGTTCCGGGTCTGGACGGACGAGGTCGGCGCGTAATCGACGCCTGTCCCTTCGGTCAAGCCGGGCCGGGGTGGGGACCCTTCCCAGTGTCCGGCGCCAGGATGTCCTGCGCCAGGATCGCCGGAGTGCCGGATGCCGCCGCCTCGCGCTCGGCGAAGGAGGCCCGGGCCCGCTCGATCTCGGCATGGTGCGTCTCCGCCCAGATCCACACGCCGCAGAACGCCGCTCCCAGACTCTCGCCGAGCGGTGTCAGCGTATAATCCACATGCGGCGGGATGACCGGGTGCACCGTCCGCCGCACGAGGCCATCCCTCTCCATCTGGCGCACGGTCTGGGTCAGCATCTTCTGGCTGATCCGGCCGACGACCTTGCCGAGCTGCGTGAAGCGCAAGGTGCCGTGCTCATGCAGGGCTTCGAGGATCAGCATGGTCCATTTGTCGGCCACCTTGCCGATGATGTCGTGAACCAGCGCTTCGATGGCCGGATCGACCGTGTCGGGAGGCGGCTGCCGGCGCCGTGCCTCGATCTGCGGGTCGGGCAAAGCCTTGCGCATCCTACACTCTCCTTTTGGTGCGTATAAATCTTTCCGGTGCCTACTTTGATCTGGAGAGTGTGGGCGATAGCTTTCAGGCGGACAACAGTGAAAGTCACGCCCATGAAAACCGAAGGGAACACCATCCTGATCACGGGTGGCGGCTCAGGGATCGGCAAGGCTCTGGCCCACCGTTTCCATGATCTCGGAAACACGGTGATCGTCGCCGGCCGCCGCGACGATGTGTTGCAACAGGCGATCGCCGGCCGTCCGAACATGCACGCCATGACCTTCGACGCCGACAGCGCCGCGGGCATTGCCGACTTCGCACGACGGCTGACGGCGGAGCATCCGGCTCTCAACGTGCTGATCAACAATGCCGGGATCATGCGCTTCGAGGCGCTCGACCGGCAGCGCGATCTTGGCGATGCGGAGGCGACCGTCGCCACCAACCTGCTCGGCCCCATCCGGCTGACCGACGCCCTGGTCGAGCATCTGGGCCGCCAGCCCGATGCGGCCCTGGTCAACGTCACCTCCGGCCTGGCCTTCGTGCCGCTCGTTGCCGCCCCGACCTATTCGGCGACCAAGGCGGCCATGCATCTCTACACGGTCGCCCTGCGCGAGGCGCTGAAGGGCAAAATCGAGGTTATCGAACTGGTGCCGCCGGCGGTCCAGACCGACCTCACCCCCGGACAGGCCACCCGGCCGGGCTATCTGCCGCTGGCCGACTTCATCGACGAGGTGATGGCGCTGTTCCAGCAGCAGCCGACCCCGCGCGAGATCCTGGTGCAGCGCGTCGCCTTCCAGCGCCAGGCCGAGGCGGAGCACCGGTTCGACGAGGCGGTGACGACGCTCAACGAGATGGCCCGCAAAGCGCGCGAGGCGCAGCAGTAAGGACGCAGGCGAGGGCGGCTGCGTCCGGACGTAAAAAAAGCGGAGCCTTCGAGGCTCCGCTTTTTTACTGTCCGCTCAACCGACCACAACCGCCCCGATCACACGTCCAGGTTCGACACCTTCAGGGCATTATCCTGGATGAACTCGCGGCGCGGCTCGACGACGTCGCCCATCAGGGTGGAGAAGACCTCCTCCGCCTGATCGACGTGGCTGACGCGGACCTGCAGCAGCGACCGCTTGGTCGGGTCCAGCGTGGTTTCCCACAGCTGGTCCGGGTTCATCTCGCCCAAGCCCTTGTAGCGCTGGATGGTGACGCCGCGGCGGCCAAGCTCCATCACCGTGTCGAACAGGGCGACGGGACCGGTCAGGGCGCGGCTTTCCTTCTGCTTCTCGAAGGCCCGGCCGGCGGTGCCGAACACCCGCTTCAGGTCGGCGGCCAGCGCGTCCAGGCGGCGGGCTTCCACACTCTTCAGCAGGTCGGTGTCGAACAGGTGGCGGTGGGTGACGCCGCGCCGGGCGCGGATCACGGCATAACCGCCCTGGGGCAGGGCCTCGCCGCGCCAGCCGCCGTCGGCGTCCAGCCCGTTCATCCGCTCCGCCACCGCCTTGGCCGCAACCTCGGCCGCCGCCTTGTCCTCGGCCAGGACGGCGGACAGGGTGCCGGCGACCGACGCCTGCTCCACCACCATGGCGTTGCCGACCTTGCGCGACAGCGTGTCGATCGCCGGGCGCGCGGTGCGGGCCTGCTCGACCAGACCTGCCAGCTGCTCGCCGATCAGCAGGGAGCCGTCCGCCAGACGGACCGACAGGTCGCTCAGCGCCGCCTCGACCAGATACTCTTCGAGCGCCCGGTCGTCCTTCAGGTACCGTTCCTTGGCGTTGCCGCGCTTGATGCGGTAGAGCGGCGGCTGGGCGATGTAGAGGTAGCCGCGCTCGATCAGGTCGGGCATCTGCCGGAAGAAGAAGGTCAGCAGCAGGGTGCGGATGTGGCTGCCGTCCACGTCCGCGTCGGTCATGATGATGATCTTGTGGTAGCGCGCCTTGTCGGCGTTGAACTCGTCGCTGATGCCGGTGCCCAGCGCGGCAATCAGCGTGCCGATCTCCGCCGACGACAGCATCTTGTCCAGCCGCGCCCGCTCCACGTTCAGGATCTTGCCGCGCAAGGGCAGGATGGCCTGGGACTGGCGCGAGCGGCCCTGCTTGGCGGAACCGCCGGCCGAATCGCCCTCGACGATGAACAACTCCGACAGCGCCGGGTCGCGTTCCTGGCAGTCGGCCAGCTTGCCCGGCAGCGACGACATGCTGAGCGAGCTCTTGCGCGTCATCTCGCGCGCCTTGCGGGCGGCCTCGCGGGCGGCGGCGGCTTCCACCACCTTCTGGACGACGCGCTTGGCGTCGGCCGGATGCTCCTCGAAATACTGGGCCAGCGCCTCGCCCACCACCGCCTCGACGACGGGACGGACCTCCGACGAGACCAGCTTGTCCTTGGTCTGGCTGGAGAATTTCGGATCCGGCACCTTCACCGACAGGACGCAGGTCAGGCCTTCACGGGCGTCGTCGCCCGACAGGCTGACCTTCTCCTTCTTAGCGATGCCGGACTCGGTCGCGTAATTGTTGATCGCGCGGGTCAGCGCCGCGCGGAAGCCGGCGAGGTGGGTGCCGCCGTCCTTCTGCGGGATGTTGTTGGTGAAGCAGAGCGTCGTTTCGTGGTAGCTGTCGTTCCACTGCAGCGCGCATTCCACCGTCACCACGCCGCCATGCTCGGTCGGGCGCTCGCTCTTCAGCGTGATCGCCGGCTTGTGCAGCGCCGTCTTGGAGCGGTCGAGCCAGCTGACGAAGGCCTCAAGGCCGCCTTCGTAATGCAGGTCCTGCACCTTCGGCTCCACCCCGCGCGCGTCGGTCAGCAGCAGGCGGACGCCGGAGTTGAGGAAGGCCAGCTCGCGCAGCCGGTGTTCCAGCGTGGCGAAATCGAACTCGATGTTGGTGAAGGTCTCGGCCGAGGGCATGAAGGTGACTTCGGTGCCCGACAGCTGCTTGCCCTTCTCCGGCACCATCGGTGCCTCGCCGACATCGGCCAGCGGCGCCTCGGCGTTGCCGTGGCGGAAGCGCATGGTCCAGGTCCGGCCGCCGCGCCAGATGCGCAGATCCAGCGTTTCCGACAGCGCGTTCACCACCGAGACGCCGACGCCGTGCAGGCCGCCGGAGACCTTGTAGCTGTTCTGGTTGAACTTGCCGCCGGCATGAAGCTGGGTCATCACGACCTCGGCCGCCGAGACGCCTTCCTCCGGATGGATGTCGGTCGGGATGCCGCGGCCATTGTCGCGCACCGTGACCGATCCGTCGGCGTTCAGCACGACCTCGACCTTGTCGCAATAGCCGGCCAGCGCCTCGTCGATGGCGTTGTCGACCACCTCGTACACCATGTGGTGCAGGCCGGAGCCGTCATCGGTGTCGCCGATGTACATGCCGGGGCGTTTGCGCACGGCATCGAGCCCGCGCAGAACGGTGATCGACTCCGCCCCGTAGTCCGCCTGCTGGGGCTCCGACTGCGGGAGGTCGTTCTTCAGTGCTTCCTGTGCCATGCGTCGACTATAACAGATTCGGTTGCGGATTCGGCGGTTTAGCGTGCGTCAGCATGCTTTTTTTCCGGGATTTTTCCCGGATTTCCACCCCTATCCGGGGCGGATGTGGGCGTCTTCGATGCGGAAGCGGCGGGCATCCTGCCCAAGCGGGTCGAAAACCCCCTCGTCGGTGCCGGTCATCCAGGCCTGGGCGCCCAATGCCAGGATTTCTCCGAACAGCGCGGCGCGCCGCTCGGGGTCGAGATGGGCGGCCACCTCGTCCAGCAGAAGGATCGGCGCTGCGCCGCGTTCGGCCGCCAGCAGCCGGGCGTTGGCCAGTACGATGGCGATCAGCAGCGCCTTCTGCTCGCCGGTGGAGCACAGCCCCGCCGGCATGTCCTTGGGCGCATGGCGGACGGCGAGGTCGCTCTTGTGCGGTCCCACCATGGCGCCGCCGCCGTCGGAGTCGGCGCGGCGTCCGGCGCGCAGACTGTCGCGCAGCGCATCCTCCGCCGCCAGCGCCGGACCTTCGTCCAGCCAGCGTTCCACCGTGCCGGCGACGGCGAGGTCGGCGCCGGGGAAGGGGCCGACCGAGCGGGCGCAGGCGGCGCGCAGCCGCTGCACCACCTCGCGCCTTGCCGCGGCGACGGCGATTCCCGTGGTCGCCATCTGGTCCTCCAGCGCGCCGAGCCAGCCCTCGTCGAAGCGGCCGTCGCGCAGCAGGCGGGCGCGTTCGCGCAAGGCATGCTCGTAGCGCGACAGCCGCCCGGCATGGGCGGGATCGAAGCCGAAGACCAGCCGGTCGAGAAAACGCCGCCGTCCGCTCGACCCTTCGAGGAACAGGCGGTCCATCTGCGGGGTCAGCCAGACCATGGCGACATGGTCGGCGAGTGCGGTCTGGCCCTTGGCCGGGTGGCCGTCGATGCGGACCAGCCGGCGGTCGCGCTCGGAGCTGCGGCTTCCGTCATGCGGTTCGCGGCCGGTGCCGATCTCCACCGGTCCCATCGGGGTGTCGAGCATCGCCGCCACCGCCCAGCCGGCGCCGGGGGGCGAACCGAGCCGCTCCACCTCGGCCAGCCGGGCGCCGCGGATGCCGCGGCCGGGGGCGAGGAAGCTGACGGCTTCCAACAGGTTGGTCTTGCCGGCGCCGTTCGGGCCGATCAGGGCGACGGGCCGGCGGTCGGGCTCCAGCCGCGCGGAGTCGTAGCCGCGGAAGCGCGTCAGCGTCATCCGCCTGACTGCCAGGGCCGGAGCGAAAGCCGGAGTTGCGGCGGACACCGGGGTGCCGCCGCTCATCGAAACTGCCGTGTGGTGCAACTGGTCCGTTCCGCCTGGGGCGGGGAGGATCCCCGCAGCCCCATCACACGCGCATCGGCATCAGGACGTAGAGCGCGGTGGAGTCGGCGACGTCGCGGATGATGGTCGGCGACGCGGCGTCGGCCAGCGTGAACTGGGCGCCCTCGCCCTCGATCTGCTGCGTGATGTCCAGCAGATAGCGAGAGTTGAAGCCGATTTCCAGGGGGGACTCCTGGTAACTGACTTCCAGCTCCTCGGTCGCGCTGCCCGATTCCGGGCTGGTGGCGGACAGGGTGAGCGCGCCGCGGACCAGCGACAGCTTCACCGCCCGGCTCTTCTCGGTGGAGATGGTGGCGACGCGGTCGACGGCGGCGGCGAACAGCTTGGCGTCCACCTCCATCACCTTGTCGTTGCCGACCGGGATCACCCGCTCATAGTCGGGGAAGGTGCCGTCGATCAGCTTGGAGGTGACGACGACGCTGTCGAAGCCGAAGCGGATCTTGTTGTCGGACATCGACAGCTCGATGCGGTCGGCGGCCTCGTCGACCAGCTTGCGGATCTCGGTGACGGTCTTGCGCGGGATGATGACGCCGGGGATGGCCTCGGCCCCGTCCGGCAGCGGCATCTCGACCCGCGCCAGCCGGTGGCCGTCGGTGGCGACGGCGCGCAGCACCGGCGTCTCCAGGCTGCCCATCTTGCTCTTGGCGGCGTGCAGGTAGATGCCGTTCAGGTAATAGCGCGTCTCCTCGGTGGAGATGGCGAAGCGGGTGCGGTCGATCAGCCCGCGCAGGTCGGCGGCGGCGACCGAGAAATTGTGCTTCAGCTCGCCGCTGGACAGCTGCGGGAAATCCTCCACCGGCAGGCAGGACAGCTTGAACTGCGACCGGCCGGCGCGCAGCGTCAGGATGGTGCCGTCGCCGCCGATGTCCAGCTCGACCTGGCTGCCGTCGGGCAGCTTGCGGACGATGTCGAACAGGGTGTGGGCGGGGGCGGTGGTGCCGCCGGGGCGCCCGACCGTCGCCGGGACCGTCTCGACGATCTCCAGATCCATGTCGGTGGCGGCCAGCGACAGTTCGCCGTCGCCCGCGCGCAGCAGGACGTTGGACAGGATCGGAATGGTGTTCCGCCGCTCGACCACACTCTGCACGTGACCCAGGGAACGGAGAAGGGCGGCGCGTTCGATGGTGATGTTCATGCTGGCGTCGTCTCGGCCGGAGGGGAACTGTTCTTGCGGACCCACCGGGGTTGCGGGCCGTTGTCCGGCCGTCCCGCCCCGAGCGGGCGCGCATCATACCACATCGACGGGTGCGTCGAACCAAATTGTTGCGGCTAAGGCCTTTGGCCGAAGGGGATTTACGCCCCGGCGCGCCGTCTTGCCTCATGCAGGCGCAGGATATCGACGAAATCGGCGCTCTGCCAGTTGCGGGACCGGCTCAGCTCGCTGCGCACGCTGGCGACGAAGGCGTCGATCACCGCCCATTCGTCCGCGGCGATCTCGCCATCCGCCTCCAGATAGCTGTAAACCACCCGGTGCAGCCCCTGGCTGACCGGGCTGATCCAGCCGTCCACCGTCTCGCCCATCGCCGCCATCAGCCGGCGGATGCGCAGCATGTGGGCCATGCGGTGGGCCGGCCTCTCCTGCGGCTCGGCCTTCATCGCCTGGAGGAAGGCGAGGCGGCCGGTCTCCACCGCATAGAGGCGCAGCGACTTCAGCTCCGGGTTGGCATAGCCGGCGGCGCCGAGGGTGCGGCCCCAGCGCCAGACCAGCTCCAGCAGCCAGACGATGTCCTCATGGTCGGGCACCGGGGCGTGGCGGGCGTTCATCGCCGCCTGCATGCGGGCGGCCAGCGCCGGCATCACCGTGCCGGTCAGCTCGCGGCTGACCGCCGCCAGCTCCGCCCGCAGGGCCGGGCCGGTCGAGCGGCTGGCGAGGAAGCCGGTGCCGGACAGCGCGGTCAGCGCCCGGTCGAAACGCTCCACCGCTTCGTGCAGCAGGGCTCGGGTCGGGGCGGGGGCGGAGAGGACTCCTCCATCCTGGATGTCCATGTCGCCGAACATGCCGTCCACCACCTCGCGGATGGTGGTGCAGGCGGCGGTGAAATGGCAGAGCAGGGCGCGCAGCAGCGGGTGGGACTCGCGCACCGCCGGACCGCCCGAACCGACATGCTCGCGCACATGGCGCAGGAACACGTCGTAGCGCCGCTTGACGTTCAGCCCGTAGAGCGGGGCGAACCAAGCCAGCAGCTGCGACTGGTCGCGGAAGGGCAGGCCGAGATCGCGCACCCGGCGGACGAAGCCGACCATCAGCGCCGACTGGCAGTCCACCTCGGCAGACGATGGGGCGGCAGACGATGGGGCGGCAGACGATGGGGCGGCCGACGATGGGGCGGCCGACCGCGGATCGCCGGCGCCCTGCATGTCCCCCATCCGCATCTCGTCGATGTCGCGGCGCATGCGCTCGGTCAGCGGCACCAGCACCGCGTTGTGCTCCAGCAGGGCGCGGACGAAGCCCAGCAGGTCGCTGTCGATCGGCGCCTTCCGGCCGAGATACTGGGTGCGCAGACGGGCGTCGTGCAGCGCCTCGTCATTGGCCAGCGCCAGGAAACGGTCGCTCAGCTTGCGGTCGCCGGCCATGGCATAGAGGAAGTCGAGCGCCTCCTTCCGCATCAGCTCGCGCATCGCCATCGCGTCGGGGCTGGCCAGCACGGCATCCAGCATCGCCTCGCGCGCCATGCCGTCCAGCCGGCTCTGCACCTCCGCCGCCAGCCCCGGAAAGCCATAACGGGTCAGCGCCGACCAGATGCCGCCCATGTCCACCCGCTGGATCAGCGCCGGCACCGACTCGGCCGAGCGGTAGAGCACGGGGTCGTCGACCAGGAAGGGTTCGAACAGGCTGGTGAACAGGCGGCGCGCCTTCATCGGCCGCAGGCGGTTGAAATGGTCGACCAGCGCATCGCGCAGGTGCCGCGCCCGCTCTCCGTTCGGGCTGGGCGTCCCTTCGACCGCGTCCAGCACCGACCGGATGGCGTGCATCGGGATGCGGGCGACGACCTCGTCCATCTGGCGGCGGAAGGCGGCGACATCCGTGCCGCCCCCACCCGGCGAAGGCCCGCCCGGCGAAGAGGCAGGGGATGCGGTAGGAGAGGCTATGGAGAGAGTGGCCGTCGGCGTGCTGTTCATGCGCACAACACCTCGCGGGATGGTCGTCGCCTGGACGCTTATGATCCCGCGAGATTATTAAATATCTTTTGCTAATTCCACGCGTGTCTTCGATAAAGTCTTATGATTACCGGTATATGTCAGGGAATTGCTTTGTAACCTTAGCTTTACTGTCCGTCCCTTTTCCTGGCTACAGCCCTGCCGCCAGCTGGGCGTCCAGCCCGGCGCGATAGTCGGGATAGGACAGGGAGACGCCGAGCTGGCGCTTGATGCGGTCGTTCTTCACCCGGCGGCAATCGGCGTAGAAGCTGGCGGCCATCGGCGACATTTCCGCCCGGTCGAACGGCACCAGCGGCGGCGGCTCCACCCCCAGCAGGCGGCAGGCATACTCCACCACCTCGTGCGACGGGCTGGGCAGGTCGTCGGCGACGTTGTAGATGGCGCCCAGCGTCGGCCGCGCCATCGAGGCCCGCAGCGTGCCGGCGATATCGTCGACATGGATGCGGCAGAAGACCTGACCCGGCTTGTCGACCCGCTTGGCGATGCCGTCGCGCACGGAATCGATGGCGCTGCGGCCGGGACCGTAGATTCCGGCCAGCCGGAACAGATGCATCGGCACGCCATACTGGCGGTAGAGGTTCAGCCAGCCGCGCTCCGCCTCCACCCGCCGCTTCTGGCGCTCTCCGGTCGGCTTCAGCCAGGACGCCTCGCTCACCCACTCGCCGCCGGTGTCGCCATAGACGCCGGTGGTGGACAGGTAGCCGGCCCAGTCCAGCGTGCGCAGGTCGGCCAGATCGCGGGCATGCTGGTCGAGCACCGGGTCGCCCTTGCCGTCCGGCGGGATGCTGACCAGCAGATGGGTGGTGCCGGCCAGTGCCGCCTTCGCATCGGCCAGCGGCCGGCCGCGGTCGAACAGGAAGGCCTCGATGCCCTGGGCTTCCAGCTCCGCCCTCTTCTCCTCGCTGCGGCAGGTGGCGGCGATCCGCCAGCCCTCGGCACGCAGCCGGTCGGCGAAGACGCGGGCGCTGTAGCCGAGGCCGAAGACGAACAGGCGGGGATCGGTCATCGCGGGCGGTTCCGGTTGGAGCGGCGGAGGGGCGGCAAACTGTGTAACACCGAACTGTGTAACACCGGGACCGGGCCTGCGGACTTGCGCCCCGCCCGGCGATGGCGGAGTGTAATGGCACCATGACCCGACGCAATCCTTACCTTTCCGGCGCTCTCGCGCTTGGGCTGCTCGCCGCCGCTCCGGCCCCGTTGTTGGCCGCCCAGGCCGCTTCCCCTGGGCCCTCGTCCTCCGTGCCGGCCTCCGCCCTCGACCGCAACCGCGAGCTTCAGGCCTGCGCCGCCAAGGCGGAGGCCAACCCCGACAATGCCCTGGCCGACGCCAAGCGCTGGCAGCAGCAGGGCGGCGGCGACTCCGCGAAGCTCTGCGAGGCGCTGGCGCTGTTCCATGCCGGCGACTTCAAGGCGGCCGGCGCCCAGATGGAGGCGCTGGTGCCGACGCTGGGCAAGGACGACCCCAGGGCCGCCGCCTCGCTGCTCGGCCGTGCCGGCTGGGCATGGCTGCGGGCCGGCGACCAGGGGCGGGCGGAGCGGCTTTACAGCGCCGCACTCGACAAGACGCCGGGCGACGTCGACCTGCTGATCGACCGCGCCTTCGCCCGTGCGGAGGGGGAGCGCTTCTGGGATGCCGTCGCCGATCTGGACGCCGCGCTGACGCGCGACCCGAAGCGGGCCGACGCCTATCTCTACCGGGCGAGCGCGCAGAAGGCGCTGTCCAACTACCGGCAGGCGCTGGCCGACATCGACCAGGCGCTGGAACTGAAGCCCGGCGATCCCGAGGCGATCCTGCTGCGCGGCAACGTCAAGGCGCTGGGCGGCAATCTGGGGGCTGCGCGCGACGACTGGTCGCTGGCCCGCCGCGTCGCCCCCGACAGCGAATGGGGCCGCGCCGCCGCCGCCAACCTCGCCCGCACGGCGGAGGTCGCGGGGGATGCAGGCAAGGATAAGGCGAAGGAAAAGAAGGTGCAGTGAGGGTATCGATTCCCTGACGGCATCCAAAAGAAAAAGCCCCGCCGCGGTGACCGCGGGCGGGGCTTTTTCCTGTCTGGACCGCTGTGGACGGACGCTTACAGCGCCGAGTCGACCCACTGGAACAGCGCACCCTTGGGCAGGGCGCCGATCTTGGTGGCGGCGACGCTGCCGCCCTTGAACAGCATCAGCGTCGGGATGCCGCGCACGCCGTACTTGGTCGGGGTGTCGGGGTTCTCGTCGATGTTCAGCTTGGCGACGGTGACCTTGCCCTCGTAATCGCCGGCCAGTTCGTCGAGCGCCGGGGCGATCATCTTGCAGGGGCCGCACCATTCCGCCCAGAAATCGACCAGGACCGGGCCGTCGGCCTTCAGGACGTCCTGCTCGAAGCTGTCGTCGGTAACCTTGATGGTGGTGCTCATGTGACCTCGTGCTGGATTCGGAAGCGCCGCGGACCGGTTGTGGAAGGCCGGCGGCCATCGCCCCGTCAGTGGAATTGAGCAAAATGTAGGGCGGAGGCGCCCGGCCGGTCAAGTCACCCCATCTTTCGGGTGAGCCGCCGGCCGCTCCTCACCCCACCCTGGGCGCCAGTCCGGCGGCCGCCGCGTCCATCACCGAGGGCGGCAACTCCATGGTGTAGGGACCGTCGGTCCACAGCAGCACGCAGCGCACCCGCCGCCCCGGATAGACGGCGCGCAGTGCCTCGCGGTAGGCCGCCATCTGGCGCCGGTAAACCATTGGAACGTCTTCCAGATCCCGCGGCGGCGGCCGGTTGGTCTTGTAGTCGACGATCCACACCGTATCCCCGGTCAGCGCCAGCCGGTCGATGCGGCCGGCCAGCGCCCGGCTGCCGTCGCCGAGCGCCACCACGCCGATCAGCGGCACCTCCGCCCGCGAGCCGGGGCCGAACAGATGCGCGAACTCCGCATGGCTCAGCACCGCCAGCGTCTCCCGCGCGATGGCGTCCTGCTGTTCCGGCGTCAGCTTGTGCGCCGGGCGGGCCAGGAAGCGGCGGCAGGCGGCCTCCCGCGCTGCCTCGGCCAGGTTGGGCAGGGTCTGCAACAGCCGGTGGACCAGCAGGCCGCGGCGGAAGCGCTGGCCGTCGTCGTTGCCGAGCGGCGAACGCACCGCCGGCTCCTCGCCGTCCGGCCGCGACGGGGTCAGCGGGCGCGACGGCTCGGGCTCGCCCGGCGGCGGTTCGGCGATCCAGGGCGGCGGCGGCTCGGCGGCGGCGCTCTCCTCGGTCTCGACATGGCGCGGCACCGCGGCGGTCTGGGCGCCGACCAGCCGCCAGCCCTCTCCCGCCCAGCCGTCGGGGCAGAGGCCGGTGAAGTCGAAGGGGTGCTGCACGCCGTTGTCGCGCATCGCCTCCTCGACCAGCCGGTACCAGCAATCGTCGGACGGCTCGCGCTTGCCCTGGTGGCCGCAGATGTAGAGCCGGTCCTCCGCCCGCGTCAGCGCGACATAGAGCAGCCGGCGGTATTCCTGGTCGCGCCGCCGGTTGGCCCGCGCCCGCGCCTCGGCGCACAGCCCGTCCTCCTGGGACCGGCGGGCGGCGAACAGCGGCACCGGGCAGTCGTCGTCCGGCCACAGGATCGGCGGGCTCTGGGTCGGGCTGCCAAGCGTGTCGGGCAGGAAGACGATGGGCGCCTGCAACCCCTTGGAACCGTGGACCGTCATGATCCGCACGGTGCCGCCGCCCTGTTCCAGCTCGCGCTTGATCTCGGCGTCGCTGGCCGCCAGCCAGGCGAGGAAATTCTGCAGGGAGGGCGGCTCGGTCTTCTCGAAGGCGAGGCAGACGGCCAGGAACTCCTCCAGCGGGTCCTGGGCGTCGGGGCCGAGCCGCTTCAGGATGGCGCGCCGCCCTGAGCGGTCGTCGGCCGGGCAGGGCCGGTTCAGCAGGCCGGCGAACAGCTCATAGGGGGCGGAGAAGTCGGTGCGCGCCAGCAGGTCGCCCAGATAGCGCCGGGCCGGGCGGAACTCCGGCTCCGTCTCCGCCAGCGCCACCAGCGAGCGCCACAGCGTGCCGCGCCGGCCATGGGCGACGCGGAACAGCGCCTCCTCGGTCAGTCCGATCAGCGGGCCCTTCAGCACGGTGGCGAGCGTCAGATCGTCGTCGGGCAGCAGCAGGAAGTCGGACAGCGCCACCAGATCCATGACGGCGAGCTGTTCGGTCAGCACCATGCGGTCGACGCCGGCCACCGGCACGCCGCGGTCCTTCAGCGCGCGGACCAGTTCGGTGACGAAGGCGGTGCGGCGGCGGACCAGCACCATCACGTCGCCGGGCCGCACCGGCCGCCCCTTGGCCTCCAGCGTCTCGCCGCCGTCGATCCAGCGATGCACCGTCGCGGCGATGACCGAGGCGAGGCGGGCCGACGGCGAGTCGGCGGTCTCGCGCGCCACCGGCGGCGCCCAGGCCGGCGTCTCGACCGCCTCGGCCGGCTTCACTGGCGGCCACAGCTCGACCAGGCCCGCCTGCCCGCGGCGGAAGGCGCGGTGGCGGATGGTCGGGCTGGCGTCCGACGCCACGCCGTCGCGGGCATGGTCGAGCGCGAAGACGGCGTCCACCGTCTCCAGCACCGCCGAGGTCGACCGGAAGGAAATGTCGAGGTCGACGCCCGCCCATGTCCGTTGCGCCATCTCCGCCTTGTCCTGGAAATGGCGGCGCATGCGGGCGAATTCGGCAGGATCGGCGCGCTGGAAGCTGAAGATCGACTGCTTCTCGTCGCCCACCGCGAAGACGGTGCGGATCTTGCCGTCGGGGGCGGCGGCCTCCAGCTCGACGAAGAACTCGCCGGCCAGCGAAGCGACGATGGCCCACTGGTCGGGGTTGGTGTCCTGCGCCTCGTCGATCAGGATATGGTCGAGGCCGCCGTCCAGCTTGTACAGCACCCAGGGCACGCGCGGCGTGCCGTCCTTGCCGCTCAACAGCCGGTTGGCCGCCAGGATCAGATCGTCGTAATCCAGCAGGGCGCGCGCCGCCTTGCGCTCGCGGTAGGCCTCCAGCATCGCCTGCGCCAGCGTCAGCAGCGCGGTGGTCGAGGCGGCGACCCCGGCGGCCTTCACCCGCTCCGAAATCTCCACCAGCCGCTCCGCCTCCTTCTGCAGGGACAGGAGCGCCTGCGGATAGGCGGTGGCCGGCTTCTTGGTCATCAGCGTCTTGCGCGGGCTGCCCTCGGCGGTCAGGAACAGCCGCCTGTAGGCCTCGAAGGCGCGCACCCGGCGGTCGGCGGCGTCCAGCCAATGCTGGATGGCAATGCCGCGCTCCTGGTCGCTGGCGCTGCCGCCCGACAATGCCCGGCAGGCCTCGCGCAGGGCCGGCGGCTCGCACTGGTCGTCATGGCAGGCATGGGTGAGGATCGTTTCCTCGGTCACGCCCGGCGGCACCTTCAGCGTGTCGTGGATGGCGTCAATCAGCCCGTCCAGCCCGTGGAAGCGCTCGAACAGCTTTTCCACCTGCCCGCGCTGGCTCGCCAGTTCGGCCAGCAGGTCGGCGAAATCCTCAGGATTCAGCTCGCCGGTCAGCCGGCCCATGGCACGGCCAAGCGGGCTGTCCGGCTCGGTGCGGCCGGCATGCAGCACGGCGTCGCGCGCCTCGGTCAGCAGCCCGTCGGCGGTGCGGTCGTCCATCACGTCGAAATGCGGCGCCAGTTCGGCTTCCAGCGGGAAGCGGCGCAGCAGCGACTGACAGAAGGCGTGGATGGTCTGGATCTTCATGCCGCCGGGGCAGTCCACCACCTGGGCGAACAGGCGGCGCGCGTTCAGCCGCGCCTCCATCGACGGCCGCTCGCCGCAGAGGTCGGCGAGCCGGTCCTCCAGCGCGTCGTCGGGCAGGGTGGCCCACAGGCCGAGCGTCCGGTTGATGCGGATCGCCATTTCCGCCGCGGCGGCCTTGGTGAAGGTGAGGCAAAGGATGCGCGCCGGCGGCGTGCCCGACAGCATCAGCCGCAGCACCCGGTCGGTCAGCACCTTGGTCTTGCCCGAGCCGGCCGAGGCCCCGACCCACACCGACGCCGTCGGATCGGACGCCCGCCGCTGCGCCACATTGGGATCGAGCGGCAGGGTGCGGGGGGACAGGTCGGTCATGGTCATGAACGGGGCTTCCGGTGCCGGGGCGATATGCTCCCTCTCCCGTCCCGGGAGAGGGAAGGGGCCCATGCGGAGCATGGGAAGGGTGAGGGGTGAGGCACGAAGCCGTGCGGTGTGGGATGCTTGGCCAACACCTCACCCTCCCCACGGCATCGCCGCGGGTCCCCTCCCTCTCCCGGGGCGGGAGAGGGCGATTTCACGCCAACTCCACCCTCCATCACTCCC
>NZ_WHOS01000001.1 GCF_013340935.1 Azospirillum melinis | reverse complement strand
TGCTGGCCGGCGGCGCCGGTGCCGACACGCTGCTCGGCGGTGAGGGGACGGACACCGCCGACTACGCCGCATCGGCCGGCGGCGTCGCCGTCGATCTGGCGGCGGGCACGGCGGCCGGCGGCGATGCCGAGGGTGACGTCCTGTCGGACATCGAGAACCTGACCGGCTCGGATCACGACGATCTGCTGGTGGGCGATGCGAACGGCAACCTGCTCGACGGCCGCGGCGGCAACGACACGCTGATCGGGCTTGGCGGCGCCGACACGCTGATCGGCGGCGAGGGCGTCGACCTTGCCGACTATTCGGCATCGGCTGACGGCGTGACCGTCGATCTGTCCAGCGGTACCGGCATTGGCGGCGACGCGGAGGGCGACCGGCTGTCCGGCATCGAGAATCTGACCGGCAGCGCCTTCGGCGACCGGCTGACCGGCGATGACGGCGTCAACCGCCTCGACGGCGCCGGCGGTGACGACACGCTTGCCGGATTGCGCGGTGCGGACACGCTGATCGGTGGCGATGGCATCGACCTTGCCGACTATTCCGCCTCCGATGCGGGCGTGGCGGTGGATCTGTCCAATGGCAGCGGCCTGGGCGGCGATGCCGAGGGCGACGTGCTGTCCGGGATCGAGAACCTGACCGGTTCCGATTATGACGACACGCTGACCGGCGATGGCGGCGCGAACCTGCTCGACGGCGGAACGGGTGACGATCTGCTGGCCGGCGGCGCCGGTGCCGACACGCTGCTCGGCGGTGAGGGGACGGACACCGCCGACTACGCCGCATCGGCCGGCGGCGTCGCCGTCGATCTGGCGGCGGGGACGGGCACTGGCGGCGATGCAGAAGGCGACCTGCTGTCCGGCATCGAGAATGTCACCGGCTCGGCCGGCGCCGACCGGCTGACCGGCGATGCCGGCGCCAACCGGCTGGACGGCGGTGCCGGGGACGACTGGCTGTCCGGCGGTGCCGGAGCCGACACGCTGACCGGCGGCGACGGGATCGACAGCGCCGACTATGCGGCCTCCGCGGACGGCGTCGCGGTGAATTTGGCCAGCGGCACCGGTTCGGGCGGCGATGCCGAGGGCGACGTGCTGTCCGGCATCGAGAACCTGTCCGGCTCCGACCATGACGACCGGCTGACCGGTGATGCGAACGCCAACCGGCTCGACGGGCGCGGTGGCAACGACACGCTCGCCGGGCTGGGCGGTGCCGATACGCTGATCGGCGGCGACGGCATCGACACCGCGGAGTATCTGGCCTCCGCCGCCGCTGTGAGCGTCAGTCTGGCGAGCGGAACCGGCAGCGGCGGCGACGCCCAGGGCGACCGGCTGAGCGGGATCGAGAACCTGACCGGCTCGGCCTTCGGCGACCGGCTGACCGGCGACGGCGGGGCCAACATCCTGGATGGTGCCGGCGGCAACGACACGCTGGTGGGCGGGGCGGGCGCCGACACGCTGATCGGCGGGGCCGGCAGCGACACCGCCGACTATTCGGCGTCCGGCGCGGCGGTGACGGTCGATCTGTCGGCGGGCACCGGGCTCGGCGGCACGGCGGAGGGCGATGTGCTGATCGGGGTCGAGAACCTGTTCGGTTCGACCCGTGCCGACCTGCTGACCGGCGATGCGCAGGACAACACCCTGCGCGGCGGCGCCGGTGCCGACACGCTGATCGGCGGGGCCGGATCGGACACCGCCGACTACACCGGGTCTGCCGCCGGGGTGACGGTCAGCCTTGCCGATGGAACGGCAACCGGCGGCGACGCCACGGGCGACGTGCTGTCGGGGATCGAGAATTTGACCGGCTCGGCCGCCGACGACCGGCTGACCGGCGATGCCGGCGCCAACCGCCTGCGCGGCGGCAGCGGCAACGACACGCTGATCGGCGGGATCGGCGCCGACAGCCTGAGCGGCGGGGCAGGGATCGACACCGCCGACTATTCGGCGTCGGATGCCGCGGTGTCGGTCAACCTCGCCACCGGCATCGGCCGCGGCGGCCATGCCGAGGGCGACCGGCTCGACGGGGTGGAGAATCTGATCGGCACCGGCGGTGCCGACAGCCTGACCGGCGACGGCGCCGCCAATTATCTGGACGGCCGCGGCGGTGCCGACAGCCTGTCCGGCGGGGCGGGCGACGACACGCTGCGGGTGCTGGACGACGGCTTCGCCGGCATCGACGGTGGCAGCGGCTTCGATACCCTGCGCTTCGAGGGCGAGCGGCTGGTGGTGACCGGCGCCGATGCCGGCGGGGTCCATGGCGTCGAGATGATCGACCTCGGCCATCCGGGCCGCCAGACCCTGATCCTGAACGAGCAGGGCATCGTCGCCGACACCGGCGGGGCGCCGCTCTACGTCACCGGCGACCGCAACGATCTGGTCACCTTCAAGGAGTCCGGATGGCGCCGTGGCGGCAGCCAGACCGTCGGTTCCGTGCTGTACAACCTGTACAGCCGTGGTGCGACCACGGTCTATGTGCAGGACGGCGTGCGGATGTTCGGCGACCTCGTGGTCACCGGCACGGCAGGGGACGATGTCCTGACCGCCCCGTCCGGCGTTGGTCATGTGGTGGTGTTCGGCGAGGGCGGCAACGACACGGTGCGGCTCGGTTCCGGCTTCCGGCATGAGATCGCGCATCTGGTGCGGATCGACGACGACCTGCACATCCTGTTCGACGCTCAGGGCGGCCCGGCCGGGGAGGACGGCTATGCCCGCGACCGCATCACCGTCATGGGGCATTTCGCCCCGAATGGTGCCGCTGGAGCGGGGGACGGCAGCGTCCGCCAGATCCAGTTCGCCGACGGTGTGGTCTGGCCGGTGTGGGGCGATGACCTGCTGCTGGGCAGCACCGGCGACGACACCATCGCCATCGAGCCCGGCTTCGCCGGCCACAGCCTGCATGCCGATGCCGGTGTGAACGTCATCCGCTTCGGCGCCGACGTGAGCGCCGACGATCTGCGCCTGTCGCGCAAGGGCGATGACCTGGAGATCCGCATCGTCGGGACCGACCGCTCGCTCCTGCTGTTCAACCATTTCTCGGCCGAGGCGCTGGCCGGGGCCGGCAATGGCGGGGTTGAAGCGATCGAACTGGCCGACGGCAGCCGCTGGCGCGTGAGCGGCAACGACATCCGCATCGGCAGCAGCGGCGACGACCGCATGGTCTTCGGGCTCGATGGCGGGCAGACGATTCTCTACGGCAGCGCCGGTGCCGACACTATCGCCTTCGCGTCGAACATCGACCCCGACCGCATGCGGCTGACCCGCGAGGGCGACGACCTGCGCATCTCCTATGACGGCAGCGGCGCGTCCTGGCTGATCAAGCAGCAGTTCGACGGCAATGCCGACGGCTATCGGACCATCCGCTTCGGCGACGGAACCGAATGGTCCATCGACAACACCCGCCTGATCGCCGGCACTGCCGCCGACGAACGCGTGGAGGTGGCGGCCGGCCTGGGCGAGCGCGTGCTCGCGACCGGTGGTGGCCGCGACGGGCTGGTGCTGGGGGCCGGCATCGTTCCGTCGCAGGTGGCGCTGCGCCGGGATGGCGACAAGCTGATCATCCAGATCGGCAACGCCGACGACCGGGTTGTGGTGCTCAACCACTTCAACGACGCGGGCGCCGGCAACGGCGTGCTGCGCAGCCTGACCTTCGCCGACGGGACGGTCTGGCCGCTGGACGGCGGGGCCGGATTCCGCATGGGCGGCGATACCGCCGACGTGTTCGCCTTCAAGCCGGGCGACGGGGCCGTCACGCTGTTCGCCGGCAAGGGCATCGACACGCTGAACGTCGCGTCCGCCATCGGGGCCGACAAGCTGGGCTTCACCCGCCAGGGCGACGATCTGGTCATTTCGGTGAAGGGTTCGACGGACAAGGTCACCGTGCTGAACCATTTCGCCACCGGCTGGGGGGCGTCGCTGCTTGAGAACGTCTATGCCGGCGGCCGCTTCTGGAACCTGTCCGATCCCGCCCTGCTGATCGGCGGGGCCGGCGACGACAGCTACACCCTGACGGTCGGCGGCGGCGCCAAATCGATCCTGCCCGGCGGCGGCAACGACCAGATCGTCATCGGTCCCGGCATCGACAAGGCGAGCGTGACCATGCAGCGGGTGGGCGACGATCTGGTGATCGGCCTGCGCACGTTGCCCGACAAGCTGACCGTGCTGAACCACTTCTCCGGCGGGGCCAGCGGCGGCGTGCACACGCTGCGCTTCATCGACGGCGACACGTGGAACATCTGGGGCGCCAGCATCATGGTCGGGACCAGCGCCACCGACACCTTCACCGCCGCACCGGGCATCGGCCATGTGTCGCTCTACCCCGGCGGCGGCAGCGACCGCCTGCGGCTGGGGACCGGCTTCGACAGCCTGGACACGCTGGTGCGCCGGGTCGGCGACGACCTTGAGATCGTCATGCGCGACGGCAGCGACACGGTCAAGGTGCTGAACCATTTCCTGGGCAACGAGGCGCGCGACATCGCCTTCGCCGACGGCAAGATCTGGACGGTCGGCGGTCCCGGCGCCCGCATCGGCACCGACGGTGCCGACCGGTTCCTGCTGTCGCCCGGCTCCGGCGCCGTCGTCGTCTATGGTGGCGGTGGCCAGGGCGGTGGCGACCGCATCGAGGTGGCACCCGGCATCGACCCGTCCACCGTCCGCCTGACCCGTGTCGGCAACGATCTGCGCGTCACTGCCGGCACCGACAGCATGACCATCGTCAACCAATTCGCCACGGGCGGCGTGGTGGCGATTCCCGAGATCGTATTCCCCGGAGGCGTCGTCTGGCCGATCATCGGCACCAACGTCTTCATCAGCGGCGGCGGAGCGGAGACGATTCCCGCCGGACCGATGTACATCTATCCCGGCGCGCCCGGCCAGCATCTGTCCATCGACGCCGATCCGGGCAAGACCCGCATCGTGCGCGTCGGCAACGACCTGCACCTGACCATCGTCGGCCAGCCGAACGAGATGGTCATCGTCAACCATTTCGCCATGAACGGCATCGGCGATCTGGTCTTCAACAACGGCACCACCTGGAACATCCAGGGCGGCAAGGTGCTGATCGGCGGCACCGGCCACGACCAGTTCGTGATCCAGCGCGGCATGGGCGACGTGATCGTCTATCCCGACAGTGCCGGCGACGACACCCTGCGCTTCGTCGACACGGTGGATGGCTCCAAGATCCGGGTGGCGCGCATCGGCGACAATCTGCGCATCACCATCGACGGCACCGCGGACGCGCTGACCATCGTCAACCATTTCGCCGGCACACCGATGGAGTCGCTGACGCGCCCCGACGGTTCGGTGCTGCCGCTGACCGGCGACAATCTGCTGATCGGCGGCCAGGGCGGAACGGTCTTCCTGGTCGGTCCGGACAGCGGGTCGAAGACCATCTATGCCGAAGGCGGCGACCGCGTGGTGTTCGAGGACATCGACAGCACTGAGGTGCGGCTGATCCGCACCGGGTCCGACCTGCAGGTCTTCATCGACCGCACGCAGCAGGTGGTCACCGTCCTCAACTATTTCGGCGGCGTCGGCCAGCTGGACTTCTCCGACGGGCGGGTATTCGACCTCAACTCGCCCTACACGCTGATCGGCGGCGGAGGCGGCGACCGCTTCACCATCGGCAAGACCGGGCCGGCCACCCAGATCGTCCATGCCGGCGGCGGGGGCAGCCAGATCGTCTTCGGACCGGACGTTTCCCCCGGCGACGTGACGCTGCGGCAGGACGGCGTCGATCTGGTGGTGGCCTTCATCGGCAGCGGACGCGTCGTGCGCGTCGTCAATCACTTCACGGCGCCCACCGATGGGCTGGCGCGCGGATTGGACGCCATCACCTTCTCCGGCGGGGTGACGCTCAACCTGCAGGGCGACAGCGTGATGTTCGGCCAGCAGGGAACCGACGACTTCACCATCCTGCCCGGCCAGGGCCAGCGCTACCTCTTCCCCGGTGGCGGCAGCGACCGGCTGTATTTCGGTCCCGGCATCGACCCGGCGCTGGTGCGGATGGAGCGCGACGGCGTCAACCTGCACATCTTCACCGACGACGGCAGCGTCGACCTGACGGTGGTCAACCATTTCGGCCCCACCGGGCTGGCGGGCAGCGGGTCCGGCCTGTCCACCGTCCGTTGTGACGACGGCCAGAGCTGGGCGGTTGCAGGCAACGGGATTCTGATCGGCAGCCGCGGCAACAACAGTTTCAGCGTCGGTTCCGGCAGCGGGCCGGTGACGATCCACCCGGCGGGGGGGGACAACCGGCTGGTCTTCGGTGCCGGCATTCCGCCGGCCAACCTGCGCCTGGTGCGCGAGCATGACGATCTGCGCATCGTCTCGGCCGACGGCACGGTCAACGTGCTGGTGGTCAACCATTTCCTGAACCAGCTCGATGAGATCAACTTCGCGGCCGGGATTCCGTGGGTGCTGGGGGCCGGCAACGTCTTCATCGGCGGCGACGGGCCGTCGGCCTTCCGCTTCAGCAGCATCGACACCGACCTGATCATCTTCCCCGGCAGTGGCGACACGGTGGGCCTGCCCGACGGGCTGGATTGGAAGGACGTCGTGCTGACGCGGTCCGGCGGCGACCTGATCGTGCAGGTCCGTGCCACCGGCCGGCAGATCCGCATCGTCAACCATTTCTCGGCCAGCGACGGCACCAGCGGGCTGGCCGGGCTGACCTTCTCGGACGGCACCACCATGCCGCTGGGCGAACTGGCGATGCTGGGCGGCACCGGCGGCGACCTGCTGACCGGGGCGGCGACCGACGACCTGCTGCTGGGCCAAGACGGCGATGACCGGCTGAGCGGCGGCGGCGGCAACGACACGCTGATCGGCGGCATCGGCAACGACACGCTGGACGGCGGGACCGGCAACGACGTCTACGTCTACCGCATCGGCGACGGGCGCGATTACATCCTGGACAGCGCCGGGCTCGACCGCATCGAGTTCGGTCCCGGCATCGGCCGCGGCGATCTCTATTTCGCGCGGTTCGGCAACGACCTCTATATCCGCTTCCGCGGGCGGCCGACCGACGAGATCGTGGTGACCGGACGCTTCGACATGGTGGGCGACGGCGCGTCCTTCGTGGAGCGGCTGGCCTTCGCCGACGGCACCAGCTTCGACCTGACCCGCACCGACATCGCACTGGAGACGGTGGCGACCGCGGCGGCGGAGTATCTGCAGGGCTACAATGTCGGCGACCGGATCGAGGGGACGGCCGGCAACGACACGATCTTCGGCTATGCCGGCAACGACACGCTGATCGGCGGCACCGGATCGGATTCCATCGATGGCGGTACGGGCGACGATCTGATCGACGGCCGCGATGACCCCGGCACCGATGGCGCGAGCGATGTGATCCAGGGCCGCGACGGCAACGACACGGTCCTGGGTGGCGGCGGTTCCGATGTTATCTTCGGCGGCAGCGGCGACGACAGCCTGTCGGGTGGCGGCGGCAACGACAGCATCGACGGTGAGGACGGTGCCGATAGCATCGACGGCGGCGCCGGCGCGGATACCATCTATGGCCGCGCCGGCAACGACACGCTGGCGGGTGGCTCCGGCAACGACACGATCTTCAGCGGTGCCGGCGACGACCTGATCCGCTATGGCGGCGGTAGCGACACCGTCACCAACGAAGGCGGCAACGACGTTCTGGAGATGGGACCGGGCATCGCCCGCGCCGACCTCTACTTTGCGCGCTTCGGCAACGACCTTTACATCCGCTTCCGCAATTCGGCGGAGCAGATCGTCCTCACCGGCCGCTTCGTCGGGGCCGGCGACGGGACCAGCTTCGTGCAGACGCTGCGCTTCGCCGACGGGACGGACTATGCCGTCACGGCGCAGGATCTGGCGCTTGAGACGGTCGCGACCGACCTTAGCGAAAAGCTGGAGGGCTACAATGTCGGCGACATCATCCGCGGGCAGGGTGGCAACGACACCATTTACGGTTACAGCGGCGACGACAGCCTCAATGGTGGGGCTGGCGACGACTTCATCTATGCTGGCAGCGGCGACGACAGCGTCGTCGGCGGCGACGGCTCCGACGTCCTGAAGGGTGATGTCGGCGACGACACGCTGTCGGGTGGAGCCGGCAACGACAGCCTTCACGGCGAGGCTGGTGACGACTCCCTGTCCGGCGGCGATGGCGCCGACTTCCTTTCGGGTGGTGACGGCAATGACGGCCTGTCCGGCGGGGCGGGGGCCGACACGCTGGACGGCGGGGCCGGCAACGACCTGCTGGAGGGTGGCGACGGCGACGACAGCCTGCTGGCCGGCGATGGCGACGACACGCTGATTGGCGGCGGCGGCACCGACAGGCTGTTCACCGGAGCCGGTGACGACACGATCCGCTTCGACGGCGGGCGCGAGACCATCACCAATGAAGCCGGCGCCGACACGCTGGAGATCGGTGGCGGGCTGACGCGGGCCGACATGTATTACGCCCGTTTCGGCAACGACCTGTACCTGCGCTTCCGCAACCGAAGCGACGAGGTGGTGCTGACCGGACGCTTCGACAAGGCCGGCGACGGCGCGAGCTATGTCCAGACCGTGCTGTTCGCCAACGGCGACCGGGCCGACCTGTCCGATCCCGCGCTGGTGCTGGAAACGGTGGCGAACGAGTTCAACGAGACGCTGGAAGGCTACAACGCCAACGACACCATCAGCGGCCTTGGCGGCACCGACACCATCCTCGGTTATGGCGGCGACGATCTGCTCGATGGCGGGGCCGGCAACGACGTTCTGCTCGGCGGCACCGGCAACGACCGGCTGCTCGGCGGTGCCGGGGCCGACCGGCTCGAAGGTGGCGACGGCGACGACACGCTGGAGGGCGGCGACGATGCCGACCTCCATTATGGCGGTGCGGGCAACGACCTGATCGTCGGTGGGGCCGGGACCGACTACATGGAAGGCGGTGAGGGCGACGACCGCCTGTCCGGCGACGCCGGCAACGACACACTGTACGGCGATGCCGGCAATGACAGTCTCCAGGGTGGTGACGGCGACGACTTCCTTTCGGGCGGCGACGGCGCCGACACGCTGGAAGGCGGGACGGGAACCAACACCATCCTGACCGGCCTGGGCGACGACGTGATCCGCCATGCCGGCGGCCGGGACACCATCACCAACGAGGGCGGCAACGACGTTTTGGAAATCCGCAGCGGCCTGCGGCGGGAGGACCTGTATTACGCCCGCTTCGGCAACGACCTCTATCTGCGCTTCCGCGGCGCGGCCGACGAGATCGTGCTGAAGAACCGCTTCAACGGCGCCGGTGACGGGGCGAGCTATGTCCAGACCCTGCTGTTTGCCGACGGGCAGCGGGTGGACGTGACCGACCCGACGCTGAAGCTGGAGACGCTGGCGACCGCCGGCTCCGAAAAGCTGGAGGGCTACAATGTCGGCGACCTGATCCAGGGCATCGGCGGCAACGATACGATCTATGGCTATGGCGGAAACGACACGCTGGATGGCGGTACCGGCAACGACCAGCTCTATGGCGGATTGGGCGACGATACGCTGATCGGCGGGGCCGGTGACGACCGGCTGAACGGCGACGATGGCGACGACCTGCTGCAAGGCGGTGATGGCAACGACAGCCTGACCGGCGGGACCGGCGATGACACCCTGATCGGCGGCGTGGGAGCCGACCAGCTCTATGGTGGCGACGGCAACGACCTGATCGACAACCGGGACGACACCGGCACCGGGGCGTCGCTGAACGTCGCCTATGGCGAGGCTGGCGACGACACCATCCTCGGCGGCGACGCGGCCGAGACCTTCTCCGGCGGCGACGGCAACGACCGGCTGGAGGGCAAGGCCGGCAACGATTGGCTGGAGGGCAATGCCGGCGACGACAGCCTGCTGGGCGGCGACGGCAACGACACGCTGTCCGGCGGGGTCGGCGACGACAGCCTGTCGGGCGGTACTGGTGACGACAGCATCCAGGGCGGCGATGGCGCCGACACGCTGGAAGGCGGGACGGGAACCAACACCATCCTGACCGGCCTGGGCGACGACGTGATCCACCATGCCGGCGGCCGGGACACCATCACCAACGAGGGCGGCAACGACGTCCTGGAAATCCGCAGCGGCCTGCGGCGGGAGGATGTCTATTACGCCCGCTTCGGCAACGACCTCTATCTGCGCTTCCGGGGTGCGACCGACGAGATCGTGCTGAAGAACCGCTTCAACGGCGCCGGCGACGGGGCGAGCTATGTCCAGACCCTGCTGTTCGCCGACGGGCAGCGGGTGGACCTGACCGACCCGACGCTGACGCTGGAAACGCTGGCGACCGCCGGTTCCGAAAAGCTGGAGGGCTACAATGTCGGCGACCTGATCCAGGGCGTCGATGGCAACGACACGATCTATGGCTATGGCGGGAACGACACGCTGGATGGCGGGACCGGCAATGACCAACTCTATGGCGGGTCGGGCGACGACACGCTGACCGGTGGGGTCGGTGCCGATCGGCTGGAAGGCGGTGACGGGCTCGATACGCTGGATGGCGGTGAGGGGGACGACACGCTCTATGGCGACGCCGGTGATGACACGCTGATCGGCGGGGCCGGCAACAACACGCTTTACGGCGGAACCGGGAACAATGTCATCCGCTTCGACGGCGGTCAGGACATCGTCTACAACACCGGCGGCAACGACGTCATCGAACTGGATGCGTCCTTCGACAGGAGCACGCTCTATTACGCCCGCTTCGGCAACGACCTTTACGTGCGCTTTACCGGGCGGTCCGACCAGATCATCGTCAAGGACCGTTTCAACGGTGCTGGCGACGGTTCCGCCTATGCCCAGACCCTGCGCTTTGCCGACGGATCGCTGGAGGACAT
This sequence comes from Azospirillum melinis, assembly GCF_013340935.1. Taxonomy (GTDB): domain Bacteria; phylum Pseudomonadota; class Alphaproteobacteria; order Azospirillales; family Azospirillaceae; genus Azospirillum; species Azospirillum melinis. The sequence continues at coordinate 383,023 of NZ_WHOS01000001.1, read as the reverse complement.
GACGCGCCAGGATCTGGTGATCCAGACGATCGGCGGCGCAGGAAGCGAGAAGCTGGAAGGCTACAACGTCGGCGACACCATCGACGGGCAGGCCGGCAACGATACGATCTATGGCTATGGCGGTGAGGATACGCTGACGGGCAGCGCCGACCAGGATTACCTGGATGGCGGCGACGGCGCTGATGTGGTCGATGGCGGTGACGGCAACGATATGGTCTTCGGCCGAAACGGGAACGACACGGTTGTCGGTTCCGGTGGAGAAGACCGCTTGTGGGGCGACGAGATATCGACCGCCGGAAACGAAGTGATAACCGTTCGACTGAGACTCGGTGGGCATACCGTTAATGGCTGGCCTCGCGTCATCGTGACACTCGACGGCAACGTCGTCATGGACGAGACAATCAATGTTTACTATTCGCACCTCGATCCGACGGGAAATTACATTCAGTATGTCGGTCAGCTAAGGGACTACCGCCTTACCATACGGGACGTGAGCGAAGCCAGCCGTCTGAATATCAGTATTGTCAATAATAACTGGGGTCAGTGGCGAGCCAGCAACGCAGTCTTCGTTGCGGGTCTGGAGGTCGATGGATACCCCATATCCGCCGGCTTCTATATCTGGGAGAACTATTCACCGGCAGAGTGGTCTCTGAATTCGCTACTACCGTCTCCTTCCCTGTCTCCCGAAATTGGCAACGATGTCGTTGACGGCGGCGCCGGCAATGACGCGCTCAGCGGCGGCCAAGGCAACGACAGCCTGTCGGGTGGTGCCGACAACGACACAATCCTCGGTGGTGCCGGCGACGACACCATCCTGGGCGGCTCCGGGTCCGACGAGATGCACGGCGGCGCCGGCGACGACCTGATCGACAACCGCGACGATTCCAATGCCGGCGGCATCAACGATGCGTCCTATGGCGGAACCGGCAACGACACCATTTATGGCGGCGGCGGTGTCGATGTCGCCTATGGCGGCACCGGGAGCGATCTGATCGACGGCGGTGGCGGCAACGATTACCTCTATGGCGAGGACGGTGCCGATTCCGTTCTTGGTGGCGCTGGTGCCGATTACCTCTATGGTCAGGCCGGCAACGATACGCTCGAAGGCGGTGCCGGCAACGATACAATCGATGGTGGTGCTGGCGACGACGTGATCCGCTTCACCACCGGTGACGGCGTGGACAGCATCACCGGTGGTGGCGGCGCTGACGTGCTGGAACTGGAGCCCGGATTGAGCCGGGATCAAATGTACCTCTCGCGCATCGGCGCCGACCTGCACCTGATCTTCCGCGACACCGGCGACCGCATCGTCCTGGCCGCTCGGTTCAGCGGCGAAGGCGACGGTGCGAACTTCGTGCAGACCGTGAAGTTCGCCGATGGCAGCACCATAGACCTGTCCGCCCAGACCATTGTGATAGAAACCCATGGGCAGTCGACGGCGGAAACCTTCTACGGCTACATGGCCAACGACACCATCGACGCCGCCGGCGGCAACGACACCCTGTACGGCTATGCCGGCGATGATTTGCTGATTGGCGGGGACGGCAACGATGCACTGTATGGTGGAACGGGTGCCGACCGGTTGGAAGGTGGCGCCGGTGCAGATTCCCTCGAAGGCGGGGACGGCGACGACACGCTGTATGGCGGGACAGGCGCCAACACCATCAACGGCGGTGCCGGCAACGACCGCATCGTCTATGAAGGCGGCGCAGACACCGTGGTGGGCGGCGGCGGCAACGACGAGCTGGTCTTCGGCGAAGGCTACAGCCAGTCCGGCCTGCGGTTGGAACGGTTCGGCAAGGATCTCCATCTGGTCTTCGACGATCTCGGCAAGCGGATCGTCGTCGCCAACCGCTTCAACGGCAATGGTGAGGGGGCGAACTATGTGCAGACCCTGCGCTTCGCCGATGGCGGAACGGTGGATCTGTCCAGAACCGACCTGTTCATCGCCACGCGCGACAGCGACGTCGGGCATGTGCTGGAAGGCTACAATGCCGGCGATGTGATCCGTGGCAACGGCGGCACCGACGCGATCTATGGCTATGGCGGCAACGACACGCTGTATGGCGGCTCCGGTGCCGATGCCCTTTACGGCGGCGATGGCGACGACCTGATCGATAGCCGGGACGACACGGCCAGCGGCGACAGTGCTTATGGCGAGGCGGGTAACGACACGCTTTATGGCGGTGCCGCCAACGACGCGCTCTATGGCGGCGACGGCGACGACCTGATCGAGGGGAATGCCGGGAACGATTCCATCAAGGGCGATGAGGGCAAGGACAGCCTGTCCGGCGGTGCCGGTATCGACACATTGTATGGCGGCGGCGGCAACGACACTCTGAATGGCGATGACGGCAACGATATTCTGTATGGCGACGCCGGCGACGACAGCCTGCTGGGCGGGGCGGGGGTCGACACGCTGTATGGCGGTGCCGGTGCGGACATCCTGTCCGGCGGGGACGATGCCGATACGCTTTACGGCGAGGACGGCAACGACACGCTGGCCGGCGGTGCCGGTGCCAACTGGATCGTCACCGGGGCTGGCGACGACCTCGTGCTTTACCAGGGCGGCGCCGACACGGTGACCGGTGGCGGCGGCAACGACACGCTGTCCTTCGGTGAAGGCTACAGCAGCGACGATCTGCGGTTCGAGCGTTACGGCAACGACCTGCATGTCCGCTTCAACGGCAAGACCGACCGGATCGTCGTCGCCAACCGGTTCAGCGGTGCCGGCAACGGCACCAATTACCTGCAAACCCTGCTGTTTGCCGATGGGCGGACCGTCGACCTGACGAATCCGGGCCTCATCATCGACACCTGGGACGATGCCGCGGCCCGCACGCTTGAGGGATATGCCGCTTCGGACACCATCCGTGGCGGTGGCGGCAACGACAGCATCTATGGCTATGGCGGCGACGACATCCTGTATGGCGGGGCGGGAAGCGATCAGCTGTTCGGCGGCGCCGGCAACGACCTGCTCGACAACAGCGATGACATGAGCGGCAGCGACACGCTGTCCGGCGACGACGGTGACGACACCCTGCGCGGCGGCGGCGGCAACGAAACCCTTTACGGCGGCGCCGGCGACGATCTGCTCGACGGAGGTGCCGGCAATGACGCCCTGTCGGGTGGCGACGGCGACGACACGCTGATGGGCAGCACCGGCAATGACGCCCTGGCGGGCAACAACGGTTCCGACGAACTGTATGGCGGCGACGGGATCGACACGCTCAACGGCGGGGCCAATAACGATTTCCTCTATGGCGAGGCGGGTGACGACAGCATTCAGGGGGGCGACGGCGACGACGTCATCCAGGGCGGAGCCGGCAACGACCTTCTCTATGGCGAGGCGGGCAACGACACCATCCGGGGTGGCGACGGCGACGACAACATCGACGGCGGCGCCGGCGACGATCTGGTGATCTATGACGGCGGGCGGGACACCATCATCGGCGGCGCCGGCAACGACACGCTGCTATTCGGCGAAGGATTTGCGGCCGACCAGCTTCTGATCGCGCGCTTCGACAACAATCTGGTGCTGCGCTTCCGCGACCGGCCGGAGCAGGTGGTCATCTCCAACCGCTTCAGCGGCGCCGGCAACGGCAGCAACTATCTGGAGACCGTCCGCTTCCAGGACGGGACGGAGGTGCTGCTGTCGAATCCCGCCCTGCAGCTGGAAACCATCGGTAGCGACGGCAACGACGCGCTGTTCGGCTATGCGAACGGCGACCTGCTCGACGGGCGGGGCGGCAACGACGTGCTGACCGGCTATGCCGGTAACGACACGCTGATCGGCGGCACCGGCCGCGACGAACTGCATGGCGGCGACGGCGACGATCTGCTGGACAGCCGGGCCGACGTGGTCGGCTCCGGCGACTTTGACGTCGCCTATGGCGAAGGCGGCAACGACACCTTGCTGGGCGGTGGCGGCAACGACAGCCTGTCGGGCGGTGAGGGCAACGATGCCATCGACGGCGGCGACGGTGACGACGTGCTTGCCGGAAATGCCGACGATGACCGGCTGACGGGCGGCGCCGGCGCCGACACGCTTGTGGGCGGCACCGGACGGGATGTTCTGGAGGGGGGCGACGGCAACGACAGCTTGATCGGGGATGCCGGGTCGGAAAGCGGCACATACCTGTTCGATTCGATGTCGACGGTGTTCAACGGCGCTTTTTCCGTCACCTGGACGACGCAGGACTATGTTCCCCGTTTGACCGGCGACGTGAATGGCGATGGCCGGGCGGACATCGTCGGTTTCTCCAGCACTTCGGTTCAAATTGCCCTTGGTAAGGCGGATGGCAGCTTCGGACCGGTCCAGGTCGCCTACAATGGGGATTTCACGCCCGGCTATGGCGGCTGGAACAGCCAGAACGTCACTTCCCGAATGCTGGCCGATGTCAATGGCGATGGACGAATGGACATCGTCGGCTTCGCCAGTAACGAAGTGCGGGTGGCTCTGGGCAAGGAGGATGGAACTTTCGCAGCCGCTCAGAGGGCGCTGACCGGAAATCTCACTTATGGAACCACCTGGACCAGCATGAGCCAATATCCCCGACTGCTTGGGGATGTGAACGGTGACGGCCGGGCGGACATCGTCGGTTTCTCCAGCGTCGGCGTGGTGACCTCCCTGGGGCAGGCGGACGGAACCTTCGGGGCCGTCAATCTCGCCTATAATGGCAGTTTCACCACCGGCTACGGTTGGTCCAATAACAACGACTATCCCCGTCTTCTCGGCGACGTCGATGGTGACGGCATGGCTGACATCGTTGGTTTCGGTGGCGATAAAGTCTTTATCGCGCAAGGGCGGGCCGACGGCACGTTCGCCCCGATGAAAGTCGCCTACAGCGACAACTTCACCAAAAACACCGGTGGCTGGACAAGCGAGGACCAGTATCCCCGCCAACTGGCCGATGTGAATGGCGATGGCCGGATGGACATCGTCGGATTCGCCAGCAACGGAGCTTACGTGTCGTTCGGTCAGGCGGACGGCACCTTCAGCCGGATGCGCATCGGGACAAGCGACTACGGCTACAACGGCTGGAGCAACTACAACACCTACCCCCGTCAGCTCGCCGACGTCGATGGCGACGGCCGGGCCGACATCGTCGGTTTCGCCTCCAACAGCGTCGTGGTTTCCAGGTCTGTGCTCAACGACGACACCTTGAGCGGCGGTGCCGGGGACGACACGTTGGCCGGCGGGCTGGGCGACGATGTTTACCGGTTCGGACGTGGGGACGGGCGTGACCGCATCGTAGAGAATGACGGCGATATCGACCATGACCGGCTGGTGTTCGACGCCGGCATCGATGCCCATCAGCTCTGGTTCACCAAATCGGGCAGCGATCTGGAGGTGCAGGTGGTCGGCACGGCCGACAAGGTGACCATCGCCGGCTGGTACAGCGGCGTCGAGCATCAAATGGACAGCATCGAGACGGCCGATGGAGCCGTGCTGCTGGACTCCATGGTGGACCGGCTGGTGCAGGCCATGGCAGGGTTCGCTCCGCCGGCGGCCGGCACGATGAGCATCGATCCCGATGCCTTGCCGCAGGTCGAGGCCGCCATCACCGCCGCCTGGCGGTGAATGGCCGCGGAGCAATGGGGAAGGGACGGGCATGGATCTCGGTCAGATCATCCGCAGTCACCAGCAGGGTGATCTGACACAGGCGGAGGCGGGATACCGCGCATTCCTGACGGCCATGCCCGGCCATCTCCAGGCGCTCCAGATGCTGAGCCTGCTCCTGATGCAGACCCGCCGTCCCGCCGAGGCCGCCGACCATTTCCGTCAGGTGGCGGCGGCCCAGCCCGACAGCCCGGATCAGTGGGCCAATTATGCCAGCCTGCTGCGCGGGGCCGGCCGGCCGGAGGATGCCGAATATGCCTGCCGGCGGGCCCTGGCACTGGCGCCGGCCCATGTGGCGGGGGCCTACAATCTGGCGAACCTCCTCGCCGCGCCGCCGCCGGCCGGCACCGGATCGCCCCTGGAGTCGGCCGCCTGGTACCAGCGCATCCTGGCCGTGGTGCCCGACCACAAGCAGGCGCGGAACAATCTCGAGGTTCTGCGCCGCAAGGAGGCCGGCCGACTGGAGGTCGCCGCCTGCCGTGTTGTGGCGCTCGATCCGCAGTCGGTGCGCGGACATGACGCCCTTGCCCGGCTGCACCAATACCGCAGCGGGCTGTTGGACTGGACACCGGGGAAGGCGATGACGCTCGATCTCGGCCTGGCGGTGAAGGCCTTCGATCATCTGCACCGGGTCCAGACGGTCCATCCCGACGAGCCGGGCAGTCTGCGCCTGTGGCTGGCGCTGGCGCTCGATCTGTTCCAGCTGGGTGCTCTGGACGACCGGCGGCTTTCATGGGCGGCGCGGGCGGCGTGGCGGCGCCTGCGCGGCGATCCAAAGGATGCCCTGGCCGCCTCGATTGTGGGCTATCACGTCTATCGGCGGGGACGTCTGACCCTTGCATCGAAGCTGCAGATGAGATTCGCCGCCCGTTTTGCGGATGCGGAACTGGACGGTGCCGGCGAACTCGGGTCCTGGTCGATGCTGCGGGCGGACGATGCGTTCTTCGAACGCTTGCCCCCGCTGGACAGCGTCATCGCCCGGCTGCCGGAAATGACCATTGTGGCGGATCTGCCGGAGGGCAGCGGCCCGGTCATCATGGTGAGCGGTGACGAGATCTATGTGCGTCGCTTCGGACCGGACCTTTTCCGGTCCATCGGCGAGTGCAGTCCCGGCGCGTCGGTTGTGCTGAACGTGGTTTCGCCGACGCCGTCGCTGTTGGGGATGCTGGGCGAATGGCGGCGGCTTTATCCGCTGTCCATCGGCCTGTCGACCGAGCAGCCGGACTTCACTGCCTGGTCCCACGCGCAGCGCGTCACCTATTACGCCTGCGCGCGTTTCATCCGCGTCCAGCAATGGCACCGGCATCTTGGCCGGCCGCTGATCCTGATCGATCTGGACGCGACAACCCGCAGCGATCTGCGGCTGCTTGCCGCCGAAACGGCGGGATTCGACCTTGGCATCCTCCACGATCGCAGGCGGCGTGGGCCGTTCCGCGAGGTTCCCGTCGGTTTCGTCTATTACAACGACACGCCGCTCGCCGGACAGTATCTAGCAACGGTGGCGGCCTATATCGGCCATTTCCTGCTGGAGGGCCGGCCGCAGTGGATGCTCGACCAGACCGCCCATCTGGCCGCGCTGGACTGGTTGGGCCGCCATCGGCCGGACCTGCGCATCCACCGCTACGACTTCCAGAATTTTCCCCACTGCGCCTTCATCGGCGAGAAATAGCGCCGGTGCCCTATGCCGGGGAGCCGTTCCTCAGTGCACAGCGCGCGGCGGCGAGATCCCAGGCGGCACAGCCGACGCTCTTGAACAGGCGGGGCCTGTCGGTCAAGCCGGTGCCGTCCTGCGCCTTGGCCAGCGCATCGGCCAGCGAGCGTCCGCTCGTCCAGTCGAAGCCGGCCAGGATCAGGTCGCCGGCCTCATGGCGCGCGCCGGCCGGGTCGTCGATGAAGACGTCGCTGCCATGGATGGAGGTCGCGCCGAATTCGGCCATCTCCGGCTTGAAGGCGCCGACGCCGACCAGCAGCCGGTCCGGCCGCGGTGCTTCGTCATAGACCGGCACGAGGCTGGTCGTCAGGGTGATGACGACATCGACGGCGGGGTCCACCGCCCCGGAGGCCGGCCGCAGATCGATTCCCGCCCCGCCGGAGGTCCGGCAAAAGGACTGGCAGGCCTCTTCCCGCCGACCATGCACGTCGACCCGGATCCCGGGGTAGAGCGATGCCAGAGCCTCGACATGATACGCGGCCTGCTTGCCGGTGCCGAACAGGGCGACATGCTGAGGAGGGCGCCGTGCGAGCGTCCGGACCGCCAACATCGACACGGCGGCAGTGCGGCGGCCGGTGACCGTCGGCCCGTCGAGGATCGCCAGTGGGGCACCGGTGGCACCGTCATAGGCAGCGACCACGCCATGGATGGTCGGCAGTCCGAGCGCCCCGTTCCCCGGACAGACATTGACCAGCTTGTGGATGCCGATATCCCCGGCCGTCGCCGGCATGGACAGGAGGACGCCATTCTGCGGCAGCGGCAGGACTTGTCGTTCGGGGCTGTGGATCCGGCCGGCGGCATAGTCGCGGGCAGCATCGGCGATGGCATCGCACAGGGGAGCGAAAGGCAGGAGTTCGGCCGTTTCCGCGGGCGACAGCATGGACAGGGCGGCTGTGGTCAAGGCGGTGCTCTCCTCGCGACGGATGGGCGTCAGGGACCGTCACGCTATATCTGCTTCGGATCATGCGCCACAAAATTTTCGTATAAGAAAAACTTCCGCCGACTATACTCTCTCGGCCGGCCGAGCCGGTTGCATCAAGTCGGGAAGACAGCGTGGGCGGATCATCACAGCGAACCGGCCGGGACGGGCCAGGGCCGAATGGCGCCGCGGGCATGCTTGCGCCGACGCTGAAGCGCCTGAGGGCGGCCGCGCAACTGACGCTTCAGCAGCTGAGCGAGCGGTCAGGCGTCTCGATATCGACCCTGTCGAAGATCGAGAACGGGCAGCTGTCGCCGACCTACGAGAAGATTGCCGCACTGGCCTCCGGTCTGGGGGTGGAGGTGGGAGAACTGTTCGGTCAGGTCCCGAAGCCGACCCCGCTGGGCCGCCGCAGCGTCACCAGGGCCGGTGGCGGCGCGGTGCACGAAACCGACCAGTACCGGTACGAGGCGGTGAACGCCGACCTGCCCAACAAGCGGTTCGTCCCGCTGGTGACCACGATCAAGGCACGCAGCATCCAGCAATTCGGCGAGCTTTCCCACCATGATGGCGAGGAGTTCATCTATGTGCTGGAAGGAGAAGTGATGGTGCACAGCGATTACTACACGCCCCTGACCCTGTCCAAGGGCGATTCCTGCTATTTCGACAGCGCCATGGGGCATGCCTGCATCTCGGGTGGCGAGGGGGAGGCGCGGGTTCTCTGGGTATGCTCGCACACCTCGCTCGCCTGATACATCGAGGCCCGACACATAAAAGTACGGAGGGCAGCGGAAAAGTTGCAAGCCCGCGCAGGAGTCCCATGTCGGCGCCGTAACAAGGAACAGACGCGGCCATGGATGCCGCTGACCAGTTCATTTGACGGAACGGCGACGACATGGACGGGAACGCGACACGGCGTACCGACGGATTGCTGCGCCTTGCGGTCCAGCACCACAATGCCGGACAGACCGAGCGGGCGGAGCGTTTCTATCGCGAGATCCTGCGGATCGACCCGACGCATGGCGACGCCGCCCATCTGCTGGGCCATATCGCCTTTCAGGATGGGCGGCGCACCGACGCCACCCGTCTGTTCGACACCGCGGCGCGCTCCAACGCGCTGGTCGGCTCCTATCATCTGGCATTGGGGCAGGCGCTGATGGAGGAGGGGCGGGTGACCGCGGCGCTTGCCAGCGCCCGCCGGGCTCTCGCCGTCAACCCGGACGACGCCGATGCGCTGTGCCTGCTGGGCGCCATCGCCGGGCGGCAGGCGCGGCCGGTGCCGGCCCTGCGCTGTTACCGCGCGGCGGCCCGTCTGGTGCCGGGTGCGGCCGAACCGCGGCTCGGCATGGGCCGCGCGCTGGAGGATCTGCGGCAGGCCGCTGCGGCCATCGGCTGCTACCGGCTGGCGGCGAGGCTGCGGCCGCAGGACGCTTCGACCCGGATCGCGCTGGCCAATGCGCTGCGCCGCTGGGGTGCAGTGGCCGAGGCCGCCGCTGCGTATCGGGAGGCCATCGGGCTGGGTGCCGATACCGGATCGGTCTGGGCCAATCTGGGTGCCGCGCTCCAGGGAGCGGGCCGGCTGGCCGAGGCGGAAAGCGCCTATGGCGAGGCGTTGCGGCGCCAGTCCGATCATGCCGAGACACGGAACAATCTGGGCCTGCTGCTGCATGCGCTCAGCCGTCATGCGGAGGCGCGCGAACGGTTCCGGACCGCATTGGCTCTCGATCCCTGCCATGTGCCGGCCCTCGTCAATCTCGGGCTGGCGGAAGCCGCGCTCGGGGATTATGGCCGTGCCGAGCACTGGCAACGCCGTGCCATCGCCCGAGACCCCGGTCAGGCGGAAGCCTGGAACAATCTCGGCAACGCCTGCAAGGCGCAGGCGCGTCCGGTGGAGGCGGAAGGCTGCTGGAAGCGGGCGCTGGCGCTCAACCCCACTTTCGCCGATGCGCTGGGCAATCTCGGTGCTGATCTCTCCGACCGCGAAGCCTTTGCGTTGGCGATCATCCAGGTGCGCCGCGCCATCCGCCTGATGCCCGGCCATGCGCCGTTGCATGCCGTGCTGGCCTATGCGCTGAACGGCGCCCAGAACCCCGTCGAGGCCGATGTTGCCTGCCGCAGGGCGCTGGCGCTGGCACCGTCGCTGGCCGATCCGCTCTGCACTTTGGGCTTGGCGGAGCAGCGGCAGGCCCGCACCAATGCCGGCCGCTGGTTCGAGCGTGCGGTCGCCGCCTCCCCCGGCCATGCGCTGGCCCGCTTCAACCGCGGCCTGCTGTCGCTGGAGCGCGGCGCGCTGAGCGCCGGCTGGGCCGACTACGCTTTCCGCTTCAAGGCCGGCCGCGTCCGCCCGGAACGGCGCTTCACCATTCCCGAATGGACGGGTGAGCCGCTGGCCGGCAAGCGACTGTTCGTCTGGCGCGAGCAGGGGGTGGGCGACGAGTTTCTTTTCGCATCCTGCTATCCCGACCTGATCAAGATGGCGGGGCATGTGGTGATCGAGTGCGAGCGCCGGCTGGTGCCGCTGTTCGCCCGCTCCTTCCCGAAGGCGACATTGCGGGCCGAACAGCCGCCCTGCGGGCTGATGGAAGCCGAGACGGTCGATTGCGACTATCACATCCCGGCCGGCTCGGTCCCCCGTCTGCTGCGGGAACGGCTGTCGGCCTTCCCGACGCGGTCCTGCTGGCTGTTCGCCCAGGGTGGCCGAGCCGCCGACTGGCGCGAGCGGCTGGACGGCGCCGGCGACGACCTGCGTGTCGGCATCAGTTGGCGCAGCCAAGTGATGACCGCCGACCGCCGCAGTGCCTATCTGCCGCTGGATGGCTGGGGGGCGGTCTTCGCCGTGCCCGGCGTGACCTTCGTGAATTTGCAATATGACGAGTGCCAGCGCGAGATCCTGGCGGCGGAACGCCGGTTCGGGCAGCCGATCTATGGCTGGACCGGGCTCGACCTGCGTGACGATTTCGAAGAGACGGCGGCACTGGTCTCGACACTCGACCTCGTCATCGCGCCGGCGAATTCGGTGGCGGAGCTTGCCGGTGCGCTGGGCGTGCCGGTCTGGCGCTTCGGCCATCGCGACTGGACGCAACTCGGCACCGCCGGGCGGCCCTGGTACCCGTCGATGCGCCTGTTCCAGCCGCTGGGCGGCCAGGGGCTGGAGCAGGCGCTTGAGCGAATTGCGGTGGAACTGCGCCGGGTGGCGGGGCGCTGACGGCTATATCAATCGGCTACATCAAACGGGGCGGCTGATCGCCATCCTCGTCGAAGCCGCGGTCGGACGGCGGCAGGCGGAAAGCCGCGGCAAAGATGCGGTCGGCGAGACCGGGCGGCGGGCGGTCTTCGGGATGGCCCAGCGCCAGCTCCATCGTCACCATCTCGTCCAGCATCGCCTGCGCCTTGACCGAACGCAGAAGAAGGCGCCGCGCGTCCCTCGCCGCGTCGGCCGGCCAAAGGGCGAGGTCGCCTCCGTGACGATCGAGCCGATCGCGAAACTCCTCATCCGTCATCGAAGGAATCCCTGGCCGCCTGCGCACTGGCGCGCAGCAGCAGCCGGAGCTGCTGGCGCGCGCGTTTCAACAGTGACTCTACAGCACCTATGCTGATTTGCATAACGCTGGCGATGTCGGCATTGCTTAAATTCTCGTAATAAAACAGGGTCACGGCCGCGCGCTGCTGCGGAGTCAGCCTGTCCTGGGCCTCCAGCAGCCGGGCGGCGACCTGCCGGCGATGGATGGTGCTGACCGCATCGGGCGCGCTGTCCGACGGTTCCGCCACGGTTTCCAGATCCTGGCCGACCGGCCGCCGCTTGTGGTCGATGCAGCGGTTCACCACCACCCGGTAGAGCCATGTGGTGAAGCGGGCGCCGCCATCGTCGCTCCATTGGCTGCGGCGTTGCCAGACCTGGAGGAAGGCGTCCTGCACCACATCCTCAGCCTCCGCCTCGTTGCCGGTCAGGCGGCGGGCCAGGGCGTAGGTGCGCTTCAGATGACGATGAACCAGCGTCCGGTAAGCCGTCTGGCTGCCGGAGCGGATTTGCGCCATCAGCGCTTCGTCGCTGTCCTCGTCCGCAGGGATGATGACGCCGGAGGCTGGCCCCCGGCTCAGATCTCCGGACATGGAGCGACCGGCACCGGAATCCTCGCAAGGACGGTCAAGCCGAGAGTCCGCCATTTGCATGATCCATCGTTCTCCCGACGACGGATGCATGCGGCCCTTTGGCCGTGGCACCGACGACAGTGGATGGCCCGCCGCGTTCTGCGGCCACGGCCTGCCAAGCCTTCAGCATGAAGGACGTCTGGCGGATGAGCGAGTCACAGGCCGCAACCGGATCCGTCCGGCTGGCGGCGGCGCCGGCCTGCGCGATCAGCCGGTGGTAGAACCGGCGAAGCGTCAGCGCGACATCTTCATTTTTGTCGAAAACCAGAATGGAATCAAGGCCCGCGAACACCATGACCGCGTTTCGGATCGCGGTGTGGTGCGCTTCGAACCGGCGCTCCGCGGCGGCGTCGCGGGCGGCGTGCAAATGGGTCATCGCCCGCTCGTACAGCCGCACCACCGCCGTCAGCGGCGGCACCGCGCTGTTGGCGACGGCATAGGCGTTCAGGGCCTTCGAATAGGCGGAATTGCGCATGGCGCCAAATCCTCGTCATTGGATGAACCTTGACCGGGGTCAGCTGTCGCTGCTGCTGTCCTTGTAGGTCAGCTGTTTCAGCAGCAGCGCCGCCTGTTCCGCCGCCGCCTCCAGCCTGGCGTAATAGGCGGTCAGGGTGCTGCGGTAGGTCTCGGCCTTGGTCTTGATGTCGGTGGACCGGCTTTCCAGCTCGGTGTCCCGGGTTTCCAGATCGTCGATGGCGGTGGCGAGGTCGCTGCCGTAGGTGGCCGATGCATCGTCGATGACGCCGAACAGCTTGTCGGCCAGCCCCTGCGAGAAGTCGATGTCCACGCTGCCGCTGTTGCCGGAATAGACCAGCACGATGCCTTCATAGTCCGAGCCGGTCGCACCGATGATGCGGTTGCCGCTGACGGTGAACAGGCTGTTGTCGCCGCCGACCGAGGCCGAGGCCAGCGTCCCGTCCTCGCCGCGCACGATGTCCAGCGTAAAGGACAGCGCCGAGGCGCTGCTGGTGTAGCGCAGCAGCGACATCTGGCTCGACGACGAGGTCATGTTGAGGCCGAGCAACTGTTTGACCGAGTCGATGTTGCTGCTGAGGATGCTGTTCAGCGTGTCCTCGTCCAGCTCCAGCTCGTTCGAACTGTTGAAGCTGATGCCCAGCGAGGCCATCGACAGAACCGTGCCGTCGTCGGTGGTGATGGAGGTGTTGAGCGCGCTGTTCACCGACCGGACAATCTGCCGCAGCAGGCTGTCGGAAAACAGCGTGGCGTCACTGGACGCCGTGCCGTCGCTGGTCGTCGCCTGCTGCGTCACCACGAAGTCGCGGTATTCGTTGTAGGCGTCGACGAAGCTGGTGATCGCCGACTTGATCGAGGACAGGTCGGTCGACACCTCCATCGAGATCGCCGTGTCCGGGCTGGCGCTGTAGAGGTTCAGCGTCACGCCTTCGATGGCGTCGTCGATGGTATTGGAACTGCGGGTGATGGTGACGCCGTCAACCTCGACGATCGCGCTCTGGACTGCGACCAGTTCGTTCTTGATCGCGCCGTCGCTGTCGGTCAGCCCGAGCGAGGAGAGGACGCCATCGCCACCGTCGGTCATCGAAATGGCCTGGCCGGTGTTGTTGGAGGTCAGGATCAGCTGATAGCTGCTGTCGCTGACCTGGACGATGCTGGCGGTGACGCCGCTGGTCGATTTGTTGGCGTTGATCGTGTCGCGCAGGTCGGTCAGGCTGTCGTCGCTGTCCATCGCGATGGTGACGGCGCTGCCGTCGGCCGCCTGGAGCGTGAAGCTGCCGGAATAGCCGAGCGCGCTCGTCTTGCTGGCGACGCCGTCGGCCGCGATCTTGTGCTTGGTGGCGAGCTGCTGCACCACGACCGAATAGGTGCCGACCTCCGTATCGTCGTCCACCGTCGCGCTGAACACGTCGTCGTCGCCGACATAGGCGGTCCGCTGGCCGAACAGGTTGGAGGACGCGCCGGTGGAGACGCTGCGGTTGCGCAGGCCGTCGATGGCGTCGCTGACCGCCTGCAGCTTGTCCTGCAGGTCGGTGTAGGCGGTGATCTTCGCCTCGTTGGCGGTGATCTTGGTGTCAATGCGGTCGGCCTTGGCCAGCCGCGCGTTCACCTTGGCCTCGATCAGCAGGGAATAGTCGATGCCGGTGCCGGAATCGCTGGAGGACAAGGCCGAATAGCCCGTGGTCGCGGCCGTGCTGGAGGTGGTGGAGCTGACGGTGGTCATGGCAAGGCTCTCCCGGTTCCGGCCACGGGGGACGCGGCGGATGGCACGGCGATGCGGGGTTTTGCGGCGTTGACGATGGAAGGAAACGGCCGCCGGCGGGGCGCGCCCCACGAGTGTGTGAGGCTGTGCGGGACGCGGCACCCTTGACCGGCGGCCTTGCGAACCGTCAGCGGAGAAGGGAGAGCAGATTCTCGGGCATCTGGTTCGCTTGGGACAGCACGGCGATGGCGGCCTGGGTCAGGACCTTCTCCGATGCCAGTTTGGATTGTTCCTCGGCCACGTCGACGTCCATGATCTTGGACTGGGCGGCTTCGGTGTTCTCGATGGTGGTGTCGATCATGTCGCTGCGGAATTCGAAGCGCGAGATCAGCGCGCCGACATCGGCGCGGGCGTCCGACAGGGTGGTGACCGCGGTGTCGAGCGCCGTCAGGGCCGCGGCGGCGGTGGCCGACGTGCCGACATCCAGCGTGTTGATGCCAAGCCCCGTCGTGGTGACGCCGGCGATCTGTACCGTGATGTTGTCGTTCGACGTGGTGCCGACGCGGAAGGACACGCCGGTCGACCAGTTGGTCGCGCCGTCGAGCAGGGATTCGTCGTTGAAGCGGGTGCCCGACGCGATGCCGTCGATTTCGTCCTGCAGCTGCTGGAATTCGGCGTCGAGGTAGGAGCGCTCGTTGTCGGTGACCGAGCCGGACAGCGATTGCGTGGCGAGCGAGCGCATGCGCTGCACGATGTCGGAGATGCTGGACATGCCGCCGTCGGCGGTCTGGAGGATGGACGATCCGTGCGAGGCGTTGGTGGCCGCCTGGTTCAGCACCGTGACGTCGGACTTCAGCGAGGTGCCGACGGCGAGACCGGCGGCATCGTCCGACGCTTTGGTGATGCGCGAACCGCTGGCGATCTTCGAGACCGAGTCCGACTGGTTGGTCGAGTTGATGTTGAGGTAACGAAGGGCCGAATTGGAAGCCGTGTTGGTCGAGATGACGGGCATGATGTGGTCTCCTGATCGAACCGGGCCGTTTCGGCGACCCTCACCGGGACTCACGGGGCAGGCGGCGAAAGCTGGCGGACTTTTTAGATAGGGTTAGCGCTTTTTTGCGAAGCCCCCGACCCTTCACAGATATTTGGACAGGTTGTTCTCTTCGAGGATCTTCATCAGGCTCATGGTCGCTTCCAGCGAGGCCTGGAGCTGCGACAGTTTGGTGGTGGATTCGGCCAGATCGACGCTGCGGATGTCGTCCACCTGGGTTTGCAGCACAAGCTGCTCGTCGACATGGCGGTCGATGGTGTTCTCCAGCGAGGAACTGGCCGCACCCAGCTTGGCCTGGACGATGGACAGCCCGTCGGTGGCGTCGGAGGCGAGTTGCGTCGCCTCCGCCAGCAGATCGGTGTCGACCGGATCGGTCGACATGTTGGCGATCAGGCTGAAGGCGCGCAGGGCTTTCTCGAAGGCCGGCTGGTCGGCGGTGACGCCGTAGGACAGCACGAAATCGTCGGCGGCCTGGAAATGGGCAACGGTGGAATCGCCATTGTAATAGCCGGTGTCGGCACTGGAGGGATAGGTCGCCGCGCTGTAGCTGTCGAGATCGACCGCCGGCTGGTCGGTGCGCCCGCCGGCGAACAGATAGCGACCGTCCTGCCGGGTGTTGAGCAGCCCGCCGAGTTCCTCCATCAGCTGGCCGGCCTCGGCCACCACGCCTTCGACGCCGGCCGCATTGTTGCCTTGCAGGCCGGTGATCAGCGCGCTGAGGCGGGAGGTCAGGTCGGACATGCCGCCGACGGCGTCGTACATCGACTGGATGCGGCCGTTCACGACCTCGCCCTCGTCGATATAATGTTCCAGCCGGCGGTAATGGCTTTCGAGATTCACCAGCCGGCCGCTGTCCGAGGCGATGCCCTTGTAGTCGGTGGAGTTCAGCCCCGACGCCGAGCGGACCTGTTCCGCAGCCACCTTGGCCTCGGCCTTCATCATGTATTGGACGAGCGTGTTCTGATGGTTGTAGGTCGCGACCCGTTCCATCGCGGTCTCCTCTACTGGACCATGTCGAGCGCCGTGCTGAACATCTCCTGCAGCGTCTTCATGACCGCGGCGGCGGCCTCGTAGGCGGATTGCAGGGTGGAGATCGCGGCGGTCTCCTCGTCGACGTTCACGCCGCTCTGCGACGAGAAAGTCGATTCGAGGCTGCTGGTGTAGGTTTTCTGGCTGTCGTAGGCGGTGGATGCCTTGTCGGCGAGCGTCGCCGCCCCCTGAATCACCGCACCGACATAGCCGGCGAAACTCGTGCTGCGGGCGCTCAACGACCCGGCGGCATCGAAGTCGTAGCTGGCGGAAAAGGCTGCCGACAGCGCCTTCGCCACCGATCCCTCGCCGCTGGTCAGCGCCGTGCCGCCGGCGGTCAGTCCGCTGGCGGAGGACAGGGCCCCGGTGGCGAGGAGGCTGCTGTCGTTGGCGATGCGGGTAGCGACCTTGATATCGGAGGCTCCGGTGCCGGTCAGCAGGTCGTTCAGGCCGTAGGCGTCGGAGAAAGTGCCCGTGGTGCCATCGCTGGCGTCGCCGCCCAGCGCGATGCCGTTGCTGGCGCTGTT
This sequence comes from Azospirillum melinis, assembly GCF_013340935.1. Lineage (GTDB taxonomy): Bacteria > Pseudomonadota > Alphaproteobacteria > Azospirillales > Azospirillaceae > Azospirillum > Azospirillum melinis. The sequence goes on along the minus strand of NZ_WHOS01000001.1, from coordinate 365,838 downwards.
GGTGGAGATGACCAGCTTGCCATCGGCGGAAATCGAGGCCGAGGCATTGCTCATCGTGTTGATGGCGTCAACGACGTCCTGAAGGGTCGATTTGGTCGACAGGTCGATGTCGAGGACCTCCGCCGCCGTGCCGGAACTGTCGGTGACGGCGACGCGCAGGGTGCCGCTGGTCACCTTCAGCGCGTCGCCGGCCGAGACGGTCTCTGTGCCGGTCAGGCTTTGTGGCGCCGGGTAGGAGGTGCCCTGGTTCTGGATGGCGTTCAGCGTGTCGATCAGGGTGGTCGCCAGCTCGTCCAGGCCGGCCTGCTGCGCCGGCAGGTCGGTGTCGCGCAGTTGAACCAGCGCGCCCAGCGAACCGCCGAGCGACGAGCCGGTGACGTCCACTCCGTTCAGCATGATGCCATTGAACCCACTGCTGCCGCTGGCGCTGTAGGCAGTGCCGGCGCTGACCGACGCGGCCGGCGTGTAGGACAGCTCATGCACCTTGCTGTCAAGCAGCGACTTGCCCGACGCGGTGGAGATGCGCATCAGCCCGCTGTCGTCGACCTGATAGGTGACGTCGATGGACTTGGACAGGCTCTTCAGCGCGGTGTTGCGCTGGTCCTCCAGGTCGGTGACGTTCTGGCCCAGCGCCTTGCCCTTCACGATCCGGTCGTTGAGGGAATCGATGCCGGTCAGCGTCTCGTTGATGGTGTCGACGGTGGTGGCGATCTCGTCGTCGGCCTGGGCGCGCAGCGACTGGATGGATGAGGAGGTGTTGCGCAGCGTCTCCGCCAGATCAGACAGGTCCTGTACGGTGGCGGCCTTGGCGCTCTCGCTTTCGGGAGAGGTGGCGAGCGTGCCCAGCGTGTCGGCCAGCGCGTCGATCATCGACCCGATGTCGGTGCCGCCGCTGTCGTCGTCGCTGACGCTGCCGAAGGCCGACTGCATCTGGTCGAGATAGCTGTTGCGGGTATCGGTGTAGCCGAGGTCGGACTGGGCCGATACGAGCGTCTTCAGCAGATAGCGGTCGACGTTGCTGCTGACCGCGGTGACGTCGACGCTGGCGACGTTGACGCCGGTGCTGCGGGTGACGTTGGACGCGGTCTTGCGGGTGTAGCCGTCGGTGTCGGCATTGGCGACGTTGGAGGAGGCGACGGCGATCCCGACCTCGGACGTGCGCAGCGCCGATGAGGCGATGGAACTGGCGACGCGAAGCGACATGGCGGGCCTCCTTTCCGGCTTTCCGCGCTCAAATGGTCAGGCCGTCAGGCCGACGACATGGCCGGTGGTGCGCATCGCCACCCGCGCGCCATAGCGGGCGCCGGGGCCATAAGCGACGCCATAGACGCCGGCCGGTGCGGTGGAGGCGGCGCGCAGGGCGGCGCCGATGGCGGTCTGGCGGGCGCGGTGGACCCTGATCTGCGCCTCCATCTCCCGCATGCGGGCGGCCAGCGCCGGCAGGACCCGGTCGGCGGCGGCCTTGGCGGCGCCGCGCACGGCAGGGGCGACGCGCTTGCTGCGCGTCTGCGCCAGCGCATCGGCCAGCCGGTCCTTCCAGCTCCGCAGCAGCGTCTGCATGTCGCCCGCCGCCAGCAGCGCATCGCGCGGCCGCCCCTCGCGCACCGCCGCCTCGGCGCGCGTTGCGGCGCGGTCCAGTTCGGCGACGAAGGCCTCCAGCACCTCCACCGCGTCGACGCGGAGGAAGATGGTCGGGGTTTCCGGCGTGCCGCTCCGGTCAGGGGTCCAGGCGAGGGGTTGGACGGGAGCCTGGGCCTTGGTCAGAACGGGCCTCGGCGGGGCCGGCTTGCGCAGGGTCTGCTTGAGCGCCATGGCGATAGCTCCGGGTTTTGGATGTCTGGTTCCACGGCGGGTGGTGCGAAAACTGGCGGGGATTTTTGAGGGGAGCGTCGGCTTCGGTTGCCCGCTCCCACTACCGCCGCGTCGCCATCGCCCGCCCATAGGCGCTCATCGCGGCATTGGCGACCCGGCCGCGGTGGATCCGGGCTCCCAGCGCACGCTTTTCCACGTCCAGCCCGTCGATCAGCGCGATCAGATCGTCGGCCATTGCCAGCCGCTCGGCCTGCGTGGCGGTCCTCGCCAGCAGGGCCCGCGCCTGGACCGTCAGCCGCCGGTGTTCCATCAGCAGGGCTTCGGCGCGGGCGAAGCGGTCGTCGGGTGCGGCGGCCATGGCGTCAACGCTTCATCGAGATCAGCGTGTCCAGCATGTCCTGCGCCGTCGTCATCACCTTGGACGCGGCGGAATAGGCCTGCTGCGCGACGATCATCCGGCTGAACTCGTCGGTCAGCTCAACCGTGGAGCTTTCGAGCGAGCTGGCCTCGATCTCACCGGCCTTGCCGTCGCCGGCGGTGCGCAGCTGGTAATTGCCGGACTCGAAGGTCTGGGTAAAGGTGGTTCCGCTCTCGCTCTCCAGCCCGTTGGAGTTGGCGAAGGTCGCGATGGGGATCTGGTAGATCGCCCGCGTCTCGCCATTGTCGAAGGTGGCGCGCACCACGCCGCTGCTGTCGATGGTGGTCCCGGTCAACGTGCCGGGCTCGTAGCCGTTGCCGGTGGCGGTCCAGTCGCCGATGGCGGCAGTGCTCTCGCCCGATGCGTATTGCGTCAGCCCGGTCGTGCTGTTGGCGCTGCCGAGCGACATCGTCACCGTGCTGTCGCTGGCGCCGGTGGTCCAGCCGCCGACCGAAAAGCCGATGGCCGACGGATCGACGCTGGTCGTGGTGCCGCTGCTGTCGGTCTGGGTGGCGCTGGCGAGCGAGCCATCGCTGTTGAAGGCGATGGAGATCGGGAAACCGGAGATCGTGCCGGTCGTGGTCGTGCCGTCGGCCGAGCTGGTCGGGTCGGAGGCGTTGAGCGACCAAGTGTTGTCGGCCGTCTTGCTCCAGGTCATCGTCACCGAATGGCTGTTGCCGAGGGCATCGAACAGTTCGACGTCGGTGGTGAAGCTGTCGCCGGTCGCCGCGTCGGACGGCAGGTTGGCCTCGATGTCCAGCGTCGAGGTCGCCTTGGGCGTGCCCTTGATGCTGGTCAGGTTGATCGCCTCCAGGCTGTCGGTGGAGGTCTTGTTGCCGGCCTTGATGGTGCCGTCGTCGCCCACCGCCCAGCCATAGAGGTAATAGCCCTCCGAATTGACCAGATTCCCGTTGGAATCGGTGGAGAAGGAGCCGTTGCGGGTGAAATAGGTGCCGCCGCTCGACGTCTTGTCCGACACGACGAAGAAGCCGTCGCCATTGACCGCCATGTTGGTGGTGGTCGCCGAGGACTGGATTTCGCCCTGGCGGCTGACGCTGCGGGTGTTGGACGCGATGACGCCGCCGACCTGCTCGTCCACCGTGGTGGTCTTGTTGATGTAGGAGGTGAACTCCGTCACCGTGCCCTTGAAGCCGGTGGTGCTGGAATTGGCGATGTTGCTGGAGATGCTGGCGAGCGCCTTGCTCTGGGCGGTCAGCCCGGACGTGGCGCTGTACATTGCGCTGGTGAGGCTCATGGCGGCACCTGTCTTTCGAATTGTCCGGGGGAGGGGTCAGGAAACCGTCAGCACCTTGTCGGCCGACAGGCTGACGCCGCCGACGCTCAGCACCGCCGTGCCGGACGAGCTGTCCACGGCGGTCACGGTGCCCTTGAAGCGGGTGGCGGTATCGATGGCCTTGCCGTTGGCGTCGAGCGCGGTGATCGATAGGGTGTAGGTGCCGCTGCTGTAGCTCTTGCCGTTGGTGCCGACGCCGTCCCAGGTCACCTCGTGCGTGCCGGCGGCGGTGGAGGAGCTGACATCGCTGTAGACGGTGTTGCCGCTGGAATCGGTGATGGTCAGCTTGACCGAGGACGCCGCGGAATCGAGGTCGTATTCCCAGCTCGCTTCGCCGTCCTGCAACGGGGTGGTGGAGCCTTCGGCCTCGACCGTCTTGCCGTAATAATTGACGGCGCCGCTGCCGGACCCGAGGGAGGACGACAGGGTGCTGCTGAGGTCGGACACCGTGCTGTTCAGTTCGTCAAGCTTGTCGTTGATCGACATCTGCTGTTCCAGTCCGGACAGCTGGACGAGCTGGGTGGTGAAGGTGGTCGTATCGACCGGGTTGGTCGGATCTTGGACCTCGAGCTGCTTCATCAACAGTGTCAGGAATGTCTGATAGCTGTCGGTCGCGCTCGTGGCCGACGAGCTGCTCGACGTGGACTTCGTCGACGTCGTTGACGTCGTTGCGCTGACGGAATCGACCAGCATCGCCTTCTCCACCCAATCGCGGCCCGTTCGCGGAATCCGGGTGGGATTTCGCGGCGGTTCAGGCCGATGGCTTTTCGGGATGGGCGGCGGGCTGGCGCCGCCCCGTTCGTTCTGTGGCTATCCACGGAACGGCGGGCGAAAGCTGGCGCAGATTCTTCCGGGAAAATTCAGATGGACATAAAAAACCCCGGCGGGACGGGTCCGGCCGGGGCGAAAAGGCAGTTGAGACGACGACGACTGCGGAAATGAAGCGGTTACGACAGGACGGTCACGAGGCGTGGCGCAGATCGGCGGAACCGGGGTAGGTCGGCCGCCTGTGCGCCACGGTAGCGGGGAAGACTAGGACAGACGGGCGGCGGTCGGACACCAGAAGGGCATCCGCAGGCTCCCGCCCGTTCAACAGCCACTGGTAGGCGGCGGCGATGGCGACCCGGTCGCGCCCGTCCGAGGACAGCACGCGCAGGCCGGCAGCCATTTCCCCGTTCGAACCGCTGCGGCGAACCGCATCGCACAGCGCATGGCCGAGCCGGAGGTCCGACACCAGAACCGCACTGTGACCGGCCTGTGCGACGACCGACGCCAGGGCTCCCAGATGGGACGGCGGCAAGGGGGAATTGCCGACCTCCCGCAGGTCCAGGAAAAGGCTACGGCCGGTGCCGGCACCGGACAGCGCGTTGCGCAACGTCCCGAGCCAGACGGAGGGAGGAGTGTCACGAAGGCCGCTGCAGGCGACGGCGTGGAGACCCCAGTCGGTGGCTGCGACGGTGATGTCCTTCATGCTTTTCCCCTTCGGTGTGGTCCGGGTTCCTCGGGTCAGGTCCGCTCCGTCGATCCCGTCGGCTGGGGGGCCGGTCGGGGGGCAGCGGGGCATTCCTGACGACAGAGTATAGGGGAGATTCCTAACAATCAGTAACGGAAACTAGTTTCCAGTTTGAAATCCACATTCCGGATTCAGCATCCGAGGGCCCGGCCTTCGGCGGCGCATTGCAGGAGCAAAGCCGACGGCCGCCATTGCGGGCCGCCGATGTCGCGGTGGTAACGCTGGATCGCTTCGGCGATCTTGCCCAGACCTTCCTGATTGGCCCAGAACAGCAGGCCGCCGCGCCAGGACGGGAAGCCGTAGCCGTGAAGCCAGATGGCGTCGATGTCCACCGGACGGGCGGCGATGCCTTCCTCCAGGATTTTGGCCGCCTCGTTCACCATCGCATAAAGGCAGCGTTCGCGGACCTCCCCGTCGCTGACCGGACGCGGGGTGATGCCGCGGCGGCGGCGGTCCTCCTCGATCACCGCCGCCACCTCCGGATCGGGGATCGGGGTACGGCTGCCGGGCTCGTAGCGGTAGACGCCGGCCGAGGTCTTCTGGCCGTACCGCCCACGCTCTGCCAGGGTGTCGAGCCAGTTGGGCGACTGCGCCTCCGGATCGCCGGCCTTGCGCCGCTCCTCGCGGATGCGCCAGCCGACATCGATCCCGGCAAGGTCGGTCATCGAGAAATGGCCGAGCGGGAAACCGAACTCGGTCAGCACGCGGTCGACCTGCTCCGGGCTGGCACCTTCCTCGACCAGGGCCATCGACTCCCGGCCGCGCTGGTGCAGGATGCGGTTGCCGACGAAGCCGTAGCAGACACCGACCGCCACGCCGACCTTGCCGATCCGGCGCGCCAGCCCCATCGCCGTCGCCAGCACCGTGTCGGATGTCCTGGCCCCGCGCACCACCTCCAGCAGGCGCATGACGTTGGCCGGGCTGAAGAAATGCATGCCGAGCACGTCCTGGGGCCGGCCGGTCGCCGCGGCGATGGCGTCCACGTCCAGCGTCGAGGTGTTGGTGGCGAGGATCGCCCCCGGCTTGCAGGTCCGGTCCAGCGTCTGGAAGATCGCCTGCTTGACCTCCATGCTCTCGAAGGCCGCCTCCACCACCAGATCGGCGTCGGCCAGTTCATCGTAGGACAGGGTGGGATGGATCAGCGCCATCCGCTCGTCCAGCTGTGCCGCGGTCAGGCGGCCCTTGCGGAGGGTGGAGTCATAATTGCGGCGGATGGCGGCGATGCCGCGTTCCAGCCCCTCCTGCGCGCTGTCGACCAGCACGACTGGAATGCCGGCATTGGCGAAGCACATGGCGATGCCTCCGCCCATGGTGCCGGCGCCGATCACGCCGATCCTGCGGATGTCGCGCGTCGGCGTCCCGGCCGGCAGGCCGGGAACCTTCGCTACCTCACGCTCTGCGAAGAAGGCGTGGATCAGGCCGGCCCGCTGGGGCGAGTCCATGCAGGCGAGGAACAGCTCGCGTTCGCGCGCCGTACCCTCGTCGAAGGGCAGGGTGACGGCGGCCTCCACCGCATCGACGATGCGGTGGGGAGAGAACAGGTGCGGTTGCCGCTTTGCAAGCTCGGCCCGCTTCGCTGTGAACAGGGCGGGATCGGTGCCGGCGATGCGGTCGGTGCGGGCGCTGACCGGCTGCGGGCGGCTCCCGTCGGCCAGCAGCCGTTCGGCAGCGTGCAGGCCGGCCTCCAGGGGGGAGGTGCCGTCTTCCACCGCATCGACGAGGCCGATGGCCAGCGCCTCTTCGGCACCCACCGGATCGCCGGACAGGATCATGTCCAGCGCCTTGGCCGCCCCGACCAGCCTGGGCAGCCGCTGCGTGCCGCCGGCCCCCGGCAGCAGGCCCAGCTTGACCTCCGGCAGGCCGAGCTTTGCCGACTTCAACGCGACGCGGACATGGCAGGCCAGCGCCACCTCCTGCCCGCCGCCCAGCGCCGTGCCATGGATGGCGGCGATCACCGGCTTGGCCGCCGCATCGAGGTGCGCCACCACCTCCGGCAGGGTCGGCGGAGCGGACGGCTTGCCGAACTCCCGGATGTCAGCCCCGGCCATGAAGGTGCGTCCGGCGCAGACGATTAGCAGTGCCTCGGCCCCATCGTCGTCCAGCCCGGCGTCCAATGCCGCAACCAGCCCGCTGCGCACGCCATGGCCGACGGCGTTCACCGGCGGATAATCGACGGTGATGACGCCGACGCGTCCCTGGCGCGCATACTGGACAGGGTTGGACGGAACCGCTTCAGTCTGGGCCGGCGACGGCATCGGCACTCTCCGAAAAGCCAAAGGTCCGGGCTGATCCGATCACAGACGGCGTCATGGATGGGGAGCCCACGGACCGTCAGTCTAACAGACGGTCCCATCAAATCAAGTTTTCGGAATATAATTTCTTTGTACGGAATTTAATGGGCGAAGCTGCTTCTGCGGGAACCGAACGGCGCGGTCACGGGTTGGCACTCGCGTCGAAGGTCACTGGCTGGAGTTTGGGTTATGGATTTGACGGGGAAGGTCGCGCTGGTCACCGGTGCGGGGTCCGGGATCGGTAAGGCGTCGGCGATACGCTTCGCCCAGTCCGGTGCCTCGGTCGGGGTGCTGAGCCACACCGCGGACGAGATCGCGAAGACCGCCGACGAAATCCGCGCCGCCGGTGGAAAGGCGATTCCCCTGACTGCGGATGTCGGCGACGACGCGGCGATGCGGCAGGCGGTCGAGCGGTTGGTGGAGGAGTTCGGGCGGCTCGACATCGTTTTCGCCAATGCCGGCATCAACGGCGTCTGGGCGCCCATCGACGACCTGACGCCGGACGAATGGGACCGTACCATCAACACCAACCTGCGCGGCACCTATCTGACGCTGCATCATGCGGTTCCGCACCTGAAGAAAGCGGGCGGCGGCTCGGTGATCGTCACCGCATCGATCAACGGCACGCGGGTGTTCAGCAACACCGGCGCCACCGCCTATTCCTGCACCAAGGCGGCACAGCTCGCCATGGTGAAGATGCTGGCGCTGGAACTGGCGCCGAGCCGCATCCGCGTCAACGCCATCTGCCCCGGCATCATCGACACGGATATTCCCGACAACACCAGGATGCGGAATATCGAATCGGTGAAGACCCCCATCGAGTATCCGCAGGGTAAGGTGCCACTGACCGGCGGCAAGTCCGGCGACAGCTTCGACGTGGCGGAGCTTGCGCTGTTCCTGGCGTCCGACCGCGCGAAGCACATCACCGGCACCCCGGTCTGGATCGACGGTGCGGAATCCCTGATGGTCGGCTGACGATCCGCAACCCCGCGGCTCGGCCGCAAAACCGAACAACCAAGGTGAAGGACACCATGAGCTTGCATGAGAAAGTGCGGAAGAACGAGGAACTCGGCCGCTATGAGCTGACAGTGGCCGGCTCCACCGCGCTGGTCACTTATGACATGCGCGATGGCAAGATCGCATTGACCCACACCGAGGTTCCAGGCGCCCTGACCGGCCAGGGGGTGGGGTCGGAGCTGGCGAAGGGCACGCTGGACGACATCCGGGCCCAGGGCATGAAGGTGCTGCCAATCTGCACCTTCATCGAGGCTTACATCAAGCGTCACCCGGAGTATCAGGACCTCGTCGGCTAAACCGGGTTGCCGTCCTCGTCGAGGAAGATCAGATCGCCGTCCAGCAGGAAGAGGCAGATGCAGTCTTCCTCGCTGGCGCCGCGGGCGTAATGGTCGGTGCCGGCGACATAGTGGGCGACGTCGCCAAGCCCGTAGCTGCCATATTCGTCGCGGAAGGCGCCGCGCAGGACCAGCAGCAGCTCGTCCGCAGTGTGGCGGTGCGCCGGAACCGGGGCATCCGAGGCCATGCGAAGCAGGCGGATCGTCGTGCCGGACAGGGTGCGCTCCCAGCCCGACAGCCAGACCCCCTTGGAAATCTCCCGCCAGGACCCGTCATCGGTCGCGGTGTCGATGGCGTCCGGCAGCCAGCTGCGCAGCGGTTCCGGCACCAGCCGCCCGCATGTCCGTTCGGCTGCCGGCGGTTCGACGGGAGCCGGCTCCGGCGGCGCCAGCGCGGCGGTCAGCAGGCTGTCCATACGGTCCAGCACCGCATCCAGCCCATCGTGAGCGGCGCAGGGCAGTTCTTCGAACCAGTTTCCGCACAAGGCTTCGTATGACGCGACGCGCTGGCGGCAGTCCGGGCAATAGGCGAGGTGTGTCGCCACCAGCAGCGACTTCCCGGCCCGCTCCTGCCCGCTGGCATAGCCGATCAGAAGCTGGTCGTCCGGATGGTGGAACGGCACCGTCACGCCTTGTCCCTCATGCTGCGTTTCAGATGGCTGAGCGCGAGGCGCAGCCGGGTCTTGACCGTTCCCAAGGGCACCTCTGTGTCCTCGGCGATCTCTTCATGCGTCTGTTCGAGAAAATACGAACGGCGCAGCACCTCGGATTGGTTCGCCGCCAAAGTTTCGATGGCATCCTGAAGCTGGCGGCTGCTCTGGACCATCTGGGCGGTCTCCTCCGGCGTGGCGAGGGAGGCGGGGGTCATTGCCGGATCGTCCGGGTCGGGGGCGGGGCGCATCTCCTTGCGCAGGCGGTCGATGCGCCGGTTGCGGGCGATGGTGAACACCCAGGTGCCGACGGTCGCCTGGGCCGGATCGAAGCTGCCGGCCTTCAGCCAGACCGTCAGCATCACGTCCTGGACCAGTTCCTCCGCCGTGCTGCGGTCGGCGCCGAGCCTGAGGCAATATTGCAGGATCTTCGGCGCGAAATGGCGGAACAGCGCAGCGAAAGCCGTGCGGTCGCGATTCTGCGCCACTGCATGGACCAGCCCCCCGAACTGGTCGGCATCGGTCCGGGCGGCATCTGGGCTCCCCACCCCGTCCTTGTCCAACGTCCCCGGCACTTGGGGCTCCCGCGAAAACGGCATTCAACCACCAGTCAGCATTCCAGCGGGCGGCAGCTTATCCCGAACTTCTTAACGGAGCATTCCCGAAAAATCGTCAGTGTACCATTGATGCCTTCAACGGGCTCTCAGCGCACTCATGGGATCGAGGGGAGAGACGGTGGGCGTGGTCTGGGGCAGCGGGCGGAAGGCGGCCTGCGCCGCGGCGGGCAAAGGCGGGCGCATGCGGGTCCGCCACAGGCCATAGAAGGTGGCGCACAGCGCGCTGCCGGTGACGAAGCTGAAAAGCCCGGCCGGCCCGGCGGCGGTCATCAACGCCGACGCCACCGGCGGGCCGATGATGGCGCCGACGGAATTGGCCAGGATCAGGCCGCCGCTGGCCGACACCATGTCCTCCCGCCGGACGTAATCGTTGGTATGGGCGAGGCAGACCGGGTAGAGCGTGAAGGCCAGCCCGCCGAACAGCGGCGCCACCAGCATCAGCGCCAGCGGCCGGTCCAGGCCGGCGGCGGCGATCATGCCCAGGCTGGTCAGCGACAGGGCGGCCGACAGGCCGATGATGACGCTGCGCCGGTCGAAGCGGTCCGACAGCCGGCCGAGCGGCCATTGCAGCGCCATGCCGCCGAGGATCAGCGCCGACATGAACAGCGCCGTGCCCGAAACGCCGAAGCTGGAGGAGGCGCCGAACACCGGGGCCAGCCCATAGATCGACCCGGTGATCGCCCCGCTGATGAACACCCCCGCCACCCCCAGCGGCGAGCTTCGATAAAGCCGCCCGATGCCGAATGAGGAGACGTTCGGCAATTGCGGCGGCGTGGTCCGCGTCAGGGCCACCGGCACCAGCGCCAGTGTCAATAAGATCGACACGATCATGAACAGCCGCACGCCGGTCTCGTCGTCCAGGCGCAGCAACTGCTGCCCGACGCCGGAGGCGCCATAGAGCGTCACCATGTAGGCCGACAGCAGCTGCCCTCGGCTTTCGTTGGTGGCGGTGCCGTTCAGCCAGCTTTCGATGCACATGTAGAGACCGGCCATGCAGAACCCCTGCGTCAGGCGCAGCAGAGCCCAGAGCGGCGCATCGACGAACAGGGCGTGCGACAGCGCGGCGACCGACACGACGGAGGCGAAGGCGGAGAAAGCCCGGATATGGCCGACACGGGTGATGATCCGATGCGCATAGAGCGATCCCAGGGTCAGCCCGCCATAATAGGCCGCGGTGATCATCCCGACCGCCGTCGCACCGGATGCCGTCGCCGACAGCCTCAGCCCGATCAGGGTCGACATGGCTCCGTTCGCCAGCATCAGAAAGGCGACGCCCAGCAGAAGCGAGGCGACCGAACGCACAACCGGTGGCATGCCTTGAAGCCTCCGCTGCCGTCAGTGCGTCAGGGCCGGAAGGCCGTTCGGGGGACGATGATGCATGGCGATGCTCCGAATCTCTGTTTGCGTGCGGTGATGCGACCTGCCGCAAGGTCCAACAGCCAAGCCATGGATTCGGTCCGTCGCCGGGGCAGGGAGCAGGGATGCGGCCCAGGGATGTGGTCGGGAGATGTGGCCCGGGAATCTGAGTGACCGTTGGGTCAACCGGACCGTTGACAGGGCATACCGATCGGTAACATACCTTCCGTCAGGTAGAGATTCGGGAGACGCCAGGATGTCCGACACTGCGCCCGCCACCCCATCGCCGGTCCAGCTCGTCCGCGAAGGGGCGGTGTCCTGGATCCGGCTGAACCGCCCGGGCGTGCTGAACGCGCTGGATGAACCGACCGCCGCCGCCTTTCTCGGCGCCTGCCGCAGCGTGGCGGAGGAGGGCGGGACGGGGCCGACGCGGGTGCTGGTGATCGCCGGCAATGGCCGCGGCTTCATGGCCGGCGGCGACGTCGGCCGTTTCAACGACGATCCCGCCGCCGCACCGGCGGTGGCCGGCGCCATCATTACCCATCTGCACGAGGCGCTGCGCGTTCTCGACCGGCTGGACGTTCCGGTCCTGGCCTCCGTCCATGGACCGGTGGCGGGGGCGGGGATGAGCCTCGCCAGTGCCGCCGACCTCTGCATCGCCGCCGACGATGCCAAATTCACCATGGCCTATGCCCGCATCGGCGCCACCCCCGACGGGTCGGGCAGCTTCCATCTGCCGCGTCTCGTCGGTCTGCGCCGCGCCATGGAGCTGGCGATGCTGTCGGAGGTGATCGACGCGGCGGAGGCATTGCGGATCGGGCTGGTCAACCGGGTGGTGCCGGCGGCAACCCTGGCGGAGGAGACGGTGAAGCTGGCCGAACGGCTCGCCGCCGGGCCGACCGTCGCCTATGCCGGCGTCCGCCATCTGATGCGCCAGTCCTTCGACCAAACGCTGGACCGGCAATTGGACGCCGAGCGCGACCGCTTCCTCGCCACTGCGGCCACCAGTGATTTCATCGAGGGCGTCAACGCCTTCATCGCCAAGCGCAGGCCGGACTTCACCGGCCGTTGACCGTCTTTACTGTCCGAGAAGTGGACCGAACCATGCAGAACGACATCGTCATCGTCGGCGCCGCCCGCACCGCTATCGGCGGCTTCGGCGGCAGCCTCAAGGATGTGCCGCTGACCCGGCTCGCCACCGTGGCGGTCAAGGCGGCGCTGGAGCGGTCCGGCGCCGCGCCCGACGCCGTCGGCCATCTGGTGATGGGCAACGTCATCCCGACCGAGACCAACGACGCCTATCTCAGCCGCGTCGCCGCCATCGACGCCGGCATCCCCATCGGTACGCCGGCTTTCAACGTCAACCGGCTCTGCGGCTCCGGCCTTCAGGCCATCGTTTCGGCGGCGCAGTCAATCGCGCTCGGCGACTGCGACGTCGCCATCGGCGCCGGTGCGGAATCGATGAGCCGCGGCCCCTATTTTGTGCCGAGCGCCCGCTGGGGCACCCGCCTGGGCGATGGGGCGCTGGTCGATTACATGAACGGCATCCTGCACGACCCCTGGCAGAAGATCCACATGGGGGTGACGGCGGAGAATGTCGCCGCCCGCTACGGCATCGACCGCGAGGCGCAGGACGCCTTGGCGCTGGAAAGCCAGCGCCGCGCTGCCCGCGCCATCGCCGAGGGCCGTTTCAAGGACCAGATCGTCCCGGTGGAGATCACGTCCCGCAAGGGCACCATCGTCTTCGACACCGACGAGCATGTCCGCGGCGACGTCACCCCGGAAGGGCTGGCGAAGATGAAGCCGGTCTTCAAGAAGGACGGATCGGTCACCGCAGGCAACGCCTCCGGCCTGAATGACGGCGCCGCCGCGGTGGTGCTGGCCGACGCCCGCCGCGCCGAGGCCCTTGGCCTGAAGCCGCTGGCCCGTCTCGTCGGCTATGCCCATGCCGGGGTCGAGCCCGACTATATGGGCATCGGCCCAATCCCGGCGACCCGCAAGGTGCTGGAGCGGACCGGCCTGTCGGTCGGTGACCTCGACGTCATCGAATCCAACGAGGCATTCGCGGCCCAGGCCTGCGCGGTGATCCGCGAGCTGGATTTCGACCCGGCCAAGGTGAACCCCAACGGCTCCGGCATCTCGCTCGGCCATCCGGTGGGGGCGACCGGTGCCATCATCACGGTGAAAGCGATCCATGAACTGCACCGCACCGGCGGCCGGTATGCCCTGGTGACCATGTGCATCGGCGGCGGCCAGGGCATCGCCGCCATCTTCGAGCGCGTCTGAGGTTCTGGGCTGGTACGGGCGGGATCGCTCGCCCGTACCCAAAACTCTCCTCCGGTTTTTCATTGAACGATCAATCAAAATAAAATCGACTTCCGCCTGCGGCCAATTGCGCAACTGCGCCATCAAAATGCAGGTTTCGTGAACGCAGCTATCGACCGCGCCCCTCGTCTCGGGGCAATCTACGGCCCGATTGCCTTAACCCTGGTCTGTTGCGTTCCGGAAGCCTTGCCCATGACGACGATTCTGCCCACGCCCACCGGTTCGTCTTCGGCGACGATTGGACAGGTGCGTCTGGCGGTGCGCGGCCTGCGCAAGGTCTTTGCCGACGATCCCCGCCCGGCGCTGGAGATGCTGCGCCGCGGGGCGACCAAGGCGGAGGTCATGCAGCGGCTGAACGTCAATGTCGGCGTCGCGGAGGCCAGCTTCGACATCCGGGCGGGCGAGATCTTCGTCATCATGGGCCTGTCGGGGTCGGGAAAATCGACTATCATCCGGCTGCTGAACCGCCTGATCGAGCCGTCGGAGGGGGAAATCCGGCTCGATGGCCGCGACCTGACCGCGTTGCCGTACGCCGACCTTGTCGAGGTGCTGCGGCGGGACATGAGCATGGTCTTCCAGTCCTTCGCCCTGCTGCCCAACCGCACCGCGCTGGAGAATGCCGCCTTCGGGCTGGAGGTGGCCGGGGTGAAGCGGGCCGAGCGGTGCCGGGCGGCGCTGGCCGCCCTGGAGCGGGTCGGTCTGGCGGATTATGCCGACCGCTATCCGGACGAGCTGTCCGGCGGCATGCAGCAGCGGGTGGGGCTGGCCCGCGCGCTGGCCAAGAATCCGACGATCATGCTGATGGACGAGGCCTTCTCGGCGCTTGATCCGTTGATCCGCACCGACATGCAGGACGTGCTTCTGCGGCTCCAGCGCGAGGACGCGCGCACCATCGTATTCATTTCCCACGATGCCGAGGAGGCGATGCGCATCGCCGACCGTATCGCGGTGATGGAGGAGGGCCGGATCGCCCAGATCGGCACTCCGGCGGACATCCTGCGCTCGCCGGCCGACGAGTATGTCCGAGCCTTCTTCCGCGGCGTCGATGCCTCGCGCGTGCTGCGCGCCCGCGACCTCGCCCGGCCGCCCGACGACGCGAGCGCTGGAGAGCCCGGACGGTTCCGTTACCGCACCGATGCGGCCGGCTATTTCCGCGGCGTGCTGGCCGGCGACGGCGCATCGGCCCTGTTCGGGCTGGAGCCGGTGGCGGCCGACACGCCGATACATGCCCTGCTCGGCCGGGTCGCCGCAGCCCCCTGTCCGCTGCCGGTCGTGGAGCCGGACGGCCGGCTCATCGGCGTGATTTCCCGTGCGGCGCTGCTGGCGGCGCTCGACCGTGGCGAGACCGCCGGGCGCGAGGTGCGGCATGGCTGACATCGCCCTGCTGGATATCGAATGGCTGAACGAGACCATCGGCGGCGGCATCGCCCGCGGCGCCGAATGGCTGGTGACGACGATCCTCGACCACGGGCAGCCGGCGCTGACGCTCATCGCCGCGACGGTGGACGGGTTGGGCGAGGCGTTGGACGGGCTGCTGCTGGGGGTGCCGCCCTGGCTGCTGGCGCTGGTGATGTCGGCGGTCGCGCTCTGGCGGGTCGGGCGCGCCTTCGCGCTGTTCACCCTGCTGTCGCTGGGCGGGATTTTCGTGATGGGGCTGTGGGAGCCGACGGTTTCCACCCTTGGGCTCGTTCTTGCCTCCACCGTGCTCAGCCTGACCGGCGGGGTGCCGCTCGGCATCTGGATGGCGCGCAGCAAGATCGCCGACGGGGTGGGCAAGACCCTGCTGGACCTGATGCAGACCATGCCGGCCTTCGTCTATCTGATCCCGGCGGTGCTGTTCTTCGGTCTGGGACGGGTGCCCGGCATCATCGCCACGGTGGTGTTCGCCATGCCGCCGGCCGTTCGCCTGACGGCGCTCGGCATCCGGCAGGTGCCCACGGAACTGGTCGAGGCCGGGCGCGCCTTCGGCTGCCGCGACCACCAGCTCCTGTTCAAGATTCAGTTGCCGAACGCCCTGCCGTCGATCATGGCCGGGGTGAACCAGACCATGATGATGGCGTTGTCGATGATCGTTGTCGCCTCGATGATCGGCGCCGGGGGGCTGGGCAACGTGGTACTCCAGGGCATCCAGCGCCTGGACATCGGCCTCGGCGTGCAGAGCGGTCTGGCCGTGGTGCTGCTGGCCGTGGTGCTCGACCGCATCACGCAAAGTTTTGGCCGGGGGAGCGGTCGCGGCGTAGGCCGCCGCCGGGCCGCCGCCGGAGCGGCCAAGCAGCGCTGGTGGCGGCGGTGAGGTCAGGCGTTCAGTTCGGAATCGAGGTAGCCCAGCGCCACCGCCCGGGCGGCGCTGCCGTCCATGGCGCCGGTCAGGGCGAAGCGCAGCCACAGCCCGTCGATCATCGCCGCCAGCCCGACGGCCACCCGCTCCGCCCGGTCCGGCGGCAGCAGAGGGCGCAGGGCATGCAGCAGGTTGGAATGCAGCCGGCGGGCATTGATCCGTTGCAGCCGGGCCAGCGCCGGATTGTGCGGCGCCTGCGCCCAGAAGCCGAGCCAGGCCGCGACCACCCGCGGTTCGAACTGGCCGGGGGCGAAGTTGCAGTCGACGATCGCCTCCAGCCGGGCGCGCGGCGAATCGGCGGTCGCCAGCCGCTGGGTCGCGTCGTCGCGCAGCTGTTGCAGCATGCTGCGCATGGTCGCGGACAGCAGTTCGTCCTTGCCGCCGAAATAATGGTGGATGATGCCCGGCGAAACGCCGGCCCCCCGGCTGATCGTCTGGACCGTGGTGTCGGCCAGGCCATGCTCGCCCATCGAGGTGATGGTGGCGTCGATCAACTGGCGGCGGCGGATCGGTTCCATTCCGACTTTGGGCATGGGGCTGGCGGTCTCCTGTCCTGTTCAGCCAAGACGGTTTCAACCGGTACCTTGGCCTGTACCGCAACAAATGCGCCATTTTCGCCGGTCCGTCGATGGCGAAATCGGCAGACCCGGTAACGCAGACCGGATGCACCGGAACGGCAAAGCCCGGACAACAAGCCCGAACGACAAGAAAGAGGAGTTGAGGATATGAACGGATGGAAGGCTCTGGCCAAGGGGATCGCAGGTGCCGGCATCGCCGCGGTCGTGACGCTGGGCGCCGGCGGGGCGCTGGCCGCCGAACCGGCCTCCTGCAAGGCGGTGCGCTTCGGCGATGTCGGCTGGACCGACATCGCGGCGACGACGGCGCTCGCCTCCGTCACGCTTGACGCGCTGGGCTACAAGCCGACCACCACCATGTCGTCGGTGCCGCTGGTCTACACGGGCCTGAAGACCAAGTCGCTGGACGTCTTCCTCGGCAACTGGATGCCGACGATGGAGCCCTTCGTGAAGCCGGTGCTGGAAGACGGCTCGGTCGAGGTGACGCGCGTCAATCTGGAAGGCGCCAAATACACGCTGGCCGTGCCGAAATACGCCGCCGAGGCTGGGCTGAAGACCTTTGCTGACATCGCGAAGTTCAAGGACAAGCTGAGCGGCAAGATCTATGGCATCGAGGCCGGCAACGACGGCAACCTGATCATCGACAAGATGCTGAAGGCCGACGCCTTCGGTCTG
The DNA here is from genome assembly GCF_013340935.1 of Azospirillum melinis. Classification (GTDB taxonomy): domain Bacteria; phylum Pseudomonadota; class Alphaproteobacteria; order Azospirillales; family Azospirillaceae; genus Azospirillum; species Azospirillum melinis. The sequence goes on along the minus strand of NZ_WHOS01000001.1, from coordinate 348,622 downwards.
AAGGATTTCAAGCTGGTGGAATCCAGCGAGGCCGGCATGCTGGCCGAGGTGAAGCGCGCGACGCGCAACAAGGGCTGGGTGGTCTTCCTGGGCTGGGAACCGCACCCGATGAACAAGAGCTTCGAGCTGACCTATCTGGAGGGTGGCGACGACTGGTTCGGCCCCAACCTGGGCGGCGCCACCGTCAGCACCAACGTCCGCAAGGGTTATGGCGCCGAATGCCCGAATGTGGGCAAGCTGCTGTCCAACCTGTCCTTCACGCTGGCGATGGAAAACGCCGTGATGGACGACATCATGAACGGCAACAAGAAGCCGGACGCCGCCGCCAAGGCCTGGCTGAAGAAGAATCCCGACATTTTGAAGAGCTGGCTGTCGGGCGTCACCACCATTGATGGCAAGGATGGTCTGGCTGCGGTGCAGGCCAAGCTTGGCGTCGCAACCAAGTCGTAACTGGCCAAGTCGTAACGGGCCATGTCGTAAACGGCGTCGGGTGGGGCGGGATGGAGCGGCCTTTCGCCCCATCCGGCCTATCGCTTTCTTTCCGATGGCTTTATCCCTTTGCCACGGTCCATTGCTCTGCTAAGGCCCATTAGGTCCTGAGTGCGGAGCGTTCGTGGCGGATCGCCATTCACCCTTTTCCGGGAGCCTGCCCCTCTCCCGGCACTCTTGCCGGGCAGCCGGCGCGCGTGACTGCGCGGCAGGGCGCGCATGAGGATTCGTTCGCGCATCGCGGTCGTCGGGGGCGTGCCGGTCATGGTCGCGGCGGTCATCGCGGTGGCCGGCGGGCTGCTGCTGGCCCGCAGCGAGCGGGTTTACGAATCGGCGGTGCTCGCAGGTTCGGTCTATCGCGACGTGCTGGCGGCGACCGCAGCCCGCATCGACTATCTTCAGGTGGCTCCTGCCGACCGTGCCAGCCGCGCCGACCGTTTCGAGAGCATGTCGGACTCGGCGGCGGCCGAGTTGCGCCAGCTGGACAAGGCCGGATCGGCCAATACCCATCGGGCGGAGGTGGAGCGTGCGACCGCCGTGCTGGCGCGCTATGTCGACCAGATGCGCAGCTTCATCCAGGTGACCGCCGCGAACGATTCCGCGGTGGCCGACATGGGGCTTCACGCCTCCACCCTGATGGCGCTGACCGACCGCGCCCGCGAACGCCAGCATGCCGCCAACGTCGATTCCCTCGGATCCCTGACGGAGGCGGACCAGCGCCTGCGGGACAGCCGCGACGTGGTCGACAGCGCCCATGAGCTGCGCGAGGCGATGCTGGATTTGCAACGGGCGGAGGCCCAGCATGTCGCCGCCCTTGGGTTCGGGGTCGGACTGTTCGGCAGCGGCCGCCCCCTGACCCTGGCCGATTTCCACATCGCCATAGACAGGCTGATTGGAACCGCCGACCGGTTGCAGTCGGCCTTGGATCGGACCGACCCGCTGGTCGATCGCTATCCGGCGAAGCAGTCCGCCGCCCGCTATGCCGCCACGGTGGACGGGTTGCAGGCCGCCGTCACCGAACTGCGTGCGGCCCAGGCCGAACGTGACGCGGCATTGAGCCGCTTCGAAACGGCTGTGCAGGCGGCAGCGGGCCTGGGGGGCGACGATGCCGAGCGGCCGGCCATCAGCAGTCCCTTGGGCGAGCGGATGCTGGCCGAGCAGGTCATCCGCACGCTGCCGGTGGTGCGGGCGCTGGTGCTGACCGGAACGCTGAACCGCCAGCCCGACGTGACCTTCCTGTCCTCCATGCTGCCGTCCTTGCGTGGGCCGCTGGACGGGCTATACCGTGTGCAGGCCCGTGCCGCCGCGGCCCAGCAGGCGCTCGAATCCGCACAGCGCGCCGGGGCGGAAGCGGCATCCGCCATCGAGGCGCTGACCGCCCGCATTCTGATGGTGAAGGCCACCGGTTACACCGCGATCCAGGACGAGGTTGTTCAGCTGATCGCCTATGCGATCCAGGCCAACGACACCGAGCAGGAGACGCAGAACGTCGCCGTCGTCGCCCTGCGTCTCGGCCGGCGGGCCGCCGATGCGGTGGCGGTGCGTGACGCGGAGGAGGCCGACCGCATCGTTGCCGATGCCGGCGCCCTGCTGGAGACGGTGCGCGGCCTCCCCATGTCGCCGCTGTTGCAGGACGAGGTGCTGTCGGCCATCCGCAACTGGCGGGACAGTCTGCGCCGCACCGCCGAGGGACTGCGTCGCCTCAACCAACTGCTGATCACCATGGATCGCGATGCCGGCGCGCTGGTGGAAACCGCAAGGCAACTGGACGAGACCTTCCGGGACGAAGCCGCGCGCATCGGCGAGCTGCTGACCCGTATCCTGGTCATTGGGGCGACCATCGGCCTGCTGCTGGGCGGCGGCGCCGCGGCGGTGGTGGCGCGGTCGATCAGCCGGCCGGTGCTGCGCCTGCAAAAGCAGATGACCCGGCTGGCCGAGGACCCGCTGGCCGGCCCGATCGACGGCACGCGCCGCCAGGACGAATTCGGTGCGATGGCGCGTGCGGCCGCCTTCTTCATCCGCGAGATCGGCCTGCGCGAACGGGCGGCCCGGCAGGCGAAGGACCGCGCCGACCGCGCCCTGGAAGACCTGCGCCGCACCCAGGCCGACCTGATCCAGGCGGAAAAGATGGCGTCACTGGGTGGCCTGGTTGCCGGCGTGGCGCACGAGATCAACACGCCGCTGGGCAATGCCCTGATGGGAGCCACCCATCTGGAGGACCGGCTGGCGATCCTGGCGCGGCAGGCGAGCGGGGGCAATCTGCGCCGCAGCGACTTCGCCGAGTTCCAGGAGACGGCGGACGAGATTGCCCGGCTGCTGGTGCTGAACCTCCAGCAGGCCTGCGAGCTGGTGCAGAGCTTCAAGCAGGTCGCTGCCGACCAGACCAGCGGCGAGGAACGGCTTTTCCTGCTGAAGCCTTATCTGGAGGATCTGGCGACCAGCCTCAGCCCGTCTTGGCGCCGGGCGGGTCACAGCCTGCGGGTGGACTGTCCGGAAACCATCGAGATCGACGGCTTTCCCGGCGTTCTGGCGCAGATCCTGACCAATTTCGTGATGAACTCCATCACTCACGCCTATCGCGAAGGACAGCGGGGTCAACTGCTGATTGCCGCCGCAGCCCAGGGCGCCGACATGGTGACGCTGGTCTACTCCGACGATGGCCGCGGGATTGCCCCGGCCGATCTGGGCCGGGTGTTCGATCCGTTCTTCACCACCCGGCGCGGTGCGGGCAGCACCGGTCTCGGCCTGCACATTGTCTATAACCTCGTGGTCAATCGGCTGGGTGGAAAGATCGCGGTGGATAGCCTTCCCGATAGAGGCGTGCGGTTCACCATTCGCTTTCCACGGCGATTTGCCACTGATAACATGACGTTGGTCGCCGCAGTGCCATCCCCGCAGGAGCAGTGAATGCCTTTGCCGCCGAAGACGTTGACGGGGACTCTTGCAAAGGGGGCGGCTGTTCTTTTCGGGCTTGCGGCAATGTCCGGCGCGGCGCTGGCGGAAAAATCTCTCGTCTACTGCACCGAAGGAAATCCGCAGAGCTTCAATGCGCAGTTCTCAACCTCCGGCACCACCGTGAATGCGGTCACACCGCTCTTCAACAATCTGGTTGAAATGGGGCCGGATGGACAAATCACGGACAGCGGGCTGGCCGAATCCTACACGATCTCGGCTGACGGTCTGATCTATGATTTCCATCTTCGCCGGAATGTGAACTTCCATTCCAACGATCTGTTCACCCCAAGCAGGCCACTCAACGCCGATGACGTTCTTTTTACCTTCGAACGTCAATGGCATGCCGACCATCCCTATCACAATGTCGGGCCGGCAACCTATGATTACTTCAAGGATATGGGGCTGCCCACCCTGTTGAAGTCGGTGGAGAAACTGGACGACCATACCGTCCGCATCACCCTGGATCATTCGGAAGCGCCGTTCCTCGCCGATCTGGCGATGCCGTTCCTGTCGATCCAATCCGCCGAATATGCGGATTTTCTGATGAAATCCGGCCGCCAGGCTTCGTTCGACGAGATGCCCATCGGAACGGGACCGTTCCGGCTCGTGTCCTACCAGAAGGACGTGGCGATCCGTTACAAGGCCTTCGGCGATTATTGGCGCGGGCGCCAGCCGTTGGACAATCTGATCTACTCGATCACACCGAACATCGCGGTTCGCTTGAACAAGCTGCGGTCTGGTGAATGCCACGTGATGATTTTTCCCAACCCGGCCGAGTTGGGGAACATCGAGAAAGATCCAAATCTGGTGTTGGAACGGCAGGATGGGCGGAACGTCGCCTATATGGCGCTCAACACCCAAAAGCCGCCGCTCGACGATGTGCGGGTGAGGCGGGCGATCACCCTGGCGATCGACAAGCGCACCCTGGTCGACGCGGTCTATCAGAATGGCGGGCTACCGGCCAAAAACCCGATTCCGCCCGGCATGTGGTCCTACAATGACAGCATCGAGGATCACCCGTTCGATCCGGTCGAGGCGCGCCGTCTGCTGGTCGAGGCGGGTCATCCCGAGGGCTTCACCCTCGACCTGTGGTATCCGCCGGTGACGCGCCCCTACCTGCCCAATGGCAAGCGTGCCGCCGAAATGATCCGGGAGAATCTGGAACGCGTCGGGATCAAGCTGACCCTGAAGACCGAAAGCTGGGGCAACTATCGCCGCCAAGTGACCCGGGGCGAACAGGACATGGTGCTCTATGGCTGGACCGGCGACAATGGCGATCCCGACAACTTCCTGTATTTCCTTCTGAATTGCGGCGCGGTGCGTCCCGGCGGCGCCAACATCGCGAGATGGTGCAATCCCGATTTCGAAGAGCAGATCACCAAGGCCAAGGTGACCAGCGATGTCTCCCGCCGGACTGCCCATTACCGCACTGCCCAGCAGATCTTCCATCAGGAAGTCCCATGGTTTCCCATTGCGAACTCGATCATCGTCGTCGCCCACCGCAAGGAGGTAAAAAACTACACGAACAACATTTTCAATCAGGATTTTTCAGGTGTCGACATCGAAGCCCGGTGAGTACAGGCTTATGCAACGCTCAACTGGGCAATTCCCGGCAGGTGACATGTCGCCCGACGATCTGATGTTCCAGGACGACGAAACCGGCACGATGCCGGACCGGCTGATGACGACGGCCGCTCCATGGCCGGTGCTGGTTGTCGACGACGACGAGCAGGTGCATGCGATGACGCGCGTGCTGCTGAACGATTTCGAGTTCGAAAGCCGCCGCTTCACCATCGTCAGCGCCTTTTCCGCAGCGGAGGCGCAGACGATCCTGGCCGAACGGCCGGACCTGCCCGTGGTCCTTCTCGACGTTGTGATGGAAACGCAGGATGCGGGCCTGCGTCTGGTCCATCACATCCGGCGCGATCTGGGCAACCGCCACATCCGCATCATCCTGCGCACCGGCCAGCCCGGACAGGCGCCGGAACGCGACGCCATTGTCGCCTATGACATCAACGACTACAAAAGCAAGGCGGAGCTGACCGCCCAGAAGCTGTTTACCAGTCTGGTCAGCGCCGTGCGTGGCTGGCGCGATCTGGTCACCATCGAGACTCTGAACCAATCGCTGGAGCATCGCGTCGCCGAACGCACGGCGCAGCTGGAACGGCAGACGGCCCTGGCCGAGGAGCAGCGCCGCTTCATCGAGAATCTGGTGGAACTGATGCCGAGCCCGGTCTGGTACAAGGACTCGGCCGGCCGCTATGCCCTATGCAACCGTGCCTTCCGCGAGCTGTTTCCGAACGCCGCCGACGGGGCCGAATGGTCATCCCAGGATCAGGGGCCTCCAAGCCAGGATTTCCCGGAACAGAGTCCGCCCGGCACAACGGCCTTTTCCTTCGAAACCAGCGTCGCCGGGCCGGACGGCGACGCGCGTGAGCTGCTGGTGGTGAAGCGTCCGCTGACCGCGCCGGACGGCGCCGCGACCGGCGTGATCTCCATCGCCACCGACATCACGGAGCGGCGGCGGATGGAACGCGAACTCCAGCGCCTTGCCACCACCGACCCGTTGAGCGGTGCCCACAACCGCCGGCATATTCTGGAGCTTCTGGAACGTCTGCTGACCGGGCTGGACGTTGTCCCGGAGGGGCGTCAGACCGCAGGCATGGCCTGTCTGATCATGCTCGACATCGACCATTTCAAGCGCATCAACGATGAGATGGGCCACGGCGCCGGCGATCTCGCGATTCGCCGGGTGGTCGAGGTGATCCGCGGCCAGATGCGCGCGACCGACCAGATCGGCCGCATCGGTGGGGAGGAATTCGCCATCCTGCTGCCGGACAGTTCGCGAGCCGACGGTGTGGCCATCGCGGAGCGGCTGCGCAGCGGCCTCGCCGCGTTGGCAATCGAGATGTCGGATGGCCGGAGCTTCCAACTGACCGGAAGCTTCGGTCTGACGGAGGTGCGGGCGCTGGGAGATACGGTGGAGAGCGTGCTGGGGCGGGCCGATCAGGCGCTCTACCGCGCCAAGGCGCTCGGGCGGAACCGGGTCGAGGTGATGTGAAGGGGTGTATCGACCTGCGACAATTTGAACGATGACGGCTTGACCGCCGCTGCAACAACGGGTATCCAGATCCCATGAAGACCACCGACACCATGCGAATGCGAATTACCGGCCCGGCGCTCTGAAGCGTCGGAGGGTTGCCGTCTTCGTGTTCAATGGTCGTGTGGAGTGTGTGGCGTGTCGCTGCACTATGTGGTTCCCGGAACCCTCAATCCGGTTCATGACAGGTCCAACGCTCTGACCGCTGTTGCGGCGTCGTCTTATGACGTCCGGTTCGGCGAGCGAATGTGTGGCTCGGCGCGAATTACTCTCCCGGTCCGCTGAGGCGGTCCGGGGCACGCCCGACTCACCCAAAAATTCGTTCGCCGAGGATCTTCGCGATGTTCACCGCGCATGCCGATGCCGCGCGCACCCTTTCCGTCTGCGCTCCCCGCCACCGATCCCTTGAAGACCGCCTGCCTGCGTGGCTGCCGCCGTGGCTGCCCTTGTCGGCGGTGACCGATGCCGCCGAGCGGCTGTCCGGCCAGATCGTCCGCACGCCGCTGCTGCATGCGCCGACGTTGAGCCGGGACCTGTGGCTGAAGGCGGAGGTGTTCCAAGCCACCGGCGCCTTCAAGGAGCGCGGTGCGCTGAACCGCCTGCTGCGGCTGACGGCACCGGAACGGGCCGGCGGCGTGGTGGCGATGTCGGCCGGCAACCATGCGCAGGGGGTGGCGCTGCATGCCGCCCGCCTGGGGGTGCGGGCCACCATCGTGATGCCGGAGACGGCCCCGCGCTGCAAGGTGGAGCGCACCGCGGAACTGGGTGCCGAGGTGGTGCTGCACGGCGCCACGGTCGGCGAGGCAAAGGGCAGGGCGCTGGAACTCGCGGCGGAACGCCGGCTGACCTTCCTCCATCCCTATGACGATCCCGACGTGATCGCCGGGCAGGGGACCGTCGGGCTGGAGATCCTGGCCGACCGTCCGGATGTCGACACGGTGGTGGTGCCGGTCGGCGGCGGCGGCCTGCTGGCCGGGGTGGCCGCTGCGGTGAAGGCGCGGAATCCGTGGGTGCGGGTGATCGGCGTGCGCCTTGCCCGGCGGGGCGGTCCGACGCTGGCCGACGGTATCAACGTCCATGCGCTGGGCAAGCTGCCACAGGCAATCGTGGACACCCTTGTCGACCGGGTGGTCGAGGTTGAGGAGGCGGAGATCGCTGCGGCGATGAGGGCTTTGCACCGTTCTTTCGGCGTGGTTGCCGAGGGAGCCGGGGCCGCGGGGATCGCCGCGGTGCTCGGCGGCCGGCTGGGACGGACTGGACGGACGGTGGCGGTTCTATCCGGCCGCAACGTCGATGGCGACACGCTGGCGCGGACCCTGGCGGCGTGATCTTTCGCTATTTATCAGGGTTCGGTCGCTTGCCCCCTCCCATTCATTGCTGTCGTCGCGGAACGCCGGTGGGAGGTGGGCGGCCGGCACCAAAGGACCGTCTCCTCACCCGATCCCCCGCAAATCGCATAGCTCAACTCTTCGCCGAAGCGAAGTATGGATAGGTCAGCAGAAATGACCTATATTGGTCGTCGCGTGTAAACACACAGGCGACACCGAGGGGTAGCTGGCATGACGAACAATTCGGCCTCGACCATTTCGTCATCCCCCGCATCGGCCACTTACGAGCGTCCAAAGGCGGCGCACAGTGTCTTTGACAATTTGCAAGGACAACTGTTCGGCATTGTCATGACGTCCTTCGGCATTGCCATTCTTCATGCCGCTGGGCTGGTCACCGGACAGGCGGCGGGACTCGCCTTTGTTATTTCTTACGCAACCGGGATCGATTTCGGAACTCTGTTCTTCCTGGTCAACCTTCCCTTTTATTTTCTTGCGCTGGCGCGCATCGGCGTCGGTTTTACGGTCAAGTCGCTGATCGCGGTGACCGGCATCGCCGTGCTGTCCGGGTTGCTGCCGACGATGATGAGCTTCAGCGTCATCAACCCCTATGTCGCGGCGGTGCTGGCCGGCTTCTGCGTCGGGATCGGCGTCATAGCCCTGTTCCGCCATGGCGCCAGCGGCGGCGGGGTCGGCATCCTCGCCTTTTACCTGCAGGAAAAGACCGGCTTCCGTGCCGGCTGGCTGCAGTCGCTGTTCGATCTGGCGGTATTCTCGGCTGCGGCCTTCGTGCTTGATTGGCCGGCGCTGCTGGCGTCCATCCTGGGTGCTGCGGTGCTGAATGCCTTCGTCGCCTTCAACCACCGCGCCGACTGGTACGTCGCCCGATGAACAACGGTGCGGGCCGCTCTATTCGCGGCCCAGCACCCGGTCGACCACCGCGTCGGCCCATTCCCGCGACCGGAAGCTCGCCTTGGCTTCCACCGGGTCATAGACGCGCTCGACCCAATCCCAGAAGGCGATGGGACGCTTCTGGTTGTAGGCGGCGTACAGCTCGAAGAAGTAATCGAGGATGCCGGTCTTCGCCTGCTTGAAGTGGCCATATTTCCACGACAACTGCTTCATCGCCTGTTCGAGCGGCTGGCCTTCATGGGCGAACAGATACAGCGTCGACATGAAGCCGGCGCGGTCGGCGCCCGACTTGCAGTGCATCAGCGCAGGATAGGTCATGGTCTTGAACAGTTCGCGCGCTTTCAGAAGGGTTTCCTTCTTCGGCATGTCGCGGGAGTTGACCGGGAAATCGACCAGTTCCAGGCCATGGGCGCGGCAGGCTTCCGCCTCCAGGATGTAGGAGGCGCAGTCGCGCGAGCCGCGCAGGTTGAGGATCGACTTCACCCCGTTGCGCGCAGCCGCCGCGATGTGCGAAGGCGAGGGCTGGCTCGCCCGGTACATGTTGGGGGAGATGCGGTAGGTGTTGGAATAGATCAGCCGGAAACAGGCATGGTCGATGAACACGGCTTCCAGATGGCCGAGCGCGCGCTGCCATGGCGTCGCCATGCGGCTTCGGCTGCGCTTGATCGCATCGGCCAGCGCGGTTGTGGTGACCGCCCGCAGGGTGCTTTTCTTCGCCAACTCAAACCTTCCGACTCTGACGGAACGCCAACATAGGCATGGTCGGCGTTCCGTCAAGAACCCCATTGCGAGAAACGGGTCACGCCACCCTGTCCTGCAGCCGCACATACATGCCGTACTGGGCGGCCAGCGTCAGCACGATTTCCATGTACAGGTTGATCAGGCCGTTGGCGTAGAAGGCCGGACAGCCGGTGTAATGGCGCTCTCCCGCCATCGCGGTCGGCTCGATCAGGTCGGTGTTGAGCACGATCAGGTCCTTGTCCGGATCGTAGAGGAAGGCCGACTGGTCGGTGCGCAACGGATGGATGGCCTGATGGTCGTCGGCCTCGATCTTTCCCGCCGCCATGAACTGGCACAGCATGCCCAGGCTGCCCATGGCCAGCGGCAGCACCTGCTTCAGGCTGCGGCGGGCGAGGTCGTCGTAGGCTGCCGCCTCCAGCCCCGGCCGCAGCAGCGGTGCGGCTTCCACCAGATTCCAGCAGACATGGAGCGCGGTATGGCTGCCGGTCTTGGTGATGGACAGAATGTCGTAGCCGGACGGGCCGTGCAGCACCGACTTCTGCAATTCGCGGCCCAGCACATAGCCGGCGGCAGCCATGTCGGTGATGGTCCCCTCCGTCCGGCAGCGGTCCTCCTCCACCATCACCTTGATCGCCCAATCCTTGATGATGGCGTCGAGCAGGTGGCAGACGGAATCGCGCAGGAAGCCGACCATGCGGTCGGGATCGGCGGCGGTCAGGCCGTCCGGATCGGCGAAATCCAGCCCGTGCGGCGACTCCGGCGGGGTGGACAGCCGCAGATGACCGTTATCGTCCAGCGGCATGCGGGCGATGATGTGCTCCCGCAAATCGACATAGAGGAATCCGAGCAGCGTGTTGATCGCGACCTTCTCGAAATCCTCCTTGCGGGTGTCGGCATGGGCCGGGCAGTGGCCGGCCAGCGTCAGCAGTTCCTCGCTGAGCAGGTAGTTCGGGTCTTCGGCGATGCGGTGCAGGATCGGCGCGAGGTTGATCCGGGTCATCCCGGCCTCCTCATGCGCGCCGGCATAGGTCAGGGCGAAGTCATTGGTGCGGGCCATCGGGCTCAACCCTCCTGCAGGCGGTCGTAGACGGAGTAGTCGAGCGCCAGCCCGGCGACGATGTCGAGATACAGCTTGATCAGGTTGGTGGTGTAGAAGGCCGGGCAGCCGGTGTAATAGCGCTCGCCCGGCTTGGCGAAGGTGACGATTGGATCGGCGTTCAGCCGGATCAGCCCGTTGGCGTCCAGAATGAAGGCCTTCTGGTCTTTGGGCAGCCGGTGCACCGCCAGCCCGTCGGGCGGCTCGATCCCGCTTTCCTCCATGTAATGGACCAGCATGCCCAGGCTGGACATCGACAGCGGCACGATCTGCTTGAGGCTGCGGTGGACGAGGTCGTCGTAGAAGGCGGCGTCCTGTCCCGGCACCAGCAGCGGTGCGGCCTCCACCATCGCCCAGCAGATGTGGATGGCGGTGTGGCTGCCGGTCTTGGTGATCGACAGCATGTCGTATCCGGCGCGCTGGTAGAGCGACGAATGTTCCAGCACTGTGCGCAGGACGAAGGTCGCCGCCGCCTCCAGCGAGATCTCGCCCGAGCCCTGGGAGCGGAAATACTCCTCCTCCCGCACCAGATCAACGGCCCAGCCGGTGATCAGCCCGTCCAGCAGATGGCAGGTCGCGTCGCGCAGGACCGAGCAGAACACGTCCGGCGCCGCCGCGGCCATGGCGGCGCGGTCGGCCGGGTCCAGCCCATGCGGCGAGCGCGGCGGGATGGGGAGCATCGGCCGCCCATCCGCATCGAAGGGCAGCTTGCCGGCGATGTGGTCGCGCAGCCGGTTGAACAGCAGGGCCAGCAGGCTGTTGACGGCCACCTTGTCGGCATCGTCCTGCGGGATTGCGGCCGTTCCTTCGGCAGTGCCGTCGGTCTTGCCGGCATGGAACGGGCATTGTCCGGCGCCCTGGCGGAACTCCTGGCTGAACAGGAAATTCGGATCGGTCTGGACGCGCTGCAGGATGTGCGCGATCGACACCCGGCCCAGCCCGGCTTCGCCATGGGCGGTGTTGAAGGTCTGGGCGAAGTCGTTGGAACGGGCGGGCAGGGTGTCGGACATGCGGCGGCCTTCGGCGCGGATGTAGGGCGGACGGGCTACCCTAAAGGGAAATGCCCACCCCGCGCAACGGAGTGACGGCCCAGGGCACTATAATGTCCCGGCTGCTGCGTTATTTTGCCACGATCCTGCCGTCCACCGCCGGAGCCACCGTTTTCTTGGCCTCGACGTAGTTCATCACGATGGTTGCCAGCAGCACCGCGCCCGACGCATCGACGATGACTTTGGAGCGCGGGAAGGCGGCATAGCCGTCGCCACCCTTCAGCATGTAATCGTTGGTGGCGACGCGGTAGGTCGCCTGCGGGTCGACCGGCTTGCCGCCGACCATGATCGAGGTCACCCGCCGCCCGGCCGGCGCCTTCGGGTCATAGGTCATGGTCAGGCCGGAAACCTGCGGGAAGCGGCCTGCCTTCTCCTCCACCTTGCTGACGCCATGTTCGAGGGTGGAGATCAGATCCTGACCGGACATCTCCACCAGCACGCCGACATTGCCGAAGGGCAGTTCGGCGAAGATGTCCTTGCGGGTCAGCTTGGACCCGGCGGGATGCAGCGCGTCGGCGCGGATGCCGCCGCCGTTGGTGATGGCGACGTCGGCCTTCAGTGTGTCGCGCAGGGCATCGGCGATCAGGTTGCCCATGCTGGCCTCGCGGCTGCGCACCACATCCTTGCGGCTGTCGAGTTCCGTGGTCGTGGTGCCGATCACCGCCGCCAGATCGCTGTCGAGCCGCCTGGTGTAGCCCTCCACCACCGTCTCGACCTCCGGATCGGGGGCGACGCCGGCGGTGGTGACGAAGCGCCATTCCGTCGGGACGGTGGTGGTCGCCGGACCCTTGCCGGCATCTTTCGTTTCGACCGCGAGTTTCACGACGCCGAGATACTGTGCGTCGTGCCCCGCCTTCAGGATCAGGGTGGACCCCTCATAGAAGCTGATCGGGTCGTGGTCGTGGCCGCCCAGGATCAGGTCGATGCCCTTGACCTTGGACGCCAGTTCGCGGTCCTCCTCGATGGTCAGGTGGGTCAGCGCCACCACGACCGACGTTCCCTTCGCCCGCAACTCCTTCACCGTCGCTGCCGCCGTTTCCAGCACCGGCGGGAAGTCGAGGCTCGGCCCGGCGCTCGACAGCCGGGCGGTGTCGGGGGTGATCAGGCCGAGGAAGCCGACTGTGATGCCGTCGATGGTCCGGGTCCAGCTCGGCACTGTGCTGGCGAAGGCGGAGCCGTCGGCCGACCGCACATTGGTGCCGATCCACGGAAATTTCGATTCGGCCATGCGCTGCTTCAGCAGGTCGGGACCGAAGTCGAATTCATGGTTGCCGAAGGTCACCGCATCGACGCCGATGGTGTTGAACAGCGTGATCATCTGCTCGCCGCGCGTCGTGCCGGACAGCAGCGAGGGCGACAGGAAATCGCCGCCGACCGTGGTGACCGCATCGGGGGCGGCCGCGCGTTCGCGCTTCAGCAGGGTCATCAGTGGCCCGAACCCGCCCTGTCCCTTCACCGGCGCTATCTCATACACGTCGTTGACGTGCAGGAAGGTCAGCGTGCCGCTTTGCGCCCAGGCGGGCAGGGCGGCGCCGAGCATGATGGCGAACAGCGGTGCTGCGACGAGACGGGTGCGGGACAGCATCTGAACGAACCTCCGGCGGAACGAGGGTGCCTTGCGCACTCTAGACCAGCTTTTTGTCGCGGCGCATAGCGGCTTTGCATATCGGCGCATGCGGTTGGGAAAAGCTGTGGCTTGAACTCTGCCCGCGACGGTCTCACAACTTCATGACAGCCCTACCAACGACGCGAGCCGAGCAGACCCATGCGCATCCTGGTGGTTCAGAACAGCCGTACCGCCCCCATCGGTCTGGTGGGCGATGCGCTGACCGACAACGGCGCCACCCTCCACACAATTGCCGCCAACGAGGGGGAGGCGATCCCCGACAAGGACGGCTATGCCGGACTGGTGGTGCTGGGCGGTCCGCAGGACGCCTGGGACGATGAGAAGGGGCCGCATTTCGGCCGGGTGATGGAGTCGATCCGCGACTTCACCGAGGCCGACCGGCCGGTGATGGGCATCTGCCTGGGCGCGCAGCTGGCGGCCCGCGCCTATGGCGCCAAGGTCTACCGCCACACCATTCCGGAACTGGGCATCCACCGCGTCAGCCTGACCGACGGGGCGCAGGACGACCCGCTGCTTGGCGGTTTCGGTTCCGAACTGAATCTCGCCCAGTGGCATTACGACACCTTCGAGTTTCCCGAGGGCGCTGTACCGCTGGCTTACAGCGAAGCCTGCGACCGTCAGGCCTTCCGCCTCGGTCGCGCCACCTATGCCTTCCAGTTCCATCCGGAGGCCACCGGCGACATCCTGCGTGGCTGGGCGTCGCGCATCCGGGAAGAGGCGCGGCAGAGCAATGCGGAGATGCTGCACGGTCTGGAAGTCTTGATCGCCACCCATCTGCCGGTGGCGGAAAACTTCACCCGTGCGATGACCCGGCGCTGGCTGGATCTGGCGCGCTGACCGGTCCACTGTCGGTAACCTCGGTGAAGCGGGCCAGAAGGTCGGGGGTATCGATGTCGTAGAGGATGCCGGCATCGTCGACCGGCACTTCGCACAGCCGGTCGGCATGCTGGCCGATCAGCCGCTTCGCTCCGGCATCGCCGCTCAGCGCCGCCATCTCCGTGAAGAAGGCGCGATCCCACAGCACCGGATTGCCCTGCTTGCCATGGGTGGTGGGGATGCAGATCGCACGGCCTTCCAGCGGGCTGTAGGCCGCGATCAGCCGGTCGATCACGGCGGACGCCACCCGCGGCATGTCGCCCAGGCAGACGACCACGGCGTCGGATTCGCTCGGTACCGCGGCCAGACCGGCGCGCAGCGAACTGCTGAGCCCCTCGGCGAATGCGGGATTGTGGACGAAGGTGACCGGCCGGTCGGCCAGTGCCCGTGCCACGCTTTCCCCCTGGTGGCCGGTGACCACGATGACGGTGGCGGCTTGCGAGGCGAGGGCCGCATCGACGGCACGGGCGACCAGCGGCGCGCCGTTGACCTCCGCCAGCAGCTTGTTGGTCGGCCCCATGCGGCTGGAGCGGCCGGCGGCCAGCACCAGCGCCGTGACGCGCGGGGCGCGGGGCGTTTCCGGCGAAACGCCGGCGCGGGGCAGGGGGCGCGTCGGGATCTCGGCCAGCAGCCCGCCAACGCCCATCCGCATCACCTCGGCCCGGCTGGGCGGAATGCCGGCGGCGATGCGCTGCAATACCCAGTCGAAGCCGTTCAGCTTGGGCGAGCGCGCACAGCCCGGCAGCCCCAGCACCGGCTTGCCATCACGCCTCGCCAGCAGCAGCAGGTTGCCGGGATCGACCGGCATGCCGAAATGCTCCACCACGCCGCCGGCCCGCTCGATGGCCGCCGGCAGCACGTCGCGGCGGTCGGTAATGGCGGAGGCGCCGGCGATCAGCAGCAGGTCGGCCACCGGCGCCCCGGCGATCTGCGCCGCCAGCGCCGCCTCGTCATGGGCGCAGCGCGAGTCATGGATCAGCGTGCCGCCGATGGCCTCGACCCGGTCCCGCGTCACGGCGACGGTCTTGTCGAGAACGCTGTCCTTCACCCCCGGAAGCCGTGTCTGGATCAGCGCCACCGACAGCGGGCGGTAGGGCAGGACGGCCAGCGGGGGCGGTCCGTCGGTGGCGATCCGCTCCGCCTGCTCCACCGCGATGGCGGGAGCGGCGAAGGGGATGATCTTGACGGTGGCCAGCATCTGTCCGGGCTCGACCGGGGCGAAGTCGGGCAGGGTGGCGATGGTGACGCTCTCGTCGATCTCGTTGATCGCGTCGATGCGGGACGGGGCGAGGCGCAGCAGGCCGTGCGCTTCGGCGAACAGGTTGACCCGGCCGGTGAAGGCGGCGGCGACCTGGACGGCGGCGCCCGCCACGGCGGTGGCGATGCGGGTGGCGGCGGCATCCTCGCCGATGTCGTTGTCGGACAGCTTGGCGGCGATCACCTCGGCGATGCCGGCCTCGCGCAGGGCTTTGAGGTCATCGGCCGACAGCCGACGGCCCTTCTTGAAGGCGATGGCACCCAGGCGCAACGAATGGGCGAGAATCGCGCCCTCGGCGTCGGACAGGGGAAGCGGGCCGAAGAACATGGGGGCTCCGGATGGGCACGGACGATGTGTGCCCACGGATATGGCAAGCGGGCCGGAGCCGGGCAATGGGCGGAAGGTGTGGGGTGGGGAAGGCTTTTATGGCTCCTCCACCCCGGTCCTCAGGCCTCAACAGGGATGAGTCTCGCCCCGCCGCACGCAGGTGATCTGCCCCATGATCGCAATGGCGATCTCAGCCGGGGTGACGGCGCCGATCGACAGCCCGACCGGGCCGCGGATGCGCTTCACCTCGACCTCGCTCAGCCCCTCGTCGCGCAAGCGGTCGAGGCGCAGGGCGTGGGTGCGCTTGCTGCCCAGCGCACCGACATAGAAGGCGGGGGACCGCAGGGCGGCGATCAGCGCCGGGTCGTCCAGCTTCGGGTCGTGCGTCAGCGTAACCACCGCGGTGCGGACGTCGGGCTTCAGTTCGGCCAGCGCCTCGTCCGGCCAAAGGTGGTTCAGCTTCACGCCGGGGAAGCGCGCCTCGGTGGCGAAGGCACCGCGCGGGTCGATCACCGTCACGTCATAGCCGGTCAGCGCCGCCACCGGGGCCAGAGCCTGCGCGATGTGCACGGCGCCGACGATCAACAGGCGCATGGCCGGATTGTGGACATGCACGAACAGCCGGAAGCCGTCCTCGTCCTGCGGATCGACCAGCATGCCGGAACGATCCTGGCGGATGCGCCGGCGCACCTCGTCCAGCAGGTCGGGCTCCAGCCCGAAGCCGCCATGCACGGTGTCTTCAAAAACAAGCGTCTGGAGGCCGCTGTTAAGATCGGTCACCAGGGCAGCCGGAATTGCATCGGCTTTCGCCGCGAGCAGCCGGTCCAGAATTTCGCGTTTCATTCCACGGCCTCGACATAGACCTGCACCTGTCCGCCGCAGGCCAGCCCGACTTCCCAGGCCATTTCGTTGGTGATGCCGAAGGACAGCAGACGCGGTTCGCCGTCCTCCATCGTCTTGGCCGCCTCATGCGCCACGGCGCTTTCGATGCAGCCGCCGGACACGGAACCGGCCATGGAGCCGCGGTCGTCGACCGCCATCTGGCTGCCGACCGGCCGCGGCGAGGAGCCCCAGGTCGACACGACGGTCGCCAGGGCCACCCTGCGGCCGGCTGTCCGCCATGCGGCCGCCTGTTCCACGATGTTGTCCGCCATCAGGGTGTCGTTCATCCCGCCGCCTCCTTCAACCAGCGGCGCAAGCCCGGACTACGACGCGGACCGTCGGCCGACAAGGCGCCGGCCAGATCCGCGAGGCTGTTCAGGCTGTGGGCCGCACGAAAATCGTCCACATGCGGCAGCAACGCCCGGATGCCTGAGGATTTCGGCGCAAAGCCTTCCCAGCGCAACAAAGGATTCAGCCAGACGAGCCGCCGACAGCTTTTGTGCAACCGTTCGGCCTCTGCCGCAAGCCCTTCCCCTGCATCCCTGTCCAGCCCGTCGGTAATGAGAAGTACCACCGCACCCTGGCCCAGCACCCGGCGCGCCCAGGTCCGGTTGAAGGCGTGCAGTGCGGTGCCGATCCGTGTGCCGCCCGACCAGTCGGCCACCGCTCCCGACACGGCGTCCAGCGCCACATCGACGTCCTTGTGCCGCAGGTGGCGGGTGATGTTGGTCAGCCGCGTGCCGAAGACGAAGCTGTACACCCGGTCGCGGTCGTTGGTGACCGCATGCATGAAATGCAGCAGCATCCGCGAATAGCGGGTCATCGAACCGGAAATGTCGCACAGCACCACCAGCGGCGGCGGCCGGGTGCGGCGGCGCTTGCGGGCGAGGTCCGACAGGTCGCCGCCGCTGCGCAGCATCCGCCGCAGCGTGGCTCGCGGGTCCACCCGCGGTCCCATCGGGTCGGGGCGGTGGCGCCGTGTGGTGACCTCCGCCAGCGGCAGGGAGAGACGGGTCAGCAGGCGCTTGGCCTGCGCCATCTCCTCCCCCGTCATTTTCTCGAAGTCCTTGTCCTGCAAGCGCTCGGCGGCGGAGACGGTGAAGGAGGCATCGATCTCGATCTCCGTCTTTTCCGGCTCCTCCTGTTCGGTGCCGCTGCCGTGCAGGGCCTCGGCGAGGCGCTGGGCCATTTCCGGCTGGTCGGGCGGCGCCTCCGTCCGCACCTTCGGCAGCATCAGTGACATCATCTTCTTCAGGATGTCGGGGTTGCGCCAGAAGACGTGGAAGGCCTGGTCGAAGAGCTCGCTCTGGTCGTGGCGGTTCACGAAGATGGCGTGCAGCGCCCAATAGAAGTCGGTGCGGTTGGACAGGCCGACCGCCTCCACCGCCTCGACTGCCTGCAAGACCTTGCCCGGCCCGACCGGCAGGCCGGCGGCGCGCAGGGCGCGGGCGAAATGCATCAGGTTGAGGGTGAGGCGTCCGGCCGGCGCGTCGTCCGTCATGATGCGCTCACCGGGCGGTGGTGGCGGCCAGCTCGGTCTTGACCTGGGTCAGGATGCGCGCCGCCTCGCTGCCCTGGATGCGGGCAATGTCGTCCTGGTATTTCAGCAGCGTGCCCAGCGTGTCGTTGATGACGGAGGGCTCAAGTTCCAGCTGGTTCAGCTCGACCAGCGCTTGCGCCCAGTCGAGCGTCTCGGCCACGCCCGGCGCCTTGTAGAGGTCCATGCCACGCAGGGTCTGGACGAAGCCGACCACCTGGGCCGCCAGCCGGGCATCGGCCTGCGGAGCCTTAACCGACAGGATCTCCCGCTCCCGCGCGGCGCCGGGGTAATCGACCCAATGGTAGAAGCAGCGCCGTTTCAGCGCGTCGTGGATCTCGCGCGTGCGGTTGGAGGTGAGGATGACGATGGGCGGCTCCGGCGCATGAACGGTGCCGAATTCGGGAATCGAGACCTGGTAGTCGGAGAGGATCTCCAGCAGATAGGCCTCGAACGGTTCGTCGGTGCGATCCAGCTCGTCGATCAGCAGCACCGGCGGTCCGGCAAGGTCCGGTTCCAGTGCCTGGAGCAGTGGACGCTTGACCAGAAAGCGTTCGGAGAACAGGTCGGCGGCCAGCGATTCGCGGTCCTGCCCGCCGGATGCCTCCGCCAGCCGGATTTCCATCATCTGGCGGGCATAATTCCACTCATAGACGGCGGACGAGGCGTCCAGCCCCTCATAGCATTGCAGCCGCAGCAGCTTGCGGCCGAGCGTCGCCGACAGGACCTTGGCGATCTCCGTCTTGCCGACCCCGGCCTCGCCCTCCAGGAACAACGGGCGCTTGAGCTTCAGCGCCAGGAACAGCGCGGTCGCCAGCGAGCGGTCCGCGACGTAATTGCCGCGGGTGAGTAGCGCCAGCGTTTCATCGACGGAGGCGGGAAGGGAGGTGGTCATCGAAGGCCTTTTGGGGCTGGCCTGCAAATCCGCCTCTCCCCCCTGGGGAGAGGTCGGGCGGCGAAGCCGACCGGGTGAGGGGGGCAGACCCTCTCCCTCGGGGAGAGGGTGGCGCCAAGGGCGCCGGGTGAGGGACTTTGCATTGCTTGGATGCTCCACGCAACGCATCCCCCTCACCCTAACCCTCTCCCCGGGGGGGAGAGGGGACTTTCCCGATCACCCCGCCGCTTCCACCGCGCGCTTCGCCATCACGGTGACGAGGTGGGCGCGGTAGTCGGCGCTGGCGTGGATGTCGGCGTTCAGGCCGTCGGCCTCCACCGACAGGCCGTTCAAGGCTTCGGCACGGAAGTCGGCAGCCAGCGCCGTCTCGAACGCGGTGGCGCGGAAGACGGAGCCGGCGGCGCCGGTCACCGCCACCCGCACCTCCGCGCCGAACTTCGCGACGAAGACGCCGACGATGGCGTAGCGGCTGGCCGGGTTGCGGAATTTGGCGTAGGCCGCCTTGTCCGGCCGGGAGTAGCGGACCGACTTGAGGATCTCGCCCGGCTCCAACGCGGTTTCGAACATGCCGGTGAAGAAATCGTCACCGGCGATGGTCCGGCGGTCGGTGGTCACCGTGGCCTTGAGCGCCACCACGGCCGACGGGTAGTCGGCAGAAGGGTCGGCGTTGGCGATGGAGCCGCCCATCGTGCCCATGTTGCGGACCTGACGGTCGCCGATGCCCTCGGCGAGGCTCGCCAGCGCCGGGATGACCCGCTTGACGAGGTCGGAATGGGCGACCTCCGCATGACGGGTGAAGGCGCCGATCTCCAACCCTCCATCGGCCTCGCGGATGCCCTTCAGTTCCGGAATGGCGCCGAGATCGATCAGGTCGGTGGGACGAGCGAGGCGCTGTTTCAGCGTCGGCAGCAGGGTCTGGCCGCCGCCCAGCAGCTTGGCCTCTTCCGCCTGGATGGCGGTCGCCGCGTCGGCAAGCGATGTCGGCCGTTGGTACGTGAACGCGTACATTCTCTAGCCTCCTTCTTCTTCGGCCGTCTTATTCCGCCGCCATGGCGGGAGTGGCGTCGCGGATCACCCGCCAGACCTTCTCCGGCGTCGCCGGCATGTCCATGTGGGTGATGCCATAGTCCGACAGCGCATCCACCACCGCGTTTATCACGGCGGCGGCGGCGCCGATGGTCCCGGCCTCGCCGCAACCCTTCACGCCCAGCGGATTGTGGGTGCAGGGCTGGTCCTCGTGATAGCGCACGGTGAAGGATGGGACATCGTCCGCCCGCGGCATGCAATAGTCCATGTAGGAGCCGGTGACGAGCTGGCCCGACTCCTCGTCATAGACGCAGTTCTCGTACAGCGCCTGTCCGATGCCCTGGACCAGGCCGCCATGCACCTGCCCCTCGACGATCAGCGGGTTTATGACGTTGCCGAAATCGTCCACCGCGGCGAAGCTGACGATGGTGGTGACGCCGGTATCCGGATCGATCTCCAGCTCGCAGACATGGCAGCCGTTGGGATAGGTAAAGTTCTTCGGGTCGTAGAAGGCCTGCTCGTCCAGCCCCGGTTCCAGTTCGTCGAGCGGGAAATTGTGCGGGACGTAGGCCTGCAGGGCGATGTCGCCGATGCCCAGGCTCTTGTCGGTGCCGGCGACGGTGAAGCGGCCTTCCTTGACCTCGATGTCGGTCTCGGCGGCCTCCAGCATATGGGCGGCGATCTTCTTCGCCTTGCGCTCCACCTTGTCCATCGCCTTCACCAGGGCCGACCCGCCGACCGCGAGCGAGCGCGAACCGTAGGTGCCCATGCCGAAGGGGATCTTGTTGGTGTCGCCGTGGACGATCTCGACATTCTCGATCGGGATGCCGAAGCGCTCCGCCACGATCTGGGCGAAGGTGGTCTCATGGCCCTGGCCGTGGCTGTGAGCGCCGGTGAAGACCGTCACCGAACCCGTTGGATGGAAACGGACTTCCGCGCATTCATAAAGTCCTGCGCGAGCACCGAGCGCGCCGGCGACATTGCTGGGCGCGATGCCGCAGGCTTCGATGTAGGTCGCGAATCCGATGCCGCGCAGCTTACCGCGCGCCTTCGATTCGGCGCGGCGCTGCTGGAAGCCGGGGTAGTCGACCAGCGGCAGGGCGATGTCCAGGTTCTTGGCGAAATCGCCGGTGTCGTATTGCAGCGCCACCGGCGTCTGGTAGGGCATCGCCTCCTTCGGCACGAAGTTGCGGCGGCGGATCTCGGTCTTGTCCATGCCGACCACGCCGGCTGCGACATCGACGATCCGTTCGATCAGATAGCAGGCCTCGGGCCGGCCGGCACCGCGATAGGCATCGACGGGAGCGGTGTTGGTGAAGACCGCCTTGACCTCGGCATAGATCGCCGGGGTCTTGTACTGGCCGGCCAGCAGCGTGGCGTAGAGGTAGGTCGGGATCGACGGCGCAAAGGTGGACAGATAGGCGCCGAGATTGGCCAGCGTCGAGACGCGCAGTGCCAGGAAATTGCCGTCGGCATCCATCGCCAGTTCAGCGTGGCTGACGTGATCGCGGCCATGGGCGTCGGTCAGGAAACTTTCGGAACGGTCGGCGGTCCATTTCACCGGCCGGCCGACCTTGCGCGCCGCCCAGGTGACGACGGCCTCCTCGCCGTAATGGAAGATCTTCGACCCGAAGCCGCCGCCGACGTCGGGGGCCACCACCCGCAGCTTGTGTTCGGGAATGCCCAGC
The DNA here is from genome assembly GCF_013340935.1 of Azospirillum melinis. Lineage (GTDB taxonomy): Bacteria > Pseudomonadota > Alphaproteobacteria > Azospirillales > Azospirillaceae > Azospirillum > Azospirillum melinis. The sequence continues at coordinate 326,839 of NZ_WHOS01000001.1, read as the reverse complement.
ACGAAGGCGCCCATCAGCAGGCGGGTGACATGCGGGTTCTGGCTGGTGGTGGTCAGCGTGTATTCGCCGTTCGACTGTTCGTACTCGCCCATCGCCGCCCGCGGTTCCATCGCGTTCGGGACCAGACGCTGGTTGACCAGATCGATCTTCGCGACATGGGCGGCATTGGCGAAGGCGGCATCCGTCGCGGCCTTGTCGCCCAGATGCCAGTCATAGCAGACATTGTCCGGCGCATCGTCATGGACCAGCGGCGCACCGCCGGCGACCGCGCGGGTGGAGGACCCCACCGCCGGCAGTTCCTCGTAATCGACCACCACCATCTCGGCGGCGTCGCGCGCCTGCTCGCGGGTCTCGGCGATCACCACCGCCACCGCATCGCCGACATAGCGCACGCGGTCGCGCGCAAGCGGGTAATGCGGCGGCTCCTTCATCGGCGAGCCGTCCTTGGAATGGATCTGCCAGCCGCAGGGCAGGCTGCCGACCTTGTCGGCTTCCATGTCGGCCCCGGTCAGCACGGCGACCACGCCCGGCATCGCTGCCGCGTCCGTGAAGTCGATGCCCAGGATGCGGGCGTGGGCGTAGGGTGAGCGCACATGGACCGCATGGGTCATGTTCAGGCGCTTGAAATCGTCGGTGTAATTGCCGCGGCCGGTCAGAAAACGCTGGTCTTCGCGCCGGCGCACAGAGGCGCCGATGCCATTGGGGTTCGCCATCTCGTGTTTCCTCCCACAGGAACGCTGAAGATGCGGAAATGCCTGAACTGCAATCTTTTCTGCTTTGGGCGATTCGCCCTTATTCGGCCGCGACCGGCGTTGCCCGTGCTCCGGCCATCGCTTCGGCACCCGCTTTCACCGCCTTGACGATGTTGTGGTAGCCGGTGCAGCGGCAGATGTTGCCCTCCAGCCCTTCGCGGATGTCAGCCTCGGTTGGGCTAGGGTTCTCGCGGACCAGATCGACAGCGCTCATCACCATGCCCGGCGTGCAGAAGCCGCATTGCAGACCGTGATGTTCGCGGAAGGCGGCCTGCATCGGGTGCAGCGTGCCGTCGGACGCTGCCAGACCTTCGATGGTCGTGACATCCGCCCCGTTGGCCTGGACGGCCAGCGTGGTGCAGGATTTGACCGACCGGCCGTCGACATGGACGACGCAGGCGCCGCATTGGCTGGTGTCGCAGCCGACATGGGTGCCCGTCAGGCCAAGATGCTCGCGCAGGAAGGCGACGAGCAGGGTGCGCTCCTCCACCTCGCGCGAGACCGTCTTGCCATTGACGGTCATCGAAACGGTACAGGACATCGGATTTCCTCCCGCTGGCTGAAGTCTGGCTTGCAGTCGTATGGCGTGCAGTTGGCACTTATCACTGTCGATTGACGCGCCGTCGGCCGAAGCCATGGTGGTGTCCGCTTCGGTCGGCGGTCCTGTGCCACAAGGATAGGGGGTCTCTGCCCTTCGAGGTCAAGGAGCCTGTGCATGGCTTGGCCGAAAGAATGGCATTGCAACCATCGTTATGTCGGATTGTACGTACTGGCGCGCAATTTTGTGGCGCGTTACAGTGGGTTGGGGCTGCCCACGCTCTGTGGGTCCACAAATAAATCCGCCCGGCAACGATCCGGGCACGGCAATGATGACGGGGAGAGCCACCATGAATCGCCCATCTGTGAAGCGTCGCGTCCTGGCCCTGTGCACGGCTGCCGGCCTCGGCGTCAGCCTTGGCCTCGCCGCACTTCCGGCGCAGGCGGAGACCTTCATCACCGTTCTGACCGGCGGCACCAGCGGCGTCTATTACCCGCTGGGAGTGGCGCTTTCCAACGTGTACGGCAAGGCGCTGCCGGGGGCGAAGGTGACGGCGCAGGCGACCAAGGCGTCGGTCGAGAACCTCAACCTGCTCCAGGCCGGGCGCGGCGAGATCGGCTTTACGCTGGGCGATTCGCTGAGCGATGCCTGGAAGGGCAACGAGGAGGTCGGCTTCAAGCAGAAGCTGGACAAGCTGCGCACTATCGCCGCCATCTATCCCAACTACATCCAGGTCGTCGCCGCCAAGGAATCGGGCATCAAGACGCTGGCCGACCTGAAGGGAAAGCGGGTGTCGGTCGGCGCACCGAAGTCGGGGACGGAGCTGAACGCGCGGGCCATCTTCGGCGCCGCCGGCCTGACCTATAAGGATTTCGCCAAGACTGAGTATCTGCCCTTCGGCGAGTCGGTCGATCTGATCAAGAACCGCCAGCTCGACGCGACGTTGATTTCCGCCGGCCTCGGCGTTGCGGCGATCAAGGATCTGTCCTCGTCCCAGGAGATCACCGTCGTCAGCATTCCAGCCGAATTGGTGCAGAAGGTCGGCGATGCCGCCTACATCACCGAAACGATCCCGGCCGGCACCTATCCGGGCCAGACGGAGGCCGTGCCGACCGCCGCCGTCCGCAACCTGCTGGTCAGCCACTCCGGTGTGTCGGACGATGCGGCCTATGCGATGACCAAGACGCTGTTCGAGAATCTCGACGCGCTGGCCGCCGCGCATGTCGCCGCCAAGCAGATCAAGCTCGACCAGACCGCCACCCAGTCGCCGGTGCCGTTGCATCCGGGCGCCATCAAGTACTTCAAGGAAAAGGGCTTAATGTAAAAAACTGACGGGCGGAGAAGCCGTGGTGAGCGCACAGAAAAATCAGGCGGACTCCGAGATCCGCCAGGCCATTGACCGGGAAAATCCGGCGACGGTGGCCGCATTCGAAGGGTTCGACGGGCGGGCGGTCTTCGCCATCGCCGTCGCCTTCTCCGCCTTCCAGATCTGGACCGCCGCCTTCAACCCGGTCTCCACCATGGTGGTGCGGGCGGTCCATGTCGGTTTCCTGCTGCTGATGACCTTCACCCTGTTCGGCTTCCGCCAGACGGCGGAGCGCAGACGGGTTCCCTGGTACGACTGGCTGCTGGGCCTGACCGCCTTCGGCGTCGGCCTGTATCATTACGTGTTCGAGGTCGAGCTGATCCAGCGGGCGGGCGACCCCAACACCACCGACCTGATCGTCGGCACCGTCGCGGTGGCGCTGGTGTTCGAGGCGGCGCGGCGCATCATGGGGCTGGCGCTGCCGATCATGTGCGGGGTGTTCATCCCCTACGCCCTGTTCGGCCGCCATCTGCCCTTCGGGCTCGCCCACCGTGGCTACGACATCGATCAGGTGATCGACAATCTCTACCTGTCGACGGAGGGGCTTTACGGCACGCCGACCTTCGTGTCGGCCAGCTACATCTTCCTGTTCATCCTGTTCGGCGCCTTCCTGGAACGCGCCGGCATGATCAAGCTGTTCAACGACGTGTCGCTCGGCCTCGTCGGCCACGCCAAGGGCGGACCGGCGAAGGTGGCAGTGATCTCGTCAGGCCTGATGGGCACCATCAACGGGTCGGGCGTCGCCAATGTCCTGACCACCGGGCAGTTCACCATCCCGCTGATGATGCGCTTCGGCTATCGCCCAGCCTTCGCCGGTGCGGTGGAGGCCACGGCGAGCATGGGCGGGCAGTTGATGCCGCCGGTGATGGGGGCGGCCGCCTTCATCATGGCGGAAACCATCGGCGTGCCTTACAGCGAGGTCGCCATCGCCGCGGCGATCCCGGCCATCCTCTATTTCGGCAGCGCCTTCTGGATGGTCCATCTGGAGGCGGGGATGCGCAACCTCGTCGGGCTGCCCAAGGACCAGTGCCCCAGCGCGCTGCGGGCCGTGGTGGAGGGTTGGTACCTCATCCTGCCGCTGGCGGCGCTGATCTATCTGCTGTTCTCCGGCTTCACGCCGCTGTTCGCGGGCGTCATCGGCATCGCGGCGACCGCGGCGCTGATCCTTGGCACGACCATCGTCGGCACCATCGGGCCGATGGCGCTGCGCGTCGCCTTCTGGGTCGCGGTCGGGCTGGTGGCCGCCGGACTTTGGAAGCTGGGGTTCCGGACCGAGCATCTGGCCTTCACCATGGTCGTGCTGCTCATCATCCCCTGCCTGCTGTTCAAGGGCGGCCGGCAGACGCTTACGCTGGTGGTGAACAGCATCGCCGACGGCGCCAAGAACGCGGTCGGCGTCGGCGTCGCCTGTGCGCTGGTCGGCGTGCTGATCGGCATGATGACGCTGACCGGGCTGGCGTCCAGCTTCGCCTCGACCATCGTCGACTGGTCGGGCGGCAATCTGCTGGCGGCGCTGGTGCTGACGATGATCGCCTGCATCGTGCTGGGCACCGGCCTGCCGACGACGGCCAACTACATCATCACCGCGTCCATCGCGGCGCCGGCCCTGCTGACCATGGGCGTGCCCCTGATCGTCAGCCACATGTTCGTCTTCTATTTCGGCATCATGGCCGACCTGACCCCGCCGGTCGCCCTGGCGGCACTGGCGGCCTCGTCGATCTGCAAGGCCGACCATATGGAGATCGGCTGGATCGCGACGCGGGTGGCGATGGCGGGCTATGTCGTGCCCTTCATGGCCGTCTATGATCCGGCGCTGGTGCTGCAAGGCGGGAGCTGGCTGGCGGTGGCCTATGTGTTCGTCAAGGCCTGCGTCGCCATCGCCCTGTGGGGGGCCGCGACCATCGGCTTCTTCTGGACGCCGCTGTCTCTGGTCGCCCGGCTCTATGCCGCAGCGGCCTCCTTCCTGTTCATCGTGGCGCTGCCCCTGACCGACGAGGCCGCCTTCGTCATGACCGTCCTGTTCCTGCTGTGGCAGCACCGGCGCCGGAGCGTGCCGACCGCCGCCGCGGCGTGAGGTGAGCGGTCTCTGCCTGTTCGCTCTCGGCGGCGCGCTGCTGGCCTCGCTGCCGGGGGCGGCGTTCACCCTGTCCTGGACCCACTCCATCGAGAAGACGGAGTGGCGGGAGCAGTGGAGCATAGATGCGGGACGCTTGCGTCTGGTGGAGGCACGAATCCGCGGCACCGGTGCGGGCATGGAGCCCGGCCCGGATGCCCGGATGACCGCGGATGGCTGGATGGCCTGGAGGCCGGACCTGCCGCCGCAGGACAGCGTCACGCTGGCGGCATCCGGATTCACCGCAGAGCATCGGCTGTGTGCGGGCGGTAACTGTCGGCCGCTCTCCGGCTGGACGGGGATGGCGGATCGGGCCATCACCCTGCGGGCCTGCCCATAGGGCCGGCGCATACCCGCATACGAAAGTTCGTGTCGTCGCCGCCCCTTCCGGCTTGGCTTACGCTGCGTCAGTCCGCATACTCCCGTTCCTTTCGTCAGCCTATTTTCCGGACCGATGATCAATTCTCCCACGCACCGACGCCGCCCATCCATCCTTCCGACCGCTGTCGGCGTGACGCTCGCCGTCGGCAGCGTGCTGCTGGGCACGCATGGGGTGCAAGCCGCGGAGGTGGCGGCGGAGGTCGCCCATGCCGGCGTGCCGCATCTGGACGGGCGGTTGATGAGTGCGGCGTGGGTGGTACCCTTCGCCGGCATCCTGCTGTCGATCGCGCTGTTCCCGTTGCTGGCGCCGATGGTCTGGCACCATCATTTCGGCAAGATTTCGGCGGCCTGGGCCCTGGCCTTCCTGGTTCCCTTCGCCGCGACCTTCGGGGTCGAGCTCGCCACCTACGAGCTGTTGCACACGGTCCTGCTGGAATACATCCCCTTCATCGTTCTGCTGACCGCGCTGTTCACGGTCGCGGGCGGTGTGCGGCTGGCAGGGTCGCTTGTGGGGACGCCGATGGCCAACACGGTCGGGCTGGCGCTGGGCACCGTGCTTGCCAGCCTGATGGGGACCACCGGCGCCTCGATGCTGCTGATCCGCCCGCTGCTGCGCGCGAACGAGCATCGGCGCCACAAGGTCCACACGGTCGTCTTCTTCATCTTCCTGGTGTCGAATGTCGGCGGGTCGCTGACTCCGCTGGGCGACCCGCCGCTGTTCCTGGGCTTCCTGAAGGGCGTCGATTTCTTCTGGCCGACGGTGCATCTGCTGGCGCCGATGGCCTTCCTGTCGGGCCTGCTGCTGGCGATCTATTTCGCGCTCGACCTCTTCCTGCACACTCGCGACCCGGGCAAGCACCCGCTGATCGAGGGCGTGCACGAGCGCGAACCGATCCGCATCGAGGGCAGCGTCAACCTGCTGCTGCTGATCGCCATCGTCGGCGCGGTGCTGCTCAGCGGCATCTGGCATCCGGGAACGGGCGTCACGCTGTACCATGTGCCGGTGCCGCTGGAGACCATCGTGTCGAACCTGCTGCTGCTTGGCATCACCGGCCTGTCGCTGGCGCTGACCAGCAAGCAGAGCCGCCGCCTGAACGGTTTCAGCTGGGGGCCGATCCTGGAGGTGGCGAAGCTGTTCGCCGCCATCTTCCTGACCATCATTCCGGCCATCGCCATCCTGCGGGCCGGCACCGACGGCGCGCTGGGCGCCATCATCTCCGCGGTGAACGAGGGCGGGAAGCCGAACCCCGCCGCCTATTTCTGGGCGGCCGGCATCCTGTCCAGTTTCCTCGACAATGCGCCGACCTACCTGATCTTCTTCAACACCGCCGGCGGCGACGCAAAGGTGCTGATGACGGATCTGTCGCTGACGCTGACCGCCATCTCGGCCGGTGCGGTGTTCATGGGTGCCAACAGCTATATCGGCAACGCTCCCAACTTCATGGTCAAGGCGATTGCCGAGGAGCGCGGCGTTGCCATGCCCAGCTTCTTCGGCTACATGGCTTGGTCCTTCGGTATCCTGGTGCCCCTGCTGGGGCTCACCACGCTGGTCTTCTTCCTGTAACGGTCCTCAATCTGTAACAGCCGCCGGCGAAACCAATCGTCACCTCCGCCGTTAACCCGCACTGGGGCCGCCTTTCCGTCCGACATCGGACGGGTGTCGCGCGGCGTAACGGCTGGAGGTTGACGTGGTTTCGAAGGGTCTCGGCTGGAACACGGGTGCGGGCTTCAAGGCGGGGCGGCCGATGGCCGCGCCCAGGCAATCCTGCTCGGACCAGATCCCACCGAGCGGGCAGGTTCCATCGGTCTGAGCGGCCGGAGCCTGCGCCATGAGCACGCAGACCAACCCCGGCCACCTCCACTCCCTGACCCCGCTGCGCGGCATCGCGGCCTTGTGGGTGGTGCTGTACCACTACAGCTTCCAGTATTTCCCCAACCTGCATCCCGACAGCTACACGCATCTGGTTCAGAAGGGATATCTGGCCGTCGACCTGTTCTTCATGCTCAGCGGCTTTGTGCTGACGCATGTCTATCACGGCACCTTCACGGACTCGGTCGGCGACAAATACTGGAGCTTCCTGCGGGCGCGCATCGCCCGGCTCTATCCGCTGCATCTGGCGGTCCTGCTGCTGTTCGTGGCGACGGCGCTGGCAGTCCGCGCGGTGGAGTACGCCGCCACCGGCAGCTTCCCGGCAATCCCGCTGAAAGGGGCTGAATCGGTCTGGGCCCTGGTCGCCAACCTGTTCATGCTCCAGGGCCTTTATGCCAGCATGCTGAGCTGGAATTATCCGGCCTGGTCGATCAGCCTGGAGTTCATGGCCTATCTGGTCTTCCCCTTCGCGCTGCCCTGGGTCTGGCGGTCGAGCGGCCGGACGCAGGCCCTGCTGGCGGTCGGTGCGCTGGCGACGCTCTTTGCGCTGGCCTGGGCGACGCAGGACAATCTGAACCAGTGGGACGGTCCGCAGACCCTGCTGCGCTGCCTGCCGGAATTCCTGCTGGGCACTCTGCTCTACAGTGCCTTCCGCAGCGGGCTTGCCGCGTCGGTGCTGTCGAGCGACCTGACGATGGCCGGGGTGGTGGTGGCGATCCTGCTGCTCCTGCACTCCGGCGGGCCGGACCTGCTGGCCGTGCCCCTGTTCGCCCTGCTGATCCTGGCGGCTGTCGCCAATCACGGCCGGGCCGCGGGGATGCTGAATGTCCGGCCGCTGGTCTGGCTGGGGGAGGTGTCCTATTCGCTCTACCTGATCCACGGCTTCGTCGAATATGCCACCACGCGGCTGCTGGGGCTGGGGCTCGGCATTTATGACCGCAAGGCGCTGCCGGGCGGCTGGTCGATGGCGCTCTTGGTGGCGATGGTCACGGCCTGCCTGCTGATGGCCGGCCCGGCCTATCGGCGGATCGAGGTCGGCGGCCGGCGCCTTCTGCGGGACGGACCGCGCTTCGGCCGGCCGACGCTGGCGATGGCGGGCAGACGGGCGGACTGACGCCCAAAAAAATGCGCCCGGGGGCTGAGGCCGCCGGGCGCAAAGGCACAGTACGAAAGAGGTTCATCAGCAGTGATGATGCAATCGGGAGATCGATTGTGGCGCCACCCTGTCACGGATGAACCGCGCCACCCTTGACCGCGGTCAAGCCTGACCGAAAGAGTGGGGCATCAATCCCCCAACGCCGGCTTCGGCAGCGCGCCGCCGATGCCGCTGTCCTCCACCTCCTCCCTTTCCGGCCGGGGTACACGGAACCATGCCGCGTAGAGCGCCGGCAGGAAGAAGATCGTCAGCACGGTGGCGCCGGCCAGACCGCCCATGATGGCGACCGCCATCGGTCCCCAGAACACGCTCTGCGTCAGCGGGATCATGGCGAGGATCGCGGCCGCTGCCGTCAGGGCGATGGGGCGGGCGCGGCGCACCGTTGCCTCCACGATGCTGTCCCAGCGCGACCGTCCGCTGCGGATGTCCTGCTCGATCTGGTCGACCAGGATGACCGAGTTGCGCATGATGATGCCGGCCAGCGCGATCACCCCCAGCATGGCGACGAAGCCGAAGGGCAGGTTGAACAGCAGAAGCGAGGCGGTGACGCCGATCAGACCCAGCGGAGCGGTCAGCAGGACCATGAACACGCGGGAGAAGCTCTGCAATTGCAGCATCAGCGTGGTGACCATGATCAGCAGCATCACCGGCATCATGGCGTTGATCGAATCCTGGCCCTTGGCGCTTTCCTCGATGGCGCCGCCCATGGTGATGGCATATCCGTCTGGTAAGGTGGCGCGCAGGGTGTCGAACTGCCCGTTCAGTTGGGTGCTGACCACCGGGGCCTGCAAGCCGCCGGTCACGTCGCCCTTGACCGTCATCGTCGTCTCGCGCGCCCGGCGCCACAGCACCGGTTCCTCCAGCTCGTAGCGCACGGCGGCGACCTGGCTGAGCGGCACCGTCGTGCCGCGGCTGGTGCGGATGTTCAGCTCGCCCAGGCGGGAGAGGTCCATCCGCTCCTCCGGCGTGGTGCGCAGCAGGACGCCTATCAGTTCCGTGCCCTCGCGGTACTGGGTGACGGACATGCCGTTCAGCAGCAGTTGCAGGGCGTTGGACAGATCCTGCTTCGACACGCCGAGCGCACGCGCCTTGGCGGTGTCCACCTCCAGACGGACGCGCTTCGACAACTCGTCCCAATCCAGATGGACGTTGGCGGTGTTGGGGTGGGCGCGCATGGTGTCGCGCACCTGATAAGCGATCTTGCGGATGGTCGCCGGGTCCTCGCCGGTGACGCGGAACTGCACGGGGTAGCCGACCGGCGGGCCATTCTCCAAGCGGCCGATGCGGACGCGGGCGGCCGGGAAGTCGGAGTCCAGCGTCGGCTCCAGCCGCTGCATGAAATGCTCGCGCTCCTCCAACCCCTTGGTCATCACCATGAACTGGGCGAAGTTGGCGGTTTCCAACTGCTGGTCGAGCGGCAGGTAGAAGCGCGGCGACCCGCCGCCGGTGTAGGCGACCCAGTAATCGACGTCCGGGTCCTTGGCCAGCACCGCCTCCATCCGCTTGACCTCGGCGGCCGTCGCCTCGAAGGAGGAACCTTCGGCAAGCCGGATGTCGATCAGCAGCTCCGGCCGGCTGGCAGACGGGAAGAACTGCTGCTGGACATGGCCGAAGCCGACGAGCGCGGTGACGAAGGCCGCCACCGTCACGCCGATGGTGACCCAGCGTGCCCGCACGCAGGCCTCGATCATCCCGCGCAGGATGCGGTAGGCGCGGGTGTCGTAGATGTCCAGCTCGTGCCCGTCCGGCACCACATGCTTGGGCTTGGGCAGCAGCAGCCAACCGAGATAGGGGGTGAAGATCACCGCCACCACCCAGGACAGCAGCAGCGACAGCGCCACCACCCAGAAGATCGAGTTGGTGTATTCGCCGGCGGCCGAGGCCGCGAAGCCGACCGGCACGAAGCCGGCGGCGGTGACGATTGTGCCGCTCAGCATCGGGAAGGCGGTCGAGGTGTAGGCGAAGGCGCCGGCCTTCAGCCGGTCCCATCCCTGTTCCATCTTCACCACCATCATCTCCACCGCGATGATGGCGTCGTCGACCAGCAGTCCAAGCGCGATGATGAGGGCACCCAGCGAGATGCGCTGCAGGTCGATGTGCAGGATTTGCATCGCCACCAGCGTCATCGCCAGCACCAGCGGCACCGCCAGCGCCACGACGATGCCGGTGCGCCAGCCCAGGCTGACGAGGCTGACCAGGATGACAATGCCCAGCGCTTCGGCCAGCGATTCCATGAATTCGCCGACGGAATGTTCGACCACCTTCGGCTGGTCGGCGACCTGAGCAACCTCCAGCCCGACCGGCAGCTCGGCGCGGACCTTCTCCATCGCAACGTCGAGATGTTCTCCCAGCTTCAGCACGTTGCCGCCCTTCGCCATGACCACGCCCAGACCGATGGCGTCGCGACCGTTGTAGCGCAGCGTGTAGCGCCGCGGTTCGACATAGCCGCGCTTGACCTCCGCCACGTCGCCGATGGTCAGCAGCCGGCCGCCGCTTTCGACCGGAATCGCGCGCACCGCCGCTGCGGTGTCGAGGCCGAGATCGAGGCGGACATAGACGCGCTGAGATCCGGTATCGACATCCCCGGACGCGGCGATGGCGTTCTCGCGCTGGAGTGCCTGGATCACCGAATCGACCGGCAGACCGAAGCTGGCGAGCCGCTGGCTGGAGATCTCGACATAGACGCGCTCCTCCTGCGGGGCGATCAGGTCGATCTTCTCGACACCCGGCAGTTTCAGCAGGCGGGCGCGGGCCTGTTCGGCCACCTTCTTCAGCTGGGCAGGGGTGAAATCCTCGCCCATGAAGGCGTAGATGCCGGAATAGACATCGCCGAATTCGTCATTGAAGAAGGGGCCGACCACGCCGTCCGGCAATGTGTGGCGGATGTCGCCGATCTTCTTGCGCACCTGATACCACAGGTCCGCCACCAGCTTCGGCGGGGTGGAGTCCTTGAGCTGGACGAAGATCACCGATTCACCCGGCTTTGAATAGCTGCGGGCGACGTCGTAATAGGGGACCTCCTCCAGCTTCTTCTCGATGCGGTCGGTGACGAACTGTTCGACCTCGCGCGCGGTGGCGCCGGGCCATTGGGTGCTCACCACCATCACTTTGAAGGTGAAGGACGGATCCTCTGCCCGGCCCAGGGTCTTGTAGGCGAGCGCCCCGGCCAGCACGCTGGCGAGCATCATGAAAAGCACCAGCGTGCGGTGGGCCAGCGCCCAGGCCGACAGGTTCATGCGGGAGTGGTTCATCGCGCCGGCTCCGTCCAGACACGGACCTTCTGGCCGGCGTCGAGCTTGTGGACGCCGGCGGTGACGACGCGCTCGCCGTCCTTAAGCCCGCCTCCGATCAGCGCGAGGTCGCCGGCATAGGCGGCAACGGTGACGGGGCGGAGTTCCAGCCGGTCGTCCGGTGCGGACAGAACCCAAACCGCCGGCTTCTGCTCCCGCTGTGCCAAAGCGCTCAGCGGCAGGCGGGCGATGGGGGCGCCATGGTCGGCGGCGGCGATGACGGTCGCGGTCATGCCGAGCTGGACCGTGGTCGGTGGATCGGTCAGCGTGATCTTGGCCTGGAAGGTCCGGGTGTTGGCGTCGGCGCTCGGCGAGACCTCGCGCAGGCTGCCGGCGATGCTCTGGCCCGGATGCGACCACAGCTCAACCGCCAGTTTCTGGCGGGGCAGGGCGGCGACGCTCTGCTCGGGGATGTTCGCCACCGCCTCCAGGCTGCCCAGCCGGGCGACGCGCAGCGCGGTCTGGCCGGACGCGACGACCTGTCCCGGCTCGATCAGCGTCGCGGTGACGATGCCGGCCTCGTCAGCGACCAGCGTGGCATATTGGGCGGAGTTGTCGAGGACGCGCAGCTGCGCCTCCACCTCGCGCACCTTGGACTCCGCCTTGTCCAGCGTGGTCTTGCGGCGGTCGTATTCCTGGCGGGTGGTCCATTCGCCCTGGCGCAGGCTGGCGTAGCGCTGGAAATCACTGCGGGCGTTGGCCGCATCGGCCTGCGCCGAGGCGAGCTGTGCCTGCGATGCGCGGATCTGCAATTGAAGATCGGTGGGGTCGAGGTGGGCCAGCGGCATGCCGGGTTCGACGCGGGTGCCGACCTCCACCAGCCGGGCGGTCACCTTGCCGCCGACGCGGAAGCCGACATCGGCCTCCACCCGCGGGCGGATCACCGCCGGGTAGCGTACGCTGTCGACCAGCGGTTCCAGCGTGACGGTGGCAACGCGGACCGGCCGCACCTCTGCTTCCGCCGGAGTGGAGGCGGACTGCGTTTCGTTGCAGCCGGTAAGCAGGCCCGCCACCGTCAGAAGCGCCGTTGTCGCCATGACGGCGGACGCAAGCCACCTTTCGCGGAACAGGGCCATACCACGTCTCCCCACTGGACTGGACTGTATCGTACTGTTACCGTCCTACTCCGGCCCCTAGCCAACGTCAAGAGTGAACGGTACAGTTCAGTGCAGTCATCGGAGCAGAAAGCGTCCCACCCCGCCCCATCCCTCGACGCGAAGGCGGAACAGATCGTCGCCGCCGCGCGGGAGGTGTTCCTGGAACTCGGCTATGCCGCCGCGTCGATGGATCAGGTCGCGCAACAGGCTCGAGTGTCCAAAACGACGCTCTACACCCGCTTCCCATCGAAGGAAGAGCTTTACACCGCCGTGATCTCCGCCGAGTGCGAGCGGCGCGGCTTGCGCTTTGCGCCGGAGATGTTCGACGGGATGCCGTTGCGCGATGTCCTGATCCAGGTCGGCCGCCGTTTCACCGACCTGCTGTGGTCGGATGCCGCAATCCGCGTCCATCAGGCGGTGGTGGGGGAGGCGACGCGGATGCCGCTCGCCGCCCAGCTCTATTTCCAGGCGGGACCTGAGCAGGGGATCGCCAATTTCGTCGCCCTGTTCACCCGGCTGAACGACCGCGGTGCAATCGCCACCGACGATCCGGCCTTCGTCGCCCGGCAGTTCCTGTCCGCCATGCAGGGGGGCGCTTATTGCCAGCTTGTACTCGGCCTCTGTCCGGTACCGACGGAGGAGGAACGCCATGCCTTCGTCGACAAGGCGGTTGACCTGTTCCTGCGCGGCGTTGCGCCTGCTACACCCTGACCGTTACCGATGTCTGTGATGGAAGAGTAGTCCATGTCCGCCTGCCCCTGCGGTTCCGGCCGCGAGTTCGATCAGTGCTGCGGCCCCATCCTGGCGGGGGAGCCCGCCCCCAGCGCGGAAGCGCTGATGCGGTCGCGCTACACCGCGTTCGTCCGTCGCGACATTGACCATATCGAGCGGAGCTGCGTGCCGGAAACCCGCGCCACCTTCAGCCGTGCCGATGTGGAGCGGGTGGCGGATGAATGCGACTGGGGTCCGCTGACCGTCATGAAGGCGGAGGAAACCGGCGACGACGGGATGGTCGAGTTCTTCTTGACCTTCCACCGCGATGGCGAGGAGTGGCCTTTGCACGAGCGGTCGCGTTTCCGCCGCATCGGCGGTCGCTGGTTTTACGTCGACAGCGTCCTGAACCCGAAGGACCCGCCGCGCCGCGTGGTGAAGGTCGGCCGCAACGATCCATGCCCCTGCGGCTCGGGGAAAAAGCACAAGGCCTGCTGCGGGCGCTGACCGACGCCCGCAGCGGTCACCCCTCAGCTGATGCCGAGATAGCGTCCCGGCTTGTGGTTGATCGCCAGCGTGACGTTGACGATGGTCGCGCCCAGCACCGACAGCAGAAGCCGGTCCGGCGCCAGGACGAAGAAGGCGCCGGCCAGGATCGCGAAATCGACGCCCAGCTGGAAATAGCCGGCGCGGATGCCGTAGGTCTCCTGCAGATAGATCGCCAGGATGTTGACACCGCCCAGACCGGTGCGGTGGCGGAACAGCATCAAGAGGCCGGTGCCGCATAGGCCGCTTCCAACCACGGTGGCATAGACCGGGTCCAGGTGGGTGAAGCCCACCCACTGGTCGGTCAGGCGCGAGAACAGCGTCACCAGCGCCACGGCGGTGAAGGTGCGCGCGGTGAATTTCCAGCCCAGCCGCTTCCAGGCCAGCCAGTAGAAGGGCAGATTGATCGCGAAGAAGATGATGCCGAACTGGACCTTGGTGACATAGCTCAGCAGCAGCGCCAGCCCGGCCGTGCTGCCGGTCAGCAACATCGTCTTGGAATAGATCAGCATGCCCAGCGCGATGAACAGCGTGCCCATCAGCATGGCGAGCGCGTCTTCATAGAGCTGGTGACGCTCCACCGCGGCGGGTGGAGCCTGGAGGGTCGCGGCCATCGTCTTCTGTCCCCGGATCAAACCAAAGGGCTCAGCGGAGAGCGGCGAACTTCGCCACCACATCGTCAACCTCGGCCGTCTTCAGGCCGGCGATGTTGATGCGGCCGGAGGTCGGCATGTAGATGGCATGGTCGGCGCGCAGGCGCAGCACTTCCGCCTCGGTCAGCGGCAGCAGCGAGAACATGCCCTCCTGTGCCGCTACCGCGGCCAGGGCGGGGAAGGCGCCGGCCAGACCGGCAGCCAGCTTGCGGCGGATGCCGGCGATGCGGGCGCGCATGACGTCCAGTTCCGCGGCCCAATCGGCGGTCAGGGCGGCGTCGCTCAGGATGGTTCGGACGACGGCGGCGCCATGGTCGGGCGGCATCGAATAGCTGGTGCGGGCCAGCGCCATCAGGTTGGACTTGGCGAGGTCGGCGGCGGCCGGCGCCGCGGCGACGGCGAAGATGGCGCCGGTGCGCTCACGGTAGAGGCCGAAGGACTTGGACGAGGACACGGCGACCAGCGTTTCCGGCACGACCCCGATCAGGTGGCGCAGCCCCTCGGCATCCTCATCCAGACCGCGACCGAAGCCCTGATAGGCAAGGTCGACCAGCGGCAGGACGCCGCGCTTCTCCAGCACCGTCGCCAGTTCCTTCCACTGGT
Source organism: Azospirillum melinis (assembly GCF_013340935.1). GTDB lineage: Bacteria > Pseudomonadota > Alphaproteobacteria > Azospirillales > Azospirillaceae > Azospirillum > Azospirillum melinis. Next base: position 311,763 of record NZ_WHOS01000001.1, on the reverse strand, counting down.
CGAGCGACAGCGGCGCGCCGGTCGGGTTGTGGCAGCTGCCGTGCAGCAGGGCGACGTCGCCGGGCTGTGCCGTCTCGAACGCTGCGATCATGCGGTCGAACAGCACGGTCTGGCTGGCGGTGTCGAAGAAGGGATAGCTGACAACCTCGAGGCCGGCGGCGGCGAAGATGCCGACATGGTTCGGCCAGGTCGGCTGACCGACCAGCACCCGCTTCGACCCGCCGCGCAGGACGAGGTCGGCCGCCAGCCGCAGCGCGCCCGACCCGCCGGGGGTCTGCACGCCGGCCGTGGCAACCTTGGTTTCGGCGGCTCCGCCGACCAGCGACCACAACCGCTCCAGATAGCCGGCGTCGCCCTCCAGCCCCAGATAGGCCTTGCTGTCCTGCCCGTCGAGCAGCAGCCGTTCCACCGCTTTCACCGCACGGAAGACCGGGGTGCGCCCCTCCTCGTCCCGGTAGACCCCGACGCCGAGATCGACCTTGCCCGGCCGCGGATCCTGCTTGTACAGCCCGATCAGGGCGAGCAGGGCATCGTCGGGCTGGCGGGAAAGCGCGTTGAACATGGCGGTTCGTCCGGTCCTTGGTGATGGGGAAGGCAAGGGTGGCAGCCGGCTGGTCCGGCCGCTGCGATCCTCCACTTTCACGGCCTCCGGGACAATGATGAATTCATATCGTCTGATACGCTTAAGCATTGCGACAATTTGCAATGGCAGCAATTGCCGGGCATCCTTTGCCGGGGAAGGAGCAGTCAGATCGATGACCGATTTTCAGAAGACCCGCGCCCGCTTCCGTATTCCGGATGGCGTGATCTATCTCGACGGCAACTCGCTGGGGCCGCTGCCCATCGGGGTGGAGGAGCGGGTAGCCCGGACCCTCGCCCAGGAATGGGGCGGTCAGCTGATCCGCGGCTGGAACAGCGCCGGCTGGATGGTGCAGCCCGGCAAGGTCGGCGACCGCATCGCCCGGCTGATCGGCGCGCCGTCCGGCAGCGTCGTGGTCGGCGACACCCTGTCGATCAAGGTTTATCAAGCGCTGGCCGCGGCACTGGCGATGCGGTCCGACCGCCGGGTGATCCTGTCCGACAGCGGCAACTTCCCCACCGACCTCTATATGGCGGAAGGGCTGATCGAGACGCTGGGCCGCGGCCATGTCCTGAAAATGGTGGCGCCGGAGGAGGTGGAGGGGGCAATCGGCGAGGATGTCGCCGTCCTGATGCTGACCCAGGTCGACTACCGGACCGGCCGGCTGCACGACATGGCGGTGCTGACCGCCAAGGCCCATGCGGCGGGGGTGGTGACGGTGTGGGACCTCGCTCATTCCGCCGGTGCGCTGCCGGTCGATCTGGCCGGTGCAGAGGCAGACTTCGCGGTCGGCTGCACGTACAAATATCTGAATGGCGGACCGGGCGCCCCGGCCTTCATCTATGTCGCCCCGCAGCATGCGGCGACGGCGCGGCCGGCCCTGTCCGGCTGGATGGGGCATGAGGCGCCCTTCGCCTTCGATCCCTCCTATCGTCCCGGCGCGGGGGTGGAGCGCATGCGCGTCGGCACGCCGCCGGTGATCGCGCTGGCGGCACTCGACGCAGCGCTGGATGTGTGGGACGAGGTCGAGATGGCCGACGTCCGCCGAGCCTCCACTGCGCTGTGCGACCTGTTCATCGGATTGGTCGAGGCGCAGTGTCCGATGCTGGAGCTTGCCTCCCCGCGTGACGGCAACCGGCGCGGCAGTCAGGTGTCGTTCCGCCATCCGCAGGGCTACGCCATTATGCAAGCGCTGATCGACCGCGGCGTGATCGGCGACTTCCGGGCGCCGGACGTGCTGCGTTTCGGCTTCACCCCGCTCTATATCGGCGAGGCGGAGGTGCGCGGCGCGGTCGATGTGCTTAAACAGGTCATGGATGGCGGGCTTTGGGACCGGCCAGCCTATCACAGGAAGGCAATGGTGACATGAGCGGGCAGGATGCGAAGACGCCTTACGATCCGGCGGCGGAGGGTGCCGAGATGGCCTTCGACGGGCGGATGTCCTATGGCGACTATCTGCAGCTGGACCGCATCCTCGGTGCGCAGACTCCACGCTCCACCGCCCATGACGAGATGCTGTTCATCGTCCAGCACCAGACGTCGGAGCTGTGGATGCGGCTGGCCGTCTATGAGATCCGCGCTGCCCGTGAAGCGATTCGCGAGGACCGGTTGTCTCCCGCCTTCAAGATGCTGACCCGCGTCGCCCGCATCTTCGAGCAGCTGAACTCGGCCTGGGACGTGCTGCGGACGATGACGCCCAGCGAATACACCCGGTTCCGCGACGATCTTGGACAGTCCTCCGGCTTCCAGTCCTACCAGTACCGGGAGATCGAGTTTCTGCTGGGCAACCGCAACCCGGCAATGCTGCGCCCCCATGCCCATCGGCCGGACATCCATGCCCTGCTGGAACAGGAGCTGTCCCGTCCCAGCCTGTATGACGAGGCGCTGCGCCTGCTCGCCCGCAACGGCATTCCGGTTCCGGCCGAGGTGCTGGAACGCGACGTGTCGCAGACCCACCAGCCCCATGACGGAGTGACCGAGGCATGGCGGGTCGTCTACCAGTCGCCCGAAGCTCATTGGCCGCTCTACGAGCTTGCCGAGAAGCTGGTCGATTTCGAGGATTACTTCCGGCGCTGGCGCTTCAACCATGTTACGACGGTGGAACGGGTGATCGGCTTCAAGCGTGGCACCGGCGGGACCGGCGGCGTGTCCTACCTGCGCAACATGCTGGCGGTGGAGCTTTTCCCGGAACTCTGGCGGGTGAGGACGGTGCTGTGACGGGACTGCGCAGGATCACGGATTGGGACGACGCCTACAGCAACGGCGCCCACATCCCCGGCGGCGACGCCTACCCCGCACGCTGGGCGGAGCGGGCCGCGGCCTTCCGGACCGAACTCGCCGCCGCCGGACGGACGGAACTGGACCTGCCCTATGGCGAGGGAGAGCGGGAACGCTACGACCTGTTCCGGCCGGAGGGAGCCGCCAAGGGCACCGTGGTCTTCGTCCATGGCGGATATTGGATGGCCTTCGACAAGGGGCGCTGGTCGCATCTGGCCGCCGGGCCGCTTGCGCAGGGATGGGCGGTCGCCATGCCCAGCTACACGCTGTGTCCCGAGACACGGATCGCCGGCATCACCCGGCAGATGGCGCGGGCGGTGGAGGTCATCGCGGGGGCGGAGCCCAGGCCGTTGCGCCTGACCGGCCATTCCGCCGGCGGCCATCTGGTCAGCCGGCTCGTCTGCGCGGACGCCCCGCTGTCGGACGATGTCCGGGCGCGGGTGGAACATGTCGTCTCCATCAGCGGGCTGCACGACCTGCGCCCGCTGCTCAACACCCGCATGAACGCCACGCTGCGCCTGGACGAGGTAGAGGCCGTGGCGGAAAGCCCGGCGCTGCTGCGCCCGCAGCCCGGCGTCGGCATCACCTGCTGGGTCGGTGCCGACGAGCGGCCGGAGTTTGTCCGCCAGACGGAACTGCTCGCCAACATCTGGCTTGGGCTGGGAGTGGCGACCGGGTTGCGGCTGGCCGCCGGGCGGCATCACTTCGACGTCATCGACGATCTGGCCGACCCGGACTCCGATCTGGTCGCGGCGTTGCTTGGCTTTTAGGGTGTTCCACCGGGCGGAGAGAAGCCGGGCTATCTCTCCAGGCCCCATAGCTGATAGCAGTCCTTGACCGCGCGGATGGACGGCAGGCGAATTTTCGGCAGGTCGGCTTGATTGAACCGGGCCGCATTGCGGCTTCGGTTCCGGGGAGTGACGACGGCGATGTGATGGATCATCGCCCATTTGACGCTGTCGCGCCCGCCATTCAGCGCGCCAAGCCGTTCGCGCTCGAACCAAGTCCGACGGAAATACCGCAGCAGGCTTGCCGGCATGGCGATGTCCAGCATGATCAATCCGGTCGCCCGCGCGAAACGCTGCTGCATGCAGACCGAGTAGTTTCCATCCATCACCCACCGGTCGCCGCCGATGGCGTCATCGTGCAGGCGGACGAACTCTTCCCTTGGGCGGGGCTCCCAATCGGTGCCGGGCCGATGGTAAAGCTGGTCGAGGTGAATGACCGTCAGGCCGCACTTGCGTCCGATGGCCGACGCAAGGGTGGATTTGCCGCTGTTGGACGGCCCCAGGATGCAGATGCGCTGTCCCAAATCCTCAAGCTGCATGGTTTCCGCCGCGTCCGACTGATGCTGTTCCGAACCGGCGATCTTACGCATACGGATCGTCGGGTCCAGCGCGGCCGATGACGGGCGGGTTCCGATTATTGGGTAAAGAACATCGCGGCGAACACGGCGCCGGTGGCGGCGATCACTGTCACCAGCCCATTGCGTCCCAACGCGCGCTGGCGGTAGAGCGCCCCCGCCACGGTAACGACGGCGATGCTGGTCAGGATCAGGCCGAGCTTGGCTTCGGTCATGGCGGCTTCCCCCGGTCTTTTCAGTGTGGGCCGACCCAGCCCAGGGCGCCGGCGGCGGTGGTCAGCAGGATGGCTCCGCACAGCAGGACCAGCCATGCGGTCATCAGAAACCGCCAGCCCGGACCGGCATGGTCCAACTCCAGATAATGCAGCAGGATTTCCCGTCCCTTCGTCACCGCCAGCGCCAGCAGCAGCGCTGCTCCGGCGATGCCGACGCTGCCGCCCGCGTCGCCATGCCGGGCGAACAGCAGGGTGACGGCGGTCAGCGCCATCAGGGTCAGCCAGGACAGCGTCAGCCGGTCGATCTTCTTGAGAAATGTCATGGCCTGTCCTCTCAGCGGATCAGATAGACGAGCGGATAGAGGATCACCCAGACCAGATCGACCATGTGCCAGAAGGCCGCTCCGGTCTCCAGATTCTCCACCAGCGTGTCGGCGCTGGAGCGGCCGGCCAGCAGCAGGATGACGATGCCCAGCGCCACATGCAGGGCGTGGAAGCCGGTCAGCAGGAAATAGAGGGTGAAGAAGCTGTCGGTGTCGATGGTCAGCCCGGCGCCCAGCGTCGCCGAATACTCCACCGCCTTCACCGCCAGGAACACCGACCCGACGGCGGCCGCCAGCAGCATCGCCCGGCGGGCCTGCGGCACCGCACCGCGCCGGCCGGCAGCAACACCCTTGGCGGCCAGATAGCCGCTGGTCACCAGAACCATGGTGTTCAGCGCGCCGGCGGTTCCGTTCAAATGGGCCTGACCGGCGGCGAAGGTCGCCGGGTCCAGCACGCGGGCGATGGCGAAGCCCAGGAAGGCAACGCCGAACACCGCCAGTTCGCTGAAGATCAGGATCCACATCATCAGGTTGCCGGGCAGGGCGGCAAGGCCGCTTCCCCGCTCCACCGGACCCGCGGCTTCCGGACCGCCGATCTCCAGGCCCGTCATCTCAACGTCGGCCATTTCCAATATCCAAAGCTTGTAATCGTGTGTGCGAACGATAAGGCGGCGGTCCGCAGACCGGCTTGACCGCGGTCAAGGAATGCCCTTCCGCCACGGTCAATTATTCGCCCGACCCGTGGCGGTAGGACGCTGCGACGCCCGGCTTCCCGCCCCCGGCTTCGCGCACCCTACACCCCTCCCGAACCGACCCCCTCTCGACCGACAGATCGAGATTTCCAGGGATCCCGAGCGATGACCGAACGCTTCACCAAGGCGGCCGCGCGAAACATCTTCTATGGCGGATCGCTGTTCTTCTTCGCGACCTTCGTCGCGTTGACCGCGCTCAGCCACAACTACATCGTCAATACCAGCACCAATAAGAAGACGCTGTCCGAAGCGGTCGTCCGCGGCAAGCATGTGTGGGAGAAGAACTCCTGCATCAACTGCCACACGCTGCTGGGCGAGGGCGCCTATTTCGCCCCCGAGCTGGGCAATGTCTGGCTGCGCTACGGCGGCGACAAGGACCCCGAGGGCGCCGTGATGGCGCTGAAGGGCTGGATGGCGGCACAGCCGTCCGGAATCGAAGGCCGGCGCCAGATGCCGCAGTTCCACCTGACCGAAGGCGAGGTCGAGGATCTCGCCGCGTTCCTGGAATGGACCAGCCGGATCAACACCCAGAACTGGCCGCCCAAGCTGTCGGGCTGAGGAGATTTCCGTCATGAAGTACGAATCGCAAAAAGTCGCCATCTATTACTTCGCAGCCGCTATGGGGCTATTCGGTGTGCAGATCCTGGTGGGTCTCCTGGCCGGTACCGTCTATGTCCTGCCCAACACGTTGTCGGAGCTTCTGCCCTTCAACATCATCCGGATGATCCACACCAACTCGCTGATCGTCTGGCTGCTGATCGGCTTCTTCGGCGCCGCCTACTATCTCGTGCCCGAGGAGGCGGAGACCGAACTGCACAGTCCGAAGCTGGCGCTGATCCAGCTCGGTCTGTTCGTCTTCGGCGCGCTGGCGGCGGTCGTCGGCTATGTCTTCCGCATCCATGAAGGGCGGGAGTTCCTGGAACAGCCGCTGTGGATCAAGGCCGCCATCGTCGTCGTCGCGCTGATGTTCCTCTACAACATCACGATGACGGTGCTGAAGGGCCGCCGCACGGTCATCACCAACATCCTGCTGGTAGGCATGTGGGGCATCGCGGTCTTCTTCCTGTTCTCCTTCTACAACCCGGCGAACCTGTCGCTGGACAAGATGTACTGGTGGTACGTCGTCCATCTGTGGGTCGAGGGCGTGTGGGAACTGGTCCTGGCCTCCATCCTCGCCTTCCTGATGATCAAGATGACCGGCGTCGACCGTGAAGTCGTCGAGAAGTGGCTGTACGCCATGGTCGGTCTCGCCCTGTTCAGCGGCATTCTCGGCACCGGCCACCATTACTACTGGATCGGCACGCCCGGCTACTGGCAGTGGATCGGCTCGCTGTTCTCCACGCTGGAGGTCGCCCCCTTCTTCACCATGGTCGTCTTCGCCTTCATGATGGTGTGGAAGAGCGGCCGCCGTCACCCGAACAAGGCGGCGATGCTGTGGTCGCTGGGCTGCGCGGTCTTCGCCTTCTTCGGCGCCGGGCTGTGGGGCTTCCTGCACACGCTGGCCCCGATCAACTACTACACCCACGGCACCCAGGTCACCGCGGCGCACGGGCACCTCGCCTTCTACGGCGCCTATGCGATGATCAACCTCGCCATCATCACCTACGCCATGCCCTACCTGCGCGGCAAGCAGCCCTACAACCAGATCCTCAACATGTGGAGCTTCTGGCTGATGAGCGGCGGCATGGCCTTCATGACCTTTGCCCTGACCGTTGCCGGCGTTGTTCAGACCCATCTGCAGCGGGTCCTGGGCATGAGCTACATGGAGGTCCAGGAGCAGATCGCGCTGTTCTACTGGATGCGGCTGGGTGCCGGTTTCGCCGTGGCGGTGGGCGTCGCGCTCTACCTCTACGCCGTCTTCGGCCCGGCCCGCGAGGAGCGACCCGCCTCGATCCCGTCCAGCTACCAGCCGGCCGAGTGACGTTCCCTCCGGCCCCTGCGACCCACCGGATGCCCGGTCGTTGCGGGGGCCGTTCCATTCATGGAGTTCCATCGCGATGCCCGACAGCGCCGTCCCCATCCTCCCGTCCCCGCCGTTCTATCAGCCGACCGCCGACGAGTGCGCGCTGTTCGAGCATGCCTATCGTCACCGCCTGCCGCTTCTGCTGAAGGGGCCGACCGGCTGCGGCAAGACCCGCTTCGTCGCCCACATGGCGGCCAAGCTGGGCCGGCCGCTCTACACCGTGTCCTGCCACGACGATTTGACCGCCGCCGACCTGACCGGCCGCTATCTGCTGAAGGGCGGGGACACCGTCTGGGCGGATGGGCCGCTGACCCGCGCCGTGCGCGAGGGCGCCATCTGCTATCTCGACGAGGTGGTGGAGGCGCGCAAGGACGTTACCGTCGTGCTGCACCCGCTGACCGACGACCGCCGCATCCTGCCGCTCGACCGCACCGGCGAGACGCTGGAAGCGCCGCCGGGCTTCATGCTGGTGGTGTCCTACAACCCCGGCTACCAGAATGTGCTGAAGGCGCTGAAGCCCAGCACCCGCCAGCGCTTCCTGGCCGTAGAGTTCGATTTTCCCGCGCCCGTGCGCGAGATTCCCATCGTCGCGACGGAAAGCGGCCTGCCCGAAAATCGCGTCGTCCCATTGGTCCGCCTCGCCAACGCCCTGCGTGCCCTGAAGGGCCAGGATTTGGAGGAAGGCGTTTCGACCCGCCTGCTGATCTACTGCGCCACGCTGATCCGCTCCGGCATGAAGCCCGAGCGCGCCATCCGTGCCGCCCTGATCGAGCCGCTGACCGACGACCCGGACATCCGCGCCGCCCTGCTGCGCGTCGCCGAGGTCACGCTGGGCTGACCGGAAAGGGCGGAGGGCAATCGCCATGCTGGAGTTCTTCGAGCCGGAAGAGACCGTCGGCCGTTTGTGGCACCGCCTGATCGGCGGGCGGTCGAGCTATCCGCACCATCCCGACGCAGCCGTCACGCTGGAGACGATGCGTCCACGGCTGGCGGTGTTCTTCCGGGCGCTGGGCGGCGACCGTGGCGTGCGGCTTGCCGCCGGAAGCGCTTCGGTGTCGGGGCACCGGCTGTCGCTGCTCGGCCGCATCGGGCTGGGGGAAGAGCGGGTGGAGCGGTCGGCACTGGACGGCAATGTGCTCCAGTTGCCCACTGCCATCGACCTGTTCCCCGACCCCGCCCTGAACGAGCGGCTGTATGAATGGCTGGCCGCCTTTTTCGCCCATGCCGAGGCCGAGCCGGCCCCCGCCGACCCGTTGCAGGCCGATGTGCAGGCGCTTCGCAGCGCCGCCGCCGCCACCGCACGGGTTCTGAAGCGTTGGCCCGGCCTGTCCCGCATGCATGAGGAACTGGCCCGCGCCGTCGCCGCCATACGCCCCGCCCGCCGCCCGCCGCCGGTCGAAGCCGATGTTGAGCGCGCCGTCCTGGCGCTGCTCGGCACCGGTGCCGTCACCAGCGATGGTGCACGCATGCTGGCGCCCGGCGTTCCGCTGTCGGATTTCACCGCCCCTTACGGTTATGCCCGGATGCTGCCGGTGCCGCTGTGGGGACTGGTGTCGCCAAGCGTCGGCCGTGACGCTTCCGCCGCCGTCGAAAGCCCCGGCGAAGGCGGACAGGCGGCCGAGGGCGACCAGCGCCGCCGGGCCGCAACGCGCCGACAGACCGACCAGATCCAGCGCAACGACCCGCTGATCCTCAACCGCTTCGAAAAGATGCTGAGCCTCGCCGAGGCGCTGAACATCCCGCGTGCGGTCGATGACGACGATGCGGAGAATGCCCGCAAGGCCGCCGACGATCTGGACGAGATCGCCGTCGGCGCCCACCGGCGCAAGGCATCGACCACGCTGAAGCTCGACCTCGACCTCGGGGCGCCGGTGGTCGACGACACACCGCTGGCGGCGACCCTGACCTATCCGGAATGGGATCATGGCCGGCAGGCCCATCTGCCCAACCACTGCCGGGTGATCGCCGAAACCGCACCGGCCGACGGCGACTCCTGGCAGCCCGATGCCGCCGCCCTGCGCCGCATCCGTCAGGTGCGCCGCCAGTTCGAGGCGCTGCGCCCCCGCCGCATGTCGTTCACCGGCCAAGCCGACGGCGACGAGTTGGATCTGGCTGCCCTGGTGCGCAGCCGGGCCGATCTTCGGGCCGGCGGTTGCGGCAGCGACCGCGTGCACCAGCAGGTGCGCAGCGCCGCCCGCGATCTGGCGGTGGCAGTGCTGGTCGACGGCTCGCTGTCCACCGACGGCTGGATCGAGGGGCGGCGGGTTCTGGATGTCGAGAAGGAGGCGCTGCTGGCGCTGAGCCATGGGTTGACCGCCTGCGGCGACGACCATGCGCTCTATTCCTTCACGTCGCGGCGGCGCGACTGGGTGCGGGTCCAGACGCTGAAAGGCTTCGAGGAGCCGCTGGGCCCCACCGTCACCCGCCGGATCGGTGCGCTGAAGCCCGGCTATTACACGCGCATGGGGGCGGCGATCCGTCACGTGACCGGGCAGCTGGCCGACCGGCCGAACCGGCACCGGCTGCTGGTTCTGCTGACCGACGGCAAGCCGAACGACGTCGATCATTACGAGGGCCGTTACGGCATCGAGGACACGCGGCAGGCGATCCGCGAGGCACGGCGCGCCGGGCTGGCCGTCTTCGCCATCACCGTCGATGCGCAGGCCCGCGACTATATCCCGTATCTGTTCGGACGCGGCGCCTATGCCATATTCCCGCAGGTTTCCCACCTGACCAAGGCGTTGCCGGCGCTCTACCGGCAGGTCGCCTGCACCGCCTGACCGAAAAGGACCTTCAGACATGACCGCACCGGTGAAGATCGGCCCCGTGAAGATCGGTATCGTCACCATCTCGGACCGCGCCAGCCGCGGCGTCTACGAGGACAAGGGCGGCCCGGCGATCAATGAGGAGCTGTCGCGCATCATCTCTTCCCCCTGGGTGCCGGAGGCGCGGGTGATCCCGGACGAGTTGGACCTGATCGCCGCCACCCTGGTAGAGCTGTGCGACGTCGCCGGCTGCGGTCTGGTGGTGACCACCGGCGGCACCGGCCCGGCGCCGCGCGACGTGACGCCGGAGGCGACGGAACGGGTCTGCGACAAGATGATGCCGGGCTTCGGCGAACTGATGCGGTCGGTCAGCCTCCGTGTGGTGCCCACCGCGATCCTGTCGCGCCAGACCGCCGGTATTCGCGGGAGCAGCCTGATCGTCAATCTGCCGGGCAAGCCGTCCGCCATCCATGATTGCCTGGACGCGGTGTTTCCCGCGATCCCCTATTGCCTGGATTTGATCGGTGCCGGCCGGATCGAGACCGATCCCGAGATCTGCGTTTCCTTCCGTCCTAAATCGTGACATCAAAAGTCATTATACTTAGTGTGGAAATAAAAAGGAGCATGCGACAAAATAGCGTTCAGAAGTTCCACTTGACGGCGGTCAAGCATCGATCTCGGGGGCAGGAGGAATATTCCCTCACAAGAAACATTCAACCGAGATGACGCCATGAAGACCAAGATCTCTCTCGTCACCGTCAGCGCCGCCGCCCTGATGATCCTGTCCGGTATCGGCGGCGCCTCGGCCGCCGACACGCTCTATGCCGACCCGAAGGTCAAGCAGCCGACGGTCAGCGTCGTCCAGGACCCCGCTTCCGTGCCGGCTCCGGAAAAGGCTGGCAAACGGGCGCCGAAGACCCACAAGGTCTCCCTGATGACGACCGAGGTCGAATCCAAGCTGGACGATGGTACCACCTACACCTACTGGACCTTCAACAACACGGTGCCGGGTCCGATGGTACGGGTGCGGGTCGGCGATACGGTGGATGTTTCGATCTCCAACGCGCCGGAATCGACGATGAACCATTCCGTCGACTTCCACGCCGCGACCGGCTTCCTCGGCGGCGGCCAGATCACCCAGGTGGAGCCCGGCCAGACCAAGGCCTTCAGCTTCAAGGCCCTGACCCCCGGCGTCTATGTCTATCACTGCGCCACGCCGATGGTCGCCCACCACATCTCCAAGGGCATGTACGGCCTGATCGTGGTGGAACCGGAAGCCGGCTTGGCCCCGGTCGATCATGAATTCTACGTGATGCAGCAGGAAATCTACGCCACCAAGGCCAAGAACCTGGCGAATGCCGAGGACGATTATGACGGCCTCGTCAACGAGCGTCCGAGCTATCTGGTGTTCAACGGCACCGTCGGCGCCTTGACCAAGGACAAGCCGCTGAAGGCCAAGGTCGGCGAGACGGTTCGCCTGTTCTTCGGCGTCGGCGGTCCGAACCTGACCTCCTCCTTCCACGTCATCGGTGAGATCTTCGACAAGGTCTACAATCTGGGCGGACTGGAAAGCGAGCCGGCCAAGGGCATCCAGACCGTCACCGTCGCCCCCGGCGGCGCCACCATGGTGGAATTCAAGGTCGACTACCCCGGCAAATATGCCCTGGTCGACCACGCGCTCAGCCGTGCCACCAAGGGCCTGATCGGCATTCTGGAAGTCGAGGGCAAGCCCGACGACAGCATCATCCACGACAAGACCGGCGACAGCCGCAAGCAACTGGGCGAGATGCAGCACTGAGGCTGCGGATAAATTAAAAGCCCCTCTCCGGCAAGGGGAGAGGGGTTTTGCTGAAAATTACTCGACAAAAACCGCAAAACAAAGAAGGGCCACCGTTTCCGGCAGCCCTTCCATTGTCAATCCGTGTGTCGTCGACACCACGGCGCAGTCCTTAGCGGACCGAAATCCCTTCCGCGAAGAAAGAGACCTCGGCCTTGGCGCTCGACGACGAGTGAGACGGACAATGAGACACGAGATCACCTCCTTTCAGTTGTTGACGTACGACACCCTATATAGGCGGCTCGGCGGAGGCCACAAGTCCTGACCCTGACTGCTCCGCTGTGACATTTACCGGTGCGCCGCCCGGCTTATCATGAAGCCCAGCCCGCCCGCCAGGATCAGGCCGGCGGCCATCGCCAGACCTCTTGCGGCGCCGCTGGGTGCCGTCAGGCGCAGGCTGTTGTGCGGCAGTCCGAAGCGCCCGCGGGTGCGGTGCAGACCGTCGACGGGGTGGTAGAGATTGTCGGGCCGGCCGGGGATTTCCCGCTCCTCCGTCATCTGGCCCTCCACCGCGGTGTTGGCGAGGTAGCGGTCGGCAAAGCCCGGCGCCAGAAAATTTCCGAGGATCGCCTGCATCGCCGATCCACCCAGCCAATATTCGCGGCGGGGATTCTCGGCGGCGTGCAGGATCGCGCGGGCGATGTCCTCCGGCTGGAAGATGGTGCCCATCGGCCGGGACCGGCGCGGCATGTGGCTGCGCGCCCAGTCGAATTGCGGGGTATTGACCGCCGGCAGATGCACGGTGGTCAACCCGATCCGGCTGTGATCATGGATCAATTCGGAGTGCAGGCTGTCGATGAAGCCGGTGATGGCATGTTTCGCCGCGCAATAGGCGGATTGCAGCGGAATCGACCGGTAGGCCAATGCCGAGCCCACCTGCAGGATCGTACCGCTGTCCCGCAGCCGCATCCGCCTCAGGGCGGCCTGGATACCGTAGGCGGAGCCGAGATAAGTCACCTCGGTCACCCGCTTCAGCTCCTCCGGCGTCACGGCGTGGACGGGGCCGAAGACTGTGACCATCGCCACGTTGATCCAGACGTCGATGGGACCGAAGGCGTTCTCCACTTGGTCGGCGGCAGCCTCCAGCGCGTCGGGGTCGGCGACGTCCAGCGGCAGGACCAGCGCCTGGCCGCCCAGCCGTTCGACCTCGGCCTTCACCTCCTCCAGCGCATCGGACGATCTGGCGATCAGGCCGATGGAAGCTCTGCGATAGGCGGCGAATGCCAGCGCCGTTGCGCGGCCGACACCGGCGGAAGCGCCGGTGATGCAGATGACGGGGGACTTCTGAACGCCGTTGGTCGGTTGCATGGCGAGGGTCCTGTCTCAGGGGGCGGGCCGGATCTGGGCGTCACTCTGGGCGTCAGGCCGCCGGCGGGGTGCGCCGGCTGCTCCAATTTGTCAAACCCCCGGTACCGCTTGCGGTTCCGTCGCGTCTTTTCAGGGCCGCTTCCTCCACGCGGATGCGATGGAAGGTCAGCGGAATGTTCAGCAGGCTGGCCGCGACCGCGATCCACAGCTCGCCGAAGACCAGCGGCAGCACGGCGAACTCCCCCGCCACCACGAGGTAATTGGGATGCCGGACCCAGCGGAAGGGACCGCGGCGGACCAGCGGCGCGCTGTCCAGCGTGATGATCCGCGTTGTCCAGAAGCGGCCGAGCGTTGCGATCACCCAAACCCGCCCGGCCTGGAGCAGCACAAACAGCGCCAACAGCCAGCCATTGACCGGCGCGTCGGCCGGGACTGCCAGAAACAGCGCCAGCAGCCATCCGGCATGCAGCGCGACGAACAGAGGGTAATGCCCGGCTCCGACCTCCCGCGCACCGTCGGCCAGCAGGCGGGAGGTGTTGCGGCGGGCGACCGCCAACTCCAGCAGACGCTGCGCCGCAACCGCGGCCAGGATGATCTGCGGCCAGCCGAATGCGTCCATCGTCACCCTTTCAATCCTCAGAGGTCCAGCAGGGTGAGGCCGGCGGTGAAGCCGGGACCGAGCGCCAGCATCAGATGCGGTCCGGCGGCTCCGTTCCGCAACCGCCGTTCCAGAACGAACATCACGCTGGCCGCCGACATGTTGCCGCAATCGCCCAGCACGGCCCAGGACTCGTCCATGCCCGCGGTGGCGGGCGCCAGCACCTCAGTCAATGCTTGAAGCACCTTGGCACCTCCGGGGTGGCAGATCACGCCGCCCAGATCGGCAAGGGTCATGCCGCGTCCGGTCAGGAAGCCGTCCACCACCGGGGCCAGCCGTTCGCGGATCAGGCGCGGAATGTCCTGGCTGAAGACGACGCCGAAACCCTCATCCTCGATCCGCCACCCCATGATCCGCCGGGTGCCGGGCCAAGTGTGCTCGGCGCTGCCGACGAGGCGCGGTCGGGATGTGTCGTCGCCTGCCACGGGGCTCCGCAGCAGGGCGGCGGCAGCGCCGTCGGCGAACAGCGCGCTCGCCACCACATTGGTGGCGGACGCCTGTTCCGGCCGGTGGGACAGGGTGCACAGCTCGACCACCAGGAACAGCACGGTACGGCCTGGCATCGCCCTTGCGATCATGCCTGCCCGCGCCAACCCCAGCGCCCCGCCGGCGCAGCCCAGCCCGAACACGGGCAGCCGCACCGTATCGGGCCGGAACCCCATGCGGTCGAGCAGCAGCGCCTCCAGGCTCGGTGTGGCGATGCCGGTGGTGGTGGCGCAGACGATGGCATCGACTTCGCCGGGGCGCAGCCCCGCCGCGCTCAGCGCTTTGCCGGCCGCATCCTCAAGCAAGTCCAGCGCCACCCGCTCGAAGACGGCGGCGCGCTCTGCCCAGCCATGGGGCGCCAGATACCAGGACAGCGGGCAGGCGGCGTGGCGGGTGCGGATGCCGGTGTTGGCGAAGACAGGGGCCAGCCGGTCGAAATCGCGCAGGCGGTGGGCGAACACTGTTCGCGCGACGGCCAGAGTCTCTTCCTGTTCGAAGCGGTAGGGCGGCAACGCAGTGGCGACCGCCAACAGCTGCGGATCGGGTGACATCCTGCCTCCTGCATGCTGCCGTCGGTTGAACATCCTGGGTCGGGGCGGCAATCCCGTTTCATCAGCCAACAGGGAAAGCGCGGGCCGATTGCGCCAAGCGGCGGCCTTTCAAAAGGCTATCGCCTTAGGAAATGCGATGGATATCGACGAAAAAAGCGGCGCTCGCGGAGCGCCGCCTTTTTCATTGATGCTTTTGTCCGTCAGGCCTGACGGGGCCGCAGCGGCG
Source organism: Azospirillum melinis (assembly GCF_013340935.1). Taxonomy (GTDB): domain Bacteria; phylum Pseudomonadota; class Alphaproteobacteria; order Azospirillales; family Azospirillaceae; genus Azospirillum; species Azospirillum melinis. The sequence goes on along the minus strand of NZ_WHOS01000001.1, from coordinate 296,459 downwards.
GGCCGTCGCGGAAGGGCTTGTCGACGCCGCCCTTGTCGTTGGTCTGGTTTTCCACGTCGCCCTCGAAGGTGCTCTCGCCCTGGGCCAGATCCAGGTCGTCCGGCGTCATGCCGGCGGCGCGGGCGCCCTTCGACCCGCCGATCTGCGGGTTGTTCTTCAGGTCGGCATCGGTCGGCTTGTCGGTCTTCTCGTGCTTGCTTGCGCTCATGGCGGCATCTCCGTTCCGGTTCCGCATGTCCCCCTGTCAACCGGCGCCGTGCCGGATGGTTGCGAAATCCCTTCTTCCTTTTGGGGAGACGGTTAGGATATCGGGGTCGGCGCGGCCGAAGATCATTCGACAGGCTCTCATGTCACATGAAGATGAACGGCTGAGGATCCGTGTGCGCGGGCGGGTGCAGGGGGTGGGATTCCGCCCGCATGTCCATGCGCTCGCCGGACGGCTCGGCCTGACCGGCTGGGTGCTGAACGACCCGCAGGGGGTGCTGATCGAGGCACAGGGCAGCGGCGTTGCCGCTTTTCAGGCGGCCCTGTCGGCCGAGGCGCCGCCGCTGGCCCGCATCGATGCCGTCGAGTGCGAGGCTATTCCGCCTCTTTCCAGTGAGACCGCTTTCTCAATCCGGCACAGCCTGTCCGCAGGCACCGTGGCGACCGGCATCGGACCCGACGCCACGGTCTGCCCGGCGTGCCTGGCCGAACTGTTCGACCCGGCCGACCGCCGCCATCGCTATGCCTTCCTGAACTGCACCCATTGCGGCCCGCGCTACACCATCACGCGACAACTTCCCTATGACAGGCCGCAGACGGCGATGACCGGTTTTCCGCTTTGCCCGGATTGTCTGGCCGAGTACGAGGACCCGGCGAACCGCCGCTTCCACGCCCAGCCGACGGCCTGTCCGGCCTGCGGGCCCCGCCTGTCGTATCCGCCGGAAGACATCGTCGCCGCACTCCGCGCCGGCAGGATCGTTGCCATCAAGGGGCTGGGCGGCTTCCACCTCGCCTGTGACGCCACGCGGGCGGATGCGGTGGAGCGATTGCGGCGGGTCAAGCAGCGCAACGGCAAGCCCTTCGCCCTGATGGTCGCCAACACCGAATCCGCCATCCGTCATGTTTGGATGGACGCCGGCGAGCGGGCGTTGCTGGAGGGGGTGGCGCGCCCCATCGTCCTGCTGCGGCGGCGGGACGATGCGCCCGAATTGGCACCCGAGATCGCTCCCGGTCTGGCTTGGCTGGGTGTCATGCTCCCCTGTACGCCGCTGCATTACCTGCTGTTCCACGAGGCGGCCGGGCGGCCGGACGGCACCGGCTGGCTGGACGTACCGCAGGATCTGACGCTGGTGATGACCTCCGCCAATCCCGGCGGCGAACCGTTGGCAATTGGCAACGAGGAGGCACGGGAAAGGCTGGCCGGCATCGCCGACCTGATCGTCGACCATGACCGCGACATCGTCATCCGTGCCGACGACAGCGTCGTGCGCAAGCTGGCCGGCGCCCCCGCCTTCCTGCGCCGCGGCCGCGGCCATGTGCCGGAGCCGATCCGGCTGGCCCATCCGGTGCCGCCGGTCCTGGCGGTGGGCGGCCATCTGAAAACGACGGTGTGCGTCACCCGTGGTGACGAGGCATTCCTGTCCCAGCACATCGGCGACCTCGACAACGCCGCGACGCTGGGCTTCCTGGAGGAAACCGTCGGCCATCTGCTGCACATCCTGGGGGTCGAGCCGGTTGCGGTCGCCCATGACAGGCATCCCGATTTCCAATCCACCCGCTTCGCCGAAATGAGCGGCCTGCCGACGGTGCCGGTCCAGCATCACCACGCCCATGTCGCCGCCGTGATGGCCGAACACCGGGTCGAGGGGCCGGCAGTCGGGCTGGCGCTGGACGGGTTCGGCCTGGGGGAGGATGGCGGGTCCTGGGGCGGGGAGATGCTGCTGGTCGATGGGATGCGGTCCGAGCGTCTCGGCAGCCTTGCGCCTCTGGCGCAGCCCGGCGGCGATGTGGCGGCCCGCCAGCCCTGGCGCATGGCCGCCGCGGCCCTGGCCCGGATGGGACGTGCCGATGAGATCGCCTCCCGCTTCGCCGCGCACGGACCGGCCGAGGGTGTCCGGCGGATGATCGAGCGTGGCATCAATGCGCCGCTCACCAGCTCATGCGGGCGCTGGTTCGACGCCGCCTGTGGCCTGCTGGGAGTCCGCGCGGTGGCTGGGTTCGAAGGAGAGGCACCGATGGCGTTGGAATCCCTCGTGCGACAGACCCGCGTGGCGGACGGCACATGGCGGATCGATAACGGCGAACTGGACCTGACTCCCCTGTTGGAGCGGTTGCTGACCGTCGCCGATGCGGTGGAGGGAGCGGAACTGTTCCACGGCACGCTGGCGGCGGCACTGGTGGACTGGACGTTGCCGGTGCTGAGTGCCCATGGCATGGGCCGGGTGATGCTGTCCGGCGGCTGCCTGATGAACGCCATTCTGGCGGAAGAACTGGTCGCCGGATTTCGCGCCGCCGGGGTGGAGGCGCTGCTGCCGAGGCTGGCCCCCGCCAACGATGGCGGGCTCAGCCTCGGTCAGGCGTGGGCGGCGTCCTTCGTCCTGTAGCCGAACAGCGGCATCTGGACAGGTGCCTGGACCTTCTCGCGCCGGCGCGGCACTTCGGCGGTGCGGTTGGCCTTGTCGAACTCGTACAGGCCGCGATACTTGCCGATATAGCCCTTTCGGCAGGCACGGTGGAACCGCTGCGACGCGGTTTCCCAGTCGTCGCCCGGCCGAAGCCAGCTGACATAGGTGGTCCCGCTGCGCGGATCGGTGCGCAAGAACCGGCCGCGTCCCTTCTCGCCCCGCACCCATTGGCCGGGGTTCAGCGTCAGCGCCCCGCGCGCCAGCAACATCTTCACCTGCGGGGTCAGTTCAATGGTCGGAAAATAGGGCATGACGTCCTCCGGCCGACCCGAACGGGGCGGCGCTGATCTGGGAGACTCCGTTGTTTTCGGAACCTCCCAGATATGGGAACGTATGCGGAACTATTCAAGGTTTCCAAGGGGTGCAGCGTGCTGGTGAAGGTAATCTTATCCCGCCCGCGCCGCCTTCTTCACCGGACGCTCATGCCCTTCGTCCGCCGGGGCCTCGGCATCCTTGAAGGTGCGTACGCCGCTGATCATGGTGGAGATGATCGACTGGCGGGACATGATGTCTTCGCGCACCGCGGCATAGACGTGGACGATCACGAACAGCAGGATCGCCCACATGCCGAGATGGTGCCAAGTGTGGACGTCCATGCTCTGGCCGAACAGCGGGATGACCCAGCCGAACAGCTTGTCCTGCCAGCTGCCCTGGCCCGCTCCCTCGCTGTAGAGCGCGAAGCCGGTGACGATCATGAAGACGCTGCCCACCGCGATGGCCCAGAACATCGAGAATTGCGCCAGCGGGTTATGGCCGACATACAGCTTCGGCTTGCGCTCCAGGAACAGGTACCAGCGGGCCTCCAGGAACAGCTCGCCCCACCAGTGGCGGTCCCAGAAGGGGAAGCGGAACAGCTGCTTGGCATGGTGGTTGCCGACGAGAGCCCAATAGAGCCGGCCGATGAAGCCGATGGCAAAGATGTAGGCCGCAGCGAAATGGACGAAGCGGATGTAGCCCATCAGGAAATTGGCGCTGGCCTCGCCCGGCATGGTCGGCAGCGGATTGGCGATCAGGTAGCCGGTGACCGACAGAACCACGATCGCCAGCGCGTTGACCCAGTGCCAGATCCGCACCGGCACCTCGTACACATAGATTGCCTTCAGGAAACGGCCGGCCGCCGGAGCGGCCGTCCCTTCCTCGTCCGGTGTCGCGACCGGCTTCGCATTGTCGAGAGGAGCCATGACTTAAATCCTCCTCGGCTGCCGGTCAGCGCACGGTGACGCGGGCCAGTTCGGCGCCGTCCGGCGCCATGACGTGGGTGGAGCAGGCAAGGCACGGATCGAAGCTGTGCAGGGTGCGCAGGATCTCCACCGGCTCGTCCGGACGGGCCATCGGCGTGTTCAGCAGCGAGGCCTCGAAGGCGCCGATGTTGCCCTTGGGATCGCGCGGGCTGCCGTTCCAGGTCGTCGGCACGACGCACTGGTAATTGTCGATCTTGCCGTCCTTGATCTTGATCCAGTGACCGAGCCCGCCGCGCGGCGCGGCGACGGTGCCGACGCCCTTGGCCTCCTTCGGCCAGGTCTTCGGGTCCCACTTTTCGACATTCGCGGTTGCCGTGTCGCCGGCCTTGATGTTGGCGATCAGGGCGTTCCAGTCGTCCATCATCATGGTGCAGCAATACTGGCATTCCAGCGCGCGGGCCAGCGTGCGGCCGATGGTGGTCGGCAGCGCCTGCTGTGGCGTGAAGTTCGTCCCGGCCAGCGTGTTGAAAGCGCCCAGCGCTTCGGTGATCTGGTCCTTCACATAGCCCACACCCTGGGCATAGGCCAGGATGTAGCGGGGCAGGGGGCCGACCTCCACCGCATGGCCGCGCCAGCGCGGCGCCTTGATCCAGGAATATTTGGCGGCCTCGTCAAGCTCCTTGATGTCGGTGCGGGTGCCCTTGGTGTTGGCGCCCAGCTCGAACTTGGCCTCGGTCACGCCGTCCCACGGGTGCAGGCCCTTGCTCTCGTCCTCGTAATGGTACCAGCTGTGGGCGACGAACTCCTGCACCTGCGCCGGGTCGCGCGGGTCGATGGGATGGACCTCGTTCCAGTTGCCGTTCAGGATGACGCCGCCCGGCAGCTGGCAGGTCGAATGGTCGTACGGCACCTTCTCGTAATCGCCGTAGTCCATGACGTTGGTCGCCGACAGCCCGCCGCCATAGAGCCAGTCCTTGTAGAAGCTGGCGATGGCCAGCACGTCCGGCAGATAGACGTTCTCGACGAAGGCGGTGGCTTCCTGGATGCGGGCGCGGATGAAGTTCAGCCGCTCCATATTCAGCGGCGCGCCCGACGACCCGGTGCCGTCCATGTTGATGGCGCAGGGAACGCCGCCGACCATGTAGTTCGGGTGCGGGTTCTTGCCGCCGAGGATGGTGTGGATTTTGACGATGTCCTTTTGGAGATCGAGCGCCTCCAGATAATGGGTCACCGCCATCAGGTCGGCTTCCGGCGACAGCTTGTAGGCCGGGTTGTCCCAATAGCCGTTCTTAAAGATGCCGAGCTGGCCGCTCTCCACGAACTTCTTCAGGCGGGTCTGGACATCGCGGAAATAGCCGGGGCTGGACTTGGCATGGCGCGGCGAAACCGCCTGCTGCAATGCCGAGGTCGCCTGCGGGTCGGCCTTCAGCGCGTTGACCGGGTTGACCCAGTCCAGCGCGTGCAGGTGATAGAAGTGGACGATGTGGTCATGGACCTGCAGCGTCTTCGCCATGATCTCGCGGATCAGGTGGGCGTTCTTCGGGATGCGGATCTGGAGCGCATCCTCCACCGCGCGGACCGAGGTCAGCGCGTGGCAGCCGGTGCAGACGCCGCAGATGCGCTCGACGAAGGCCCAGGCGTCGCGCGGGTCGCGGCCCTTCAGGATCACCTCGAGGCCGCGCCACATCGTGCCGGTGGAGACGGCGTTGCGGATGATGTTGTCGCTGTCGACGTTCACCTCGCAGCGCATGTGGCCTTCGATGCGGGTGACCGGATCGACGACGATGCGCTTGCCGCCGGTGTCGAGCGAGAACCCGTTCGGGGTCTGGACGATGCCCATGGTCAGACGTCTCCCTTGTGCTGCGCGCGCTTCAGGGCGCTGACCGCCGCGTGGGCGGCGATGATGCTGCCGACGCCGATGGCGGCGGTGGTGCCGATCTGGTCGGCGTTGGCCTCGATCCCGAACTGGAGGATGTCGGACTGGCGGGCGTACCAGGACCCCTTGTCCCAGAAGCCATCCTCCGAGCAGCCGATGCAGCCATGGCCGGACTGGATGGGGAAACTGGTGCCCTCGTTCCAGCGGACGGTGGAGCAGGCGTTGTAGGTGGTCGGACCCTTGCAGCCGACTTTGTAAAGGCAATAGCCCTTGCGCGCGCCCTCGTCGTCGAAGGACTCGACGAACTGGCCGGCGTCGAAATGCGGCCGGCGATAGCATTTGTCGTGGATGCGCTGGCTGTAGAACATCTTCGGACGGCCCTGGCGGTCCAGTTCCGGGATGCGGTCGAAGGTCAGCATGTAGGTGATGACGCCGGTCATCACCTCGGCGATCGGCGGGCAGCCGGGCACCTTGATGATCGGCTTGTCGGTGATGACCTCATGCACCGGGGTGGCGCGGGTCGGGTTCGGGCGCGCCGCCTGGACGCAGCCGAAGGACGCGCAGGAGCCCCAGGAGATGATCGCCTTGGCGTCCTTGGCGACCTTGCGCAGCTGGTCGGTGAAGGGCTTGCCGCCGATGATGCAGGACATGCCGTCCTGGTTCAGCGGCGGATTGCCTTCCACCGCCAGGATGTAGTTGCCCTTGTACTTCTCCATCACCTCGTCGAGGATCGCCTCGGCATGGTGGCCGGCCGACGCCATCAGCGTGTCGTCGTAGTCCAGCGAGATCATCGACAGCACCACGTCCTTGACCAGCGGGTGCGCCGAGCGGATGAAGGATTCCGAGCAGCAGGTGCATTCCAGCCCATGCAGCCACAGCACCGGGGTGCGCGGCTTGGTTTCCATGGCATGGACGATCTGCGGAACCAGTTCAGGCCCCAGCCCCAGGGCCGCGGCGGTCAGCGAGCAGTATTTCAGGAACGAACGGCGTGTGATCCCCTGCCGCCGCATCACCTCGTAGAAGGTTTCCAGCGTTGCCATCGGTTTGTTTTCTCCCGTCGGGCAGCACCGGCGTGCGAGGGGCCGGTGCGCTTCTCCTGCGGGCATAGGCAACAATCGTGCCGTAGTACGAACATTTGGCAAACCAACGGTCACAAGGCTGTAAGGACCGTCGCCGCTGGCAACTCCCCGGCCGAAACGACGGCCGGGGTGGAAAGTCTGTTGCCGGTGGCGGTCAGGCCGTCCGGCCATCCTCCTCCGGCCGGCCGATCAGGCGGTGGAGGCCCCAGCCGATTACCACACCGGCCGCGTGCAGCCCCGCAGTGCTGGCGAGGAAGCCGGCGGCATAGCCGAGTGCCGCGGCATCGGCCGGCATCTCCGCGCCATGGGCGAAGCCGTGGAACAGGCCGAAGCCGGCGGCGAAGACGACGCCGATCAAGCTGTTGCGCGACATCGGCATGACGCACAGCAGCGCCAGCACGACGGTGGAGGCATAGATGGCCGGCTCGACCAGCGGCAGCTCGCCGCCCGTCAGCGCGAACAGCCCGCCGGCCAGCATGGCGGCCAGAAAGGCCCCCGGCACCGCCAGAACGGCACGGCCGCCGATGGTGGCGCCGTAGACGCCGACCGTGACCATGGCGATCAGGTGGTCGAGCCCGCCCAGCGGATGCGCGGCACCGTCGAGGAAACCGGCCCCGGCAAGATGGCCGGGATGGGCGAGGGCAGGGGTGGCGGCAAGCGCGATGGCCGCGGAGACGGCGGCAAGGCGGGTAAGTTTCGACATATCGAACGGCTCCTCGGGGTTCTTGTGGTTTTGGTGATCTCTTCCTCTCCCCAGGAGGAGAGGGGATGTGGGGCGGGAGAGGGCGACTGAAGTCAGTGCCGCTGCGCCGGCCCGCGCTCGATGCCGTAGCGTTCCAGCTTGGCGCGCAGGCCCATGCGGGACAGGCCCAGCTCGTCGGCGGCCTTGCTCTTGTTCCAGCGGCAGCGGACCAGCGTTTCCATCAGGATGCCGGCCTCCACCCGCTCGATCCGCGATTTCAGCGGCCCCCCCTGGCCGATCAGGTCGAGCGGCGGCAGCGGCCCATCCTCCGGCGAGGCCGGGCGGGTATTCAGCGCCGCACCGCGCAGCACTTGGTCGGACAGCAGGTCGGCGCCCAGCGTGTCGCCTTCGCACAGCACCAGCATGCGCATGATCTCGTTCTGCAACTCGCGCACGTTGCCGGGCCAGCCGTAGGATTCCAGGCAGGCCAGCGTGTCGGGGGCGAAGCCGGCCACCGGCTTGCCGTGAGCGGCCGACAGCCGGTCGAGGATGTGGCGGGCCAACACCGGAATGTCGTCCGGCCGGTCGCGCAAGGGCGGCATCGTCAGCGTCATGGTGCTGAGCCGGTAATAGAGATCCTCGCGGAAGCGGCCGGCCTTCACCTCGGCGGTCAGGTCGCGGTGGGTGGCGGCGACGACGCGGACATCGACCCGCCGTGTCTCGTTGGACCCGACCGGCCGGATCTCGCCCTCCTGCAGGAAGCGCAGAAGCCGGACCTGGAAGGCCGGGCTGATGTCGCCGATCTCGTCCAGGAAGATGGTGCCGCCGTCGGCCTGCTCGAGCAGGCCGACGCGGTTGCTGTGGGCGCCGGTGAAGGCGCCCTTCTTGTGGCCGAACAGCTCGCTTTCCAGCAGCTCGTCCGGGATGGCGCCGCAATTCTCGCAGTAGAAGGGCTGGTCGGAGCGCGGGCTGCCGTAATGGATGGCGCGGGCCAGCAGTTCCTTGCCGGTGCCCGTCTCGCCCAGCACCAGAACCGGGACGTTGAAGCCCGAAACCCGTTCGGCCTGCCGGCAGACCTCGTCGACCGGGCTGCCCTCGGCCCGGATCAGCCCGTCGAAGCGGTAGGACTGCCGGACCCGCTCACGTCTGGTCGCCACCCGCGTCTCGGCCAGTGGCGGCAGCAGCTTCAACTCGCTTGTCAGACGGTCGTGCTCGCGCTGGAGCCGGTAGAGCCTCGCGGCGTTGCGGGCGGTCAGCAGCAGATGGTCGGGATGCCAGGGCTTGGTGATGAACTGGTGGATGCCGGCGGTGTTGATGGCGCCGATGATGTCCTCAGGGTCGATGTAGCCGGTGATGACGATGCGCACCACGTCGGGCCAGCGCTCGCGGACCTGGGTCAGGAACTCCACCCCGCTGACCTCCGGCATCCGCTGGTCGGAGAAGACGACCTGGATCCATTCGGTTTCCAGCAGGCGCAGGCCCTCTTCCGCCGACAGGGCGGTGAAGACCTCGAACTCCTCGTCCAGCAGGCGGGCGATGACTTCGACGGAGCGCGGCTCGTCATCCACCACCAGGATGCCGGGGCGGGTGGGATCGGTCATCGCGCGGGGTCCTTCGTCATCGGGCCTGCCTCTTTCGACCTCGCCTCACTCAACCTCAAGATCCTTGATCGTCATTTCGGTGCCGCCGTTGGGATGCAGCCGGCTGCCGCCGCAGTGTGGACAGGACGACAGCCGGTCGTCCAGATCCACCGTGTCGTTGCAGTCGAAACACCAACCGCGGCCCGGCACCTCCAGCACCACCAGTTCCGCCCCGTCGGCCAGCGATCCCCGCGTCACCACGTCGAAGCCGAAGCGCAGCGCCTCCACCTCCACCCCGGCGAAGCGGCCGATCTCCAACCGGACCTTGGTCACGCGGCTGAATCCATTCGTCCGACCGGCCTCCTCCATCGCCTGGAGCAGGCTTTCGCAGAGCGCCATTTCATGCATCCGCAGTGTCTCCGGTCCCCATCCCCAGCAGCGCCCGGCGCGACGGGCGCACCGGCTCGGTCTGTACCGGAGCGGGCTCGGGCGGGGGCGCAAGTTCCTCCTCGCGCCGGCGACGGATCTCGGCGGTCTGGGCGCCGTCTTCGCGGATGGAGGGATCGAAGAGGGAGACCAGAGCCGCCGAGGCCGTTTCCGTCGCCTGGAGCATCGAGGCGAACTCGAACATCGGCGAAAAGAGCGAACAGGCCTTGTAGACGCCGACGCCCTTGCGGTTGGCATGGACGAACTCATACCAGCCGGACGGAAACTCGATCAGTTCCTTCGCCCCCGGCACCAGCCCCGACCAGTCGTCACCCTCGCCCGGCAGCAGGACGAGGTTAAGGAACCAGGGGGTCACCAGGGAGCCGAGCCAACGCTCGCCATGGCGGCGGAAGCCGACGGCCTTCACCGCAAGCGCGTCGTTGACGATGGGCATGCCGCGCATCTGCGCCGTGTGGATTTCGCGGAAAACCGCTTCCAGCCGCGCGATGGCCTCGGTTGGCAGGGCAGGGCCGGTCACTGGCGCGACGGCAGCCGGCAGGGCGGCGGCTTCCGTGGCCGCCGGCTCGCCGTCCAGCGCCATGAACTGATCGCGGGCGCCGTCGCAGACCGGGCAGCGCCAATGGTCGGGCAGGGCGGCGAAGGCTGTGCCGGGCGGCACCTGCCACTGCTCGCACCCTTCCGCCGGGTCATAGACATGCCAGCAGATCTTGCATTCCATCCGCGTCGCCGCGCCGATGCGGCTGGCGTCGCCGAGATAGGAGCCCTCGAAGCGGGAAGCGACGGCGCTCATCGCACCCGCTCCAGGTCGGTTGCCAGCGCATCGAGGATTTCGGCCAGCCGTTCGGCGCTGTCGGCGATGTCCTCCACCGCGGCGCAAACCACTGCCGGCACGTCGACGATCTCCACCGTATCGAGGATCAGCGTGTCGACCGAATTGTAATAGCGCACCCACCAGACATTCGGCGTCGCCGTGGCGGTGACGCGGCAATTGCCGTACCCGCGCGACAGGATGGTGGTAGCGCCGACGCCCAAGCGCTGTTCGACGAAGGCCAGATCCTCCGGCGTGTGGGGCAGCAGACTGAAATTCACCGCATGGGGGCCGTCGCCGAGGCGCCAGGCGGCACTGCGGTCCAGAAGCTCGGTCAGGATCGGCTGGCCATTCATTAGACCGGTTGGCATCAGGCCGGTTGGCGTGGGTCCGGTCACGACCGGCGCCATAGCGGTGAAGGCGCGATTCAGCGCCACCCGCGGGAAGGCCCCGACCAGCAGGCTTTCGCGCGTCGACCCTTCGCCGAAGGCGCGCACGCGCCAGACGCCGGCGAGAGACGCCTCCTGAATCTCCAGCCGGTCGCCGGCCCGCTCCACCTTGACCGCGACCTCCCCTTCGCCCAGCGCCTCGTCGACCAGGGCCAGGATGGGAGCGTCGAGATCGTCGACCGGAATGCGGATTTCCTCGCCGGGCGACCAGTCGGCAAGCGCCCCCTGGATGCGGACGAGCACGTCGCGGGCCGCCGCGGCGCAGGCGGGATCGGCGACCTCCGGCAGGTGCGGTTCATAGACGCGCATGCCGGACGGCATCGGCAGATATTCCAGCCCTTCCTCGCTGGCGTCGGGCTGGCTGCCGGGGCCGAAGCCGACCGGCGGATGGGTCATGCCGAACAGGGAATTCATGCCGCACCGCCTTCCAAAGAGCCTTCCAGGATCTCGCCGATCCGCTGCAGATAATCGTCCCAGTCACGCACGCGCGGGATGCTGCCAAGCAGCCGGTCGCCGCGCAGGAAGACCAGCGACGGCAGGCTCATCATGCCGGCCAGGGCCAGGATCGCGCGCTCCGCCGCCTCGCCCGCCACGGCCGGAGTCAGGCGCGGGTGCAGCGCGCGGACCAGTTCCGGCAGGATGACGGCGACGTCGGCGGTCTCCGCATTGCCCTTGCCGTGGCCGGGCAGGAAGACCACCCAGTTTTTCTTCGGATCGTCCAGCCACGGCCGGTCGTCGGCATGGTCGAGGCGCAGATAGCCATGGACGTCGGTCAGCAGATCCACCAGCGGCGGTAAGGGCAGGCGCTGCTTGGCGGGAGGGGGGGCGAGGTCGGTCATGGCGTCAGGCCTCCGTCAGGCCGGCCGCGCGGGCCGCCTCCAGGTGGGGGGGAAGGGTGGGCTCGCGGCCGGTCAGGTCGGCGAAGGCGCCGTCGAGGGTTTCCCCATCCAATGCCGCGGCCATTGCCGCCAGCGCGTCGAGGATCTGGGCGGCCTCTTCCGGCTCCAGCATACGGCGCGCCGCACCGAGGAAGCCAAGCACCCAGTCGCCGGTGGCGGCCTCCGGAACCAGTGAAAGGTCGACGGCCGACCCATCCTCAACCCGGCCGACCACGCCGTCGACGCCGGTGAGGCGCAGGGGAATGCCGATGCACATGCTCTGGGCGCTCCCGGTTTCAGGCCTGGTCGGCGGACAGTGCCGCCAGGATGCGGGGATCGCCGATGCGGCACGCCTCATCGGCACTTGGGCGTCCGCCTTCATAGGCGTCGCGGGCGATGGCCGGGGCGGCTAGGTCGGCGGCGGCATCGCGGCGCGTGCCCTCCACGCCGAACCCGTCGCGCAGAAGCGTGAGGATGATCTCGATGGTCGGGGAGACCTGGGCGGCGACGGTGTCGGTCAGGCCGCCGCCGTAATCCTCCAGGCATTCCGGCTGTACGCCGACCAGGATCAGTTTTTGCGGGCAGCGGCCCAGCAGCATGGCGCTCGCCAGCACCTCCTGGAAGCCGGTCTGATGCAGGCTCATCTTCTTGGCGCCGAGGAATGCCGGTACGTCATCGCCATGGAAGACGCGGCTGGTGCCGGGCGGCAGCCCATAGTCGATGGCATCGACCACGATCAGCGCGTCCGCGCATTCCAGATGCGGCAGCAGGTACAGACCCTGGGTTCCGCCATCCATCACGGTGACGGTGTCGGGGAAGCGCCAATCGGCGGCCAGACGCTCCACCGTGCGGACACCGAATCCCTCGTCGGCCCACAGGATGTTGCCGATGCCCAGCACCAGGATTCGTGCCGTTCCGCGACCGCCTTCGTTTCCAGCCAACTCCATTTGTGCCCCGGCATCCGTCCAATGATGCGGCGTCCTGCCGCCGAACCATCGTTCGTACAAGTTCCATGCCAGGATCGGCGGCTGGGTCAGGCCATTGATTGGATTGCGTATTTCGACGCCCATCGCTCGATATAGCAGCGATTGTGGACATCAACATTACAGCATGCGTGGAAACTGGCAATCAACTTGCCAGTATGGCTGGAAGCTTGCCGGTCAGCGATGACGGGCGGTTTTGGCGGATTTCTGGATCAGTTCCCGTTCGGTCATGCGTTTCATATGCCCGGGCACATCGGTGTCCTGGCCGATCAGCGGTCCCGCCACATAGGACGCTCCGGCATCCTCGGCGATGCGCAGCATGGCCGCCGACCTGATGCCATCGACGAAGAAGATCATGCCATGGCGGTGCACATGGGTTCCAAAGCTATGGAGGCGATTGGTTGCCCGTGCATCCGGTTCCCCGGCATGAACCGTTATGCCCATGCCGCGGACGCCTGCCTGGGCGAAAGCCGCGAGATTTGGCGCTCCGTCGTCGAGCAGGACAAGGACGGCGCGCGAATATGGCTTCAGGATCGTCGTGATTTCGGAGATTCGGCTATAGGGGACACCGGTGGGAACCCCCTGTATGACGAACACGATGAAGGGTATGAGATGCGACGGGATCGAATGGCAGCGAGCGAGGTATTCCCGCCGATGCCGGCCAATCGAGAGTGTGGAAAAGCTCACCGTTAGATTCTGGATATAGCGGAAGCTGTTTTTGTACAGCTCCTCATAGATTTCTATCGACTGGCTCAGGAGTTCCATATCGGTTCTGAATCTGTAATCCTCGCTTCGCGCATCATCGGTCGACAGGGCATTCAGGATACGTTTCGTTTCCTCATCGGCGTGGCACACATAGGTGGACAGCACCTTGTGGGATGTATCGAATACCGGGCGATAGCAGATGGTCGGGTGGAAGCTGCCGCCGTCGTGCGCATCGGCGGTGGGAACCGTCCGGGCATCGCCGGCATCGGCCGCCTCGCTTTGCGGAGAAGCGGCGCCCTGCTGGGCGGCCCTCGCAATCAACTGATCGAGTTGCATCGCTTCGACGGCGATGTTGCCGTCGAGTTCGGTCACGATGCTGCGCACGGTTATCTGGCTCGTGTCGCTGTTTCCCAGCATCAGCCGATGCAGTTCCGACACGATCCTGCCGCAGATCAGTTCGGCTGCCTGCCGGTCAAGCGTCGCGAAAACCACCAGATAATTCGCGTCGTCGGCCCGCAGCCAGACATCGGATGGGGGCAGATGGCGGTCGAACAGTCGTTCGGTCTGTTCGTAGATGCGCTCCTTGACGATGTCCCAGCGCTTGCCCAACCGGTCGCGCAGGGTGCCCAGTCCGATCAGTTGGACGGCACCGGCCGAATGACGCTGTCCCCCAGCCAGAATGTGCCGCAGACGCGCCTTCGTCTGGTCCGGGATTGCGGGCGTCTCTTCAATCGATGAGGCAGGATCGGCGAATGTCTGGTCAGTCATGGCTGCACCCTCTTTTGCCGAAGCACGGGAACGGGGCCTTCGATCGATGCTGATTTTTTATTGTAAGTTTTCAAGGCTATGAAGTTGTAATAACTATAGCGTAAAGGGGCGCTTTTTATTTCTGAACGAAGTCCGCTTTATCGGTCATCAATTTAGCGTTCCAACATATGTTGAAGGGAATCCTCTAAAAATCTGAGGCAGTCGGCATAGGTGAAAACCTGTACCATCCAGGGACGCCGTCTGTGGGGCGCAGGATTCTTTCTTTTTCATGATTTCGCGGGCTTCGGCGAACAGGAAGCGCAGCGGACGACAGAGCGTCGGCACGCTGTCAACAGGGGGCGGCAAACGCCGTCCATTGTTCGAAAACTCCGAACGATGAATCCGGGAACGGGGTATTTATCCCAACCCAGACGAGGCGTAGATCCTTTGGAAGGGAATGAACCACCAGTCCGATGGAGATTGAAAATGGCCCCGATGGTCTCTCTGCTGATGTTTGTCAGTGTAATGTCCTACGCTGCCTTCATCATCTCGTAAGTAAACCCTCAATTAATATTTCTAATAACTTTTGATTTCTATGGTGTAAGCAGGTTAAAATATTCAGTGAACCGTACATACCATGCAGGGATCGAAAGATCTTACGATATGTTGAACAGAAAGAGGCGTGCGTTCTCCTTCCGCTACCGGCGCGCCTACAAGAGCCTGCTCCAGAGGTCCGGGCACTCCGTCCAAGTCGCGCGGTGAGAAGTTCCAAGTGGTCGGGGCGATGATCTGGTAACCGGCGATCTTCCCGCGTTCAATCCGCAGCCAATGCCCTAATGCCCCGCGCGCGGCCTCCGTCAGCCCAACCGCCTGCGCGCTGTCCGGCATTTCCGAAGCCGCACACCAGGGGGCCGACGGATCGATGGCACGCAACCAGCCTTCCATCGCATCGGTGGTGCGGGCCAGTTCAAGCAAACGGGCAATCACCCGGCTGCGCACCGAACCGCCATCCTGTGCCGCCAGCGTCCGGATCAACGGATGGCCGTCCACCAGTTGCCGGGCAATGGCTCCGGTCTCATAGGGCAGGCCATCCAACCGCGGCGCCTTGCACCAGCTGTAACCGGCTTCGTCCATGCCATCCGGAACGGTGGAACCGGAGAAGGGTGGATGCGGGCGGTCCTGTCCGGCCATACGGCTGAACCGGTGATGCTCCGCCACCCGATCCGGATCGAAGGGGCCGCCCAGACCGTCGGCAAAGGTGCCGCGGCGATAGAGATGTCCGCCCTCCGGGTCGGCATAGGCGCCGTGACTGAGGAACCGGCCATAGGCACGGCCGAGCGCAGCAAGTTCCAAATCGTCGGCAATCTCCAGGAACAGGCGGAAGTCGCCGGCCGGACCGGAGATGCGCCAGCGCTCCAAATCCTCCGGCCCCGCGAGGGCCAGCACCCGGTCGAGCGGCGCGCCGAACAGGCTGTCCTCCAGGAAACGGCGGAAACTGCGGACGGTGGCGAGCAACCGCACCCGGTCGCGCGCGTCGACCGCACGGGTGACGCCGCCGGGCTGAAGCGTCAGGGTATGCGGCCACTTGCCGCCCAGGATGCCCAGCACATGGAACAGCTCCGCCCGTGCCGCCGTGGCGCTACGCACCGCAATGCCCTGGGCAGCTTTGAACCGTGCCTCCGCCTTCTCGAACCATGGTCGGCCCTGGTAGGCGGGGCGGGCGAAGTCGGGCATGAAGAACAGGTGAAAATGAGTCAGATGGTCGGCGACATTCTCGGTCGCCGTCATCAGGTTGGTCGCGAGCAGCCCGTTGCGCGGCACCTCCAGCCCCATGACGCCGGCCAGCGCCAGCGCCGCCGCATGGCTCTGCGAGACGGAGCAGATGCCGCAGATCCGCGGTGCCACCACCAGCGCATCCATCGGGTCACGCCCCTCCAGAATGCGCTCGAACCCGCGGAACATCGGCGAATTTACGTATGCAGAAGAGACACTTGTGCCGGATATCTCAAGCTGGACTTCAAGATCGCCTTCCACGCGGTTGAACGGGCCGACGATCAGGCGGCGGTTTGGGGTTTCGCTCACCGGATCAGCCTTTCCGGGTGGGGCGGACGGTGGGGGCGACGACGATGCGGTCGGCGGCGGCGTTGCGGCGCACCCGCTCCGGCGTCGCCGCCTTCGCAAGGGAGGCCAGCGCGACGAACCACGCCTTCGGCATGTCGGTGGGCAGACCGATGGGGATGCCGGCAAATTTCGGCGTCTGCTGGAACGGATGACCGGGCTCTTCGAATCCCGGTGCCGTGCAGTTGATGCAGGCATAGCCGCCACGGGTGCAGGAGCCTTCGCCATTCCACAGGCGGGTGTTGCAGTCGGCATGCGCCTGGGTGCCGAGGCAGCCCATATGTTCCATCAGGCAACCGAGATCGGATGGCTTTTCCGCACTGGCCTTGTATTCGTAATACTCGTTGCGCGGACAGCCATGGTGGACCAGATGGTCGGCATAGAAGCGCGGGCGCTGGTAAAGGTCGAGGTCGGAGGCGGTGAGCGCGTTCTCGGCCAGCAGCATCAGCGTTTCGGTCACCCAGTTCGGATGGGTCGGGCATCCCGCGACATTGACCACCGGCAAGCCACCCCGGGCCCGGAACTCCGCGCCCAAGGCACCGCCGCGCTGCGTGCCCTCATAGTGCAGGCCACAGGCATCGGCGATGTTCTCGCCGCCCGCGGTGATGCCGCCGAAGGCCGCGCAGGTGCCGATGGCGACCACGGTGCCGGCGACGGCCGCCAGATCCCGCGCCCAATCGATGGTCGGTCGCCCGGTCCCCGCCAGAACATGGAAGCGCCCGGTGCCGTTCGGTCCGCGCAGCAGCGATCCCTCGACGCACAGCACGTCCAGCGGCTCTGCCCCCGACAGGATGCGTTCGAACAGCCCGACCGCCTCCGCTCCAGTCTCTTCCGACAGGCTGGGGTGCCAGAGCAACCGGATGCCAGCGGTCTCCAGCAGCATCAGCAGATCCGGGGATTCGGCGCAGAGCAGCGACATGGTGCAGCCGCCGCAGCCGCCCGATTGGAGCCACAGCACCGACAGTGGGCGCTCTCTCATCGTCCGGCTCCTTCACGCTGACCGGCGGCCGGCAGGGTCAGGGTGAACTGAGCCCCGCCTTCCGGATGGTTGGCGGCGGACAGCGCGCCGCCATGGTCGTGCACCAGCTGGTAGCTGATCGACAGGCCAAGCCCGGTGCCCTTGCCAACAGGCTTGGTTGTGAAGAAGGGATCGAAGATGCGGGCCAGGATCGCCTCGGGAATGCCGTGGCCGGTGTCGCGGATGGTGACGATAACCCTCCCGGCCTCCTCCCGCCCATGCAGTTCCAGCCGCTTGACCGCTGCACCGGCCATGGCGTCGATGGCGTTCTGGACCAGATTCATCGCGACCTGATGCAGATGACCGGGATGGCCGGCGATGTCCAGCGTGTCGGGCAGGTCGAAAACGACGGTCAGGTCGGGCATCTGCGCCTTGGCGACCCAGGTGACCGCGGAACGCAAAAGTCCCGTCAGATCAAAGCGTTCCGAGGCGTGCTTCTGTTCCGACGAGAAGCGGCGAAGTTCCGCCACGATGTCGCGCACCCGCTCCGTCCCCTCCAGCATGCCGTCCAGCGTCGCCGCGGCATCGGCACGGGCGCGGTCGATGCGCAGGTCCTTGCGCAGGCCCGCCAGTTCTGCCGCCGCGGCGCCGTCATGCACGCGGTCGAGATAGGCGGTCATCCGGTCGACATAGCGGCGCATGGCATGGGCGTTGCCGTAGACGAAGGAGATCGGGTTGTTCAGCTCATGCGCCACCCCCGCCACCAGCCGGCCGAGCGAGGCCATCTTTTCCGAATGGACAAGCTGCTGCTGGGTCTGCTTCAGCCCTTCATGGGCAGCGGCAAGGTCGCGGTAGGCGCGGCGCAATTCCCCGATGGGGCGGCCGACCAGAACCAGCCCGATGGCATGGCCGCGCTGGTCGTAGCGAACCGTGCTGTTGACCGCGACCGGGAAGGGGCCGGTGGGGCCGCGCAGAGACAGCTCGACATCGCTGACCTCCTCGCGCTGCAGGGCGGCGCTGCACAGCCGGGCGAAGGCAGGATGAAAAGCCGGGTCGAGGAAATCGCGCAGCGGCCGCCCCGTCAGGTCGCGCCCGGCACAACCGAGCGCCCGTTCGGCCGCCGGGTTGGTCTGCTCGATCCGGCCATCGCGGTCACAGGCGATCAGGACGTCGGTCATGGAACCCAGGACGCTGGCGATGAAGGCCTGCGCCTCCTCAAGCTCCGCATTCTTGCGCTCCAGCTCCACCTGTTGTGTTACCAGATTGGCGTAGGTCTCGTCCATCTTCCGGATCACGTCGATCCAGGCGCTCTCGGCGTCGGCATCGGACGGGATGCCGGGGATGGAGAAGGGCTGCGACAGGGGGGCGGTCATGGCGGCAAGACTAGCATGCCGGATAGCCCGCGGTGTGGACGATTTCAGGCGGAACGGGTCCGCCGGATCGCATCAGGCCGACCAGACCGACCACAGGCCGGCAAGCCCGCTCAGCACCAGCACATAGAGCGCGAAGTCGAACAGCGGCGCGTGCCACACCCAGCCATAGGCGCCGATGGCGCGCAGCCCCCGCCGCAAAAGCGCCGACACCGCCCAGGCAACCACGGCCATGATCAGCAGCGGCGGCAGGAACAGGCCGTAGACATCGATTTCGCCGATCATGCGCGTGCCCTTTCCTGATGCATCGTCTGAGGGATCTCCTCGTTGGCCAGAGGCGGCGGTTCCAGGGCCGCGCCCGGGAACAGGCTGCGCCGCAGCGAGGCGAGCGCCACCACGGCCCGGTCACGCTCGGGGCAGGGCTGGGCGGTGCCGATGGCGGACAGAAGCTCGTCCATGCTGCCCAGCAGCTCGGCCGGCGCCGGGTCCGGCCGTTTGGCCGACAAGGCGCGGAAATGAACAGAGACGCCACGCAGAAGCCGGTCCAGCGCCGCTCCGCCTGCACGGCCCAGCACCGGGCGCGCCCGCTGAAGCTCGACGATGTTCAACCCGACCCGCAGGTCGCGCACCGCATCGATGGCGTCCACATCCACCGAGCCGCCGGCCTGCGCCAGCCGGGCGGACAGCAGGCCGACGCGGTCCAGCATGCGGCTTTCGAAGCCGTCATTGGCCGGTACCCCACGTGTGCGGGCCATATCGGCGATCTCGCGCCAGCCGATGTGCAGCAGGCGCCGGGCGCTCCACGCCGCACCGACCGACCGGCACATGCGGGTGACCAGCATGGCGCCGACGATGCCGACGATCTGTCCGATGCTGCTGTTCAGGAAGGAGGCGAAATCGCCGTTGCCGGTGTCGAGCAGGCTGAGCGAGCCGCCGACGCCGAAGATCAGCGCCATCGCCTTGCCCATCGTCGCCGGGCGCGCAACGAAGACGCCCAGCGTCACCAGCGTCGGCGCCAGACAGAGCGCCAGCATCGGGAAGCTGTCGAAGGATGGCAGGACCACCAGCAGATAGAAGGCGGACAGCGGCAGCGAGGCCATCGTGTAGACCAGGAACAGGCGGATGCCCGGCACCGGATCGTCGAAGGACGCAAAGAAGCAGGTGAAGACCGCGACCATCATCGCCGCCGCCGATCCGGACGACCAGCCGGTCAGGATCCAGAAGGCGCAGACGCTGGTGATGCCCAGCAGGGCCGCTGCCGCCGACCATGCCGCCATCCCGTGATCCAGATGGAAGACGCCGTGCGAGCGCTTGCGGGCCAGCGGGTCGAGATGGTCGGGCAGGGCTTGCTCGCCCGTGGCCAGGTGTGCCCGCAGGTCCCGGCAATCGCGGTGGATTTCCACAAGCGACCGCAGGCGGCGGATGAAGCTGAAGCGGGTCGCGGCCTCCCAGCCGTCCGTCGCCTGCGAGGACTCCGCCGCTTCCAGCCGGTCGAGCCGGTCGATCAGCCGGACGGCGTCCGCCGGATTGGCGGCGGCACCGGCGGCGATCCAATCGCGGACCGCGGCCACCATCGGCGCGAGATCCGGCGGCATCGCGCCATCCGGGCGGCGCAACGCGCCCAGCCGGTCATGCACGGCAGTCAACACCGGCAGCAGATAGACCATGCGGTCCTGCAAGGCCCGCATCGGCCGGGTCATCCAGCGCAGGTCGGAGGTGTCGTAGGGCAGGTGGGTGGTCATCACCCGCAGTTCGGTCAGATCGGTCGCCATCTTGTGGCGGTCGCGCAGCCGTGCGTCGGTGGCGACCTGCTCCAGCGCGTCGAGCGTCCAGCGTTCCGCATCGCGCAGCGAGGCATCGAGCTTGCCGAGCAGGACCGGCCCCATGCCGCGCGGCAGGATGACGCTGTGGATGACGGTGGCGCAGACGATGCCGAGGATGATCTCCTCGACCCGGGCCAGCCCGGTGTCGAAGATCGCCTCCGGATTGGCGACGCCGGGGAAGACGATCAGGCCGGCGGTGTAGCCGGCCAGCATGAAGGCATAGCTGCGCGGCGTGCGGTCCAGCAGCGAGATGAACAGGCAGCCGCCGACCCACAGCCCGACCGCCAGCGACAGCAGTTCCGGCGCGTTGACCAGCTCGACCGTCAGGACGATGGCGGCAATGCAGCCGACGACCGTGCCGGCGACGCGGTAGACCGCCTTCGATCGCACGGTTCCAGACAGCGGGCTCGACACCACATAGGCGGTCAGCATCGCCCAGAAAGGCCGCGGCAAGCCCATGCCGAAGGCGATGTAGAGCGCCAGCATGGAGGCGGCGAAGGACTTCAGCGAGAAGACCAGCTCGTCGAGGGAAGGGGCCCAGGAGGATGCTTTTGGCATGGCGGTGCGCTCACTGCCCGGCTGGCAACTGTGCGACCTTCGCCGAGCCGTCCGGAGAGCCGATCACCGACACGGTCGCGGTGCGGCCGGCGACCAGTTGCAGACCGTCCGGCACCTCGTCCAATGCGATGCGCACGGGGATGCGCTGGGCCAGCCGGACCCAGTTGAAGGTCGGGTTGACGTTGGCGACCAGTCCCGTGCCCTCCGCCCGGTCGCGGTCGACGATGGCGCGTGTGATGCTGTCGACCCGGCCGCGCAGATCGGCGCCCGCCCCCATGATGCGGACGGAAACCGGAGCGCCGACATGGATGCGCGGCAGCTTGGTCTCTTCGAAATAGCCCATGACATAGAAGGAATGGCTGTCGATCAGCGCCACTACCGCCTGACCGGCGGCGACATAGTTGCCGGTTTTCATCTGGAGGTTGGTGACATAGCCGTCGACCGTCGCCTTGACCTCCGTCCGCTCCAGGTTGAAGCGGGCGAGATCGAGCGCCGCTTCGGTTTGCTTGGCTGCGGCGGCGGCCTTGGACATGGCCGACGCCACCTCCTGCTTCTGGGCGGTGGAGACGACATTGGTGCCCAGCTGCTCGTACCGGCGGGCTTCGGCGGTGCGGTAGGCCAGTTCCGCCTTGGCGCTGTCGAGGTTGGCCTGAGCCTGTTCCACCGCCAGCCTGTAGCGGCCGGGATCGACGACGAACAGCAGGTCGCCCTTGTGGACCAGCTGGTTGTCGGTCACGCGCACGTCGGTCACCAGACCGGCGACGTCGGGCGATACCTGGACGATGTCGGCACGGACGCGGCCGTCACGGGTCCAGGGCTCGTTCATGTAATAATCCCACAGCCACAGCCCGCCGCCGGCCGCCGCCACGGTCACCAACAGGGTCACGGCGATCCGGACCACCGTCCGGAAGGAAGGAAAGAGTGTCACGGTCTTGGTTCCTCAATCACCGCACCGATGCGACCGGAGGTCGCCGCAGCCGGCACCGGCCATGGCGCGCATCCCCGGAGAACACGGCACGATCAGGTCTGTTCACGCTTGGCGTTGGCTTCGATGATGGAAAGCACGCGATAGCAGGCCTCGACATCGGCCTCCGCCGCTTCCGCCATCAGGCGCTGGCGGACGTCGTTCAGCGCTTCGTTCACCTGCACAAGCAGGTGCCGGCCGGCATCGGTCATGTGCAGGGTTTTCGCCCGGCGGTCGCAGGGATCCTCGCGCCGCTCCAGCAACCCAGCGCTTTCCAGTCCGTCGAGCACACGGACGAGAGACGGGCCTTCGACGCCCATCTCCTCCGCCAGCTCGCGTTGGCGCAACCCATCGCCAAGTTCGGCCAGCAGCATCAGCGGCGTGATGGCCGATGCGGAAAAACCACTGTCCGCCAGCACCTTGTTCGCCGCCCGCCGCCACAGATGGGAGGCGCGGAACAGGTGAAGGCCGAAATTCGGGGGAAGGCGCAGAGCCTTATCTTGTAGCATTCCTATTTAATAGTTTTGCTATCTAAATCCGGCAAGAGGCAGGTGTGGTCCCGAGGCCCCGTTCGCCGCATGGCTGGATTGACGCAATGCAAAAACACGACGGCCCCGCCGGTCGCCTGCGTGGCGACCGGCGGGGCCGGGAGATGGTTCCCCTCCGGGCGTACCGGTTGGGGAAGCGATGTTCAGGCGGTCTCGACCGCCCGGGTGCGGACGCCGAGCAGAATGGTCAGGACGGCGATCAGCAGCACCGCTCCGGCCATGGTGAACACCCCGGTCACGCCGCTGACTCCGAAGATGGCTCCTCCCGCCGCGGCTCCCGTGGCGATGGCGAGTTGCACCGCGGCGACGATCAGGCCGCCTGCGCTCTCCGCCTCGTCGGGCACTGCACGGGTGATCCATGTCGACCATGCCACCGGAACCGCTCCGAAGGCGAGCCCCCACAGCGTCACCAGCACCGTGTCGATGGTTGGCGAGCCGCCCATGCTTGCCAGCCCCAGGCCGAGCAGCGCCATCAACAGGGGCATGGCAACCAGCGTCAGGCGCATGTTGCGCTCCAGAAGCATGCCGCCGAGTGCGGTTCCGACGAAGTTGGCGAGTCCGAATCCCAGGAGTATGCCGGAAACGCCGTCGAGCCCGACGCTGGTCACCGTTTCGAGGAACGGCCTGATGTAGGTGAAGAAGGCGAAATGCCCGGTAAAGACCAGGACCACGGCCAGCATGCCGATGCCGATGCCTGGCCGCGTCAGCACATCGAGCAGAGTGCGCAACCGCGCATCCCCGCTCGGTGCCATGCGCGGAAGCGTCGCCGCCTGTGCCGCCAGGGCAAGGAGGCCGAGGACGGCGCCGAGCAGGAAGACGGGCCGCCAGCCGATCAACCCGCCGACATAGCTGCCGAGCGGAGCCGCGAACACCGTAGCCGCCGACACGCCGCTGAAGATGATCGACAGGGCGCGGGGCACCAGATCGGGCGGAACGAGCCGCATCGCCGTCGCCGCGGCCATGGTCCAGAAACCGCCGATCGCTATGCCCAGCAGCACGCGCCCGACCAGGAGGACCGGCAGATTCGGCGCGAAGGCGACTGCGAGATTGGAGGCGATCAGCAACACGGAAAATGCCAGCAGCACGACCCGCCGGTCGACCCTACGGGTCGCCGTGGCGATCAGCAGGCTGGTCACCAGCGCAACGGCTGCGGTTGCCGTCACCGCCTGTCCCGCCAGCCCTTCCGAAACGCCGAGGTCGGCCGCCATCGGCGTCAACAGGCTGGCGGGCAGGAACTCCGCTCCGACCAGCCCGAACACACCCATGGACATCGAGAAGACCGCGCCCCAGGCCGGCTTCGTCACATCGCTCATGTCTCTTTCCCTCGTTCGAAGGTGTTTTTGCTGCATTGCAGGCTAAACTTGAAGAGCCGGACGATCCATGCCATACCGTCCGAAGTTTTTGATCGAAAGTCTGGACATGCCCATATCCGTCCCCAGACAATCCTCAGCACCTCCGTCGCGTGATGCTGTCAGCGAGCTGTTGCTCGGCATGCGGCTTTACGGGGTCAAGTACCGTCGGTTGCAGTTCGCTCCGCCATTCGGTCTTCGTTTCGGCGGGGACGAGGGCAGGGCGCAGTTCCATTTCATTGCCTGTGGAACCGCCGTGCTGCGTGGCAGAACGGGACTGTTGCATGAATTGCATGCCGGCGACGCGGTTCTGCTGCCGCGGGGCGGTGTCCACGATCTGGTCTCCGATGCCGACGGGCAGGGGCTGGATCTGGGCAGCTTCGACGAAGCGGCGCTGTGTGAAACGGTCGGCAGCATCAAGTCCTGCCCGGCGGACACCTGCCGCAGCAAGGACACGGTGATCTTCAGCGGCTGCATGGAATTCGACCTCGGTGCCATGCACCCGCTGATCGGCCTCATGCCGGAAATGATGCTGGTCGGCACCCTGCTCGACCGCTATCCGGAAATCCTTCCGATGCTGGAGGCGATGGAACGGGAGGCGCGGACCGAGCGCGCCGGTTTCGCCGGGATCCTGGCGCGGCTGGCCGACGTCGTATCGGCCTTCATCGTGCGCGGCTGGGTGGAATGCGGCTGCGGCGACGCCCGCGGCTGGGTGGAGGCCTTGCGCGATCCCAGGCTGGGGCGTGTCATCGCCGCGCTTCACCGCGATCCCGGCCGCGATTGGACGGTCGCCCAGCTGGCCGCCGAAATGGGCAGCTCGCGGTCCGTCTTCGCCGAACGCTTTCTGGCGGTGACTGGCATGACGCCGCTCCAGTATGTCACCGAACTGCGGATGCGGCTCGCAGCGCAATGGATCGGGCGCGAGAACATGCCGATAGAGACCGCGGCCTACCGCTTGGGCTACGGCTCGCAGGCCGCCTTCAGCCGTGCCTTCAAACGGGTGACGGGACAACCGCCGGGGGCAGCCCGCAACAGATCGCCCGGTCCATCGATATGATTTCCATAATGTGCATTATGTGCGTTTTGTCTGTAGGCGCAATGTAGGCGCAATGTCAAACTGTCAGTCCCTCGCAACGAACGGATGTCAATGATCGGCCAAAATCCCGACAGCATGGCCGGGTTGCATCAAGCCTAAGCAGATTTAACAAGAAGAACTGGCATTTTCGAAATGCTGAAGGCATACGGTCTCTCCAACCGGCTCTATGAAGGGTCCGGAGCGTCCCTTCGGACAGTGGACGCTTTGGTGCAACTGTAACTCCAATCTTTTTGCTCAATCGCTTACCTGTGGTGTTTTGAACCTCGACCATCGAAATACTCCCGCCGTTCTGGAAATGACATGTTCATTGGGTCTGTAAGAAAATCCATAATGAATATCTGGGGCGGTATGGGTCTGCGTGTCCGACTCGAGATTTTCATCGTAACCGCATTCTTGCCATTGATTGGTCTTGTTCTGTCGCTCTACCTGCAGCAGTGGAACACCGACATCGAGCATGCCCGTCAACGTGTTCTGATGCTTGCCGAGCAAGGCGCATCCCAGCAGGCCGATGCCATCGCGCGGGTTCGCGAGACCTTGCAGACGCTGGCATTGATCCCCGAGGTCCGGGGGGACGGGTCCGAGGATTGCGGCCCGCCCCTGCGCAGGGCCATGGCGTTCCAGCCCTGGAGCACCGGCTTTGCAGTCGCCGCCCCTGACGGCCGGATTCTCTGCCGGACGGGACTTGGCAGCAGCCCGGTGACGACAGTGGCCGATCAGGATTACTTCATGCTGGCGCTGGCCACGAAGTCCTTCAGCACCAGCAATTTCCGCATCGGACGCGGATCCGGCAAACCCCTTCTCGCCGCCGCCCTGCCCCTGCTCGATGAGGATGGAACCGTCAGGGCGGTTCTGCTGACGGGACTGGATCTGAAATGGCTCGGCGACCTGACGAGAGAGGCCGCGGAGGCTCCCGGCACCACGGTGACCCTGTTCGACGCCCAAGGAACCATCCTGGCGCGGGAACCGGGGCCGAGCGCCCTGATCGGCCGGCCCATGGCCGACCATCCGGTCACCCGCGCGATCTTCAAGGCCGACAGCGGGATCATCGAACGTCCCGGTTTCGAGGACCACCCGCGGATCATCGGCTTTGCGAAGCTGGCGGACACCGGCGGGCGGATCGCTGTCGGGGTGCCACGCGATCTCGTCCTCGACGAGGTGAACGGCAAGATCATGTGGGGCATCGCGATCCTGGCCGGCGTCGTCGCGACGATCGTTGCCGGCGTCTGGTTCCTGCTCGATGTCCTTGTCCTGCGCGGGCTGCGCGATCTCCAGCGCTCCGCCACCGACCTGTCGGCAGGGCGGATCGATTCCGTCTCGAAGAGCGCCGCAGCCGGATTCCAGACACGGGAGATGGGCAACGCCGCGCAGGCGATCCACGACATGGGCGCCACCCTGCACGGCTTCGCCTACAAGGATCAACTCACCGCCCTGGGGAATCGCCGGTACCTCGAAGCCAGGGTTCGGGAATTGGCCGACCTGCCGCCCGGCAGGCGCCCGGCGGTTGCGGCACTCTGCATCGACCTGGACGGCTTCAAGCCGGTGAACGACCGCCACGGGCACCATGTCGGCGATGCCGTGCTGGCGGAGGTCGGGCGCCGGCTGCTCAACTGCGTGCGTGACGGCGACGAGGTCATCCGGCTCGGTGGCGACGAGTTTCTGGTCTGTCTGGCGCTTGCGCAGGCCGACTGGCTGACGCCACAGGAGGTCGCGGCCCGCATCATCGCCTCGCTGTCGGCTCCGATAAGGCTGGAGCAGGCGGAAATCGGCATCGGGTGCAGCATCGGGATGGCGCTGTGGCCGGTCGACGACACGGATTTCGATACGGTCCTGCGCTATGCCGACCAGGCATTGTATGCCGCCAAGCGCAATGGACGCGGGCAGATCGGCCTACATGGGCGTCCGGCTAAGGCGTCGGTCGATGCGGTCGGCGGCGGCTCCGCCTAGGTTGCCAGTCTACAACGGCGTCCACCCTCGCCGCTTCCACCGCCCGCTCCGCTCGGCTATCGTCGCGGACCTTCACCTCCCGGCAATCGGAGACGGCACGACATGACCCGCAACATCGACCGGCTGCTCGACGTGATGGCGCGGCTGCGGAATCCCGACGGCGGATGCCCGTGGGATCTGGAGCAGACCTATCGCACCATCGCGCCGCACACGATCGAAGAAGCCTATGAGGTCGCCGACGCCATCGAGAAGGACGACAAGGCCGCCCTGCGCGAAGAACTGGGCGATCTGCTGTTCCAGGTCGTCTATTACAGCCAGATGGCGCGCGAAGAGGGGCTGTTCGATTTCGACGAGGTCGCCGGCGTCATCACCGACAAGATGATCCGCCGCCATCCCCACGTCTTCGGGCCGGAGGAGGTAAAATCGTCGGACCAGCAGACTTCGCGCTGGGAGGACCACAAGGCGGCCGAGCGGGCGGCCAAGGCCGCCGAGGAAGGCCGGGCGCCGTCGGCGCTGGAAGGCGTCATCGCCGGGCTGCCGGCGCTGACCCGGGCGCTGAAGCTGCAGAATCGCGCCGCGCGGGTCGGTTTCGATTGGACCGACGCCCGCGACATCCTCGACAAGATCGAGGAGGAGGTGCGGGAACTGCGGGCCGAGATGGACGCCGGTTCGGCGCAGGAGCGGGTGGCGGACGAGTTGGGCGACCTGCTGTTCGCGCTGGTCAACCTCGCCCGCCGGATGAAGGTGGAGCCGGAAACGGCGCTCCGTGGCACCAACGCCAAGTTCGAACGCCGATTCCACCGGATCGAGGCGCTGCTGTCCGCCGAAGGACGCAAGCCGCAGGATGCCACGCTGGACGAGATGGAAGCCATGTGGCAGCAGGCCAAGCGCGAGGAGCGCGGCGAAGCCTGACGCGTCAGTAGCCCCAGCGGTCGAAGGCGAAGGCCCACCGGCGGCGCACCGCGCGGCGGGCCGGATCCTCAAGATCGTGCCGGGCTCGGCGATAATCGCGCACGCTTGCCAGATAGCGTTCCATTTTCGGCTGCACCGGCGCGAAGGAGCCGAGATCGAGCCCGTCATAAATCCCGGTCAGCGTCTCCAGCGGATCGGCGACGAAGCGGTCGTAGCGGATCTCCACCAGCCGGCCGGGAGGCAGCAGCGCCCGGTCGCGGTTGAACCGGGCCATCATCGCCGGATACAGATCCAGCACCAGATCGTCTACCGCCCGCGGATCGTAGGATTGCAGCGAGAATTCCCGCAGCAGGGTCAGCAGCATGCGCCGGGTCGAACTGAAGACCTCATAGGGGTCGCGGTGGATGTGGACGAAAACGGCATCGGGCCGCAGCGCCAGCAGTTCCGCCAGCTTCGGCGTATGCGCCGGATTCTTGATCAGCAGCCGCCGCTCACCGCACTGGATCTGCATCTTGTTCAGGTAATGGTCCATCCGGCGGCGCCACAGCGCGATGGCCTCTGGCCGGCACCCCTCGAACAGCACGCCCTGGCGGAAGGCGCGGTGCAGGTGCCTGGGGAAGAAGATGCCGTGATAGTAGGACAGCGGCTGCATCAGGGCCAGCGCCAGTTCGTCCTCCTGCGGAGAGGTCGGATCGACCGGCATGGCGTCGATGATGCGGTCGGGCGGCAGCCACTCCTCCAGCCGCGCGCGCCAGAAGGAATTCAGGCCGAGGAAACCCCAGGGCAGGCCGACCGCCAGCGGATCGGGGGCGGCGAACCGCGCATCCTGTGCCAGCAGGTTCAGCAGATGGGTGGTGCCGCTGCGCCAATGGCCGAGGATGAACAGCGGCGGCGGCCCGGCGGCCCTGCCCTGCCCGACCAGCCCTGTCACCCGCCGCCGCTCCAACAGGTCGAGCGGTGCGCGGATTGCGGCGGCGCCCAGCGCGGTCGCGACGCGATGCAGGTGCAGCGGCCCGACACCGCCGCCATCGCGCAGCACCTTTGCCAGCGTGGCGGTATCGGCCCCGGCCAGCGGGTGGAAGATGCGGTGGCCATGGCGGCGCAGCCAGGGCGTCATGGAGCACCTTGTCCCGGCCCCGGCGCGGCCGGATAGGCCCTGCCGCGCCATTCCGACGGCTTGCCATGGCGCGCGCGCAGCAGGGCCGACCATTGGATCGCCAGCATGATCAGCACGCCGACCGGGTGCAGCAGGGCGCCGATGACGCTCTGGCGGAAGCGGACGGCCAGCAGCAGGCGGAAGAGCAGCCCGGCCACCGCCGCCAGCCCCGCCAGCACGACCGCCGAAATGGGCAGTGGACGAAGCGCCGCCCAGCCGAGAAGGATCCAGGGCATCACATGGCCGCCGAACAGCAGCAGCGTCCAGACCGGCAGGGCGGCCGGGGTCGCCATTCCCTCCGTCGCGTTCTTGGAAAAGCCGGACCACACCTCGCGCCAGCCGCGGTACATGCGGCAGCGGGCAAAACCGGTGGCGTCGAACAGGTCGGTGCCCTGCCCCGCCCGGCGGAAGGCGCGCGGCAGCGTCACCCCATCATGCAGCGACGTCGCTATGGCCGCATGGCCGCCGGCCTTCAGATAGGCATCCCGCCGAACAGCGATCAACTGGCCGCAGGCGGCGCCGAAGCGCGGGTCTGTCGAGCGTCGCATCGCCGCCATCGGCAGATAGCCCAGCAACAGGAAATGGATCAGCGGGATCACCAGGGCTTCCGCCAGCGTCCCGGTCTCCTCGCGCGGGAAACCGCTGACCAGACCGTTTTCGCCCGCCAACAGAGCGCCGCCGACCCGGCGGGCGGCGGTGGGCGACAACCGCACATCGGCGTCCTGGAACAGCAGAACCGGGTACCGCGCCAGACCGGCGAGCATCTGACAGGCATGCTGCTTGCCCGACCAGCCCGGCGGCAGCGGCGGCGCGCTCTCCAGACGGACGCGCGGATCGCGGGCGGCGATGGCCTGGACGATCTCCGCCGTGCGGTCGGTGGAGTGGTCATCCAGCACAACCACCTCGACATCGACACCGCGGCTGAGCAGGGCGGCATCGACGGCGGCTGCGATGCCGGCTTCCTCGTTGCGGGCGGGGATCAGGATGCTGACGGCGGTGCCCGGAGGCGGCTCGGCGGTCGGGCGGCGGTAGAGCAATAGGTTCACGATCCCCTGCCCCAGCGGCAGCAGGGCCAGGATCAGCGACAGCGCGGCGATCAGGACGATGACGCTCATGGGCCCTCGATCTCCTGCCGCATCTCCTGCCGCGCCGGGCCTTGCCGGCTGCTCCCTTGCCGGCCGCCTTCCTCCCGGCTGCCATGGGCCGGAGAGAAGCTCTGTCCGCCGGCCAGGGCGCGCAGCCGGCGCCACAGATCGTAGATGCCGCCGACCCCGACCGTTCCCTCGATCAGCGTCAGGAAACGCGCCGGGTCGCGGCCTTGCGCATCGAGCGCCAACTGATCCATCACCGCCTCCAGCCGCCCTTCCAGTTCCGCCGCGATGTCCTGCACCGGCAGACCGGCAAGGGCGGCAGCTTCGAAGGGTTGGCCGAACCGCATCAGCGCCTCCGGCGTGCGCTCGTCCCAGAACGGGTATTCGACCGCCAGCGGCACCACCAGGGCGGTGGGCATGCGGCGGACCAGATGGGCGATGCCCGGCCGCAAGGTCACCGGGCGGCGGCGCGGATCGGTGAAGGCGCCTTCCGCCGTGATCCACAGCATGGCGCGCGGGTCGCCCAGGATGTGTTCGGCGTTGCGCAGGAAGGAGACGGCTCCGGCACGGCCGGGCTCCAGCCCGAACAGACCGATGCGGCGCATGAAGCGGTAGCGGCGCAGCATCTCCGCATCGATCGGCCCATAGCCCGGCCGGCCGCGGAAGCGGGTGGTGCCCATCACGATCAGCAGCGCCGGATCCCACCAGGATGGATGGTTGAGATAGACGATGACCGGACGGCCCGGCGGCAGGGCCGGCCAGCCCGGCCGCGCCAGCCGCACCGCATGGAAGCCGCGCCGCAGCCGCCGGGCCATGACCCCGCCGAAGAACCAGCAGAGCAACCGGGACCGTAACGCAACCGGATCGTCCGTCATCCTCCTGCCGCCTTCCGTCAGGCCACGGCGCGCGCGGAGCCTGCCCCGGCACCGTCATGGACGCCGTCGCGCATATCCTGGTCGAGGCTGTCGGCGGCGATCCAACCCGACATCAGCACCATCGGCATGCCCGGTCCGGGATGGGCGGCCCCGCCGGCCAAATAAAGCCCTTCCACATCGCGGGAACGGTTGCCGGGCTTGAAGGCGCCCATGAAGCGGCCATGGCTCGCCAAGCCATAGATGGCGCCGTTCAGCACATTGTAGCGGTCGTTGATGTCCTGCGGCGTCAACACATGCTCGACCCTGATGCGGTCTTCCAGATCGGGCATGCCGGCGGTGCGCTTCAGCTTGTCGAACACCACGCGGCGGTAGGCCGGCAGCATGCGGTTCCAGTCGTGACGCTCGCGCAGATAGGGGGTGTGGACCAGCACATACAGCGCCTCGCCGCCCGCCGGTGCGACGCCCGGCTCGGTGCGGGCTGGGGCGGCGATGTAGCAGGTCGGGTCGGGCGCCGGTTCCCCCTGGCGATAGATCCAGTCGAATTCCTCTTCCGGATCGCGCGAGAAGACGAAGTCATGGTGCAGCAGATGATCGTAGGCGCGGTCCAGGCCCAGATAGAACACCACGCCGGAACAGGCCGGCTCGTAGCTGCGGCGCTTGGCGAAGCGCTTGGCCGGCGGTCCGCCGATCAGTTCCTGATATGTGCGGACCGAATCCATGTTCGACACGGCGGCCGAAACCGGGATGCGTTCGCCGCCGTCCGTCTCGACCGCCACCACCCGGCCGCGTTCAACCTGAAGACGGCGAACACCGGTGTTGGTGCGGATTTCCACGCCGAGCCGCCTCGCCACCCGCTCCAGCGCCGTCGGCACGGCACGGGTGCCGCCCATCGGATACCAGACGCCGTCATTGGTCTGCATGTGGGCGATGGCGCACAGCACCGCCGGAGAGCCGTAGGGCGAGGATCCGACATACTGGGTGAAATGGTCCAGCATCTGCGCCGCCCGCGCATCCGGCACATGGCCGCGGATGGTGCCGGCGACCGTGCTGCCCATGCGGAGCGCCAGCACGTCCGACAGGGTGCTGGCGTTGAAGCTGTTGCGGAAGTTCAGCGTGTCTCCGAGATCCTCCACCGACTTCCAGAAGAAGAAGCGTTCGGAGATGCCGTGCAGCCGTTCCGACATCGCCTGGAAGCGGCGGTAGCCCTCCCCCGCCCCGCGGCCGGGCGCCAGCCTGTCCAGCTCCGCCGCCATGGTTCCGACATTCTCCGACAGGTCCAGCACCGTGCCGTCGTCGAAGAAGCAGCGCCATTGCGGCTCCAGCCGGACCATGTCCAGCTCCTGGTCCAGATCGCAGCCGGCCTCCTCCAGGATGCGGCGCAGGACGCGCGGCACCGTCAGGATGGTCGGCCCCATATCGAAGCGGAACCCGCCTTCCTCCAGAACGGCCGCCTTGCCGCCGACCCAGGCGTTCTTTTCCAGCAGGGTCACCTTGTGCCCGCGCGCCGCCAGCACCACCGCTGCCGCCAGCCCGCCCAGGCCCCCACCGATCACCGCGATCCGATCCGTCATGCCATCCCCCCTGCAACGGCCTGCCTCAGCATGCCGGACAAACCCATGGTCTTTGTGCGCCAAGGCGTCGGCAGGCCCAGTTCCTGGGCCAGCAGCCGCGCCGTGATGCGTGCGCCTTCGAAAATGACCGGCAGGCCGCTGCCGGGATGGGTGCCGCCGCCCACCAGATAGACGCCGTCCAGATCCTCGAACCGGTTGCGCGGACGGCGGTGAAGCATCTGGTCCAGGCTGTGCGCCAGATTGAAGGTGGCGCCGCGATGCACCGCGAACTGGCTGTCCCAGTCGGCCGGCGTCACCACCCGCTCCACCCGGATGCGGCGCTCCAGATCGGCGAGGCCGAAGCCCGACAGCCGGTCGAGCACCAGCCGGCGGTAGTGCGGCGCCTCCGCCTTCCAGTCGATGTGGCCGCGCTGATGGCCGACGGGCACCAGGATGTAGAGCGTGCTGCCGCCCGGTGGCGCCAGATCGGGATCGGTGACGCAGGCGTTCTGCACATAGATCGACGGCTGGCGCGGCAACTCCCGGCACTCCTCGATCTCCGCGAGGTTGCGGGCGTAATCCTCCGCCAGATAGACGGTGTGGTGGTCCAGCCCGTCCACTTTGCCTTCGATGCCGAGATACATCATGAAGGTGGAGCAGGAGAATTTCTTGGTGGCGAGGCGGGCGTCGCTCCAGCGCCGGCGCAGATCGTCTGGCACCAGCGTGGTCATGGCGCGGGCGAAATCGGCGTTGATGACCAGCGCATCGGCCGGATAGTCGCCGGCGTCCGTCCGCACACCGACGGCGCGTCGGCCCTGGAACCTGATATGGCGCACCGTCTCGTTCAGCCGGACGGTGACGCCCAGGCTTTCCGCCACCCGGCGCATCGCCTCCATCACCGATTCCGTTCCGCCGCGGGGATGGAAGATGCCGTGCTCATGCTCCAGGAAGGACAGGATGGTGAACAGGCTGGGGCAGCGGAAAGGCGACATGCCCAGATATTTGCTCTGGAACGAGAAGGCGAGGCGGATGCGCGGATCCTGGAAATAGCGGGACAGGTCGCGGTCCACCGAACGGTGCGGCGCCAGCCTGCCCAGGGCCTTCAGCATCGGCAGCGAGGCGAGCGCCCAGGGGCTGGAGAAATCGGATTCCAGAACCGGGCGGAAACGCTCCATCTTCGCCCGGTTGTCGGCCAGGAAGCGCGGGAGCCCGTCGGCGTCGCCCGGGCTGAGCCTGGCGATCTCCGCCATCAGCGCCTTCACCTGGGCATGGACGCGCAGTTCCCCGCCGCCTTCGAACACCAGCCGGTAAAGCGGGTCGAGGCGGATCAGGTCGACCTCGTCCGACAGCCGCCGTCCGCAGGCCTCGAAGATTTCCTCCAGAATGCGGGGATAGAGGAAGAAGGTGGGTCCGCTGTCGAACCGGTAGCCGTCGAGCGAGAAGCCCGCCGACCTGCCGCCGATGCGATCCTGCCGTTCCAGCACCGTCACCTTCGCTCCGGTGAGCGCCAGGAGCATTGCGGATGCCAATCCGCCCGGTCCCGCGCCGATGATCACGACTTGTCGTTCCATCCGCTTGCCAAACGCTCCTGCGCTGCAAAATTCAGTCGTGATCTCTACGAAGCTAGGTCGAAAATGGATCGCAACAAAAACCCCTCTCCTGATGTCTTATCTCCTTGGATAAGAAGAGCGATCCCTCGGGAGGTGGTCGGCTTTACGGCATGGTCCGAACGAGATATTTCTCTACGCCTTTCCACCATTCGTGAACTCCGCCACCGGATCGCCGCCGGTGCGGAAGACCTCGTCGAAGCATTGAAAACCCGCCCGGCTCGAACCGCTGCCGAGAGCGTCAGCGCCGAAATCCTGCCGCTGGCGGAGGCTTGCCGGTTTCTGGAACGGGAAGCGTCCAGGCTGCTGGCGCCGAAGAGGCTGGGCCGGCGCGGCCGTCCGGTCTGGCTGTTCGGGGTGGAGTCGGAGGTGCGGCGGGAGCCGGTCGGCACCGTGTTGATCGTCGGTCCGGCCAATTACCCGCTGCTGCTGCCAGGCGTTCAGGCGGTCCAGGCTCTGGCGGCCGGAAACCGGGTATTGGTCAAGCCGGCCCCGGCGTGCAGCGCGCCGATGATCCTGCTTGGAGCCTGGCTGGAGGAGGCCGGACTGCCGCCAGGGCTGTTCCGGGTGCTGGACGAATCCGCCGCCGCGGTGGCGGAGGCCATCGAGGAGGGCATCGACAAGCTGGTGCTGACCGGATCGGCCGATACGGGACGGGTGGTGGCGGAGAAGCTGGCCCGGCATCTGGTGCCTTCGACAATGGAGTTGTCGGGCAACGACGCCGTCTTCGTCCTGCCGGGTGCGAACCTGGAACAGGTCGCCCGCGCCCTGGCCTTCGGCCTTCGACTCAACGGCTCCGCCACCTGCATCGCGCCGCGGAGGGTGTTCGTCACCCATGGCATGGCGGCGGGCCTGGAGGCGGCTCTCCTCCGCCATGTCGGCGCGATACCGGCGGTGCCGGTGTCCCCGCCGACCGGACGCCGGCTCGCCGCCCTTGCCCAGGATGCGGTGGCGGGCGGAGCCCGTGCGCTGGGCGCTTTGCCGGGGGAGGACAGTCCGGCGATGGCGCCGCTGATCCTCGCCGACGCGAGGCCCGACATGGCGCTGCTGCGCGCGGAGGTCTTCGCCCCGCTGCTGTCGCTGGTGCCGGTGCGGGACATGGGCGAGGCGCTGACGGTTGCGGCCGGCAGCCCCTATGCGCTGGGGGCATCCGTGTTCGGGCCGGAGGTGCAGGCCCGGGAATTGGCCGGATGGATCGACGCCGGAACCGTGACGATCAATGACCTCATCGTGCCGACCGCCGACCCGCGCCTGCCCTTCGGCGGGCGGCATGCCAGCGGCTGGGGCGTCACCCGTGGCGCCGAGGGGCTGCTGGAGATGACGCAGGTGAAAACCGTCTCGGTCCGCAAGGGGCGGTTCCGCCCCCATTTCGACCAGCCGCGCGCCGGTGACGAGGCGCTGATGCTGGCGGCGCTGCGCCTGTTCCATGGCGGGCCCGGCACCCGCGGCGGGGCGCTGCGGCGGCTGGTGCAGGCAGTGCGCGGACGGTCCGCCGGTTGACGAGGGCCTCCAACCGCCAATGATCGAAACTTGACGATGGATGACCGGATGCTTGCCTTGGCCCTTGCCTTTCTGATCGGCGCCGTCGCCGGCTCACGCACCCTGATCGCCCCGGCGGTCGTCAGCTGGGCCGCTTATGGCGGCTGGCTAGACGTGTCGGAAAGCTGGCTGTTCTTTCTCGGGCACCCGGTGTCGCCCTGGGTCTTCACCGCCATGGCGGTGGTGGAGCTGATCGTCGACAAGCTGCCGACCACTCCCAGCCGCAAGCTGCCCTTCCCCTTCGTCAGCCGCATCGCCGGCGGCGCCATCGCCGGTGCGGCCATCGGGGCGAATGCCGGATTCTGGATCGGCGGTCTGGCGGCCGGCGGCATCGGCGCCGTGGTGGGCACACTGGTCGGCTATGCTGCCCGCATGCGCATGGCTGCCGCCTTCGGCCGTGACCGCCCCGCTGCCCTGATGGAGGATGCGGTGGCGCTGGTCGCGGCTCTGCTGATCGTCTCCGCCGCGTGAGGGGCGGCTATCCCTCGACGCCCTCCAGCCGGTCTGACAGCCCCGACTCCAGCCCGGCGTAGCCGCTGCGGATGCGGGTTTCCAGCATGGCGGTCTCCGGCAGCAGGCGGGTCATGAAGAAGCGGGCCAGCCCGATGCGCGCGTCGAGGAACGCCGGGTCGTATCCCGCCGGCCGCCGGGCAGCGGCACTTGCGGTCAGTCCCCACATCCAGCCATAGGCGACCAGCGCCGTCAGCCGCAGCAGGTCGGTCGCCCCCGCCGCGCCGTCGCGCAGGTCGCGATCCTCCTGCCGCAGCCAGCCGGCGAGACCGTGCAGACGGCCGGCGGCAATGCGCAGGGGGGGCGCCAGATCCATGGTCGCAGGATCATCGGCCAGAGCCTGCGCCGCATCCTCCACCGCAGCCAGCATCCGCCCCAGCGGCCGGCCGCCATGCAGGCCCAGCTTGCGCTGCACGAGGTCGAGGGCCTGGACGCCGTTGGTGCCCTCGTAGATCTGCGTCGCCCGCACGTCGCGGACCAGCTGCTCGACGCCATTGTCCCGGATATAGCCGTGGCCGCCCATCACCTGCTGGGCCAGCACTGCCGCCTCGAAACCGAAATCGGTGCCGGCGGACTTCACCACCGGGGTCAGCAGCGCCGCCCAATCCTCCGCCTCGTCGGCCAGCGACGGATCCCCGACGGCGCGGTCGAGCCACAGCGCCACCCATCCCGCAAGCGCCCGCCCGGCATCGGTCAGCACGCGGGCGGTCAGCACCATCCGCCGCACGTCGGGATGATGCAGGATCGAGTTGCCTGCCCCACCGACTCCACTGCCGCCGGGCGCCCTGCCCTGCACCCGGCTGCGGGCATAGGAGAGCGCCGCCTGCGCCGCGCGTTCTCCCACCCCGATGCCCTGGACGCCGACGAACAGCCGTTCATGATTCATCATCGTGAACATGGCGGCGAGCCCGCGGTGCGGCACTCCCACCATCCAGCCGACCGCCCCCTCATAGGACACCACACAGGTGGGCGAGGCGTGCAGCCCCATCTTGCGCTCCACCGACAGCACCGACCAGCCGTTGCGGGCGCCGTCGGCCAAGCGCTTCGGCACCGCGAACAGGCTGATGCCGCGGGTGCCCTCCGGCGCGTCGGGCAGGCGGGCCAGCACCAGATGGACGAGGTTGTCGGTCAGGTCATGGTCAGCCGACGAGATGAACATCTTCTGCCCGGCCAGCCGGAAGGTGCCGTCGCCCACCGGCTCCGCCCGCGTCCGCAGCAGCCCGAGGTCCGTCCCCGCCTGCGGCTCGGTCAGCGCCATGGCCCCGGTCCAGTCGCCGGCGAGCATCGGCGGCAGGCAGCGCTCCTTCACCGCGGCGTCGCCATGGGCGGCGAGCGCCCGGATGGCGCCCTGGGTCAGGCCGGGGGTGATGCTGAAGGCGAGGTTCGCCGCACACACCATCTCCGTCACCAGCGTGTCGAGCAGCGCCGGCATCCCCTGCCCGCCATAGGCCGGATCGCCGGACAGCCCGTTCCAGCCGCCGTCGCGCCAATGCCGCCACGCCTCGCGGAATCCCGCCGGCATGCGCACGCCGCCATCCGCCACCCTTGCGCCCTCTTCGTCGCCCGACCGGTCGAGCGGCAACAGCACCTCGACCGCCAGCCGTCCCGCTTCTGCCAGCACGGCGTCGAACAGGTCGGGCGTCGTCTCCTCCCACCCGGCGGCGGCGAGCGCTTCGGGAGCCTTCAGCACCTCGTTGACGAGGAAGCGGACGGCGTGCAGCGGCGGTTCATACACGCTCATGCCGCCGCCCTCAGGCCGTGGTCTCGCTGTAGGCCCGGCGAAGCTCCCGCTTCAGCAGCTTGCCGGCGGTGTTGCGCGGCAGGCTGTCGACAAAATGCACCTGCTTGGGCAGCTTGAAGGGCGCCAGATGACCGCGGCAATGGGCTATCAGACCCTCGGCATCGACGCTCTGGCCGGTGCGCAGCACGACGAAGGCGGTTACTGCCTCGATCCATTTCGGGTCGGGCAGCGCCACCACCGCGACCTCGGCGACGGCGGGATGGGTGTAGATCACCTCCTCCACCTCGCGGCTGGCGACCACCACGCCGCCGGTGTTGATGACGTCCTTGATGCGGTCGACGATGTGGAGATAGCCGGCCTCGTCGAGATAGCCGACGTCGCCGGAATGGAACCACCCGCCCTGGAAGGCCTCCTCCGTCTCGCGCTCCTTGTCCCAATAGCCGACCATCAGCTGGGGGGAGCGGTGGACGATCTCGCCATGGCTGCCCGGCGCCAGATCGTTCATCTCCAGATCGACGACCCGCGTCTCGACATTCAACACCGGGCGGCCGGCGGAGGCTGGGCGCTCCTCATGCTCTTCCGGGGCAAGCACGGTGGCGAGCGGGCCGATCTCGCTCTGTCCGTAACAGTTGAAGGGCTTGGCGTTGGGCAGGCGCCGGCGAAGCTCCTGCAACACCGGGACCGGCATGATCGAGGCGCCGTAATAGAGCTTCTCCAGCGACACCAGATCATGCGCGTCGAAATCCGGATGGCGCAACAGCCCAACCCACACCGTGGGCGGTGCGAAGAAGGAGGTGATGCGGTGCGCCTCGATCAGTTCCAGGCATTGCTTCAAGGCCGGAACCTGGATCAGCAGCGTGGTGGCGCCGACCATCAGCTGCGGCATCAGGAAGACATGCATCTGCGCCGAATGGTAAAGCGGCAGCGCCGCCAACGCCCGGTCGCTCTCGGCGAAGCGGCAGTCATGGATGGCGCTCTCATACTCCGCCAGCAGGCCGCCATGGGTCATCATCGCGCCCTTCGGCGCCGCGGTGGTGCCGGAGGTGTAGAGAAGCTGGACCACCGTGTCGGCATCCACCACCACGTCGATGTCCGCCGAGGCGCCCCGATCCTGGGCGATGGCCAGCACGTCCAGATCGCCGGTACCGGCGGCATCGGCAGCCAGGGTCCCGACCCACTCCGTCCGCGCCGCTTTCCCGGCATCGGCAAGGGTGCCGGCCAGATCGGCGTCGTGCAGCACCATCCGCGCCCCCGACTGCGTCAGGATGTAGGACAACTCTTCTCCCGTCAGGGCGTAGTTGACCGGCACATGGATGAAGCCGCCGACCGCGCAGCCGAGCCAGGCCACGACATAGGCGTCGGAATTGCGCCCGAAGGCGGCCACCCGGTCGCCCGGCCGCAGACCCATGTCGTGCAGCCTCCGGGCCACCCGCTTCGCAGCCACATGCAGGCCAGCGAAGCTCCAGTCCCGCCCGTCGTGACGCAAAGCGATGCGGTCGCCATAGCGCCGCGCCGCCCGTGCCAGAGCCCCGCCGATGCTGGTGCCGCGCGCCGCGGCGATGGCGTCCTTGGCAACGTCCATAGGCATGCGTGTCCTCCCGGTTCTACAAGGTCCTGGCACCGTCGCCGTACACACCGGTCACGGGTTCGGCCGGCCTTTTCTTTACTGTATGGAACCTAAGTTACTTGAAAGTAGGAAACGAAACAAGTTTGCTGAGAGAACTGACTGTTTGCCGGCCTGGACATGGGCACAGCCAAATGGGAAAGCGATAGGCCGGAAGAATGAGCGAAGGGAGCCAGCACCGCATGTCGGACTCGCCATGGAAGACCGCCGCCGACCGCCGCAGCGAACGGGAGGAAAAGCGGATCGCCGTGCTGCGGACGGCGGCGCAGGCCTTCAACGAGCTTGGTTATCACGCCACCTCGCTGGACGACATCGCCCGGCGGCTGAACGTGACCAAGCCGACGATCTATTATTATGTAAAGAACAAGGAGGAGATCCTGTTCGAGTGCGTGCGGATCGGGCTGGAAATGCTCGACAGCGCCTCGAACGACGTGACCGGTCATGGCGGCAGCGCCTATGACGAGTTGGTGGCGGTGATGACCACCTATGTCGACATCGTCACCATGGATTTCGGCATGTGCGTGATCCGGGTCGGCGAGGAACCGCTGACCGAGGACAGCCGCCGTACCCTGCGCGGCCTGAAGCGCCGCATCGACCTGAAATTCCGCAACCTGATCGAACGCGGCATCGCCGAGGGCAGCATCGTCCCCTGCGATCCGAAGATCGCCGCCTTCACGCTGTCGGGTGCGCTCAGCTGGGTCGCCCGCTGGTACAGCCCGGACGGCGATCTGGACCCGGGGGAGATCGCCCGCCAGTCCATCGCCCTGCTGCTGAACGGCCTGCGCCCGCGTCGCGACATGGGGTGATTCCGCCGTCGCCCCCCTGTCGACCATAGGCCCAAAGTGGGCCGGTCGATCCGCCGTCAGCGTTGTATGGTCGGCCACTGCTCTCCTTCTTATACATATCTGGGTATGATGAAAATGGGGTGGTGAGTTGCCGTCGACGTGCGATCCAGAAGAGCATTCCTGACGTAGAACGATCCATGTGTGGCCCCGGAACCGAGGATCGTCCAGAAGATGACCGTCGAACTGACAGATGTGCAGGCGAAGAGACTTTCCACCTTCTCGATCACCCACGACGATCTGAACCGGTTAAGGGGCAACCGGGAGTTCGCGGAGCAGCGTCTTCCCGCACTGCTGACCGAGTGGCATCGGTATTTCGATGCATGGCCGGAAATCCAGGCGGCGCTGCAACGCCCTGATGTGCATGCCGCCCGTCTGGATCATTGGACGCGGGCCGTATCCGGTCGGATCGATGCCGGCTTCGCCGAGTCCGCCAAACGGCTTGCGACCCTGTTCTACAAGAACGGCGTCCCGGCCTATGCGGTGTCAATCTGCCATTACATCGTCAGTTCCAACCTCGCCCGCGAACTCGGCCTCACTGGTGGCGACGAGGGGCTGAGGGCCGGCCTGTTCGGCGCGGCAGCCCGCCGCAACCGGACGGCACAGCTGGAGACGCTGAACAAGATCGCGTGGTTCGACATCGAACTGCTGCTGGAGACCTATCGGGTGGCGGAAGAGGAGAGCAAGCGCGCCACCCTCGACCAGCTCGCCGGCAGTTTCGAAGACAGCGTCAAAAGCATCGTGGAGGGCACGGTCGCCGCCTCCAACCAGATGCAGGCCCATGCCCAGCGCATGTCCCAGATCGCCACCAGCACCAGCCGCCGCTCCGCCGATGTCGCGTCGGAGACGGAATTCGCCTCGTCCAGCATGCAGACGGTGGCCGCGGCGACCGAACAGCTTGCCAGCTCCATCACCGACATCAGCCGGCACGTCAACGAATCCTCCCGCATCTCCACCTCCGCCGTCGGTGAGGCGGAACGGACCAAGGGAACCGTCAGCGGTCTGGTGGAGGCGGCCCAGCGCATCGGCGACGTCGTCAACCTGATCAACAACATCGCCAGCCAGACCAACCTGCTGGCTCTGAACGCCACCATCGAGGCGGCGCGGGCGGGAGAAGCGGGCAAGGGCTTCGCCGTCGTCGCCAATGAGGTGAAGAGCCTCGCCAACCAGACCGCCAAGGCGACGGAGGACATCTCCAGCCAGATCGCCGGCATGCAGAATGCCGCGGGCCAGGCTGCCGACGCGATCCATGCCGTGGGCCGCACCATCGTCCACATCAACGAGATCGTCACCACGGTCGCCGCGACGGTGGAGCAGCAGACCGCCGCGACGCAGGAGATCACCCGCAGCGTACAGGAGGTCGCGGTCGGCACCCGCCGGGTCACCGGTTCCATCGGCGAGGTCACGCGGTCCTCTTCGGAGACCGGCGGGATCGCGCAGGAGGTGCTGGCCGCCGCCGGACTGCTGCACCGGCAGGCGGACGATCTCAATCGGGGCGTCGGTGATTTCCTGACCAGCATCCGCGCTGCCCGCTGATCCGCCGCGCATGGCTGCCGCGCCCCCTCGCCTGCTGGACGGACGGGGGTGGCGGCGGGCAGCATGGGGCGGTCGCAAATCATTCGTACA
Source organism: Azospirillum melinis (assembly GCF_013340935.1). Taxonomy (GTDB): domain Bacteria; phylum Pseudomonadota; class Alphaproteobacteria; order Azospirillales; family Azospirillaceae; genus Azospirillum; species Azospirillum melinis. Next base: position 254,574 of record NZ_WHOS01000001.1, on the reverse strand, counting down.
GGTATGGGTTCGTGGTCAGCGCAAAGGATGGCGGCGGGAACGGCCCCGGGAATGACGACGAATCGTGGCTCCGCCTGCGGACGGTCGCGCAATGGGCGGGGCTGCTTGCCCTGTCCGCGGCGGCGACGCTGGGTCTCGATGGGGTTGGGCTGCCGGCCGCCTGGCTGATCGGGCCGATGATCGGCGCCATCGCGCTGGGCGTCGGCGGCGCCACCATCCGCGTTCCGGGCTCGGGCTTCACCATGGCGCAGGCGATCATCGGCTGCCTCGTCGCCCATGCCGTCACCTCGTCGATCCTGCTGTCCATCGCACAGAACTGGCCGTTGATGCTGGGAACCGTCGGGCTGACGGTGCTGGTCAGTGGCATCGTTGGCTGGCTGTTCGTCCGCTACGGCAGCCTGCCCGGCACCACCGCGGCCTGGGGCGTGTCGCCGGGTGCGGCCTCCGCCATGGTCGCCATGGCCGGCGACTATGGCGCGGACGTCCGGCTGGTCGCGGTGATGCAATATCTGCGCGTCGTGCTGGTGGTGCTCAGCGCTTCGCTGGTGACACATGCGCTGACCGCCGGTTCGCAGGGTTCCGCCATCCCATTGGCCCCGGTGGAGGCGCTGGACCTGCGCGGGCTGGCGGCGACGCTGCTGGTTGCCGCGGCGGGCGGATGGATCGGCCACCGTTTCCGCATTCCCTCCGGCGCCCTTCTGGTGCCGATGGTGCTGGGCGCGCTGGTCCAGACCGGTGCGGGCGTGACCCTGCAACTGCCGCATGCGCTGCTGACCATCACATATACCGTCATCGGCTGGAGCATCGGCCTGCGCTTTACCCGCGAGGTGCTGAGCCACGCCCTGCGTGCCGTGCCGCAGATGCTGTTGTCGACCGGGCTGATGATCGCCCTGTGCAGCCTGTCGGCCTGGGTGCTGGTCACGCTGCTCCCGACCGACCCGCTGACCGCCTTCCTCGCCACCAGCCCGGGTGGGCTCGATTCCGTGGTGGTGATCGCGCTGGGCAGCGGGGTGGATTTGCCGCTGGTGCTGGCCCTGCAAACCCTTCGGCTTTTCGTGGTGGTGCTGTCGGGGCCGCCGCTGGCCCGCCTGATCGCACGCTACGCCTGACGGTTGCGCGGCGCCATTGCGCCCCGGCGTCCGGCGGACGTATCCTTGATACCCCCCTTTCATGACCGATCCCGGAGTGCCCCGGCAATGACCGACCGTCCCCACCGTCCCGAAACCATCGCCGCCGGTGCCCTGGGCTTTGAGGATGCGGCCAGCGGCGCGGTCATCCCGCCGATCCACCCGTCCACCACCTATGTCCGGGACCCAGACAACGGCTATGGCCGTGGCCGGGTCTATGCCCGCGCCGACAACCCGACCTTCGACATTCCGGCCAAAACCATCACCGAACTGGAGAAGGGCACCGACACGCTGCTGTTCGCCTCCGGCATGGCGGCGGCGACCGCGGTGTTCCAGGCGCTGGACCCCGGCGACCATGTGCTGGTGCCCGACGTGATGTACTGGGCCTTCCGCAACTGGGTGCATGGCCCCGCCACCCGCTGGGGGCTGAAGGTCGAAGGGGTCGACACCAGCGACACCGATGCGGTGCGCGCTGCGCTCCGCCCCGGCCAGACCCGGCTGGTGTGGGTGGAAACCCCGGCCAACCCGCTGTGGACCGTCACCGACATCGCCGCGGTGGCCGAGTTGGCGCACGAGGCGGGTGCCTGGCTGGCGGTGGACAGCACGGTCGCCACCCCGGTGCTGACCCGTCCGCTGGAACTGGGCGCCGACATCGTCATGCATTCGGCGACCAAGTATCTCAACGGCCATTCCGACGTCGTCGCCGGTACCCTGACCGCCGCCCGCAAGGACGAGTTCTGGGCCCGCATCAAGGCGGTGCAGACCCAGCAGGGCGGCATCCTCGGCAGCTTCGAGGCATGGCTACTGCAGCGTGGTCTGCGCACCCTGTTCGCCCGCGTCCGCTGGCAGAGCGACGCCGCCATGGCCCTGGCGGAGCGGCTGTCCGCCCATCCGCGGGTGGCCGAGGTGCTCTATCCCGGCCTGCCCGGCTTCCCCGGCCATGGCATCGCATCGCGCCAGATGAGCGGCGGCTATGGCGGCATGCTGTCCGTCCGCGTGAAGGGCGGCACCCAGGCGGCCATCGATACCGCCGCACGCGTCGAAATCTGGCGCCGTGCCACCTCGCTCGGCGGGGTGGAGAGCCTGATCGAGCATCGCGCCAGCATCGAAGGGCCGAGTTCTCCGGTGCCGGGCGACCTGCTGCGTCTGTCGGTCGGCCTGGAGTCGCCGGACGACCTCTATGAGGATCTGTCGCAGGCGCTTGGGCAGGGCTGAAGAGGGCCCACATCCCGCCGCCCGCAGGCCAGGGCGGCGGGACATATCGACGCGGCACGGCGGAGCTTGCGCATTTCCGAGTACCCCCAACGCGGATAGGGCTTGACAGTGAGAATGATTCGCGACGTTATTCGCTGAGAATAAGTCGCACTTGCTGTCATTACCGACCACCGACGTTCGAGGAGACCTCCATGTCGAAGCGCGCTGCCGGCTTCGCCGCCGTAGCCGTCGTTGCCCTGCTGCCGTACGGTGCCCAGGCTGCCGGTCCGGCCTACAAGGACGTGGCGAAGAACTACGCCGACATCGCCCATGCCGCCTATGAGGACGCCACCAACGGCGCCAAGGCGCTGAAGAAGGCGGTGGATGCCCTGGTCGCCAATCCGACCGAGGACAATCTGGCGAAGGCGCGCGACGCCTGGAAGGCCGCCCGCGTTCCGTACATGCAGACGGAAGCCTTCCGCTTCGGCAACCCGATCGTCGATGAATGGGAAGGCAAGGTGAATGCCTGGCCGCTGGACGAGGGCCTGATCGACTATGTCGACGAGGGCTATGCCGGCGGCGAGAGCAACCCCTACGCCAAGGCGAACGTCATCGCCAACCCGAAGATCACGGCCGGCGGCAAGACCATCAACGCCTCCAAGATCACCAAGGACCTGCTGACCGACAAGCTGCACGGCGCCGGCAAGGTCGAGGCGAACGTCGCCACCGGCTACCACGCCATCGAATTCCTGCTCTGGGGCCAGGATCTGCACGGCACCGGTCCGGGTGCGGGCGAGCGCAAGGCCACCGACTACGGCAAGGGCAAGGACTGCACCAACGGCCATTGCGACCGCCGCATCCAGTATCTGAAGGTCGCCACCCAGATGCTGGTCGACGACCTGTCGGAAATGACCGCCGATTGGGCCGCCAAGGGCAAGGCCCGCGCCTCCATCGCCAAGGCGCCGGAGAGCGAAGGCGTCGGCCGCATGCTGACCGGCCTGGGTTCGCTGAGCTATGGCGAGCTGGCGGGCGAGCGCATGAAGCTCGGCCTCATGCTGCACGATCCGGAAGAGGAGCATGACTGCTTCTCCGACAACACCCACAACTCGCACTATTACGACGAAGTCGGCATGGTGAACGTCTACAACGGCAGCTACAAGCGCACCGACGGCAAGACCGTTTCGGGTGCCTCGCTGTCGCAGCTGGTCGCCGCCAAGTCGGCCGACGCAGACGCCGCGGTCAAGACCGCCATGGCCAACACCATGAAGGCGATGCAGGCGATCAAGGACACCGCCGACAGCGGCAAGATGGCCTACGACCAGATGATCGCCGCCGACAACGACGAGGGCAACAAGCTGGTGTCCGCCGGCATCGACGGCCTCGTCGCCCAGAAGAAGGCGCTGGAAGGCGCCGTCGCCGCGCTCGGCGTCTCGGTCGAGGTCAAGGGCTCCGACAGCCTCGACGACCCGTCGAAGGTCGGCAAGTAAGCACGCCTACCCGGCTCCGGTCCCCGCGCCCTTCCGCGCCTGACCGTTTTCCCAGAGCTTCCCTTCCGGGCCGACCCGGCGGGGGATGGCTAAGGGACCGGAGCCGGCTTGTATCCTGCCTGAAGTTTTTTGGACCGCCGTCATGCCGCATCGCCCCGCCTCCGCCCTGTCCCGTCGCACCCTCCTGCGCGCCGGGGGTGCCGCCATCGCGGCGACGGCGCTGGGCGGAACCGGCCTTGCGGCCCCCGATGTCGGGGCACTGAAAGCCGGCCTCGCCGGCCCGGCGCCGGTCACCGCGGCCGGTGACTTGGTCGAGGTCGAACTGATCGCCAAGCAGCGGATGCTGCGCATCCTGCCGGAACCGGCCGGGCCGTCGCCGCTGATCACCTATGCCGACAGCTTTCCCGGCCCGATCATCCGTATGCGCAAGGGCCAGCGGCTGCGCGCCACCCTGGTGAACGGGCTGGACGAGCACACCTCGATCCACTGGCACGGCATCCGCCTGCCGAACCTGGAAGACGGCGTGCCCTATCTGACCCAGCCGCCGACCAAGCCGGGCGAGCGCCACGTCTATGAATTCACCCCGCCTGATGCCGGGTCCTTCTTCTTCCATCCCCACTGCAACACGGTGGAGCTGCTGGGCCGCGGCCTTGCCGGCGTGCTGATCGTCGAGGAGCCGGACGCGCCGAAGGTCGATGCCGACGTCGTCTGCCTGGTCAAGGACTGGCAACTGGACAAGACCGGCACGTTCGGCACCTTCATGACCGACCGCGGTGCTTCCCGCGCCGGCACCTTCGGCAGCGTGTCGACCGTCAACGGCGCCATCGAACCGGTGATCGAGGTCCCCGCCAACGGCGACATCCGCGCCCGCCTCTACAACATCGACAGCACCCGCGTGGTCGATCTGCGGGTGGAGGGAGCCGAGGCCTGGATCGTCGCGGTCGACGGCAATCCGCTGCCGCCCCGCCCGCTGGACGGCTGGCCGATGGGGCCGGCCATGCGCATCGACGTGCTGTTCCGTGCACCGGCCAAGGCCGGCCAGACCCTGCGGCTGACCAACGTCTATTCGGCCGAACCCCGGCCGCTCGCCACCTTCCGCGCCGTTGGACCGAGTCTGCCCAACAAGCGCTTCAAGCCGCGCGCCCTGCCCGCTTCCGCCATCCCGGAGCCGGACTTGAAGGACGCGCCGATCATCCCGATGGCCTTCTCCGCCACAGCGGTGGCACAGAGCTTCGACGCGGCGGCTCTGCCCGGCCTGCCCTATGCCGACGCGCTGTGCCTGTCGGCGAAGACCTTCTGGGCGATCAACCAGCAGAGCTGGCCGGAGGGCGGCCATGAACGCCTGCCGCCGCCGCTGGTCACGCTGGAGAAAGGCCGGAGCTACATCTTCGAACTGGCCAACCTGACGCCGCACCTGCATCCGATCCACATCCACGGCTACACCTTCAAGGTGCTGTCCTCCGATGCCCGCAAGGTGGTGCCCCACCATGCCGACACGGTGCTGCTGGAGCCGAAGGAACGTCTGCGCGTCGCCATCAAGGCCGATAACCCCGGCGACTGGATGTTCCACTGTCACATCATCGAACATCAGGACACCGGCATGATGGGATACATCCGCGTTGCTTGAGATGCTCCGAGGCAAAACAGAACTCGATCCGACGGCATCCAGTTCCCGTCATCCCCGCGAAGGCGGGGAGCCAGATTTTTCCACGAGTGTCGCCATGCAGACCCTGGATCCCCGCCTTCGCGGGGATGACATTTCGAGTTGGAAGAGTGTAGTCCGTTCTGCCAGCCTGACCGCCCTGCTGCTCCTCGCCGCCCCCACTGCCGCTCACGCTGCCGACAGCCTCGACAACCGCATCGGCGAGGCGCTGTTCCGCCGCATGTGGGTGGCGGCGCCCACCGCGACGCAAGCGGCGGACGGGCTCGGTCCGCTCTACAACGCCCGCTCCTGCGCCACCTGCCATCCGCGTGGCGCCGGCGGCCGGCCACCCGATCCGGCGGTGAAGGACGACCAGGGCGTCGGCTATGCGATCAAGCTGAACGCCGACCCGGTCTATGGCCGGCAGATCCAGTCCAACGCCATTCCGGGCCAGCTGGTCGAAGGCCGTCCCCGCGTCACCTACCGCGAGAAGACGGTCCGCTTCCCCGACGGCGAGACCGTCCGGCTGCGCCACCCGACGCCGGTGATCGAGGATCTCGGCTATGGCCCGCTGGCCGAAGCGACGGTGATGTCCGCCCGCGTGCCGCCGCGCGTCCACGGCATGGGCCTGCTCGACCGCATCCCGGCCGACGCCATCGAAGCCGAAGCCGCCAGACAGGCCGCCTCCGGCGGTCCGGCCGCCGGGCGGGTGAATTACGTGACGGTGGACGGCAAGCGGCAGGTCGGCCGCTTCGGCTGGAAGGCGATGCACCCCACCCTGGACCACCAGGATGCGGAGGCCTTCAGCCTCGACATCGGCATGTCGACCCCGGCCTTTCCGGAGCCCTGGGGCGACTGCACCCCGGCACAGACCGCCTGCCGCAATGCGCCGCACGGCGATTCCAAGCAGTTCGAGGGGCTTGAGATCCCCAGCACCGTCATCGGCCTGATCGACGGCTACCTGCGCGACCTGCCGCCCGACGGCAGCCTGGAGGCGGCGAAGGACAAGGCCGGCACCGCGCTGTTCGCCGACACCGGCTGTGCCGCCTGCCACCGTCCGTCCTGGCGCACGGGGGAGGATGCCGAGCATCCGTCGCTGTCCAACCGCGACATCTTCCCGCACAGCGACATGCTTCTCCACGACCTCGGCCCCGGATTGGGCGACCGGCTGCCGATGGGCGAGGCGAACGGATCGGACTGGCGCACCACGCCGCTGTGGGGCCTGAACCGGCTCGCGGCCAAGGATGGCCAGCTGTCGCTTTTGCATGACGGGCGCGCCCGCAGCGTCGCCGAAGCGATCCTGTGGCATGGCGGCGAGGCGGAAGCGGCCAAGGACCGCTTCAAGTCTCTGCCGGGCAAGGACCGGAAACGGCTGGTGCGTTACGTGCTGGGTTTGTAAAGGAAGGGTGGGGGTTCGTTCCACGTCAAAGGCAGAAGGGATTTGATCGTATGCGACGCCGCATAGTGCTGGGACTGATGTCGGCCGCCGCCGCCGTGGCGGCCCTGCTGCCGCGGACGCCGGCCTTCGCCGCCCGCCAGTCGGACAAGGATGCCGCCTTCCTGGGCGGCATGGTCCGCACCCATGCCCTGCCCCGCTTCGATGCGCTGGTGGCGGCAGCCACCGCCTATGTCGATACGCTCGACCGCTTCGCCGCCGGCCCCACCGCCGCCGGGCTTGAGGAGGCGCGCGCCGCCCATTTCAAGGTGACCGATGGTTGGGCGGCTGTGCAGCATCTGCGCCCCGGTCCGCTGACCATGAATCTGCGGGCCGACCGCATGTCGTTCTGGCCGGAACGGCCCGGCGTGGTCCAGCGCCAGATCGGCCAGATCCTGCGCGACCATGACCCCAAGCTGCTGGAGCCCGGCGCGCTGGCCCGCCAGAGTGCGGCCGTCCAGGGGCTGACCGTGCTGGAGCGGCTGCTGTTCGACGAGGGCGTCGCCGCCGACGGATTCACCGGTAGCGATGCCAAGCTGTATCGCGCCAGGCTCGCCGCCGCCGCCGCCCGCAACATCGCCGCCATCGCCACCGATGCGCGCGACGGCTGGAAGGAACTGGAGGCGCCGCTCGCCGCCGGTCAGGCGACCGTACTCGGTCCGACCGCGTCCGAAGCAGTGAATACGCTCTATGCCTCCGCCATCACCGCGATGCAGGTGGTGCTTGATCAGAAGCTGATGGCCCCGCTCGGCGCGAGCATCGAGGATGCCAAGCCGACGGTGGTGGAGGCGCTGCGCAGCGGCCGGTCGCTGCGCAATGTCGTGCTGAATTTGGAGGGGCTGCGCGCCCTGCTGATGGGCGAGCATGGCGGTCCGGGCTTCGTTTCGCTGCTGCCCGCCAACGACGACGGCGCCACCGCCAAGCAAGCCATCGATGAAAGTTTCGCCGCCGCGATCAGCGCGGTGGAAGCAATCCCCGGCCCGCTGAACAAGGCGGTGACCGACCCCGCCACCCGCAAGAAGACCGAGAGCGCGCTGCGTCTGGTCAAGGCGGCGCGGGTGGAGATGCTGGGTACGCTGGCGCCGTTGCTGGACATCACGCTGGGCTTCAACGAACTGGACGGAGACTGACGATGGCGGTCGACCGCAGGAACATCCTGAGCCTGCTGGCCGGGAGGGTTTTCGGGGGGCGTGTGCTGTCGGGCGCCGGCCTGTCGGGCGGGCTGCTGGCCGTGCTGACAGGCAAGGCCCATGCCGCCGATGCCGGCACGCTCTACCTCAACGCCTATGCCACCGCCGGGGCGGAGCCGAGCTTCGGCGTTGCGGCGCTCGACCGGACCGGCAAGGTGCTGTTCACCACCGCCACCCCCGGCCGCGCCCATGGCATCATGCCCCGGCCCGGCATGGCGGAGGCCGCCGTCTTCGCCCGCCGGCCCGGCCGCTGGTTCCAGACGCTGTCGCTGGCGGACGGCACCCCCGGCCCGGTGGTGCGGGCGCCGGATGACCGCCGCTTCACCGGCCATGGCGACTATTCCGCCGACGGACGCACCCTCTTCGTCGCCGAGGACGACGTTCCGCGCGAAGAGGGTGCCATCGGCATCTATGACGCCACCGACAATTACCGCCGCATCGGCGCCATCCCCACCCATGGGCTGGGGCCGCACGAGCTGATCCTGATGCGCGACGGCACGACGCTGGCGGTCGCCAATGGTGGCGTCATCACCCACCCCGACACCGGCCGGGCCAAGCTGAATCTCGACAGCATGGACAGTTCGCTGACCTATGTCGAGGCGGCGACCGGCAAGCTGCTCGACAAAGTGCGGTTGCCGGAAGAGCACGCGAATCTCGGGATGCGCCACATCGCCCTGCTGGACGATGGCGGGATCGCCTTTGGCGTGCAGGACGAACGGCCCATCGGCAAGCTTCAGCCGCTGACCGGCGCCCACCGTCCCGGTGGAGGCGCGATCCGCCTGTTCGACACGCCGGAGGATGTGCTGTCGCGCATGCAGGGCTATATCGGCAGCGTGGCGTCGGACGGCAGAACGGTGGCGGCCAGCTCGCCGATGGGCGGGATCATCGGTCTGTGGGATGCGTCGAGCGGAGCATGGCTGGGCTCCACCGCGCTGGCCGACGGCTGCGGTCTGGCACCGAACGGCGAGGGCTATCTGGCGACCAGCGGGCTCGGTGTGATCGAGCCGGTGTCGACGAACGCCGAGGCGGGTCCGGAGCGCAAGGCACCGGCCTTCCGGTGGGACAACCACCTGACGCGGCGGGTGGCCTGACGCGAAGCGTCGAAGCAGCGGGCGCTTCGCCCCCTGCCCTATCGGGCCCATCACCCCAGCAGTGCCGCCGCATGGTGGCGCAGATGGTCCTCGATGAAGGTGCTGATGAAGAAGTAGCTGTGGTCGTAGCCCGGCTGCATCCGCAGCGTCACCGGGTGACCGACTGCCTCCGCCGCGGCGACCAGCGCCTCCGGCTTCAGCTGTGCCTCCAAGAAACCGTCGCGGTCGCCCTGGTCGATCAGGATCGGCAACCGCTCGGTCGCGGTCGTAATCAGCGCGCAGGCGTCCCATTCCAGCCAGCGGTCGCGGTCGGGCCCTAGATAGCTGCCGAAGGCCTTCTCGCCCCAGGGCACCGCCGCCGGGTTGACGATGGGGGCGAAGGCCGACACCGCCTTGTAGAAGCCCGGATGCTTCAGCGCGCAGACCAGCGCGCCATGTCCGCCCATCGAGTGGCCGGCGACCGACCGCCTGTCTGTGACCGGATAGTTGGCCTCGATCAGCGCCGGCAATTCCCGCGTCACATAGTCGTGCATCCGGTAATGGCGCGCCCACGGTTCCTCGGTCGCATCGACGTAGAATCCGGCGCCGAGCCCGAAATCCCAGGAATTGTCGGGGTCGCCGGGCACCCCCTCCCCGCGCGGGCTGGTGTCGGGAGCGACGATGGCGAGGCCAAGCTCCGCCGCGACGCGGAAGGCGCCGGCCTTCTGGGTGAAATTCTCGTCGGTGCAGGTCAGTCCCGACAGCCAGTAGAAGACCGGCACCGTGGCGCCGGCCTCCACCTGCGGCGGCAGGAAGATTGCGAAGGTCATCTCGCAGTCCACCGCCGCGGACAGGTGCCGCACCCGCTTCAGCCGGCCGCCGAAGACGCGGGTTTCCGACAGTGTGGTGAGGGGATCGGTCATGGATACGCCTTTTGAAAAACGATGGCCGAAAGGCTCCCTCCGGTCCCGGTAAAGGGAACGGCAGAGGGAGCCACCGTCACCTCACTGGTTGTACAGGATAACCGAGCGGATGCTCTTGCCCTCATGCATCAGGTCGAAGGCGTGGTTGATGTCCTCCAGACCCATGGTGTGGGTGATGAAGGTGTCCAGCTCGAACTCGCCGCGCAGGTAACGCTCCACATACTCCGGCAGTTCCGACCGGCCCTTGACGCCGCCGAAGGCGGAGCCGCGCCAGACGCGGCCGGTGACCAGCTGGAACGGACGGGTGGCAATCTCCTCGCCGGCGCCGGCGACGCCGATGATGACCGACTCGCCCCAGCCCTTGTGGCAGCATTCCAGGGCGGCCCGCATCACCTTGACGTTGCCGATGCACTCGAAGCTGTAATCGACGCCGCCGTCGGTCATCTCGACCAGAACTTCCTGGATCGGGCGGTCGAAATCCATCGGGTTGACGACGTCGGTGGCGCCGAGCTGCTTGGCGATCTCGAACTTCGACGGGTTGACGTCGATGCCGATGATGCGGCTGGCCTTCGCCATGGTGGCGCCGATGATGGCCGACAGGCCGATGCCGCCCAGGCCGAAGATGGCGACGGTCGAGCCCGGCTCCACCTTCGCGGTGTTCATCACCGCACCCATGCCGGTGGTGACGCCGCAGCCCAGCAGGCAGACCTTCTCCAGCGGCGCCGCCTTGTTGATCTTGGCGAGCGCGATCTCCGGCAGCACCGTGTATTCGGAGAAGGTCGAGGTGCCCATGTAGTGGGCGATCTCCTTGCCCTTCAGCGAGAAGCGGCTGGTGCCGTCCGGCATCAGGCCCTTGCCCTGGGTGGCGCGGATCGCCTGGCACAGGTTGGTCTTGCCGGACAGGCAGAATTTGCACTTGCCGCATTCCGGCGTGTAGAGCGGGATGACGTGGTCGCCGACCGCCACCGACGTGACGCCCGGACCTACCTCCACCACCACGCCGCCGCCCTCATGGCCGAGGATGCAGGGGAAGACGCCTTCGGAATCCTTGCCGGACAGGGTGTAGGCGTCGGTGTGGCAGACGCCGGTGGCGACGATGCGAACCATCACCTCGCCGGCCTTGGGGGCCGCAACCTCGACCTCTTCGATCTCCAGCGGACGGTTGGCTTCCCAGGCGACGGCGGCGCGCGACAGAACCATGTGGGTTTCCTTCCCCAAATCGGATTGGCCCCGAGAACGGGTTTGCCCCGTCGGCGGGTTTGCCAATGAGGATTGGCATTTGATTTCCGCAGTGTAGACCGCGACCGGTCATTGCCAGAACGGCGATTTCGGGAATAGATTTTTGCCGTACGGGGATAATGGCCGGATGGCCCTGGGAGAATGACCGTGAGCGGCTGGGACGGCATCGACGAATTCGTGGCGGTGGCGGAAACCGGCAGCTTTTCCCGCGCGGCGGAGCGGCTGCGCGTCTCCTCCTCCCATGTCAGCCGCAGCGTGGCGCGGCTGGAGGACCGGCTTCAGGCCCGCCTGTTCTACCGTACAACCCGCAAGGTCAGCCTGACCGAGAGCGGGCGTGCCTTCCTGGCCCGCTGTCGGCGGCTGGCGGAGCAGCGCGACGACGCCTTCCTGGCGGTGGGCGCGTTGCAGGGGGGCAGTGACAGCGATGTGAAGGGCGTGCTGCGCATGACCTGCGCAACCGCCTATGGCGAGCAGTTCGTCATGCCGCTGATCAATGACCTGATGGAGCGCCATCCGCAGCTGAGCATCGAGGTGGAACTGACCAACCGGCAGCTCGATCTGGTGCAGGAGGGGTACGATCTGGCGATCCGGCTCGGCCGCCTCAGCGAATCGAGCCTGGTGGCGACGCGCATCGCCCCGCGCGTGATGCATCTGTGCGCCGCCCCATCCTATCTGGAGCGCCACGGCTGTCCGGACAGCCTGACCAGCCTTGCCACCCACCAGTGTCTGGTCGGCACCTCCGACCACTGGCTGTTCGACGACAGCGGCCAGGACTGGCTGTTCCGTCCGCGGGGCCGCTGGCGCTGCAACAGCGGCTTCTCGGTGCTGGACGCGGCGCTGCGCGGGTTCGGGCTGTGCCAGTTGCCGGACTATTATGTGAAAGATCCGGTGGCGGAGGGACGGCTGGTTTCCCTGCTGGACCGCCACCGGCCGCCCAACACGGCGGTGTGGGCGGTCTATCCGCAGAAGCGCCACGTGCCGGCGAAGGTGCACGCGGCGATCCGGCACCTGAAGGACGGGCTGGCACGTCGGCAGGAGTACCGGTGACGGCGGACGCTCGTCCTCCGGCCAGCCTCAATCAGCCGTGATGGCGCAGATAGGCGCGCGGGTCGCACTCCTCCCCCAGCGCCATGGCGCGGGCGCGGTGGATATGCTGCATCAGAACGTCGCGGAATTCCTGCGCCGTCAGGTCGCTCCATTCCGGCGTCTCGTTGGCGAAGGTCATCTGCGCGGCGGTTGCCTCGAACAGGCGCAGCCATTCATCGGCCTTGCCGGCCGGATCCTCGTCCTTGCGGAACATCTCCGCCATCATCTTGGTCATCAGCGTGCCAAGGGCCAGCAGGTTCACATGCAGCAGCATGTTGCCCAGCATCACGTCGGGCTTTTCGTCGAGCATGGATCGGTCACTCCGGGCGATGTCATGACCGATCCACGGACGGGGCGGCGAAAGCTGGCGCGGATTCTTTGAATAGATGGAAAAAGAAAGGCCCCTCCCCGCGGAAGCGGAGAGGGGCCAGTTTCGGGAGGACGCCCGAGAGGAAAGGGATGACAGTCAGGCGTGCGCGCCGGCCTGCTGGACCGCCGGCTTCGGCGCCGCGGCTGCGGCGGCGACCGGCTTCTTCAGGATGCGCAGGGCGACGGCGGTCACCACCGTGCCGACCACCAGGGCCACAACGTAGCCGAGCAGATGCGTCACCGCGTTGGGGATCGGCAGGACGAAGACGCCGCCATGGGGAACCTTCAGCTCCGCCCCCACGGCCATCGACATCGCACCGGTCAGCGCACCGCCGATCATCAGCGCCGGAATGACGCGCAGCGGATCGCGGGCGGCGAAAGGAATGGCGCCTTCGGTGATGAAGGCGATGCCCAGCACCGCGGCGGCATTGCCGGCCTCGCGCTCCTCCGCGGTGAAGCGGTCGGCGAACAGTTTGGTGGCGAGCGCCAGACCCAGCGGCGGCACCATGCCGGCAGCCATGGCGGCGGCCATCGGCGTGTAGACCTGGGACGCGATCAGGCCGGTGGAGAAGGCGTAGGCCGCCTTGTTGACCGGACCGCCCATGTCGAAGGCCATCATCGCCCCGATCAGCAGGCCGAGCAGGATGGCGCTGCTGCCCTGCATGCCCTTCAGCCAGGCGCTCATCCAGGCCAGTGCCTCGGCGACCGGGGTGCCGACGACATAGATCATCAGCAGGCCGGTCAGCAGCGAGCCCAGCAGCGGCAGGATCAGCACCGGTTTCAACCCTTCCAGGTTGCGGTGCAGCTTGATGTGGCGGTTCAGGAAGGCGGTGCCGTATCCGGCGATGAAGCCGGCGACGATGCCGCCCAGGAAGCCGGCACCGATGCTGCCGGCCAGCATGCCGCCCACCATGCCGGGGGCGATGCCGGGACGGTCGGCGATGGAATAGGCGATGTAGCCGGCCAGCGCCGGCACCATCAGGGCAAAGGCGCCCTTGGCACCGATCTGGAACAGGGCATAGCCCAGCGTGCCGGCGTTGGATTCCTCGTAGACGTAGATGCCGCCCAGCGCGAATGCCAGAGCGATCAGCAGGCCGCCCGTCACCACGAAGGGCAGCATGAAGGACACGCCGGTCATCAGATGCTTGTAGGGGCCGGTGCGCTGGGCCGAACGCTCGGCCTTGCCGGCGGCGACGGCATCGGCCAGCGGAACCGCACCGCCGGCGGCGCCATGGGTCTTCGCCTCGGCCAGGGCACGGTTAACCAGGGCCTTGCCGTCATTGATGGCGGGCTTGGTGCCGCTGAGGAATACGCGCTTGCCGGCGAAGCGGGACAGGTCGATCTGGGTGTCGGCGGCGATGAGCACGACGTCCGCCTCGCGGATCTCCTCGTCGGTCAGGGTGTCGCGCGCACCGACGGAGCCCTGGGTTTCCACCCGGACCTTGTGGCCGAGCGCGGTCGCCGCCTGCTGGATGCCCTCGGCCGCCATGAAGGTGTGGGCGATGCCCGTCGGGCAGGAGGTGATGGCGACGATCCGGCGCGGACCGGCCGCGGTGGGCGCAGCCGTGGACGCGGCCGCGGAAAGGGCGGACGCGGCGGAGGACAGCGCTTTCTCCAGCACGGCGGCGGGATTGCCCAGCACCTCGTCGAGCGAGGCGGTGCTGCGCTTCAGCGTGGCGAAGCGCCCGTCGTCGAAGTCGCCGCTGCCGATCAGGATCAACCCGTCGGCCGTGGACGGCGCAGCGGCGTCGAGCGGAGACTGGATGCCGAGGCTGGTGCGGATCTCCACCTGGATGCGGTGGCCGGCCTTAGCCGCCGCCTTGCGCAGGGCCTCGGCCGCCAGAACGGCCTGGGTGGTAAGATCGCCCGCCGCGATCACGGCCAACAGGGTTGCCATTGTTTCCTCCTGGCGGGTTCGAGCCCGCGCCTGTCACTGCGTTGGTTTCAGTCCGATGGTGTCGGAAATCTCAGTCGATTGGGGTCAGGGCCACCTGTGCCACGAGCGACCGCACCGTCGCCGGATCGGGCAGGTTGGGACCGAAGCAGCCGAGCTTGGCGGCGGCGAAGGCCACCGATAGCCGGGCGACATCCTCCAGTCCGCAATCCTGCTGAAAGGCGGCGATCAGCCCGGCCACCATCGCGTCGCCCGCCCCGACGGTGCTGAGCGCCTGGACCGGCGGCAGCCGGCCTTGCAGGGCACGGGCGCCATCGACGAACAACGCGCCGTCCGCCCCCAGCGACACCACCACCACCGACACGCCGCGACGATGCAGATCGCGAGCCGCATCGAGCAGGTCGGCATTCGTCGGCAGCGGCCGGCCAGCCCAATCCTCCAGCTCGTGCCGGTTGGGCTTGATACAGTGGGGCAGCGCACCGGTGGAGGCCAGCGCCGCCGCCAGCGGCGCCCCGCTGCTGTCCAGCACGACACGGGCGCCGGCCGCCGCCAGATCGGCGGTCAGGGCGGCGTAGGCGTCGGCGGGCAAGCCTTCCGGCAGGCTGCCGGCCAGAAGCACCGGCGTGCCCGGCTCCACCAGCCCCAGCACGGTCTCGCGGACGCGGTCGACAGCGGCCGCATCGGCGCTCAGGCCCGGCAGGTTGATGTCGGTCGTGTCATTGGCCGCGAGGTCGGCGATCTTGATGTTGACGCGCGTCTCGCCCGGCAACCGCAGGAAGGCGTCGGCGATGCCTTTGGCCTGGAACAGCGCCTCGAAAGGCGCGGCGTTGCCGGTGCCGAGCAGGCCGGCGGCAGCCACCGGCGTTCCCCAGTCGGCAAGGCAGCTGGCGACGTTCACGCCCTTGCCGCCTGCATTGTGGCGAACCGCCTTGGCGCGATGGACGCTGCCGGGCTTCAGCGCCTCGACCGTGATGGTCTGGTCGATGGCCGGGTTCAGCGTGACGGTGACGACTGATTTCAAGCCGGATTTCGTCATGACGCGTCCCCTTCCAGCGCCCGCACCTCGTCGGAGGACTCGCAATCCAGCGCGCGCTGGGCCAGCGCCCGCAGGCCGGCGAGGTCGCTGTCGCGCAGCTTGTCCTTGACGCCGGGGATGTCGCGCGGGGTCATCGACAGTTCGCGCACGCCGAGACCCGCCAGCAAAGCGGCGCCGAACGGGTCGCCGGCGATGCCGCCGCAGACGCCGACCCAACGGCCGTGCTTTTCCGCCCCTTCCACCGTCAGGCGGATCAGGCGCAGCACCGACGGGTGCAGGCTGTCGGCCTCCGCCGCCAGTTCGGGGTGCTGGCGGTCGATTGCCAGCGCGTACTGCGTCAGGTCGTTTGTACCGATGGAGAAGAAATCGACATGGCGAGCCAGGATGTCGGCCTGGATGGCGGCGGCCGGCACCTCGACCATGATGCCCAGCGGCACGGCCGGAGCGTCCAGCTCGGCCCGGATGCGGTCGCAGACGGCGCGCAGCGTCTCGATCTCGCGCAGCGTGGTGATCATTGGGAACATGATCAGCAGCGCGCCCGGCTTTGCTTCTTTCGCGGCGCGGTAGAGTGCGCGCAGCTGCGGCTCCAGCAGTTCGGGATGGCGCAGCAGCAGGCGGGCACCGCGCACGCCGAGGAAGGGGTTTTCTTCATGCGGCAGTTGCAAATGCGGGACCTGCTTATCGCCGCCGATGTCGAGCGCGCGGACGATCAGCGGACGGCCGTCCAGCGCCTCCAGCATGGCGCGGTAGGTCTGGTACTGCTCCTCCTCGCTCGGCGCATCGCCGCGTTCCAGGAACAGGAACTCGGTGCGCATCAGGCCGACGCCCTCGCCGCCCTGCGACAGGGCCATCGCCACCTGATCGGGACGGTTGACGTTGGCACCGATCTCCACCGTGTGGCCGTCGCGGGTGCGGGCGGGCAGGCTGCGCCGCTCCTCCTGCTGGGCCTTCCTGATGCGCTGCTCCTCGATCCAGCCATGGGCGGCGGCGATGTCGGCGTCGGAGGGCTCCAGATAGAGGCGGCCGGACTGGCCGTCGAGAATGGCGGTGGTGCCGTTGGCGAGCCCGGTCAGCGCCGGACCGCCGGCGACCATCGCCGGCAGGCCGAGCGTGCGCGCCAGGATGGCGGTGTGGGAGGTCGGGCCGCCCTGTGCCGTCGCAAGGCCGATGACGCGGCCCATGTCGAGGGCGGCGGTGTCGGACGGCGACAGGTCGTCGGCGACCAGGATGCAGGGGGTGTCAGGCAGGTCGCGGATCGAGCCGCCGCGCAGGTCCGGATCGATGCGGGTCAGCACCCGGCGGCCGACATCGCGCAGGTCGGCGGCGCGGCCGGCCAGCACCGGGTTCGGGTTGGCGGCGAGCCTGGCGGCGCTGCGCTCCACCGCCTCGTTCCACGACCAGCCGGGACCATGCCCTTCGACCATCAGCTGGCAGGCCAGCGTGATGACGTCTGTGTCGTTCAGCAGCTCCGCCTGGGCGGCGAAGATGCCGGCTTCGGCCGGACCCAGCCGGCGGGCGGTGTCGTCGGCCAGCGCCTTCAGCTGCTGGCGCGTCAGGTTCAGCGCCTCATGCAGGCGGTTGCCCCCCTCCAGCAGCGGGGCCGGACGGTCGGGAACGGTCAGGTCGGCCTTCGGCATCACATGGACAGGGCCGATGGTCAGGCCCGGGCTGGCGCCGATGCCGGCAATCACGGGCATCTCGCGGCCGCCATTTGCGACGGCAGCCGGCGGGGTCCAGCCCTGCACCACGGCCTTCGCCTTGCGCGCCGCGGCGGCGGCATCCGCCTTTTCCCGCGCGCTGAGACCGGTGATGGTGGCGCGCAGCCGGTTCAGCACCGCGCGGGCGTCTGACCCGTCGGCGGACACGGTGACGCGGTCGCCCGGACGCAGGCCCAGTTGCAGCAGCGCCACCAGCGTCTTGCCGTCGGCGCTCTCTTCGCCGTGGCGGACACGGACCCGGCCGGACGCGGCACGGGCACTCTCGACCCAGGCGGCGGCGGGGCGGGCATGCAGGCCGGTCGGATAATCGACCACCCACTCGAAGCTCTCGGCAAGATCGCCGGCGTCTGCGGCGGAGGGTGTCGGCGATGCGGTCTCGTCGGACAGCGCGGCGACGAGGTCGGCAGGGTTGCCGGTGGTGAACAGGGCAGCCAGCCGCGCCTCGTCCTGCATCAGGCGGGTCAGGCGGCGCAGGATGGCGATGTGGGCATCGGACTGGGCAGCGATGGCGACGATCAGCCGGGCGGTCTGCCCGTCGTTCCACACCACGCCGTCCGGCACCTGTAGAATCGCGATGCCGTTGCGGCGGACCAGATTGCGGTCGTCCACCATGCCGTGCGGGATGGCGACGCCATGGCCGAGGAAGGTGTTCGCCACCGTTTCGCGCCGGATCATGCTGTCGGCATAGGCGGGATCGATGCAGCCCGCCGCGATCAGCAGCTGCGCCGCCTCGCGGATCGCCGCCTCCTTGCCCGCCGGAGCGGCGCCGAGGCGGATCAGATCGGGGGGAAGGCTCAAGGGGTGCGTGTCGGTGAGCATGGCGACCGTCTCCTCCGCGGGCTTTTGTATGTGCTGTTAAACGGAGTGAAAACGATTACAGTCCGGCTGTCAACGCTTGTTGCGTTGCAACATATGGGTTTTTATGGATGAACGGCTTGTCAGGCGGACAAAAATAAACGATGTTTTGCCGAGGTCGATGGAAACGTTTTCAGAAAATACCCCGCCCTGGTCATCTTCGGCCCATGCGGCTAAGGTCGCTTCCCCAATCGGGGCATCCTTCCACACGATCGGTCTGGACATGAGCGTCTCGGGAAAAACCGCCGGCATCAAGGACGTGGCCCTGGCTGCCGGCGTGTCGGTCGCCACCGTGTCACGCGTGCTGAGCAACGGTCCGGTCAGCGACACCCTGCGCAAGCGGGTGGAGGATGCGGTGCGCGCCACCGGCTACCGCCCCAACCTGTCGGCGCGGCGGTTGCGCTCGCAGCATTCGCAGACCATCGGGCTGGTGGTGTCCGACATCCGCAACCCCTTCTTCACGGCCGTCAGCCGCGCGGTGGAGGATGCGGCCTACCGTGCCGGCATGCGCGTGATCCTGTGCAACAGCGACGAGAATCCCGAACGGGAGGAACTGTACCTCCGCCTGATGCAGGAGGAGCGGATCACCGGCCTGATCTTCGCCCCCACCCGGGCGACGCTCGACCGGCTGGACGGGCTGGACCTCGATTTCCCCGTCGTGCTGATCGACCGCAACGCGCCGACCGGCCGTCACGATGCCGTGGTCCTCGACAACCCGCGTGCCGCGGCGATGCTGGTGGAGCATCTGCATGCCCAGGGCTATCGCCGCATCGCCGGCCTGTTCGGCAACACCAGCACCACCGGCCAGGAGCGCCATGAGGGCTACCGTGCCGCCATGACCGCCCGCGGACTCGCCCCGGCGGCCCGCTTTCTCGTCCCCCATGCCGATGCGGCGGAAGAGGCGGTGGTGGCGTGGATGTCGGAGCGCGACCGGCCGGAGGCCTTCATCGTCAGCAACAGCCTGTTCCTGATGGGCGTGGTCAAGGCCGCCCGCCGGTTGCGCCTGCCGATTCCGGACGGGTTGGCGGTCGCCGGCTTCGACAACGAACCCTGGACGGAACTGGTCGGTCCCGGCCTGACCGTCATCGAACAGCCAGTGCAGGACATCGGCCAGTCCGCCATGGCCCTGCTGTTCGAACGGTTGGAGGCGCCGGACCGCCCCAGCCGCCGCCTCATTCTCGGCGGCACCTGCATCGTGCGCGGCTCCACCGCCGCGCGGATGGCCGCGGCCGACTGAAGACACCCATCAATGGCGTCAGGCGGCGGTCCGACGACGCCATGCGGCGGGGCACAATGGCGCCTCCCCCTCCCCTCCCGTGTGCGACCGGCCCGGCAACGGGCTAATCCCGATGCCGGAATATGGGCTTCGCCGATAACCGGTGTCCGAAAGATACGATAGGTCTGACAATCTCCGCCAACGGATGTTCAAAGAAAAATACTCCCCTGGTGTGTGGGAAGAACAGTTCCGAAAGCGGCGTTGACCCTGGACCAACACCCCACTACCGTCCTGTTTGCAACGCACAACAAAAATGCGCGTCGGATCAAATAACGGCCGCATTTTACGATTGTTCCTCTTCCCGATAACTTTTGAATTCATCGGACAATGTTGGCAAGGCCAACTATTTTCGCCCGCAAGAGTAGGAAATGAAAGCCGCTTCAAATCGGGAATGGAGCTGCAATCAAAACAGGAGTTCCAGAACGGCAGGTACGCAGTGCGCGGGTTTCAGGGCCATCAACGGGGGTGACGGCGCGATGCTGAAGGGTTTGACCGGACGGAAGGCGGCGGCAAAGCGGAACAGCTTCGCCCGGCATGGCGTGGCGACGGTGCTCGTCACCGCCGCGACGATGGCGCTGGGACTGCTGACGGGGATCCTGGTCGCCCGCACCGTCGGTCCGGATGGCCGGGGGGCGCTGACCGCTGTGCTGACCACCGTGCAGTTGCTGGGCTGGCTGTTCGGCATGGGCTGCGGCAAGGCGGTCACCTATGCGCTGTCGCGGGACCATGCCGCCGGTGGCCGCCTGCTGAGCACCTGGACCCTGATCCTGCTGCCGGTTGCAGCGGTGGCGATCGGCGTTGGCTATCTGCTGCTGCCGACACTGCTGGCGGCGCAGCCGGCGGAGACGCTGGCGCTGGCGCGGCTCTACCTGCCGATGATCGCCATGGCCCTGCTGTCCGAACTGATGCTGGGCCTGATCCTGGGCGATCAGGATTTCCGCAGCTTCAACGCGTTGAATTTCCTTCAGCCGGCCGGCGTCGCCATCGTCTATGCCGCGCTGTGGGCCACCGGCCGCTTCACGGTGGAGGCCGCCGTCATCGTCCAGGCGGCGATGAGCACGCTGGTGCTGGTGGTGGCGACCGCTGTGCTGGTCCGCCGCCACGGCATCGGCCGGCCCGATCCGGCGCTCGGCCGGCAGACCGTCTGGTATGCCCTGCGCACCCACGGCGACGTGGTGGGCGGCGTCATCACGCAACGGCTGGACCTGCTGATCATCCCGGCCTTCCTGTCGGCGACGCAGGTCGGGCTCTATGCGCTGGCAACCAGCCTGTCCTGGCTGATCGTCAGCCTGTCCGGCGCGCTCGCCACCGTCGTCATGCCCGCCGCCACCCGGCGGGGACAGTCGGGGCGCGAGCTGGTGCTGAACAGCCTTCAGGCGACCTTCGCCATCGGCGGCCTCCTGGGCGGCGGGCTGTTCGTCTTCGCCGACATCGCCATCGGGCTGGTTTATGGCCCGTCCTTCGCCGACAGCGCGCTGCCGCTGCGGCTGCTGCTGCCGGGCGCCATCCTCTATGCCGCCGCGTCGATCCTGCTGAACGGGCTCTATGCGGAGAACCGGCCCTTCACCGCCACCCTGGCCAATCTGCTGGGCATGGTGGTCACGCTGGCCGGGCTGCTGCTGTTCCTGCGCAGCGGCGGGATCCTGGCTGCGGCCATCGTTTCCACCGTCGCCTACACGCTGGTGTTCGCTACCGCGGCGACGCTCTACCGCCGCGCGACCGGACTGTCCTGGCGCGTCTTCCTTCCCGACCCGGCAATGCTCGCAGCCTTGCCGCGGCGCCTGTTCGACAAGCCGGCCCCGGTGACAGCCACTCCGGCTGCCAGCCCGGCGGGCCCCGCAGGCAAGTGACCGAACCCATCGGACATTCTTTAGGAATCGAGGAAACCGCAATGCGACTGTCGCTCTTGACGCCCGAATACCCACCCGGCGAAAAGCTCGGCGGTATCGCCACGCACACCCACACGATGGCCCGCGCGCTGACGCGGCTGGGCCATGCCGTCCAGGTGGTGACACCGTGGAAGACCGGCGGCTTGCCGGCCGGAACCACCATCGAAGACGGCGTCACGGTGCAGCGCGTCGATCCAGGTCCGCACAGGCATGCGGTGGTCGACCGCTTCCGGACCAACCGCCGGCTGGCCGATGCCGTCAGCTCCTTCCGTCCCGACGTGGTTCATGCGGCGGAGTTCGATGCCGACGCATGGTGGCTGACCCGCTTCAGCACCATCCCGGTGGTGACGCGGCTGGCGACCCCGACCGGGCTGGTGATGGACACCAACACCCAGCCCTGGGTGCCGCACACCCATCTGCTGAATGCGCTGGAGCGCGACCAGACCCGGCGCAGCGCCGCGATCTACGCCTCCACCCGCGCCATCGCCCGGCGGGTGGCCGATTACTGGCGCAT
This sequence comes from Azospirillum melinis, assembly GCF_013340935.1. GTDB lineage: Bacteria > Pseudomonadota > Alphaproteobacteria > Azospirillales > Azospirillaceae > Azospirillum > Azospirillum melinis. The sequence continues at coordinate 232,630 of NZ_WHOS01000001.1, read as the reverse complement.
CGCGCCGGAGCTGATCCAGGTCATCCCCAACAGCATCGACATCGCCGCGGTGGCAGTGAACCGGACGGCCGAACCGCCGATGGCGCTGCCGAAGCGCTTCATCGCCTTCTTCGGCAGGCTGGAGGGGCGCAAGGGCATCGCCACACTGGGCCGTGCCATTCCGGGCGTTCTGGCCGCCAACCCCGACCTGCATCTGATGATGATCGGTGGCGAGGATTCGGCGAGCGCCGCAGTCATCGACCAGTTCCGCCGCGACGTCGCTCCGGTCGCCGACCGCGTCCATTTCACCGGCGCCCTGCCGCGCAACGACGCGCTGGCCGTGGTGGCGCGGGCCGAGATGGCGGTCGCCCCCTCGCTGTGGGAAAGCTTCGGCTTCGTGGTGGTGGAGGCGATGGCGCTGGGCGTGCCGGTGGTCGCCAGCGATTGCGGAGGTTTTCCGGAAATCATTGAGCATGGCCGCACCGGCTGGCTGGTCCCGCCGGGGGAAGCCGAACCGCTGCGCGACATGCTGATCGCCCGGCTGGCCGACCGCGAGGGGCTGAAGACGGTCGCCGCGGCGGGGCTTGAGCATGCCAAGAGCTTCGACGTCGACACGGTCGCCGCCCAGGTCGCCGTCCTGCTGGAGAATGCCAAGGCGGAACGCACGCAGGCCGCCGGCTCCGGCATCTATAACAACGGTTACCGCCGCCATTTCCGCCCCGACCACCCCACCACCCCCTTCTACCGCATCTATGACGAGAAGCGGCGCGCGGTGGCGGCGGAGCTGGAACGGCTGCCGCGGATGCGCATCCTCGACGTCGGCGGCGGATATGGCCGCATCACCGGCCCCTTCGCCGGCCGTCACGACGTGACACTGGTCGACATCTCGCACGAGATGCTGGCGGAGGCGAAGGAGCGCTTTCCCGCCCTGACCGTCCAGCAGGCCGACGCCCGCAAGCTGCCCTTCCCCGACGACAGCTTCGACCTCGTCATCGCCATGGACTTGCTCTGCCACCTGCCGGATCTGGAGGCCGGCGTTCGGGAGTTGCAGCGGGTGGTCAAGCCCGGCGGCCGGATCGTCTGCGACACCACCAACGCCAACCCGCTGTGGGTGATCGCCTATCCCCGCTATTACCGCTGGCGGCCCGACCGGCTGCTGGCGACCATGCGCTGCCATGGCGTGCTGCCGGAGTGGAAGGCGCTGGTCCGCCACCATTGGGCGCCGGAGATGCGCAAGGCCATCGCCGCCACCGGACTGACCCTGCAGAAGACCGATCACTTCGGCCCGCCGGGGGTGGCGAAATGGCACCTGTGGTGGTGCCGGCGCGGCGGCGGGACGGAGGGCCGCACATCGTGACCAAACCGCCCCTTCTCCTCTTCCTCGCCCATGGCGGCGATCCACACCGCGTCGCCATGGCGCCGGTGCTGGCCGCCGCGGCGGAGCGTGCCGGATGGACCTTCGACCTCTATTATGACGGACGCCGCAGCGGCCGCCATTTCGGCGGCTGGGAGGACGGCAACCGCACCGAGGCGACCGGCACCGGCAGCCTGATGGCCGGCGGCCGGCATCTGGACCATGCGCTCTGGCTGACCACCTGCTTCCGCGTCGTGGCGCTGGGCGACCCGGCCTCTCCGCTTTGGCCGGTGGTGGAGGCGGGCGGCGAATGCGCCCTGCGCAGCACCGATCCGGCCGCCCTGTATGACGCCGCCTTCCGTCTGCTGGGGCAGTCGATCCCGGACGAGGTCGCGGTGCTGGACATGGCGCCACAGACCCCGCTCGGCATCGTCGCCGCGCCGTTCCTCTATCCGCGTCTGATGGCGGAGCCCTGCCTGGGCATCGACGCCAGTGCCGATGCCGGGCTGCGCCAGAGGCTGGAGGCGATGGGCGCCCGCCGCTTCACCGGCCACTGCGTCGATCCGGTGCGTGCCCGCGCCTTTCCCGGCGGCCTCGATGCGGTCGAGGGCAAGGTGGCGGGGGAGAGCTATGCCAGCTTCAGCGTGGCGCTGGCCCGCCGCCATGCCGGCTGGGGCCGCGGCACCCTGCTGGGCGATCCCGACCTGATCGCGGCGCAGCTGCCGCTGGCGGCGGCCAAGCGGCTCCTGCCGCTCTATGGCCGGCCGCAGACCGACGTGATCGAGCGCGCCGCTGACCTGATCCAGGCCGGAGCGGACCCGGTCTATGGCCGGCAGTTCGACGATCACGACTTCTTCGCGCTCGGCCGTCTGGGCCGCGGTTTGCAGATCGTCGACCCCGACCCACCCTTCGCCAGCACTGCCGCGGTGCCGCTGCGCATCGCCGAGCCGCCACGGCCCTTCACCGACTTCGAGCCCGACGATGCCACCCTGCGCCGCTGGGCGGCGGAGGGGAGGGTGCTGACCACGCTGGTCCTGTGGTCCGGCATGATCCGCGAGCTGCACTGCATCCCGCGCATTCTCGATCTGGTGGCGGCGACCGGCCTGCGCTGCGGGCTGGTGGTCACCGTCGACAGCCTGACCCAGTCCAGCCCCGCCGACCTCGCCCTGCTGTCGGTGCCGGAGGAGCGCGGCGGCGTGCTGGGCCGGGTGGAGCTTCTGCTGGGCAGCACCGGCCGCGGCGTCTGCGCCGAGGGGGAAATGCCGGGCCTCGAAAATCAGGGCGGCGAGCTGACCCGCCTGCTGGCGGACGCCCGTGCGGAGATCGCCACCATGCTGCCGCCCGGCCTGATGCCGCGCGGCTGGTGGCCGCTGGTCGACTCACCCCTGGTGCCCGGACACACCCCGCGCCTGCACTGGGAGGAGGGCCGCCCCGTCCTGCGCATCTCCCCGCGCCCGCGCCCAGCAGAAATCCCGACAGAAACTCCGGCAGCCAGCGTCGAGGCGGCACCGGAAGGCACGCCGCGCACGGCACCGCAGACCGGCGCGCCGGCGATGGACGCCCGGCGCCTGATCGGGAATGCGCTGCGCCGCTACCGGCTCGACCGCTTCTACGAGGCGTGGCGGCCCTACGATAGCGCCCGCCCCGGCCCGCTGCGGCCGGAGGTCGCCGCCGCCGTCCGCTCCGCCGGCTTCGACTACATGTGGACCAAGTCCGGTTTCGGTGCCGCCGAGGCGGTGGTGATGGACGGCGCCGGTAGCGACGGCTTCGTGGCGCTGCCCTTCACCGCCGGCGACTGGGACGGCTGGTCGCCCTTCTACACCATCCGCAACACTGCGCAGGTCCGGTCGGCCGAACGCCGCCTGACGCGCAGCGGGAAACCGGGATGGCTGGCCTCCAACATCGATTCCATCCTGTGGATGCTGCCCGGAGAAGTTCTGGAAAAGGGACGCGCGCTGTTCCAGGTCGCCCAACTCGTCGCCAATGGCGGTGGGACCGGAATGCTGGTCAACGTCACCCCCAACACCGTCGCCCGTTATGCCCGCATCCTGGCCGAGGCCAAGGCCGGACATGGCGCCCCCGCGCACCCTGCCCTCCCGCCGGAGGTCGGCGGCACGCGGGCACAGGATGAAGCGCCGGAAACCCGCCAGCCCAGCCGCGACCCGGCAGAGGTCGCCTGAGCCACCACAGCCGTCTTGCAACGCCGCGCACCGTTCGCCCGCTATGAAGGAGTTGAGCCCATGGACGCACCGGAACACCGATTGCCGTCAGGCACGTCCGGTCTCGCCGCCGGCTTTGTCGCACCGCCGGTCGGAACGGGCGCCGACAAGGTCGACGTCAGCCGGCTGGTGCAGATGCTGTGGCGCCAGAAATGGCTGATCCTCGGGTTGACCGCGGTGCTGTGGCTGCCGGCGGTGCTTCTGATCAACGCCATGACCCCGCTCTACAGCTCCTCCACCGTCGTGGTGATCGACCCGCATCCCAACCGCGTCATCAACATCCCCTCCGTCTCCGAGCCGATGGGGATCTATCTCGACACCGTCAACACCGAGGTGGAAATCCTGCGCTCCCGTGACCTCGCCGCCCGCGTGGTCGAGGCGCTGAACCTGGGGCAGGAACCGGAATACGCCGCCCCCACCAACAAGCCGGGCCTGTTCAGCCCGCTGATGGAGGAAGGCCGTACCCTGTTGACCGAAGTGACGGCGATGCTGCCTGATTCTCTGGCCGCCCTGCTAACGCCGGCCCCGCGCCCGGCCGCGCCCACCGGCAACGCGCAGGAGAGGGAAGCCGACCGCCTGACCGAGGCGTTCCAGAAGAACCTGCGCATCAGCCCCGGCGTGCAGTCCCGCGCGATCCGCATCACGGTGGAGGCGAAGGACCCGCAGCTTGCCGCCCGCGCCGCCACCGCCGTCGCCGACGCCTATCTCGCCATCCAGGTGGAGGCGAAGCGCAAGGCTACCCAGAACGCCAGCGAATGGCTGCAAAGCCGCCTGGACGAGCTGCGCCAGGACATGACCACCACCGGCCGCGCCGCGGTCGAGGCGATGCGGTCCGAGACCGGCATGGTGAAGGGCCGCGACGCCCCGCTGGTGAACGAGGAGATGTCGGCCCTGAACGGGCAGCTGGCGGAGGCGCGCACCGCCCATGCCAATGCCCAGTCCCGGCTGCGCCAGCTGCAGTCGGTCAGGCCCGGCAACCCGGAATCGCTGACCGGCGCCGACATCGGCGGTGATCCGCTGATCACCACCCTGCGCCAGCGTCAGGCGGCGCTGAACGCACAGCTCGCGGAACTGCGGGCCCAGTACGGCGACCGCCACCCGGCGCTGAACCGGCCGACCGCAGAACTGCGCGAGCTGAACGCCACCCTCGCCACCGAGGTCGACCGCGTGGTCCGCAGCCTGCGGGGCGAGGTGGAACAACAGGTCGCCAAAATCCAGGATCTGTCCCGCCGGTTGGAAGGCCTGCGGGCGGAATCCTTCGACACGCTCCAGGCCGATGTGAAGCTGCGCGATCTTCAGCGGCAGGCCGACGCGTCGGACGACAACTACCGCCGCGCCGTCACCCGCCTGAAGGAGACGCAGGTGCTCCAGGCGCTGGAGATGACGCCGGACGTGCGCATCGTGTCGGCCGCCGCCGTGCCGGGTGGCCCGGTCGGGCCGGGCAAGGCGGTGCTTGCCGGACTGGCCGCGGTCGTCTGCGGTGCCATCGCCACCGGCATCGCCCTGGTGCGGACCATGCGGCAGCGCGGCGTCTACAGCTCCCATCAGGTGGAGGCGCTGCTGGGCCTGCCCGCGGTCGGCATCGTGCCGCTGCTGGGCCGGGCCAAGCGGTCCGCGCGTGCCGACGACGACCCCTATTCCAACACTGGCGGCGGCGATTTCGCCGAGGCGGTCTGGCGGCTTTGCGCCCGGCTGCATCTGGTCCGCACCGGGGCCGAGCCCGCCAGCGTCAAGGGCGGCGAGGTGGTGATGCTGACCTCGTCGGTGGCGGGAGAGGGCAAGACGACGCTGGCCGTGGCGCTCTCCGCCTTCCTCGCCGACACCGGCCGGCGCGTCGTCATCGTCGATTGCGACACCCGCCGTCCGGCGGTGCACCGGCTTCTCGGCGGCGTGCGCCCACCGAAGGGGCTGACCGACCTGCTGGAGGGCGACGCGACGCTCGATCAGGTTCTGCACATCGACGACCGCCGCCGTGTGTCGGTGATCGCCGCGGGACGGCCGGTCGACCGCCCGCAGATTCTGCTCGGCTCCAAGGCCATGCTGTCGCTGCTGGTCGAGCTGGCCGAACGCTACGACGTCGTCGTCCTCGACACGCCGCCGGTTCTGTCGGTGTCGGACGCGCTGATCCTGGCGCCGCTGGCCGACCGCGTCCTCTACGTCGTGCGCTGGGCGCGCACCGCCTCCAGCCTCGCCAGCGCCGGCATCAAGCAGGTGCGGCAGGTCGGCGGACGGATCGGCGGAGCGGTGCTGTCGATGGTCAACGCCCGCGAACACGCGAATCTCGAATATGGCGCCCGCCCGCCCAGCGGCCGCTCCTATCGCCTGCGCCGCATCGCCTGAGGTCGAACCCTTGGGCTCAGGCAAGCGCCGGTCCCTTTCTGGAGAACCCACCATGAAAGTCGCGATCGTCCATTACTGGCTCGTCGGGATGCGCGGGGGCGAGAAGGTCGTCGAAGCCCTGTGCGAGCTGTATCCGGAGGCAGACATCTTCACCCATGTCTACCGGCCGGAACGCATGTCGCCGATCATCCGCAGCCACCGGGTCACCACGACCTTCATCGACCGGCTGCCGATGGCCCACCGGATGTACCAGAAATACCTGCCGCTGATGCCGCTGGCGCTGGAGCAACTTGACCTCAGCGCTTACGATCTGGTCATCAGCAGCGAATCCGGACCGGCCAAGGGCGTGCTGACGCGGCCCGACGCGCTGCATGTCTGCTACTGCCACACGCCGATGCGCTATGTGTGGAGCGGCTATCACGATTACCTGCACTCGGCCGGCCCGATCGTCCGGCCGCTGATGCCCTATGCCATCCACCGCCTGCGGCAATGGGATCTGGCGACCGCGGCGCGGGTCGACCGCTTCATCGCCAATTCGCACACGGTTGCCCAGCGCATCTGGCGGGTCTATCGCCGCGACGCCACCGTCATCCATCCGCCGGTGGAAACGCAGCGCTTCGCCACCGTCACCACTCCCAACGGCGGCGACAGGAGCGACCATTACCTGTTCGTCAGCCAGCTCGTCTCCTACAAGCGCGCCGACGTTGCCATCGAGGCGTTCAACCGCATGGGCCGCAAGCTGGTCGTCGTCGGCGAGGGGGAGGAGTTCCGGCGCCTGAAGCAGATGGCCGGACCGACGGTGGAACTGGTCGGCCACTGCTCCCCAGCCGACCTCGACCGCCACTATGCCTCCTGCCGGGCGCTGATCTTCACCGCCAACGAGGATTTCGGCATCGTCCCGGTGGAGGCGATGGCCGCCGGACGTCCGGTGATCGCGCTGAACCGTGGCGGCGCCACCGAGACGGTGCGGGACGGCCTGTCCGGCCTGTTCTTCGACCAGCAGACGCCGGAGGGCCTGATCGAGGCGGTGGAACGGTTCGAGGCGCAGGAGGCGCGCTTCAACCCCGCCGCAATCCGCGCCCATGCGGCCCGCTTCGACCGCGACGTGTTCAAGGCGCGCCTGCGCGAGACCATCGACAGTTGGATGAACGGCGAGGAAGCCTCCCTGGCGCCCGACCGCCCCACGGCGATCAGCCGCCGCGGACGGGAGCTGGCACCGGCATGAGCGGCGGCAAGACTCCTTCCATGGCGACCCGTCCGGTATCGCTGGTGCCGATAGACCCCACCGCCACCGAGCGGCTGGGCGTCACCGTGATCGTCCCGACCTACCGCCGGCCGGACCAGCTGGCCGGTTGCCTGGACGGGCTGGTCCGCCAGACCCTGGCGCCGGTCCAGGTGGTCGTCACCGTGCGCGACAGCGATCCGGAGTCCGCCGAGGTCGCCCGCCGCTACCACCCAGCCCTGCCCGTCCAGGTCGTCGGCATCGACGTCCCGGGGCAGGTCGCCGCCATCAACCGCGGCATGGACCATGCCATCGGAGATATCGTCGCCATCACCGACGACGATGCCGTCCCGCATCCCGACTGGGTGGAGCGGATCGAGGCGTGGTATCGCACCGACCCCCGCATCGGCGGGGTCGGCGGCCGCGACCATGTCTATCACGGCGACGTGCCGGAGACCGGAGAGGCGGAAATCGTCGGCCGGCTGCAATGGTTCGGCCGCGTCATCGGCAACCACCATCTGGGCGTCGGCCCGGCGCAGGACGTCGATGTTCTGAAAGGCGCCAACTGGAGCTTCCGCCGGGTGGCCATCGCCGGCCAGCGGCTGAACACCCGGCTGCGCGGCAGCGGCGCCCAGGTCCGCAACGAGGTGGATTTCTGCCTGCGCCTGTCCCGCCAGGGCTGGCGGCTGGTCTACGATCCGCTGGTCGCGGTCGACCATTTTCCGGCAGTCCGTTTCGACATCGACCAGCGTGGCGCCGATCACTTCCACCCGCAGGCGCAGGAAAACGCGACCTTCAACGACACGCTGGCGCTGATGGCCCATTTCGGCCCGGCCAACCGCGCCGCCTTCGCCGCCTGGGCCATGCTGGTGGGAACCTGTGAGTTTCCCGGGCTGGCGCAATGGGCAAGGCTGCGGCTGCGCGGCGACCGGCACGCCGGGGCGAAGCTGCGCGCCACGCTGCGCGGCCGGCTGGCGGGGATGCGCGACTGGCGGGAGACAGCGGCATGACCTTCGCCACCGCCGGCCAGGATCCGAACCATCTGGCGCGCACCCATCACGGCGCGGGCGGCCTGCCGTCCCTCGGCAAACTGGCCGCACCGGTCTTCTGGTTCCTGGTCTTGATGCCGGTGTTGGTCGGCAAGGCCGGCCTGCTGGAGATCATCTTCCCGGTGGGGGCGCTGGCCGTCGGCGCGCTGCTGGTGACGCGCGACCCGGCCCGCTTCGCCGCCTTCACCTGGTGGCTGTGGTTCCTGACGCCGGAGGTGCGCCGGCTGGTCGATTACCAAGCGGGCTGGAGCGTCATCAGTCCGGTCATGGTGACCCCCTTCGCCGTCGGTGCCATGACCTGGCTGGTGATCGCACAGTACTTGCCGATGCTGCGTTACCGCGCCTATTTCGGCTTCGTGCCGGTGATGCTGGGCATCTTCTACGCCTATTTCAACGGCATCACCCAGGCCGGCGTGGCGGCGGCGACCTTCGCGCTCTTGAACTGGCTGGTGCCGGTGACGCTGGGGCTCTATGTCGCCCTGCACTGGCCGCTCTACCCGCAGATGCGCGACGCGGTGCTGCGCGCCTTCGTGCTGGGGCTGGCGCTTGTCGGCGGCTATGGGCTCATTCAGTACTTCTTCATGCCGGCCTGGGATGCGCGCTGGCTGATCAATGTCGGCATGACCAACCAGGGCATGCCGCTGCCGATGCAGGTGCGGGTCTTCAGCACGCTGAACTCCTCCGGCCCGATGGCTTTCCTGCTGGTGACCGGGCTGGCGGTGCTGCCGGCGGCCCGCGGCATTCTCGTGCCGATCGCCGGAGCGCTGGCGCTGGGATCGCTGCTGCTCAGTCTGGTGCGGGCGGCGTGGCTGGCCGGGCTGTTCACCTTCGCCTGGCTGCTGCTGACCATGCCCGGCCGGCACCGGCTGCGGCTGGTCGCCGTCGGTGTTGGGCTGATCCTCTGCTCCCTGCCGCTCCTGAGCGTGCCGTTGGTCAACCAGGCCATCGTCTCCCGCTTCGACACGCTGAATTCGATGGAGAACGACCGCAGCTATCAGGAGCGGCAGGAGTTCTACGGCCGCTTCCTGATCCAGGCGCTGACCGAGGTGCGCGGCGCCGGACTCGGCACCATCGACACCGCGACCAAGCTGACCAACGAGGACGGCCAGCTGGGTGCCATGGCCTTTTTCGACAGCGGCATCCTGCGCGTACCCTACGAGCTTGGCTGGCCCGGCACGCTGGGCTATGTCGCCGGAATCATCGCGCTGACGGTGGGCATGCTGCGCCGCGGCGGGGCGCCGCCCGACCCCTTCGCCCGCTGCGCCGAGACCGCGGCGCTGACGATCCTCCTCTGCATGGTGTTCGAGCACACGCTGGTGAAGGTCACGGGCGTCGGCTTCTGGTTCTTCCTGGGCATGGCGATGGCCGCCAAGAACCATGGGCTCGCCACGCAGCAGGCCGTCGTCGAACAAGCCGCCGAACGCCAATTCCAAGAGGACAAGCAATGGACGGAAGCCTGATCCTGCCCGGCGCCCTGCCAGGGGAGATGCGGGAGGCCAGCGTGCTCCAGCTTGGACTGGGCTGGTTTCCGGAGACCCATGGCGGGGCGGAGAACATGTTCTACCACCTCGCCCGCCATCTGCCGCAGCAGGGCATCGCCTTCTCCGGGCTCGTGCTGGGCAATGTTTCCGAAACGCTGGACAATGGCGCCCGCATCGCCAGCTTCGCGCCGCCTTCGGCCTCCTTGCCGCGCCGGATGGTGGCGGCGCGGACCGCCATCGCGGACGCGCTGCGCCGGCAGGCGCCGGACCTCGTCGCCTCGCATTTCGCGCTGAACACGGTGGGAGCCCTGCCGGCCCTGCGCAACCGCCCGATGGTCGTCCATTTCCACGGCCCCTGGGCGCTGGAAAGCGCTGCGGAGGGAGCCGGTCCGCTGGCGGTGCGGCTGAAATTCATGGTGGAGCGGCTGGTCTATCACCGCGCCACCCGCTTCGTCGTGCTGTCCCGGTCCTTCGCCACCATCCTGGCCGAGCGTTATGGCGTGCCGCCGGAGCGCATCCACCGGGTGCCGGGCGGCGTCGATGCCGACCGCTACGACCTTCCCGATAGCCGGCAGCGGGCGCGCGTCCGGCTCGGCTGGCCTCCAGGCCGTCCCACCGTGCTGACGGTGCGGCGGCTGGTGAAGCGCATGGGGTTGACGGCGCTGGTCGATTCCATGGCGGAGCTGCGCCGCCGGGTGCCGGACGTGCTGCTGATCGTGGCCGGGCGCGGGCCGGAGGCGGCAGCCCTTCAGGACCGCATCGGCGCGCTGGGGCTGGAGGAGCATGTGCGGCTGCTGGGCTTCGTACCCGACGCGCATCTTCCGCTGGCCTACCGCGCCGCCGATTTGTGCGTGATGCCGTCCCAGGCGCTGGAGGGGTTCGGCCTGACCGCGCTGGAATCGCTGGCGGCCGGCACCCCGGTGATGGTCACCCCGGTCGGCGGGCTGCCGGAGGTGGTGGAAGGGCTGGACGGCGACCTCGTCCTGGCCGGGACCGACGCACGGTCCATCGGCATCGGCCTCGCCGAAGCACTGACCGGCGTCCGCCGCCTGCCGGATGCCGACGCCTGCCGAGCGCTGGTCCGCAGCCGCTTCGACTGGCCGGTGATCGCCGCCCGCACCGCCGCGGTCTACCGCGGCGCCCTGCAATGAGTATCCCGCCATGAGCACGGTGGTCATCCTCTGCGACCATGCCCACCCCAGCGGCGGGCTGGCGAAGGTCGCCATAGCGAGCGCCGTCGGCTTGGCCGGGCGCGGCCACAGGGTCCAGTTCTTCACCGCCGTGCCGCCCATCGATCCGGCCCTGCTGACCGACGGGATCACCGTGCATTGCCTGGAACAGGCCGATCTGAAGGGCAATGCCGACCGTGTGCAGGCGGCGCTGCGGGGGCTCTGGAACCGCGAAGCGGCGCGCGCCCTGGAGAGCCTCCTTGCCGGCTGCCCGGCCAACGACACGGTGATCCATATCCATGGCTGGGCCAAGGCGCTGTCGCCCAGCGTCTTCCCGGTCTGCCGGAAATCCGGTCTGCCGGTGCTTCTGACCCTGCACGATTATTTCCCGCTTTGCCCCAACGGCGCCTTCTTCGTCTTTCCCGAAGGCATCAACTGTTCGCACCGGGCGCTGTCTGCCGGCTGTCTTGCCACCGACTGCGATGCCCGCGCCCTGCATCACAAATGGTGGCGGGCGGCCCGCCATGCGGCAGGGGCGCTGGCCGGCGGCTTCATCGGGGGCATGGCGCTGGTGACGCTCAGCGACCGGCAGCGCGCGGTGATCGCCCCTCACCTGCCGCCCGGCACCATGACCTTGCCGATTCCGAACCCGGTCGAGGTGCCGGACGAGATCAGGAATCGCGGTCCGGCTCCGGTCGCCGACAACCGCCACATGCTGTTCGTCGGCCGCCTGTCGCGCGAGAAGGGCGCCGCCCTGCTGGCCGAAGCGGCGGCCGAGGCCGGTTGCCCGGTGCGCTTCATCGGCGACGGCGATGAGAGGGAAACGGTCCGCCGGCTGAATCCGGAGGCGGAGCTTGCCGGCTGGCTGCCGCCGGATCGGGTACTGGAGGAACTGCGGCGGGCGCGCGCCCTGGTGGTCCCGTCGCTGTGGTACGAGACCTTCGGCCTCGCCGCCTATGAAGCGCTGGCGAATGGCGTGCCCATCATCGTCAGCGACAATTGCGCGGCGGCGGAGGCGGTCCTGTCCGGCGAGAACGGTTTCCTGTTTTGCAGCGGCGACGCCGCCGACCTTGCCCGCTGCCTGAAGCTGTTCTCCCACGATGCGGAGGTGAAGCGGCTGGGCCGCAACGCTTACGACCGCTATTGGCAAGCACCCTTTACCCTGGACCGCCATCTCGACCGGGTGGAGGAGGTCTATCGCACCGCCCTCGGCGGCGGGCTCCGGCGACCGGCTCGGGTTCGCGCACCATGAATGACCGAACCGGCAGCCGCATCGGCAGGCGTGCGCTGCTGGCCGCGGTCCTGGCACTGCCGGCAGCCGGGTCCGCTGCCGGTACCGCCCTGGCCGCTCCGGACAAGCCATCGCGCCCGTCCGCCAACCCGCCCCCCGGCCCGCCGCCACGGAGCGGCCCGGCCCTGTCGATCCGCGACCGCGGCGCCATCGGCGACGGGCGCAGCCACCCCCTGTCCGAACGCTACAAGAGCCTGGAGGCGGCGCGGCGCGTCCATCCGCATGCCCGTTCCCTGGATCAGGAATGCGATTGGGCCGCCCTGCAAGGCGCTGTCCTGGAACTGTCGCGCACCGGCCAGGGCGGGACGGTGTTGGTGCCGCCGGGCCAGTACCGGCTGGACGGCGAGATCGTCCTGCCCAACCTCGACCGCTACGACGATGCCTTCAACGAGGTCGAGATCGTCGGCGCCGGCATGCGGGCTTCGCTGCTGTCCTGGCCGGAGGATCTGGGGCCAGGCCGTTTCGCCATCCGTGCCGGCAGCCGGCAGGCCGCCCGCGACGACAACAAGGGCTATCAGCGCAGCCGCATCGCGCATCTCAGCCTGCGCGGACCGAAGCCCGGCAACCGGCCGGGCGATGCGCCGCCGGGCATGGGCGGGGTGGCCCTGACCTCCCGTTTCCTGCTGGAACGGGTCGGGATTTACGGCTTCCGCGCCGGGGTGGATGTCTGGCGCGACCACTCCTCGCTGATCTCCTGCCAGTTGACCAAGAACCACATCGGTGCCTACTGGTCGGCGGGAACCGACAGCTTCGGCGATCATCTGTTCCTCGACACCGACCTCGCCGGCAACACGCTGGCCTCCATCGCCGTGGCGCCGGAAAACGGCATCGACCATGCCAGCTTCATCTCCTGTCATCTCGGTTTCTCGCCCTACGCCATCCTGGCGGAGGACGGGGCGCCGAAGCGGACATTCCTGTCCAACAACAAGTTCCTCGACTGCGCCTTCGAGGCCTGCGGCAACGGCTGGATCCAGGGGCCGATGGCGGAGATGTACGGCAATGTCCTGATCGGCTGTAGCGGCTCGCTGCTGCCCGACTATCGTCTGGCCGGGCGTCCGGTCACCGGATTGATCGTGGTGCGGTCGCTGGAGCGCAACCAATTCACCGGCGGCAGCGCCAGCTTCGGCGACGGCACCAACGACCGCGCCGCCGACATCGAGACCGCGGCCGTGGTGGCATCCTCGGCCGTCGGCAACCGGTTCGAGGATGCGGAACGGCTGATCCGCTTCGGCCGCGACGGGTTCGCTCCGGCGCTCAGCATCTCCGGCACCTGCCGGGCCAACCGGTTCGAGGCGGTGGACTGCGCCGGCGAGTTCCGCAAGGCCGGGGCCGGCGGCGTCGATGCCGGCAATCTGGTGCAGCGCGATTACGACCGGGTGCGCCGGTTGGAGCAGGACCGCCCGGCCGATGGCGTTGCCCTGACCTCGGCCCCCGCCGGCGGCATCGTGCCGGTCGCCACCAGCGGCACCGCGCCGGTTGGCAAGACCCGTGCCACCATCCGCATGGGCAGCCTCCTGCGCCCCGCAGGCGGCGTTCCTCAGCGGGTCGACTCCTCTGCCGGCCCCGCGGTTGCGGTGGGTGTGGCCGTGGCGGACGCCCCGGCGGGAAGCGACAGCGTGATGATGGAGTTGCGGCTGGGAGTGCGCTGACGGCACCCGGTCAGGAGGCCGATCCGGCCAACAGCCCCCGGCCCTCAACCGCCCGCCCCGAGAATCCCGGCTCCTCCAGCAGGTCGGCATACTGCCCGGCCGTCACCGACCAGTCCTGGCTTTCGGCGATGCGGCGTCCGGCCTCGCCCATGCGGCGGCGGAGCGCCGGGTCGGCCGCCAGACTGCTCATCGCCTGCACCAGTTCGGCATGGGCGTCCGGGCTATCCAGCAAAATGGCCGCGCCGTCTTCCAGCAGCCGGCCGGCACCGGCCAGACGCGTGGTGACGACCGGCAACCCACTCGCCGCCGCTTCCAGCAGGACGAGGCCGAAGGGCTCGTAGCGGGTTGGAAAGACGAACAGGTCGGCCGCCCGCATCAGCGCCGCCACATCGCGCCGATGGCCGAGGAAGCGGATCCGCCCCTCCACCCCCAGTGCCCGCGCCATCGCCGGAAATGGGCCGCCCCGCTCTTCGCCGACCACCGCGAGCGCCAGATCCGGCACCTCGGCCAGCGCGTGCAGCACGCCGTCCAGATTCTTGCGGTCGCTGCGGGCATCGCCGACGAACAGCGCCACCGGCCGGCCGGGCGGCAGGCCGAACAGCGCCGGGTCCGGCGTTCCCGGACGGAACTCTTCGACATCGACGCCATTGTCGATCACGCTCAGCCGCCCAGGCGCGATGCCGTCCCGGCGCAACTCGTCCGCCACGGTGCGCGATACCGCCACCAGCCGGCCGGCACGGCGGAAGCTCCAGCGCTCGAACCCGACATTCAGCAGCGTGTAGAGCGCCCGGTAGAGCGACAGGGGCGAGACGCCCTTGCGGATCGGGTGGGTGGGGGAGCGCATCCAGGCGGAATGGACGAAGTGCACCGCATTCACGTCCGACCGCGCCCAACTGACGAAGCCGTTCACCACCACCCTGTCTATCCCTGGCAGGTCGCTTCCTGATCGGTCTTTTCCCCGGCGCCTTTCCCGCACCAGCGCCCGGCTGGCCCGCCATGCGAACAGCTGGTCCTTTGCCAACTGCGTCGGCACCCCTCCCCCGTCGATGCGGACCCAGCGCAGGCGCGGATGACGCGCCAGTTCGTCCGCCAGTTCCGACGCGATGGCGACGACCTCGTGCCCGCGGCGGAGCAGTTCGTCGACCACGACCGCGTTCACGCGGCCCTGGCCGTCATGGCGGACGATCTTCTGCGTAACGACGGCGATGCGCAGGAATTCGGTGCGCATGGGGAGATCTCCTGCCCTGCCTGATCTGCGGTATCGGCGACGGTTCGTGCCGCAGTGGACCATGGAGGCGGAGCGGACACCAAACAAACGAAAGATACGATCTCCGCACAACAGGCTTAAGACTGCCGATGTCGGATTCATTCTTTCAGAGTCTAAAGCATTCGCGGACTCAAAATCGATTTTTTTGGAAGAGTCAAAGATGAGTCAGAGTTATGTCCCAAGATTGACTCTCTCAATTACATAAACTTTCGTGCGACTACTCCCAACGAGAAGGGTAATCCGACCGATACGGGTAATCCCGTTTTGGAAGATCTTAATATCCGATTAATAGGAGTCGTGCCGATGTCGTCCACCGAGTCCAATCTCATCGATGTCACCTTTGCGATCGACGCATGGGGACAGGCTGCCGGCGGCATCTGGCCGCATCTGGCGCTCAAACTCGATGGTGCGACCATCGGCCAGGCGACGGTGAACAGCAGCACCGCAGGCCGTTACACGATCAGCGCCAAGGTCGCCGCCGGCAGTGCGCACAACCTTCAACTTGTCTATGACAATGACGGGGTGGTCGGCGGCGCCGACCGCAACCTGTTCGTCCGCGCCGTGGCGGTGAACGGCACCTCGATCGCCGTCACCGACCCGTCGGTCACCTATGACAAGGGTGCGGTCGACGGGAAGGACGTGGTGAAGGGACAGGAAGGTCTCTATTGGGGCGGCGCCTTGAACATGCCGCTGCCCGCCTCGCTGTTCCCCATCCCCACGGCGACCGATGCCGCCGAAGCGGTGGTCGCGACCCCGGCCGCGACCAAGTCCTTCAGCGTGGTCGTCAATGCCTGGGGCACCAGTGCCGGCGGCGTGCCGCCGCACTTCAAGCTTCTGGTCGACGGCAAAATGGTGGGCGACGCCAAGGTGGCCGCCACCAGCCAGACCGCCTACAAGTTCACGGTCGATCTCGATCCGGCCCTGGCGCACAAGGTCCAGGTCCAGTACGACAACGACGCCGTCGTCAACGGCCAGGACCGCAGCCTCTATGTCGGCTCCGTCGTGGTGAACGGCCACAGCGTCGCCTCGACCGCCGCCGGCGTCACCTATGACCGCGGCGCGCTGGACGGCAAGGACGTCATCGCCGGCCAGCAGGGCCTGTGGTGGAACGGCACGCTCAGCATTCCCGTCAGCAAGGACATGCTGGCCAGCGGCACGACCACCACCCCCACGGCGCCAACCACTCCCACCACCCCCACCACTCCGACGGCGCCGGCCGCCACGCTGCCGAAGAACGACCACAGCGCCAGCGCCGGGGTCAGCAGCGAGCGTCCGCCGCT
This sequence comes from Azospirillum melinis, assembly GCF_013340935.1. GTDB lineage: Bacteria > Pseudomonadota > Alphaproteobacteria > Azospirillales > Azospirillaceae > Azospirillum > Azospirillum melinis. The sequence continues at coordinate 216,330 of NZ_WHOS01000001.1, read as the reverse complement.
GATGTCGGACGTGTCGACCATCTCCTGGGGCGCCGACCGCGGGCTGGCGCCGCAGCACCTGTTCTGGGAATCGGTGCCCGATTACGCCAACGCCGCCCATCTGAAGGAAACCCGCGACGTCGCCGCCGGCCATCTGGCCGACGGGGTGATGCCGCTGATCGGCATGCAGCTGTGGGAGGACACCTTCGAGTTCTCGCAGAACGGCGGCGAGTTCGCCAATCTGGGCGGTCACAAGGCGTGGGTGTCGTGGGTCAAGGCCCATCCGCAGTATCTGGGACGTGACGGCGACGGCAATGTCCTGAACTCCGACAGCAGCAATCCCTATGGCTGGGGCTATGTCAGCCCGCTGATGCCGCTGGACGCCAAGGATGCACCGGCCGGCTGGACCGGCGGCACCGCCCATTATGCCGACTGGATGGCCGACAAGCTGGGCCGCCTGTCCGCCCTGACCGGCACCCGTGGGTACGAGCTGGCCGACTTCTTCGACGGCAGCCCGCATTCCGGCGTGATGGACTTCTTCAATTCCCGCATGATCGCGGAGTTCAGCAGCAAGACCGGCATCAAGGTGGCCGGCAGCACGCTGGCGCAGCAGGCGCAGGACATCGTCGACAACCACCCGACCCAGTGGCTGGACTATTTCGTCGACGGCTGGGCCTATGGCTGGAAGGCGCTGGACGACGCCATCGTGAAGAACACCGGCAAGGCCGCCTGGCTGACCACCCAGGTGTCCTTCACCCCGGCGGCGATGCGCGAATTCGCCGGCGTCGATGCCCGCGTGATCGCCGACACGATGAACGAGAAGGACATCCTGTTCAACGTGCAGACCCTCGAACGCTTCGAGATGCAGCACAAGCAGGCCCCGGCCTCCTACGAGCAGGCGATGCTGGGCATCCATGCCGCCCGCGCGCCGGACGCCCATTTCGGCCACATGATGTCCTCGTCGGAGGATGATTACTGGGGCGCGGTGAACAGCCTCTACACCGGCGTCTCCGGCACGGTCCGCGACGAGCTGGGGTGGGGCCGGCTGGAGCAGACCTGGTTGCAAAGCGGCTGGACTATGATCGCCGACGACCAGGGCGGTGTCCGGCGAGCGGCGGAGCAGTGGTCGCGCAGCTATCACGATTGGGGCGAGGTGAAGCAGCCCTGGCTGGACATGCTGCGCGACATCGTGCCGACCCGTCCCTTTGGCCCGGCGCTCTATTACAGCGCCAACGCTGAAAAGGCGATGAATGCGCTGGAGCCGGCCGGTAATTCCATCGGCAATGCCTATCTGGGCGAATTGCTGGAGCCGATCACCAAGCTGCACGATGCCGGCGTGCCCTTCGGCTATTACGTCAGCGACGCCGCCCTGTCGTCGATGACCAAGGCCAGCGCGCCCAGCGCCTTCATCATCCCGCAGGCCACATATGAGGGGCACAATCTGTTCAGCGACGCCGAGATCGCGGCACTGAAGGCCAAGGCCCCGGTTCTGATCGGGGACGAGGCACTGAACTACCACCACCCTCTGACCTTCACCGACAAGGATCCCGACGCCCAGATCACCGGCTACGGCTTCTACGACCAGAAGGACAGGCTGATCGTCGTCGCCTCCGACCGCGTCGATTTCAACGACACCGCAGCGCGCAAGGCGGTCGCCACCCATGTGGAGCTTCAGCTCGCCAACGGCCACTACACGGTCCAGGACCTGATGCACAACACCACCCAGGGTTTCGACGTGGTGAACGGCGTCGGCAGCTTCGACACCACCATCGCCCGCTGGGACACCGGCGTCTATGCCATCACCCACGACGTGGCGGCATAAGGCAGCGGCCAAGACACAGCTAGCCGGAACGAAAATGGAGACCCGTCCAGGCGGGGCTCCATTTTCGTTTCCATGGTCAACGAAGATTCTCCTGGCAACTGCTGTTTAAGAGTCTATATTATCGATGGTGAACTGGCGCATATCGGACAGATGACAAGTCAAGTCATCTAATATAAGTTGCTTTATCCAGACGTTTTTCTTCTTAGTATGGCAAAATCGTTTGGCTTCCTTCCCTTCGGAACCGCCACGATTGGCGATATCCCTTGGAGCACCCACTGTCTTTGTCGGGTAATCTTCTATATCCCGGCACACGAGGATGGTTTATTACTGCTGTCCGTCTGACAAGGGACTCCGCCCTGACAGGGTGATTCTCACCCCCACTGAGCCTGGAACAATTCCAAAAGTGCAGCAGACAATGCCGTGAGTGCCGGATCATAGTTTGATCTAAATTCGAACGGGCGAGCACGACACCAGCGATACAACGTGTATCGTCCATCGGAATTGCGGCATTGCGCGGCCAAGCGCGGCGGCATCGGAGACTGCGGAGGCAACGGTCCGGACGGGGGGCCGAAGGTCGGACGCCGGGCATAAGAATCCGGCTAACCTGAATTGCCAAGCACCGGCACCGCCGACGTCCAAGCACAGCGTCCAGGGGGGAAAAGCCTGCCTCCGGCCGCGCAATGCCGTCCACCATTTCGTCTATTCCTGGGGGAGACGGACATGTCCGATCGCATTCGCGTGATTGTTCACAACCAAAGCCGATTGCTGCGCGAATCCATCCTGAACATTCTGGATGACTGCTTCGAGGTCATCGACCCGCAAAGCCGGCTTGTAACTGGACTTTCACCCAAGACGATGTGGAACGGCAGAACGAACGGTGCCGACCGCCATTCCGACGGGTTCTCCGCCAGGGGGGCTGTGGCGACGCTGGAAGCGCCGCCTGGAAATGGCTCCGGAAACGGCAATCCCGACCGATCCGCTGACATCGTGCTGTTCGATCTGGCCTCGCTGAAGACCGACGCCTGGAACTTCCGCAGCTGGTACGGCGAGCAGGCCAAGCTTGCAATGATCGCCGACGAATTTTCCGCCCACCACATGCGGATGGCCCTGCGCTTCGGCGTGCGCGGCTACCTCCTGAACCGGATGGCGCCAGCCGCCTTCGTACTGTCCCTGCGCCTGATCCATGCCGGCGAGCCGGTGGTGCCGGAGGAATGCTTCGATTACTTCTCTCCCACCGCACTGCGCCGCGGTGGCGAGGATGGGGCGATGGCCCAGCATGAAACCGAATTGCTGGGTTATCCCGGGCTCTATCCGCGTCACGCCCGCATCCTGAAACTGATCATGGACGGATGCAGCAACAAGGAAATCGCGCGCGAGATGTTGATGACGGAAGATCTCGTGAAGCTTCATGTCCGCCACATCATGCAGACCATCAACGTCCGCAACCGCACCCAGGCCGCCCTCTGGGCCGCCCAGAGCGGCATCATCCAGGAGATGGAGTATTTCCTGGAGCGGACGGCGCCGTAAGCCGGGGTATCCCCTCTCCCCGCGGGAGAGGGGGCAGGCGTCAGGCCGGAACCACGCTGTTGCCGAGGAAGGCCTCGAACTGGTCGATCGGCAGCGGCCGGCTGATCAGATAGCCCTGGATGCGGGTGCAGCGCTGCTGGCGCAGCATGTCGGCCTGCTCCTGCGTCTCCACCCCCTCGGCGATGGTGTCGAAGCCCAGGCTCTCGGCAAGATTGACGATGGTGCCGACGATGGCCGGGTCGGTGGTCGATTTCACGATGTCGCGGACGAAGCTGCGGTCGATCTTCAGCGTGTCGATGGGGAAGCGCTTCAGATAGGCCAGCGAAGAATAGCCGGTGCCGAAATCGTCGATGGACAGGCGGACGCCGATGTCCTTCAACCCGTTGAGGATCGTCACCGCCTTCTCGATGTCGCCGATCATCGCACCTTCGGTCAGTTCCAGTTCCAGCCGGTCGGCCGGGATGCCTGCCGATTCAACCACGCTGCGCACGAAACCGACGAGGCGGGCGTCCTGGAACTGTCGCGGCGACAGGTTCACCGACACCGAGGGGATCGGCAGGTCGCGCCGGATCCAGTCGGCCAGCCGTCGGCAGGATTCGACCAGGGTCCAGGCGCCGATCTCCCAGATTAGGCCGGTTTCCTCGGCAAGCGGGATGAACTCCGCCGGGCTGACCATGCCGCGGACCGGGTGGCGCCAGCGGATCAGCGCCTCCGCCCCGATGGTGCGGTTGCCGACCAGATCGATCTTTGGCTGGAAATGCAGTTCGAACTCGTCACCGCCGCTGGCACGGCGCAGGTCGCTCTCCAGCCCCAGCGTGAAGCCCGACCGCTCGCGCATCCCGCTGTCGTAGAAGACGTATTTGTGCTCAGGGTTGCGCTTGGCGTGGTACATCGCCAGATCGGCGTTGCGCAGAAGCTGGTCCGCCGTCTCGCCGTCGTCGGGATAGAAGGCGATGCCGATGGACGCGCCGCAGAAAAGCTCCTGATTGTGGACGCTGAAAGGCTCCGACATCGAATAGAGCACTTTTTCCACCAGCCGGGCTCCGGCGGAGCGGTCGGCGGCATCGGGCGCCACGATCAGGAATTCGTCCCCGCCCAGCCGGCCGACGGTGTCGGTCATGCGGGTGCAGTTGCGCAGGCGCCGGGCCACCAGCTTCAGCAGTTCGTCGCCGGCATGGTGGCCCAGCGTGTCGTTCACCTGCTTGAAGCGGTTGAGGTCAAGAAAGGCGACGGCGACCTTGCTCTTCGTCCGCTGGGCGCGGACGATGGCCTCCTCCAGCCTTTCGCAGACCAGCCAGCGGTTGGGCAGGTCGGTCAGCCGGTCGAAGCTGGCCTGATAGCGGATCTGGTGTTCCTGCGACTTGCGCTGGCTGATGTCGGCGATGGTCAGGACGTAATGTTCCAGAACGCCATTCGGCGCGCGGACCGACGTCACCGACAGGGCGGCGGCGAAGGCGTCGCCGGAATGGCGGAAGCTGGTGACCTCCCCCTGCCATCGGCCAGCCTGGCGCGCCGTGGTCCAGATGGCGTCGACGAATTCGCGTTCGTGCGAGCCGGGGGCGAAGAGCACCAAAGGCTTGCGGAGCAGCTCCTCGCGCTGGAAACCGGTCATGATCTCGTAGGCCGGGTTGATCGCCTGGACGGTCAGTTCGGGATCGACGATCAGGATGCCGTCGGCGACGCTGTCGAACACGGTGGCGAGCAGCCGGATTTTCTCCTCATGCTGCTTGCGCTCGGTGATGTCCTGAACGGTGCCTTCGTAGTAGCGGATGCGACCGGCGGGGTCGCGCACGCAGCGCGCACTTTCCGAAATCCAGATGATGGAGCCGTCACGGCGGAAGACGCGCGCCTCGAAGCTGAGGACACGGTCCTGTCGGGCCATCAGGTCGGCGAAGGCCTCGCGCTTGCCGGGATCGACATAGAGCTGGCAGGCGATGTCGGTGAGGTTGGCGATCAGGTCTTCGGGCGAAGCATAGCCGTAGATATCGGCAAGCGCCGGATTGACCCGCAGGTAACGGCCGTCGACGGTGGTCTGATAGATGCCTTCGACAGCATTCTCGAAGATGCTGCGATACTGCTCTTCAGTGTCGTGACTCATAGTACGCGCCTCATCCGACGCCGATCCCGAACCGCCTGGAAACAACATAGGCCTGCAACTCAAACAACGATTGTGGAACTGCCATCTTTCCGCAATGCGGCAAAGTAGACGCCGGTTCGATGAAGCCCGTCAAGCACCATCGCCTGTACTGTCTCATAGTACGAAGGGAAAATATAACAAAAAGGTAACCGTTCCTGACCATTACCGGCGCATCCGACCCGCACCGTTGCTCAGAGCATTGATTTGCAACGATAGTCTAACGAGCCACGGTTAAAATCCTGAAAGAATTCTCCGCTATAGCCCTCGCTGAAACGGCCGCTCGTTTTTCAGGTCCTATAGTCATTCCTGTAAAAATGACTGATTTTTATTCAGCACTGCCCAGTCTTTGAGCAAGAAAGGTTCTTATTTGCGTTGCAGCCTCGTCGCGGCGGTCGAGATGTCGCTGCTTTGCTGCATTCCAGCGTTTGGCACATCCCGTGCAAAGAGCCTCCCGTTCAAGCCAACGGCGGTTTGACCAGCGCGGACCCAAAGACTGCGGCCCGCACCCAAATCACACGCAATGCGTCCTTCCTCCTCCGCCCCGCACCGGACCGGTGCCGCGCGGATCGCACCGGACGCTGCCGTGCCGTTTCTTCAGCGCTTGTTCCAAGGGGACTTGTCATGTCGTATCTCGTGCCCTCCGAGTTCGTCACCAAAATGGTGGACGCCGGCGAATCCAAGATTTTCATGTCCACCCGCGACACGGTCATCCGCGCCTACATGGCCGGGGCGATCCTGGCGCTGGCGGCGGTCTTCGCCGTCACGGTCACGGTCCAGACAGGGTTCCCGATCATCGGCGCCATCCTGTTCCCCGTCGGCTTCTGCATGCTGTATCTGCTGGGCTTCGACCTGCTGACCGGCGTGTTCGTGCTCACCCCGCTGGCGCTGATCGACAAGCGGCCGGGCGTCACCATCGGCGGCGTGCTGCGCAACTGGGGGCTGGTGTTCGTCGGCAATTTCCTGGGGGCGCTGACGGTGGCGGTGATGATGGCCGTGGTCTTCACCTATGGCTTCTCAACCCCGCCCGACAAGGTCGGCACCGTCATTTCCCACATCGGCGAGAATCGGACGCTGGGCTATGCGCAGTATGGCGCGGCAGGAATGCTGACCATCTTCCTGCGCGGCATGCTGTGCAACTGGATGGTCTCCACCGGCGTTGTCGGCGCCATGATCTCCACCTCGGTCAGCGGCAAGGTGATCGCCATGTGGATGCCGATCATGCTGTTCTTCGGCATGACCTTCGAGCATTCGGTGGTGAACATGTTCCTGTTCCCGTCGGCTATGCTGATGGGCGGCAACTTCTCGGTCATGGACTACATGATCTGGAACGAGCTGCCGACGGTGCTGGGCAACCTGATCGGCGGCCTCGCCTTCACCGGCCTGACGCTCTACGCCACCCATGTCCGCACGGCACCCAAGCGCCGCTTGCCGCAGCCCCACCTGCAACCGGCCGAATAAGCCACCCTGCCCGTCCGTCCGCTCTCCCCGGTCCGTCCTGGGCCGGGGCCCGGAGCGGAGTTTTCCTTGAGCGGGGCCGGTATTGTGAAAGAGCTGCGGATTTCCATCGGCCAATGGTCCGACAAGGGACGCAAGGAGACCAATCAGGATTTCCATGGAGCGCTGATCCCGGTGGCACCGCTGCTCGGCATGAAGGGCATCGCGGTGGCGCTGGCCGATGGCATCAGCACCAGCCAGGTCAGCCACATCGCCAGCGAATCCGTGGTGAAGAGCTTCCTGACCGACTATTACTGCACGCCGGAAAGCTGGTCGGTCAGGATGTCGGCGCAGCGGGTTCTGGCGGCGACCAATTCCTGGCTGCACGCCCAGAACCGGCGCAGCGAGTACCGCTACGATCAGGATCGCGGCTATGCCTGCACGCTGAGTGCGCTGGTGCTGAAATCGGCCACCGCGCACCTGTTCCATGTCGGCGATTGCCGAATCTACCGAATTGCCGGCCGGTCGCTGGAGCAACTGACCGACGACCACCGCGTGGTGGTGTCGTCGGAAGTCAGCTATCTCGGCCGGGCGATGGGCGTGGTGCCACATGTCGAGATCGACTGCCGAGAGTTGCCGGTGGAACCCGGCGACGTCTTTCTGCTGGCGACCGACGGCGTCTATGAGCATGTCGATGCCGAATTTTTAATCAGTACAATCGACAGGCACCCGGACGATCTCGACCGCGCGGCCCGATTCGCGGTGGAAGAGGCAATGCGGCGCGGCAGCACCGACAATCTGACCCTCCAGATCGTCCGGATCGATGCGCTTCCCGACGCCGATGCCGGCGACCTGTTCCACCGGCTGTCCGACCTGCCCCTGCCACCCCTGCTGGAGCCGAGGACGGAATTCGAGGGCTACCGCATTCTTCGGGAGCTGCATGCCAGCAGCCGCAGCCATGTCTATCTGGCCCAGGACGGTGCGGGTGGCCCGGCGATGGCCCCGGCGGTGGTGCTGAAGGTGCCGGCCATCGATCGGCGCGACGACCGCGCCCACCTCCGCCGCTTCCTGATGGAGGAGTGGATCGCCCGCCGGATCAACAGCCCCCATGTGCTGAAACCGCCGCCGCAAAGCCGGCCACGCCGACACCTCTATGTCGTCACCGAGTATATCGAGGGGCAGACGCTGACCCAGTGGATGCGCGACCACCCCGACCCCGGCCTACCGACGGTGCGCGCCATCGTCGAGCAGATCGGCAAGGGGTTGCAGGCCTTCCACCGGCTGGAGATGCTGCACCAGGATCTGCGGCCCGACAATGTGATGATCGACGGCACCGGAACGGTGAAGATCGTCGATTTCGGATCGGTTCTGGTCCCCGGCATCCTGGAGACCATGCCCGACGCCGACCGCGGCGAGATTCTGGGCACGCTGCAATACACCGCGCCTGAATATCTGCTGGGGGAAGGCGGAACGCCGGCGTCGGATCTCTATGCGCTGGGGGTCATCGCCTATCAGATGCTGACCGGCCGCCTGCCCTACGGCGCCGATGCCGCGACGGCCACCACGCGGGCGCGCCAGCGCAAGCTGGTCTACCGCACCGCCCTGGACGACCGGCGTGCGGTTCCCGCCTGGATCGACGGGGTGCTGCGCAAGGCGGTCCACCCGGACCCGGCCAAGCGCTATCGGGAATTGTCGGAGTTCCTGTACGACCTGCGCCACCCGCGCAAGCAGGCGGCGGGCGTGCGGCGGCGGTCGCTGACCGAGCGCAACCCGCTGGCCTTCTGGCAGGGGCTGTCGGCGCTGCTGGTCCTGGCCGTGCTGATCCTGCTGGCCGGCCGGGTCTGACCGGCCCGCCAGCAGGAGGAACGGGCTGTCAGTGCCCGTGGGCGACCTTGGCACCTTCCTTCAGCTTGAACAGGCGCGAGCAATAGGGGCATTCGACCTGCCCTTCGCGATCCAGCGTCAGATAGACCAGCGGATGGCCCAGCGCGCCGCCGCCGCCGTCGCACCCGACGGTCGAGGTTTCAACAAGGATCGTCTCGGTCGGCTGCATAGCAGTCATCCTCTGTTTTGACAGGCGCGCCGGTTCACGCCATCGTGGACACGCCCGCTGTCCGGGTCCCCGATCAGGGTTCCGCGCGCGCGGGCCGGATGATACCCATCGCGCGCCGCGGATCAACGGGGGAAACCACCGGACGCCGGGGCTTTTTCGCAAACCGCAAACATCATGGTTCAGGATCAATGGCCGCGCCAACCGATACCCCCACGCCCGTCTCGCTCCCGGCCAACGCGGTCGAGCTGCGTGGCCTGACCAAGATCTACCAGCCGACCGGCAAAGCCGGGCCGAAGCACGCGCTGAAAGGCATCGACCTCGCCATTCCGCGCGGGTCTCTGTTCGGGCTGCTCGGCCCCAACGGCGCCGGCAAATCGACGATGATCAACATCCTCGCCGGGCTGGTGAACAAGACCGGCGGCACCGCCACCATCTGGGGGCATGAGGTGGCCGACCATCCGCGCCGCGCCCGCGCCTCCATCGGCGTGGTGCCGCAGGAACTCAACATGGATCCCTTCTTCACTCCGCGCGAGATGCTGGAGCTTCAGGCCGGCCTCTATGGCGTGCCGAAGAAGGAGCGCCGGACGGACGAACTGCTTGACGCCGTCGGCCTCGCCGACAAGGCCGACGCCCACGCCCGTTCGCTGTCGGGCGGCATGAAGCGCCGGCTGATGGTGGCGAAGGCGATGGTTCATACCCCGCCGGTGCTGATCCTGGACGAGCCGACCGCCGGCGTCGATGTCGAACTGCGCCGCCAGCTGTGGGACTATGTGCGCACGCTGAACAAGTCCGGCACCACCGTCCTGCTGACCACCCATTACCTGCAGGAGGCGGAGGAGCTGTGCGACACCATCGCCATCATCAACCACGGGCAGGTGGTGGCGTGCGAGCCGAAGACCACCCTGCTGCGCCGGGTCGACAACAAGGCGCTGTGCCTGACCCTGGAGCGCGACCTGACCGCCGCTCCGCCCGCGCTGGAAGGCTATACGGTGGAGCTGCCGGAGCCGCGGCGGATGGTCGTCCGCTATCAGCCGAGCCGCCAGCGCGCCGGCGCCATCCTGTCCACTCTGGCGGCATCCGGAATTGGGATCGTCGATGTCACGACCGAAGAGTCGGATCTTGAAGATATATTCCTCCAACTGACGGGTGGTGCTCACAGCGACACAGGGGTAATCCATGCGGCATAGCGGAATGGCGGCTGTTCTCGGGTTGGGGCTTCTGCTTGGCGGCTGTGCCGCGGATTTCCAACCGATGGGGATGGCCGTCGTCCAGCCGCAGTTGAACGATAAGGTGCTGATCGCCGCCGACGGCTTCGAGCTGCCCATGCGCTCCTGGCTGCCGGCCGACGGCAAGGTGCGGGCCGCGGTGGTGGCCCTGCACGGCTACAACGACTATTCCAATGCCTTCGACGGTGCCGGCCGCGACTTCGCAACTGCCGGCATCGCCACCTATGCCTATGACCAGCGCGGTTTCGGCGCCACCCGTGAACGCGGCGTGTGGGCCGGCACCCCCACGCTGGTCAGCGACGCCCGCATCGCGGTGGAGATGGTGCACAAGCGCCATCCCGGCGTGCCGGTCTATCTGATGGGCGAAAGCATGGGCGGCGCCGTCGTGCTGAGCGCGATGACCGGTCCCAACCCGCCCAAGGTCGACGGCACCATCCTGGTCGCACCCGCCGTCTGGGGACGGCAGGCGATGGGGTTCTTCCCGCGTGCCGCGCTGTGGATCACTTACAATCTGGTTCCCGGGATGGTGGTGCATCCACCGAAGGATCTGGACATCCACCCGTCCGACAACATCGAGATGCTGCGGGCTCTTGGCCGCGACCCTCTAGTCATCAAGGGATCGCGCGTCGATGCGCTGGAAGGGCTGACCGACCTGATGGGGTCGGCGCTCGACGCCTGCCAGCATCTCCAGACGCCCTCGCTGGTGCTTTACGGTGCCCATGAAGAGGTTCTGCCGCCGCGGCCGGTCGAACGTGCCCTGAAGGATTTCGAGTCCGGCGGGCGGCATGTCGTCGCCGTCTATCCCGACGGCTACCACATGCTGCTGCGCGACCTGAAGGGCAAGCTGGTGGTCAACGACGTCATCGCCTGGATCGGGAATCCCAAGGTGCCGCTGGCCAGCGGAGCCGACCGGGCGCCAAGGGCCTTGCTGGCCGCCAAGTAAAGTTCGGCCATATTTTTATCACAGATGCCTGCGCGATTGCCGGTGCGGCGGATTGTTCTTCATCCATCGCAACCTTTGGCAATGGTGGAGGACTGCCCGGTGAGCAACAACCCCGCTCCCGACTTGCGTCTGTCGCCGGAGGAAGTCCGGGAGATGGCCGCCGAATACAAGCTTTCACCCCTGTGGGTGCGGCTGGCCCTGCTGCTCCGCCCGGCCAACCGCGCGGCGCTGGTGGCTTTCCTGGGCTGGGCCAGCGGATTGCCGCATCCACCTGCCTGAAAGGGGTGGCCTGGGGCATGGGACCTTTGCAGCCAAAGGTATAGTACCCGTTAGCACCAAAGCCACTCTGCCCCTTCCAGCGGTTGAGAGCTAAGGTACCGCATAAGCGGACACCGTATGTCCCCGTTGGGAGGAACCATGCACAGCGTCGAATCTCAGGTTACCCCGTCCGGCGCCACCCGCGCCGCGGCGACCGCCCAGACGACCATGTCCTCTACCATGGATGTTCAGACCATTGCCGACCGCTACGGCTGGACCACCCCGATGGCCCGCTGGTGGATGGCGTTCGCCGCCTCATCGGTCGGACCGAAGCCGGATACCATGATCGATTTCCTCGACAAGACCGTCGGCGGCGTGACGATGATCCGCCGGCGCTGATCGTCGCATAGACGGAATTTAAAAAGCGGCCCTGAAGGGCCGCTTTTTTATTGGGAATTTCTTCGGCAGCAGATGTGGGGCGGCAGAGTGTATCTGCCGCCGAAATCCTTTCCTCACACCCCCGGCGGTACGATCCGCCAGATCGCCGCCGGGTTGCGGTGGGGATCCAGCCAGACATTCTGGAACTTGCCGATCCAGGTGAAGCGGTGGCCGCTGAACAGGTCCTCCACCTGGACATGCGCGCCGTCGGACAGGCCCAGCTCCCACAGCGGCACCTCGATGGTCCCGCCATGGCCGTTGTACGGATCCAGGTTCACCGCGATCAGGATCACGTTGTCCTTCGCCGCCGTCATCTTGCCGTACAGCAGGATGTTGTCGTCGAAGGCGTTGTAGAATTTCAGATTGGTGAACTGCTGCAACGCCGGGTTCTCGGCACGGATGCGGTTGATGGCGGTGACGTAGTCGCGAATGTTGCCGGGCTTGTTCCAGTCCCAGTGCCGGACCTCATACTTCTCCGAGTGATTGTACTCCTCCTTGCCGGGATAGGCTTCCGCCTCGCACAGCAGGTAGGGACCGTAGAGCCCATAGACGCCGGCCAGCGTCGCCGCCAGAACCGCCCGCATCATGTGCGCCGGACGGCCACCATGGGTCAGGATCGGCGGCAGGATGTCCGGCGTGTTGGCGAAGAAGTTCGGCCGCATATACTCCCGCGATTCACCCTGCGTCAGCTCGGTCAGGTACTCGGTCAGTTCCGGCTTGGTGGTGCGCCAGGTGAAGTAGCTGTAGGACTGGGTGAAGCCGACCTTGGCCAGCCGCTTCATCAGCTTCGGACGGGTGAAGGCCTCGGCCAGGAACAGGGCGTCGGGATAGCGGTCCTGCACCTCGCGGATCATCCATTCCCAAAAGGGGAAGGGCTTGGTGTGCGGGTTGTCGACACGGAAGATGCGCACACCCTCCTTGCACCACATCAGCACCACGTCGCGCAGCGCATACCACAGGTCCGGATAGGACTGGCGGTAGAAGCTGACATTGACGATGTCCTGATACTTCTTCGGCGGGTTCTCGGCATAGCGGATGGTGCCGTCGGGCCGCCAGTAGAACCAGTGCGGATGCTCCTTCACCCAGGGATGGTCGGGCGAGCACTGGACGGCGAAGTCCAGCGCGATCTCGATGCCATGGCGCTTGGCCTCGCGCACCAGCCGGCGGAAGCTGTCTAAGTCGCCGATCATCGGGTCGATGGCGTCGTGCCCGCCCTCCTCGCCACCGATGGCATAGGGCACGCCGGGATCGTCGGGACCGGGGTTCAGCGTGTTGTTCTTGCCCTTGCGGAAGGCGCGGCCGATGGGGTGGATCGGCGGGAAATACAGCACGTCGAAGCCCATGTCGCGCACCATGGGCAACAGGTTCACCACATCGTCGAAAGTGCCGGGACGCGACGGGTCGGGCGAGGCCGAGCGCGGGAAGATCTCGAACCATGCCGAATAAGCGCCGGCGGTGCGGTCGACATAGACCTCCAACTCACGCACGTAGCGCGACTTGTACTGCCGCTCGCCATATTGCTTCATGACGCGGCGCGGCTCGTCCGACAGGGCATAGTCGATGGCCTCGCGGCCCGACAGCGCCTGCATCCGCTCGATCACCGCCTGGAGCGCCGCACGCCCGTCACCATGGTTCAAGTCCAGCGCCTGCTCGACGAAGCGGCGGCCCTCCACCAGCTCAAGATCGACGACCATGCCGGCATCGACCTTCTTCTTGAAGTCGGCGCGCCAGCTTTCCCACACGTCGCGCCAGGCTTCGATGCTGTAGGTGTAGCGAGCGTTGCGGGTCAGCGGGACGCGGCCGACCCAGCGGTCGTTCTCGTGGAAGCGCATCGGCGCTTCGCTCCACCCGTCATCGCCGTCCGCCTTGTACATGACGGACGCCGCAAGCACGAAGGTGCCGTCGGTGTAAATGTCCGCCCACACCTCCATCACATCGCCGACCGCGCGCTTGATGGCGAAGCGGCCGCCGTCCAGTTCCGGGTAGACATTCTCGATGGTCATGCGGCCGGCGGCGATGGAATCCATCCATTCCCGCTCTTCCACATCATGCAGTTCGATGGCATGGCTGCGGGCAGCGCGAGCGCGGAAGACGCGCAGTTCCATCGGGCGCAGCGTCATCGGCGCGCCCGGCTCCATCGGCAGCGGCTCGGCCTCCGGCGTCACGTCCTCGAACGCCTCGTAGGTGCCGCCGGTGGCTGCCAGGATCGGGCCGACATCCAGCGTGTGCGTCCGGTTCTCGTCCGGGTTCAGCACCAGGATGGCGCAGCCGTCGGGTTGGTCGAGGGCTGCGCCGTCCACCTGCCGGATCAGCCCCAGCACCGGGCTGTGCGGGGAGGTCACGCGGCGCTGCGGCCCCTCGACGTTCAGGGCCGGGGTGGCGGCCTTCATGGCGTTGACGGCGCCGATGAAGCCAGTGAGGTCAAGCTTCGGCTGCTCCCAGTCGGCCGGGCTGGTGCGCACCACGTCCAGCTTGCGGGTGAAGCCATATTCGAAGCCGACCGGCATCAGCACGCCGGTGGAGAAGCTGGCGGCGAACAGGTAATGCATCTTCAGCTGGGCGGCGAGCCGCACGGCGTCCTGGCTGCCGACCTCCGCGGCCAGCCGGTCGGTGTCGTGGCTTTCCGGAAAGGCGATGGACGGGGCGATCCAGCGGAATTCCTCATACTGGTCCAGCAGCCAGTCGGCTTTGAAATCCCACCACTTGGCGCTGTTGAACAGGAAGTCGAAGCCGGCGCCGCACAGCTCGCGGACCTGCTCCACCGTGCAGCCCAGCGTTTCGGCGAAGAATTTCACCTCCGGGTTCACGGCATGGGCGGCGTCGATCAGGCTCTTCCACACATCCGCCGGCACCTGATAGGCGGCGTCGCAGCGGAACCCCCGCACGCCAAGCCCGATGTAATGGCGCAGATAGTCGGACCAGTAGCCGATCAGCCCGGCGCGCGAGTCCGCCCGGTCATAGTCGAGCGAGGCAAGGTCGCCCCACACCGTGACATGGGCGGTGTTGTTGGGATCGACCGCACCCGGACGGTGCAGGTCGCCGTCGGGACCTCGCTTGTACCAGTCGGGGTGACGCTCGACCAGCAGCGCATCGCGCGAGGTGTGGTTGATGACGAAGTCCATCATCACCGACTGTCCATGCGCCGCGGCGTCAGCCGTGAAGCGGCGCAGAAGCTCGTCGTCGCTCTCGTGCGACCCGCCGCGGAGCGCGTCATGCAGCCGGTAGGGGTCCTTGATGGCATACAGGCTGCCGGAAAATCCGGGCTGGTGGATCGGGTTCAGGAATATCCAGTCGAAACCCATCCCCTGGATCCGCGGCAGGTGCCCGGCCCAATCGCGCACGGGACCGACCAGGGTCGGAAACAGGTTGTAGATGCGCGGTCCGACGATGCTCATGGAACCCCCTTCCTTGGCCCTGCTTCTCCGTTGACAGCCTGCCGCTCCCCGTTGTGGGATCGACCAGGCGGCATCGGTGCTTTTCCCTCACGGGTATGCCGGCGCCGACGCAGATGCCGACACCGTGCCCCCGCCGGACAACCCGCAGGGGCGGTGAAGGTTCCGCCCGCCCTGTTGGCAAGCCGCAACCGAACCCACCAGCACAGGATGCAACGCATGGCCGAGAAGCCCGGCAAGGTCTCGAAAATCCGTCTCGGGAAACTGGACCAGGACAAGGTGCGGATCGAGACGGCGGAGGAATATGACCGCCGACTCGGTAAGCTGCAGAAGGAGCTTCTGCACATCCAGCAGACCTATTGGCACGAGAAACGCCGCGCCATCGTGGTGTTCGAGGGCTGGGACGCGGCCGGCAAGGGCGGGGCCATTCGTCGCATGACCGAGCCGCTCGACCCCCGCGGCTTCCATGTCTGGCCGATCTCCGCCCCCACCGCGGACGAGCAGGGAAAGCATTACCTGTACCGCTTCTGGACCAAGCTGCCGGCGCCCGGCACCTTCGCCATCTTCGACCGGTCCTGGTACGGCCGCGTCATGGTGGAGCGGGTGGAGAAGTTCGCCACCAAGGACCAGTGGAAGCGTGCCTATGACGAGATCAACGAGTTCGAACGGCTGCTGACCGACGACGGCGTGCGCATCGTCAAGCTGTTCCTGCACATCACTCCGGAGGAGCAACTGGAGCGCTTCCGCGAGCGGATGAAGAACCCCTACAAGCGCTGGAAACTGACCGAGGAGGATTTGCGCAACCGCGCCAAATGGGACGACTACGTCAAAGCGGCGGAAACGATGTTTGAACGCACCTCCACCACCAACGCGCCCTGGCATGCGGTGGAGGCGAACTCCAAATGGCACGCCCGCCTCAAAGTGCTGGAGCTCGTCACCGCCGCCTTGAAGGACGGTGTGAACATCGCCCCGCCCCCCATCAACGGCAATGTCGCGAAGATCGCCGCCGAGGTGCTGGGGATCAAGGCGGAATAGGACGAAGATCCCCTCTCCCCCGGGGGAGGGGATCATCGCACGCGAATTATACCTCGGCAGGCACCACCCACGGCCGCCGCACCACGTCCTCGCGGTCGAAGGCGTCGATGGCGCCCTGCTGGCGCAGGGTCAGGGCAACGTCGTCCAGCCCTTCGACCAGACAGTCCTTCTTGAAGGGATCGATGGCGAAGGACAACACCCGGCCATCCGGACCGGTCAGGCTCTGGGCCGGCAGGTCCACGGTGACGGCGGTACCCGGCGTCGCCTGCAACTGTCGGCGCAGCAGTGCCACCGTCTCCTCCGGCAGGGTGACGGTCAGCAGGCCGTTCTTGGCGGCATTGGCGGCGAAGATGTCGCCGAAGCTGGGGGCGACGACGCAGCGGAATCCACCGTCCACCAGCGCATAGACAGCGCCCTCGCGCGAGGATCCGCAGCCGAAGTTGCGGTCGCTCACCAGAATGCGGGCGCCGGCATAGGCCGGGTCGTCCAGCGGGAAGCCCGGCTTGCGCTCGTCATGGAACAGGAAGTTGCCATAGCCTGCGCTGCGCGGCTTCTTCAGGAAGCGGGCGGGCAGCAGCTGGTCGGTGTCGATGTTGGCGATGTCGAGCGGCACCGCCGGCGCGGTCAGCGTGACGAAGGGCTCCATCCTCAGGAAACTCCCAGCTTGCGGACATCGGTGAGTTTGCCGGTAGCGGCGGCGGCGGCGGCCATCGCCGGGCTCATCAGATGAGTGCGGGCGTTCGGCCCCTGGCGGCCGGGGAAGTTGCGGTTGGTGGTGGAGGCGCAGCGCTCCCCCGCCGGAACGAGGTCGCCGTTGATGCCGACGCACATCGAGCAGCCCGGTTCGCCCCATTCCAGCCCGGCGTCGATGAAGACCCGGTGCAGCCCTTCCGCCTCCGCCAGCATGCGCACCGGGACCGAGCCCGGAACCACCAACCCCGGCACCGCCGCGCGACGGCCGCGCAGCACCGCGGCGGCGGCGCGCAGATCTTCCAGCCGGGCATTGGTGCAGGAGCCGATGAAGACGCGGTCGATGGTCACCTCCTCCAACGCCACGCCGGGGGTGAGGCCCATGTAATCCAGCATCTTGCGCATCTGGCCGGCGCGTACCGGATCGGCCTCGGATGCGGGATCGGGAACGACAGCGGTTACCGGAACCGCGGTTTCCGGGCTGGTGCCCCAGGTCACCGCCGGGGCTATGTCGGCGGCATCGAGCGTCACCTCGCGGTCGAAAACGGCGTCCGGATCGCTGGGCAGGGTGCGCCAATGCTCCACAGCGCGGCCGAACAGATCCCCCTTGGGGGCGAAGGGCCGGCCCTCGATCCAGGAGAAGGTGGTGTCGTCCGGCGCAATCATGCCGGCCCGCGCCCCGGCCTCGATCGACATGTTGCAGACGGTCAGGCGGCCTTCCATCGACAGGGCACGGATGGCGCTGCCCGCATATTCGATGACATGGCCGGCGGCCCCGTCGGCGCCGATGGCGGCGATCACCGCCAGGATCAGGTCTTTGGCCGTCACATGCGGCCCCAGCACGCCATCCACCGTGATGCGCATCGTCTTGGGCCGGCGCTGCCACAGGGTCTGGGTCGCCAGCACATGCGACACCTCGGTGGCGCCGATGCCAAAGGCCAGCGCGCCGAAAGCCCCGTGGGTCGAGGTGTGGCTGTCGCCGCAGACGATGGTCAGGCCGGGCAGCGTCAGCCCCTGTTCCGGCGCCAGCACATGGACGATGCCCTGGGCCGGATCGTGCAGGCCGAAATGGCGCAGGCCGTGGCGGCCGGCATTCGCCTCCAGCATCGTCACCATGTTGGCGATCTCGGGATCGGCAATCGGCCTGGACCGGCTGTGCGAGGGAACGTAATGGTCGGCGACGGCGAAGGTCAGCTCCGGCCGGCGCACCTTGCGGCCGGCATGGTCGATCATGCCGAAGGCGTGGAAGGACCCTTCGTGCAGGAAATGACGGTCGATGGCGAGCAAGGCCTGACCGTCCGGCCGGGTTGCCACGACATGGGCGTCCCAGACCTTCTCGAACAGGCTGCGTGGCTGTGCGGTCATTGGCTGGTTTCCTCACTAACGGCGCTTGCGGCGGCCATCCCGGCGATGCGCCCCAGCGCCACCGCGGTCAGCAGGCCGTTGCCGGACAGGTAGCCGGACGCCTTAGATCCCGACACGCCGCAGGCCGCCCCGCCAGCGGCATAAAGGTTGGACAGCGGCGTCCCCTGCCCGTCCAGAACACGCGCCTCGTCATCGACGACCAGCCCGCCCTGGGTGTGGAACAGCGCACCGGTGACGCGGACGGCGCGATAGGGAGGAACCAGCGGGGCCGAGCCGGCGAAGTCGCGACCGAACCCATCGGTTCCACCCTCTGCCTTCAGCCGGTCGATGTCGGCCAGCGTGGCGGCGAGGGCATTTGCGTCGATCTTCATCAGCCGGGCCAGTTCGGCCGGCGTGCCGGCGCTCAACACCGCGCCCATCGCCTCGGCCTGCCGGAAATCCTCGAACTGACGGGCGATGGCGGCGATGCGCTCGTCGAAGACGGTCCAGGCGATGCCGTCCGGCTGGCGCAGCACCACCGCCGCCTGTTCCGAATAGCCCTGCGCCTCGTTGGAGAAGCGCCGCCCCTCCGCATTCACCTGCACGCCGCCCTCGGTAATCGTCGCCCAGGTGACGAGGATGCCAGCGGGATGAGCGACCGAGCCATGGCCCTGATGCCCCGACAAATGCCGGGTTGCCGCCCCCAGCGCCTCGCCCCACAGCAGTGCGTCGCCCTGGTTGCCGGTATGGCCGAAATAGAGCGCGTCGGCCAGTTCCGGCACATGCCGCTCGACCAGCGCCCTGTTCCCACCATAGCCGTTGCAGGCAAGGATCAGCGCACCGCAGCCGACCCGCTCGACACTGCTGTCGGGCCGCGTGATCTCGACACCGCGAATCTGTGCGCCATCGGCATGGAGCGCGGTCACATGCGCCTCGCACAGCACGTCGATGCCGGCGGTTTCCACGGCACCGCGCAGCCGGTCGATCAGTTCCGCTCCCGACCGGCTGGGCAACCCATGCATGCGACGGGCGCTATGTCCGGGATAGCTGAAATTGTCCACCACCGAAAACGGCAGGCCATAGCGGTCGGCAAGCCATTCCAGGGCCGGCCCGACCACCTGGGCGACGCGGGCGACCTCAAGCGGGTCCGGCTCCCCTTTCGCCTTGGCGATGATGTCGGCGGCGAAGCGCTCCGGGCTGTCCTCGATTCCGGCATCGCGCTGCCAGCGGGTGCCCGGCGCCGGGATCAGTCCGGCCGACAGGGCGGTGGAGCCTTGCGGCAGCGCATCGCGCTCCAGCACCAGCACGCCGGCCCCCCGCTCATGGGCGGCCAGCGCCGCGACCATTCCGGCCGCTCCGCCGCCGATCACGACGACGGGGACGGTGAACTCGAACTCGATGCCATCGGCGGGCAGGATGCGGCTCATGAGTTCGCCACCTCCTCCAGCATCGCGGCGACTGTCGCCACCCGGCAGACCGGACGGAGTGCTGCGACGGAAACCTCATGCACCTCCGGGCTGAAGGCGGCGCAACCGTCCTCCAGCAGGATGGTCTCGAAATCGCGGACATGGGCGTCGCGCACGGTCGAGGCGACACCGCCATTGGTGACGATGCCGCAGACCAGCAGCCGTTCCACCCCGCATTTCGCCAGCACCCATTCCAGCCGCGACATGTAGAAGGCGGAATAGGCGATTTTCTCCACCTCGACATCGACGGGCTGGAGCGCATCCACCGTGCGGTGACCCCAGCTTCCGGGCTGGAAATCGCCCTTCGCCAGGAAGGGCCGCAGCGACTTCAGATGAGGCGAGATCATCGGCTCGCCGCCGCGGCCCGGCACCAGGGTGAAGTTGGTGGAGATCACCCAACCGCCGCGCGAGCGCAGCAGATCGGCCAGCGGCTTGACCCGCTCCGGCAGCGCCGCAATCTCCGCCGCCGTCTGCCCGGCGCGGCCATAGGCGCCTTCGGGATGCAGGAAGTCGTTCTGGAGGTCGCAGACCAGCAGCGCGGTGCGCTCGACCGGGAAGACGCCAGCGCTCATCGGGCGCTCCTTTCGACAATGATGTTGCCGAAGCCGTCGACACGGGCGGACAGGTCGGGGTCGATGACGGTGGTGGCATCCGGCTGCTCAAGGATCGCCGGGCCCTGGATCAGGGCACCGACCGGCAGATCCAGCCGGTTATAGACCGCCGTCTCATGCCAAGCCCCATCGAACCACACCGGCCGCGACCCGGCATAGGCGCCCTCCACCGTGGTTCCGGCGGCCGGAGCCAGGGCAGAGAGGTCGAAATGCGGACGGCGGCCGATGGCGGCGGTGCGCAGATTGACGATCTTGGCCCCCACCCCTGGCAGCAGACGGCTGAAAGAGGCCTGATAGGCGCGCTCGAAGGCGGCGTGGATGGTCGCCTCGTCGATCCCCGTGCTGTCGTTCTCCACCGACACCGGCAGCGGCACGGCGACCGTATGGGTCTGGCCGATGTAGTGCATGTCCAGTTCGAAGACGAGGTCGATGCGCTCGACGCTGAGCCCGGCGGACTCCACCACCGCGCGGGCTGCGGTCGCCTCCTCCACCATGCGGCGGTCGAGCGAGCGTGCGTCGATGCCGGCCAGCGGCAGATTGACCGTCTGCACCTGATCGTGGCGGATGTCGGCGATGACGCAGCCGAGCGCCGAGGTCACGCCGGGGAAGCGCGGCACCAGAGCCGCCTTCAAACCGACCTCCTTGATCAGCGCGCCGACATGGAGCGCCCCGCCGCCGCCGAAGGGCACGGCGGCGAATTTGGCCGGATCGTGGCCGCGCTCGATGGAGACGAGGCGGATGGCTCCGGCCATCTTGCTGTTGGCGATGCGCACCACGGCTTCCGCCGCCGCCATGACGTCGAGGCCGAGCGGCTCGGCGACATGGGTGGCGATGGCAGTGCGGGCGGCATCGACGTCCAGACGCGCGAGCTTGCCGCCGATGGGGCGTTCGGCATTGATGCGGCCGAGCAGCACGTTGGCGTCGGTCAGGGTCGGGCGGGTGTTGCCCTGGCCGTAGCAGACCGGGCCCGGCCGTGAACCGGCGCTCTCCGGCCCAACCTGGAGCATGCCGCCGGGATCGACCCCGGCGATGGAGCCGCCGCCGGCGCCGATGGTGGTGATCTCGATCATCGGCGTGCGGACGACCAGACCGAAATCGATGGTGGTCTGGGCGGCCAGCATGGTCTGCCCTTCCACCACCAGCGACACGTCGAAGCTGGTGCCGCCAAGGTCGCCGGTGATGACGTTGGGAAAGCCCGCCGCCTTCGAGATCGCCGCCGCCGCGATCACGCCGGCCGCCGGGCCCGACAGGGCGGTGCGCACCGGCAGACGCCTTGCGGTGTCGGTCGACATCACGCCGCCGTTCGACTGCACGATATGGAAGCGGCCGCCGAACCCTTCGCCGGCCAGCGCGTTGTCGAGCTTGGCGAGATAGCTGCCGACCACCGGCTGGAGATAGGCGTTCAGCGCGGTGGTCGAGGTGCGCTCGAACTCGCGGATTTCCGGCAGGATGCGGGAGGAACATTCGAGATTGGCGTTCGGCCAGACCTCGCGCGCCGCCTCCAGCGCCGCCAGCTCGTTGGCCGGGTTGGCATAGGCGTTGATGAAGACGATGGCGAGCGCCTCCGCCCCCTGCTCGGCCAGCCGGCGGGCGCAAGCGCGCACCTCCTCCGGGTCGATTCCGGTGCGGATGGTGCCATCGGCCAGCGTGCGCTCCGCCACCTCCAGCCGCATGTCGCGGTCGACAACGGGCACGAAATCGCCCCACAGGCCCCAGGTGTGGCGTCGGTCGCGGCGGCGCATCTCCAGCACGTCGCGGAAGCCGGCGGTCGTGATCAGCCCGACCTTCGCGCCCTTGCGCTCCAGCAGTGCGTTGGTGCCGACGGTGGTGCCGTGTACGATGGAGCCCAGTTCCGCCACCGGGCCGAAGCTCTGCAAACCGGCCAGGAAGCCGACCGCCTCGTCGCCGCGGTTGGACGGAACCTTGGCGGTGCGGAAGCTGCCGCGCGCCTCGTCGTAATGGAACAGGTCGGTGAAGGTGCCGCCCACATCGACGCCGACGATGGCGCCCTTGGGGGCGCCCTTGGCTGCACCCATGGAAATACCGTTGCTCATGGTCTTGGATCCCGGAATCGTCAGGCGGCGGAGGATTCGCGCAAGGTCGCGGTGGCGGCGATGTCGAGCGCGCCGTCGTCGGTCAGCGCCACGCCATAGGCGCTGCGCGCCGCGTCACGGCCGAGGTAGCCGAGCCGCACGTCGCGGGCGACAGCCTCCGCATCGCGGCGCTTCGGGTCGCCCCAGCCGCCGCCGCCCGGCGTCTCCAGCCGCACGCGCTGGCCGTCGCGGATTTTCACGTCGGTGACCTTGGAGGCGAGCGGCGGCGACTTCTCGCCCTCGTCGCTCTGCCAGGTGAAGCGGTTCAGCGCCGCCGGGATGCCGCCGGCGACACCGAAGGGCGCGAAGACGCCGCGCTCGCCCAGCAAAAAGACGTCGGCGTCGGTCAGCGCCTCGATCTCGTAGACCGCGCCCAACCCGCCGCGATGCAGGCCGGCACCGGCGGAGTCCGGGCGCAGAGCCCATTGGGTGAACATCACCGGATAGGCGGCTTCGAGGATTTCCACCGGCGGGATGGTGGCGGTGGAGATCGGGTTGTTGGCGTGGTTCAGCCCGTCCGTCTCCGGATTGCCGCCCAGGCCGCCGCCGAAGAAGGAGAACATCACCCAGCGCGAGCCGTCCTTGCGGTGGCCGGCCAGCGACAGCGCGTTGATGGTGCCGAAGGGGGCGGCGGTGGCGCGGGCCGGGTCGGCGAGCGCCAGCGCGCCGAACACCACGCCGATCACCCGCAGGATGGTTTCGGTATAGCCGCCGACCGGCTTCGGCGGCTTGACCGCCAGCAGGGTGCTTTCGGGGATGACGAAGGTGATCGGGTTGAGGCAGCCGGCATTGGCCGGCACGTCGGTGAAGACATGCTTCAGCGCGACATAGCAGCAGGCCACCGCGGTGGAATAGGCGATGTTCAGCGGCCCGGCGCAGGGAGCCGACGACCGCGAGAAGTCCAGCGTCATCCGGTCGCCGGCAATCGTCAGGTCCAGCGCGATGAGCAGCCGGTCCGCCGTGATGCCGTCATTGTCGAGATAATCCTCGAAGCTGTAGACGCCGTCCGGCAGCTTGGACACGGCGCTGCGCATCAGCGCGTCGGCCCGCGCGGTGAAGGCGTCGAAGGCGGCGGCGACCGTCTCCTCGCCATGCTCGTCCAGCAGCTCGGTCAGGCGGCGCACGCCCAGGTCCAGGGCATTCAACTGGCCGTTCAGGTCGCCGTAATTCGATACCGGCACACGGGAATTGGCGGCGAGGATCGCCAGCAGATCGTGGTTCATCGCACCAGCCTTGACCAGCTTCACCGGCGGGATGCGGACGCCTTCCTGGAAGCTGTCGGTGGCGCGGGCGTTGAAGTTGCCCGGCACGTTGCCGCCGATGTCGAGCCAATGGCCGACCGACGCCATCCAGCAGAACAGCCGGCCCTGACGGAAGATCGGCCGCACCAGACGGAAGTCGTTCAGGTGGGTGCCGCCGTCATAGGGATCGTTGAACAGGAAGATGTCGTCGGGATGGAGGTCGCCCTCCTTCACCACCTTGTCGATCACCGCCTTGACCGCGAAGGCCATGGCGCCGACGAAGATCGGCAACCCATTGGTGCCCTGCACCAGCGTGGCGCCGGTCTCGGCATGGTAGAGGCCGTGGCAGGCGTCGCGCGCCTCGGCGATGATCGGGTTGAAGGCGGAGCGGTAGAGCGTCGCATCCATCTCGTCGGCGATCTGCTCCAGCCGGCCCTTCAGGACGGCCAGCGTGACGGGGTCGATTGCGGTGGTTCTGGTGGTCATGCTGCGTCCTCCCGCTTGGCGGGGCCAAAGTCCTTATAGGTTTCGCCGAGCGCCAGCATCTCCGGCGTGCCGATCAGGTCGTTCAGCGCGTTGAAGTCGAACATGCGGTCGCGGAAAGGCTGGGTGGTGCCGTGCTGCGCCAGCGAGCCGTAATAGTCCTGCGCTTGCCGAGCGAGCGCTCGCACGATTCCGCCGGGGAAGATCACCAGCCGGTAACCCAGCTCGGCCAGATCGGCGGCGGAGCTGATCGGCGTCTGCCCACCCTCCACCATGTTGGCGAGCAGCGGGCGGATGCCGCCCAGGTCGGTGGCGATGGCGGACAGCTGCTCGCGGCTTTTCGGCGCCTCGACGAACAGCACGTCGGCCCCGGCCTCGACATAAAGGCGGGCGCGGTCGAGGGCGGCCGAAACGCCTTCCACCGCCACCGCATCGGTGCGGGCGACGATGAGCGTGCCTTCGCTGGCGCGGGCATCGACCGCCGCCTTGATCTTGCCGGCCATCTCGCCGGCCGGGATCACCGCCTTGTCGGTCAGGTGGCCGCAGCGCTTGGGAAAGCTCTGGTCCTCAAGCTGCAACGCGGTGGCGCCGGCGCGCTCGAACGTGCGCACGGTGCGCTGCACGTTGAGCGCGTTGCCGTAGCCGGTATCGGCATCGACGATCAGCGGCGTCGGCACGCGGTCGCGCACCAGGGCGATGGTGTCGGCCACCTCGCTGACCGAAACCAGCCCGATGTCGGGCCGGCCCAGCCGGGTGTAGGCGATGGCCGCACCGGACAAGTACAGCGCCTCGAACCCGGCGGCGGTGGCCATCGACGCGGTGAAGGCGTCATAGACGCCGGGAGCCAGCACGACGCGGTCTTCGGAAAGCCGCTGTTTGAAGCTGAGGTCGGGCATGGTCATCTCAGACGCTCCCCCCGGCGGCGGCAGGCGCCGACAGAAGCCGGGTAAGGGTTGAAAGATCGGCCGCGCGGTCGATGGTCTCGACGCAGTCGGCGATGGCGGCGGCGTGCGAAGCGCCCCAGACCGGGCCGGCGAGTTCGGCGAACTTCGCCCGCACCTCGTCCGGGCTGTAGGGATCCTCGGTGTCGCCCTTGTTGGTCAGCGCCTCCGCCGCGAAGCTGCGGCCGTCGGCGAGCGTCAGGCGGACACGGGCCGGGCGCAGTCCGGGAAGGCGGGCGGTCAGGCCGACATCCTCGCGCACCGTCACCCGGCGGGCGAGATCGCGGGTGGCCTGGGCCTGCCGGGCCTCGTCGCGGAAGGCGTCGGGCGTCGCCGCCCCGTTGGCGAGGAAGGTCGCCAGCGCGAAGGGCAGCGAGAATTTCGCCGCCAGCATGTTCTTCGGTTCAGGGCCGTTCAGCTGGGCGGCCCAGACATAGGTGTCGACCTCGATGGAGGCGACCTGCTCCGGCGCGATCCGCCCGCCGGCCTGCGCCACGATGTCCCCCAGCGCATCGAGCGCGCCGTGGGTGTAGCGGCAGGCGGCGTGGCGCTTGAAGTAGTTGCGGGCGATCTCCCAGCGCTCGCCCAGTTCGTCCACCATCAGGTCCGGGCGAAAATCGCGGGCGATGACGCCGCCGAACACGCTGCCGACCCCGTCGGTCTCGCCGATGATGCCGCTGGCCGCCAGATCCCAGGCGGTCAGGCCCAGCTGGTTCGACACGCCGGCATAGGCGTTGCGCACGGTGCCACCCTCCAGCATCGTCCGCCGGCTGGTGGCGAGGCCGAGGGTGGAGGCGATGTTGATCGTCTCGATCATCGCCGCCGCATCGGCCCGGTTCAGGTGCGCCACCGCCAGCGCCGCACCCGCCGTGCCCCAGGTGCCGTGCGGGTGGGTGGTGACCAGCAGCTTGGCGGCGATGCCGATGCGCGAGCCGATCTCGTACCCCAGCGCCAGCGCGGTCAGCAGATCGGCGCCGGAGGAGTTCAGCCGCGGCCCGGCGGCGAGTGCCGCCGGCAGCACATGGATCCCCGGATGGCCGCGGGCATACTGGTTGCCCTCGTCCAGTTCCAGCATGGTCCCGGCGAGGCCGTTGAGGAAGGCGGCCGAGCCGGCGGGAAAGCCATGGCCCGAACCGATGGCCGGGCAATCCCCGGCACCGGCGGTCTCAGCCATCCTGCCGACCAGGGCACGGCATTCCGGTTCCTGCATGCCGGCGGCGATCACGCCGATGCAGTCGAGCAGCACCAGCTTGGCCCGTTCCACCACCGGGGCCGGCAGGTCGGCGAAGGTCAGGCCGGCGGCGAAGGCGCCCCAGCGGTCGAGCCAGGACGGGCGGGCGGCGGCGAGCAGCTCGCTCGCCGGCTTCACGTCGAAGGATAGGCTTGTCATGTCACCGCTCCCAGGCGGACAGCCCCTCAGAGGCCGAGATAGGTGCGTTTCAGTTCGGGGTCGCGCGCGATCTCGTCGGACGGTCCCGACAGCGCAAAGACGCCGTTCTCAAGGATGTAGGCCCGGCGGGCGACCTCCAGCGACTGGACGACGTTCTGCTCCACCAGCAGGATTGCCAGCCCGTCTTCATTCAGCTTGCGGATCAGCCCGAACATCTCCTCCACCACCAGGGGCGAGAGGCCGAGCGACGGCTCGTCGAGGATCAGCAGCAGCGGCTCGGCCATCATGCCGCGGCCGATGGCGAGCATCTGCTGCTCGCCGCCCGACAAAGTGCCGGCGAACTGGCCCTCGCGCTCCTTCAGCCGGGGGAAGGTCGCGAAGATGCGCTCCAGGTTCCGTGCACGGTTCGACTTGCCGCGCCGGTAGCTGCCGAGTTCCAGATTCTCGCGGATCGACAGGTTGGGGAAGATCTTGCGGCCTTCCGGCACCTGGATCAGCCCTTCTTCCACGATACGCGCGGCGGATTTGCCGTCGATGCGGGTGCCGCCGAAGCGGATCTCGCCGGCCCAGGCCGGCAGCACGCCCGACATCACCTTGTTCAGCGTGGTCTTGCCGACGCCGTTGGAGCCCAGCACCGTGACGATCTCGCCGGCATGGACGGCCATGTCGATGCCGCGCAGCACCTCGGTGGCGCCATAGCCGGTCTTCAGCCCGCGGATTTCCAGAAGCTGCTCAGCCATGGGCCGCCCCCTCCGCCTTCAGCCGGGCGGCGGCGCCGTGGCCGAGATAGGCCTCGATCACACGGGCATCGGCACAGACGACGGCGGGCGGCCCCTCGGCGATCATGCGGCCCTGTGCCAGCACATAGACGCGCTCGCACAGGTTCATCACCGCCTGCATGACGTGTTCGATCATCAGGATCGTCACCCCTTCGTCGCGGATGCCCCGGATCACCGGGATGATATCGCGGATTTCCGACGGGTTCAGCCCGGCCAGCACCTCGTCCAGCAGCAGCAGCTTCGGCTCGGTCGCCAGCGCGCGGGCCAGCTCAAGCCGCTTGCGCCCGGCCACCGTCAGCCCGCCGGCCGGCCGGTCAAGCTCGGCGCCCAGCCCGACACGGCGCGCCACGTCGCGTGCCTTGGCGGTTGCATCGGCCCGTTTGGCATGGCGCAGATAGGCACCGACCGCGATGTTCTCGCATACCGTCAGCCCGGCGAAGGGCTGGACGATCTGGAAGGTGCGACCAATGCCGCGCTCCGCCCGGCGGTGCGGCTCCTCGGCGGTGATGTCGGTGCCATCGAAGCGGATGCGCCCGTCGGTGGGGGCGACGAAGCCGGAAATCATCGAGAATAGCGTGGTCTTGCCGGCACCGTTCGGGCCGATCAGCCCGACGATGCCTCCGGGTTGCAGCGACAGCGTCGCGCTGTCCACCGCCATCAGCCCGCCGAACCGCTTGGAAACGCCATCAACGGCCAGCATGGGAAACCTCCTTGGGTCCGCGCGTGACCATCCCGCGGCCGCGGTCGCTTAAGCGTTCCAGCAGGCCCAGGATGCCGCCGCGGGCAAAGGCCACGGCCAGCACCAGCACGCCGCCGAAGACGATCAGGTCGATGCCGGGGATGCGGCCGGCGAACTGCTTGGCGACCTCGCCCAGCCCGTGCAGGGTCAGCGCCCCCACCACCGGACCGAAGACGGTGCCGACGCCGCCGATGATCGGGGCCAGCAGAAGCTCCACCGAAATCCAGCTGCCATAGGCGATGTTGGCGTCGATGTAGAGGAAATATTGGGCATAGAGGCAGCCGGACAGCGCCGTCACCCCACCGGACAAAGCGATGGCGCGCAGCTTCACCGTCAGGGAATTGACGCCCAGCGCCTTGGCCGCATCCTCGTTCTCGCGCACCGCCACCAGCTGCGCCCCGAAGCGGGAGCGCTGGATCCAGCGCGTCAGCAGCAGCACCGCGGCAACGAAGGCCAGCACCAGCCAGTAGAAGACGGCGCGGTCGTCGAATTGCAGGTTGGCGGCGCGGACATCCAGCTTGATCAGCAACCCCGCCGCACCGCCGGTGAATGACGCCGCATTGGCGAGGATGCGGAACACTTCGGCAAAAGCCAGCGTCACCAGCGCGAAGTAGGAGCCGCGCAGGCCCGACCGGAAGCTGAGGAAGCCGATGACCCAGCCGACCGCCGCACCGGCCGCCACGGCTAGCACCAGACCGGCCCAGGCGTTGACGCCATAGCGCAGTTGCAGGATCGCCGTCACATAGGCGCCGGTGCCGAAGAAGGCGGCATGGCCGAAGCTGAACTGGCCGCCGAAGCCGCCCAGGATGTTCCAGCCCTGCGCGCCCAGCGCCACGATCAGCATGAAGACCAGGAAGTTCAGCACCGGGCTGGATGTCACCACCAGCGGCAGCAGCGCCGCCAGGACGGTGAGGACGCCGATCGGGATCAGGTCGCGCGCGGTCATGCCTTGGCTCCGAACAGTCCGGTCGGCCGCACCAGCAGCACGGCGATGAAGATCAGGAAGATGCCGATCTGGCCCAGGCTGTCGCCCAGGAACAGGCCGCACAGGCTCTCCACCACGCCGATGAACAGGCCGCCCAGCAGCGCGCCGGGCAGCGAGCCCATGCCGCCCAGCACCACCACGGTGAAGGCGACGAGCACGAAGGCGCCGCCGATGCGCGGGTTGACGTAGAAGGTCGGCATCAGCAGCCCCGCCGCGACGGCAAGACAGGCACAGCCCAACCCGAAGGTGACGGCATAGACATGCGGCACGTCGATGCCGACCAGATTGGCGCCCAGCTTCTCCTTGGCGACCGCGCGGATGGCCTTGCCGGTGTCGGTGCGGTTCAGCACCAGCCACAAGAGGCCGGTGACCACCACGGCGACGCCCAGCCCGATCAGCCGTGGATAGCTGAGCAGCAGCGGTCCCAAAGCCACCACTTGGAAGGAATAATCGGTGTCAAGCGTGCGGGTGTCGGACTGGAACACCGCCAGCAGCACATTCTCCAGCACGATGGACAGGCCCAGCGTGACCAGCAGGATGTTGCCGTCGTCGCCATGGCTGGCCGGCCCGATGACGAAGCGCTGCAGGCCGTAGCCGAGCACGAACATCAGCGGCACCAGCGGGAGGATGGCGAGATAGGGGTCCATGCCCAGCGCCGCCCAGGCGATCCAGACCGCGAACATGGCACAGGTCAGAAGGGCGCCGTGGGCGAAGTTGATGATGTGGAGCACGCCGTAGATCAGCGTCAGGCCGAGCGCGATCAGGGCATAGACCGCACCGGTCATCAGACCGTTCAGCGCCGCTTCCAGGATGATCTGAGGTGAATACATGGCAGCCCGCGCATGAGAGGAATGGTCCCTCACCCGCGCCGGGTCGGCCGGCTCGCGGCGACCCGGACGGATGGGGGAATGCGGAGGTGCGACGGCGAAAAACGGATCAGGCCGCCGGGAAGTTGGCCTTCGCCTCGGCGAATGCGTCGGGGAAGATCACCTTGATGTCCTCACCCTGGATCTGGGTGTTGATCGGGGTGGCGCCCTCGTTCTGGCCGTTGACGAACTTGGTCGGGCCGTAGGGCATGATGTGGCCGGCGAAGGTGGAGGCGTTCAGCGCCTCGATGATCTTCTTGCGGTCGGATGATCCCGCGCGCTCGATGGCGTCGGCCAGCAGCAGGACGTTCGAATAGTTCAGCGAGACATTGTAGGCGAAGGACTTGCCCTGCCCTTCCACCGCCTTGCGGAGCGCCAGCGCCTTCGGGTTCTTCGGATCGTGCCAGTGGTTGCAGTCGATGACGTTCTGCGCCGCCTGCGGGAATTCCTTGACGAAGCGGCCGTTCGATGCCGCACCGCCCAGGATCGCATAGATGCCCTTCGGCTTGATGCGCTGCTGCTGCATGGTGCGGGCGAGCAGCACGAACTCGCCATAGTAGTTGGACGGGATCACCAGATCGGGGTTCAGCGAGCGGATGCGCAGCGCCACGTTGGACATGTCGCGCGCCGGGGTCGGGTGGGCGATGGTCTCCAGAATCTCGAAGCCGCGCTTGGGCAGTTCGGTTTGCAGCAGCTTGGCGAGGCCGGAGCCGAACAGCCCGTCCTCATGCACCAGCACGACGGTTTTGGCCGGCTTGCCCGCCTTGTCGTTGATGGCGGTCAGGTTGTCGAGCGCCACCTGGGTGACCTTGCCGAAACCGGGGCTGAAGCGGAAGGTGTTGGTCAGGCCGCGCGACATGATCTGGTCCGACACGCCGACATCGACCAGATAGGGCAGATCGTAACGTGCCGCCGCCTGCGACGCGGCGAGGCAAATCGGGCTGGCGAAGCCGCCGACGATGGCGGACACGCCTTCGGCCTGCATCCGCTCCACCTCCTGCGTGCCGGCTTCGGGAGTCGAGCGGGCGTCGCCGAACAGCATTTCCAGCTTGGCGCCGCCCAGCGACTTGATGCCGCCGGCCGCGTTGATCTCGTTGATCGCCATCTCCGCACCGGCCCGGCCTAGGTCGCCGTCATGGGCCAGCGCGCCGGTCACCGGCTGGAGGATGCCGATCTTCACCGCCGGGGTCTGCGCCCGCAGGACCGAGGGGGCGGCAAACGGCAGCGCGGTGACGGCGGCAGCCGCCGCACCGGCCTTCAGAACCGTGCGGCGGGAAATGCCGGCGAGGGTGGAGTCCTGAACCGAACGTCCCATAACGCTCAACTCCTCTGTTTGATGACCCGCGGGGTGCGGGTGGGCTTTTCGCCCGATTTGCTTTTCTCGGATTTGCTCTTGTCAGCAGCGCGCGGCCAGCCGAGCGCCGGGCTCCAGCGCCGTTCGCCGTCGCTGCCGGTGCGCACCAGATCCATGTGGAAGCTGTAGCGGTCGGGCCGGTACAGCGCGTGGAGGTGCTCCACGCCGCGGCCCGACGGCTCGTAGACAATGCGGGTCAGGGTCAGCAGCGGCGAACCGATCTCCAGATCCAGCGCCGCCGCCGCTTCCGGACCGGCCAACGTGGCGTTGATCGCCTGGGTGGCGCGTTCCGTCGTCACACCCGACCGTTCGATCAGTTCCAGCAGCGGGCGCGCTGCCAGTTCCGCCTCCGAGTAGGTCAGGCCGATCCATTCCGGCACATGGGTGGTGAGGTAGGAGAAGGGCTCCCCGTCGATCAGGCGCACGCGCACCGACCGCTGCGCCCGCTCGCCGGGTTTCAAGCCAAGGCTCTCGGCAATAGACTCAGGCGGCACGCCGTAGCCGAAGGACAGCAGCCTGACGTCGGTGCTGCGGCCCATGTCGATCAGGTGCGACAGCACGTTCGACAGATCGGCGACGATCGGCCGGACAGCGCGCGTGTCGTGGACGAAGGTGCCGGACCCGGCCTTGCGCTGCACCAGCCCTTCCTTGTCCAGAAGGTCCAGCGCGCGGCGCACGGTGACGCGGGACACGGCATGTTCGGCGGCCAGAGCCGGTTCGCCCGGCAGGCGCGCGCCCGGCGGCAGCTCGCCGGCGACGATGCGGTCGCGCAGCAGCAGATAGATCCTGCGAGCCTTCAGGGGTTCGACCGCCGACTTCACAGCACTCCGCCTCCCCTTCCACCGGAAACCGTCCCACCGGGAACCAATGCTGTCCATTCATCAGACAGGAACCTGTATGATGGATAATACAGCTTTGGTCAACAGCGATGTTGGGGGCGCGAACCATCGCGGCCCGAACCCAAGCAAGCCTCCCTGGGTCCGGCCAGAGGATTTGACAGGAGCATCGCTGCCGGGCGGCGGTCACTCCGCCGCTTCGCCGTAGGCGTTCGCCTTGGGCATCCCGTCGGGCGCCATGTGCAGGATGCGTTGCGGGAATGGGATGGCGATTCCCAGTTCGCCGAACCGCTTCTTCATGCGGCCGTTGAATTCGCGGCCGACGTTCCATTGCTGGATCGGCAGGGTCTTGATCCGCGCCTTGACCAGGACGGCGGATTCCTGGAAGGCGTCGATGCCCAGCACCTCCAGCGGCTCCAGGATCAGCGGCGCGAAGCGCGGATCGGCGCGCATCCCCGCCCCGATCTCGTGCAGAACCGACACGACGCGGTCGACATCCTCGCGATAGGCCACGGTGACGTCGAAGACGTAGTAGCTGAAGTCCTTGGTCATGTTGGAAATGCTGGTCACCGCACTGAACGGCACCGTGTGCACCGTTCCGTCGAAATCGCGCAGGCGGATGGTTCGGATGGTGATGCCCTCCACCAGACCGCCCTTGCCGCCGACATTCACCACATCGCCGACCGAGATGGTGTCCTCGAACAGGATGAACAGGCCGGTGATGACGTCCTTCACCAGCGTCTGCGCGCCGAAGCCGACGGCAAGGCCGACCACGCCGGCACCGGCCAGCAGCGGCCCGATGTCCAGCCCCAGTTCCGACAGGGCGATCAGCGTCACGAAAGTGGTCAGCAGCACCATCAGCGCGTTGCGCAGCAGCGGCAGCAGCGTGCGGATACGGGCGCTGCGCTGGATCGTGTGGCCGTTGCGGTCGGTGGTGGCGAGGTTCCGCTCGATGACGGCGTTCGTCAGTTCCCACACCGCAAGCGCGATGCCGGCGACCAGCAGAATGGCGAGGCCGGAGGCGACGAACCGCCAGCCCAGGGCGGTTTCCACCGCCCCCCGGATGTCCAGCCCCCAGGCATCCAGCACCACCAGAGCGGTCAAAACTGCGACCGACCAGTGCAGCAGGCGGGTGCCCGGCCCGACATAGCGCTTTATCCGTTGCTCGCCCCAGGTCGAGCGCTGGCGGTCCAGCCGCCGCCGCAGTGCCGCGGAGCCCTGGGCGATCCCGCGACCGGCGATCCGGGCGATGGCGATCACCGCCATCGACACGGCTGTTGCCCGCAGGACGAACAACAGCCCTCCCTCCACCTCCAGCGCCCAGATGCCGAACAACGCGACGATGTAGAGGATGGCAACGGCATGCCAGACATTGGCCAGACGCCGTCCGGCCGCGCGCAGAAGGCGGCCGGGGCGCGTGGTCCTGATAGCGTGCGCTCCCCCCTGCTCCCGATCCGGAACCGACGGTGCGGCCGAAATCTCCCCGCGCAGCCAGGACGCGACGGCGACGCGGCTTTGCAGGACAAGCGCGGTCAGCATGACGGCATCGGCAAGCCCGACCAGCTTCACCAGCGTGTCGTAGGACTGTTCCGGCAGCCCGAGCGTGCGCACGGTCCCGGCGGCGAACAGGCCGTAGACGGTGGTGGCGGCGATGGCCCGGCTCCACATCAGGAGACGCCGCGCCGACGCGTCGCTCATCGGGATCAGCCGCAGGTTGGTGGAGCGCGGCGACAGCAGGACGCGCATCACCAGAAGCACGACCTGCACGAACAGGCTGGCGTTCAGGAAGGCGACCCCGAGCAGCCGCACCGTCGCCGGCGGGTCGATCAGCACCAGAACGCCGAAGCCGGCAAAGGCGAAGGCGGCGATGGGTGCCAGATCCATCAGGGCGCGGACCAGCAGCAAGGGGATCTTGGCGATGGCGGACTGGAAGGGCCGTGCCGCCAGGATCGACCGCGGCCGGCTCAACAGCCGGATCGTGATCAGCCTGATGCTGTGCCCGGCGACAAGGACAAGGGCGAGTTCGGCGAACAGCCAGGCCCAGGTCGCCCGCTTTGCCGGGTCCAGCGCCTGCCGCTGCAGCCAGCGCATCCCCTGCGGCGCGGCCAGCACCACCTCGCCGGTCGTCCGGACCTCCTCCCCCAGATTGTCCAGCCGCGCCGACAGCACCGTCAGCAGGCGCGTGCCGAGGCGCTCGGTATCGCGCTCGGGCTTGGCCGCCTGTTCGACCTGCTGCAAAGCCTTCAGCTGCTCCAGCAGTTCCTCGCGCTTGGCCGGGTTCTCCAGCGAATCGACCAGGCGGCCGATCTCCTTCGGGTCCGGTGCCGGGGCTGCCGCCGGGGCCGGCGTCGTCAGAGGCAACTGCGCAAAGGCGGAGCCCGCCGCGGCGAGGATGGAAACGCCGATGGACAGGAGGCAAAGCAGGAGAATGGCGGAATGGCGCCTCGTTCCGCGGCGGTCAGCTGGCGCGTGTGCGCTGCGTTCGGCAAAAACCATAGGCTCCAGAAGCGTTGGATGGGCAATCCGTCGACAACAGGACGGGTAATCCCATCGTCACGCTGCCCGCGCCGTCTGAAATGGCATACCCCATAGGCTGGCGATGGGCGTCCGGCCCCTGGTCAGCGGTATAGGATCCATCGGATTTCCTTCTGGTTGAAATCGCAACTCCGCATTTCCGATTTCGATTTGACCGGTCTATCCCTTGGTCACAGGCCAAGGGGCCGGGTTGCAAGCCACCGTTCCGCGGGCGAGGATCGGTCAAATCCCGGCGCTACGAAGCTTCAGTTCCAACCGTCCATCAGGGGAGAGACCGCCATGACCATTCCGCCGAGCGAGCAGGTGCAACTCGTCGCCTATCTGGTCGCCAAACCCGGCCAGGAGCAGGCACTGGCCGACGCCATCACCGCCATCGTTCCGGACGTGCTGAAGGAGCCGGGCTGCCTCGCCTACTCCGCCCATGTCAGCCGTGAAAAGCCCGGCACCATCGTGATGTACGAGATCTGGCAGGATCAGGCGGCGCTCGACACCCATGCGAAGGCTGCGGCCTTCACCGGCCTTGCCGCCCAGTTCGACAGGCTGCTGGGCGAGCCGCTGCGGATCGACCTGCTCCGCCGCATCGGCTGATCGGCCTCGCCGGCACGGCGACCGTCAGGCATCGCCGTCCTGCGGCTTGCCGGGAGGCCGGCCAAGGCTGGCGCGTGCCGCCTCAAGGATCTCTTCCGACAGGGCGGGGTCATCGACGGCACGCGCGAGGATCAGGGCGCCGACCATCTCCGACAGGGTGGTCAGCGCCGCCCTCCGCTTCGCCTCCACCGAACGCCCCGGAACGAGGCGGCTCAAGCCATCGAGGAAGGGCCGCAGTCCGCGGGTGAAGGCGCTGCGCGCCACGCCACCCTGACGAGCCACATCGATTGCGAGTGCCGCAATGGGGCAACCGGCGGCACTGCGGTCGCGGTGGCGCGGGGACAGATAGCTGTCCAGCAGCGCCGTTAGAGCCTCGTCCCCCTTCGTCTCCGCCGACACGCGCCAGCGCTCCGCCGCCACCTCCATCGCGTGGGCACAGGCCTCCGCCGCCAAATCCTCCTTCGAGGCGAACTGGCCGTAGAAGCCGCCGTGGGTCAGGCCGGCCTCCTTCATCAGGTCGGCGACGCCGATCCCGTTGAAGCCGCGCTCGCGGAACAGCGCGCTTGCCACCTCGACGACGCGGCGCCGGTTCTCCGCCGCCTGCTCCTTGCTCACCCGCATGATGCACCTTCCCTGACCCGACACTGAGAAGCCTCCCCGCAAAGCGACAGGAGACCCGTTGACAAATTATATGACGATCATCATCAATTATGCAAACATGATGCTCGTCATTTAAATGTCGCCCCAGCCGGGCCACCGATCCGGAGACCGCAACATGCACACCGCTTCGAACCACGACCCCGTCGTCATCGTGTCCGCCGTCCGCACGCCGCTGGGCCGCTTCCAGGGAGAGCTGTCGGCGCTGCCGGCCCCGGTTCTCGGCGCCCGCGCCATCGCCGCGGCGGTGGAGCGTGCCGGCTTGCCGCCCACCAGCATCGACGAGTTGCTGTTTGGTTGCGTCCTGCCCGCCGGGCAAGGGCAGGCGCCGGCCCGGCAGGCAGCCCGCGGCGCCGGGCTGCCCGACGCGACCGGAGCGACCACGATCAACAAGGTCTGCGGGTCGGGCATGAAGGCGACCATGCTGGCCCATGACCTGATCCGCGCCGGGTCGGCCGACATCGTCGTGGCCGGCGGCATGGAGTCGATGACGAACGCCCCCTACCTGCTGGCAAAGGCCCGCGGCGGATACCGCATCGGCCACGACCGGCTGCTGGACCACATGATGCTGGATGGGCTGGAGGACGCCTATGAGGGTGGCCGCGCCATGGGCGATTTCGGCGAGGCGACGGCCGAGGCCTACGGCTTTACCCGCATCGAGCAGGACGCCTACGCCGCCCGGACGCTGACCCGCGCCCGTGCGGCGGTCGAAAGCGGTGCCTTCGCGGCGGAGATCGTGCCGGTCACGGTTCCCGCCAAAGGTGGCGAGCGGGTGGTCGCGCAGGACGAGAACCCGCTGAAGGTCTCCCCCGACAAGATCCCGGCGCTGAAACCCGCCTTCCGCCGCGACGGGACGATCACCGCCGCCAGCTCGTCGGCCAATGCGGACGGTGCCGCGGCACTGGTGCTGACCCGGCGTTCGGTGGCCGAGGCCTCCGGTCTGCCGATCCTGGCGGAGATCCGCAGCCACGCCACCCACAGCCAGGATCCGGCCTGGTTCACCACCGCTCCGATCCCGGCGATCCGCAAACTGCTGGACAAGGTCGGTTGGTCGGTGGGCGAGGTCGATCTGTTCGAAATCAACGAGGCCTTCGCCGTCGTCGCCATGGCGGCAGAGCGCGACCTGGGGATCGATCCCGAGCGGTCGAACGTCAATGGCGGGGCCTGCGCGCTCGGCCACCCCATCGGCGCCACCGGGGCACGGCTGATCGTGACGCTGCTGCATGCCCTGGCGGCGCGCGGACTGACACGGGGCGTGGCCTCCCTGTGCATCGGCGGCGGCGAGGCCACGGCCATCGCCATCGAGCGGGTTGGCTGAGGCACCACAAGCGGCGCTTCTATCGCCCTGCCTCCTCCCGGTTCAGCCGGCGCGCCATGGCGTCGAGGAACAGGCGCACGCGCGTCGGCAGTTGCCGTTGCGAGGGGAACAGCGCACAGACCGGTGCGGGGTCGCCATGCCAGTCCGGCAACACCCGCACCAGCCTGCCGGCGGCAAGGTCGTCCTGAACGTCGATCTGTGACTTCCACATGAGGCCGCAGCCGGCAAGCGCCCAGTCCTGGGCGACGTCGCCATTGTCGCAGCGCAGGCGGGATGCGATGTCCAGTTCGACCACCGCACCGCCGGGGCCGAGCAGGCGCCAGCGCCCGCCGGTGCCGCGGTATTGGATGCAGTCGTGGCTTTCCAAATCCTTTGGCGAGGCGGGCCAGCCGCGACGCTCCAGATAGGCCGGCGCACCGACCAGGATCCGGCGGTTGTCGGCCAGCCTGCGCATGACCAGCGCCGAATCCCTGGGCGCCCCGATCCGTACCGCCACGTCCAGCCCCTCGTCGATCAGATCGACCATTCGATCGGTCAGGCGCAGGTCGACCGAAATCCGCGGATAAGCCTCGACAAGCTCGCGGCAGACCGGGCCGACATGCATGCGACCCAAGGCCGCCGGCGCTCCCACCCGCAGAATGCCCTGCGGCTCGACGCGGCCATGGCTGAGAGCCTCCTCGGCCTCAGCGACCTCGGCGAGGATGCGCTGGGCATGCCGATACAGCCGCTGCCCCTCATCCGTCAGGGCGAGGCGCCGGGTGCTGCGGGCCACCAACCGTGTGTCGGTCCGCCGCTCCAGCGATGCCAGCCGCTTGCTGACCACACTCAGCGCCACATTCATCTCTCGGCCGGCGGCGGACAGGCTGCCCGCAGCGACGATGCGGACGAAAGTGCGCAGCTCATCGAGGTCGCCCAGCATACCCGTCGCATTCTTTCCATTTGGTGGAGAGTATATCGATCCGATCAAGGATACTGCGTAATCCGGAGAGGTTCTAGACTTCCTTCCAATCCACCCCTGAAGGAAATGCACCATGTCAGACAGCTTGAAGAACACGCGCGTGCTGGTGGTCGGCGGCAGCTCCGGCATCGGTCTGGCGACCGCGACGGCGGCTGCCGAAGCAGGCGCTTCGGTCACCATCGCCTCGCGGTCGCGCGAAAAGCTCGACGCCGCGGTCGCCGCAATCGGCGGCGACGCACGCGCCGTCGTGCTCGACACCCGCGACCTGGAGGCGGTTGAACGCTTCTTCGCGGAAGAGCCGGCCTGGGACCATGTCGTCGTCTCCGCGGCGCAGACGCCCGGCGGGCCGGTGCGCGGCCTTGCCGTCGCCGACGCCCGGACCGCGATGGACAGCAAATTCTGGGGCGCCTACCATGTCGCCCGGGCCGCAAAAATCAGCGAGACCGGATCGCTGACCTTCGTGTCGGGCTTTCTCAGCGTCAGGCCGTCCGCGACCTCCGTTCTGCAGGGCGCCATCAACGCCGCGCTGGAAGCGCTGGCCCGCGGGCTGGCCCTGGAACTCGCCCCGGTCCGCGTCAATGCCGTTTCGCCCGGCCTGATCGCGACACCGCTGTGGTCCGGCCTGCCGGCGGAGAAGCGGGAGGCGATGTTCGCCGGCGCCGCCCAACGCCTGCCTGCCCGCCGGGTGGGCCAAGCAGAGGATATCGCCAACGCCGTGCTGTTCCTCGCCACCACCCCCTTCGCCACCGGCTCCACCGTGCGCGTGGATGGCGGCGGAGCCATCGCCTGACCGGCCCCGTGAACGGACATCGAAACCGCGACACGTCACGGGAATTGATGAGGTTCTTTCATAAGTCCATGCATCTTTGGGGGACTAATCGCAGACAGTCCCGTGGACTAGCTTCTCTGTCGCCACCACCGCCGCACCGCGGCGGGCAACGACCGGAGGATCGAGGCCATGGACATCACACGCGTCGGCTCGCAGCCATCCGCCAGGGGACCGGCCGACTGGTTCACGGGTACGGTCCGCATCGACCCGCTGTTCCAGCCGCACCCGCCGGCCCGCACGACGGCCGCCAGCGTCACCTTCGAACCCGGCGCCCGCACGGCATGGCACACCCATCCGCTGGGGCAGACGCTGATCGTCACCGCCGGCTGCGGCCGAGCCCAGCGCGAGGGCGGTCCCATCGAGGAGATCCGCCCCGGTGACGTTGTCTGGTTCGCGCCGGGCGAACGACACTGGCACGGCGCCTCGCCCACCATGGCGATGACGCACATCGCCATCCAGGAACAGCTGGACGGCAAGGCGGTCGACTGGATGGACAAGGTGACGGACGAGCAATACGGCGCCTGATGCCGCCCGTCCCGGAAAAGAAGCCAAGAGACGCGAGAGGTTTCCCCCATGACTGTGAAAGCCTATGGCGCCCATGCCGCCGACCGGCCGCTGGAGCCGATGGACATCGCCCGCCGGGCTCCCGGCCCGCATGATGTGCAGATCGAGATCGCCTATTGCGGCATCTGTCATTCGGACCTGCATCAGGTGCGGGCGGAATGGGCCGGCACGCTGTGGCCCTGCGTTCCAGGCCACGAGATCGTCGGCCGGGTTTCCGCGGTCGGCGGCCATGTGAAAGGCTTCCGCGAAGGCGATCTGGTCGGCGTCGGCTGCATGGTCGACAGCTGCCAGCATTGCGACGACTGCGAAGCCGGGCTGGAGAACTACTGCGACGGCATGGTCGGCACCTACAACGGACCGACCGACGACCCGCCCGGCCACACGCTGGGCGGCTATTCGCAGCGGATCGTCGTGCATGAACGCTATGTGCTGCGCGTCAAGCACCCGGAGGAGCAGCTTGCAGCGGTGGCGCCGCTGCTGTGCGCCGGCATCACCACCTATTCGCCCCTGCGCCATTGGCAGGCGGGGCCGGGCAGGAAGGTCGGCGTCGTCGGGATCGGCGGCCTCGGCCATATGGGAATCAAGCTGGCCCACGCGATGGGCGCCCATGTGGTGGCCTTCACCACGTCCGAATCCAAGCGGGAGAATGCCAAGGCGCTGGGGGCGGACGAGGTCGTCGTTTCCCGCAACGAGATCGAGATGGCCGCCCATGCCAAGAGCTTCGACCTGATCCTGAACACGGTGGCGGCTCCGCACGATCTGGACGCCTTTCTCGTGCTGCTGAAGCGCGATGGCACGATGACGCTGGTCGGTGCGCCGGCCACGCCGCATCCCTCGCCCAACGTGTTCAACCTGATCACCAAGCGGCGGTCCATTGCCGGCTCGATGATCGGCGGCATTCCCGAAACGCAGGAAATGCTGGATTTCTGCGCCGAACACGGCATCACCGCGGACATCGAACTGATCCGCGCCGGCGACATCAACGCGGCCTATGAGAGGATGCTCAAGGGCGACGTCAAATACCGCTTCGTGATCGACAACGCTTCCCTGTCCACCTGATCCCGGCTCTCGCCTCCCTGTTAAAAAATGTGAGCACCCCTGTCCGGCGCGCCCCCAGCGGCCCGCCGGACGGGGGTTTGTTGCCCCCGACAGCGTCAGAGCGTCGAGCAAGCCGATTCCTGAATTCCACTCCGGCGCTATACTGTGCGGAACGACATGAAGGGGATTCATGAATGCCGCGTGAGAGCGTCGACGATCTGCTGGCCTTCATCGCGGTGGCCCGTGAACGGAGCTTCACCAGGGCGGCGGCGCAGTTCGGCCTGTCGCAGTCGGCGCTCAGCCACACCATCCGCCAGCTTGAGACCCGGCTCGGCATCCGGCTTCTGACCCGCACGACGCGGGCGGTGTCGCTGACCGATGCGGGCGAGCGCCTGTTCAACGGAATCCGTCCGCATTTCGATGAGATCGGCGCCCAGATCGACGCGCTCAGCGAGTTGCGCGAGAAGCCGGCCGGCAACATCCGCATCACCGCATCCGACCATGCCGTTACCCATGTGCTCTGGCCCAAGCTGCGCGACTTCCTGCCGAAATACCCCGACATCAAGGTCGAGCTGGTTCTCGACAACGCGCTGATCGACATCGTCGCCACCCGGTGCGATGCCGGCGTCAGGATGGGCGAGCTGCTTGCCAAGGACATGATCTCGGCCAGAATCAGCCCGCCGGTCCGCTTCGCCGTGATCGGCACCCCCGCCTACTTCGACGGCAATCCGATCCCTGCCAGCCCGCAGGAGCTTGTCCACCACAACTGCATCAATCTGCGCCTGCCGACCTATGGCGGCCTGTGGGCATGGGAGTTCGAACGCGAGGGGCAGACGGTCAACATCCGCGTCGATGGACAGGTGGCCTTCAACAACATCCACAATGTTCTGGAGGCGGCCCTGGATGGCTTCGGCCTTGCCTATGTTCCGGAGGACATCGCCAGCCCCCACATCGCGCAAGGACGGCTGAGGCGCGTCCTCGAAGACTGGTCGCCTTACTGGGAAAGCTATCACCTGTATTATCCGAGCCGGCGGCAGTCCTCGCCGGCCTTCATCGCCCTGGTCGAGGCGCTGCGCCATCGCGAATGACGGGACGGGACCGGCGATGACCGGACCGCCGGCTTCTCAGTCCGGCAATGCCGGATCCGAAGGCCAGCGATGGACGAAGCCGGCGTCACGCTCCAGCCGGCGGCCCAGACCGATCAAGCGGTGCTCCTCCCC
This sequence comes from Azospirillum melinis, assembly GCF_013340935.1. GTDB lineage: Bacteria > Pseudomonadota > Alphaproteobacteria > Azospirillales > Azospirillaceae > Azospirillum > Azospirillum melinis. Next base: position 174,561 of record NZ_WHOS01000001.1, on the reverse strand, counting down.
TGGACGGGCGATCAACTGGATGCCGAAGGGCAACCCGTCGGCATCGCCGGCCGGCAGCGTCAGCACCGGAAACCCGATCAGCGTTACGATGGCGGTGACGCCGAGATAGTCCAGGATCGTCTCCGTCGGATTGCCGTCGATGGCGGTCACCTCGCCATCCTCGTTCGGCCAGGGTAGAACGCCGCAAGCCGGGGCCACCAGGACGTCAATATCCCGGAACAGTGCCGTGAAGCGGCGGTACAGCGCGGTGCGCGCCGCCTGTGCCTCCAGATAGGCCTGGGCGGTGATGCCGCTGCCCGCTTCGATGTTCCACCGCACGGTGTCGGTCAACCGGTCGCCATGCCTGTCCAGCAGCGGGCCGTAGGCGTGGCTGATCTGGGCGGCGCGCAGGGTGCGGAAGGTCGCCATGGCGTCGCCGCAGTCCGGATGACGGCGGGGGACCGGCCCTACCTCCGCCTCCAGCCGGGCGACGGCGGCGGCGAAGCGTTCCCTCACCGCATGCGACACCGTTGCGGCACCGAAATCGGCCGTGGCACACAGCCGTGAGCCCAACCCTTCGCCGACACCGGCGCGGAGCGGTACCGGAAGCGATGTCGGATCGTCCGGGTCCATGCCGGCCATCACCGCGAGCAGCACTGCGCAGTCCGCCGTGTTGCGCGCGATCACGCCATGCGTCGCCAGCGTATCCCAACCCAGCGGCCGTTTCGGCGCAGGAATCAGTCCGGGCGTCGGCCGGATGGAGGCGACGCCGCAGAAGCTCGCCGGCACCCGCACAGACCCGCCGAAGTCGGTGCCATGGGCAAGCGGCGCCATACCGGCGGCGACGGCGACCGCAGCGCCGCCGCTCGATCCGCCGGACGTCAGCCGCGGATCGAACGGGTTGCGCGTCGGTCCGGCCAGACGGTTCCCGCAGATGGCGCCGAAGCCGAATTCCGGCGTGTTGGTCTTGCCGATGACGATGCCGCCAGCCGCTTCGATCCGCTCCACCACGACATCGTTCGCCGCCGGCACATGGTCGGCGTAAAGCTCCGAGCCGTAGGTCGTGCGGATGCCTGCGGTGTCGGTCAGGTCCTTGATGGCCACCGGCACGCCATGCAGCGGCCCGACCGGCCGGCCGGTCTTTGCAAAGGCGGCATCGAGCGCCCCGGCCCGCGCCATCGCCTTGTCCGCAGCGACGGTCAGGAAGGCGCAGAGCGCGGGATCGGCAGCCGTGATCCGGACCAGATCCGCCTCCGTCACCGCGCGGGCTGAAAGCTCCCCGCTGGCGAGACGCGCTGCCAGGGACATCGCACTGTCCCGCCACAAGACGTCATTCTGCACAGACATCGATCAGTCTCCCGACAATGGCGTCAAAAGCGGCATATGCATCCGGCCTGCGCACAAGATGGCGGCAATTCGGTTTCCGCGAAAAGCGCCGGCCATCACAAAACAATGCTATCATACTGCTATATAACGCAAAATGAAAAATCGGCATGCCGTTTGCTAAAGAGGAAGGCAATCGAACGGCAACGCGAAAGGGATGGTGCAGCCATGGTCAGCGCTTCGCCCAACGGCCCGGCTTCCCCGCGCGGGCAGACGCTTCTTCTCGACGGGATCACCCAACGCTACGGCGCGTCGCTCGCCGTGAACGAGGTCACGCTCGACATCCGCGGCGGCGAACTGGTGGCCCTGCTCGGCCCGTCGGGCTGCGGAAAGACCACCCTGCTGCGGATCATCGCCGGTTTCCTCGCCCAGACGAAGGGGCATGTGATGGTTGGCGGCAAAAGCGTGGACGGACTGCCGCCCAACCGCCGCTCGGTCGGCATCGTCTTCCAGAACTACGCGCTGTTCCCGCACATGACGGTGGAGGAAAACGTCGCCTACGGGCTGGATGCACGCGGCGTCGACCGCGCCACCCAGCGCAGCGAGGCGCAACGCATGCTTGATCTGGTCAAGCTCGGCCATCTCGGCGACCGCACCCCGCGCCAGCTGTCCGGCGGCCAGCAGCAGCGCGTGGCACTGGCCCGCGCGCTGGCGGTCAACCCGTCGATCCTGCTGCTGGACGAACCCTTTGCCGCGCTCGACAAGAATCTGCGCCTCGACATGCAGATCGAGGTCAAGCGTATCCAGCGCCTGTCCGGCATCACCACCATCCTCGTCACCCACGACCAGGAGGAGGCGCTGTCGATGGCCGACCGCGTCGCGGTGCTGAGCCAGGGCCGGCTCGAACAATTCTCCCCGCCGACCGAGATCTACGACGCGCCCGACAGCCTGTTCGTCAACACCTTCGTCGGCTCGGCCAATTTGCTGGGCGGCGTGCTGGTCGACAGCGACCGCAGCGCCGGCCGGGTGCGGCTGGACGCCGGCGGGCTGATCGAGACCCGCGCGCCCAAGGGCGATCTGCGGCCAGGCTCCCGCGTCACCGTCTGCCTGCGCCCCGAACATCTGAGCGTCGATCCCGCCACGGGCGACGCCGAGACGCTGAACGGCGTGGTCGAGATGGGGCTGCCGCTGGGCGCCACCGTCGTCCACGAAATCCGCGTCGGCGACGGCACCGCCGTCAAGGTGTCGGAACCGCGCATCCAGCGCACCGACCTGCTGGCGCCCGGTACCCCGGTGCGGCTGGCGCCGGTGGCTCCCCGTCTCGCCTCGGTCTTCGCCGCGGCCTGAATCTCCTCTTCGCCCACCTCCTCTCACCTTCAGGCCCCCTCTCACCTTCAGGAGTGAACGATGCTGCTGACCCGCCGCAATCTGATGCAGACGGCGCTGACGCTGGGTGCCATGCACGCCTTCCCCGGCCTGACCTGGGCACAGGCGCGCCCGCTGGTCTTCGCGACCTTCACCGGCAGTTGGGAGGAAGCCCACAAGGCCGTGCTCGTCCCCGCCTTCCGCAAGGCGGCGGGCAATGCCAACATCGTCCTCGACCCGATGCTGTCGGTCGACCAGATCGCCAAGGTCAACGCCGCCAGGTCCAACCCGCCGATCGACGTCATGCTGCACGATCCGGGGCCCGCGCTCCAGGCCATCGCGCAGGATCTCGTCGAACCCTATCCGGTCGAAAAGAGCGCCTATTACAATGACCTGATCCCGGCGGCACAGGTCCCGATGGGGCCGGCGCCCTTCTTCCAGGTGGTCGGCATCACCTACAACCCCGAGACGGTGAAGACGCCGCCGACCTCCTGGGCCGACCTGTGGAAGCCGGAATTCAAGGGCCGCGTCGGCATCACCAACCTGAACTCGACGCTCGGCACCGGCTTCATGGTGGAACTCGCCAAGATGCATGGCGGGTCGGAGGCCAACATCGACCCGGCCTTCAAGGCCATCGAGGCGCTGCGCCCCAGCCTTGCCGCCGTCGCCGCCAACCCCGGCCAGCTCGCCACCCTGTTCCAGCAGGGCCAGATCGACATCTCCCCCGGCAACTTCAACGCCATCCAGATCCTGAAGGCGCGCGGCGTGCCCGTCGAGTTCGTCATTCCGAAGGAGGGCGCCATCGCCTTCAAGACGACCATCCACATCGTCAAGAACTCCCCCAACAAGGAACTGGCCTTCAAGCTGATCGAAGCCGCCCTGTCGCCGGAGGTGCAGGCCACGCTGATGGAGGAGCCCTACCTGATCGTGCCGACCAACACGAAGGTCGCGATCAAGGGCGAACTGGCCAAGACGCTGGCCAAGGACCATGCGGAGATCGCGAAGAAGTTCGTGTTCCAGGATTGGGCCAAGATCAACGAGCAGCGCGCTGCCTGGATCGAGCGGTTCAACCGCGAAATCCGCGTCTGACCACCCATAGCCCGCCAGCCGGAGGAGGCGCCCCATGGCCGCGACGTTGCGCGACGTCACCACCTACGACCTGAAGCTCGCGGCTCCGCTGGCGGCGGGCTTCATCCTGTTCTTCGTCACACCGCTGGTGATCCTGCTGGCGCTCAGTTTCCAGACCGACCCACAGGGCGGCCATTACGGGCTGACCCAGTATGTCGCTTTCCTGGGCGACAGCTTCAGCCTGGGGGTTCTGGGCTCCACCCTGTGGCTGGGGGTGAAGGTGACGGTTCTGACCCTGCTGCTGGGCTATCCGGTGGCATGGCTGCACCAGCGCTCTCCCGCCTGGGCCAGGGGGCTGATCATGCTGCTGGTGCTGCTGCCGCTGCTGACCAGCGTGGTGGTGCGCACCTTCGCCTGGGTGGTCATCCTGGGCCGCCAGGGCATCGTCAACGCCACGCTGGCCTGGATCGGGCTGATCGACACGCCGCTGAAGCTGCTCTACACCGAGGGCGGGGTGGTCGTGGCGCTGGCACAGGTGCAGATGCCGCTGATGGTGCTGCCGATCATCACCGCGCTCAGCCGCATCGACCCGAATTTCGCCGATGCCTCGTCGGTGCTGGGGGCCGGGCACTGGCGGACCTTCCGCAAGGTGATCCTGCCGCTGTCGCTGCCGGGCATCGTCGCCGGCTGCCTGCTGACCTACGCCGCGGCGATCACCGCCTTCATCACGCAGAGCCTGATCGGCGGCGGCCAGATGCTGTTCATGCCGATGTACATCTACCAGCAGGCCTCCACCTTGCAGAACTGGCCCTTCGCCGCAGCGATCTCCATCGTCTTCCTGGTGTCGGTGCTGGTGGTGGTCTCGATCTTCAACGCTCTCGGCCGCCTGTCGCGCGGCTATGCCAACGCCTGATCCGGGGAGGCATCGATGTCCGACCACGCAAAGCCGGTCTCCGGCAGCCGCCGCATCGATTTCGATGCGCTCAGCTTCCGCATCGTCATGACCGGCATCGCGCTGATGGCGCTGGTCCTGCTGGTCGCGCCGACGGTGGTGGTGATCTGGGTGTCCTTCACGAGCGGCTATTCCCTGAAATTCCCGCCGCCCGGCTATTCGCTGCGCTGGTACGCCGAGCTGTGGAACGCCTGGCAGCTCCAGTTCGCGATGATGAACAGCCTGACGGTGGCGGCCTGGGCGACCGGCCTGTCGATCCTGCTGGGGGTTTCCGCCTCGCTCGGCATCGCGCGCTCGCCGACGCTGACGGCGAAGGTGCTGGACAGCCTGTTCCTGTCGCCGCTGGTGCTGCCGGCCCTGGCCTTCGGCCTGTCGTCGCTGATGTTCTTCTCGATGATCGGGGTGCCGGTGTCGCCGCTGACGCTCATCATCGGCCACACGGTCGTCTCGGTGCCCTTCGTCGTCCGCAACACGGTGGCGTCGCTGGCCCAGATGAACCCGTCGCTGCTGGAGGCCTCGTCCAGCCTGGGTGCAGGGCGCTGGTACGGCTTCCGCCGCGTCACCCTGCCGCTGATCCGGCCCGGCATCATGGCGGGGGGTTTCATCGCCTTCATGGCGTCCTTCGACAACGTCCCCGTCTCGCTGTTTCTGCGCGACGCCGCCACCGACATGCTGCCGATCCGCATGTGGCAGGATCTGGAAGGCCGGCTGGACGTGACCGTCGCGGCGCTGTCGGGCGTGCTGATCGTCGTCACCATCGGCCTGATGCTGGTGATGGAACGTGTCGCCGGTCTCTCCAAAAGGTTGACCTGACCCCCGTCACACACCGAGAAAGAGGGAAACCCCGTAGGGGGTGAACTTGAAGGGCAGATGCAGATGGCGGTCGAGGTCGGTGACGACGAAGCGGAATGGAACGATGTCGAGGAAGCGGGCCTGCTCCTCGGCATAGCCCGCCGCCCGCAGCCAGTCGCCAACATGGAACAGCACTTCGTGCGGGCCGGCGGCGATGCCGTCGCCGCGCACGGTCGGGTGGTCGAGCTGGCCATTGGTGCCAAGCTCGCCCGCCGCCAGCAGCCGGCGTTCCGGCGTCAGCGCATGAAGCTCCACCCGCATGCCCTGGGCGGCGACGCCGCGCGCCACATCCACGCCATGGATCGAAATTCCGCCAGCCATGCTGCCTCCGTCTTCGGTTCGCCGAAATGGTAGCCGAGACGGCGACGGCAACGCCAGCGCCACTGCTCCCCCCGCTCCTGCCGGCGCTGGTCGGCATGACCGGTTTGCAGGCGCTGGTCGCGCTGGCCCTGTTCGCGCCAGGGGTGCTGGCACCCCGATTGGGGATCGACCCGGCGGGGCTGGGCCTGTTCACCACCACCGGCTTCGCGGTCGGGATGGCGGCATCGCTCTATGGCGGCGTGCTGGCCGGGCGTCTCGGGCCTTTCCGGATCGCCAGCCTCTGTGCGCTGGCAGTCGCCGCCGCCATGCTGTGCGCGATGACGGGCGGGAGCGCCGCAGGGCTGCTGGCCGCAGGAATTGCCATCGGCCTTGCCTGCGGACCCGAAACGCCGGCCAGTGCCGCGATCCTCGGCCGGCTGGTCCGGGAGGCCGACCGGCCGATGGTGTTCTCCGTCCGCCAGACGGGCAACCAGATCGGCGCCATCGCCGGATCGCTGGCTTTGCCGCTTCTGGCCGTCGCCTTGGATCCCCGTGCCGGCTATGCGGTCATCGCGATGCTGGCGCTGGCCTGCATTCCGGTCTTCGAGCGGCTGCGGCCCGTCTATGACCCGTTGACCCGCACCGCCGCCGCCGGTTTCGGACTGGGCACGGCGATCCAGTTGCTGCGCAGCGACCCGGCGCTGCGGCGGATGGCGCTGGCGGCCTTCCCCTACTCCGCCAGCCAGCTGACGCTGAACGGCTTTTTCGTGGTCTTCGCGGTGACCGAACTGGGGCTGGAGCATGTGGCCGCCGGGGTGGCGCTGGCCGCCGGGCAGGCCGGCGGTCTGGTGGGACGGCTCGGCTGGGGTGTGGTGGCATCGCGCTGGATGGCGCCGCGCCGGCTGGTCGGGCTGCTGGGGCTGGGCATGGCCGCGGCATCGATCCTGGTGGGATGGGCCGGTGCCGCCCTGCCCTTCCCGGTGCTGACCCTGGCGACCTTCCTGTTCGGACTGACCGCCAGCGGCTGGAACGGCGTGTTCGTGGCTGAGGTCGCACGGCTGGCCCCCGCCGGCCGCATCGGCGAGGCGACCGGCGCGGTGATGGTCGGCGGTTTCGCCGGGCTGATCGCCGGGCCGATCCTGCTGGTCGCCGCCGCCGCGGTCAGCGACCTCGCCACCGGCTATATCGCCGTGGGCCTGCTGGCGGCGCTGTCCGGCCTCAGCCTTCTGAAGGACAAGCGATGACCACTCCCCCGTGCGCCGCCCTACGCGCTGTCGCCATTGCCGAAGCCGTGCGCACCGGCCGCAGCAGCGCCCGCGCCGAAACCGAGGCGGCGCTGACCCGCATCGCTGCTGGCAACCCGGCGCTGAACGCCTTCGTCTCCGTCGACGAGGCCGACGCGCTGGCCGAGGCGGATGCGGTCGACCGCAGGCTGGCCACCGGGGAAACTCCGCTGCTGGCCGGGGTGCCGGTCGCGGTCAAGGACACCATCTGGATCGCCGGCCGGCGCGTCACCCAGGGATCGCGCCTGTTCGCGGACTTCCATGCTCCGGCCGACGCCATCGCGGTGGAGCGGCTGCGCGCTGCCGGCGCCGTCATCGTCGGGATGACCAACAGCTCCGAATTCGCCTGCAAGGGCGTCACCACCAACCCGCTGTTCGGACCGACGCACCACCCGCAGGACCCAAGCCTGACCCCCGGCGGATCGAGCGGCGGGCCGGCCGTGGCGGTGGCTGCGGGGCTGGTGCCGCTGGCGCTCGGCACCGATGCCGGCGGGTCGAGCCGCCGCCCACCCGCCCATGTCGGCGCGGTCGGGTTCAAGCCGTCCTTCGGCGCCATTCCCTATGGACCGGGCTTCGCCGAGCCCTTCACCGGCATCGCCGTGATGGCCCCCATCGCCGCCGACGTCGCCGACGCGGCGCTGATGTTCGAGGCGCTCTGCGGGCCCGACCCGCGCGATCCCGAGTCCATCGCCGTCGCCCCGGCGGACAGCCGGCCGCCCGGCAGCCTGACCGTCGCCTACAGCCCCCGCTTCGGCCTGGATGCCCCGATCGACGAGGATGTGCGGAAGGCGGTCGAAAGCGCGGTGGAGGCACTGGAACGGGCGGGAGTCCGCCTCGTCCGGCGCGATCCATCCTGGCCGGCCGGGGTGACGGAAACGGCGCTGATGCCCTTGCAGCATGCCGGGCTGGCCGCCCTCTACGGCGACACCTTCCGCCGCGATCCGGGCCGGTTCGATCCCGACATCGCCGCGCAGATCGAACGTGGACTGACCCTGATGGGACCGGAGGTCGCGGCTGCGCAGCTGCTGGGGGTTGAGGTCGCACGCGCCCTCGCCGCCTTCTTCACCGACATCGACCTGCTGATCGGCCCGACGGCGCCCTGCGTTGCATGGCCGCTCGACCGGCTGGGTCCGGAGACCATCGGCGGACAGGCGGTGCCGCCACGCGCGCATGCCGTCTTCACCCCGCTGTTCAACCACGCCAAGGTCCCCGCCCTCAGCGTGCCCTGCGGCACCGGCCGTGACGGTCTGCCGGTCGGGTTGCAGGTCGTTGCCCCGCGCGGGCTGGACCGGCGGGTTCTGCGCTTCGCCGCCTTCATCGAAACGCTGCTCGCCACTGGCGGGCGAGGACTGACCGGATGAGCATGGACAACGATGTTTCTGGCGACGGTCCCAGCGACCCTCCCGAAGCCGCCTCCCGGCGGCGGCGGACGGTGCCGCCGCCCCCACTGGCGGAGATGGCGGTGGAACGGCTGCGCTCCATGATCATCTACGGCGAACTGCCCCCCTCGGCCCGGCTGATCGAGCCGGAGCTGAGCGAAAAGCTCGGCATCTCCCGCACCCCTCTGCGCGAGGCGCTGAAGCTGCTGGCGGCCGACGGGCTGGTGATGCTGCGCCCCAACCGCAACGCCATCGTCGCCCCGCTCGATGCCGACGAGCTGATCCACCTGTTCGAGGCCGAAGGCTGCATCGAGAGCTTCGCGGCGAAGCTCGCCGCCGAACGGATGACCGCCGCCGACCTGCGGCGCCTGCGCGGCTTCCAAGACAGGATCGAGGCATTGCAGGGAGCCGGCGCGCTGGAGGAGTATTTCTCCATCAACCAGAAGATCCACCGGCTGATCGTGTCGGGCGCCAAGAATCCGGCGCTGGTGGACGCGCATGACCGGCTGCTCGGCCGGCTGGCGCGGGCGCGCTATTTCGCGCTGGGCGCCCAGGGCCGCTGGAAGGAATCGGTGCTGGAGCACCGCGAGATCCTGGCGGCGATGGAGGCCCGCGACGGCGAGACCGCCCAGCGCCTGTTCATGCACCATGTCGGCCGCACCGGCGAGGTGGTGGCTGCCGCCTGCGCCTCGCCCAGGGCACGACGGGCGGTGTAACGACCACCGCCCGCCGGAACCCTCAAAACGGCAGGACCGGCGCCGGGGCGCTCTTGGGGCGGGCGGGCGCCGGCAGGCCACAGGGCAGGAACTTGCCGCGGCCGGGCTCAGCCAGCAGCACGCCGTCGCGGCACACCACCGCCCCGCGCGAAATCGTCGCCACCGGCCAGCCGGTGACCTCCATCCCCTCATAGGGGGTGTAGTCCACATTGTGGTGCAGCATGGCGTTCGTGATGCTCACGCGGCGGTTCGGATCCCACAGGGCGATGTCGGCGTCCGCCCCCACCGCGATGGTGCCCTTGCGCGGATGCAGCCCGTACATGCGGGCGGGGTTGGTGGCGGTCAGTTCCACGAATTTGGTCAGCTCCATCCGTCCGGTCATCACGCCGGCGGAGAACAGCAGCGGCAGGCGGGTCTCCACCCCCGGAATGCCGTTGGGCACGCAGCGGAAGGGCGCCTGTTCGCCATGGACCTTCTTGCCGCCCGGTCCGTCGAAATGGAACGGCGCATGGTCCGACGAAAAGACCTGGAAGGTCCCGCCGGTCAGCCCATCCCAGATGACGGCTTGATTGGCGGCATCGCGCGGCGGCGGGGAGCAGATGCACTTCGCCCCTTCGAAGCCCTCCCCGCCCAGATCGTCGGCGGTCAGGAACAGATATTGCGGGCAGGTCTCGGCATAGATCCGCAGGCCGCGCCCCTGTGCCCAGCGGATCTGCTCCACCGCGTCGGCACCCGAGACATGGACGATCAGGATCGGCACATCCACCAGTTCGGCGAGCGAGATCGCCCGGTGGGTGGCCTCGCGCTCCGCCACGCGCGGGCGGGAGACGCCGTGGAAGAAGGGCGCCGTCTGCCCGGCGCGCTCCAGCTTCTCGGTCAGCCAGGCGATGCAGTCGGCATTCTCCGCATGCATCATCACCATGGCGCCCTCGCTGCGGGCGATGTCGAGCACCTCCAGGATCTGGCGGTCGTTCAGCTTCAGCGCGTCGTAGGTCATGTAGATTTTGAAGGACGTGTAGCCCTCGCGGATCAGCGCCGGCAGCTCCTGCCCCAGCACCTGCTCGGTCGGATCGGTGACGATCAGGTGGAAGGCATAGTCGATCACCGGCTTGCCGGCGGCGCGCCGGTGATAGTCGTCCACCGCCTCGCGCAGCGAGCGGCCCTTTTCCTGGCAGGCGAAGGGCAGCACCGTTGTGGTGCCGCCGAAGGCGGCGGAGCGGGTGCCGGTCAGGAAATCGTCGGCCATCACCGACCCGTCGCCGGTCGGCTGGTCGAAATGGACATGCCCGTCGACGCCGCCCGGCAGGACCAGCAGCCCGGCGGCGTCGATCTCCTCGGCTCCGGAGGCGAGACCGGCGCCCAGCGCGGCGATGGTCCCACCGCGCACGCCGACATCGGCCTTGAACACATCCGACGCGGTGGCGACCGTGCCGTTGCGGATGACCAGATCGAACTCCATGCTCCCCTCCCCCCGATTATGCGGTCAACCGTGCAGTTCCCGGAACAAGCTGCCCCAGCCCTCGACCCGGCGGGTGTCGACGCCGGTCATGCGCAAAGCCTTCCACACCACGGTGGACACGGTGTCGTAGACAGGAATACCCAGCGCCTTCTCCACCCGCTCCGCCACCGGGGCGCCGCGCATGTTGGTGCAGATGATGGCGATGGCGTCGGGCTTGGCCTCCGCCACCTCGGCGCACATGCGCTCGATCCGCTCCTCGGTGATCTCGGAGAAGGAGAAGTTGCCGCGGTCGTTCAGATGACGCTCCGCCACCACCTCGAAGCCGGCGGCGTTGTAGTTGGCGACCATCCGCTCCTGGATCTCGTCGAGATAGGGGCTGACGATGGCAAAGCGCTTGCGCCCGGTCGTCTCCAGAATCTCGTTCAGCGCCAGCATGGAGGTACAGGCCGGGATACCGGTCTCAGCCGCGATGGTGCTGCACAGCCGCTCGTCGGCATCGAAGCCGAGCCAGCCCGCCGAGGTGCCGTTCCAGCCGATCACGTTCAGCCTGGCATCGGCCAGCAGCCGGGCGGCGTCGAGGAATGGCGCGTCGGTGAACTGGTCGAGTGCCGCGGCGCGCAGCGAGATCTCCTTGACGGTGAAGCGGCCGAAATGAGCCGAAACCTCCGGCAGCCCGCTCAGCATGGCGGAGGTCACCGGCTCAAGGACTGTGTTGGACGAGGGAGTCAGCATCCCCAGAAGGACGCGCTTGGTCAGATCGGGCGTGGTCATGTTCGGTCCTTATCGCTTCAGGCGTTTCTTGTTTTCGGGGTTTTTGGGGTTCAGGCCCGCGCCCACAGCGCGCGGGCGGCCTCGTCGGCCTCGATGCAGATCCGCTCCAGATCGGCGCGCAGCAGGCGGCCGTCCTCGACCAGAACCTCGCCGTCGACCATCACCATCTCCACGTCGCGGCCCTGGCCGGTATGGACCAGCGTGCCGAGCGGGTTGGTCTGCGGGCGCAGATGCGGACGGCGGCTGTCGAACACCACCAGATCGGCACATTTGCCGATGGTGAGCGTGCCGATCCGGTCGGCCATGCCGACGGCCTCCGCCCCGCCCAGTGTCGCCATGCGGAAGACGTCGGCCGGCTGCCAGTCGGCGGTGACACCGCCCTGGCCAATGCGGGCGGTGGCGAGCGCCCAGCGCATCGTCTCCACCATGTCGCCATGCTGGGTGTCGGTGCACAGCGCCAGATTGACCCCCGCCGCCTTCAGGGCCGGCGTCGGCGCCAGCCTGCCGGAGGCGGCGTTGCATTTGGGCACATGCACCGCATGGGCGCCGGCACGGGCCAGCCGCGCGATGTCGTCGTCATCGACATAGAGGCAATGGGTGGCGAGAAGCCGGTCGTTCAACATCCCGGTCTCTTCCAGCAGGGCTGCGGGAGAGAGGCCGGTGGAGGCGCGGACGCGGTCCACCTCCACCCGGCTCTGCGCCAGATGGGTGTTGACGCGCATGCCGCGGGCCGACGCCTCGGCGGCGAGCGTCCGCAGAAAGCCGGGGGAGCAGGTGTCCGGCGCATGGGCGGCCATCTGCACCGCGATGCGCCCCTCCAAAGCCCCGTTCCAGCGGTCGTGCAGGTCAAGCGTCCGGCGCAGCAGATCCTCGCCGATCCCGGCATCGAAACGCCATTCCCCCTGCGGCACGCGGGCGAAATCGACGTCATGCACCCGCCAGCCGGCATGGACCCGCAGCCCCAGCTCGGCCACGGCCTCCAGCGTCGCCTCGGCATGGACGAAATGGTCGCAGACCAGGGTGGAGCCGGACAGCAGCGCCTCCGCCACACCCAGCCGGGCGAGCGCCCGCGCCTCATCCGGCGTGGCGTCGGTGCCCTTGGGAACGCCGGGGGTGTAGGACGGGGCGAAGCCGAGATCGGCGGCGACACCGCGGACCATCACCAACACCGCATGCAGATGGGCATTGACGAAGCCCGGCGTCACCAGCCGGCCGGGACGGTGCAGCGTGCGCTCGGCCACCGGCAGCCCCGCGGAGACCGGGGCCAGATGGGCGATCCGGCCGTCGCGGATGCCGATGGCGGCGTCCTCGACGATGCCCAGCGCCGGGTCGCCGGTAATCGCGGTGACGCCGGTCAGCAGCAGATTGAGGGGAACGGGGTTCATGCCGCAGCACCCTGTCGGCTCGCCGCCATGGAGTCCGGCTTCGCCTCCTTACGCTGCTGCATGCCCTCCTCGCGGATCAGGTTCAGGATGTGGCGCTTGTGGTCGTTGAACTGCTGGCCGGTGATGTCGCGCGGGCGCGGCAGGTCGAGGTCGATCAGTTCGCGCACCCGGCCCGGCCGGCTGGTCAGGACGGCGACCTGGGTGCCCAGCACCAGCGCCTCGTCAACGCTGTGGGTCACGAAGACGATGGTGCAGCGCTGCTTCTGCCAGATGGCGACCAGCTCTTCCTGCATGTCCATCTTGGTCTGGGCATCCAGCGCCGCGAACGGTTCGTCCATCAGGATGACCTGCGGGTTCAACAGCAGGGCGCGGGCGATGCCGACGCGCTGGCTCATGCCGCCCGACAGCTCCGCCGGGAAATGGTTCTCGAAGCCCTGGAGCCCGACCATGTCGATGTATTCCTGCGCCGCGGCCCGGCGGTCGGCTTTTCGCCAGCCCTTCAGACGCAGGTGAAAGGCGACGTTCTCCCACACCGGCAGCCAGGGCATCAGGTTGGCCTGCTGGAAGACCATGCCGCGGTCGGCGCCCGGCCCGTCCACCGGCTTGCCGCCGACCGTCACGCTGCCGCCGGTCGGCTTCTCGAAGCCGGCGATCATGTTCAGCAGCGTGGACTTGCCGCAGCCCGACGAACCCAGCAGGCACAGGAACTGGTTGGGTTCCACCGACAGGCTGACATCGTCGATGGCCAGCAGGTCGCGCTTGCGCTTGGCATCGCGGAAAATCTTGGTGATGTTCTTCAGCTCGATGGAGGCCATGGCGTCAGCCCTCCCGGCTTTGCAGGGTGGATCCGTGCTGCCAGTGCAGCGCCACGGACATCAGGAGCTTGATCAGGCCGTCGGTCGCATAGCCGAGCAGACCGATGCTGGCCATGGCGGCGAGCACGAGGTCGTAGCGCAGGAAGTAATAGCTGTCCCACAGCACGTACCCGAGCCCGCTCTTGACCGCGACCATCTCTGCGGTGACCGTCAGCATCCAGGCGGCGCCGATGCCGATGCGCAGGCCGGCGAAGATGCTGGGCAGGGCCGCCGGGAACACCACATGGCGCAGAAGCTGCTGCTCGGTGGCGCCCATCATCGCGGCGGCGCGGATCAGGTTGCGGTCGGCCGTCTTCACTCCATGGATGGTGTTCATCAGGATCGGGAAGAAGGCGCCGAGGAAGACCAGGAAGATGGCCGGCTTGTTGGCGATGCCGAACCAGATGATCGCCACCGGAATCCAGGACACCGGCGGAACCGGGCGCAGCATCTGGATCGTCGGCTCCACCGTCCGCTCGACCCAGCGCCACCAGCCGATGGCGATGCCCAGCAGGATGCCGCTGGCCGCCGCGATGGCATAGCCGGCGGCGACCCGCATGGCGCTGGACAGCGCATCGGCAAACCAGCGCCCGCTGTTGGCCTGGCTGGTCTCGTCGAAGCCGAAGACCCAGTCGCCCCACGCATGCAGAACCACCGTCGGCGGCGGCAGCAGCGCTGCGGGCAGAAGGCCGGACCGCGACACAGCCTCCCAGGCCACGAGGATGACGAGGGGAACCACCGCCTTTTCCCAGGCGAACCGCTCCCAGATTTTTCCTATCGCCGTCATGAACCGGACTCCTGTCCCATGAAACATCTGGCCGGGTGCGGCCGGCAGCCGCTCAGAAGCCCAACTCGGTCTTCGGCTTGGCCGTGACGGTTTCCAGGAAGCTGTAGTCGAGGTTCTTCTCGGCCGCGGCGGAGACGTCGTGGCTGATGTATTTCAGGTCGCGCATCATCGCGGCGATGGCGAGGGTGCTGTCCTTGTGCATGGCATAGTCCGGCGAGGCGTTCTTCAGCGCCTCCGCGGCGACCGTCTTGTCCATGCCGGTGTATTTGTTGATGGTGTCGACCCAGGCCCCCTTGTCCGCCTTCAGCTTGTCGACCAGCGCCACGACGGACGCGACGGTGGCCTGGACCGCCTTGGGATGCTCCTTGATCACGTCCGACCGGGTGACGATCAGGTTGGTCAGGTTGCCGGCGGCCTGATCGTAGGGAAGCGTGAAGTGCCGGCCGGCCCCGCTGCTGCGGATCTGCGAGGCGAAGGGCTCCACCGTGCAGATCACGTCGACCTCGCCGCGCTGGAGGGCCGCGGCATGGTCGGACGGGTTCGGAATGTTGACGAACTGCACGTCCTTGTTGGCGTCGATCCCGTTCTTCAGGAAGGCGCCGCGCATGTGGATGTCCTGCGCATTCCCGCGCGAAGCGGCGACGCGCAGCGGCTCGCCCTTCGCCTTGCGGTCGGCGATCAGCGCCTTCAGCCCGGCCCAGTCGTCCGGCTTCAGCTCGATCCCCTTGGCGGTCAGGATCTCCGATCCGCCATTCACCTGACCGGAGATCGCCACCACGTCGAAGCCCTTGTCGAGGGCGGTGATGTAATGGAGGTAAGTGACCTGCGCCACGTCGATGCTCTTGGACACCAGGGCCGTCAGCACGTCGTTGCCGGAATTGAAGTTGATGGCCTCGATCTTCACGCCCTTCGCCAAGTCGGGCGTCAGCGCCATCGGCAGGCAGTGGGCGCATTTGGCGAAACCCAGCTTCACCGCCTCCGTGTCGGCGGCCTGGGCAGTCGCGGCGGCCGCGGACAGGGCGAGGACCGCGCTGGTGACGGCGCCAAGCGTGAAGGATCGAAGCGACATGGGCAGGGTTCCCTGATGCGATTGCGATATTCCCTCCGTCGCAAGTCGCGTGCCAGATTGTATACAATATGGCGATTTTAGATTTTACTTTTTATATCAACGCGATAAGTGTTTTTTTAAACCGGCTGCGCTCCGCGACTCCCTTGCCTTGTTTTTAAGCGCATGGCATCGTTTGCGCATTGCTGCACAATCATTCAGCATTATGAGCATCGTTGGATCGACCATGGACATTGTGAAGACCGCCACCCCCCCCGCAGGTCCGATCCGCCGTGAAACGCTGCACCAAGGTGCCGTTGCGGAGTTGCGCGCGATGATCCTGTCCGGCGAATTGCGGCCGGGCAGCCGCGTGCCGGAGGTCCAGCTGTGCGAACAGCTGGGGGTCTCGCGCACGCCTTTGCGGGAAGCGCTACGCGTCCTGGCGGCGGAAGGGCTGGTGGAGCTACGTCCGCACCGCGGCGCGGTGGTGACGCCAATCGATCCGACGGAGATCACCGCCGTCTTCGAAGTGATGGAAGCGCTGGAAGCGCTGGCAGGCGACCTCGCCTGCCAGAGGGGCACGGTCGAGGAATTCGCCGAACTCGACCGGCTCCACGACCAGCTTCACGCACAGTTCGATGCCGGCGACCGGCTGGCCTATTTCCTGACCAACCGGCAAATCCACGCCCGGATCGTCGCGATGGCGCGCAACCCGTCCCTGGAAGCCACCTATGCCGGCTTCGCCTCCAAGATTCTCCGGGCACGGTCGCTGGCCAATTACGATGAGGAGCGCTGGCGGCACTCGCTGAGCGAACATGACGGATTCATGGCCGCAGTCCGGCAGCGCGACGCGGCAACGGCCGGCGCCCTCCTGGCCGCACACAGCCGCCAAACCGCCGATGCGGTGCTCGCTGCGCTGAACGGCTGCGGTTCAGACGATCCAGGCAACGTTGGGCGTCAAACCGCATCGCTGTGACGGGCGATCCCTGTCACGCCGCATCACACATCCTGCCCGCCTCCCAAGCCCGGCTGGGGCTGAGGGGCAGTGCCGGAAGCGCGCGCGTCCTGCCCCGAGGGCGGCGGCGGCACCTCGTCGCTTCCCTCGCTGCGGTCGCGGTAGAGGGCGGCGCGGGCCAGCAGCATCAGGGTGATCGGGGTGGTGACCACCATCAGCGCGGTGATCAGCACCTCGTGCAGGATCGCCCTGGACTCAAGGACGGAGAAGACCAGCATCGAGGCCAGCAGGATGCAGCCGATGCCGAGCGTCGAGCCCAGCGTCGGCGCGTGGACCCGCTGGTAGAAGCTGCCGAACCGCAGCAGCCCGACGGTTCCGATCAGGGTCAGCACGGCGCCGGCCAGCAGCAGAAGGGCGGCGGGAATGGCAGCCCAGGCGGGGAGATCGGCCAGATGGTTGTTCATTCGATGACCTCGCCGCGCATCAGGAACTTCGCCAGCGCCGCCGTCGACACGAAGCCGAGCAGGGCGATGATCAGGGCCGCCTCGAAATAGAGGATGCTGCCGTTGCGGATGCCGAAGGTCAGCAGCAGCATGGTCGCCGTGACGTAGAGGGTGTCCAGCCCCAGCACCCGGTCCTGCGCCCGCGGTCCCCGCAGCACCCGGAAGGTCGCGAAGGCCATGGCGACCACCAGCATGATCTGGGTGAGGAAGATCGTCCCCATCAGCAGGGTCAGGATCATTCGAACAGCTCCATCAACCGTGTCTCGTAGCGGCCCTTGATGGTGTCGATCCACTCCTGCTCGTCCACCAGATCGAGGATGTGCAGAAGGATGGTGTTCCGCCGCCGGTCATAGGCGACCCACACCGTGCCGGGGGTGGCGGTGACGATGCAGGCGAGCGTCGCCAGCCCGTAGGGCGCCCGCAGATCGAGCGGGATGCGCAGGAAGCCCGACACCCGTCCGCCGCCGCCCGGCCGCAGGATGATCTTCGCGACCGCCCAGTTGGAGCGCAGGATATCCACCAGCACCACACCCAGCAGCGACAGCGCGGCCTGCGGACGGCGGAAGCGTCCGCCCGGCAAATCGAGCACGCCCAGCGTCGCAGCCGTTGCCAGCGAGAGAACGCCGCCCAGGATGATGGTGCCGGGGGCCACGCTCTCGTTCAGCAGCAGCCACACCCCCAGCAGCGTCGCCGTCATCATGGGATAGGGCAGCAACCGCCTCATCAGCCGTCTCATCGGGCACCTCCGGCCGTCGGGCCCGCCGTCGGAATGCCGGACAGCACGGCACCGTTGTAATCCTGCGGCGCATGGAGCGCGCGCGCGGTGTCCTCCATGTAGCGCATGGCCGGTCCGGCCTGGATGGTCAGCGCCAGATTGAGGGCGAGCAGCAGCAGGACGGGCGCGATTTCGGCCACCCGCACCCGCGGCACCT
Organism: Azospirillum melinis; assembly: GCF_013340935.1. Classification (GTDB taxonomy): domain Bacteria; phylum Pseudomonadota; class Alphaproteobacteria; order Azospirillales; family Azospirillaceae; genus Azospirillum; species Azospirillum melinis. The sequence goes on along the minus strand of NZ_WHOS01000001.1, from coordinate 156,653 downwards.
CGGCGGCCGGCGAGGCCCAGAAGGCGTCGATGCCCACCCGCGTCATCGCCACCACCGTCGCCAGCCCCGACAGCACCAGCGCCGCCAGCAGGATCCAGGTGGTGACCGGAACTTCCGGCCCGGCCGCCAGCAGCGGCGACAGGATGGCGAACTTGGCAAGGAAGCCGGAAAGCGGCGGCAGGCCGGCCAGCAGAAGCGCGCTGGACATGAAGCCGATGCCGAGGATCGCCATCGTCGCCGGAATGGGGACGCCGGCCCCGCCGCCACCCGCGCCATCGTCGGCATCCTCGTCATCGCCCTCGCCGAAGGCCTCGCGGGTCACCGCCAGCACGTCGGCGCCGACGCCCCGGCCGCGCTCCACCAGTTCGATCAGCAGGAAGAAACCGGCGACCGCCATCACGGAACTGGTCAGATAGAACAGCACCCCGCCGGTGACCGCCATCTGGCCGGCGCCGATGGCCGCCAGCAGGGTGCCGGACGACACCAGCACGGTGGCGCCGGCAAGCCGCGCCATGTTCTGCGTCGCCAGCACGGCGATGCAGCCGAAGCCGATGGTCAGCAAGCCGCCGATCAGCAGGACCGTGCCGCCGAAGCCGCTCGACGCCCCCGCCCCCTCGCCGAACACCAGCAACCACAGCCGCAGCACGGCATAGATGCCGACCTTGCTGAGGATCGAAACGATGGCGGCCGAGGCCGAGCCCAGGGTGGAATAGGTGTTGGGCAGCCAGAAGCCCAGCGGCCACATCCCGGCCTTGATCAGGAAGGCGAGACCCAGGATCGCCGCACCGGCCTCCAGCAGCCCGCGATCCTCGGAAGCCAGGCTGGCGACCCGGCCGGCGAGGTCGGCCATGTTGAGGGTGCCGGAAACGCCGTAGATCATGCTAACGCCGATCAGGAACAGCAGCGACGCCGACAGGTTGATCGCGACGTAATGCAGCCCCGCCCGCACCCGCGCCAGCCCCGAGCCATGCAGGGCAAGGCCGTAGGAGGCCGCCAACATGATCTCGAAGAAGACGAACAGGTTGAAAAGATCGCCGGTCAGGAAAGCGCCGTTCAGCCCCATCAGCTGGAACTGGAACAGCGGGTGGAAATGCGCCCCCGCCTTCTGCCAGCGCGGCAGCGAGAAGGTCAGGGCGGCGACGCCCAGAATCCCGGTCAGCACCAGCATCAGGGCGGCGAAGCGGTCCAGCACCAGCACGATGCCGAAATTCGCCGGCCAATTGCCGAGCCTGTAGACGCGGACGACACCAACCCCTGAATCGGCGACGGTCAGGGCCAGGATCGCCAGTCCGAGCAGCGCCAGCGCCGAGGCCATGCCGATCGCAGCCTTCAGCGTGCGCTGCCGCTCGTCGATCAGCATCATCACCGCCCCCGCCAGCAGGGGCACGATGATGGGGGCAATCGTCAGATGGTCCATCCAGCCGCTCACCGGCCGCTCTCCTTTCCGTCGACATGGTCGGTCCCGGTCAGGCCGCGGGCGGCGAGCAGCAGGACGAGGAACAGGGCGGTGGTGGCGAAGCCGATGACGATGGCGGTCAGCACCAGCGCCTGCGGCACCGGATCGGCATGCATGGCGAGCGTGCCTGCCCGGCCGCCCTCCAGGATCGGCGCAGCACCCGTGCGCAGGCCGCCGGTGGAGAAGATGAACAGGTTGACGGCATAGGAGAGCAGCGACAGCCCTACGATCACCTGGAAGGTGCGGGGCCGCAGCAGCAGCCACACGCCGGAGCCGGTCAGCACGCCGATGCCGAGCGAAAGGATCAATTCCATCAGTCGTCTCCCACGGCGGTCGCAACCGGTTCGGGCACCGCCGGAACCTCCGGCGGGCGGGGGGCGGCGGCACGGTGGCCGCGCAGCGATTGGCGGGCCAGCGCGATCAGGATCAGGATGGTGGCGCCGACCACCAGGGCGAAGACGCCGATGTCGAACAGCAGGGCGCTCGCCACCGGAACCTTGCCCAGCACCGGAATCTGCGAATAGGCGAAGTAGCTGGTCAGAAACGGCCGGTCGAACATCCAGGCGCCGAGCCCGGTGCCGGCGGCCAGCAGCAGTCCGATACCCATCCAGCGCATCGGCAGAACGCGCAGCCGCGCCTCGACCCACTGGGTGCCGCCGAACATGTATTGCAGGATCATGGCGATGGCGACGGTCAGGCCCGCGGCGAAACCGCCGCCCGGCAGGTCATGGCCGCGCAGCAGCAGGAACAGCGCCACCAGCAGGATCACCGGGAACAGCAGGCGCGCGATCAGCGACGGGATGAACAACCAGTCGGCCACGGTGTCGCCGTCCTTGCGGTCGGGCCGCGAGGCGTCGAAGGCGCTCTGGTCGCGCTGCTGTTCGGGAACGTCCACGCTGTCCGACGCCGGGCGGAAGCGGCGCAGCAGCGCGTAGGCGGTCATCGCCACCACCCCCAGCACGGCGATCTCGCCCATGGTGTCGAAGCCGCGGAAATCGACCAGGATGACGTTGACGACGTTGGTGCCGCCGCCCTCGCTGTAGGCCAGTTCCAGGAAATGGCGGGCCAGCAACTCCGGCGGGAAGCGCGTCATCACCCCGAAGGCCAGCCCGGCCATGCCGGCCCCGGCGGCGGTGGCGATGCCGAGGTCGCGCAGGCGGCGGGTCAGCGTGACCGCCTCCGACCCGCGGCTGCCGTGGATGTCCATCCGCTTGGGCAGCCAGCGCAGGCCCAGCAGCAGCAGGATGGTGGTGACCACCTCCACCAGCAGCTGGGTCAGCGCGAGGTCGGGGGCCGAGAACCAGACGAAGGTGACGCAGACGACCAGCCCGGTGCCGCCGAGCAGGATCAGCGCCGCCAGCCGGTGGAACTTCGCCTGCCAGGCGGCACCCAGCGCGCAGGCGGCCCCCAGCAGCCAGATCAGCGCCAGCACCGGGTCGATGCCGGACGGCACCAGATTGCCCGGCCCTACCCCGCGGGTCCACACGGTCCAGCCGGCGGCCAGCACCGCGGCGACCACCACCAGCCGCAGCTGCGGCTGCAGGCGGCGGGTGCCGAGCACCCCCTCAGCGGTGCGGGCCAGCCGCCAGGACAGGAAGACCATCGTCCGCTCGAACATGCGCCGCCCTTCCAGGCTGCGGATCAGCGGCGGCCCCTCGATCCCCTTAGCGAGGTGGCTTTGCAGCAGCCGGTAGAGGATCAGCCCGGCGGCGAAGGCGGCCATGCTCATCACCAGCGGCAGGTTGAAGCCGTGCCAGACCGCGAGGCTGTATTCCGGCGTCGCAGCACCCAGGGCGGCGCGGGCGGCCATGTCGAGATAGGGGCCGACGGTGGCGGCCGGCAGGATACCGATGACGATGCAGGCCAGCACCAGCACCTCGACCGGGAAGCGCATCCAGGCCGGCGGCTCGTGCGGCTTGTGCGGCAGGTCCACCGGGTCCGGCCCGAAGAAGGTGCCGTGGATGAAGCGCAGCGAATAGGCGACGCTGAAGGCGCTGGCCACCATCGCGGCGACCGGCAGCACGTCGAAGAAGACCGGCAGCGGGTCCTTGGCGGAGAGCGCCTCGGCGAAGAACATCTCCTTCGACAGGAAGCCGTTCAGCAGCGGCACGCCCGCCATGGCGCCGGCGGCGATCAGGGCAAGGCGGGCGGTGAAGGGCATGAAGCGGTTCAGCCCCGACAGGCGCCGGATGTCGCGCGTCCCGGTCTCGTGGTCGATGATGCCGGCGGCCATGAACAGCGAGGCCTTGAAGGTCGCGTGGTTGATGACGTGGAAGATCGCCGCCACCATCGCCAGCTCGCTGTTCAGGCCGAGCAGCAGGGTGATCAGGCCGAGATGGCTGATCGTCGAATAGGCGAGCAGCCCCTTCAGGTCATGCTGGAAGATGGCGATGTAGGCGCCGAGCAACAGGGTGGCGAGACCGGCCGACCCGACAATCCAGAACCACGCCTCGGTCCCCGCCAGCACCGGCCACAGCCGCGCCATCAGGAAGATGCCGGCCTTCACCAGCGTTGCCGAATGCAGGTAGGCCGAAACCGGGGTCGGCGCCGCCATGGCATGCGGCAGCCAGAAATGGAAGGGGAACTGCGCGCTCTTGGTCAGGGCGCCGAGCAGGATCAGCACCAGGGCCGGCAGGTAGAGCGAATGCGCCCGGATGCGGTCCCCGGCCGTCAGCACGGCGTCGAGATCGTAGCTGCCGACGATGTGACCGAGAATCAGCACGCCCGCGAACAGGCAGAGGCCGCCGGTCGCCGTGACCGTCAGCGCCATGCGGGCACCGTCGCGCGCGGCGGCGGTGTGGTGCCAATAGCCGATCAGCAGGAAGGAGAAGAGGCTGGTCAGTTCCCAGAAGAAGGCGAGCTGGACCAGGTTGCCCGACAGCACCACCCCCGTCATCGACCCCATGAAGGCGAGCAGGAAGGCGAAGAAGCGCGGTACCGGATCCTCGGCCGCCATGTAATAGCGGGCGTAGACCACCACCAGCACGCCGACTCCGAACACCAGCCCGGCGAAAAGCCAGGCGAAGCCGTCCATCCTTAGTGAGAAGTCGAGGCCCAGCGACGGCATCCATCCGGCGGTGAAGCGGAGCACGCCGCCGGCCGAAACCGTCGGGTAGGCCGCCCACACCATCGCCAGCCCGAGCAGCGCCACACCGCCGGCCAGCCACGCCGCGGCGTTGCGCGCATGGGTGGGCAGCAGTCCGGCGGCGACCGCGCCGGCGAAGGGCAAGGCGATGGCGATCAGGAGCGGGAGTGCGTCGGGCATGAAATCCTACGGCAGACTGGCGACAGGCTGGAGGGGCGGCGATGGACGGCGTCAGAAGCCGGAGGGTGCGTCGTTGCAGTCCCCGTCGTCCTCATCCTGGGCAACGGCCTGGATGAAGATATGGGCCGCATCATCGGGGGTCTTGGCACCGCGCAGCCGACGCAGCGACTGCGGATCGCGCAGCGCCCCGCAGATTTCCGCCATGGCCGCCAGCAGTCCCTTTCGGTTCGACGCCGGCCAAAGCGCCAGGAAGACCAGATCGACGGGCTCGTCGTCGCGCGCGTCGAAATCAACCGCGCGCTGGAGACGGGCGAACAGGACGACCGGGGCCGCCAGATCGGCAAGCTCCGTATGGGGAAGTGCAACACCCCTGCCGAGCGCGGTGGAGCCGATCTTCTCGCGCGCCTGCAAGGCCTCCAGGATCTCGGGCGCCGGCCGCCCGCTGCGGCCGGCCGCCTCCGCCGCCAACTGGTCGAGCAGCGCCGCTTTGTTGCCGGGCGCGGCATCGAGGATCACGCTGGACGTTGAAAAATGGTCAGTGATGGTCATCCGGTTCTCCATTGAGGCCCATCAGGGGCAAAGTGTGGGCGCGGGTACCGGGGACCAGCCGGAGCCCATTCCCATACCAACGCCGCCGATCAGCACGTCGCAGGGCAGCGCCTCGATCACCTCGGACGCCGTGCTGCCCAACAGGGCACGGGAAACGCCGCTGCGCCGGGCCGAGCCCATCGCGACCAGATCGTACCGCCCCTGCCGGGCCAGACTGACGATCCGCTGTCCCGGGGGGCCGGTCAACAGGATCGTCTCCACCTCTGGTCCACCCGGCGACCCGTCATCCCAAGGGCCGAGCACGTTCCGGAAATCGTGCTCAACCTGTGCCTTGTCCAGTGCCGACGCTTCCGGCAGATCGGCGACATGCAGCAGGTGGATGCATCCATCCGCCATCAGCATGCGCGCCGACTCCACCGATGAGCGCGACCGTTCGGAAAAATCGACAGGCACCAGCGCCCGCAGATAGGGCTGGAGCGGCTTGTCGCGCACGATCAGCATCGGCGTTCCGTCGGCAATCGCGATGCGCTCGACGGTGGAGGCCAGGAACAGGTCCGCCACCCGGTCGCGCTGGTGCAGGCCAACCACCAGAAGGTCGGGACGCCACAGGCCGGCATAGCCGGCGACCCGGTGTTCCACCGCGTCGCCACGCACCGCGACCGCCTGCGCCCGGATGCCGCCCCCGCCGCTTGCGGCCAGGATGTGGCGCTGCAATTCGCCTTCCACATGATGCAGCGGCAGGCAGCCATAGCGGCCGCCGTTGCCGTCGACGACATGCAGCGCCGTCAGCTCCGCATCGAACCGGTGGGCGAGCCGAACGGCGCGCTCCAACGCGCGGTCCGATTTCGGTTCCAGGTCGGTTGCCAGCAGAATGCGCTTGAGGCTTGCCATCGTGACGGTTCCGGTTGCTTGGGGTCTCCGGTCCTTTTGTTCCGGTGCAGTCCGTTGCCTGCCGGAAATCGCTCCGCAGGAAACACCTCAATGATCGGAAGTCGGCGGCAGTCTGTCCATGCCGGGAAATACGGACCCGAAGGGGCCGCACCCGATGCAGCAGGGTCTCCGTAGTAATACGGGCCCGGTGATTTCACCTGATGCAGTCGGAGCGGGTTGGCGTTACCATCGTCCCATGTCGCAGATTGTCCGCCGCAAATGGATGTTCGTTCCGGCCTATCTGGCCGTCCACCTGTTCCTGGATTGGATCAGCTTCATCCATGCGGTCTCGTCCATCAACATCACGCCGTGGAACCCGCCGGCCGGGCTGATGATGGGGGTGTCGGTGCTGTTCGGCGTCCGCACCGTGCCCCTGGTCTGGCTGGCCCTGACCGCCGCCGACCTCGTCGTCCGCGATCTGCCCATAACGCTTCAGCCCATGACGCTGTGGGCCCCGTTTCTGGCGAACGGCATCGTAGCCGCGGGCTATGGGATCGCAGGATGGCTGCTGCGCCGCGCAATCGATCCCGGGCTGTCCCGGCTGCGCGACATCGTCCTGCTGCTGGGCGTAAGCGCCGTGGCGGTTCTGGGCATCGGTCTGTGCTTCATCGCCATCCACACCGCGGCCGGACTGTTCGAGTGGACGAACTTTCCGGAGGTGCTGCTGCGCTACTGGACTGGCGAAGTCATCGGCATCGCCGTTCTGACGCCCCTGGTGCTGATCGGCCGACGGATGCCGGCGCTGCGCGGGTCCTGGAGCGGTGCGGCAGAGACGCTGGCCCAAGGGGCGCTGATCGGTTTTACCCTGTGGCTCGATTTCGGCCCGCTCGCCTCCTCGCAGTACGAGCATTTCTATCTGTTGTTCCTGCCGGCCATCGGGATTGCCGTGCGGCATGGGCTGGTCGGCGCGGTGATTGCCTCGGTCGCCACGCAGGCCGGACTGATCGCCGCCATCCAGGCGACCGGCGTCGATACCGCGCGCATGGCGCATTTCCAGCTGCTGATGCTGACGCTGGCCGTCACCATTCTGCTGCTGGGCGCCGTGGTCAGTGAGCGCCGCCGGGCGGAGGATAGGCTGCGGGTGCGGCAGTCCGACCTTGCCCACGCCTCCCGTCTGATCGAAGCCGGTGAAATGACCGCGGCGCTGGCCCATGAGTTGAACCAGCCGCTGGCGGCGACCATGGGCTACGCCCGCGCCGCCCGCAAAGTCGCGCGACTCGAAGGGGCCACCCCCCGCCTGACCGAGATCCTAGACAAGACCGTCACCCAGGCGGAGCGGGCGGACCGGGTCATCCGCAGCCTGCGCGATTTCGTGCGCAAGGGAGCCAGCGACCGCGCCCCGCTGCCGGTCGCAACACTGATCGCCGACTGCCTGACGCTGGCCGGCCCGCTGGCCAGCCGCCATGCGGTGGAGATCGTCGCGGAAGTCGATCCTGCCCTCCCCGCCATCGGCGGCGACGCGGTCCAATTGCAGCAGGCGATTCTCAACCTCGTCCGCAATGCCGCGGAAGCGATGGGCGAAGGCGTGGACAGCGGGCCGTCCGTCCAGGCCTATCCGGCCCGGCGTCGCATCGTGATCTTCGCCTGCCCCGCCGCGCAGCCCGGCTTCGTCGCCATCGGTGTGCGCGACACCGGACCCGGCCTTGCCGAGGTGGTGGAGCGCAACCTGTTCGCCCCCTTCGTCACCACCAAGCCGACCGGCATGGGGCTTGGGCTGTCCATCGTCCGCACCATCGTCGAGAACCATGGCGGGAGCCTGACCGCAAGCAGCGGAACGGATGGCGGCACCGTGTTCCAGTTCACCATTCCCGCCCATGCCGCGGGCAAAAACGGAGAGCCCGCATGACGACCGAGACGCCCGCCGCGGGTTCCGGAGCAACCCCGGTGGCCTTCGTGGTGGACGATGACGAGGCCGTGCGCGATGCCCTGGCGCTCCACCTCGATCTGGCAGGTATCACCGTACGCTGCTGCGCATCGGCGGCGGAGTTCCTGGAGATGGCGTCTCCCGACCAGCCGGGTTGCGCCATTCTCGACATACGCATGCCGGGCATGGACGGGCTGGACTTGCAGCAGGAGATGATCCGGCGCGGACTGACCCTGCCGGTGATCGTCATCACCGGCCATGGCGACGTCACCGCCGCGGTGCGGGCCTTCCGGGCCGGGGCGGTGGATTTCCTGCAGAAGCCGTTCGACGAGGATCTGTTGATCGAGCGGGTGCAGGAGGCGTTCGCGCGTGACCTCGTCGCGCGCAGCGCCGATGCGGAGGTCGGGGAAATCCGTCGCCGCCTCGCCCTGCTCAGCCCGCGCGAACTGGAGGTGATGGAGATGGTCGCCCAGGGCCTGCCCAACAAGACCATCGCCACCCGCCTCGCCATCGGCATCCGCACGGTCGAAACCCACCGCGCCCGCGTGCTGGAAAAGATGGAGGCCCGCAATGCCCCGGAACTGGCGTTGATGCGGATGAAGCTGGGTGAGCGGTTGGAGTGACGCCTCGCGTTCAAAGAGCGAACAGCACGGCCCCAGGCGTGCGGTCGAGAAGAGCGGCCAACCGCCACTCGAAGCCAATCATACCCCACAGGCGCGCCGGCCGCTCCACCACCAGAAGGTCGCCGCCGGCGTCGAGACTGGCGGCGCTCTGCGCACCGGTGGTCGGCCGAACCGTCGAAAGCCGGACCGGACACCCGCAGTCCAGTTGCCGCAGCCACTCGTCCGTCCGCCCCGGATCGGCGCGCTCGTCGAGAATCAGGTGAACCGACGCGATGGCCGGGAAAAGCCGTCGGGCGATGCTGAAGGACTTCAACTCGCGTGGTGGCCCATCCGCCAGGATGACAATGCTCTGCCCCAGGTGGGACGGCGTCTCGCGCGGCGCCACCAGGACCGCCCCGAATCGCTGCGGATCGGCAATCCAGCAGGACGGCTTGCCGGGCTGCGGCCTGCCGGCCAACAGCAGATCGAACCTCCCGACCGGTGGGTCATGGCTCAGGTCGAGGGCTCCCTCGCCGGGGAGCAGGGCCGCAAGGCGGCGTGCCTGGAGCGCAGCGGTCCGTATCAGCGCGTCGTTGCCATGGTCCTGCTTGAGGACATGCAGATCCATATACCCGCGTGCGCACAGTCCGGCACCCGGCCCGCGGTCCGGAGGTCCGGCCGTGACGGTCACGCCCGGGTTCATCGACAGCAGCCAGCCGCAGGCAAGCACCGGCTCCAAGTCGCCATCCAATGCGGCAAATATCCGGATGCCGTTGCCCATGGGATCGACCTCGGCTGACGACGGCGGGGCTGGCGGCAAGACGGCGGAGAATGTCAGCACTCCGGCAGATTGACCGCCAGCCCGCCCAGGCTGGTCTCCTTGAACTTGGTGCTCATTTCCTCGCCGGTCTGCCGCATCGCCTGGATGCAGTTGTCGAGCGGCATGAAGTGCTGGCCGTCGCCGCGCAGCGCCAGGGACGCCGCGGCCACCGCCTTGGTGGCGCCGATGGCGTTGCGCTCGATGCAGGGCACCTGGACCAGACCGGCAACCGGATCGCAGGTCATGCCGAGGTGATGCTCCAGCGCGATTTCAGCCGCATTCTCCACCTGTTCCGGCGTCCCACCCAGCACGGCGCACAACCCCGCCGCGGCCATGGCGGCGGCCGACCCGACCTCGCCCTGGCACCCGGCCTCCGCCCCGGAAATCGACGCATTGTGCTTGATCAGGCCGCCGATGGCCGCGGCGGTCAGCAGGAAATCGGCGACCTTCGAGGGCTCCGCCCCGGCGCAATGGTCGAGGTAATAGCGGATCACCGCCGGCACGACGCCGGCCGCCCCGTTGGTCGGCGCGGTCACCACCCTGCCGCCGGCCGCATTCTCCTCATTGACCGCCATCGCATAGATGGCGAGCCAGTCGGACGCGACGTGCGGCAGGCTCGAATTGGCCCCGCGCTCGCGCAGAAGTTGCTGATGGATGGCCTTGGCCCGCCGCTTGACCTTGAGGCTGCCGGGCAGCTGGCCATCCAGACTGAGGCCACGCTCGATGCAGCCGTTCATCGCCGCCCAGATGGCGTCGAGCTTCTCCTCCACCTCGGCTGGGGAGCGGACGACGATCTCGTTGGCTAGCTTCATTTCGGCGATGGATGCACCGCTCTCCCGCGCCATCCGCAGCATCGCCGCGGCGTTGTGGAAGGGATAGGGCCAGCCGGCGGCCTCGCTCGCGAACACCGCTGGCGGAGCTTCCCGTTCCGCCGCGGTGACGACGAAGCCGCCACCGATGGAGTAGAAGATCTCCGACAGCGTGACCTTGCCGGCCAAGTCCAACGCCTGGAAAACCAGCCCGTTCGCATGGCCGGGCAGCGGCGGCCCGAAGTCGAAGACCAGATCGGTTTCCGGATCGAAGTCCAGAGCCGGCAGGCCGACCGGGTGCAGCCTCCGGGTCCGCCAAAGCTCGGCGATGCGCTCCTCGGCTTCATCGACATTGAGGCTGTCCGGCCGGTAGTCGAGAAGTCCGAGCAGCACGGCCCGATCCGTCGCATGCCCCTTGCCGGTGAAGGCGAGCGAGCCGTGCAGCCGGACTTTGATCGCCGCGGGTGCGGCATCCGCCGACGCCCGCAGCATGTCGAGGAACCGCACCGCCGCGGTCATCGGCCCCATCGTGTGCGACGACGACGGGCCGATGCCGATCTTGAACACATCGAAAACGCTGAGAAACATCGCGCGCCTCGTCAGAGTTTGTGAGCTTCTGGAAGGTATCATCGGCCGTCATCCCCGCGGCGGCGGGGATCCAGGCTTTCGGTTCAGGCGCTTGAAACGATTGGATTCCCGCCTTCGCGGGAATGACGGCCAAGAGACGCCGATGACGAGATCCGATATGAAGCGGCTCTAGCGTGAAGCATCTCTCGGCAAGACCTGCAAAAACTCACACACTCTCACCCGTAGATCGGGAAACGCTCGCACAATTCGCGGACTTCGCCATGCACGCGCTTCTCTACCTCGGCATTGCCCTCCGGGCCGGCGGCGGCAAGGGCGTCGACGACGGTCAGGATCAGTTCGCCGATGCGGGCGAACTCCGCCTCGCCGAAGCCGCGGGTGGTGCCCGCCGCAGTGCCGAGACGGACGCCGGAAGTCACCGCCGGCTTTTCCGGGTCGAACGGGATGGCGTTCTTGTTGCAGGTCAGGCCGGCCCGCTCCAGCGCGCGTTCGGCGTCGCGGCCCTTCACGCCCTTCGGCCGCAGATCGACCAGCACCATGTGGCAGTCGGTGCCGCCGGACACGATGTCCAGCCCGCCCTTCACCAGCGTGTCGGACAGCACCTTGGCGTTGGTCACCACCTGCGCGGCATAGGCCTTGAACTCCGGGGTCAGCGCCTCACCGAAGGCTACCGCCTTGGCGGCGATGACATGCATCAGCGGGCCGCCCTGGTTGCCCGGGAACACCGCGGAGTTGAACTTCTTGGCCAGTGCCTCGTCATTGGTCAGGATCATGCCGCCGCGCGGGCCGCGCAGGGTCTTGTGCGTGGTGGTGGTCACCACATGGGCATGGGGCAGCGGGTCCGGATACTGGCCGGTGGCGACCAGCCCGGCATAATGGGCCATGTCCACCATCAGATAGGCGCCGACCTCGTCGGCGATGCGGCGGAACGCGGCGAAATCGATCACCCGCGGATAGGCCGAGGCACCGGCGACGATCAGCTTCGGCTTGGTCTCCAACGCCTTGGCGCGCAGGGCATCATAGTCGATCAGTTGGTCGCTCTCGCGCACCTCGTAGCTTACGATGTCGAACCACTTGCCCGACATGGTCACCGGCGACCCGTGGGTCAGGTGGCCGCCATGGGCCAGCGACATGCCCATCACCCGATCGCCCGGCTGGAGCAGCGCCAGGAACACCGCCTGATTGGCCTGGGCGCCCGAATGCGGCTGGACATTGACGAAGCCGGCGCCGAACAGCTGCTTGGCGCGGTCGATGGCGATGGTCTCCACCTCGTCCACGAACTCGCACCCGCCGTAATAGCGGCGGCCCGGATAGCCTTCGGCATACTTGTTGGTGAGGATGGAGCCCTGGGCGGCCAGCACATCCGCCGAGACGATGTTTTCCGAGGCGATCAGCTCGATCTCGTACTTCTGGCGGTTCAGTTCGCGCCCGATGGCCGCCGCAATCGCGGCATCGGTGAGATCGGATTTCGGCAAAGACTGATGACGGGTCATGTGCGTTTCTCTCGATCAGAGGCCGAGCGCGATCTCGCGGCTGACGGCGTGCAGGATTCCCCAGACATGGTCGGCGAAGGAGCGCCAGACCTCGATCCGGAAGCGGTTCGTGTCCTCGCGGATCAGGACGATCTGCGCCTTGTCGAAGAGGGTGCGGCAGCCGGTGCCGACCGCCATCGCCTCGACGTCGAAGGCAATGGCCGAACGCAGGGCGAGCGCCGCGGCCTCCCCCTCCACCAGGATGCCGACCTCGCGATGGCCGATATCGACAAGGCTGTGCGTTTCCCCAAGGGCGGCGAAGGCATCCGCGATGCCGTCGCTCTCGGCGACAGGCGCCGTCAGCACCCACTCGTCGGGGCCGAGTTGCAGAGCCATCCGGCCGCCGGCCTCCACCATCCCGCCGATGCGGGTGGGAAGCGGCATGCCGAAGGCGGCCCCGGCCGCCTGGATGGCGGCAGGATCGATGCGCAGGCTGAAGCGGGCGACGTCGTCGGCCGCGCGGATGGTCAGCTTGCTTGCGGTGTCGCCGGTGATCGTCTTGCCCAGCAACGGGTGATTGGCCAGAAGCATGGGTAAGCCTCCTATGCGCTGAGACGCTTGTTCTCGGGATCGACGAACACCATGCCGGCGATGGTCGCGGAATGGACCTTGTCCGGCATCGGCACATGCACGGTCTTGCCCTGCAGGGACCGGCCGCCCTGGATCACCGCAAAGGCGATGGACCGTCCCAGCTCGGCACTCCAGTAGGACGAGGTCACATGGCCGACCATGTCCATCGGCACCGGCTGGTTCGGGTCGAGGACGATCTGCGCCCCCTCCTCCAGCACGGTCTTCGGATCGCTGGTCAGCAGGCCGACCAGTTGCTTGCGGTTCGCCGCCAGCATGTCCGGGCGAGACAGGGACCGCTTGCCGACGAAATCCGGCTTGGTCTTGCCGACGGCCCAGGACAGGCCGGCATCGTCCGGCGTCAGCGTGCCGTCCGTATCCTGCCCGACGATGATGTAGCCCTTCTCGGCGCGCAGGACGTGCATCGTCTCGGTGCCGTAGGGGGTGATGCCGAAGCGCTGGCCGGCCTCGAACAGTTTTTCCCACACCGCGCGGCCGTAGCGGGCCGGCACGTTGATCTCGAAGCCGAGTTCGCCGGTGAAGGAAACGCGGAACAGCCGGGTCGGCACGCCGCAGATCTTGCCGGTCGCCACCGCCATGTGCGGGAAGGCGCCTTCCGACAGGTCGATGCCCTCGACGAACGGCTCGATCAGCTTGCGGGCATTCGGACCTTGCAGCGCGATCACCGACCATTGCTCGGTGGTCGAGGTCAGCCAGACCTTCAGGTCGGGCCACTCGGTCTGGATGTAATCCTCCATCATGCCCAGCACGCGCGCCGCACCGCCGGTGGTGGTGGTGACGTGGAAGCGGTCCTGGGCCAGACGCCCGATCACGCCGTCGTCGCGGATGAAGCCGTCCTCGCCCAGCAGCAGGCCGTAGCGGCAGCGGCCGGGGGCCAGCTTGGTCCAGGCGTTGGTGTACATGCGGTTCATGAACTCGGCGGCGTCGGGACCGACAATCTCGATCTTGCCGAGGGTGGAGGCGTCGAAGATGCCGAGCGACGAGCGCACCGCCTTGCATTCGCGTGCCACCGCCGCGTGCATGTCCTCGCCGACCTGCGGGAAGTACCAGGCACGGCGCCACAGCGACACCGGCTCGAACACCGCGCCGTTCTCCTCGGCCCAGCCGTCGATCGGCGTCTTGCGCGTCACCTCGAACAGCGCGCCCTTGTTGTAGCCGGCGAAGGTGCCGAAGCTGGTCGGCGTGTAGGGCGGGCGGAAGGTGGTCAGGCCCACGGCCGGGATCGGGCGCTTCAAGGCATCGGACGCGACGGCCAGACCGTTGATGTTGGATGTCTTGCCCTGGTCCGTCGCCATGCCGTTGGTGGTGTAGCGCTTGATGTGCTCGATGGATTTGAAGCCTTCGCGCACCGCCAGCCGGATGTCCTTGGCCATCACGTCGTTCTGGAAATCGACGAACGCCTTGGCATGGCCCGGATCGAGGTCGGTCGGCAGCTCGCGGCCGGTAACCCCCGTGAAGGACAGCTCGCCCTCGACATGGTACGAGGCCGGTTCGGCGCCGAACCCAGCCCCAGACCCGGCATCCGCCGCGGCGGCGGCACCGGCGGCAGCACCGTCCTCGAAGGCGGCCTTCAGACTGAAACGGCCCTTGCCGGCGCCGGCCAAGCGGCACTCCTCCTTGCCACGGCCGGGCAGGAACATCTGGCCGTCCTCGTTCCAGGTCAGCGACCCCTGGGTATGTGAGAACAGATGGATGCTGGGGGTCCAGCCGCCCGACATCAGCAGGGCATCGCAGGCGATGGTCTCGGCGCCGCCGACCTTGCCGCCGGCGCCGACCGGATTGACGCGCACCGAGGAGACGCGCAGCCGGCCCTTGGTGCCGGTGACGGTCCAGCCGATCAGCGTCCTGATGCGCAGCGCATCCGCCGCCGCCACCAGCTGAGTCGGAACGGTCCCGCGGACATCGACGATGGCTGCAACCTCCACCCCCGCCTTCGCCAGATCAAAGGCGGCATGCCAGGCACTGTCATGGCTGGTGACCGCGACGACCCGGTTGCCGACCTTGACGCCATAGCGGTTCAGGTAGGTGCGCGCGGCCCCGGCCAGCATCACGCCCGGCCGGTCGTTGCCGGCGAACACCAGCGGCTTTTCGATGGCGCCCTGGGCCAGCACCACCTGCTTGGCCCGCACCTTCCACATCCGCTCGCGCGGGGCGCCGTCCGGCACGATGCGGAGATGGTCGGTCAGCCGCTGGCAGAGGCCGACGAAATTCTGATGGTAATAGCCGATGGCCGTGGTGCGCGGCAGCACGGTGACGTTCGGCATCGCCGCCAGCGCCGCGTTGGTGTCCTCCAGCCAGTCCCAGGCCAGTTGCCCGTTGATCTCGGCCGACGGCTCCGACAGCAGCGAACCGCCAAGCTCCGATTGCTCATCGCACAGGATGACCGACGCACCGCTGCGCCCGGCTTCCAGCGCCGCGGCAAGGCCGGCGGCACCGCCACCGACGACCAGCACGTCGCAATGGGCAAAGCGGCTGGCATAGGTGTCGGGATCGGGGGCGGTCGGCGCCTTGCCCAGCCCGGCGGCGTTGCGGATGACCGGCTCGTAGACCTTGTCCCAGAAGCTCTTCGGCCACATGAAGGTCTTATAATAGAAACCGGCCGAAAACAGCATGTAGAGCGCGTCGTTCACCGCGCCGATGTCGCGGGTCAGCGACGGCCAGCGGTTCTGGCTCTCGGTCTTCAGCCCCTCGAAGACCTCCAGCACCGTCGCCCGCGTGTTCGGCTCGAACCGCCCGTTGCCGCGGTTGCTGCCGACCAGCGCGTTCGGCTCCTCCGACCCGGCGGTCAGGATGCCGCGCGGACGGTGGTACTTGAAGGACCGTCCGACGAGATGGACGCCATTCGCGAGAAGAGCGGACGCCAGTGTGTCGCCCTCAAAGCCATTGTAATCCACGCCATCGAAAGTGAAGCGGAGCTGACGGCTGCGGTTGACCCTGCCCTTACCGGCAATGCGGAAATTGCTCATGGACGTGCATCCTTGACGCTGGCAGCGGAGTCGGCGGCGCTGGAGGCAAGTGCGATCTCCTCGTCGCTCGGACGCGGAGCCCCGGCCTTGTAGGTCATGGAGAATTTGTCGGTCACGGTGTCGCGCACCGCGTTGAAGAAGCGGCCGCAGCCGTGCATGTGGCGCCAGCGCTCGAAATGCCGGCCGCGCGGGTTGGTCCGGATGAACAGGAAGTCGCGCCACTCGTCGTCGGACAGGACGGAGGGGTCCGCCGGTCGCGCGATGTGCGCCTCGCCGGCATAGGCGAACTCCACCTCCGGGCGCTCTGCTTCGCAATAGGGGCAGCGGATGAGCAGCATGATCGTCTCCTCAATGCGCGACGGCGGCGGCGGCAGCCTCGTCGATCAGCCGCCCGGTCTTGAAGCGCTCCAGCGTGAAGGGCGCGTTGATCGGGTGCGGCTCGTCGCGGGCGATGGTGTGGGCGAAGACGTTGGCGGAGCCCGGCGTCGCCTTGAAGCCGCCGGTGCCCCAGCCGCAATTGACGTAGAGCCCCGGCACCGGCGTCTTGCCGATGATCGGCGAGCGGTCGGGCGTGACGTCGACGATGCCGCCCCATTTGCGCAGCATGCGCATGCGGTTGAAGATCGGGAACACCTCGCAGATCGCCGCGACGGTGTGCTCGATCAGCGGCAGACCGCCGCGCTGGCTGTAGGAGGTGTACTGATCGGTGCCGGATCCGATGACCAGTTCGCCCTTGTCTGACTGGCTGATGTAGGCATGCACCGTGTTGGACATCACCACGCAAGGGAAGGCCGGCTTGATCGGCTCCGACACCAGCGCCTGCAACGGATAGCTTTCCAGCGGCAGCCGGACGCCGGCGGTGTCCATCACCACCGAGGTGTTGCCTGCGGCCGACACCGCGACCTTCTTGGCCTTGATGAAGCCGCGGGCCGTCTCGACGCCGGTGACGCGGCCGGAGGCATCGCGGCGGATGGCGGTCACCGGGCAGTTCTGGATGATGTCGACCCCGCGCGCCGAGGCGGCCCGCGCATAGCCCCAGGCAACCGCATCGTGGCGGGCGGTGCCGCCGCGCCGCTGCAACGCGGCCCCCATCACCGGATAACGCGCGTTAGCGGCGATGTTCAGCGGCGGGCAGTATTCCTTGGCCTGCTCAGGCGTCAGCCACTCGTTGTCGATGCCATTCAGGCGGTTGGAGTGGATGTGGCGCTTGAAGCTCTGGATGTCATGCACCGTGTGCGCCAGCATCATCACGCCGCGCTGCGAGAACATGACGTTATAATTCAGTTCCTGGCTCAGCCCTTCCCACAGCTTCACCGCATGCTCGTAGAGCCGGGCACTTTCGTCGTACAGGTAGTTGGAGCGGATGATGGTGGTGTTTCGGCCGGTGTTGCCGCCGCCGAGCCACCCCTTCTCCACCACCGCGACGTTGGTGATGCCGTGTTCCTTGGCGAGATAATAGGCCGCACCCAGACCGTGCCCGCCCGCGCCGACGATCACGACGTCATATTCGGATTTCGGTTCCGCATCGGGCCATTGGGGCTGCCAGTTCTTGTTGCCGGTCAGCGCGTTGGTCAACAGCGAGGAAAATGAGAAGCGGGTCATGGCAGCACCGCGAAGTTCAATGTGCTGACAGTATCGGGAGGCGACCCTTCGTTGGACAGAATGGATGCGTCAGTTTAATGTCACCTGTGCGACGGTGCGTCCGCCGGAGGTCACATGACAGTCATTGCCAGGACAAACGCCACCAAGCCGGGCCGGTTTCAGGATCGCCCCGCCGCACCGCGCCTGTCCGTCGGCTTCGTCCTCGCCCACCGCTTCACGCTGTGTGCCTTCGCCAATTTCGTCGACGTGCTGCGGCTCGCCGCCGACGAGGGCGACCGCAGCCGGCCGATCCTGTGCGAGTGGGCAGTGCTCTCGGACCAGATGCGGCCGGTGGCGTCGAGCTGCGGCATGCTGATGCAACCGACCGAGCGGTTAGGCGACCCGGCAAAGTTCGACTACATCGTCGTGATCGGCGGACTGATCGACGAAATCTCCAACCTCAGCCCCGACTACATCCGCTATCTCCGTCAGGCGGCGGCAGCGGGAATCCCGCTGGTCGGCGTCTGCACCGGCGCCTTCATTTTGCAGCGGGCCGGGCTGATGGACGGCTACCGCTGCTGCATCAGCTGGTTCCACCATGCCGACTTCCTGGAACAGTTCGACGGCATCACGCCGGTGTCGGATCAGATCTTCATCGTCGACCGCGACCGGCTGACCTGTTCGGGCGGCACCAGCTCGGCCCATCTCGCGGCCCATCTCGTGGAAAAGCATGTCGGGCGGGCCCAGGCGCGCAAAAGCCTGCACATCATGATCATCGACGACGCCCTGCGCGGGGAGAAGCCGCAGCCGGGCATCCCGCTCGACTTCTCCACCAATGACGAGGTGGTGCGGAAGGCGCTGCTGCTGATGCAGCAGAACATCGACGTGCCATTGTCGGTGGCGGAGATGGCCCGCCGGCTGGGGGCGGCCCGGCGCCAGATGGAGCGGCATTTCCAGAACGCACTGGGCATGACGCCGACCGAGGCCTACCGGATCATGCGGCTGGAGCATGCCGAATTCCTGCTGCGCAACACCGAGCAGTCGGTGACGGAGGTCGCCGCCGCCGTCGGTTTCTGCGATTCCTCGCACTTCGTCCGCGCCTTCAAGGAACGGCGCGGCATGACGCCGTCCGTCTTCCGCAAGGGCTGAGACTCCGGCAGGGACTTTGCCACGGCCGCTCCGTTCAACGCCGGTGACGCACCCGTACAATCGGCGGGTGGATCCTTTCGCCATGCTGCGTCCAACGGAACGGTCGGGCGCGCAACCATCCACGGTGCCCTCGACCCGCACTGCGGCATTCCGCCTTCCGCGGCCTGCCGGACTCAACAAGGATGGCGACCATGCTCGACGACAACGACACCCTGCAGATGCACTGGCGTGAGGCCGGCATTCCCGAAGAGCTGTGCCGGGAACTCGCCCTGGCGTCGGCGCCGATGCGCCTGCACGCCCATCCGCCGGTGCGCACCGTCGCCGATGCGGAGGAGCATTGGCGCAGCGTTCCCGGCGTGCACACCAAGAACCTGCTTCTGAAGGATGCCAAGGGCGTGCTGTGGCTGGTGGTGCTGCCGCATGACCAGTCGGTGAACATGAAGGAGCTGGCGCCGGTCATCGGCTCGGCCAAGCTGTCCTTCGCCTCGCCGGTCACTCTGGAGCAGGTCCTGTCCATCGAACCGGGCGGGGTCAGCCCGCTGGCATTGGTGGCGGACAAGGAACATCGCGTCCGTCTGGTGCTGGAACGCCGCGTCCTGGCCGGCGACACCGTCAATTTCCACCCGATGACGAACCGCGCGACGCTGTCGATGCATCCTGACGACCTGTCGGCCTTCCTGGGCCGGCTCGGCTATGAGCCGATCATCGTCGACATCGCCTGACCAGTCCTCCCCCGGCCAAATCCTTAGGCGAGAGATCTGCGATGCGTCCCAATCACAACCTCTTCTATATGAACGTCAGTTGCCTGAGCCGGCCGGGGATCATCTCCGCCATCTCCACCTATCTGTCCGACCGTGACTGCGACATCATCGAAAGCGCGCAATTCGTCGATCACGACGGCGAGCATTTCTTCCTGCGGATGGCCTTCGACGCTCCGGAATCGATCCACAGTGAAGCCGCCCTCATCGAAGACCTGCAACCCATCGTCGGGCGCTTCGGGATGACCCTGACGCTGCGGGATGCCCGGCGACGGCCGAAGATCCTGATCATGGTGTCGAAGTTCGGCCATTGCCTGAACGATCTTCTGTACCGCCACAGCATCGGGGCGCTGCCGATCGACATCGTCGGCGTCGTCTCCAACCACGACGCCTTCCGGTCCCAGGTCGAATCGCACGGCATCCCCTACCACCATCTCCCGGTTTCTCCCGGCAACAAGCGGGAGCAGGAACTCCGCCTGATGGAGATCGTGGAAACGAACGACGTGGAACTCGTCGTGCTCGCCCGCTACATGCAGGTTCTCTCGCAGGAGCTCTGCACGCGGATGGCCGGGCGGGTCATCAACATCCACCACAGCTTCCTGCCCAGCTTCAAGGGGGCCAAGCCCTATCACCAAGCCTACAAGCGCGGCGTGAAGCTGATCGGCGCCACGGCGCACTACGTCACCGACGACCTCGACGAAGGACCGATCATCGAACAGGAGGTGGCGCGCGTCGATCACTCGATGTCGCCCGACGATCTGGTCGCAATCGGCCGCGATGTCGAAAGCGTCGTCCTGGCCCGCGCCATCCGTCTGCACATCGAAGCGCGCGTCATGCTCCACGACCATCGCGCAATCGTCCTGCGGTAATACGAAGGAGGCTAGCGATCTTGCAACTCATCGACGAAAACGCCACCCAGGCGATCCGCCGCGCTTTCGCATCGGGCGGCGTCGCCGCCGCGGTGCAGGAGTTGCGCCGGCATGTCGTGATCGAGGATGAACGTATGGCACTCGCCACCGTCGAAGCTTTTCTTGCCAGTGTCCACAACGGCGACACCCGGCTATAAGGCCGCTGTTCCCGCCTTGTCGGGACTGTCAGGCTCCGACATGCGGGCATTTCTCCCCCTCCGGCGGATCAAGCGATGTCACTCATCCAACCGATCGTCCCGCTGCTTCTCGCGGTGTTCCTGATGATGGGGGGTACGGGAGCGCTGACGACCATCGTCAGCGTTCGGCTGGATGCCGCCGGCGCATCGCCCATCCTGCTCGGCGCCCTGACCGCCGCCTATTATCTGGGGGTGACGGTCGGCTCGACGCAGGCGTTCCGGCTGGTCGGGCAGGTCGGCCACATCCGCGCCTTCAGCGCCTCCGCCACGGTTCTGGTCGCAGCGACGCTGGGCCACACGCTGGGGTCCGATCCCGCGGCCTGGATCGCCCTTCGCCTCGTGGAGGGCTGCTGCATGGCCGGCCTGTTCGTCTGCATCGAAAGCTGGCTGAACCAGAGCGCCACCTCGGCCACGCGCGGGCAAATCCTGGCCCTCTATATGATCGCGCTCTATGGCGCGCAAGGGGTCGGCCAGTATCTGATGGTCATCGACGATCCGCACGGCTTCAAGCAGTTCGTCATCGTGTCGATCCTGGTCTCGCTCGCCCTCGTCCCGGTCGCGCTGAGCCGCACGGCCCCGCCCCTGTTGCAGAAGCTGGAGTCCATCAGGATCGGCCATCTCTACCGCGCCAGTCCGCTGGGATTTGCCGGCACGGTGATCAGCGGGCTGGTCGTCGGCGCCTTCTATGGGCTGGGTCCGGTCTATGTTCGGCATCTCGGCTACGATCTGGGCCAATCCGCGACCTTCATCAGCGCCGCCATCATCGGCGGCATGCTCCTTCAATGGCCCTTCGGCAAGCTTTCGGACCTTATCGACCGGCGGCTGGTCGTGGTCGGCCTGTTCGCAGCCCTGGCCGTCATCAGCATCGGCATGACGATGCTGCCGCAGGGCGGGTTCGGCCCGCTGCTGGCCGGCATCTCCCTGTTCGGCGGGATCATCTTCGCGATCTATCCGATCTGTGTCTCACACACCAACGACTTCCTGACGCCGGCCGAAATGGTGCCGGCCAGCGGCGGCATGGTGCTGGGCTTCTCGATGGGCGCCATCGCCGGCCCCTTCCTGGCCTCGCTGGTGATGGCGGTGTTCGAGCAGGATGGGTTGTTCCTGTTCACGGCCCTGGTCGCCGGGATTGCGCTGGCGTTCGCGCTCTGGCGGATGACGGTCCGCCCCCCTGTGCCATTGGAGCAGCGCCTCCCCTTCCTTCCCCAGGCACCGATCCCGGGGCCTTTGGACGGCGTGACGCCGGGCATGGAAAAGTCCGGAAACGACATCGGGGAGGAAGCACCCGACGCAGAACCGTCGAGGCTTTGAAGGCCCCGGGGCGACGGGGGGCGGCACGACCGTCGATAAGATCCCTTCCCCAACCCGAAGCTGTCGATGTACCACTCGCCGGAGACGGAGATGCTGCTTCACCCATGAAGCGTGCAGCTCCCAAAACTCCGGCATGTTGGCGAGATCGATGGTTCCTGTTTCCAGTATTCTTCATCCAGCGAAGCGGACGGCGCCGATCATGAGGGTGCTGGGCACTGTCATGGGATGCATCGCGACGCTGCTGACTGCCGCGCTGATTTTCACCGCGGCCCCGGCCCGCGCCGAGAACTGGCTCGTCGCTTCCGAGGATTTCTTCCCGCCCTATAATTTTACGTTGCGGGGCAAGCGAACGGGAATGGACACCGAGATCGTCGAAGCGATGCTGAAGGAAATCGGCGTGTATCCGGTTCACCGCCCGATGACCTGGCCGGAGGTGGTGCGCGCCCACGACGAGAACGAGGTGGATGTCGCTTTCCAGTTCTTCACCTCGCCCCGCCGTCTGGATCGCGGCCATCTGATCGGACCTTACCGGGTCGGCGCAACCGTTCTGATGGTCCGCAGCAATTCGGACATCGGCTACTCGACCATCGAGGATTTGCGGGGGCTGCGGGTCGGCGTCGTCGAAGGCTTCGAATACACACCCGAGTTCGACAAGTCGCATCTCTTCGAGAGGATCCCCAGCAGCAGCAGCGTCGTCTCGTTCCGGCGCCTGCTTCTCGGCCGTGTCGATGCCATCGCCGGCGATTTGCAGGTGCTGAAATATCTGGCCGACAGCGAAGGCCGTACCGCGTCGGTCAAAATCCTGCCCAAGCCTCTGGCAATGGTGCCGCGCTACATCTCGGTGCCGAAGGCTCGGGCGGATAAGGCCGAACGGTTGCGTGCAGCCTATGAAAAACTCAAGAAGGACGGCACCATCGACGCCATCATCAGCAATTGGGACCGGTAGTCGAAGACCCGATCCCAAAGAGCCGGCGCATGGCTGCCGCCCTTGGGCTGACGCTCACTCCTGCGCATCCAGCATGAAGTGGCGAACCTTGTGCCGGTTCTCGATCAGCTCGTCGATGGTGGGTTCGTTGCGCATCGCCCGGCCGATGGCGATCTTGGTCGCCTCGTAATTGGTGCGATAGAGATCGGCACGGTCGAGATTCGCATCGGTGGCACAGCGGGGATCGATCCACACCATCACCAGAATGCACAGGTCGTTGATCCCGTCGCGCGGCAGAAGGCCGTCGATGACGCAGTCCAGCACCGCATCGGCGGTGGCGGCCTGGACGACGCCGCCGAACAGGTCGACATAGGCGCTGGACTTCATTGTCACCTTGGACACCATCATGGTGGCCGGGCGAACCATCTGGTTGCAATCCCGCACCGCGAACATGCGGGTGTGGCCGGCGGTCTGCCCCATCATGGTGGCGAATGCATGGCCGGCCGGACCGTCGACCGTGCCGATCACGATTTCCGGCATGGCGTCGGTGAACTGGCCTTCCTTGGCGAAAACGGTGGCCTCGCCGACACGGAACAGCGGATTGCTCATGGGATTTCTGCTCTCTTGAGAAAGGGTGGTGGGGCCGGTCATCCGGTGCGGATGCCGTCCAGCAACTGTTCGATGCTGCCGCGCAGCCGTACGGTCTGACCGGCGAGGTCGGCAGCGGCGGACAGGACGTGGCGTGTGGCGCTCTCGGTGTCGCGGGCGCCGCCGGTGACATGCCGGGCGTTGCGCGCGACCACGCCCGCCCCGGATGCCGCCTGGTCGATGCTGGCATGGATGGTGGCCGAGGCGGCGGCCTGCGCCTCCATCGACTTGGCGATGGCCAGCGAGATCGTGCTGATCTCCTCGATCACGGCGGTGATGCTCTGCAAGGCCTGGGCGGCGTTGCCGGTCGCGTCCTGCATCGCCTGGATGCGGAGCGAGACATCCTGCGTCGCCTTGGCCGTCTGGCTGGCCAGCTGGCGCACCTCCTGCGCCACCACGGCGAAGCCCTTGCCGGCCTCGCCGGCGCGGGCGGCTTCGATGGTCGCATTCAGCGCCAGGAGATTGGTCTGTCCGGTGATCTCGTCGATGATGCGCACGACGTTGCCGATGCCGTCAGCCGACTGCCGCAGGCTGTGCACCGACTGGTCGGCCTTGCGGGCCTCCTCGACCGCCGACAGGGCGATGCGGGTGGAATCGTCGATGCGGAGGCGGATTTCCCCCAACGACCGGAAGGTCTCATCGGCCAAAGCAGCAACGGACTGGACGTTGCTTGCGATCTGCTCCGCCGCCACCACGGTCTCGCCGGCCTGCTCGTTGGTGCGGTCGATGATGCCGGTCAGCTGTCTTGCGGTGCCGTCGAGCGCTCCCGCCGACGAATCCACCGTGTCCAGCCCCTCCATCGCCGTCCGTTCGAAATGTGAAATCAGCGCCTCCAACTGGATGGAACGCTGGCGCTCGCGCCGCCGTGCCGCGATATCCTGGAAGGCGGACCGAACATGGTCGTTCACGGGGGTTTCCAGAATCTCATCCAGGGTGCCGACCTGTGTGATCCGTCCGTTCTCCATGAAGGCGATCCGGTCCGCGATCCGCATCGCCTCGTCCGGGTCCTGCGTGGTGAACAGCACGGCCGCCCGATGCGCCCGCTGCCAGTCGAGGAGTTCCGCTTCAAGCTCCAGCCGAAGGACGGGATCGACCCCGGCGAAGGGAGCATCCATCAGCAGCAACGGTGGATCGCCGATCAGGGACCGCGCCAGCCCGATCCGCAGCCGCGCCTCGGACGGAATTTCAGGCGGACGCCGGTCGGCCAGATGGGCCAGCCCCATGCGCGTCAGCACGGCCAGGGCGCGGTCCTGACGCTCACGCCGGCGCAAGCCGGCGATCTCCAGCCCGAACGCCAGATTTTCCAGGACAGTGCGGTTGGGCATCAGCGCGACAGCGCCGAAGGTCATCGCCATGGCGTCGCGGCGGGCGGCCACCAGTTCGGCCGGCTTCATCGCCGCCATGTCGCGCCCGTTCAGGCACACGATGCCCGCGGTCGGTTCGATCAGACGGTTCACCATGCGGATCAGGGTGGATTTGCCCGAATTGGACCGCCCGAGAATCGCAAGAATTTCGCCGGCCGCAAGACCGAACGAAACATCGGCGACCGCCACCGCCGTACCGGTTTCCCGCCGGATGTCGGCGTGCTCCCTCGCGGCATGCAGCATGGTCAAGGCGCGGGCGGCATTGCCGCCGTACAGCTTGCACAATCCCGTAACCGACAACATCCCGATGCCGGCCGGCACGGTGCCTTGCAGGTGATCTGGCGAGTTCATCGGCGCTCCCGATCATGAATGGACTGAAAACGGGAATGGCTGGAGACGGCCGTCCGTCACGCGTTTGCGCGTTGAGAACGGACCGCCTCCATCGACAGTGCCGGGAATGGTGCGGGAAAGGGTGCCCGGCTACGGATCAGAGCTTGCCGGTGACCCAGTAATCGATCCGGGTCTTGTTGTTCTTGATGTAATTGTCGACCGCCTTCTCATAGCTGGTCTGGCGGGCTTCCTGCATCATCGCCTCCAGATCGCCGATGGGCAGAACCATCCGGTTCAGGAACTCGTAGATTTCCGGGTGATCCTGGTAGAAGCCCTTCCGGACCACGGCGTTCACGCTTTCCAGCCCGCCGAGCGCGCCCTTCGGATCCTCCAGATAGCGCAGCTTCCAGTTGGCGAACATCCAGTGCGGGCTCCAGCTGGTCACGACGATCCACTCGTTGCGCTTCATGGCGCGCTCCAGAGCGGCGAGCATCGCGGCATCGCTGGCCGACACCAGCTGCATTCCCTTCAGATCGTAGGTCTTCAGCGCCTTTTCCGACGCCTGCATCAACCCCGATCCCGGATCGATGCCCTGGATCTTGCCGCCGAGCTGCTTCTGCACCTCCGGCTTCTTCAGATCCTCGATGGTCTTGACCTGATCGACGGGGATGTAGTCCGGCACCACCCAGCCCAGGCGGGCGCGGGTGTAGAGCGGGCCGAGATCGACGATGTCCTTGCCGACCTTGTCGAGATAGGGCTTGTGGGTCAGCGGCTGCCACGACATCAGCATGGCGTCCAGCTTGCCGCTGGCGATGCCCTGATACTGGATGCCGATGTCGGCCATGGTCAGTTCGACCTTGTAGCCGAACCGCTCCTCGATCACCGCTTTGGCGAGCTTCGTCACCGCCTCGGCATCCGACCAGGCGGTCCAACCGATGTTGATCGACTTCTCCGCGGCCTGCGCCGGGATGGCGGTCACAGCGGTCCCCAGACCGACCGTCACGGCCGCCGACAGCAGCATGCCCAAGGCTTTACCGAAGATTTTCATCAAGAAGCCTCCTCGTGTCGTTTGTTTGTTTGGGCGTCGTTTGTTTGTTTGGGTTCTTCCGCTTGGATTGACCGATCCGCCGTGCCGGGACTTGAACCGGACGCGCGCACACGGCCCGGCAGGTCATCTCCGACCTACCGGTGATTGCGGTCGCGTGACGGGTTAGCGTCCATGGAAACGGGTGGCCGACCGCCGTCCGGCATTGAACGGAAAGCTGTTTCCAACCGATGCGAACCTTTGCTGGCATCAGTGCTGATTGACGAAGAATGCCGGCCTTGAAAGCAAAAAACCTTCATCACAGCGGCAGTTCGTATCGCATTTGCGACAACGCCGTACGACGTCTGCCCGCCCGGCGAATGCTGCCGGTTTTACCGCCGGATATTTTAAAATCTGCCATGGAAATAGGAAATACGCTGTGGCTGGCCTGTGGCGATAAGACGTTGCCGAGGTCGATTAACTCTTATATGTCGCCGGATGCCGGCCGGTTATTCTCCTGGCCGGATCGAACGGCCATCCTTCCCGAACATTCGCATCCTGTCGCAAACCGACCATTGCCTCGTGCCCGGCCTGCGCAAAAAGACAGGATGTCCTGTCGGCCTTTTTAAAGTTGATGTCGCAATCCAGAACGCGACGCGCTGCGGCCGGCGGCAGGCTGTGTGTCGTGGAATCGAGAAAATCACAGCCCGGTCAAGGTTGAAGCGAATCCACGAACGCATTGCCCAACTCCCGCTGGCCCACTCCCGCAGAAGGTCAACCGCCATGTCGTCCGAGATTTCCATTGAAGCCCTGCTGAAGCGCAGAAAAAAGGGGTACAGCCTGGAAGCCCCGTTCTACACCAGCGATGAAATCTTCAAGCTGGACATGGAAATCATCTTCGGTCGCCACTGGCTGCATGTGGGTGTGGAACCGGATGTGGCGGAGCCGGGCGACGTGATGGTGGTGGACATCGGCAAGACGTCCGTCATCGTCATGCGCGACGACGACATGGAACTGCGCGCCTTTCACAATGTCTGCCGCCACCGCGGCGCGCGCATCGTCCTGAAGGAGAAGACCTCCGTCGGCAATCTGGTGTGCAGCTATCACCAGTGGACCTACGGCCAGGACGGCGAGCTTCTGTTCGCCGAGCATATGGGCAACGATTTCGACCGCAAGTGCCGGAATCTGAAAAAGGTCCACATCCGCTCGGTCGGCGGCCTGATCTTCATCTGCCTGGCGGAAGAGGCTCCGGACGACATCGACCGCATGGCAGCGGCCATCGAGCCCTATATCCTTCCGCACGATCTGAAGAACTGCAAGATCGCCAAGACCGTCGACCTGATCGAGAAGGGCAACTGGAAGCTCACGATGGAGAACAATCGTGAATGCTACCACTGCGTCAGCAACCATCCGGAACTGACCATCCCGCTGTTCGAATACGGCTTCGGCTTCGCCCCCGATGGCACCAACCCGAAGCGGATGGAACATGCCGCCAAGTACGATGCTCTGGTCAAATCCTGCCATACTGGCTGGGAGGCATCGGGCTTCCCCAGCCGCGAGATCGATCATCTGACCGACACCACCGGCTTCCGCGCCGAGCGCCTGCCGCTGGACGGTGCCGGCGAGGCCCACACCAAGGACACGCGCAGCGCCTCCAAGAAGCTGCTGGGGTCGATCGCCGAGCGCAAGCTGGGTGCCTTGTCCTTCTGGACCCAGCCGAATTCCTGGAACCACTTCATGAGCGACCACATCGTGACCTTCTCGGTGTTCCCGCTCGGTCCCGACCGCAATCTGCTGCGCACCCGCTGGCTGGTCCACAAGGACGCGGTGGAAGGCGTCGATTACGACCTGAACCGCCTGACGGAGGTGTGGGAGGCGACCAACCAGCAGGACGCCGATCTGGTCGAGATCTCGCACAACGGCGCCATCAGCCCCGCCTACGAGCCGGGCCCCTACTCGCCCTACACCGAGCCGCTCGTCGAGAAGTTCACGGAGTGGTACGTCGGCCGCATGGCCGAGCATCTGCTGGGCAAGCAGGCCGCAGTGAGCGTCGCCGCCGAATGACGCGACGCCGGGGCGTCCCGGCCGGCCAAACGCCGGGACCGCCCGCCGTTCGCGACCAAGGCTTCACGGCTCAGGAAGAGAGATGACGATGCAGCAGGATGCGGGTCCGCCTCCGGTCCGGAACTGGGATCCCGAAATCGACGACACGCTGGTGTGCCGGGCGGTACGGGACGAAACGCACGATGTGAAGACCTTCGTCTTCGCACCGCGGCACCCCTGCCTGTTCCGGTTCAGGCCGGGCCAGTTCATCACGCTGGAACTGCCCATCGGCGGCGAGACCATTCACCGCAGCTACACCGTCTCCTCTTCCGCCGCGCGGCCGCACCGGCTTTCGATCACCGTCAAGCGCGTGCCCGGCGGCCCGGTGTCGAACTGGCTGCACGACACCCTGAAGCCGGGCGACACAATCCGCGCGGTCGGCCCGCTCGGCGAATTCACTCCCGGCGAGTCCGAGACGCCGCGCAAGTTCCTGTTCCTGTCCGGCGGCAGCGGCGTGACGCCGCTGATGTCGATGACCCGGACCTTCGACGATCTCGGCGAGGATCACGACATCGTCTTCGTCCATGCCGCCCGCACCCCGGCCGACATCGTCTTCCGCCGTGAACTGGACGCGCTGACCGGCCCCGGCCGGCGCCTGCGCGTCGCCCATGTCTGCGAGGGCATCGGCACCGAGGCTCATTGGGCCGGCTTCACCGGCCGGCTGTCGCTGCCGATGCTGGGCCTGATCGCGCCGGACTTCATGGATCGGGAAGTCTATGTCTGCGGTCCCGGTCCCTTCATGAAGGCGGTGCGCGCCTTCCTGGAGGAAGGCGGCTTCGACATGAGCCGCTACCATCAGGAGAGCTTCAACTTCGAAGAGCTGGTGGCCGACCTTGCCGCCGCGGGACCGCCCCAGGACGCACCGGCCCCAAACGCTCCAATCGAGGACGCGTTGCAATCGGCCGGTTTCCGCATCGAATTCGCCAAGACCGGCAAGGTCTTCACCTGCCTGCCGGACATGGCCGTGGCGGATGCGGCATCGGCGGCCGACATCCGGGTTCCGACATCCTGTTCGCGCGGGCTGTGCGGAACCTGCAAGACAAAGTTGATTTCCGGCACGGTGGAAATGAACCACACCGGCGGCATCCGCAAACGGGAAATCGACCAGGGGTTGATCTTGCTCTGTTGCAGCCGTCCCACCAGCGATCTGGTGGTGGAACGTTAGAAGCATCGCCAATGAATTGTCTTCCGGGGGCAGGCCGCTGACGCTAGCATTCCGAAGGATGGAAGAGGGCCGTCAAACGGGGGCCGTCGGACTGGGAGGGTGTCCTGGTGGGGAAGACAGTGGAATATCGCCGGTTCGGCGGTAGCGGTCCCGCCCCCCGGCAGGAGGAACGCGCGCTCTTGTCGGTCGGGTTCATCCTGACCAACAATTTCACCCTGACGGCGCTGGCCCCCTTCATCGACGCTCTGCGGCTGGCGGCCGACGAGGGAGACCGGTCGCGGCAGATCCGCTGCCGCTGGACCATCATGGGCTCGCGGGCCGAACCGGTGATGTCCAGCTGCGGCATCGGCGTCGCCCGTTGGGAACCGCTGACCGATCCCCGCCGCTTCGACTATGTGGTCGTGGTGGGCGGATTGCTGCATGCCGGCCCGCAGCTGGACGACGAAACCCTCGCTTATCTGCGCGCCGCCGCTTCCTATGGCGTGACCCTGGTGGGCGTGTGCACCGGCAGCTTCGTGCTGAGCCGCATCGGCCTGATGAAGAACCGGCGCTGCTGCGTCAGCTGGTATCATCACCGCGATTTCATCGAGGAGTTTCCCGATCTGGTGCCGGTTGCCGACCAGCTTTATGTGGTGGACCGCGACCGCATCACCTGTTCGGGCGGCGCCGGGGTGGCCGATCTGGCCGCTTTCCTGATCGAACGCCATCTGGGCCGCGCCACCGCCCAGAAGACCATGCACATCCTGCTGATCGACAAGGCCCGTCCCGCCAGCCAGTCGCAGCCTCAGCCGCCGACGGTGGTGGAGATCACCAATGACCGGGTCCGCCGTGCCCTGCTGCTGATGGAGCAGCACATCAGCGATCCGCTGTCGGTGGAGGAAATCGTCCACCGGCTGAATGTCAGCACCCGGCAGTTCGAACGGCTGTTCCGGCTGGCGGTGGGCACCAGCCCGGCCACCTATTACCGGTCCTTGCGCCTGCGCTACGGCCACTGGCTGCTGCGCAACACTAAGCGGTCGGTCACCGCCATCGCGAACGAGGCCGGCTTCGCCGACTGCGCCCACTTCTCCCGCCAGTTCCGGGAACTGTTCGGCGTTTCGCCATCAGAGGTGCGCCGCACCGCCGGGCCGGATGTGGAGGCCGACCCGCATGTCTCCCCCCTTGCAGCCTTCCGGCGCTCCAACGCCAACTCCCCTCTGCCCGACCGCCGCCTGTTCGAGGATCCGGAGCCTATCGCCCGGGACACTGCACAGGTGGACTGACGGCCTGTTTGAAACTTGGTTGGCCACCTTCTCATACGCGCGTTTATGGCTTCGGATACTCCATCTGCAACGCGACAAAATCCGCGGTCGCGACGCCGTAGATATTCCCGATCTGACGGAGAGCTTCGTCGAGCATCAAAGCAGCCGGAAGATTGATTGGCAGCTCGACCGTTGGACTGCCCGTACTCTGACCAGCCACCCTGTCCGGAATCACAACCAAGCCGTGCTTCGTGGTAATCGGTTCGGATGTCGTCGATTGGGCATAGGCGGCGGAGCGATACGTGCGCGAATAGGCATCCGCAGCCAGAGCCAAGGCAATTTCATCCGTCCCATGAGCGACCGGAATCTCAATGTCCTCATGCCGCCAGAACGCCAACCAGTTGATGGCCGCAGTCGAGATGCTCGCCAGCGTCAGACTGAAATCTTCACCGCGATGTGACGCTCCCCAATCCTTGATTCCGAGATGTTGTGCGACTTCCGTTGCGCGTTCTCGGCCTGCGATTGCCTCAACGAGCGCAATGGACACCGGAATGGAGGCCGTGACCCCTGTCGTGGTCACGACATTGCCATCGGCAAGATAGCGTCTGTCCCGCAGAAAATGGACGCCCGGGAATTTGGCTTTGAGATCGTTAATCGAATACCAGTGACCGACGGCACTTTTCCTGCGGAGCAGGCCCGCATTTGCGACAACCCACACGCCATCGCAAACTCCAACAATCGTCGCACCTTTTTCCGCTTGAGACCGGATCCAAGCGATGAGTGTTGCGTCATCCACCCGATGAACTGCGGGAACAATCACGAAATCCGCGCCATCAGGGAAACGGGCATCGAATTGGGCAGTCGTTGCTTGCGGCTGCACCTTTAGGGCTGGAAACAACTGCACAGGACCTTGTTGCGTAGCAAGTGCAAACACACTCGCCGTCCCGGATGCGGAAAGCACTCCAAATGGAATCACATAGTCTGTGAGTTCAGTGAACGAATTCTCAGCAATCACCGCCACAATCGGCTTTTGGCGGGAAAGTCGGTTGAAATAAGTCGGAATGTCAAAGCCAACCTTGGCTTCCTGGCCCCCCTCTGTGCGCACCAAAGCGGCTGACCAAATAGACACCAAAGCGACAACGCCCAGAAAAAACCCAATGCCGACAGCTCTCGGGATTTTTATTATTCGTGTACGCATATTGAATTACCCGGATATTATCTGGCGATCGCGATAATAGGTGGATGATCCATCACGTTCAACCCGCTGAAAGCCCAATTTGAGGATCAGCACGGTGACGTACGCTATCGATTGGTGGGGACGGGGCGCTTTGAAAACGAATTCAGAGGCGGCGCGGCTTTCTCGATTTTCCAAAAAAAATCATATGCTTCTTCGTTCAGCGCCCTCCCCTTTCATCCCTGTCGCAAAAAGGTAATTCCCGGTCGCGCGGGGCAACGCGACAATGGCGCCGATGGTCAATTCTTGGCAGGCTCAATACTGGGGATCGTTCCTGCCATGTCCTCACCCGCCGAAGCCCTTCTGAAGCCTCTGCAGATCAAGCATTTGACGATCCGTAACCGCGTGATGAGCACGAGCCACGCGCCGGGCTACGGATCCGAAGGCAAGCCGAAGGAACGCTACCAGCTCTATCACGAGGAAAAGGCCAAAGGCGGCATCGGCCTGACGATGTTCGGCGGTTCCTCCTCCGTCGCGGTGGATAGCCCGGCGGCGCCGTGGAACCAGATTTCCGTCGCCGACGACAGCGTCATCCCCTTCTTCCGCGAATTCTCCGACCGGGTGCACCGCCACGGCGCGGCGCTGATGATCCAGCTGACCCATATGGGCCGGCGCACCCGCTGGGATACCGAAAACTGGCTGCCCACCGTCTCCGCCTCGGCCGCCCGCGAACCGGCGCACCGCAACACGCCGAAGGAGATGGAGGATTTCGACTTCAAGCGGATCATCGCCGGCTATGCCGCCGCCGCCCGCCGCTGCAAGGAAGGCGGGCTGGACGGCTTCGAGCTGTCGGCCGCCCATGGCCACCTGATCGACCAGTTCTGGAGCCCCTCGGTCAACCGGCGTACCGACAAATACGGCGGCAGCCTGGAAAACCGCATGCGCTTCGGCATCGAGGTGTTCGAGGCAATCCGTGCCGAGGTCGGCGACGATTACGTGATCGGCATGCGCATGTCGGGCGACGAATTGATCGACGACGGCCTCAGTCACGAGGACTGTATCGCCATCGCCCGCACCTATGCCGAACGCGGGCTGATCGATTTCGTCAACGTGCTGGGCGGACAGGCGCGCGACCATCTGGCCCATGCCATCTCGCTGCCCAACATGTCCTTCCCGGTCGCCCCCTTCCTGCATCTGGCCAGCGGTATCAAGCGCGAGGCGGGCATTCCCGTCTTCCACGCCCAGCGCGTGACCGACCTCGCCACCGCCGCCCGTGCGGTGGAGGAGGGCCATGTCGACATGGTCGCCATGACCCGCGCCCACATCGCCGACCCGCATCTGGTGCGCAAGCTGATGGAAGGACGGCTCGACGACGTGCGCCAGTGCGTCGGCGCCGGCTATTGCATCGACCGCATCTATGTCGGCGGCGACGCGCTGTGCATCCAGAACGCCGCAACGGGCCGCGAGCGCAGCATGCCGCACGTGATCCCGAAGGCGGAGCGCAGGCGCCGCGTCGTGGTGGTCGGCGGCGGCCCCGGCGGCCTGGAAGCCGCCCGTGTCTGTGCCGAGCGCGGCCATTCGGTCGTGCTGCTCGAACGCAACGCCGCTCCCGGTGGCCAGATCGGCATCGCCGCCAAGGCGACTTGGCGCGAGGCGATGAGCGGCATCACCCGCTGGCTGTCCCAGCAGGTCACCAAGCTGGGCGTCGATATCCGGCTGGGGGTGGAGGCCGACCGCGCCGCAGTCGAGGCCGAGAACCCCGACGTGGTGATCCTCGCCACCGGCGGCCGTCCCAACCGCGGCGACTTTAAGGGCGCCGATCTGGCGGTGTCGACCTGGGACATCCTGACCGGGACGGTGGAACCGACGGGGACGGTCCTGATGTATGACGGCACCGGCCAGCATCACGGCGCCTCCTGCGCGGAATTCATGGCCAAGCGCGGCGCCCTGGTGGAGATCGCCACCCCCGACCGCATGGTCGCGGAGGAGGTCGGCACAACCAACCAGCCGATCCACTTGCGCGAGCTGTACAAGCTGAACGTGGTGATGACCACCAACCAACAGCTCGTGGAAATCTACCCGGAGGGCAACCGCCGCGTCGCCGTCCTGCGCAACGAGTACACCCACGAGGAAGAGGAACGGCTGGTCGACCAGATCGTGGTGGAACTGGGCACCCTGCCCAACGACGGCCTCTATTTCGATCTGAAGGACCTGTCGCTGAACCGCGGTGAAACCGATCTCGACAGCCTGATCGCCGGCCGGCCGCAGCCGGTGCAGGCCAACGGCCATGGCGGTTACACACTGCATCGCATCGGCGATGCGGTGGCCGGCCGCAACATCCACGCCGCCATCTACGACGCGGCGCGTCTCTGCAAGGACATCTGACACCCTTCAATCCCAGCCAAGCGACAGGAGCCGTCCGACGTGATCGCCACCGCTCTCACCACCGTCGTCCTTGCCGTCCTCGCCATCGGCGCGGCATTGGCCGCCTGGCAGTCGCGGCGTTGGCTGGCCGGCCGGCCGGCGACGGTCGGTGTGGTCGCCGGGTTGCGCGCCCTGCCCGGCCGTTATCTGGTCGATGTCCATCATGTCGTGGGGCGGACGCCGTTCAATGCCCGCTTCCATGCCATGGTCGCCGGCGGCTTCCTCGCGGCGCTGGCGCTGCTGGTGGCGATGGGCGTCGCCTTCGGTGGAACGCGCATTCTCTGGCTGCTGTTGGCGGTGGTGCTGGCGGTCATGCTGGCCGGTGCCCTGATGGTCCGGCATCGCCGCCGGGTCTTGCGTCCGCGCGAACTGTCGCAGGGACGTTTCGCCCGCCTTCCCCTGTCGCTTCTGGGGTTTTCCGGCGGCCTGCTGCTGGTCGCCCTCGACCAGGCGCTGGGCGGCGTGATGCCGGAGGCGCTCGCCCTGGTCCTGATCGCGATTGCCGGAGTGGCGTTGGCCGATCTGGTGTGGGGCGTGTGGAAGGGGCCGCTGAAGCATGCGGTGCATGGGGCGCTGCATCTCGCCTTCCATCCGCGTCCGGCCCGCTTCCATGACGGAGCAGGCCGTGACACCGGGCTGAAGCCGCTGCCGCTGGCCCCCGCGAAGGAGACGGAGCCGGTCGCCCTGGGTGTGGAGCGTCCCGTCGATTTTGCCTGGAACCGGCTGCTCGGTTTCGATGCCTGCGTCCAGTGCGGGCGCTGCGAGACGGCCTGCCCGGCCTTCGCCGCCGGCCTGCCGCTGAACCCGAAGAAGCTGGTGCAGGATCTGGTCGCCGCCATGGATGGGCAGGCCAGCGACGCCGCCTATGCCGGCAATCCCCATCCAGGCCGCGGCGTCGGCAAGGCCCATGGCGGGGCAGCGCTGCCGCTGATCGGGCCGGATGCGATGATCCATCCCGACACGCTATGGTCCTGCACCACCTGCCGCGCCTGCGTGCAGGAATGCCCGATGATGATCGAGCATGTCGACGCCGTCGTCGACCTGCGCCGCTTCCAGACGCTGGAGCTGGGGGCCACTCCCGGCAAGGCCGCCATCATGCTGGAGGAACTGCGCGCCACCGACAATCCCGGCGGCCGTGCGCTCGCCCGGCGCTGGGACTGGGCTGCCGACCTTGCCCTGCCCCGGCTGCCGGCCGGTGGCTCCTGCGACACGCTGCTGTGGGTCGGAGACGGCGCCTTCGACCTGCGGGTCCAGCGCTCGCTGCGGGCGCTGGTCGTTCTGCTTCGCCGCGCCGGGGTGGATTTCGCCGTGCTGGGCGAGGAGGAGCTGGATTGCGGCGACGTCGCCCGTCGGCTGGGCGACGAGGCGACCTTCCAGTCGCTGGCGACCCGCAACGTGGCGACGCTGAACGCCCGCCGCTTCACCCGCATCGTCACCGCCGACCCCCATGCGCTGCACACGCTGCGCAACGAATATCCGGCCTTCGGCGGCAATTGGACCGTCGTCCACCACACCGCCCTGCTGCTGGAGCTGGTCGCCGCCGGCGCGCTGTCGGTCGCCAGGCCGGTGGGGCGCAGCGTCACCTTCCACGACCCCTGCTACCTCGGCCGCTACAATGGCGAGATCGAGGCGCCGCGCGCCCTGCTCGACGCCATCGGGGTGGAACGCCGGGAGATGCTGCGCGCCGGAATGCGGTCGAGCTGTTGCGGCGGGGGCGGCGGCGCCCCGCTGACCGACGTGGCGGGCGAGCGCCGCATCCCCGACGTCCGCATGGAGCACGCCCGCGAGACCGGCGCCTCGCTGGTCGCCGTCGCCTGCCCCAACTGCACCCTGATGCTGGAAGGCGTCGTCGGTCCTCGACCGGAGGTGGCGGAGATCGCCGAACTGGTGCTCGCCGCGACGGAGACCGCCCGATGACCCAACCCTCGCCGATCCGCCCTCAATTCCGTCGGCGTGTCGATCCCCGGGCCGAACGCGCCGCCCGAACAGTCCTGACCGGCCAGCGTCCGCGCCTGCTGCGTCAGCCGGTCGCCGCCGCTGTCAACGAACGCCGCCGCGACCCGCGCGCCCTTCGGGCTGCCGCATTGATCCAGAGCCAGCCGCGCCCGCGCTATGACTGGACCCGCGACGCGGCTTCGGCCGGCACCGCCGCGGCTGTCGGGATCGCCGTCGCCACCGTGCCCGCAATTCCGCTCCAGGTGATCGTCGAGCCGGCCTATCTGGTTCTCGCCATGCTCGACCGCCCCGGCGGCGAGGTCAGCGAACATGACCGGCAGGTGATCGCCGCCGCCCGTCTGCTGGCCGATGCGGGAGGCGGTGCCGTGGTGACCGTCTGCACCGGTTCGGGCGAGGCGCTGGCCGAGGCCGGGTCCGACCGCCATGTCGCCCTGCCCGACGGCTGGGCCGACGATTACGTGCCGGAACGACGAGCCGCCGCCGCTTCCGCACTGATGACCACGCTGTCCCCTCGCCACATTCTATTCCCGGACAGCCCGGACGGCGCCGACGTTGCCCGGCGGGTCGCCACAACGATGGGAGAGCGCCTGTTCGCCGGGGTGCAGGGCCTCGGACCCGACCGCGCGACCCGCCAGTCCGCCGGCGGCTCGCTGGAGACCGGGCACCGCCCTACCCGGCTGATGACGGTGGCCGCCGATGCCTTCGCCCCGCTCGACGGCGTGCGGCACGAGGCCCGGCCGCTCGACCTCGCCACGCCGGTGATCGCCGGGGAGGAGGTTCTGCCCCGGCTGGGCGGCGCCCGCCGGCTGGCCGTCGATCCCGACGCCCTGTCCCTGTCGGAGACCGACTTCATCCTCAGCGCCGGCAACGGCGTGACCGACTGGCGGAGCTTCGCCGATCTGGGCGAAGCACTCGGCGCCACCCGTGCCGGCAGCCGCGTGGTCTGCGATGCCGGCCATCTGCCCCGCGAACGGCAGGTCGGCGCTTCCGGCACCTTGGTCAGCGCGCGCTGCTACCTTGCCTTCGGCATCGCCGGCGCGCCGCAGCATCTTCAGGGCATCACCGGCGTCCGCCATGTGATCGCTGTCAACACCGACCTCCATGCCGAGATGATCAAGCGCGCCGACCTGTCCATCGTCGCCGATGCGCAGGCCGTCATGCCTGCCCTGATCCGGCTGATCCGGGAGCGCCGCCATGACTGAAGCCGCCACAAACGATGTCGCGGTCCTGCTGTCCATCGGCCGCCATCCGGTCTCCGGCCGCGCCCGCCGTGCCGCCACCGACGCGCAGGCTTTGGAAATGGCGCTGGCGCTGCGGCCAAAGCGGCTGACGGCGATCCATGCCGGTCCGGCCGCTGATGCCGACGCGTTGCGCGCCTATCTCGGCATGGGGCTGGAGCGGCTGACGGTTCTGGTCCTGCCGGAGGATGCCGATCCGGTCGAACCGCTGATCGCCCACCTGCGCCGTCTCGCCCCGTCGCTGGTCCTGACCGGGAGGCAGGCGGAGGACGGCGAGGGCAGCGGCATGCTGCCCTATCTGATCGCCCGCGGCCTCGAAGCCGCCGTCGTCTCCGATGTGGTGCGGATCGGCCCATCCGATGCACCGGACTACTCGGCCAGCATGACCGACCTCGTCCAGGCGCTGCCGCGCGGACAGCGCCGGGCACTGACCGTCACCGGCCGCCTCATAGCGACCGTCCATCCATCCGCCCCGCCCGCCCGCGCCTCGGCCTTCGGCCCGGCCCGGCGGGGCGTCATCGAGCCGGTGGCGGCCCAGGCGACCGCCGATCTCTTCCTGTCGGAGTGCGAGCATCGGCCGTGGCGCCCGAAGCCCAAGCTGATGCGCGTCAAGCGCGGCGGTTCGGCCCTGGACCGGCTGAAGGCGGCGACCGAGAGCAAGAGCGGAAAAGGCCAACTGCTGGTCAACCCGACACCTGAAGCGGGGGCGCTGGCCATCTACGACAGCCTTGTCGAACAGGGAATGCTTCCATGAAAACCATGCAAAACGACCCTCCCAGTACCGCAGGTCACGCTGTCGCCAACCCGGGGGAGGCATGCCGATGAGCACGATGACGCGAAGCGCGGTTTCGGTCGGCGGCCCTGCCAGCCTGGGCTTTCCCCGCTCAGCCGCCAGGAGCGGCACCGGAGAAGATGCGGCGGTCCGCCTGGAGGTGCGGAACGTCTACAAGGTCTTCTCGGCCGATCCGAAGCCGGCCCTGTCGATGCTGCGCCAGGGCGCCAGCAAGGCGGAGGTCCTGGAAAAGCTGAACGTCAATGTCGGTGTCCTCGACGCCAGCTTTCAGGTCCGCGCCGGCGAGATCTTTGTCATCATGGGACTGTCGGGATCCGGCAAATCCACCATGATCCGCCTACTGAACCGGCTGATCGAGCCCAGCAGCGGCGAAATCCTGCTGGACGGCAAGGATCTGGTCAGCATGTCCAAGGCCGAGTTGATCCAGGCCCGCCGCCGCAACATGGGCATGGTCTTCCAGTCCTTCGCCCTGATGCCGCATCTGACCGCACTGGACAATGCCGCCTTCGGCCTGGAAATCTCCGGTGCCTCCAAGGCGGAGCGCCACAAGGCCGCACAGCAGGCGCTGGAGCAGGTGGGCCTGGGCACCTATGCCCACCGCTATCCGCGCGAGATGTCTGGCGGCATGCAACAGCGCGTCGGCCTTGCCCGCGCGCTGGCCAACGACCCGACCATCCTGCTGATGGACGAAGCCTTCTCCGCCCTCGACCCGCTGATCCGC
Organism: Azospirillum melinis; assembly: GCF_013340935.1. GTDB lineage: Bacteria > Pseudomonadota > Alphaproteobacteria > Azospirillales > Azospirillaceae > Azospirillum > Azospirillum melinis. The sequence continues at coordinate 117,677 of NZ_WHOS01000001.1, read as the reverse complement.
ACCGAGATGCAGGACGAGCTGCTGCGCCTGCAACGCGAACAGCAGCGCACCATCGTCTTCATCTCCCACGACCTCGATGAAGCGATGCGCATCGGCGACCGCATCGCCATCATGGAAGGCGGACGCATCGTGCAGGTCGGCACGCCTTACGAGATCCTCAGCCGCCCGGCCGACGACTACGTCCGCTCCTTCTTCCGCAACGTCGATGCCTCCAAGGTGCTGCGGGCCGGCGACGTCGCCCGGTTCGAGGCGACCAACACCGTCATCCGCCTGCCCGGCGAACTGGCTCCCGCCCTGCACCAGTTGCGCGAGAACCACCACAACTTCGGCTATGTCCGCACCCCGGAAGGCCACTTCGAAGGCATCGTCTCGCGGGCGACGCTGGAACGCGAGCTGAACGGTCCGCAGCCGCGCTTCGTCAATGCCTTCCTGCCCGGCGTCCGCACGGTCAACGCCTCGGCGCCGATCCATTCCCTGCTTGCCCTGGTCGCCGACAGCGAATGGCCGGTGCCGGTCGTCGACGACGACGACAACTTCCTCGGCGCCATCTCGCGCGCCCTCATGCTCCACACCTTGGTTCGGGGGGATTGACCGATGGATTTCGAAATCAGGATCGGCAAATGGGTCGAGGAACTGGTCACCTTCATGCTCGACCATTTCCAGCCGACCTTCGACGCGATCGCGACGGTGGTGAACGGCTTCGGCGGCGCTATCGACTTCGTGCTGGTGGGCGCGCCCGCCTGGCTGCTGATCGGGTTGATCGTCGCGACCTCCCTGTGGCGGGTCGGCACCGGCTTCGCCGTCTTCACGGTCGCCGCCCTGTCGCTGATCGCCGGCATGGGGCTGTGGACGGAGACCGCCTCCACCCTGGGGCTGGTGCTGACCGCCACCCTGCTCAGCCTGCTGATCGGCGTGCCGCTGGGCGTCTGGATGGCGCGCAACCGCGTGGTCGAAAGCATCGTCCGCACCACGCTGGACTTCATGCAGACCATGCCGGCCTTCGTCTATCTGATCCCGGCGGTGATGTTCTTCGGCCTGGGCCGGGTGCCGGGTATCCTCGCCACCGTGATCTTCGCCATGCCGCCGGCCGTGCGCCTGACCTCGCTCGGCATCCAGCAGGTTCCGGCCGAGATCGTCGAGGCCGGCAAGGCCTTCGGTTGCCATGACCGACAGCTCCTGTTCAAGGTTCAGCTGCCGAACGCCCTGCCCTCGATCATGGCCGGGGTGAACCAGACCATGATGATGGCGCTGTCGATGATCGTCATCGCCTCGATGATCGGTGCCGGCGGCCTGGGCAATGTCGTGCTGCAGGGCATTCAGCGGCTGGACATCGCGCTCGGCTTCGAAAGCGGTCTCAGCGTCGTTCTGCTGGCGATCATCCTCGACCGCATCACCCAGAGCTTCGGCCAGACCGCCGCCGCTTCGCGCCCGGTACGCTTCGCGTTCCTGCGCCGGTTCCTGCCGGTGCCGGCACGGTGAGCGCGGGGGCTCTTCCGGAAGGGGGCTCCGCCGCCGCTCTTCCGGCGCGGCCCCTGCCTCCTCACGGGCTGCGGCCGCATGCCGATGCACAGGCACATGGCCTGGGGCCGGGGTTGGCGTTGGGCGACATGCAGGTGGAGCGGCTGGCCGGCGTCGTACTGGCCGACCGGCTGGAGGAGCTGGCCGCCCTGCGGCTGGCGGTGCTTGGCGATTTTCCCTATCTCTATCGCGGGTCGGCCGCGTACGAGGAACGGTATCTCTCCGATCTCGGCAGCCTGCCGGGCGGGCTCATCCTTGCCGCTTTCGACCGCAACCGCATGGTCGCGGCGGTCACCGGCGCGCCGCTCGACCAGGAAATCGACGCCTTGAGCGATCCCTTCACCCATGCCGGCCGCGATCCGGGCGCGATCTTCTATTTCGGTGAGGTGGTTGTCCTGCCCTCCCACCGTGGGCGGGGTGTCGGAACGGCCCTGCTCGAAATCGGCGAATCCCATATCCGCGACAATGGCCGTTTCGCATCCGCCGCCTTCGGCGAGATCGTGCGCTCCACCGACCATCCCCGCCGCCCGAAGACCTACCGGACGCCCGATGCCGCATGGCGGCGGCTGGGCTACCGGCTGGAGCCGGACATCGGCGGCACCCTGTCCTGGTGCGACTCCTGCGACCGGGAAGAAACAGCCAAACCCCTTCGCTTCTGGGTCAAGTCCTTCACCCCCAGCGCCGGAGCATGACGCATGCCGCATGACGGCCTTGTCTTCGACCTCCCGGCCGGGGAGAGCGCGGGCGACGAGTGTCCGCTGCTGATCCGCGAAATTCCCTACCGCGATCCGGTCGCCGCCTTCGCACCCTGGTCCGGCCAACCTTTCGCCACACTTCTGCACAGCGCCGCGGAAGCCGGCGGCCGGGGCCGGTGGAGCATCGTCGCCGTCGATCCCTTCCGCACGGTCGAAGCGCGCGGCGGCTCCGTCACGGTGGATGGCGAGGCCGTCGTCGGCGATCCGTTCACGGTGCTCGAACGGGAGTTGGACGCCCATCGCCTGCCCCTTCCCGCCGACCTGCCCGTTCCTTTCGCCGGTGGCGCCGTCGGCTTCCTCGGCTACGAATTGGGACAGGTGCTGGAACGGCTGCCCGCACGGCACGGCGACGACAGCGGCCTGCCCGACATGGCCTTCGGTTTCTACGATACGGTCATCGTTTTCGATGAATGGGAGCGGCGCGGCTGGGTGCTGTCCAATGGATTTCCCGAAAGCAGTCCGGTCCGGCGCCGACTCCGCGCGGCCGGCCGCCTTCAGTCGTTCACCGATATGCTGGCGGCGGCGTCAATCGATTTGCCGCCGCCCAACCCCACCAGCGCGCCCTGGCGGGCCGAGATCGAACGCGACGAGTATTGCCGCCGGGTGGAGCAGGTGCTGGAATACATCCGCGCGGGCGACATCTTCCAGGCCAACTTCACCGGACGCTTCCTGGCCGACCGGCCGGCGGGCCTGTCTTTGCTCGATCTCTACCGCCGCCTGCTGGCGCGCAGCCCCGCCCCCTTCGCGGCCTGCCTGTCGCTGCCCGATGGCGCCGGTCTGGCCAGCGCCTCGCCGGAGCGCTTCATCCGGCTCGATGGCGACGGCCGCATGGAAACCCGTCCGATCAAGGGAACCCGCCCGCGCGGCGCCACCGTGGAGGAAGACGAGGCTCTCGCCCGCGAGCTTGAACACAGCATCAAGGACCGGGCCGAGAACCTGATGATCACCGACCTGCTGCGCAACGACATCGGCCGCGTGGCGCGCATCGGCAGCGTCAAGGTACCGGTCCTGTGCGGGGTTGAGCGCTTCGCTTCCGTCCATCATCTGGTGTCGGTGATCAAAGGGCGGCTGAGGCCTGGGCTGGGACCGGTTGACCTGCTGCGCGCCACCTTCCCCGGCGGCTCGATCACCGGCGCGCCCAAGATCCGTGCCATGGAGATCATCGACGAGCTGGAATCCTCTCGACGCGGCGCCTATTGCGGATCGGTGGCCTGGATCGGCTTCGACGGAGCGATGGACAGCAACATCGTCATCCGCACCCTGACCGTCACGCCCGACCGCGTCATCGCCCAGGCCGGCGGCGGCATCGTCGCCGATTCCGATCCCGGCGGCGAGCATGACGAGATGATGGTGAAGATCCGCCCGCTGCTGCGCGCGCTGGATGGCGGCTGAGCCGGCGAAGACCGGCGCGGGTGCCAGGAAAAAACCAAGGCCCCGGCCGGTTTCACGGTCGGGGCCTTCCTGTTTTGGGCGATGGCGGGCAAGAACCGCCGTTGTCACTGGATATCGTTCGGCTGGACGACGACCCAGTTCCGGTCGGCGAGGACCGGCAGCTTCTGGTCCGCTTGGCCCGCAGCGGCAGTTTCCCACATCTGTTTGATCTGCTTCATGTACTTGTCCTTGCGGTTGACCCACACCCGCAAGCCGCCATTCGCCGCATCGGTGGAATGGAGCAGCATGTAACCATCGCTGGTGGGGGTGTCTCCCGCCACCAGCACCGGCTTCTTCCACTGGTCGATATAGGTGAGGATCGCCGCGTGCTTACCGGCAAACCAGGTCAGCGGCGCCCACAGATAGGTGCCGAGTTCCAGGTCCATAGTCTTGGCCCAGTCGTATTTCCCCTCGGCGATCAGCTTGCGTGCCGTGGTCACCTCGCCGGTGGCGCGGTTCTTCAGCAGCATGGTGACGCCGATGACGTTCTGCGGCTTGATATTGTAGCCGTATTTCGGGTCGGACAGCACCATCCGGACCAGCTCCTCGCTGGCGGCGGTCACCACATAGACGTCGATCCCGTTGGCGGTCAGATGGTTCACCAGCTCCTGCTGGCCGGTGTAGAATTTGGGCGGGCTCACCTCGACCGTCTTGACCGCGCCGCCGTCGTAGTAGGTGGCGGGGATCGGCTTGCCGTCGGCCAGCATCTCGTCGACGAAGCCCTTCAACTGGGTCAGGGTGAAGCCGGAAAAGATCTGCGCCACCCACGGATAGCACACCTGATCGTCGATCTCGCACAGCCGGTAATAATAGCTGTTGAGGCTTTCCTTGTGCCCGTTCACGTCCTTGAACGGGATGATCTTCAAGGACGGGTCCATGCTCTCGCGCGACAGCACGCCCTTGCGCTCCAGATAGGGCAGCAGGGATTCTTCAAGGTCGTAGCGGTACAGCGTGTTGTCGGCATCGAACACCGCATAGGCGCCCTTGCCGGCATTGGCGGACACCAGCGCCTTGAGGCTCGTCGCCGCCTCCGCCGGCCAATGGGCGAGCGGTTGAGGAGAGCCCGATTGGGCCATGGCGGCCATTGGAGCCATCGCGACCATGCCCGCAAGCAGCGCGGAGCGGAAAAGCGTCTTCATCTGCGCCCTCTCTTCCCTGTTCAAAGACACGATTCTTCGAGACCGGAACCACTGCGTTGGAGTGGTGCGGGCTGTTCTGGGGATTATCCCGAACTGTCCAAGATTTTTTCAGTTGAGGAGCACAGTTTATGACAGATTATTTACACATGTCCACTGAATCTAATTTTCAATATCCGTCGCGTATTGGCCTGAATCGGTCGTCTATACAGAGGATTTCCTTGAGATATCTGTAGCCGCTCAGTTCGGCGAGACCGAACGGATGGTGAGGGACAGGGCTTTGCCCCGGCGCGGCCAGTCCACCACGTCACCGACGCGTCCGCCGACCAGCGCCTCCCCCAACGGGGATTGCCAGCTGATGCGGCCGGCAGCGGGGTCGGCCTCCTCCCCGCCAACCAGCGTGAAGGTCCACCGGCGCCCGGTCTCATCCTCGGCGACGACGACGGAGCCAAACCCGGCCTCATCTTCCGGGCCGGCTGGACGCATCACGACGGCGGCGGCCAGCCGGGCGCGCAGCAGGTCGGCTCGCCGCTTGGCACTGCTCATCGCCTGCCGGTCCTCCGGCGCATCGGAACCGCGCAGCTGCGCCACCTCCGCGTCTGCCGCGGCCAGCTCCTCCTGCCAGGCGGCGACAGTGGCAGCGGACACATGCAGGGGCCCGTTGACCTGGGGCAACGGACCCTCGGTCTCGGCATCGCTTTCCTTGACGAAGGCGCGGCTCATCCCGGTTCCCTCAGCCCAGCAGCGCCATGGCCGCAGCGGGGGCGCAGCTTGCGACCCAACCCTGACCGGGAGCCCCCACCACATCGCAGAAATCCAGGTAGGGGCGACCGAGCCGGGCAGCCACCTCCTTCACCACCGCGCGCCCGACACCGGCCCCGACCACGGGCGTATCCTGCGGAAGCGGCGGCGCGCCGGCCGACAGAACCCGCGAAGCGGCGTCATGGATGCGGCGCAGCTGGCGTTCGACCAGATCGCCGGCCATCGCCCGCCAGACCGCCGGATCGTAATCGCCGGCATCATGGCCGACCATGCGCGCCAGACGGCGCAGGCTGGCCTCGACCGTCTTCTGCCCATTGTCGGCGGCGGGATGCTGGTCCGCAGCCTCGTCCAGCCGGCCCAGCACGCGGTAGAGGTCGGCGCTGGTGGCGAAATACTCGGCCATCATCGGCAGCCGCTCGCCAGCGACCAGAGCGGTGCGCTCCATCGCCATCACCGCCGTGCGGGTCAGCCCGGTATAGAGCAGTTCCTCCACCGCCATCCGGTCATGATCGGTGACGCCGCGCGCCACCACCCCGCCGTCCCGCACCGGCACGATGTCGGTGGTGGTGCTGCCCATGTCGACCAGCAGCGCCGCCGGCAGGCGCTTGGCGACCACGGCGGCGGTCGCCATCCAGTTGGCCGACGCCACGTCCATCACCTGTCCGCGCGCCTCCTGCGGCGACAGCAGCCCGCGCCGCCCGGCATAAACGCGCAGCCGCCCCGGCGGCACGGCAGCCGCGATGCGATCGATCAGCGTCTGCACGCCCTGGGTGCGGTCGTCGAACAGGTCGACCAGTTCGCCCGTCATCGTCACCACATGGTCGGCGCCGGCCGGCAGGCGCTCCAGAACCGTGGTCAGCGCCGTGTCCAACTCGCCCAGCCCTTGCCAGAGCCGGCACGGCACCTGCACGGCATCTCGCAGCCGGCCCTCCTCCGCCCAGGCGGCCTTCAGATGGGCGCCGCCGATGTCCCAGCCGATGATCGCCGTTCCATCGGGGGCCGTTCCACGGGTGTCAGACATGCGCATCCTCCCGGCCGGCATCGGCCGATCTGGTGTGGAACAGAACCAGGATTTCACCCGCCGGGTTCCAGCCCAGCACCCGCGACAGCCCGGAATAGCCGACGGACAGGCGCGGGTTCACCTCCACCACCACCGGGCCATTCGAATCCGGGTCATCGGGCCGGTCGATGAGGTCCACGGCGACATAGCCGCGCAAGCCCGGGATCGCGGCGGCAATCGCACGCGCCAGCGGTTCCCAGACGATGCGGCGGTGCTCCATCGCCCCGACCTCGACACCGTGGAAAGAGAAGCTCCCATCGCCACGCTTCACCTTCTGGCGGTTGCAGCCGAGCAGCCTCACTCCGCCGGTGTCGTCGACCAGCATGGACAGGCTGCACGCCTCCCCCTCCACCAGCGGCTGGACGATCCAGCGGCCGGTATGCGGCGGCGTCCAACTGGCGATGTCGTCGACGATGAAGGTGTCGAGGCAGCCGGCGCCGTCGTCCGGCTTCACCACATGACGGGCGGCGGGCGGCGGCGGGGCGCCGAAGGGGAAGGTGGGAATCGTCGCGATGCCGTGGGCGGCCAACCGGGCCGCCGTCGCCGTCTTCGACGACGCCAGAGCAATGGCGTCGGCAGCGCAGGCGACCACCGGCCGGCCGGTGTCGTGGAACAGGGCGGTCACTTGCGCCAGCAGCCCGTCGCTTTCCGGCGCAATCGGCCAGACCACGTCGCACAGAGCGGCCGCGGCGCGCCAGCGCGCCTCCGGCTCCTCGCCCGGCGCCACCGGGAACAGGGTGACCCGGTCCGCTGGGAAGGACGGCGCGGCAAGCCGGTTGTCCCAGCACAGCGTGACGTGTATTCCATCCAGCGCGACCAGATCGCCGACCAGGGCGGCGACCATCGCGTTGGCCTCCGCCATCAGGTCGGTCGGAAGCGGCCCGTTGCACAGCGCGCCGCCGGTGACATACTCGCAGACCAGAACCCGACGAAGGCTGTTCTCCATGGACATCGTTCCCGTCATCGACCTGCTGGGCGGGCAGGTGGTTCATGCCAAGCGGGGGGAGCGCGACCGCTACCGCCCCATCGAAAGCGCGCTGACCGCAGGATCGGCACCGCAGGATATCGTGGCCGCGCTGCTGGCGCTGCAACCCTTCCGCGCCTGCTATGTCGCCGACCTCGACGCGATCCGCGGGCATGGCGACCATCGCTCCACCGTCGCGGCTCTCCAGGCGCGCTGGCCGGAGGTCGCCTTCTGGGTCGATGCCGGGCTGGCGACGGCGGACGATTGCCGCCGCTGGGTCGATGCCGGGCTCTGGCATCTGGTGATCGGCAGCGAAAGCCAGACGGACGGAAAGACGCTGGACGCAGCGCTGGCGCTGACCGGCGGGGACCGGGTGGCGCTGTCGCTGGATGTCCGGCGGGGCAAAGCGCTGGGACCGGCGGCGCTGCACGAGGATGCCTGCCTCTGGCCCGCACGGGTGATCGCCATGACGCTGGACCGGGTCGGCTCGGGCGAGGGGCCGGACCTCGACCGCATCGCCTCGCTGGCGGCCCGACGCCCGGGGGTTCGGGTGTGGGGCGCCGGCGGGGTGCGCGATGCGGCGGACCTGGACGCGCTGGCGCGGCACGGAACGGATGCCGTGCTGGTGGCCAGCGCGCTCCACGACCGGCGCCTCGACGCCGGAACGCTGTCCCGCTTCGTCTCCGATCAGGAGGCGGCGAAGGGGTGAACCGCGGCGGCCACGCCGTCGAGCATTTCCTTGGCGGTCGGGTTGCCGGCGATGGCGCGCTTCAGCGCCAGCTTGGTGGCCTCATGGTTGTAGTCCTGGATCTTGCGGTCGTCCTCCGCCTGCCAGTGGATGAAGACGCCGACCGAGATGAACAGGTCGTCGGCCTCGTCCGCCGGAATGGTGCCGTCCTCGACGCATTCGGCGACCGCCAGGGCGACGGCACGCTGGGCCGGGCCGAACATCTGCACGGCCTGCTTGGCGTTCTTGATCGTCACCTTGTTGAACATGACCGTGGAGGGTTTGACCATCAGGTTCGGCGCCAGCACGGCCAGCAGGCCGTTCACCCCTTCCTTCTGGTTGGTCAGGGTCTGGCAGAAGGCGGTCTCGGCGGCGCTGCCGCGCGGACCGACGATGAGATCGATGTGAGCGACCTCGTTGCCGTCGCCCACCAGAGCTTCGCCGACCATAACCTTGTCGATCTTAGGCATTGCGCGTCCCTTGCGATGGTTGGTTCGATCAGATTCCGCCGGCAGTCGTCCGGCGGCCACGGCCCGGCCGGCAGATCGCCGGCCAGCCGAAGCACGAACAGGCAGGCCACCGTCAAGTCGGCGGACGTGCCCGGATTGAGGCCGCGGCGCTTCAGCGCGCGGTCGAAAGCGAGGAGCCGGCGCGCTGTTCCGGAGTTGCCGCCAAAGGCAGAACCAATGGATAGTCGCCGCTCCAGCCGGAACGCCTGCGCCCGCACCCGCTCCGCCACCGCCGCACCATGCTTGCGGGCGATGTGGGTGTCCGGGTGCAGCGCCATGAAGCCCAGGTGAATGGCGCTCGCCGCCTCCGCCGGACTGGCGCCACGACGCAGGGCCGAGCGGCCGCGCGCAACGCCGAAGGTGAAGACGTCGGCGAAGGCGGTGGCGTACTGTCGGGCGATCAGGTCGCGGTCGGCCGCCGCCGCCATCGCGGCCCGCAGGTCGACACGCGGGGCCGCGGCGACGTCATGCTGCTGGGCCTCTCCCAGCCCGGCCGGCAGAGCCAGGCGGATGGCTGCGAAGGCGTCGGCGGCATCGGCGACGCTCAGCCCGTCGAGCACCCGCGCCAGCCGAAGCCGCAACGGCTCGCCCTTATCGCGGCACAGCGCTGCCGTGGCGAGCGGCGCCAGCAGCAGGACGATGCCGAGATTGGTGTTGCAGCCGGCCACATCCCGTGTCGCCGCGACCGCATGCAGGATCGCTTCCCCCACCCGGCGGCCGGGCGTGGCGAGGATCGGGGCGATGGCGGCGGCGCTGTCCAGGAACTGCGCCACGCTCATCCCATGGCCGTCTGCATGGATATGAACGTTGCCGGGTTTCAGCGCCATCAGCTCCAGCCGGCAGGCGGTGAACACCGCCTCCTCCACCAAGGACCGGCAATCGTAGATCGGGGTCGGCAACAGGGCGCTCATCCGGCCCTCCGTGCGTCCGCCGACACCGGCGAGGCCGATGCCAGACGGGCAAGGACCAGATCGGCCAGCGCCTGCGCCACGTCCACCGGCGTCACCGCCTGCAGGCCGCGCCATGCCGGCATGCTGTTGACCTCGAGCACCAGGAACCGGCCGTCGGGCGCGCGGATCACGTCCACCCCGGCATAGTCGGCACCGACCGCGGCGGCGGCGGCCACCGCCAGATCGCCCAGCACACCGCCCGGACTTGCCGGATGGCAGCGCGCTCCCTGCTTCACGTTGGTGATCCAGTGATCGCCCTGGCGGACCATGGCGGCCAACGGACGCCCATCCACCACGAAGACCCGCCAGTCGAACCAGCCGCCATCGGCCGCGCCGACATACTCCTGCAAATGATAGACACCGGCGATCTCCTCCGGGCCGGGCAGAGCCATGCCGGGATCGAGCCGGCGCAACCCCTTGCCCTGCGATCCGAACAGCGGTTTCAGCACCGCGGCCCGTCCCTCGGCATGGAGGGCGGCCAGGATGGCGGAGGCCTGGACCGGGTCGGCAACGCTCCAGGTCCGTGGGGTCGGTATCCCGGCGGCGGCCAGCCGGAAGGCGGTGGCGCTCTTGTCGACGCAGCGCTCGATGGACACGGGGGTGTTGGCAACCGGCACCCCGCCATGGGCCAGCGCATGCAGCACGCCAAGCCGCAGCGTCACCTGCTCGAAACTGCCGGCGGAGATGGTGCGAACCAGGCAGGCGTCGGGCAGCCCCCCCGCGAAACCCGGAATCACCGGCCCCTCGGGACCGAAGCCGCAGGAGCTGAGCGACACCGGGAGCGCTTTCGCGCCAAGGCGGGCGAAGGCGGCGGTCAGCCGCCGGGTGTGCCAGTCGGCGCCGTCCACGAAGATGGCGATATGGATCAGCCCCATGCCCCGGCCTCCCCTACATGCCGATGCCAAAGGAGCGGTCGAGCAGCGCCGGAGCCAGAACCCCGGCACTGAAGCTCCGCCCGCTTTCGAAGGCGGTCACGATCACGCGGGCCGGGCTGAACAGCATCGGGTCGATCTTGAAGAAGTCGAAGCCGCTCGCCGCGAACAGATCGGCGAAGGGCCGGCCATAGTCGGCGGAGGCTGAGCTGGGCAGGCGGGCCGCCAGATCAGCCGCGTCGTCGTCCGGACCGTCGACCAGCAGATGGACGGTGCCGCCGAACAGGATGGCGTCGTTGGTGCGGCCCATCGCCTGGACAAAGTCGCGCCCCGGCGGCGGCAACGGCGCGCAGCCGACGCCGTCGCGCACCCGCTCCAGCGGGAAATGCATGGCATGCAGCTTGTGCAGCCCGACCTCCAGCACGCGGGCGACGATCTGGATGATGCCGGCCGGGCTGCGGGTCGGCGTCAGGATCAGGGTCACGCGCTCCGCCGGCACGCCGCAGTCGCGCGCCACCTTCTCCACCACCGATGCCGGCGGCCGCTTGTCCGTCTCCAGCACCAGCACAGCGCGGTCGGCCATGTCGCGGTAGCCGAGTTCTGCGAACAGCGGTTCCTTCACCGCCAGGGCACGTCCCGGCCCCGATCCCAAGGCGGAGAACTTCTCGCCCGACAGGCTCCAGCCGGCATACTGGCTGCCGAGGCAGGCCAGGACCGGATCGGCGGCGGTCACCGTCACCTGCGCCGGCCAATGGGCGAAGGGAGAGTCCATGCCGATGCGCACGCTGCCGGCGCCGCCCAGGCAAATCTCGGCGATGCGGCGCCCGGCCTCCAGGCTGCCGGGCCGGTCGATGCCGGCATCGATCACGGTGCAGCCCGCGGGATGCTGTTCCACCCCGATCCGCAGCATGGCGGCGTCCGCCACCAGGGCATGGACCAGGGGTGCGGCAAGCCGGTTAACACTGAAGGGAAGGGACGACATCGGCGGTTCTCTCCACAAAGCAGGCCCGCCGCGTGCAGTCCGCGACGATGCGTTCGATCCGGCAGGACAGACGGCGTCGCGCCTCTTCCTCGTCGCCGCCCCAGGCGGTGACGCTGCACAGCGGCTGCCCGACGCCCACCGCGCCTCCAGCCCGAGGCAGGTCGGCGCACCAAGGGGGCCAGGGGAAATCCGCCGGCACCGTCAGGGCAGAGTCGGCATAGGCCACCGCCCCGGCAATGACGCCCGGACGCGCTGCCCCCAGCTTCCAGTCGCGTCCGGCGGCAGCGTCGAGATGGGCACGCATCACCCCGCCCTGCCGGTGGCGTTCGAGCAGGTCGAGCGTGGCCCCCGGACGCGGATTGACCTCCAGCACCGTCACCGATTTGCCGTCGACCAACAGGTCCAGGCTGTTCAGCCCGACCAGCCCGAAAGCGGCAGCAATGCGGCGTGCCGCTTCCGCAAGCCGGTCGGCGAGGGATTGAGGCACCGCCGCCGGAAGCACCGCCCCGCCATAGCGGAAGGGCGCATCGGGTGCCGGATCGGCCCATTGCCGGCTGATCGCCACCGTTTCGCACCAGCCGGAGCGGTCGGCGATGAAGGCGACGGAGGTTGGCCGCCCCGCCGCCCGCCATTGCAGGTAATGACCGTCCGGCAGTGGGCCGCCGGTCCAGGGGACGATGTGCCAACCCCCGGCCGCACCCACCCGTTTGACCAGCCAGTCCCCGGAAACCTCATCGTCGGACATCGCCACCCGCATCTCCGGATGCCCGATGCCCAACTCCTCCAGCCGCAGCGTCGCCAGCCGCGCGGCAAAACCGGCCGGGTCCTTGACCGCCCGCACCGCGTCCGGCCCGTTGCCGAGCAGCCGATAAGGACCGGCCTGCATCAGGGCGGCCAGCAGGTCGGGCGCCTGTTCAAATCCCGATCCGACGACCAGACCGCTGCCCGGCGGAGCCAGCGTCCGGGCGGCGGCGATCAACGCGTCCCGCTCGAAGCCGGTGACGGGATCACCGGCCACGCAAAGGGCGGGCAGCGGCAGATCGGCATCGCCGAACTGGTCCAGCGTCGCCACGACGGCTCCGGTTCGCGCCACCGCCTGGGCGATTGCCCGGCCCGACAGGGCGGCGACCAGGATCACGCCGTTTTCCGGCATTGGGCGCGGGCCAGGGTGAACGCGTCGTCGAAGGCCAGATAGACCGGCTTCGCCGCCTCGCGCATCGCTTTGAACAGGCCATGCTGGGTCTTGAACTTCACGTTGCCGATGGCGAGCGCGCCGATGCCGACGGCGTCCGTCCCGTCGATGGCCACGCCGTCGCTGAAGGCGTCCACCCCTTCCACGCCGGCCGGCGGCACGGCATTGACGTCGGCCACCACCCGCACCGACGGGGCAGCGGCGATCTGCGCGCGGCTCAGCACCTGGACGCCGGCACGGGCGACCGCCAGAACCACGTCGGTTTCCGCGAGGATGGCGGCCTTATGGGCGTCGGTCGAGCCATCCACCGCGCCCAGCGTCACGCCAAACCGGTGACGGTATGAGGCCGCCCGCTCGGCGACGGACGCCGCACCGTCATGGCCGATCAGTTGAACCGCCGCGCCGGCACGCGCGGCCAGCACCGCGGCGACACCGCCAACCGGCCCCTTGCCACCGAACACCGCGACCCGCGATCCGGCCAACGCCAACCCAACCTTCTCAAGTTGGGCCTCGACCTTCGCGATCATCGCCGCGGCGGTGGTGTAGGCGCCGGACGGATCGGCGAAGACCGAGATTTCGAACGGCGGGACCATGGCCCGGCACGCCGCGTCCAGCATGTCCAGCGCCATCAGGATGTCTCGGCCGGCGATGAACAGACCGGTCCGCTTGGCGTCGCCCGGAGCGCGGGAAAAGATCATATCCTGGACAAGACCCGGCACCTCGCCAGTCTCGACATTGCTATAGGGCACGATGACGCCATATCCGGCATCGCACGCCATGTTGATGTCGAATGGACTGACCGCCTTTACCGGAGTAACGGCGTGCATAATATAGGGCTTTTCCATGAAACGAAGTCCTCGGTTCGCTTCATGGCACTGTCTTTCACCTTACAAACTCACGCTGTCTTTTTTGCGACTTTTTCATATCCGGCAGCGACTGCGCTTTGATCGGAGAAAGTCTCCACAACAGCACCGTGATTCCGCCCCCGGCAGATGACGAAGCGCAGGTTGGGCCGCGTCCGCCAGCGCGCCTGCGCACCCTCCGCCGCCCGCTCTGCCGATGCTACATCGCCGAAGATGGCAAAGCCGGTCGGCCCCCAGGAACTCTGCCCGACCCCGGCAGCACCAACCGACGGCAGCCAGCGCAGAACCTCGGCCACGTCCGGGCTGCTGAAGCGCCCGCCCTGGGCCGGGGCGAAATGGTCGCCGACCACGCTCTGGAGTTCCGTCACGGCGGCACCGAACCGAATCGCATCCCCTTCCGCCAGCGCCGGCAGCCCGACCATCAGCGCCAAGCGGCACAGATAGGCCGCCTTGTCCGCTGGGAAGGGCGGCAGATCGCGGAAAGCGACCGTCTCGGCCGTGCCGGACAGGCCGCGGTTGGCGTCATCGAACACCAGCAGCATGCGCCACGCCTCCGGCAGGGCCATGCGGCTTATGACCGGCGGCGGCTCGTCCAACGCGCCCTTGCCGCCGTCCAGAATGACTCCGCCCTGTTCGAAGGCGCCGACGCCGATGCCCGACCGCGCGCCCCGGTCGAGCAGGCTGGCGACCCGGCGCGGCGGCAACGACCGGCCGGTCATCGCCGACAGGGCAGCCCCGACGGCCAGCGCCAGTTGGGTGCCCGACCCCAGCCCGGAATGGGACGGTATGGTCCGGCCCAGCCGCAGGCAAAAGCGGTTTTCCAAGCCCAACGCCCCGCACAGCCGGTCGAGATACCCCGCCGCCCGGCGGTCCGCACCGACGGGAACATCGCTTCCCGATTTTCCCCGGATCAGCATCAGGTCCGTTCCCAGCCCGCCGAGCGTCAGGCCCAGGCTGCCGAAGCGCCGGCCCAGCCCGCCCTCCATGTCGAGGAACCCAAGATGCAGCCGGGCTGGCACCTCCACCCGCACCGTGTCGACCGTCATGCGCTGTTCGCCGCAAATCATGGCCTACCTGTCGCAAAAGCCAAGGCGATCAGCCGCCTTTTGCACATAATAAAATCGACGGCGATAAAATCAATGAGAACAGCAATAGAAAACAAATTATATTCTGAAAATCCCCAAAAATAGGATCCAACTTATTCATTTCTGCAAAGAGATGAACTGACATCTCATGCCTATTATTATTTAAGATAATTCTCCACACTCGTCATCACGCGCGGGGTTTGGGATATGGACTACGTATTCGGCGGGAGCGACCTTCCACCGCCCATGAGCGATGTCGTTTGCCCGTTCTGCGCAATGGCCTGCGACGACCTTGCGGTCGCACGCGATGGCACAGGACAGCTCAGGGTGACCGCCAACGGTTGCGCGCGGGCACGCACCCTGTTCGCCCTTCCGGCATTGCCGGCCCACTGCTTCATCAATGGCCGCGCCGTTCCACTCGACGAAGCGCTGGACGCCGCGGCGGCCTTGCTGAGAGATGCGGTGTCTCCCGCAGTCGGAGGGCTCGCCGCCGACACCGAGGGAGTCTCCGCGGCCCTGGCGCTGGCCGAACGGCTGGGTGCGGTGGTGGACCACGCCGCGTCCGACAGCCTGTTCCACGGCCTGCGCGCGCTCCAGGTGACCGGCACCATGACCGCCACCTTCGGCGAAATTCGCAACCGTGCCGACCTGTTCGTCCTGTTCGGAACCGAGTTCGAGCGCCATGCCCCCCGCCTGTTCGACCGCATCGTCCGCCCGCCGACGCCCTTGTTCCGCGATGCCGGCGCGGCGCGCGGCTTCCTGATCGGTCCCGGTGACGGCCCGGCACAGGACGGGTTCGAACGCCTGAGCGCCGACCTGACCCACGCCCCTGCCATCGCCGCCGCCCTGTCGCAGTTGCTGGCCGGCGAAACACCCCGCGGTGACCAAGTCGGGGGTATCGCGATGGAGGATCTTGCCCGTGTCGCCGCGGCGCTGCGCGAGGCACACTTCGGCGTCGTCGGCTGGATCGCCGCCACGCTGGACCCGACGGCCGGCGATGTCGCCATCGAGGCCTTCAACCGCCTGGTCGTGACCGCCAACGCCTCGACCCGCTGTGCCGGCTTGCCGCTGGGCGGCAAGGGCAACGCGCTGGGCGCCAATTACGTGTGCGCCTGGCAGTATGGCGTGCCGCTGCGCTCCCGTCTGGGGGCCGGCCCGCCGGAACACGATCCGCTGCGCTACCGGTTGAAAAGCCTGCTGGCAGGCGACGAGGTCGATGCGCTGGTCTGGCTTTCGGCCCTGAACGGCGCGGAACTGCCGGACACCCGCACACCGATGATCGTGCTGGCCCGCCCCGGACAGCCGTTGCCCCGTGACCCGGAGGTGCTGATCCCGGTCGCCATCCCCGGCCTCGACCATTCCGGCAGCATCCACCGCGGCGACGGTGTCGCCGCTCTGCCCCTGCGCCGTTTGCGAACGACCGCCATGACGCTGCCGTCGGCCGCGTCGGTGCTGAGCGCCCTGCTCGACCGCCTGCCCTCCTCCCCACTCCCCGTCCCGCTTCGGGAGACAGCGCATGTCTGACGCCTACACCCTGCTGCGCGGCGGTCGCGTCTGCGATCCGACCGTGAGCACCGACGGCGGCGGGTTGCGTGACCTGTATCTGAAGGACGGCCGCATCGCCGCGACACCTCCGCAGGACGCCCGCATCGGGGAGGTGGTCGATCTGGACGGCCGCATCGTCATGGCCGGCGCCATCGACATCCACAGCCACATCGGTGGCGGCAAGGTGAACCTCGCCCGCCTGCTTCTCCCGGAGGAGCATCGCGAGCACGCCAGCGGCCCGGACGGGCTGCGCCGCTCCGGCAGCGGCCTGTTCACCCCGTCCAGTTTCGTCACCGGTTACCGCTATGCCGAGATGGGCTACACGGCGGCCTTCGAGCCGGCGATGCTGCCGTCCAATGCGCGGCACACCCATCTGGAACTGGCCGACGTTCCGATCATTGACAAGGGCTGCTACGCCGTCCTCGGCAACGACGATTTCCTGCTGGAACGGCTGGCCGCCGGGGCGACACAGTCGGAGGTCAACGACTATGTCGCCTGGACCCTGCACGCCACCCAGGCGGTCGGCGTCAAGGTGGTGAACCCCGGCGGCATCAGCGCCTTCAAGTTCAACCAACGCCGGCTGGATCTGGACGAGGCGCATCCCCATTACGGCATCACGCCGCGCCGCATCCTGACAACGCTGGCCACATCCCTGTCCGACCTGGCAGTGCCGCATCCGCTGCACATCCACTGCAACAATCTAGGCATCCCCGGCAACGAAGCGGTGACGCGCGACACCATCGCCGCGCTCGACGGGCTGCCGGCCCACCTGACCCATCTGCAATTCCATAGCTATGGGACGGAGGGCGACCGCCGTTTCTCCTCG
Organism: Azospirillum melinis; assembly: GCF_013340935.1. Classification (GTDB taxonomy): domain Bacteria; phylum Pseudomonadota; class Alphaproteobacteria; order Azospirillales; family Azospirillaceae; genus Azospirillum; species Azospirillum melinis. Next base: position 100,500 of record NZ_WHOS01000001.1, on the reverse strand, counting down.
GCCGCCGCCGAGATCGCCGAAGCGGTGAACCGCAGCCCGAACATCTCGGTCGATGTCGGCCAGATCATCTTCGGCCAGACCATCACCGCGTCGGCCGATATCATGTCGCAGTTCCGCAACAGCGGCCTCGCCAGCCCGCGCAAATGGGTGTGCACCGACATCGAATGCGACGGCGGCTGCGGGCTGGTGCCGTTCCGCTACCGTGACAAGGCCTTCGTCAACGCACTGCAATGGGCCATCGGGCTGGAGCTGTTCCTGCTGATCGAGGATCCCTGGCGGGTCTATCTGACCACCGACCATCCGAACGGCGGCCCCTTCACAAGCTATCCGCATCTGATCCGCCTGCTGATGGACCGCAGCTTCCGCAACGAGCAGCTGGCGCGGATCAACCCCGATGTCGCGGCGCACAGCCGGCTCGGCTCCCTCGAGCGCGAATACACGCTCGACGAGATCGCCATCATGACCCGTGCCGGCCCCGCCCGCGTGCTGGGGCTGCGCGACCGCGGCCACCTGCGCCCCGGCGCCGTCGCCGACGTGGTGGTCTATGATGATCTGCCCGACCGCGAGGCGATGTTCGCTGCCCCTGCCTGGGTGTTCAAGAACGGTCGGCCGGTGGCGCGCAACGGCCGGCTGACCGCAACCGGCTGGGGCGACACCATCGTCGTCCGGCCGGAGTTCGACCCCGCCATCGAGCGGCGGCTGAAGCCATGGTTCGAGGATCACCAGACCGTGCGGCTCGGCAACTTCCGCATCGCGGACGGCGAGATCCTCGACCATGGCCGCGGCGGCCTGTCCATCGTCCCGACCCTGACGGCGTCCGACCCATGCTTCTGAACGGCATCCATATCGAAAACACTTATGCCGAGGCTTTCGACATGAAGGCGACCCGGCTGATCGTGACCGCCGACACGCCGGCCTGGGCACGCCATGCCGGCATGGCCGCCACCGGTTTCGCCACCTCGGTCATCGCCTGTGGCTGCGAAGCCGGGATCGAGCGGGAGCTGGCGCCGGAGGAAACTCCCGACGGGCGCCCAGGCGTGGCCCTGCTGTTCTTCGCCACCGGACGCAGCGTTCTGGGAAAGCAGGTGGAGACCCGCGTCGGCCAGTGCATCCTGACCTGTCCCGGTACCGCCTGCTTTTCCGGCGTGCCGCGCGGGGTGAAGGAGGATCTGATCCCGCTGGGCCGGAAGCTGCGCTATTTCGGCGACGGCCAGCAGATGTCGAAGCTGCTGTGCGGCCGGCGCTACTGGCGCATCCCGGTGATGGACGGCGAGTTCCTGTGCGAGGAATCGAGCTGGAGCGTCCCCGCGGTCGGCGGCGGCAATCTGCTGATCCTTGCCGATGCGCGGACAGCGGCGCTGGAGGCAGCGGAAGCGGCGGCGGACGCCATGCGCGCCGTGCCCAACGTGGTGCTGCCCTTTCCCGGCGGGGTCGTCCGCTCCGGCTCCAAGATCGGGGCGAAGTACAAGGGGATGCCGGCCTCCACCAACGACGCCTATTGTCCGACACTGCGCGGCCTGCCCCGCTCCCGCCTGCCGGCCGAGGTCGAATCGGTGCTGGAGATCGTCATCGACGGGCTGACCGCCGCCGATGTCGCGGCCGCCACCACGGCCGGGCTGAAATGCCTGATCGAACGCGGGCGCGGCTCCGGCATCTGGGGCGTCACCGCCGGCAATTACGGCGGCAAGCTGGGCCGCCACCATTTCCACCTTTACGAGCTGCTGCCATGAGCGTGCTGAGCTTCCGTCTGAAAGGCCCGCTGACCGGCCGCATCGACGCCTCCCCCCTGCTGCCACACCGGTTGGCGGAGTTGGCCTTGTCGGAAATCGCCGCCTTGCCTCTGCGGCTCGGCCGGGGCCATGTCGCGGTGGGCGACCTGTTCGACCTGTCGGGCAACCCGGGCGACATCGTGGAACTGGAGGGCGACGAGCGGCTCGACTTCGTCGGGGCCGGACTAGCGGGCGGCATCATACGGGTTGCCGGACCGGTCGGCCACCGCGCCGGCACCGGCATGAGCGGCGGCTCGCTGCTGGTGGAAGGGGCGGCAGGGCTGGCGGCGGGTGCGTCCATGCAAGGCGGCGAGCTGATCGTCCGGGGCGACGCCGGCAACGAGTTGGGCGGCGCCCTCCCCGGCGAGCGGGCCGGGATGACCGGCGGGCGGATCCTGGTCCATGGCACATGCGGCGACCGCGCCGGCGAGCGCATGCGCCGCGGGCTGATCGCCATCGGCGGCAATACCGGCGCCTACGCCGCCCTGCACATGAATGCCGGCAGCCTGCTGATCGGCGGCAGGCCGGGTGCCTTCATCGGCCATGGCATGCGCAACGGCACCATTCTGTTCCGAGGCGAGATCGATCCGCTGCCGGGCTTCGCCGATTGCGGCCTCAACCGGCTGCCCTTCCTGTCGCTTCTGGACAATCACCTGTCGGGGCTTAACGAAGTGCCGCCCGCCTGCCGGGGCCTGACCGGACGGGCGCGGCGCTGGCTGGGCGACCGTGGGTTCGGTGGGCGTGGCGAGCTGCTGGCCTGCCTGTGAAAGCTCCCTGGCCGAAGGCCAGCGGGCAGCGACCCTTCGGGGAAAGGAGGGCTACCTCATAGAGAGAACGTGGATGCTCCGGCGGATGGTGCTATCGTTCGTGCACACGGATGATTTGCATGAAAAACAATCCCGACTCGATCAACGTCGCGCTCCTTCAAGGATTATGTCCGCTTTGTTCAATGTCGCAGGGCCCCGACCTGCGTAGGCTGCTTGTCATAAAAACTTGATGGTGCGCAAAGGGACCGATCCCCGCCCATCCGAACGCGGCCGCCACTGCAAACAAGGCCGCGGGTAAACAGCGTGTTCGCCGACCATTCGCGACCCACGACGATACGAACAGGAAAGCGGAAGAGGGGCACGGGACAATGAAGTGCAACGAGCAGCAATCCGGCGTTTCCCAGGCCGACACAGTCGGTTTTCTCCTGGTTCCCGATTTCTCCATGATCGCATTCACCGCGGCGGTTGAGCCTCTCCGCCTCGCCAACCACATCAGCGGCAAGGAGTTGTATCGCTGGGTGCTGCTTTCCCCGACCGGCGGCGTACAGCGGGCCAGCAACGGCATCGGCGTCTGCGTCGACCACGCCATCGCCGACGCACCCCCGCTGTCCACCGTGATGGTGTGCAGCGGCATCGGCGGCCACTGGTATGAGGATCGGGCGATGTTCTCGTGGATGCGGCGTTCGGCCGCCCAGGGGATCGCCTTCGGCGCCCTGTGCACGGCCAGCCATATCCTGGCCCGGGCCGGCCTGCTGAACGGCTACCGCTGCACCATCCATTGGGAGAACATGGCCGGCTTCGCCGAAACCTTCCCGGAGATCGAAGCGACCGGCGAGCTGTTCACCATCGACCGCAACCGCTTCACCTGCGCGGGCGGCACCGCCGCCACCGACATGATGCTGCACCTGATCGCCGCGCGCCATGGCGAGAAGCTGGCGATGGACATCGCCGAGCAGCTTCTGCACACCAAGATCCGCGCCGGCAGCATCCGCCAGCAGGAGGAGCTGCAAGCCAATCCGGTGCTGGACCATGAGGATCTCCACGCCGCGGTGGCGGTGATGCAGGCCAACATCGAGGAACCGCTGGATCTGCTGACGCTCGCCGCGGAACTCGGCCAATCCCGCCGGAATCTGGAACGGCTGTTCCGCAAATACATGAACTGCTCGCCGGCCAAATACTATCTCGGCCTCCGGATGAAGCGGGCGCGGCAGCTGCTGTGCCAGACCCGCATGTCGGTGATGGAGGTGTCGATCAGCTGCGGCTTCATCTCCGCCACCCATTTCAGCAAATGCTACCGCGACCATTTCGGCATCGCCCCGCGCAGCGACCGTCAGAGCCAGCGTCACAGCCCACTTGCCGCCGCGCATGAGTTCGCCGGCCTGACCTGACGCCGCAGCGGGGGCGGACGATCAAGCGGGACCGGATCGAGGAAAACAGGCATGGGGCGGCGGAAATCGCCAGATTGCTGTCGCGTTCGAACAGATGCCGCCCTCCGGAGGTCGGTAAGGTACAAATGCGGCCCGCCCGACACCAGTTCCACGCTCGGCCCCGCCGGACAACAGCCAGGAGGACGGCACCGATGCTAGACGCGATTCTTTCCGCCCAATGCGCGCGTGGCCTGACCGCCGCCGACTCCAGGCTGTCCACCATCCCTGCCGGCCTTTACGAGCTGTTCCTGGAAAACGTCATCCTGCCCTGCCGGATCGGCGTCTTCGATTATGAGCGTGACGCGCCTCAGCGGGTGCGCATCGACCTGCTGCTGCAGGTGCGCCAGGACGGCGCCCAGTTCTCCGACGACATCGGCGACGTGCTGTCCTACGACGACCTGCTGTCCGGACTGAAGCGGATCCTGATGGACGAGCACACCAACCTTGTCGAGATGCTGGCGGAAAAGATCGCCCGCATGTGCCTCGCCCACGATCAGGTGCAGTCGGCCCGCGTGTCGGTGGCGAAGCTGGACATCTATGACGGCGTCGCGGTGCCGGGGATCCGGCTGGAGCGGACCCGCGACCAGATGCCGGGCCAATCCCTGCCGGCGTCGCGCCGCCCGCTGGCGATGGCGGACCGGCGGATCTGACCCGATGATGGCCAACCCATCGCCCGAAGACGGATCTCCAGCCCCCGCGGCGCGGCCCTGGGTGATCAAGATCGGCGGCAGCCTGTCCGACTGGCACCGGCTGGGAACCTGGCTGGATCTGATCGCCCGGCCCGGCCATCTCCATCCCGTGGTGATCGTGCCCGGCGGCGGGCCCTTCGCCGATGCCGTGCGCGACGCCCAGGACAACTGGCGCTTCGACGACCGGCTCGCCCACCGCATGGCCCTGCTGGCGATGGAACAGTTCGGGCTGATGCTGCACGGCATCTGCCCGACCCTGCAACCGGCGGCGACGCGGGAGCGGCTGCGGTCGCTGATCCGGGTGCGGATGCCGGCGGTGTGGCTGCCGTCGGCCATGGCGCTCGACCAGCCCGAGATCGCCGAAAGCTGGGAGGTCACCTCCGACAGCCTCGCGGCATGGCTGGCGGTGGAACTGGACGCGGCGGCGCTGGTGCTGGTCAAGTCGGGCCCCTGCCCCTGTGCGGCGACCGACGCGGCGTCGCTGGCCCGCGACGGGCTGGTCGACGCGGCTTTCCCGTTCTGGCGCGCACGCTTCGCCGGCGACAGCTGGTGCATCCATCGCGACAACCACATCCTGATGGAAGAGGCGCTGGCGGGCCGCGGCATCCCCGGCTGCGCCCTGCTGCGCTGCCCCGAGGTCGAGCCCCTGCCCAGCGTGCGCGCATGAACAGCATCTCTCCCCCGCCGGCACCGCCGCGGCTGGCCTGGGCGCTGACCGGGTCGGGCCATTACATCAAGGAGACGCTCGACCTGATGGCGCGGCTGGCGCCCCTCGACGTCTTCCTCAGCAAGGCGGCCGAGGAGGTCATGCGGATGTACCGCCGCCGCGACGGCAACTTCCCCCCCGGCACCCGCCTGTTCCGCGACCGGGCCGCCAGCGCCCCGCAGATCGGGCGGTTCTATTTCGGCGAATACCACACGCTGGTGGTGGGGCCGGCGACCTCCAACACGGTCGCCAAATGCGTGCAGGGGATTTCCGACACGCTGCCGACCAACGCCTTCGCCCAGGCCGGCAAATGCCGGGTGCCCTGCATCGTCTTCGCCTGCGACACCGCGCCGGAAATGATGACCGAGGCCCCGCACGGCATGGTGCCGGTCTATCCCCGGCGCATCGATCTGGAGAATGTCGAACGGCTGCGCGGGTTCGAGGCAACCGCCGTCGTCGAAACCGTTCCCGAACTCGAAGCGGCGCTGAAGGCGCGTCTGGAATGTCTGACCACCTCGTCTTCGTGACCGGAAAGCTGGCGGAGCCGCGCCTGCGGGCGATGCTCGACGGGATGGCGCCCGCCCCCTTCCGCTTCGACGTGGTGCAGATCGGCGTCAGTGTCGCCGCCCTGATGACCGAGGAGCTGATCAGGCGCCGCCTGCCGCCCCCGCCTCCCGGCGCGCGCGTGCTCCTGCCCGGCAGGACGCGCTGCGATCTGGCGGCATTGTCCGCTCATTTCGGCGTCGCCTTCGAACGCGGGCCGGAGGAGCTGCGCGACATTCCCGCCTATCTCGGCGGGCGGGCAACGCAGGCCGACCTGAGCGCCCATGCGGTGACGATCTTCGCCGAGATCGTCGACGCGCCCCGCCGTTCCATCGACAATCTGCTGGAGACCGCCGCAAGGCTGCGCCGCGACGGCGCCGACGTCATCGACCTCGGCTGCCAGCCGGGCGAACGGTTCGAGGGACTGGAGGCTGCCGTTTCCGCCCTGGTCGCCGCCGGCCACAGCGTCAGCGTCGACAGCGCCGACCCCGACGAGCTGCTGCGCGGGGCGGCGGCTGGCGCCTCCTACCTGCTCAGCCTCAGCGAGGACACGCTGTGGGTGCTGGACCGGACGGACGCCACGCCAATCCTGGTTCCGGCCAAGCCGCGCGACCTGGAATCGCTGTGCCGCGCCATCGACCGGCTGCAAACCGCCGGCCGGCGTTTCCTGGCCGACCCGGTGCTCGACCCCATCCATTACGGCTTCACGGACTCGGTGGTGCGCTATCACGCCCTGCGCCGGCGCTATCCCGACATCGGGATGCTGATGGGCATCGGCAACCTGACCGAGCTGACCGACGCCGACACCACGGGCACGACGGCACTGCTGATGGGCATGGTGTCGGAACTGTCGATCGGCGCGGTCCTCACCCTTCAGGTCAGCCCGCATGCCCGCACCGCGGTGCGCGAGGCCGACCGGGCGCGGCGGATCATGCATGCCGCCGCGGAAAGCGGCAGCCTGCCGAAGGGCATCGACGACGGGCTGATGGCCCTGCGCGACCGCCGTCCCTACGCCGGCACGCCGGCCGAGATCGCGGAAACCGCCCGCAACATCCGCGACCCCTCCTTCCGGGTCGAGGTGGCGGAGGACGGGGTCCATGTCTACAACCGCGACGGCCACCATGTGGCGACCGACCCTTACCAGCTCTATCCCCTGCTCGGTCTGGCGCAGGATGGCGGACACGCCTTCTACATGGGGGTGGAGTTGCAGAAGGCCTTCCTCGCCTGGCAACTCGGCAAACGTTACGTCCAGGATGAGGATCTCACCTGGGGCTGCACGGTGGAGGAGGCGCCGGAAGCGGAGGCAGGCAGCGACCCGCACGGCTTCAAAGCAGCGGGCACGACCTTGCAGGAGCGGCGGCGGGCCTGCGGAAAGACATCATGATCATCGAAACCATCGTCACCACGCTGGGCGCCGACGGGACTCCGCACATCGCCCCCTTCGGAGTGACGCGGACCGCGGACGATCTGGTGATCGCGCCCTTCCGCCCCTCCGTCACGCTCAACGCGCTCGAAGCCACCGGCCGGGCCGTGATCAATTTCACCGACGATGCGCGCCTGTTCGCCGGCTGCCTGACCGGGCGGCGGAACTGGCCGCTGGTCCCGGCAACCGCCATCGTTGGCGTGCGTCTGGTCGACAGCCTCGCCCACTGGGAGGTGGAGGTGGTCCGGATCGAGGCCGACCCGGTGCGCCCGCGTTTCCATTGCCGGACCGTCCATCGGGAGGCGCATCGGCCCTTCGAGGGCCACAACCGTGCCGCCGCCGCTGTGATCGAGGCGGCGATCCTGTGCAGCCGGCTGCACATGCTGCCCTGGGAGAAGGTGGAGCGGGAAATGGCCTACCTTGCCATCGCCGTCGAGAAGACCGCCGGAGACCGCGAGCGGGAAGCCTGGGGCTGGCTGTCCGACCGCGTGACGGCCTTCCGGTCCGAAAGTCTCGCGGCAGAACCGCCCGCCGGCCCCGTTGCGGACGATATGGCAAAACAACAGGTGTCCTCATGATCCGCATGCTCGCCAGCGTGACCAATCCCGTGGAAGCCGGGATCGCCGTGACAGCCGGGGCCGACCTGATCGATCTGAAGAACCCGGACGACGGTGCCCTGGGTGCGCTGCCGGCCAACATTATCGACGCCTGCCTGCGAACGGTCGATGGACGCAGACCGGTCAGCGCCACCATCGGCGATCTGCCGATGGACCCGGCAGTCATGGCGGCGGCGGTTTCCCGGACGGCGGCCACGGGTGTCGACATCGTGAAGATAGGCATTATGGCCGGGGGCGATCCGCATGCCTGCATCGCCGCGGCAGCACGGGCGCGCGGCGCCGCCGCCCTGGTCGGCGTCATCCTGGCCGACCTGACCGCGCCCACCCCCGAACTGGTCCGCGCCATGGCCGATGCCGGCTTTGCCGGCGTGATGCTCGACACCGGCCTGAAGGATGGCCGCACCCTGCGCGATCATCTGTCGGCCGACGCTCTGGCCGCCTTCATCGGGCAGGTGCGCGAGGCCAGACTGCTGGCCGGGCTGGCGGGGTCGCTGAGGCTTGCCGACATCGGTCCTCTGGCTGCGCTAGGGCCCTCGATCCTCGGCTTCCGCGGCGCGCTTTGCCAGGGCGGCGCGCGGCGCGACGCAATCGACCCGGACAGGGTTGCCGAGGTCGTCCGAAGCGTGCGCGATGCGGTTGTTCTGAACGAGTGCCTCTAACACTCGAACGCCTGCCCCGGATTTGCTGCTTTCTTTTTTCACACCACGGGTCCCCACGGTCGCTGGGGTGGGTTGCAGCGTGGGCGGGTTGACCCTGCGGGCAACCAATGGTCGATTGCTTGGCTCCGCCAACAAAACCGCCCAGGCTGTCCATGACCATCGAAAGCGCCGCCGGCCGATCCGCCGAGTCTCCCAGCGGCAGCCCGGCGGCCACCCGACCTGCCGCCCTTCCGACGAAAAATTCACAGGCGGAGAACCCGGCGCTGCATCATCCGCTGCTGGTCGCCGTCACCCTCGTGCTGGTGGCGCTGAACCTGCGGCCGGCGCTGTCGAGCCTTGCACCGGTGATGGGCGATGTGGTGCGCGATGCCGGCCTGAGTTCCGGGCAGGCCGGGCTGCTGACGACCTCACCCGTGCTTTGCCTCGGCCTGTTCGGGGTGATCGCCCCGCGTCTGGCCCAGCGCTTCGGCACGGAGCGGACGATTTTCTTCACGCTGCTGGTCCTGGGGTTCGGCGTTGCGCTGCGCGGCGTCGGCAATTTCGCCGCACTGTTCGCAGGGGCGACGCTGGCGGGTGCGGGGATCGGCATCATCGGCGTGCTGCTGCCCGCCGTCGTGAAGCGCGACTTCCCCCGCAAGATCAGCCTGATGATGGGGGTCTACACCATGGCGCTCTGCGCCGGGGCGGCGACTGCCGCGGGCGCGACGGTGCCGTTGGAGCGGGCGCTCGGGCAATGGACCGGCGCCCTGGCCTTTTGGGCGGTGCCAGCGGTGGTGGCGGCAGTGGCCTGGCTGCCGCTGACCTGCGGACGGCAGAGCGAGGCCGGCCCCGCCAGCGCGTCTGTGCGCGGCCTGTGGAGCAATTGGCTGGCCTGGCAGATCACCCTGTTCATGGGGCTGCAATCGGCATTGGCCTACATCGTGCTCGGCTGGATGGCGCCGATGCTGCGCGACCGCGGGTTCGACCCGACGACGGCCGGACTGATCGTTTCCGGCTCGGTCATGGTCCAGGTGGTGGCGGCGCTGGTCGCACCCATGCTGGCGACCCGCACCCCGAGCCAGAGCCTCGCCGCCGTCTCCATGCTCGGCTGCAGCCTCGTCGGCATGATCGGCTGCCTCTACGCTCCGCTCTGGACCATCGCGCTGTGGGCGGCGATCCTCGGCATCGGCCAGGGCGGGGCCTTCGCCGTCGCGCTGACCCTGATCGTGCTGCGCTCGCCCGACAGCCGCATCGCGTCGCACCTGTCGGGCATGTCGCAGAGCGTCGGCTACACTCTGGCGTCGAGCGGCCCCTTCCTGGTCGGGCTGCTGCATGGCTGGAGCGGCGACTGGCACGCCTCCGCCCTGCTCTTCGTCGTGATCGCGGTGGCGGCGGGCGTCTTCGGTTATCTCGCCGGCCGCCCCCGCCAACTCCGCCTCTGATTACGCCCTCCGCTCAGTCATACTGAGTCGGGCGGCGGCCGCGCGGTGCCGCGAAGGGCGAAATCGACCGGTGCAGGAACCGGCCATCGCCGGACTTGCCGGTCTGGACGCCCTTGTCGATGATGACGGTGCCGCGCAGCAGGACGGTTTCGGGCCAGCCCGTCACCTCCATCCCCTCATAGGGCGTGTAGTCGGCCCCGTGGTGCATCAGCTCCTGGGTGATCGTCACCTTGCGGTCGGGATCCCACAATACGAGGTCGGCGTCCGCGCCGATGGCGATGCTGCCCTTGCGCGGGGCAAGGCCGTACATCCGGGCATGGTTGGTGGATGTCAGGGCGACAAACTCCTGCAAGGAGATCCGCCCCTTCCCCACCCCTTCGGAGAACAGGATCGGCAGCCGGACCTCGACGCCGGGAATGCCGTTGGGGACCCATTTGAAGGCCGTCCGCTCGCCCTGCTTCTTCTTGCCGGCGGGGCTGTCGAAGCGGAAGGGGCAATGGTCGGAGGAGAAGACCGAGAACAGCCCGGATTGCAGGCCGGTCCAGCAGGCGTCCTGGCTTTCCTTGTCGCGCGGCGGCGGGCTGCAAACGTATTTGGCGCCCTCCATGTTCAGCCCCTTCAGGTCGTCGGCCGTCAGGGTCAGATACTGGGTACAGGTTTCGGCATAGACCTTCAGGCCGCGGCTCTGCGCCCAGCGGATCTGCTCGATGGCGTCGGCGGACGAGACATGGACGATCATGATCGGCACGTCGACGATCTCGGCGAAGGAGATGGCGCGATGGGTCGCCTCCCGCTCCACCGGGATTGGGCGGGATTCGGCGTGGTAATAGGGATCGGTGCGGCCAGCGCGCTCCAGCCGTTCGGTCAGGAACTTGATGGCGTCATAACCTTCGGCATGGACCATCACCAGCGCCTTCTCGCGCCGGGCGACGTCGAACACCTCCAGAAGCTCGCGGTCGTTCAGCTTCAGATCGTCGTAGGTCATGAAGACCTTGAACGAGGTGTAGCCGTCCTGCACCAGGGCGGGCAGTTCCTGCCCCAGCACCTGCTCGGTCGGGTCGGAGATGATGAGGTGGAAGGAATAGTCGGTCAGGCACTGGCCTTCCGCTCGTGCATGGTAGTTCTGGACGGCAGCGCGCAACGACTTGCCCTTGGGCTGGAGCGCGAAGGGAATGACCGTCGTGTTGCCGCCGAAGGCCGCGGAGAGCGTGCCGCTGCGGAAATCGTCGGCCATGACCGTGCCGTCGTCGCCGTCCTGAGCGATGTGGACGTGGCTGTCGATGCCGCCCGGCATCACCAGCCTGCCGGAGGCGTCGAGCACCTGCCCGGATGTGTCGAGCCGCTCGGCCAGCGCCACGATACGGCCATCCTTGATGCCAATGTCGCAGCGGCTGACATCGGCGGCCGTGACCACCGTGCCGTTGCGCACCACCAGATCGAACTCAGCCATGTGCCTTATCCTGTTCCAGATGTGATCGGTCGGTCATCCTCGGGTTATTCCGGCACTCACCGCCGCTGCGGCATGGCCCGACCAAGCGCCGCGATGAGACGGTCAACCTCCTCCAGCGTGTTGTAGTGGACCAGGGACACGCGGATCACGCCGTTGACCGCGGCCAGCCCCAGCGTCTCCACTAGGCGCTTGGCATAGAAATCGCCGAAACGGATGCCGATCATCGACTCATCGACCGCGCTGACCACCTCGTCCGACCGGTATCCGTCCACCACGAAGCTGATGGTCGGCACCCGCAGGGAGCGGTCGGCCGCGGCGTGGCCGATGACCTTCACGTCGTTGCGTTCGCGCAGATAGGAGAGCAGCCGTTCGGCAAGCGCCTCCTCATGGGCGGCGATGGCGTCGAAGGCGGCCTCGATCCTGGCCCGGCGCGGCCCCGTGGCGCCGCAGCGCTCGCCCAGCTCGGCAAGGTAGTCGACGATGCCGGTGCAGCCGACGGCGAGTTCGTAATTCACGTTGCCGGGCTGGAGCTTGTAGGGGATCACCGAGCGGTCGATGAAGTAATGGTTCAGGCTGGGCAGCGCCGCCAGATGCTCGTGCTTGCCGTAGAGAACGGCGAAATGGGGACCATAGACCTTGTAGAAGCTGAAGACGTAGTAATCGACGTCCCAGCCCGCCACATCCACCGCGCGGTGCGGGGCATAGGCGACGGCATCGACCAGCAGCTTGGCGCCGTGCCGGTGCACCAGCCGGGCGATGTCGGCCACCGGGTTAATGGTGCCGAGGATGTTCGAGGCATGGGTGACGCAGACGAGCCGCGTGCGCCCGTTCAGCAGGGGCTCCAGATCGTCCAGCGCCAGTTCCAGGCTGTCGGGGCGGACCGCCCAGGTCCGGATCACCGCGCCTTTCTCTTCCAGCTTGCGCCAGGGGCCGATGTTGGCCTCGTGATCGCAGTTGGTGACGACGATCTCGTCGCCGGGCCGGATCTGTTCGGCCATCGCCGCCGAGAGGGTATAGAGCAGGGCCGTGGTGCTCCCGCCCATCACCACCTCGTCCGGCCGGGCGGCGCCGATCAGTTCGGCGATGTCGGCATGGGCGTCGGCGACCCGGGCGCCGGACTTGCGCGACACGGCGTAGCTGGCCCCCAGTTGCACGTTGCTGGTCAGCAGATAATCCCGGATGCGGTCGGCGACACGCGTCAGGGTCTGGGAACCCCCGGCATTGTCCATGAAGATCCAGTCGCCGGCGAGCGCCGGGAACTGCGCGCGGACAAAGGACAGATCGAGCGGGGAGGTCGTCACGTTCGACACGGGTTCAGTTCCTTCGGTCAGATCGCCGCGGCGTGGTCGGCGACCAGCAGCGGCACGGACAGGGAGACGACGCGGCAGTCGGCGTCGGGATCGGGGGCGCGCCACATCATCATGGCGAAGTCGGCGGTCTCGTCGAGAGCCACAAGCGGACAGTGCCAGACCCCTCCCGCATAGGTGATCGCCTGGTCGGGACCGGCGACGAAGGCGCGGGCGGTCTCCGGATCCGGCTCGCCCCCGTCGTCGGCGAGGGCGGCCACCACCAGGAAGCGCCCGCCGGTCATGGGGACGAAGGTCTGGCTGCTGAGCGGATGCTGCTCCATCGCCGTCACGGCGAAGGGCAGCTGCGAGGGCGTGATGCGGTAGAGCGCCAGCACCGGCGGCAGCGGCTCGCCGGCGAAGCCCAGCCCATGCTCGGCGTCGTAGCGGATGCCGCGCCCGTCATTGACCAGGGACGACCTGCCCATGCCGGCGGAAAGCACCGTGCCGAACGGGGCGAAGGCGTCGCCGGTCAGCGGCACCGTCGGGATGATCCGGGCGGCGCTCAATGGTTCAGGACCGCTTGCAGGAAGGCGCGGGCGCGCTCCTCCTTGGGTGCTGAGAAGAAGGCTTCCGGCTTCGCCTCCTCGACGATCTGGCCGCGCTCCATGAAGATGACGCGGTCGGCAACGCGGCGGGCGAAGCCCATCTCATGTGTAACCACCACCATCGTGACGCCGGTGCGGGCCAGCGACTGCATGACATCCAGCACCTCGCCGACCATCTCCGGGTCGAGTGCCGAGGTCGGCTCGTCGAACAGCAGGATTTTGGGTTCCATCGCCAGGGCGCGGGCGATGGCGACGCGCTGCTGCTGGCCGCCCGACAGCTGGCCGGGAAACTTGCCGGCCTGTTCGGCGATGCCGACGCGGGTCAGCAGTTCCATGGCCCGCTCCTCGGCGGCCTTCGGTGCCAGCTTGCGCACCCGGATCGGCGCCAGCGCGACGTTGCGGAGCACGGTCATGTGGGGGAACAGGTTGAAGCTCTGGAACACCATCCCGACCTCGCTGCGGACGGCCGCCAGATTGGGACCGGGCCGGACGGCGACATTGTCGACCGTCACGGTTCCGGAATCGTAGGTCTCCAGCAGGTTGATGCAGCGGATCAGGGTCGATTTTCCCGAGCCCGACGGGCCGAGCAGAACGACCACCTCGCCTTCCGCCACATCGAGATTGATGCCGGACAGTGCGCAGAAACTTCCATACATCTTGCGCAGTTCGCGGATGGAGATGATCGGCCGGCCGGCTGGGGGCGCCGATGCCGCCCTGCCGGCTTCACCCGCCTGCATGTCGTTGAACTGCATGTCAGCGGCGCTCCTTGGCGAAGTGTTTTTCCAGCGTGCCCACGGCGCGCACCATCGGCAGGAGCAGCAGCACATACAGCGCGGCGGCGCCGATCAGCGGCGTCGGGTTCGCCGCCAGCGCCTGGGCCTGGGTCGCCTGCTTCAGCAGGTCCGGCATCGCGACGACGGAGGCGAGCGCGGTGTCCTTCATCACGTTGATGCAGTTGCTGGTCATCGGCGGAATGACGATGCGGACGGCCTGCGGCAGGACGATGTCCCCCATCATGCTCCAGTAGGACAGGCCGAGCGCCTGACTGGCCTCGAACTGGCCACGGGGGATCGCCTGGATGCCGGCCCGCAGGATTTCCGCGCTGTAGGCGGCGCTGACCAGCGACAGGGCGGTGGTGGCGGATGCGAAGGGGGAAAGCCGGATGCCGACGAACGGCAGGGCGTAATAGACGATGACCAGAAGCACCAGGATCGGAATGGCGCGGAACAGGTCGATGTACAGAACCCACAGTCCGCTCAGGGTCGGCGGGCCGTAAAGACGCAGAAGTGCCAGGATCAGGCCGCCGATCAGGCCGAGCACGATGCTGAGGATCCCCAGCGACAGCGTGGTCCCCAGCCCCATCAGCAGGAGCGGCAGCGCGTCCCACAGCACCCTTCCATTGAAGAAGGTGTCGATCAAATCCATGAGAAAATGTCCAGGCATGGGCCGGGCACGCGCAACTCAGGCGCTATGTGCCCGGCCATGGCATCCGATGTCGGGGAGTCCGATGGCGGGGAGACGGTCCGCGCTCAGGACTTCTTCGGGATGTCGAGAACCTTGACGGTGCTGCCGTCGGCATCCGGCTTCACCCCGAACCACTTCTCGTGCAGGGCGGCCAGGGTGCCGTCCTTCTTCATCGCGGTGATCTGGTCGTTGACGGCAGGCAACAGCGGGCTGTCCTTGGCGAACATCACGGAATAGCGCTCGCCGGTCGGGATGCGCTGGACGACTTTGAACTGCGGCTTGTCCTTGGTGTAGTAGAGCAGCGCCGGAATATCGCTGATGTAGCCGTCCAGGCGCCCGGCCCCGAGGTCGAGCATCGCCGGTTGCAGCCCCTCATAGCGGCGGACATCGCCGAAGCTGTATTTGGCCTGGTTCTGGTTCACCCACATGTCGCCGGTGGAGCCGGTATCGACACCCAGCGACTTGCCCTTGAGGTCATCGACGCTCTTCAGCGGGGTGTTCGCCCGCACGGTCAGCGACTGGTCGCTGTCATAGTAGGGCTGAGCGAAGGAGACCGAGTCCAACCGCTTGTCCGTGATGGTGATCGACGAGATCGCCATAGCGATCCGGCCCGACTGGACGGCGGAGAACAGGCCGTTGAAGGGGATGTTGACGATCTCGACGGTCTTGCCCAGGCGCTTGGCCGCCTCGTTGACCACATCGATCTCGAAACCGACGAACTTGCCGGTCGCGTCCTGGAACTCCCACGGAACGTTGCCGATGTTGGCGCCGACGGCGAGGTCGGCGGCGTGGGCCGGTGCGATGCCGCCCCAGACGGTGGCGGAAGCCGCGGCGAAGAGAGCGAATTTGAGAATCTGTCTGCGCATGGCTGTACCTGCGTCTCCCTGCATGGGTGGGTGAATGCCTGACGCGAATCCCTGAAAGCCGGTTTTGTCGTCTTCTTTGGTCTGATAGGCCATACCGGTCTGACCAGTTGGATTGCACGCCCTTTCCGGGTTATTGTCAAGGCGTCGCGTGGGGCACCCCGGCAAGAGCAACGACGGACAGGGAACGGCAGGATGCGTGGACGGCTGTTGGTGCCACAGGCGGCGGTCGAGAAGATCCGCCGGATCATCGACGAACAGGGACTGCGTCCGGGCGACCAGCTGCCGCCCCAGCGCGAGCTTGCCGAGAGGCTGAGCATCAGCCGCGCATCGCTGCGCGAGGCGCTGTCGGCGCTCGAAACGCTCGGCATGATCCGGATCGAGGTTGGGCGCGGCGTCTTTCTGACCGACGGCAAGCCGCCGGACCCGGTCGCCGCCTGGCGGTTCGCCGACCTCTATTCACCGCGCGAAGTCTACGAGGCGCGTCTGGCGTTGGAGCCTCACGCCGCCCAGCTCGCCGCCGTCGCCCTGCCCGACGCAGCACTCGAAACGCTCTCCAGCACACTGGTGAGGATGCGCACCGCCTTCGAGGCGCACGACTTCGCCCAGGCCGGGGTGGAGGACAGCAAGTTCCACCACCTGATCGTCGAAGGCTGCGGCAACCGCATGGTCCTGGACCTGTTCCGGACGGTCGATGCGGTGGTCACGGAGATCCAGACGCTTCCCTTCGCCCAGGAGGATCGCATCTGGGAAACGCTGGAAGAGCACGAGCGAATTTTAAGGGCCTTGCAGACGCACGACGGCGCCCGCGCGGCACAGGCAATGTCCGATCACATCACCGGTGCCGCGGGGCGCCTGGGCATTCTGCTGGGTGTTGGGGGAGCTGCCGAACCCGTGGCCGGCAGCTCCCTGTAGAGACTACGGTCGGTGTCAGCCCGCGAACCAGCGGGCCGGCACCATGACCAGCGACGGGAACAGCACCAACAGGGCCAGGACCAGCAGCTGCGCCAGCAGGAAGGGCCAGACGCCACGCATCAGGCTGCCCATGTTCAGCTTCGCCACGCCGGCCACCACGTTCAGCACGGTGCCGACCGGCGGGGTGATCAGGCCGATGGCGTTGTTGATGATGAACAGCACGCCGAAATAGACGGGATCGATGCCGGCCTGCTTGATCACCGGCATCAGGACCGGGGTCAGGATCAGGATGGTCGGCGTCATGTCCATCGCCGTCCCGACGATCACCACCAGCACCATTATGGCGGCCATCAGCAGGGTCGGGCTGCCCATGAAGGGTTCCAGCATATCGCCGACCTGGGCCGGCAGGTTGGCGATGGTGATCATCCAGGCCGACACCATGGCGGCGGCGACCAGGAACATCACCACCGCGGTGGTGGTGGCCGCCGAGGCGAACAGCTCGAACAGCTGCGACGGCTTCAGCTCGCGATAGACCACCACGGCGACGAACAGCGCGTAGACCGCCGCCACCACCGCCGCCTCGGTGGGCGTGAAGATGCCGAACTTCAGGCCGAAGATGATGATGCCCGGCAGCATCAGTGCCCAGAAGCCATCCTTCACCGCCACCGCGACCTCGCCCTTCGTCGCGCGTGGCGGCGGGGCCAGATCCTCGTGGCGGACCACCAGCCACCAGGCGGCGACCAGCCCCAGACCCAGCATCAGGCCCGGGAAGATGCCGGCGAGGAACAGCTTGGTGATCGACACGTTGGCCGCGACGCCGAACAGGATGAAGCCGATGCTGGGCGGGATGATCGGCGCGATGATGCCGCCGGCGGCGATCAGCCCGCAGGAGCGCGCCTTGTCATGGCCGGCCCGCACCATCATCGGTACCAGCAGGGCCGACAGGGCGGCGGCATCGGCCACCGCCGACCCGGACAGGCTTGCGAGGATGCAGGAGGCGAGAATCGCGACATAGCCGAGCCCGCCGCGGATATGGCCGACCAGCGCCATCGCCACGGCGACGATGCGCCGCGACAGTCCGCCGGCATTCATCACCTCGCCCGCCAGCATGAAGAAGGGTACGGCGACCAGCGGGAAGCTGTCGGCGCCGTTGACGACGTTCTGGGCGACGATCTGGGCGTCGAACAGATCCATATGGAACATCAGCGCCACGCCGCACAGCAGCAGCGCGAAGGCGATCGGCGTGCCGATGGCCATGGCCCCCAGCAGCGAGCCGAGGAAGACGGTGACGGTCATGGAAGGAACTCCTTGCCGCTCGGGCTATCGCGGAATCAGGCCGGGGGAATCAGGCGTGCCGGCCGGTGGGCGCATGCGTGGCGTCGACCGTTTCCTCGGACTCCGTCACCGTGATCAGCTCGCCGTCCTTGAGGCGGCCGGTGAGCGCGCGGACGAGGTTGAAGGCCAGGATCACCAGCGCCAGGACGCCGAACACGACACCGGAGCCATAGAAGAACCCCATCGACAGGCCGGTGGCCGGCGCCGTCACCGACAGGTTGATCAGGGTCTGGTCCCAGCTGCCGCCAAGCAGCAGTCCGGTGGCGTAGATCATCAGCAGATGGCTGAGGCAGAAGCAGACCAACCGCCCCGTCCTGGGCAACAGGGCGACCATCGTGTCCATGCCGAGATGGCCGTGCTTGTGCAAAGCCACCACCGCCCCCATGAAGGTCATCCAGACGAAGAGAAGCCGCGACAGCTCCTCCGACACCGTGATGCCGCTGTTGAAGCCGTAGCGCAGCACCACGTTGCCGAAAACCAGCACCAGCATGCCGGCCAGACAGGCCACGATCGCGACCTTCAAAACGAAGACATACCCGTCGATGAAGCGGCCCATCCGTTCCTCCCCTAAGACTCTTTTCTTTCAGGATGCCGTCAGGTCATTCGGCCGGCAGGGCAGCGATCTTGGCGCGGAAGGCTTCGGTGCCGGCAACCACCTTGTCGAGCACCGCGTCGAGCGCCCAGAAGCGTTCGCGCACGTCGTACTGAATCACCCGGCATCGGATCGACCCGAAGGTGCCGAGGCGCTGGTGGTACATCTTGGCGAAGGCCGGATAGCCCAGGCTTTCCGACACCGCGGCCACCACCAGGAAGGTCGCCAGCTCGTCCGCCAGTTCGGGATGTCGGTCGCCATGCAGCCGCATCCAGCGATAGAGGTCGGGGTGGATGTTGGTGAAGACGCCGGTGAAGCCCGGCGACCCGGCCCGCATGGCGTCGCGCGCGATGGCCGCATTGGCGTTGATGATGGCGAGGCCGGAGCCCTCGGCGATCTTCAGCCGGCGCTCGACCGTCGGCAGATCGCAGCTGACGTCCTTCAGCAGGACGAAGCGGCCGCTGTCGATGCACAGCCGCAGCTCCTCGTCGCTCAGCAGCCGGCGGTAGGGCGCCGGGCATTCGTAGAGGCCCAGCGGGATGTCGCTCGGCAGCCGCTCCAGCAGATGGGACAGGTGGCGGCGAAACTCCTCCGTTCCCTCGTTCTTCGGGTCGAGGTGGTTGGTCACCAGAACCAGCGCGTCGCCGCCGGTGGCGGCCATCGCCGTCAGTTCCTCGACCTGGGTGTCGAGATCGTCGCTGATGTGGCCGGAGACCACCACCGGCACCCGGCCGGCAACGGCGGCGACGACGAATTTCGCCAGATCCACCCGCTCGGCCAGCGACAGGAACTGCATCTCGCTGGACTGGCAGACGGCGAACAGCGCGTCGGCGCCATTGGCCAGATACCACTCGATCAGGCGGGTCAGCCCCGGATAATCGATCTCGCCGGCATCGGTGAAGGGGGTCAGCATCACCGGGATGATGCCGTCAATGCGCTGCGCCATGGGAACTCTTCCAATCGGGAGGGAATGCGAAAGCGAGGGAATGGACAGCTTGCCTGTCAGGCTGCCGCCAGCCCGCCGAGTGCTCCGTCGGTTTCCGCCGCCGCCGGCAGGCTGGCCTGACCGCCGGCCCGCGTGCAGGACAGCGAGGCGGCACAAGCGGCGCGGCGGATCGCCGCAGCAAGCGGCTGACCGCGGTCCAGTTCGGCCGCCAGCGCCCCGACGAAGCAATCGCCGGCTCCGGTGGTGTCGCGCACGGCAACGGCGGGAGCAGGCTGCCGGCCGCTGCCATCAATCGACGACCATTCGACGCCGTCGCCGCCCAGCGTGCGGATCACCGTGTTGCCCAGCAGTGAGTTGAGCGACGGCGCGGTGCCAGTGCATCCGAGATGATTGCCGAGCCACGCCGCCTCATCCTCGTTCACCACCAGGATGTCGACGGACTTCAGCACCGGCAGCGGCAGCGGGGCGGCCGGAGCGAGGTTCAGGATCACCTGTGCGCCGAGCCGGCGGGCGCGCAGGATCAGCGCCGCGGTCTCGCCGGGATCGGACTCCATCTGCACGATCAGGGTGGTGCCGGGCGAGAGCAGTGCGTCCTCCACCTGATCGGCACGCGCCTGGAGGTTGGCCCCGCCGGCGACGACGATCTGGTTGCGGCCCGCCGCGTCGGTGCAGACGGCGGCGGTGCCGGTCGCCCGGTCTGTCACCGCAACCCGGGACAGATCGACACCGGCGCCGCGCAGCCCGCTCAGCGCGGTTTCCTTCAGCCCGTCGCCGCCGACGGCCCCGACCATCGTCACCACGGCGCCGTCGCGGGCGGCGGCGACGGCCTGGTTGGCCCCCTTGCCCCCGGGATGCAAGTCCAGCGACCGCGCCAGCAGGGTCTGCCCGGCAAGGGGCAGATCCTCCATGGCGAAGATCATGTCGAGGTTGATGGATCCGAAGACGACGATCATGGCTCTGCTCCGCTGCCTTACCGCACCGTCACTGGGCGGCGCGCGCCTTGGCGATCTCGGCCTGGGCCTGCGCCATCAGGGCGGGATCGACCTTCTGCGAGAACTTCTCGACCACCGGGCGGATCTTGGCGCGGAACTTCTCGATTTCCGCCGGGGCCAGCTCGGTCACGGTCATGCCCTTCGCCTTCAGCTCGTCCACCGCCTTGCTCGCCTGCTCGCGCGAGACGCGGCGCTCGTAATCGCGGGCCTCCAGCGTGGCGTCCTGGATCAGCTTGCGCTCGTCCTCGTTCAGCTTGGCCCAGAACTTGGCGCCGACCAGCACGGCCTGCGGGTTGTACATGTGGTTGCTGAGTGTCAGGTACTTCTGCACCTCGTTCAGCTTGGCGGTCAGGATGCTGGGGGCCGGGTTCTCCTGGCCGTCGACCGTCTTGCTCTCAAGCGCGGTGTAGACTTCCGGGAAGGGCAGCGGCACGGCGTTGGCGCCCAGCGTGTTGAACAGGTCGATGTAGATCGGCGACTGCACGACGCGGATCTTCAGGCCGGCGATGTCCTCGACCGTGGCGATCGGACGGCGGCCGTTGGTCAGCTGGCGGAAGCCGAGTTCCCAATAGCCGAGACCGACCAGCCCCTTGGCCGACAGCTTGTCCAGCAGGGTCTTGCCCACCGGGCCGTCCATCACCGCGTCGGCGACCTTCGGCGAGTCGAACTGGAACGGAAGGTCGACCATGACGAAATTGTCGTCCAGGCTGGACAGCAGCCCGGCATTCAGCACCGTCATCTCGACGATGCCGCCCTGCAGCGCGGAGATCATCTGAACGTCGCCGCCCAGCACGCCGTTGGTGAAGAGCTGGACCTTGATCTTGCCGCCGCTCTTTTCCTTCACGATCTCGGCGAACTTCGCCATGCCCAGCGCCAGCGGCGACCCGTCGGCACCAGCGCTCGCCAGCTTCATGGTGTGCGCGCCGATCTCCGCCGCATTGCCCATGCCGCTGAACAGCAGCATGCCTGCCGTGACGGCGCTCGCCAGAACTGCCTGAAGACCGTTGCGCATACCATTCCTCCTGATGCGGCCCGTTCGTCGGCGGGCCTTCGCGGGTTGCCATGGAAAAAACGGGCCGGGAAACGTGAGCGCGTCACAGGGCCGGCGCCATTGATGTAAGCGCTTACATAGATCGCATCACGGACTGATGCAACAACAAACTTGACGTGGCATGGAGGATGTGTAACCGCTTTCAATGAAGCGGTTCCGCACAACCTTATGGAGATGCCGGCGATGTCAGAGCGCGATCCGAAGCCCGGACCTGCGCCCCGTGCGTCCGGTGCGCCCCCTGTATCCGGTGCACCGCGTGCGCCCCGTGCCGTGGATGTCGCCGCGGCGGCGGAGGTGTCGATCGCCACCGTTTCGCGCGTCTTCAACAATCCGGAAAAGGTCGCCCCGGCGATCCGCGAACGGGTGCTGGCGACCGCCAAGGCGATGGGCTGGATGCCGCATGCCGCCGGCAGCGCGCTGGCTCGCCGCCGCACCTCCATCGTCGGGGCAGTGATCCCCACCCTCGACAACGAGGTGTTTGCCGCCCAGGTCGGGGCGATGCAGGCCGCCTTCGCCGACCGCGGCATCACGCTGCTGCTGAGCTGCTTCAATTACGACCAGGATCAGGCGGCGCACGACGTCCAGGCGATGCTGGCCCGCGGGGTGGAGGCGCTGGCCATCGTCGGCGAGGCCCACCGGCCCGATCTGTTCGCCAGCATCCAGGCCCGGCACATTCCCTATATCGTCACCTACAGCCACCGTCCGGACAGCCCGCATCCCTGCATCGGCTTCGACAACCGGCAGGCCTTCCACACCATCGCCCGCCATCTGCTCGACCTCGGCCACGAAACCATCGGGGTGATCATCCAGCCGACGGCCGGCAACGACCGTGTCGCCGCGCGCCTGGACGGGGTGCGCGAGGCGCTGGCCGAACGCGGCCTCGGCATCCGTCCGCAGCATCTGTGCGAAGGGGAATGGAGCATCGATTTCGGCCGGCAGAGCGTGCGCGCCATGCTGGCGACCGATCCGCCGCCGACCGCGGTGATCTGCGGCAACGACTACCTGGCCCTCGGCGCCCTGCTGGAGGCGCGGGCGATGGGGCTGTCGGTGCCGCATGACCTCAGCATCACCGGCTTCGACGACATCGCCATCAGCCGCCAGCTCGATCCGCCGCTGACCACCATGCACGTCGACAATCACGAGATCGGCCGGCGCGCCGCCGCCTATCTGCTCGCCTGCCTGGAGGGGAGCCGACCGTCCGCTCTGCCGCCGCTGGTGCCGACCCTGATCCGCCGGGGGACGACGGCGGCTCCACGCCGCTAACGCGCCGCCCCCCCTTGCAGGGACGCGAGGCAGCGCTCCTCCCACTGGCGGCAGGATTCCAACTCGTCGAACAGCCAGTCGCGGAACAGCCGGACCTTCGGCAGGTCGAAGGACGACTTCAAGGTCACGAAGCCGTGCCCCTGCGCCTTGAGCGGCCGGGGCGGAAACGGGATCACCAGCCTGCCCGACTCCAGTTCCCGCCGGGCGAGCAGCAGGCTGTCCAGGCAAACCCCCATCCCGTTCACCGCGGCGTTGATCGCCATGAAGGACCGGTCGAAGCGCAGGCCGCGCTCCATGTCCAGCTGCACGCCGCGATGCCGGCGGGCCCAGTCGCGCCAGCCGACGATGTTGATTTCCGAATGGATCAGGATATGCCGGCTCAGATCCTGCGGCCGGCGGATCGGGTTCAGGCCATTCGCCAGCTCCGGGGCACACATCGGCACGATGGTGTCCTCGGGAAACAGGGCCATCACGCAACCGGACGGCGATGGACCGGGGTTGTAGCGGATGTCGATGTCCACCGCCCCCGTCGTCAGGTCGATGGGTGAGACCGAGGCCTGGAGCCGGATGTCGATGGCCGGGTGAAGCTCCTTCACCCGGCTCAGCCGCGGCATCAGCCATTGCGTGGCGAAGCTCGGCATCGAACGGACGGTCAGGATGGTGGTGCCGGCCCCGGCGGTGGTGGCGTTGCGCGTGGCGGTGTCGATGCGGGCGAAAGCCGCGATGATTTCCGCGGCATAGGCCCGCCCCGCATCGGTCAGCGTCACCGACCGGTGCACCCGGTGGAAGAGCGGAAAGCCCAGCTGCTCCTCCAGAAGCTTCACCTGGTGGCTGATCGCCGACGGTGTCAGTCCGAGATCCTGCGCTGCGGTTGCAAAGGATTGCAACCTCGCGGCAGCCTCGAACGCTTGCAACGCCTTGATTGAGACCCGCTTCCGCATCGCAGCATTTCAGTGAATTCAGCTCATCTAATTGCGATCTTATTCGTTTGTCAGACTCATCTCAAGAACATAGTATTTCCTCAACGGTCGGCAGGACGAACCATCAGCCGACCACACCGAACACCCCGATAATCCAACAGAACTCCCAACAAATCCGATGCTCCGTCGCGGCACCCGCATGGCCGCCATGGCGGAGCCTGCTTCGAAAAGAGGAAGCGACCATGCTGCTGTCCAACAAGGTCTGCGTGATCACCGGGGCGGCGTCGCGCCGCGGCATCGGACGGGCGACCGCCAAGCTCTTCGCGCTGCATGGCGGGCGCGCGATCATCCTGGACCTCGACGGTGCCCAGGCTGCCGAAGCCGCCGCCGAACTGGGCGAGGCGCACCGCGGCTTCGCCTGCGACGTGACCGACCGCGAGACCTGCTTCGCCGTCGCCAACCGCGTGGTGGAGGAATTCGGCCGCATCGACGTGCTGGTCAACAACGCCGGGATCACCCAGCCGCTGAAGTTCATGGACATCGGCCCGAAGAATTACGAGGCGGTGACCGACGTCAGCCTGCGCGGCACGCTCTACATGAGCCAGGCGGTCGTCCCCCACATGCGGGAGCGCAAGTCCGGCTCCATCGTCTGCATCTCGTCGGTGTCGGCGCAGCGCGGCGGCGGCATCTTCGGCGGTCCGCACTACAGCGCGGCCAAGGCCGGCGTGCTGGGGCTGGCCAAGGCGATGGCCCGCGAACTGGGGCCGGACAATGTCCGCGTCAATTCGGTCACGCCCGGCCTGATCCAGACCGACATCACCGGCGACAAGCTGACCCCGGAGCTGCGGACGGAAATCCTCAAGGGCATTCCGCTGAACCGCCTGGGCGACGCCGACGATGTGGCCCGCTCCTGCCTGTTCCTGGCGTCCGAGCTGTCCTCATACGTCACCGGCGCCACGCTCGACGTCAACGGCGGCATGCTGATCCACTGATCCCGAAATGCTGGAGACACCTCCCGTGGACACCGCAATCGACTCCACCCCGCTGGGGCACAATGTGCCGCTGGCCGAACGCGCCTACCGCATCCGCCGCAACGCCCTGCTGATGGGCGAAGTCCAGGGCCAGGGCTATATCGGGCAGGCGCTGGACATCGCCGACGTGCTGGCGGTCTCCTACTTCCACGCCATGACCTACCGGCCGGAGGACCCGCATTGGGAGGGGCGCGACCGCTTCCTGCTGTCCAACGGCCATTACGCCATCGCGCTCTACGCCGCCCTGATCGAGGCCGGCATCGTCCCGGCCGAAGAGCTGGAGACCTACGGCAGCGACGACAGCCGCCTGCCGATGTCGGGCATGGCCGCCTACACCCCGGGCATGGAGATGTCGGGCGGTTCGCTCGGTCTCGGCCTCGGCATCGCGGTCGGCATCGGCCTCGGGCTGAAGCGCAAGAACTCGGCCAGCCGCGTCTACACCCTGTTCTCCGACGGCGAGCTGGACGAGGGTTCGGTGTGGGAGGCCATCATGTCGGCCGCCCATTACAAGCTCGACAATCTGATCGCCATCGTCGACGTCAACAACCAGCAGGCCGACGGCCCGTCGACCCAGGTGATGGCGTTCGAGCCGCTGGTCGACAAGCTGGAGGCCTTCGGCTGGTTCGTCCAAAGGGTCGACGGCAACGACATGGACGCGGTGGTCGCTGCCTTCGACGCCGCGAAGTCCCACCCGGAGCCCAAGCCGCGGATGATCGTCTGCGACACCAGGATGGGCAAGGGCGTGCCCTTCCTCGAAGCCCGCGAAAAGAACCACTTCATCCGCGTCGACGCGCACGAATGGCAGCTGGCGCTGGACGCGCTCGACGCCGGGAGGACCGCATGAGCACCGCCACCGCCACCCCCGGCTCCAACGCCGCCAAGCCGCGCCTGAAGACCTCCGCGATGATCGCCTCCATCGCGGCGGAAGGGCAGCGGACCAAGCCGGCCCCCTTCGGCCATGCGCTGGTCGAGCTGGCGAAGCAGCGGACGGAGATCGTCGGCATGACCGCCGACCTCGCCAAATACACCGACCTGCACATCTTCGCCCAGGCATACCCGGATCGCTTCTATCAGATGGGGATGGCCGAACAGCTGCTGATGGGGGCGGCGTCGGGCATGGCGCATGAGGGCATGATGCCCTTCGTCACCACCTACGCCGTCTTCGCCTCGCGCCGCGCCTACGACTTCGTCCATCAGACGATTGCGGAGGAGAACCGCAACGTCAAGATCGCCTGCGCCCTGCCGGGCCTGACTTCCGGTTACGGTCCCAGCCATCAGGCGGCCGAGGATCTGGCGCTGTTCCGCGCCATGCCGAACATGGTGGTGATCGACCCCTGCGATGCGCACGAGATCGAGCAGGTGGTGCCCGCCATGGCCGCGCACCAGGGGCCGGTCTATATGCGCCTGCTGCGCGGCAACGTCCCGCTGGTGCTGGACGAGTACGATTACACCTTCGAACTCGGCAAGGCCAAGCTGCTGCGCGACGGCGCGGACGTGCTGGTGATCTCGTCCGGCATCATGACGATGCGGGCGCTGGAGGTGGCGCAGCGGCTGGAGGCCGACAAGATCGGCGTCGGGGTGCTGCACGTCCCCACCATCAAGCCGCTCGACACCGAGACGATCCTGCGCGAGGCGGCGCGCACCGGCCGCATGGTGGTGGTGGCAGAGAACCACACCGTCATCGGCGGGCTGGGCGAGGCGGTGGCCGGCACCCTGCTGCGCGCCGGCGTCGCCCCGGTCTTCCGCCAGATCGGCCTGCCCGACGAGTTCCTGAAGGCCGGCGCCCTGCCGACCCTGCACGACCTCTACGGCATCTCGACCGACGCGATGGCGGCCAGCATCAAGGGCTGGCTGTAAGGGCCTTCGGGACGCGGGGAGGCTGCCTCCCCGCCCTCGCCGCCCAAAAAGGCCAAACCCAAAAAAGCCGAATTATAGAATTCCGGAGAGGAAACCATGCTCAAGATGCCGCCCTTCCGCGCGACCTCGTTCCGTCCCAGCCGCCGCGCCGTTCTGGCCGCCGCCGGTGCCATGCCGCTGGTCACCATCCTGAAATACCCGGCGGACGCCGCCGAATTCCAGTTCAAGTACGCCACCGGCCAGGACCCGACCCATCCCGTCAACATCCGCGCCCAGGAAGCGATCGACCGCATCCGCGAAGCGACCTCCGGCCGGCTGGACATCAAGCTGTTCCCGGCCAACCAGCTGGGCAGCGACACCGACCTGCTGGGTCAGGTGCGCAATGGCGGCGTCGAGATCTTCAATCTCAGCTCGCTGATCCTCGCCACCTTCGTCCCGGTGTCCGGCATCACCAGCATGGGCTTCGCCTTCAACGACTACAACGCCGTCTGGCAGGCGATGGACGGCGACCTCGGCAAGCACATCCGCGCCGAGATCGCCAAGACCCCGATCATGACGCTCGGCAAGATCTGGGACAACGGCTTCCGCCACGTCACCTCCTCCACCCGCGTCATCAAGACCGCCGACGACATCAAGGGCTTCAAGATGCGGGTGCCGCCGGCGCCGGCTCTGACCTCGCTGTTCAAGGCCATCGGCGCCGCTCCCGCCCCGATCAATTTCAACGAGCTGTATTCGGCGCTCCAGACCGTGGTGGTGGAGGGGCAGGAAAACCCGCTGGCGATCATCGCCACCGCCCGCCTGTACGAGGTGCAGAAGACCTGCAGCCTGACCGGCCATGTCTGGGACGGCTACTGGGTGCTGGGCAACAAGCGCGCCTTCGCCAAGCTGCCGGCCGATGTGCAGGGGATCGTCGGCCGCGAACTGGACCGCTCGGCCGACGACCAGCGCGCCGACATCGCCGCCCTGAACGACAGCCTCCAGAAGGATCTGGCCGCCAAGGGGCTGACCTTCCACACCGTCGATCGCGAGCCGTTCCGCAAGGCGCTGTCCTCGACCAGCTTCTATCAGGAGTGGAAGGACAAGTACGGCGCCACCGCCTGGGAACTGCTGGAAAAGGTGTCCGGCAAACTCGGCTGAGTCCGTCCGGGCCGAAACCGTCCAGGCCGAGGCCCTCCAGACTGAGACTGCCGTCCATTGAGACTGCCGTCGATTGCGACCCGGCCGACCCGCGCCCCCGCCCTGAACCCGGTTCGAATGGCACCGGCTTCAGGGGCGGCGGGTCCGGGGCGGCCGTCCCGTCCACCGATCGTCCTTCCGAAGGGCTGGCCTCATGAACACTCCCATCAATGCGGCGGCAACCGTCGCCCACGGTTCCGGACAGCCGTCCGGCACCCAGGCCCGCTGGCTCGGCCAGCTCGACCGGGGCATCGGCCTCCTCGTCGAACTTCCGGCGGCGCTGCTGGTGCTCGCCGAGGTCGGCGTGCTGCTGGTCGGCGTCATCTGGCGCTATCTCCTCCACAGCCCGATCATCTGGTCGGACGAGCTGGCCTCCATCCTGTTTCTCTGGCTCGCCATGTTCGGCTCGGTCGTGGCGTTGCGCCGGGGCGAGCATATGCGGATGACGGCGCTGGTCGGCATGCTGGGACCGCGCGCCCAGGCCTTCCTCGACGTGCTCGCCATGACGGCGGCGCTGGCCTTCCTGCTGCTGATGGCCGAACCCGCCTATGAATTCGCCTCGGAAGAGGTGTGGGTCACCACCCCGGCGCTCGACATCGCCAACTCCTGGCGCGCCTCGGCGCTGCCGGTCGGCATCGTCCTGATGATCTCGGTCGCCCTGCTGCGGCTGGCCCGTGTCGGCCGCGCTGCCGACGTGCTGTGGGCGGCGCTGGCGGTGGTCGCAACCATCGGTGCGGCGGTGCTGGCCGGTCCGGTCTTCGCCGGACTCGGCAACCTCAACCTGCTGCTTTTCTTCGTCGTCGGCGTCGGCGTGATGGTGTTCCTCGGCCTGCCCATCGCCTTCTCCTTCGGGCTTGCCACCTTCGGCTATCTGTCGCTCGCCACCTCGACTCCGGCCATCGTCATGGTCGGCCGCATGGACGAGGGCATGAGCCACCTGATTCTGCTGTCGGTGCCGCTGTTCGTCTTTCTCGGCCAGCTGATCGAGATGACGGGGATGGCCCGCGCCATGGTCGGCTTCCTCGCCAGCCTGCTCGGCCATGTGCGCGGCGGCCTGTCCTATGTGCTGATCGGTGCGATGTATCTCGTGTCCGGCATCTCGGGCTCCAAGGCGGCCGACATGGCGGCGGTGGCGCCGGTGCTGTTCCCCGAGATGAAGGCGCGCGGCGCCAAGCCCGGCGATCTGGTCGCCCTGCTGTCCGCCACCGGCGCCCAGACCGAAACCATTCCGCCCTCCCTGGTACTGATCACCATCGGCTCCGTCACCGGCGTGTCCATCGCCGCCCTGTTCACCGGCGGACTGCTTCCCGGCATCGTTCTGGGCGTGGCGCTCGCCGCCCTGGTCTGGTGGCGCTACCGCGACGAGGATCTGTCCCATGTCCGCCGCGCCAGCCGGGGCGAGATCGGCAAGGCGTTCCTGATCGCCCTGCCCGCCATCGCCCTGCCCTTCATCATCCGCGCCGCGGTGATCGAAGGCGTGGCGACGGCGACCGAGGTGTCGACCATCGGCATCGTCTATGCCGTGATCGCCGGGCTGCTGGTCTATCGCGAGTTCGACTGGCGCCGCATCTATCCGATGCTGGTCGATACCGCAGCCCTGTCCGGCGCCATCCTGCTGATCATCGGCGCGGCCACCGGCATGGCCTGGGCGCTCACCCAGTCGGGTTTCTCCAACACCCTGGCGACGGTCATGCGCGAACTGCCCGGCGGCGTGCCGGTATTCATAGCGGTGTCCATCGTCGCCTTCATCATCCTGGGCAGCGTGCTGGAAGGCATCCCCGCCATCGTGCTGTTCGGACCGCTCCTGTTCCCCATCGCCCGCCAGATCGGCGTGCATGAGGTCCACTATGCGATGATCGTCATCCTGGCGATGGGCATCGGCCTGTTCGCCCCGCCCTTCGGTGTCGGCTACTACGCCGCCTGCGCCATCAGCCGCATCAGCCCGGACGAAGGCATGAAACCCATCCTGGGATATCTGGCGGCGCTGGCGGTCGGGCTGATCGTCGTCGCGGCGTTCCCCTGGGTGTCGATCGGCTTCCTCGGCTGACCCGCCCCGGCACTGGCCTCTCTCCCCTTCACAGTCTCCGTATCCAAGGACACCGGACAATGACGACCGTCGGATTCATCGGCCTCGGGTCCATGGGAATGCCCATGGCGAACAACCTGCTGGCCAAGGGTTTCGCCGTGCAGGGCTTCGATGTCCGCGGCGACAGCATTGCCGCCCTGGCGTCGCGCGGCGCCCGGCCGGCGGCCAGCGCCGCCGCGGCGGCGGCCGGTGCCGATGCACTGGTGCTGATGGTGGTGAATGCCGCCCAGGCCGAG
Source organism: Azospirillum melinis (assembly GCF_013340935.1). GTDB lineage: Bacteria > Pseudomonadota > Alphaproteobacteria > Azospirillales > Azospirillaceae > Azospirillum > Azospirillum melinis. Next base: position 70,408 of record NZ_WHOS01000001.1, on the reverse strand, counting down.
CAGGCGCTGTTCGCCGACGGCGCGCTGGAGGCCTTGCCGGACGGATCGGCGGTGATCCTGATGGCGACCTGCCCGCCGGGAGCGGTTGCCGCCCTGGCGGCGCGGGTGGAGGCGGCGGGCCGCCGCTTCGTCGACGCGCCGGTGTCCGGCGGCGTGGTGGGTGCGGTCGCCGGTACGCTGTCGATCATGGCGGCGGCACCGGCAGCGGTGGTGGAGCGGCTGCGCCCGGTGCTGGCGGCGATGGGGGACAAGGTCTTTCATGTCGGCGAGCGGCCGGGCCAGGGCGCCACGGTGAAGACCGTCAACCAGCTGCTGTGCGGCGTCCACATCGCCGTGGTCGCCGAAGCCTTCGCGCTCGCCGCCAAGGTCGGCGTCGATCTCGACATCCTGCTGGAGATCATGAGCGGTTCCGCGGCATCCAGCTGGATGCTGAAGGACCGCGGCCCGCGCATGCTGCAGGCCGACCCCGGCATCACCAGCGCCGTCGACATCTTCGTCAAGGATCTCGGCATCGTGCTGGAGGCCGGCCGCGACACCAAGGTGGCCTTGCCGCTGGCCGCCGTCGCCCACCAGATGTTCCTCGCCACCTCCGGCCGCGGAGAGGGGGCGATGGACGACAGTCAGGTGATCCGCAGCTACCACGCTCTCAATGGAACAGGCCAGGCTGCGGAACCGATTGGAAATCCCGGCCAGACCGGTTGATCCCGGCGGGAAGGAATGCGATCCTGCGCCCTCATCAGCGGGCGGGCAGGATGTCATCGAACACGTCACCGAATGGCGGCAGGCGTCTGACGATCGGAATCGTCGACGACGATCCGGCGGTCCTCCAGATGGTCGCCGACCTGCTTGCCGGCGAGGGGTACGAGACGGTCCGCTGTCCCGATGCGGCGACGCTGATGACGGTGCTCGGCGCCGGACGGCTCGACCTGATCGTGCTCGACCTGCGGCTGCCCGACCGCGACGGCATCTCCATCGCCGCCCAGGTACGGGGCACGATGGATGTCCCGATCATCATGCTGACCGGCCGCGGCGACGACATCGACCGCATCATGGGGCTGGAGGTCGGCGCCGACGACTACATTGTGAAGCCCTTCAACAACCGCGAGTTCATCGCACGCGTGAAGGCTGTCCTGCGCCGCACCGCCCGCGAGAACGTTCCCGTCCCGGCCCCCTGCAAGCGCGGTTACCGCTTCGCCGGCTTCACCCTGGACGAGGACGGGCGGCGGCTGTTCGATCCGGCCGGCAAGCCGGTGCCGCTGACGGTGGCAGAGTTCGATCTGCTGGTGGCGCTGGTCCGCGCCCATGGACGGGTGCTCAGCCGCAACCAGATCCTCGACCTGACCCACCATGACCGGGACGATGTCTTCGACCGGACCATCGACGTGCTGATCCTGCGCCTGCGCCGCAAGATCGAACGCAACCCGCAGCAGCCCTGGCTGATCCGCACCGAGCGCGGGCTGGGATATGTTTTCGACTGCGACATTGAGGCATTCGGTCACTGACCGCCCCCCAAGCGGGCTTCTGTTAACAAAGTTACAGCCACTCCCTTGAAGCGTGACATTCGCCGTTCACCCTGGCCGCTTACGCTGGGGAAGCGAACAAATGTACGATCGTCAAAAATCAACCCGAACTCCAAGGGAGGAGTGCTCCGTGACATCCGCTGGCAACTGGATCAAGTCGGTCGGCCTCGGCATCCTGGCGGCCGGCTCCGTGATCGCCCTGACGGCGACCCCGGCCAAGGCGCAAGGCCCCCTCACCGTTCTCTGCGGCGTGCAGGAGGAATGGTGCAAGGCGATTGCCGTCGCCTTCGAGAAGAAGACCGGCACCGCCGTCGCCATGAGCCGCAAGAGCGCCGGTGAGGCGCTGGCGCAGATTCGCGCCGAGTCCGCCAACCCGAAGACCGATGTCTGGTGGGGCGGCCCCGGCGACCCGCATCTGCAGGCGGCCGAGGAAGGGCTGACGCTGGCCTATGAAAGCCCGCAGTTCGCGGACCTCCAGCCCTGGGCGCAGAGCCAGTACAAGCAGTCGCAGGGGCGCAGCGTCGGCATCTACGCCGGTGCGCTCGGCTTCGTCTACAACACCGAGCTTCTGGCCAAGCGCAAGATCAGCGCGCCGAAATGCTGGGCCGACCTGCTGCGTCCGGAATTTAGGGAAGAGATCCAGATCGCGAACCCCAACGCTTCGGGCACCGCCTACACCGCGCTGGCCACCCTGGTCCAGGTTCTGGGAGAGGATGGGGCGTTCGATTACCTGAAGAAGCTGAACGACAACGTCAACCAGTACACCAAGTCGGGCAGCGCCCCGGCGGCGGCCGTCGCACGCAGCGAAACTCTGGTCGGCATCATCTTCATGCATGACGGCATCAACCAGAAGGTGAACGGCTTCCCGGTCGATGTCGCCGCCCCCTGCGAGGGCACCGGCTATGAGATCGGCTCGGTCAGCATCATCAAGGGCACGAAGAACCTCGACACCGCCAAGGCCTTCTACGAGTTCGCCCTGTCGCCGGAAGGTCAGGCGACCGGCGCCGAGACCAAGCAGTTCCAGATGCCGTCCAACCGCAAGGCGGCGATCCCGCCGGAGGCGCCGAAGCTGGAGGCGATCCGCATGATCGACTACAATTTCCAGAAATTCGGCACCGCCGAAGAGCGCAAGCGCCTGCTGTCGCGCTGGGACGCCGAAATCAAGGCCGTCGCCAAGTAACGGTTGCCGAATGGCGGTTACAGCGTAACCGCCTCCGCACCTTTTCTCCGATCGGGACATCCGTCGTCCCCCTCCCCCGTAACGGGGGAGGGAAGGGGCGGTCATGCCCGGACCGCAAAAATTCGCAGGTGACGTGATGCGTCCTCGTTCAGCAGTCTGGCTGGCGCTGGGGTGGGTGGGCTTCGCCCTGCTGCCCTGGTTCGCCGGCAGCGGCACCCAGCCCACACTTGCACCACCGTCCCCGGGCCCGGCCGGCTCCGCCCTGATCGACGGACTGACCAACGGGCGCTGGTGGCTCCTGCCCGCCGCCCTGCCGCTGATCCTGGCGCTCGTCGCCACCGCCCTGCCCCGGCTCCACGCCCGGCAACCGGCGATCCTGCTGGCGAGCGGAGCCTTCGGACTGGCCTGGACCGCCGCACAGGGCTTCGCCATCGGCCTCAATGGCTGGGCCTGGGGTTGGCTCGGCGCGCTGTTCGGCCCGCTGCCGCTGGGCCAGGGCGGCTTCGGCGCCGGGGCGGCGCTGACCGCGCTGTCCTTCCTGTTCCTGATGACCAACGGCTTCGCCGGGCTGGGCTTCATGAAGGGCGACCGCTTCACGGCGGGCGCCATCGGGCTGGTGCTGGCCGCCATCGCCGCCTTCGTCTTCCTGCCGGTCGGCTATGTCCTGAGCGGCGCCGGCGACACCGGCACCGGCGCCTTCTCGGCCGCGGCGCTGTGGTCACGCCTCGCCGCTCCCGACATCTGGCGCCTGTCCTGCCTGACCGAGGCGAAAGCCTGCGGGGTGGTGTGGAACAGCGTCTTCCTGGCGGTGATGACCGGCATCGCGACGACCCTGCTCGGGCTGGCCTTCGCCCTGGTGGCGGTGCGCACCGGCTTCCGTGCCAAGAAGCTGCTGCGCGTGCTGACCGTCCTGCCGATCATCACGCCGCCCTTCGTCATCAGCCTCGCCGTGATCCTGCTGTTCGGGCGCAACGGCACCGTCACGCTGGTGCTGGCCGACTGGTTCGGCATCCCGGTCTCGCGCTGGATCTACGGGCTTCCCGGCGTGCTGCTGACCCAGACGCTGGCCTTCACGCCGATTTCCTTCCTGGTGATGATCGGCGTCGTGCAGGGCATCGGCCCCTCGCTGGAGGAGGCGGCGCAGACCTTGCGGGCCAGCCGCTGGGTCACCTTCCGCACCGTCACCTGGCCGCTGATGCGTCCCGGCGTCGCCAACGCCTTCCTGATCAGCTTCATCGAGAGCCTGGCCGACTTCGGCAACCCGCTGATCCTCGGCGGCAATTTCGAAGTGCTGTCGACCAAGATCTATTTCGCGGTCGTCGGCGCCCAGAACGACCCCGGCCGTGCCGCCGCACTCGGCATCATCCTGCTCTGCATGTGCCTCGGCGCCTTCTGGGTGCAGCGGCAATGGCTCGGCAAGAAATCCTACGCGACGGTCGGCGGCAAGGGCGACAACGGCATCCCGTCGCAGCTTCCGCGCGGCATCAAGATCGCCGCCTATGCCACCGCCCTGCCCTGGGCCGCCTTCACCTTCGTGCTCTACGGCCTGATCCTGTTCGGCGGCTTCACCGAGAACTGGGGCCGCAACAACAGCCTGACCCTGCGCCATTATCTGGCGGCCTTCGACCTCAGCTGGGGTCCGGGCGGGCTGATCTGGTCCGGCCGGGCCTGGGGCTCGCTGTTCACGACCATCGAGGTCGCCGCCCTGTCGGCCCCGCTGACCGCCGCCGTCGGTCTGCTGACCGCCTATCTGCTGGTGCGCCAGCGCTTCAAGGGCCAGGGCGCCTTCGAGTTCCTGACGATGCTGAGCTTCGCCATCCCAGGCACGGTGATCGGCATCAGCTACATCCTCGCCTTCAACCAGCCGCCGATCGAGCTGACCGGCACCGTCACCATCCTGATCGTCTGCTTCGTCTTCCGGAACATGCCGGTCAGCATCCGGGCCGGCGTCGCCGCCATGTCGCAGATCGACCGCAGCCTCGACGAATGCTCGCTGACGCTGGGGGCCGGCAGCGTGCAGACGATCCGCCGGGTGATCCTGCCGCTGCTGCGCCCGGCCATCGTCGCCTCGCTGGTCTACAGCTTCGTCCGGGCCATCACCTCGATCAGCGCGGTCATCTTCCTGGTCAGCCCGAAATACGAGCTGGCCACCGCCTACATCGTTGGCCGTGTCGAGCAGGGCGATTTCGGCCTCGCCATCGCCTACAGCTCGGCCCTGATCGTGCTGATGTCGGTCGTCATCGCCCTCATCCAGCTGCTTGTCGGCGAGCGCCGCATCGGCCGCCGCACCGCCACCCCCGTCACGCTTCAGGAGAAGCCGGTATGAGCATCGCCAGCAAGCCCGCGGGCGTCGAGTTCCGCAACGTTTCCCGCCGCTACGGCAACACGGCGGCGGTGGACAACGTCAGCTTCACGATCGAATCGGGCACCCTCGTCACCCTGCTGGGGCCGTCCGGCTGCGGCAAGACCACCACGCTGCGCATGATCGCCGGATTGGAGATGGCGAGCAGCGGGACCATCCTGATCGGCGGCAAGGACGTCACCCGTCTGCCGGCGACCGACCGCAACGTCACCATGGTGTTCCAGTCCTACGCGCTGTTCCCGCACATGAGTGTGGCCGACAACGTCGCCTACGGGCTGGTGGTCAGCGGCGTGCGCAAGCGCGACGCCGCCGCCAAGGCGGCCGAGGGGCTGGAACTGGTCGGGCTCGGCGGCTACGGCCAGCGCCTGCCGAGCGAGCTGTCCGGCGGACAGCAGCAGCGCGTCGCCGTCGCCCGTGCCCTGGTGCTGGAGCCGGAGGTGCTGCTGTTCGACGAGCCGCTGTCCAACCTCGACGCCAAGCTGCGCCGCAAGATGCGCGACGACATCCGCGAGCTTCAGCAGAAGCTCGGCCTGACCTCCGTCTACGTCACCCACGACCAGGAGGAGGCGCTGGCCGTCTCCGACCGGATCATCGTGATGAACAGATCGGTGATCGCCCAGACCGGCACGCCGGACGAGCTGTACCGCCGGCCGAACAGCCGTTTCGTCGCCGACTTCATCGGCGGCGCCAACCTGATCGACGGCGAACTGGTGGGGCGCAGCGGCGGCATGGCCACGGTGGCGCTCGGCCGGGTGACGCTGTCGGTTCCCGACCCGGGGCTGCCGGCCGGCGGGGTGCTGCTGGCCGTCCGGCCGAACGCGATCCGCCTGCGGACCGTGTCGGCCGGCGAAACTGGCGGAGACGGCATCCCGGTGACGGTCCGCAAGGCGACATATCTCGGCTCGCACATGGAGTATGGGCTGGTCAGCGAGTTCGGCGACCTGTTCGTGGTCGATCCGAACGTCGCCACCCCGGTGCCGGCGGGGGCCAGCGCGCTCGCGACCTTCACCGGCGATGGCATCGCCGCCGTCGCGCGCTGACACCTCCCGCTCCGCCACCTACCGCCCCGCTCGCGCCGGCCGCCGCTTTTACCGCTGGCGTCGGCGGGGCGGCCGGCGCTAGCCTCCAACCCGATGGTCAGACGCATGCTGTCCCCCGTTAGTGTTCGCGGCCGGCTGCTCGCCGCCTTCGGAGCCATGGTGGTCCTGACGACGGCGGTCGGCGGGGTCGGCTGGTTCGGGCTGGGGGAGACGGAACGCGCCCTGCTCTCCCTCCAACGCGAGGGGTTGGGCAACATCGCGCTGGCGATGCGGATGGCGGAGCTGAGCACCGGGCTCGCCGCCCGCGCGCCCTTCATCGCCGCCATCGAGGCCACCCCCAGCCTGGACGAGGAACGCAGCCAGCTCGAACTCAAGCTCGCCGACCTGACCGGCCTGGTCAACCGCCTGCCGGGGCTGGAGCGGGCCTCGCTGCATGTCCCGTCCGACGTTCCGTCGCTGGTCCGCCTCGCCGGCCGGCTCGACGGTACGCTGCGCAACCTGATGGACGTCACCGGCGAGGCCATCGCCGTACGGGCGGAGGCGTCGGCGATCCGGCTCGGGCTGGAGCACCAGCGCATCCTCGGCGAGACACTGGCAGGGGCCGCTGCCAAGACCTTTGAGCATCCCGGCTTCCACGGCCTTGAGGGAACCGGGACGCCGCCCCTGCCCTTCTCGGTCTTGCGGCTGGCCGACCGCACGCGCGACGCCGTCTCCGCCGCCCTGACGACCACCATCCCGGCCGACCTCGCGCGCTGGTACAGCGGCTTCGACGCCGACCGGCAGAGCCTGCGGGCAATCGACACCACCGCCCCGGCGCTGGCGATCATGGCCCCCTCGCTCGACCAGCTTCTGGCCGTGCTCGACAGCCAGGCAGCCGTTTTCGACATCCGCACCCGCCAGCTCGGCATCGAGCAGCGCAGCCGTTTCCTGGTCGCCGCCGCCAACACCCTGTCGGTCCAGTTGAACCGCGAGGTCGAGAGCGTCACCAGCACGATGCAGACGGCCGCGCGCAGCCGGGGCGACGCAACCTTCTCCGCCCTGTCCTCGGGCAAGGCCAGCATCCTGGCGCTGGGCGCCCTCTGCGCGCTCGCCGCCATCGCGGCGGCGGTCTACGTCATGCGCGACGTTGCCGGCAATTTGCGCGCAGTGACGCGGGCGATGTCGGCGCTGGCCGGCGGCGACAGGCTGGTCAGCGTCCCCGCCACCGGCCGGCCGGACGAGATCGGCGACCTTGCCCGCGCCTTCAGCGTCTTCAAGGAAAATGTCGCAGAGCGCGACGCGCTGGCCCGCAAGCTCGGCGAGAACTCCCGCATGCTGGAAGCGGTGTTCGTCAACATGAATGACGGACTGTCGGTGTTCGACGAGAATGGCCGGCTGGTCACCTGGAATCCGCGCTTCCTCGACCTCAACGGTTTCACCCCGGCCGAGGTCGCCGGCCGCGAACTGGCGGAACTGCAACGCAGCCTGTTGCGGCGCGGGGTCGGCATCCGTATGCTCGACGGCAGCAGCGTCGATCTCGACGCGCTGACCCGGCTGCGCACGGAACAGGCGGTCCGCTGCGAGCATCACTTCCCCGATGGCCGGGTGGTGGAGCTGCACAGCAGCCCGATGCCGTCGGGCGGCTTCATCACCACCTATTCCGACCTGACCGAACGCAAGGACATCGAGAAGCAGCTCCGCCACGCCCTGAAGATGGAGGCGGTCGGCCAGTTGACCGGCGGCATCGCCCACGACTTCAACAACCTGCTCGCCGCGATCATGGGCAATCTGCAGATGATCCATGACGAGTCACCGGAGCAGGATCCGGTGCGCGGCAAGGCGCTGCGGGCGCTCGACGCCGCCGAACGCGGTGCCACGACGATCCAGCGGCTGCTGGCCTTCTCGCGGCAGCAGGCGTTGCAGCCGCAAGCCGTCGACCTGAACGAACTGGTGGAGGGCATGCTCGACCTGCTGGCCTATGGGCTGGGCGGCGGCATCGTCCTGAAGACGGCGCTGACGCCGGGGCTGCCCCCCGCCCTGGTCGACCCTGGCCAGTTGGAGAACGCCCTGCTCAATCTCGTGGTCAATGCACGCGACGCCATGCCCGACGGCGGCACCATCGTCATCGCCACGGAAGCCGCCACGCAGGACTCCAGACAGGATGGGAGCGACGCCATCGTCCTGTCGGTCCGCGACGACGGCAGCGGCATGCCGCCCGCCGTACTGTCGCGCGTCTTCGAGCCCTTCTTCACCACCAAGCGCTTCGGGCGGGGCAGCGGGCTCGGCCTGTCGATGGTCTACGGCTTCGTCCGCCAGTCGGGCGGCAAGGTCGACATCCAGAGCGAGGCCGGCGTCGGCACGCTGGTGGCGATGGCCTTCCCGCGCGCCCGGATGCTGCCGGAAACACTGGTCCTGCCGCGCGACGCCGGCCCGGTCGAAGGCGGTCCCGAGCGCATCCTGGTGGTGGAGGACGATCCCGCCGTCCGCACGACCACGGTCGACATGCTGACGGCGCTGGGCTACCGGGCGGTGCCGGCGGCCTCGGCGGAAGAGGCGCTGCTCCTGCTGGAGGGGACGGCGTTCGATCTCCTGTTCACCGACGTCATCCTGACGGGCGGCATGAACGGCCCCGCCCTGGTCGCTATCGCCAAGGTCCGGCAACCGACGCTCCAGATCCTCTTCTGCTCCGGCTATGCGCGGGACTTCCTGGTGGAAAGCGCCAGCTTGCCGCTCGACATCCACTTCATCCAAAAGCCCTACCAGAAGCCCCTGCTGGCCGCCCAAATCCGGAACGTCCTGGGTGGTGGGGCCCCTCCCGCGGCCCGTGGTCGGGCGGAGATTTCGGCCCTGCCGGGACAGGCCTGACGCCGAACAAGCTCCCAAAGACAGAAAAGCCCGCCTCCCCCGACATGGGGAAAGCGGGCTCATCGAAGCCGGACCGATCGATCAGTTGGCAGCGGATTTGATCTCGGCATCCCAACGGCTCAACAGCCGCTTGCGCTCCTCGGCCATGCCGTATTTCTGGAAATTATAGTCGATCAGCCGGACATCCTCGAATTTCGGCGCGGCGGGCGGCAGCACCGACTGCTTGTTGGACGGCGTCATCTGGAAGTTGGTGGCACCGTAATCCTGCGCTTCCGGCGTCAGGGCGAAATCGTAGAACTTCTTGGCCGCCTCAAGGTTCTTGGCTCCCTTCAGGATGCTCATCGAACCGATCTCGTAGCCGGTCCCCTCGCACGGGGTGGAGATTTCGACCGGGAATTTGTTCACCTTCTGGATGACGCTGTCATTGACCCAGGAGATGCCGACCAGCGTCTCGCCCCGCGCCACCGCCGCCGCGGGTGCGGCACCGGACTTGGTGTACTGGTTGATGCTCTCGTTCAGCTTCTTCAGATAATCGAAGCCGGCATCCTCCCCGAAGATCTGCACGAGGGTCGCCACCGCGGTATAGGCCCCCCCCGACGAATTGGGGTTGGGCATCTGGATCTCGCCCTTGAACTCCGGGCGCAGCAGGTCGGCCCAGCATTTCGGCGGCTGGATGCCCCGCTTGGCAAGCATCTCAGTGTTGTAGACGAAGCCGAGCGCGCCGGCATAGACGCCGACGCTGCGTCCCTGCGACTGCTTGTACTGGCTCTCCGCCCAGGATTGCAGGTCCTTCATCTGCCCGCTCTCGTAAGCAACGCTCAGGCCTTCCTCGGCCGCCTGGAGATGCGGATCGCCCGAGCTGCCCCACCAGATGTCGATTTTCGGATTGGCCGCCTCGGCACGGATCTGGGCCAGAGCCTCGCCGGCGCTCTTGCGGGTCATGGCGACGCCGATGCCGGTCTTCTTCTCGAAGGCGACGACCATGGCCTTGCACCATTCCTCCTGCACACCGCACATGACGGTGACGCTTCCCTGTGCATAAGCCGGGATCGCGGCAAGCGCAACCAACGCGCCGATGCCGACACCGACAGACTTCATCTTGGCAACCGCACCAACCATGAGAAGAATCCTCCGAGTGAACTTGTGTTCTTGTTTTCTCTGACGATACCGTGTCGCCCAAAAGCTTTGGCACATCAGGGATAAGGCTGGTATCAATGGCGAGGAGGGACAGAGGCAACTTCCCGTGTTCCTTCGACCGCTCCGTATTTGTGCATGCCGCATTGTTTGCCGGCACCATTGTTTCCAATTGTTCATACAAGGGCCGAATGAATGGCGGATGTCACCGTTATGGGAAATCGGCGAAACACTGTTAACCGAAGGCGCCCGGCTCTGCCCGGATCGAGGCGCACGGAGGCCGGCGATCTTGAGTGACTCCCTCGTCGCCGCCGTCAACCGGGCGCGTGGATGCGCCGGTTTCCTGCCCGTCGAAGCGGTGGCGGCGCTCGCCGACAACGGCGTTCTGGTGTTCGATCCGTTTTCGACCCTGGTTTCACCGGGCGTCACCCTGGCGGCCGGCGTCACGCTCTGGCCCGGAACGATCATTCAGGCGACGGGGGGCGGCGAGGTGACGGTCGGCAGCGGCACCCGGCTCTTTGCCGGCACACGCATCGTCGCTGCCGACGCGCGGGTGACAATCGGTGCCGACACCGAAATCGGCGAAGAGGGTGGCTTCACCATCAAGGCCGATCATCCCCACGGCCTGATCGAGATCGGCAGCCGCGTCCGGCTGCTCGGCGCCGGTTCGCTCGCACTCGACAACCACATCGGCGACGGAGCCCAGGTTCTCGGCGCGATCCGGATGCAGAATTGCAGGCTCCAGGCCGGCGGCTGCCACCGCGACCCGGACCCGGACCGGCGGGGTGGCGTCCTCAAGGGGAGCGGCGTCGCCCGCGGCCTCACCGTACCGACCGGAATGGTCATCCAGGCTTTCGGCCTGTTCAACGAAGCCCCTCTGCGCCCTCAGTCCTTCTTCCATCAAAAACAGCGGACGTGACGCCAAGTGAACCGGCCCTGGTCTTGCGGGGGCAGGATTTGGCCTTCATCGAACCAACCGGCTGCGACGATGATGGGGATGATTGCCTCGACCAATCGGGCCGCAAAGCTGCCGGGTGCGGCTCCGTCGTCGGTCGCCACAATGCTGGCGCCAGACAGGAGGACGGCACAGGACAATAATACGGTGAGAAGAAGGCGGCGAGTGTGCAACCGGTCTTCCAGTCGCACACTCGCCGCCTAAGCATCTTGGCAGAGCGCACTTGGCAACAGCCCAATTTCCACGCGCCGGGTGCGTCCTGTCGAACAAGGTTCCATTCATGGGCATAGACTAGGTCAAGGTCCGACCGGTGACCGGGAGCCGATCAGGGCGCCGCATCCTTGAGGAAGCCGACGACCTCCTGCTGGAACAGGCGGTGTCCCTTTTGCAGGTGCATCATGTGACCGGCGTCCGGAACGACGACGTAGGCCTTCCGCGGGTTTGGCAGTTGCGCGAAGAAGGGCAGCAGACCGTCGGTGTCCGCCACGTCGTCGTACTGGCCATGAATGAGCATCGTCGGCACGGATACCAGCCGGGCGTTGACCATCGGCAGAATCGTGGCGAGGTCCAGTTGCGGCCCGGTCGCAGTCTTCACCTCCACCTTCGCCGCGGCTTTGGCGAAGGCATCGACGACGTCGGATTCATTGACCTCCGCCGGCGCCATCGAGGTGAAGCGCGGCTTCCAGCCGGCCTCGGGAATGGTGATGTAGGGAGTCGCCCGGAAGGCATCGATCCGGGCACGGCGCCGGGCGACGTCCGGGCTGTTCGCGTGCATCTGGGCGTAGCTGACGTATTTCTCGACCGTGCCGGGATGGTCCATCACATACATCCCGCCATATTGCGTTCCCCAGGACCAGGCGAGCAGGTCAACCTTCGACACGCCCCGCAGCTTCAGGACGTAATCGATCGTCGCCTTCAGATCGTCCTTCGCCTGCGCCGTGGTCATGTGCGTGTCCGGATGCGTCGAGCGCCCGAACCCGCGGGTGTCGAGCGCGAAGACGTCGAACCCCTCCCGGGCCAGCCGGTCCATCAGGCTGTAGGAGGGCTTGCCCGGAACCTGCAGGTCGAAGCTTTCCCGGCCGGCCGTGGCAGAACCATGGGCCAGGACCACGACCTTCTTGCCGGTCGGCTTGTCGGCGTATTTCTCCCAGACATAAATCCGGATTCCGGCATTCTCGACCCAATGCTCGGCCCCGGTGATCCCATCGGCAGCCAAGCTGGCCGAACAGGCCAGGGCGTACAGCGCCATGCCGAGCCCAAGCGTCACAGTACGTCTCATCGTCATCTTCCCGTTGGTTCGCATGGTGTGCGCAAGGGGGGACGGCGCGGGCCGACCGGACTCCGCCGGTCCGCTGCTGCCGCCCCCTTGTCTTCAGCCGGTCGTCAGGCGACCCGGATGGTGGCGATGAAGCCCGCCACCTCTTCCCGCAGGCGTTCCGCTTCGAGCGCCAGCCCCTGCGATGCGCCCAGCACCTGGATCGCCGCGCTGCCGGTGTCGGTGGCCACCCGGTTCACCCCGACGATGTTGGTCGAGACGACCTCCGTGCCCCGCGCCGCCTGCGTGATGTTGCCGGCGATGTTCTGCGTCGCCGCGTTCTGCTCCTCGATGGAGGAGGCGATGACGGTGGCGATCTCGCTCATCTGGCCGATGGTCTTGGCGATCGCCCCGATTGCGTCCTGCGCGCCGGTGGTCGCCGCCTGGATTTCAACGACCTTGCTCTGGATGCCTTCGGTGGCGCGCGCCGTCTGCGTCGCCAGAGCCTTCACCTCGCTGGCGACGACGGCGAAGCCTTTTCCGGCCTCCCCCGCCCGCGCCGCCTCGATGGTGGCGTTCAGCGCCAGCAGGTTGGTCTGTCCGGCGATGCTGTTGATCAGTTCGACCACCTGGCCGATCTCGTGGGCGGCCTCCACCAGACCGCGGATCGCATCGCCGGTCCGCTGCGCCTCCGTCACCGCCTGTCCGGCGATGCGGGTGGAGGTGTCGACCTGACGCCCGATCTCCGTGATGGACGCCGACAGTTCCTCCGCCGCGACGGCGATGGTCTGCACATTGGTGGAGGCCTGTTCGGACGCGGCCGCCACCGCCGTGATCTGGTGGACGCTGTCTTCCGCCACATGTGAGAGGGAGCGCGCGGAACCCTGCATCTCCGTCGCCGCCGCCGCCACCGTGTCGACGATGCCCTTCACGCGACCCTCGAAGTCGGCGGCCAGCGTCAGCATGGTCTGGCGCTTTTCCAGCTCGGCCCGGCGCGCGTATTCGGCCTGCTCCGCTTCCAGCCGGGCCTTGCCCGCGGCGTTCTCTTTGAACACCTGGACCGCTTTGGCCATTGCGCCGATCTCGTCCTGCCGGTTGGTTTCCGGAAGGGCGACCGACAGATCGCCCCCGGCCAAAGCGTGCATGCTCCGGCTCAGCCGCGCGATGTCGGCGCTGACGTTGCGGCCGACCAGCGCGATCAGCGCGATGGCCGGCAGCCCCAGGAGGGCCGCGATCCCAAGCAACTTCCAGAGCTGCCCCATCGTGGCGGCCTGCAGATCGTCGATGGTGATGCCGGTGCTGATGAAGATCTTCCAGGGCTCGAAGCCCCGGACATAGGACAGCTTCTCTTCGGTCTCGTCGGTCCCGTTGTTGTTGACGAACCAGGGATAGAGATACGTACCCTCCCCCTGCCTTGCGATCTTCACCATGGCCGGCAGGATCGGCACGCCCTTGGCGTCTTTCAGACCCGATGCGTCCTTGCCCATCACCTTGGCGTTGGGATGCGCGAAGCCGTGGTTGTCGTAGGTGTAGGCGAAGAGATAGCCGCTGCCCTGGTACCTGAGCGACAGCAGCGCCTCCTTGAAGCGCGCCTGCGCGTCTTCCCGCGTGATTCTTCCGGCCACGGCATCGGCCTCGTATTTTTCGGCGATGCTGTACCCGATGTCGACCAGCGACTTCAGCGTGGCCACCCGGTCCTGGTGCATGCGCTCGTGGTTCAGGTACAGGCCGGCCCCCGCGATCGCCAGACACGCGACACTCGCCGCCACGACAAGCCCCCACAGCTTTCCGCGGATCGATAAATTCAGGGAAACGGTGGTCATCGCGTCATGATCTCTCGAAAATTCAGGTCTTATACTTTGACTATCCCAAAATTGTCTTAACAGATCATTTCTAATATTAAAAATATCCAGAGCATTCCTTGTTTTTATCGGTATATATCTGCGAGTAGCGTGATTTTTATTTAATTTCGATCTTAAAATTCAAAATTCTTTCTGGAGTTATTCTTCGGAAGCACCCGAATTCCCCTGCGGCCGCACAAAACCACGCGGCAATAGGATCCATTGCGTCCATGGCACCGTATATGGCAATGCACAATCCACCATGGCCAGTGTGGGCGAACGGTTCGGGAACCATGATGCGGTCTGCAATCTCCGGTCCTGGGGTGATACAGGCAGCCCTGCCATGCTCGCGGGCCAGCCATATGTTTGTCAGAGACAACTATACCGATGCGCCTATGCAGAGGGAAGATATTTGTCTGTGACAAACAAATTCACCCCATCCACGCCGCCGGACCGCCCTGCCCCGACCCTGGTGTCGGAGCCCGCCCCATCCGGGACGGCCGCCGCACCGCACCGCGCCACGCGACTCCATGGAATCGCCAGCCTCGTCGAGCAGACGGCACGCGCCGTCCATGATCTGTGCTGGACGACGGACATGCAGGCGGCCCAATGGTCGGCGCTGCGCTATTTCGGCAAGGCCGGAGAGCGCGCACGCAACGTTGTGGGGCTGGCAAGGTACCAGGGGACCAACCCCGGCACGGCGTCCCGCACCATCGGAACGCTGGTGCGGCGGGGGCTGCTCGCCGTGGTGGTCTCGCCGGACGACAAGCGGGCGCGGATCGTGTCGCTGACCGAGGCGGGCCGGACACTGCTCGCCCAGGATCCCCTGCTCATGGTCGAGACCGCCCTCGCCGCCATGCCGTCGGAGGCGCAGGAGGGGCTGGCGACGGGATTGCGCGATCTGCTCGGCCGTTTGCTGTCGGCCGGAACGGACGGATCAGGACCCGAGGGCGACGGCGAGGACGTCTAGGAGCTGCCGGTCCTCGAACGGCTTGACCAGCACGGCGGCGGCCCCTTCGGTCTCGGCCACCGCCAGGGAATATTCCAGCGGGGCCCGCGGCCCGCCACCGGACATGATGATGACGGGAAGGTCCGGACACCGCTCCTTGAGCGTCCGCATCAATTCCAGACCGCCGACGCGCGGCATCCAGATGTCCAGCAGAGCGGCGTCGAACGCGGCCCGGTCCGGCCGGGCGTCGCCCAAGGCGGCCAGCGCCTCCTCGCCATCCGCCGCCGCGACGACCTCGTGGCCATGCTCCCGGAGCAGCCGGCCGACCGTCTTGCGGATCAGGGGCATGTCGTCGACCAGAAGAATGCGGGCCATCGCGTGCGCCTCCGTCATGCTGGGGGGGATTCGGTCGCCGGGTGTTCGATTGTGGAGGATTCGGCCACGGGAAACGTGATCTCGAACGAGGTTCCCCGCCCCAGCGCGCTGGTCACTGAAATGGTTCCCCGCCATCCGCGCACGATGCCGTGTACCACCGCCAGCCCGAGCCCGGTCCCCTTCCCCTGGGGCTTGGTCGTGAAGAACGGCTCGAACAGGCGCTGGCGCACCCGCTCGTCCATGCCACAGCCTTCGTCGCCGATCGTCAACCGAAGGCCACCGGCACCGGGCAGCCGGTCGAGCGTGACGGTGACGGTTCCCGACCGGTCCATGGCGTCCGCAGCGTTGGTCAGCAGATTCATCAGCACCTGGGTCAACTCGGTGGTGCTGATCATCGCAATCGCCTCGCAGTCGCCGATCCGGCTGTCGATGACGACCGCCGGAGGCAGCACGCCGCGGGCGAAGCTCAGCGCCCGGCACACCGCGTCGCCGAGCACGAGGGGCTGCGTGGCCGCCCCCTCCTTGCGCGCGAAGGCCAGCACGGCGCCGACTACGTCCCGGCACTGCCGCCCGGCACTGAGGATGTCGGCGAAATCCTCCCGCACCGGTGCCGGCAGATCGGGAGCACCGATGTTCAGGTTCGACAGCGTGATGACCGGTTGCAGGAGATTGTTGATCTCGTGGGCGATGCCGCCGGCAAGCTGGCCGAGCGCCTCCATCTTCTGGCGCTGGAGTTCCTCGGCCTCGTGGCGGTGCGCTTCGGTGGTGTCCCAGAGTACGGCGACATGCGCCAACGTCGAACCGCCGGGGTCGAGCACCGGCGCAAGGCGGACCATGTTCCAGAAGGGAGAACCATCCTTGCGGTAATTGATCATCTCCGCCGTCACGGTCTCGCCGCGGAGCTTGGCGTCATGCAGGGAGGCCGCGACCTCCGGGTCCGTTTCGCTGCCGTAAAGGACACGAATGGTCCGGCCCACGATTTCCGCCGCCATGTAGCCGGTCATGGCCTCGAACGCCCGGTTCACATAGAGGACGTGCGGAGCGTCGGTCGTCGCGTCGGTGACGGCGATGCCGTTCGGCGTGGCCTCCAGCGCGGCCGCCAGCAGGGCATTGCGGCGCACCAGATCGGCAAGTTCCGCCTCGCGGCGCTTGGCCTCGCTGATGTCGACGCGCACGCCGACACGTCCCCCGTCCGCCGTCACCCGCTCGTCGATGTGCAGCCAGCGGCCATCCCACAGCCGCTGCTCATGCACCCGGTCGGCCGCGCGGTGCTGCGCCACGCGCTCCGCCACCCAGGCGTCGATCCGCCCGATGGCATCCGCAAACAGGCCACGCTCCGCGCCCCGCCGCAGGACGTCCTCGAAACGGATGCCGCCGTCGATGGCGTGGCCGGAGAGCGCGTAGAAGGCACGGTAGCGACTGTTGCACAGGACGAGCCGGTCCTCGGCATCGAACAGGGCGAAGCCGTCCGGCAGGCATTCGATGGCCTCGTACAGCCGTTGTTGGGCCTGCTCCGCCTGCCGGCCGGCCAGGCAGGCGCGTCGCTCGCTGGCCTGTGCGGTTAGAAGGGCGGCTTCGGCCAAGGTCCGGCTCCGTTCCTGCCGTCTCAGCGACGACCAGGTCAGCACGCCCAGCACGATCAGCACGCCGAGCGCCCCCAAATTGAGCCAGATCGCCCGGACGGTGCGGGCCCGCCATTCGGCGAGGGCGGCCGTTTTGCTGACGCCGGCAATCGCCACCAGCGGCAAGTCGGCGATCCGGCGATAGGCCGCGATCCTCACCGTCCCGTCGAGCGGCGACACGGATTCGTAATTCCCCGTCGGCGCGCGGGCCAGCAGGCTCTGGAAAACCGGTCCCCTGGACACATCCGCGCCGAGATGCGTCTCCATTCCCGGACGGCGTACGACAATGCCGCCCTCCAGCCGGTAGATTCCGGTCAAGGGATCCAGGCTGCCGTCGAGCAGGTCGTACAGCTTCGTGAAATAGGCGGTGTCGATCGCCGCCTGGACCATGCCGAGAAAGCGCCCCTGCTCGTCCAGGATGGGGCGGTTCACCGTGAAGAAGACCTTGCCGGTCGTCTTGCCGCGGATGGTCGGGCCGATGTGGAACGGCTCCCCCCGTGTCTTGACGGCCTGGAAATAGTCACGCTCCGCCACGGTCAGGGGCGGCGTCGGAAACACCGGCGTTCCAAGGCGTGCCCGGCCGTCGGCATCGTAGATCCACAGGACACCCTGTTCAGGCAGATGCTGCGCCAGCTCACCGAAGTCCGCCCAATCGAGCCCCGACCCGATCGCCCCGACACCGCCGCGTTCGCGGATCATCCTCAACGCCTGCAGAAGGATCAGATCGGCGCTGTGGATGGTGCGCCGTGCGTGCTCTTCCAGCAGGCGTGTGGTGTCGCTGGTGATCCGCTCGTAATGCTTGATCGTCTCCTCCCGGTCGATGCGGAGGAAGCGGGCGGTTCCGGTGCCGATGAGCCCGAGGGTTGCCACGAGTACGAGGACAAGCAGCAACGTCGGGGATGGTCTCTTGAACGCGGTCACGGTGTCTGGGTGTCGGCCGTCGCAGGAAGCCGCCAAACATCGCGGCCATCTCTGAAGGCTTGGTTAAGAGCCTCCGGATCATCACATCCTCTGAAGGGCCGGGCGAACGGTCGGGATCAGCTCTTGACGCTGCTGTTCGGGTTCCGCTTGTCCTTGGGCGTGATCGGCCCCTTGCGGCCCTTCGACCCGCCGTTCCATTCCTGTGCCTGGCGGATGTGATCACCGCCGTCCCGGTCGTTCGGCCGGCTCTTGCTGCCGCTGACGGCTTTGCGACGGAGATGGTCTTCGTCTTCGGTCATGGTTGTGTCCTCTCAGGGTGCGCGTAGGTGCCGACCAGTTCGGCCTCCCCCAGCAGGTGCTTGCCGGCCTCGCTGCGCACCTCGTCGACCGTCGCCTTGGGCCCGAGGCCGAGCGCGTCCACATCCAACGCCATCAGGCGGAAGCGGTAATGGTGTGCGGTGTGCCCGCAGGGGGGATTGGGGCCATCGTAATGCGCATGGCCATGATCGTTGATCCCGTGGCCCAGGCTTTCGGTCTTGGCGCCCTGGGTGGTGCCTTCGGGCAGACGGTCGCGCTCGGCGGCGATGTTGTAGACCGCCCAGTGCAGGAAGGTCTCGCCCGGCGCATCGGGATCTTCGACGATCAGGGCATAGCTGCGGGTGCCGGCGGGGGCGTCCGACCATTCCAGCGGCGGCGAGACGTTGTCGCCGTCCGCCGTGTGCCTTGGCGGAATTGTCTGGCCATTTGCGAAGGCCGGGCTGTGCAAGGTGAAAGGCATGCTATCGGTCTCCAATGCCGGTCCCCACTGTTTGGTGCCGACCGAAGCGTCTCGTTCCTTCGGCTGGTCCGGAACCTCGCTGCGGACAGCCGGCCTTTGCCGGAGTTCGGAGGAGGGATTCACCTCGGCGGAGGCACCCGGTGCCTCACGCAACCATTGCCGCTTTACGCAAATGCCCATCGGATGCTCCCGAACGTGCCTGTCGTGTGAGAGTCTCCGGCCTGCCGTGGAGCGGTGGGCCGGAGGTGAACGGTCGAGCTTTCCGCCGGTGGAGAGATCTTCGTCGGCGGTGTGCGGATCATCCTAAGCGGGTGATCGCCACTCTCGACGGCGCGGCAGGAATTCGAGAGGTACCGGGATTGACGCCGCCGCGCCGGTCGGGGTCGCTGCGCACCTGCTCTCCCGCATTGACGAAGAAGGATCGTACCGTATCGCCGGCCGGCCATCCGGCGTGTGCCTAAGGGGGATCCCATGCCGAAGGCCTCAGCGATGCTGCACGACGGACGCCTTCACGAGAGCGACCGATCCACGCTGTCGGGGCAGCGGGCAGCCGCCTTGCGGCTCAGTTGGCTGTGGGCTTAGATGGCGCGACCTCCATCTGGCCGGTGGCCGGTGTATCGATGAGCAGAAACGCGCAAGCCCGGAAGCACCCCCTTTTGATCAGTAAATAGGCACACAATACCACTACAGCATCCGGCACGTCTGGCATACCTTACTCAATGCCATTCATTCTGCCATTATACTTTCAGGGCTCCACCGATGTCTTTGTGCTTTTTACGTTTTTGGTAGGAACTATTTTATTATTGAAAAGTTGATGAAACGACCATCTCTCGCCTCGTGGTCGTCCGCCGTACACGAGGGAAACCATCATGAGTTCAGCGTCATCGTTACAGGATCCCTTAGGGTTTCTCCGCGGCGGGGGAGAACTTGGCGCGCTGATGCGCGCAAAGGACTGGTCGGCACATCCGCTTGGACCGCCGGAGAGCTGGACCCGCAACATCAAGACCGCCGTCAGCCTTTGCCTGAACTCCCGCTTCCCGATCCTGCTCTGGCTCGGTCCCGAACTCCGCATTCTCTACAACGACGCCTACATTCCGTTCCTCGGCGAAACGAAGCATCCGGCCATGCTCGGTGCCCCCGGGCGCGAGGCTTGGAGCGAGATCTGGCCGGCCATCGGCCCGATGCATGACGAGGTCCGGGCCGGGCGGGCAACCTGGGTCGAAGACCTCCAGTTCTTCTTCGCCCGGCGGCTGCCGCTCGAAGAGGTCTACGTCACCTTCAGCTACAGCCCGATCCTGGCGGAGGATGCCCGCACGGTCGAAGGCGTCTTCTGTGCCTGCACGGAGACCACCGAGAGGGTGCTCGGCGAGCGGCGGCTCTCTACCCTGCGCGACCTCGGCCTGCGGGTGTCCGAGCAACGCACGGTCGAGGCCGCTTGCCGGAAGGCCATCGAGGTTCTGGACGCCAATCCTTTGGACATTCCGTTCGCCGCCATCTATCTCCTGGATGAGGATGGCGCAACCGCCCGCCGGATCGCGGGGGTGCGGCTGCCCGACGATCCATCGACGTTCCCTGCAGTTTTTCCCCTCTCCGGACAGGCCGCGCACCAGCCCTGGCCCTTGGCCGCGGTCGCCCGGACGCAGAAGGCCGTGGAGGTGCGCAACCTCCCGGGCCGCGGCGGCACGTTCGCCGCTCCCCTATGGCCCGACCTCGTCCAAACCGCCCTCATCCTTCCCTTGGAGATGCAGAGCCAATCGGCCCTGACGGGATTCTGCATTGTCGGGATCAGCCCGCGCCGCGTTCTGGACGCCGATTACCGCAGCTTTCTCGACCTGGTGGCGGGGCACATCGCGGGAGGTATCGCGGACGCCCGGGCTTTCGAAAGCGAACGCCGGCGCGCGGAGGCGCTTGCGGACATCGACCGGGCCAAAACGATATTCTTTTCCAATATCAGCCACGAGTTCCGCACGCCGCTCACCCTGATGATAAGCCCCCTCGAGGAGTTGCTGGCCAAGCCAGAGGGCGAGTTGCCGGCGGACGGCCGGGTTCTGGCGACGATGGCCCATCGCAACAGCCTTCGCCTGCTCAAGCTCGTGAACATGCTGCTCGACTTCTCCCGCATCGAAGCGGGCCGGGCGCAGGCAGCCTACGAGCCGACGGACCTCTCGCGCTTCACCGCGGAACTGGCGTCGAACTTCTGCTCGCTCTGCGAACGCGCCGGCCTGCGGCTCGACATCGCCTGCCCGCCGCTCCCGCAACCGGTCCATGTGGACCGGGACATGTGGGAGAAGATCGTCCTCAACCTGCTCTCCAACGCCATCAAATATACCTTCGAAGGCGGGATCACCGTGTCCATGACCGCGACGGTCGACGACGCCACGCTGCGGGTCAGCGACACTGGAATCGGCATCCCGACCGCGGACCTGCCGCAGGTCTTCAAACGCTTCCACCGCATCGAGGGCCAGAAAGGCCGCTCGTTCGAGGGCAGCGGCATCGGCCTGGCGCTCGTGCAGGAACTGGTCCATCTGCATTGCGGCACGATCACGGCCGAGAGCAAGGTCGGCCGGGGCGCGACCTTCACGGTCGCCCTGCCGTTCGGGACAGGCTCCCTGCCGATGCGGCGGGTCGGGGTTCCGCACTCCCAGTCGCCCACCTCCACGCGAGCGGCCGCCTACGTCGAGGAGGCGCTGCGATGGCTGCCCGGCGATGACCCCGCAGACGGGATGCCGCGTCCTCCCGGCGAGGTGGCGGGTGCGGCGCACGTCAAGGAACGTGCGAGGATCCTGCTGGCCGACGACAACGCCGATATGCGGGACTACCTGATCCGCCTGCTGTCGGCGCACTGGGATGTCGCGGCGGTCCCGGATGGCCAGGAAGCACTGGAGGCGGCGCGGCGGTGCAGGCCCGACCTCGTGCTGTCGGACGTGATGATGCCCCGGCTAGGCGGGGTCGAGCTGGTGACCGCCCTGCGGCGGGAACCAAAGCTCGCGGACGTGCCGATCATTCTTCTGTCCGCACGCGCCGGCGAAGCAGCCAAGGTGGAAGGGCTCGCCGTGGGAGCCGATGATTATGTCATCAAACCGTTCGCCGCCCGTGAACTTCTGGCCCGGGTGAATTCCGCCCTTGCCCTGTCACGTCAGCGCCGCGAGGTGGCCGACCGTGTGCGCCGAAGCGAAGCGCGGCTGAGGGCCGCCGTCGATCTCGTCGGCATGACGCTCTATTCCTGGGATCCGGCAACCGGCGCCCTGGAGTGGGATGCGCGCCTCAAGGCCATGTGGGGCCTGCCTCCCGAGGCCCATGTGGACGTGGACGTCTTTCTCGGCGCCATCCACCCGGACGACCGGCCAAGCGTCGAGGCCGCCATCGCGCACTGCCTCGATCCCCGGGGCGACGGCGTTTATGCCATCGCCTATCGCGTCATCGGCATCGAGGACGGGATCGAGCGGTGGATCTCCACGCACGGCCAAACGGTCTTCGATGCGGGGCGGCCCGTCGGATTCATCGGAGCCGCGCTCGACGTCACCGCGCACAAACGGGCGGAAGATGAGCTGCGCGAGAGCGAAGAGCGCTTCCGGCAATTCGCCGCGCACTCCGCCAGCGTGCTCTGGATCGTCGATGTCAGGACCATGCGCATGGAATATCTAAGCCCCGCCTACGAGCATGTCTGGGGAGAGCCGCCGGACGCGATGCTTCGGGACTGGCGTCCTCACTGGCTCGGGACCGTGCACCCGGAGGATCGGGGGCTTGCCAGCGACGCGATGGACCGTGTCCTGCAGGGCGAGACCGTCGACCAGGAGTACCGCATCATCCGCGGCAACGGCTCGGTGCGCTGGATTCGCGACACCTTCTTCGCCATCCGGGGCGAGGGCGGCCGGATACGGCGCGTTGCCGGCATCGCCCAGGACATCACGAGCCACAGCGGCCCCCTGATCTACGTGGTCGGTGCCGAGGAGGCCGCCCATCGGGAACTGCTCCTCCTGCTGCGGGGCGTGGGATACGACGTGAAGGCCTTCACGTCCGCGCGTGCCTTCCTCGAAATGGCGCCGGCGCTGATTCCCGGCTGCGTGCTGCTCGACATCCGGGCGCCGGAAACCGGCGGCCTGGCGATCCCGAGGGAACTCCGGGCACGACGGATCCACCTTCCGGTGATCGTGGTGGGCAACTGCGATGGAGACATCGGGCTGGCGGTGCAGGCGATGAAGGCGGGCGCGGTGGATTTCCTGGAGGTGCCTTACGAGCGTGAACCGTTGCTGGCCGCGGTGGCATCCGCCTTGGCCGACATTCGGGACACAGCGGAACGCGACAGCGTTGCGGAGATCGCGCGGACGCGCATCGCGGACATGTCCGCCCGGGAGCGGGCGGTTCTGGAAGGGCTGCTCGCCGGCGGCACGAACAAGACCATGGCCAGGGATCTCGGGATCAGCCCGCGCACGGTGGAGATCCACAGGGCCCATGTGATGGAGCGGCTCGGCGCGCGGACCCTGCCCGAGGCCGTGCTCATGGCCTCAGCGGCAGGCATGCGCCCCCCGCTCCGCACGCAGAGTGAAACGCAGGAGGAATAGGAACGTACCATAGGGATGCGCCGGATTGCGGCGCCCCCGACCCCATCGTGATATTGCACATCGTTCTACAGCCGGTGTCGCAACGACGTACCGACTGCAACGTCTCGACAGCTCGATCTGTCCAGATAGACACGAGGAACGGCCGTCATGCATGTTTCCAGCCAGCTTCGCGATGACCGACCCACGAAGCATCGCCATGATCCTGGCGATGTTCTGAGCTCCCTGGCGATGACCATGCGCTACGGCCACGGGCAGGAGATTTATACCCAGGATCATCCGGCCGAGCACTGGTACCGCGTCGTCTCCGGCGCGGCGCGGCGCTTTACCGTTCAGGCCAACGGACGGCGGCAGATCGTGGATTTTCTGCTGCCTGGGGATTTCTTCGGCTTCGCATCCCGAAATGCGCATCTCTTCGCCGTCGAGGCGATCGTGGAGGGCACAATCGTGGCCGTCTACCCACGCGAGCGCGCCGAGGCCCTTGCCGACGCCGATCCCCATCTCGGACGCGACATCCGGACCGTGACGGCCGCGGAAATAGCCCGCCTGCAGACGAGGATTCTCATCCTTGGGCGGATCGGCTCGCTGGGAAAGGTCAGCGCCTTCCTCCTCGAAATGGCGGAACGCCTGTCCGGCAGAACTCATGCCAGCAGAACCGGGGAAGAAATTCTCCTGCCGATGTCGCGCTACGACATCGCCGACTATCTCACCCTGTCGGTCGAAACGGTAAGCCGCGCCCTGACCAGCCTCAAGCAGTGCGGCGCCATCAGGCTTGCGGGCACCCGCCGCATCAAGATCATCCGTTATGACGCCCTCGAGGATAACGACGAATAGACAGGGCGCTCAACGAGGAGGATAGAATGTCCGAAGCGCTGCACGTCGTCTGCCCCCACTGTGACACGACCAACCGGGTTCCGCGTACCAGACTGGGGGCCGGCGGCAAATGCGGCGCCTGCCATCGGCCACTGTTCGAGGGGCACCCCCTGTCCCTGGACGACCCAGGCCGGTTCGCAAAGCACGCCGAGGGGAGCGACATTCCGCTCCTGATCGATTTCTGGGCCGCCTGGTGCGGTCCGTGCCGCATGATGGCGCCGATCGTCGAGCAGGCGGCGCAGCGGCTCGAACCACATGTCCGGCTGGCGAAAGTCGATACCGAGGCCGCTCCAGATGTCGCCGCGCATTTCACTGTGCGAAGCATTCCAACGCTCGCGTTGGTCCTACGCGGCAGGGAAATCGCCCGGACCGCCGGTGTTATGCCTCTGCCCCAACTCATCGCGTGGACTCGGCAACACGCCGGAACAACGGCGGACTAGACCCGCGGCGGCAGGGGCGGCGTCAAGGCGCCCGGCGATTGCGGCACCGACGCCTAGGCGGATCGAACCTTCCTCAAGCACCATCGCCTTCCGGGTCGGCATCGGCGCCATCCGTCGGCGCTGCATTCGCGCGTACGGCGACCAGGAGCGTTTGACGGACCTCCTCCGGTTGGGCGTCTATCGCCTTGTACAGCAGCTTCATCTGTCGTCGCACGCCATAGAGTTGGTCGAGCAGCGAGAGCACCAGCGGCAAGGCCTCATCGTCGATCGCCATTTCACGCAATTCCACAATCAGATGCACGCGTGCGACATCGATCTCATGAAAGACATAGGCACCGGGCCGCCCTTCCGGCCGGATCCAGCGATTGCCGATCCATCGATCGAGTTCCGCCGCGTCGAGGTCGGCGAAGGACCGTCGCAACTCATTCAGCGTGATTATCATGGCGCCATCCCCAGTTTGCGGCGCGGATCGAACGCATGCCCGGGCGCCCAATTCCGCAGGAATGCCTTGAGCTCGGCATCGTCGGCACCGGGCCCGACCTCGACCTTCAACATGACGTATTGATCGCCGGCCGGCCGGCCGCCGCGCCCCGCCGGCACGCCCTTGCCTCGCAAGCGCAGCACCCGGCCGGTGTCCGAGCCTTCCGGCACCGTCATCGTCACCGGCCCGGTCCGTGTGGGTACTGTGATGGAGCCGCCCAGGACCGCCTCCGAAAGCGTCACGGGGACCTCGACATGAAGGTCGTTGCCGACGCGCTTGAAGAACGGATGGGGGGTGATCCGGACCTCGATCAGCGCATCGCCCGGCGGGCCGCCACCCAGACCCGGATCACCCTGCCCCTTGAGTCGCAGCACCTTGCCGTCCTCGATACCGGGCGGAACCGCAACGTCGAGCGTCTTTCCGTCCGGCAACTGCAGCCGTTGCGTCGTCCCATTGATCGCGTCGAGGAAGTCCACCGTCAGCGAATAGCGGCGGTTGGCACCACGCATTCGGATCTCCGGCCCGGCACCGCCACCGGTGGACCGGGCGCGAAATCTGCCGCCAAAGAGGTTCTCGAACAGATCGTTGAAATCATCGGCTTCCTCCTCGTCACCGCCATGGTATCTGCCACCGTTCCGCCCCTCGGCGAAGTCACGGTAATAGGAGTGGTCGGGCCGCCGCTCCGTGCCCGTGGCATCGATTTCGCCGCGGTCGTAGCGGCCGCGCTTGTCCGGATCGGAGAGGAGCTCGTGGGCCGATGCCACTGCCTTGAAGCGTTCCTCTGCCTGCCTGTCGCCGGGGTTCAGGTCAGGATGGAATTTCTTGGCGAGCTTGCGGTAGGCGCGACGAAGGTCGTCGTCGCTCGCGTCCCGCTTCACCCCGAGCACCTCATAGGGGTCTTCCACGACGATGCCTCCAGCAACAGGAAAGGATTGGCAAGCATTCGGCTCAAACGACGCTCAATGAAAAACCATACGCACCCGGCAAAGACGGCACTACAATGCACAAAATCCGATACACATGCAAATATCCAAGAACATAACGCCCGCCCGCTCCGAACAAAATGACATTCGTCAATTTGATATCTATCAACGTCATACCGCGCCGATTGATGCATCCTCTCTTCCAGCGCGACGCCTCCCTGGTCGCCGGCGCTGCTGGCAAAGCGCGATCGGGGACTGAGACGACCGGGAGCGGCGTCAGTACGTCGAAGCAGGTTCTTCCCGGTTTTGAAAAAACAAAGGAATGTTGACGTTCGTCAACGCGGCCGTCAGCCACCGCATCATAATCGACGCCAAGCGGATAACGCTACGGAGATCATTGCCGTCCACTTCAGCGAGGTGACCCATGTCTCAAGTTTTATCCCCAGGGACTTCGGCTCCTGACTTCACGCTCCATGTCACGCCCGACCAATGCTTGTCTCTTTCTGAATTGCGTGGCAAGCCGGTGATCCTCGCCTTCTACCCTGCGGATTGGAGCCCGGTCTGTGGCGACCAGATGGTGCTGTACAACCAGATCCGTCCCGAGTTCCTGAAGCATGGAGCCGAGGTGCTGGGCGTTTCCGTCGACGGCGCCTGGTGCCATCAGGCGTTCGCAAAAGCGCGCAACCTGCACTTCCCGCTGCTTGCCGATTTCGAACCCAAGGGCGCCGTTTCGAAGTCCTACGGAGCCTACCGGGAAGGCGACGGAGTCAGCGAACGCGCGCTGTTCGTGATCGACAAGGACGGAGTCATCTTCTGGAGCTATCGCTCGCCGCTCGCCGTCAACCCCGGTGCCGACGGCATCCTCGATGCGCTGGAGCGGTTGACCAGCTAGACCGAAATCACAGTGGGGGCGACGCGTCGTTCATGCCGAACGGACCATCGCTCCGGGAGAGCAGCCATGGCGGTATCGAAAATGCCGGTCACGTCGAGTGACCACATCCAGGGTGACGCCCACGCCCCAATCACCCTGGTCGAATACGGCGATTACGAGTGTCCGTACTGTGCGGCCGCGCATCCTCATGTCAAACTCGTGCGGAATCGATATGGCCGGCAGCTGCGGTTCGTGTTCCGGCACTTCCCGCTGACGGAAATCCACCCCAATGCCCAAAGCGCGGCGGAGAGTGCGGAATTCGCAGGGGCGCACGGGCGGTTCTGGGAGATGCACGACCTCCTCTTCGAGAACCACGAGCGCTTGGGCATCGAGTTTCTGTTCGCCGCGGTGCGGTCGTTGGGGCTGTCCGAAACCGAGCTCCGCGACGCACTGGCCAAGGGAACATACACGCCCAAGGTCCGCGACGATTTCCTCGGCGGCGTGCGCCACGGGGTGAACGGCACCCCGGCCTTCTTCATAAACAATCGGCGACACGATGGCGCGTTCGACTTCCCCAATCTCGCTGCAGCCATCGACAGCCAGCTTTAGGCCATCTGTTCCGAAAGAAGCATCAAGCCCATCAACGCATCCGCGCGCCTGCCGGCTCTTTGCCCGCATGCGCCGATCGCCCCGCCCTCGCCGCCGGTCAAACCGGGCTACACCGTCCCGGTCGCGGTGGTGAGCTGACCGTGAAGGGAACAAAGACCATGCGGACCTCGATCCTGCCGTTGCTGTGTGCAAGCGTGCCGCTGAGTGCCGATGCCTGTGCCCGACATGGAGACCGGCTGGATGTGGCGTCGGTGCTCCCGTCTCCAGCCCACATGTTGGTCGGCCTCGTTGTCCTGTCGGAGGACGGGAGCCGGCCGGTGGGAACCGTCCATGGTGTGGTGGTGGACGCCAGCAACCGGCCGGCCGAGATCATCGTCGCGAGCGGGTTGCCGACCAGTCCCGTGGTTCACCTCGTCGCTGTCAGCCCGGCGAACATGCGCTATGCACCGGAACAGGCTGCCGTCGCCCTCGTCGACCTGACGCCGGAGCAGTTCGCCGCCCTTTCCCCAGGAGGTTTGAGGATCGCATGACCTGCATGCGGTTCCCCGGACCAAAGACTGGTCGGAAGTAACGTCACCTTGGTAAGGAGCTGCCATGCTGGAGGCGAACACGACGGCCCGGCCGGGCGATTCGAAGGGCTTCCGCAGGATGTTCGCGCCGGGCCGGTTGACGCTCGGCGTTTTCTTTCCGATCGAGGCCTTTCAGCGCGACGAGCCGAGCATGCGCGATCAGGAACGCCTGGCCAAGCGGGCCGAGGAATTGGGCTTCGCCGCGCTCTGGGTGCGGGACGTGCCGTTGCGCGACCCGTCGTTCGGCGACGTCGGACAGATCTACGACCCCTGGGTCTATCTGGGATGGATCGCGGCGCAGACGCGCGACATCGCGCTCGCCACCGGTTCCATCGTCCTGCCCCTGCGCCACCCATTGCACACGGCAAAGGCGGCCGCTTCGGTGGATCGGCTTTCCGGCGGTCGCCTCGTGCTCGGGGTCGCGTCCGGCGATCGACCGGTCGAATTCCCGGCGTTCGGCGTCGACATGGACAGGCGGGGCGTCCTCTTCCGCGAAAACCTCGCCGTTCTGCGCACCGTGCTCGCCCAGAACTTCCCCCGCATCCAGTCCTCCTATGGCGTGATGCAGGGGACCGCCGACCTCGTGCCGAAGCCGGTCGGCGCGCTGCCGATCCTGATCACCGGCACCAGCCGGCAGAGCCTGGAATGGATCGCCGGGCATGCCGACGGCTGGATCACCTACCCGCGATCCCTCGCGCAACAGGCGGAGCACGCCGCGCACTGGCACACCACCGTAGAAGCCGTGAGGCCGGGGGTCTTCACGCCGTTCGTGCAATCGCTCTACATCGACCTGACCACGGATCCCGACCACCCTGCCCAGCCGATCCACCTGGGTTTTCGCGGCGGCCGGAACGTCCTGCTTCAATTCCTCGCCGCGTTGCGCCGGGCGGGCGTAAACCACGTCATTCTCAACGTCAAATACGGCACGCGTGACGCGGCCGAGGTGATCGATGAAATCGGCCGGAACGTGCTCCCACATCTCAACGCCGCCCCGTGAGGATTGATCGCGAGGGTCATGGATCGGGATCGCCGGCATGGCTTTCACCGGCGGCTGGGCGGATCAACTGACGTACTTGAATTCCGGCAGCTTCTTGAGTTCATCCTTCGACGCTCCCGGCAGCGTGATCTTCTTGCCGGTTTCGTCCAACTGCAGATCGCTGAACGGGACGGCCACCAAGTGGGCGCCGATGCCGAGGAAGCCGCCGACCTCGAGCACCGCGAAGAGCACCTTGTCCCGTCCGATGATGATGTCGTCGACGGAGCCGATCTTCTCGTTCTTCTC
This sequence comes from Azospirillum melinis, assembly GCF_013340935.1. Lineage (GTDB taxonomy): Bacteria > Pseudomonadota > Alphaproteobacteria > Azospirillales > Azospirillaceae > Azospirillum > Azospirillum melinis. The sequence continues at coordinate 41,025 of NZ_WHOS01000001.1, read as the reverse complement.
GTTCACGACCGACGTACCGGTCAGCTTGCTCGCGCGGTAGCCCGCAGCGACGGCCTTCACGTCAACGACGACCAGTGCGACGGCTTGCGACAGCGCCGGCAAGGGGGTTTGGACGGCCAGAACGGCGGCGGCGAGCCCCGCTGCCGCCAGAATGCTCCGGAACGGTTTCATTGCTGCTCTCCCGAGTTTGTGTGGACATTGGGCGATACTGCCGGCGGGCGATACTGCCGGCGACCGTCAGGCGGCCTGCTGCATGGTTTGGTTCCGCGCCTCGCCCATGAGGGCGGCCTGGATCTTTTCCTCCTGCTCCTTGGGCAGGGAGGTGCGCAGAACCTTGCCGCCGTAGCGGCTGATCTCGGGCAGGACCTTGTCCAGCCTCGCTTCGCGGACGAGGATGAACAGCGCCGAGGTGCCGGGTTCGAAAGCTTCGCCGAGTTCGCGCATGAAACCATCATCGATGCCGATGTCGGTGAGCGCGCCCGCCAAGGCGCCGCTGGCCGCGCCGGCGGCAACCCCGAGCAGCGGGTTCAGGAACAGCATGCCGACCAGCAGGCCCCACAGGCTTCCGGAGGCGATGGATGCCGGCATGATGTTGTAGGTCTGGTTCAGCCGGACCTCGCCGTCCTTGGTCTTCGTCACGACAACCGCGTCTTCCAGATCGACCAGGTACTCCTTCTGCAGACGCAGGAGTGTCGAACGGACCTCCTCCGCCTTGGACTCGTCGTCGTACGCGATGACGATCAGGTCGCTCATGGCCTTCTCCCTTCCGATGATGGGGTGTTCGACGTGCAGATGCGCGTTACCGGGTGCCCGCACCGGCCTTGGATGCCGGTTCCTCCTGGGGTGCGTTGGCGGTGCGCATTTCGTCGGCGGCGCTCTTCAGCGTCTGTTCCGAAGCGCCCGGCTGTCCGGCCCCCTTGACCTCGATGCGGCTCGTGCGCGGCTGAAGTTCCGTTGGCTTCGGCAGGGCGATCGTCAGCACGCCGTTCTCGAAATTCGCCTGGACCTGTCCGGGGTCCACCTTGAACGGCAAGCGGATGTTCCGGACGAACGCCCCGTAGGCGCGTTCCACGAGGTGGAAATGCTCCTGGCCCTCGTCGCGCACGACCCGCTTCTCGCCGCGGATCGTCAGCAAATCCTCGGTGGCCGTGACTTCGACGTCCTGCGGATCGACGCCGGGAAGCTCGGCGCGGACCTTGATGTCGCTCTCGCTCTCGCTGATGTCGATGCGCGGCGCCATGATCGCCGGGGTCTCTGCCGTCTGCACGAGCGCACCGCCGCCGCGGGCGGCCTCGCCAAGCAGACGGCCCATCTCGCGCTGGAGCATCGAGAAGGGGTCGGCGCCCGACCATGGAAACGGCGAGCCTGCGAAGAGCGATGGAAGTTGGGAACGCTGCGCCATGGCTGTCCTCCTTGCCGTTGACTTGTTTCTTTGAAATGAATATTCCAAAGTTCCAAACAAATAAGTCCCATGCGAACCTTCAACGAATACCGATCGGTCGACGACTTCCCGGTATATCGTCCTTCCACTTCTTTGCACTTTGAATGGGACCGGCGAGTTCGTACTTGAGGTTGTCGGCGTAATTCTTCGCGGTTATCTTCTTCTTCGGCGGTTCATCAACCTGATAGCGCCAGCCGTGCCGCTCGGCGAAGGACACGGCGCTGTTCAGATCCGGAAAGAAGAGCTGGATGTGGCTGAAGGGGGCGGCGCTCCCGGTCCAGCCCGTGACCGGATCCGGAAACGGCGGGTCGGTCGGCTCGAACTCCAGAACCCACTGCTTGCGGCCGGGCCCCGATTGCGTGACGGAGGGGGACGGCCGGTGGATGTAGGCCATCGGCACGGCGGTCGTCGCGGGCAGCGACACGCCCGGCATGGTCGGCGGCCTTCGCCAAAGGTTGTGATCGCGTGGGTGCGGCAATCCAAAAGCCATGCCTTTCCTCCGCCTTCTGCAGCCGGCCCTTGCGCTTGCTAGACAGTGTCGAAGATCGTGTCGAAGCGCGTGACGTCGTAAAACCTGGTTGAGGGCGGATCGTCCATGAGGTGGGCGATCCGTTGCCAGAGCTTCAGCACATCGGGCATGGCCGCCTCGGCGCTCCACACCGAGTCATGGATGGCGATGACCACGACCTCGCCGTCGTCCCCCTGAAGGGCGACCCAGTGCCTCAGACCCTTCAGGGCATGAATGTCGGCCTTCATCCCGTCCCGCAGCCGGAACCATTCGTCCCTGGCTCCCAGCTTCAATCGGAACCGCGTCATCCGGGCGTACATCCTGTCACTCCGCAGCGTTTCGAGACGGCTGCTCCATCGCCCCGTCACCATGCTGCGGCGGCTCGATGAGCAGGCCCAGTTCCGTGGCGGTGACCCGGACCGTATCGCCGTCGCGGACTTCGCCGCGCAGGATCATCTCGGCGAGCACATTCTGCAGTTCGCGCTGGATCACCCGCTTCAAGGGCCGGGCGCCGTACACCGGATCGTAGCCGGCGTCGGCCAGCCATCGCTTCGCCGCGTCGCCCACCTGCAGCACGACCTTGCGGTCGTCGAGCAGCCGTTGCAGCCGCTGGAGCTGGATGTCGACGATGCCGCCCATGTCCTCGCGCGAGAGGCGGCGGAAGATCAGGACCTCGTCGAGCCGGTTCAGGAACTCGGGCCGGAACGCCGCCCGCACCGCCTCCATCACCCCGGCGCGCACCGTGTCGACGTCCTGGTTCTCCCCCAAGGTCGCCAGATACTCGCTGCCGAGGTTGGAGGTCATCACGATCAGCGTGTTGCGGAAGTCGGCCGTGCGCCCCTGCCCATCGGTCAGGCGCCCGTCGTCGAGCACCTGGAGCAGCACGTTGAAGACATCCGGATGCGCCTTCTCCACCTCGTCGAACAGGACGACCTGATAGGGCCGGCGCCGCACCGCCTCGGTCAGGCTGCCGCCCTCTTCGTAGCCGACATAGCCTGGAGGGGCACCGATCAGGCGGGCCACGGAGTGCTTCTCCATGAACTCCGACATGTCGATGCGCACCATCGCATGCTCGTCGTCGAACAGGAATTCGGCCAGGGCCTTGGTCAGCTCGGTCTTGCCCACACCGGTCGGGCCCAGGAACAGGAAGGATCCCATCGGCCGGTTCGGATCCTGAAGCCCGGCGCGGGCGCGGCGCACCGCGTTCGAGACCGCGACGATGGCTTCGTCCTGCCCGATGACACGCCGCCTCAGCGCGCCCTCCATGTGCAGCAGCTTCTCGCGCTCGCCCTCCAGCATCTTGTCGACCGGGATGCCGGTCCAGCGGGACACGACGGCGGCGATGTGCTCGGCGGTGACCGCCTCCTCGAGCATCTGCTGGTCGCCTTGCGCCTCGGCGTCCTTCAGCTTGCTTTCGAGATCGGGAACGATGCCGTAGGCGAGTTCGCCCGCGCGGGCCCAGTCGCCGCGCCGCTGCGCCTGCTCCAGTTCGATGCGGGCTTGGTCGAGCCGCTCCTTCAGCGTCCGCGCCCCGGCGAGCTTCTCCTTCTCCGCCCGCCACTTCGCCGTGAGTTCGGCGGAATTCTGCTCCAGCTCGCCGAGCTCCTTCTCCAGCCTCTGCAGGCGCTCCCGCGAGGCTGGATCGCTCTCCTTCCTGAGCGCTTCGCGCTCGATCTTCATCTGCACGATGCGGCGGTCGAGCTCGTCGAGCTCCTCGGGCTTGGAATCGACCGCCATGCGAAGCCGCGAGGACGCTTCGTCCATCAGGTCGATGGCCTTGTCGGGGAGGAAGCGGTCGGTGATGTAGCGATGCGACAGCGTCGCCGCGGCGACGATGGCGCTGTCGGTGATGCGCACGCCGTGGTGAACCTCGTATTTCTCCTTGATGCCGCGCAGGATGGAGATGGTATCCTCCACCGTCGGCTCCCCGACGAAGACGGGCTGGAAGCGCCGGGCCAGGGCGGCGTCCTTCTCGATGTGCTTGCGGTACTCCTCCAGCGTGGTGGCGCCGACACAGTGCAGTTCGCCCCGGGCGAGCGCCGGTTTCAGCATGTTGGAGGCGTCCATCGCCCCGTCCGTCTTTCCGGCGCCGACCAGCGTGTGCAGTTCGTCGATGAAGAGGATGACCCCTTCCCGGCCAGAGGTGACTTCCGACAGGACCGCTTTCAGCCGCTCCTCGAACTCGCCGCGGTACTTGGCCCCGGCCAACAGGGAACCGAGGTCGAGCGACAGCAGCTTCTTGTCCTTCAGGCTTTCGGGCACATCGCCCTTGACGATGCGCTGCGCCAGGCCTTCGACGATGGCGGTCTTGCCGACGCCCGGCTCGCCGATCAGCACCGGGTTGTTCTTGGTGCGGCGTGCGAGAACCTGGATCGTGCGGCGGATCTCCTCGTCGCGGCCGATGACGGGGTCGAGCTTGCCGTCGCGCGCTACGGCCGTGAGGTCGCGCGTGTACTTCTTCAGCGCGTCGTACCCGTCCTCGGCCGAGGCCGTATCGGCGGTGCGGCCCTTGCGGATGTCCTCGATGGCCTTGTTGAGGCCCTGGGCGTTGACCCCCGCCGAGGCCAGCGCCTTCGCGGCCGGCGTGCCCGCGGCGGCGGCCAGCGCCAGCAGCAGCCGCTCCACGGTGACGAAGCTGTCGCCGGCCTTCTGCGCCAGCTGCTCGGCGGCCTCGAAGACGCGCGCCAGTTCCGGCGCCATGTAGACCTGCCCGGCGCCGGCCCCTTCGACGCGCGGCAGCGTGTCGAGCGCGGCGTCGACGGCTGAAAGCGCTGCCTTCGGGTCGCCTCCGGCCGTGCGGACGAGGTTCGCACAAAGCCCTTCCGAATCCTCCAGCAACACCTTGAGCAGGTGCTCCGGCGTCAGGCGCTGATGGCCGCGGCTCACCGCCAGCGTCTGTGCCGACTGGAGGAAACCCTTCGCCCGATCGGTGTATTTTTCGAGGTCCATGGCTGCGGTGCTCCTTTCCCGTGGCACTCAGCCGCGCTGCCGGTTCTGGTCGTCCACTTCCTCGAACTCGGCGTCGACGACGCCCTCATTCCCGCCACCGGACGGGCCGGCGTTGGCGGCGGCGGCCTGTTCCGCCGCGCTGCGCGTGCCGGTGTCGGCGGCGGCACGGTGGATCGTCTCGCCGAAGCGGGTGAGCGCCTGCGAGAGCGTGTCGATCCGCTGCCGGATGCGGTCGATGTCGTCGCCACCGACCACCTCGCGCAGGGCGTTCAGGGCATCTTCCAAGGGCTTGCGCTCCGTCTCGCCCACCCGGCTGCCATGCTCCTGCAGCTGCTTCTCGGCCGTGTAGATCGCAGCGTCCGCCTGGTTGCGGACATCGACCAGTTCGCGCCGCCTCTTGTCCTCCTCGGCGTGCGCCTCGGCATCCTTGACCATCCTCTGGATGTCGGCCTCCGACAGGCCGCCCGAGGCCTCGATGCGGATCTGCTGTTCCTTGCCGGTCGCCTTGTCCTTGGCGGTCACCGAGACGATGCCGTTGGCGTCGATGTCGAAGGTCACCTCGATCTGCGGCATGCCGCGCGGTGCCGGCGGGATGCCGACCAGATCGAACTGGCCGAGCAGCTTGTTGTCGGCGGCCATCTCGCGCTCGCCCTGGAAGACGCGTATGGTCACCGCGGTCTGGTTGTCCTCGGCGGTCGAAAAGACCTGGCTCTTCTTCGTCGGGATGGTCGTGTTGCGGTCGATGAGCTTCGTCATCACGCCGCCCAGCGTTTCCAGGCCGAGCGACAGCGGAGTCACGTCGAGCAGCAGGACGTCCTTCACCTCGCCCTGGAGCACGCCCGCCTGGATGGCGGCGCCGATGGCGACGACTTCGTCCGGGTTGACGCCCTTGTGGGGCTCCTTGCCGAAGAAGTCCTTGACGACCTCCTGCACCTTCGGCATGCGGGTCATGCCGCCGACCAGGATCACCTCGGCGATGTCCGCCGCCTTGAGGCCGGCGTCCTTGAGCGCCGCCCGGCAAGGCTCGACGGTGCGCTGCACGAGATCGTCGACCAGGGCTTCCAGCTTGGCACGGGTGAGCTTGACGTTGAGGTGCTTGGGCCCATGCTGATCGGCGGTGATGAAGGGCAGGTTGACGTCGGTCTGCACCGTCGAACTGAGCTCGATCTTCGCCTTCTCCGCAGCTTCCTTGAAGCGCTGGAGCGCCAACCGGTCATTGCGCAGGTCGATGCCCTGCTCCTTTTTGAACTCGTCGGCCAGATAGTCGATGATGCGCTTGTCGAAATCCTCGCCGCCGAGGAACGTATCGCCGTTGGTGGCCCTGACCTCGAAGACGCCCTCGCCGATGTCGAGAACGGAAATGTCGAAGGTACCGCCACCCAGATCGTACACCGCGACCTTGCCCTGGCCCTTCTTCTCGAGGCCATAGGTCAGCGCGGCCGCGGTCGGCTCGTTGATGATGCGCAGCACCTCGAGCCCGGCGATCCGGCCGGCGTCCTTGGTCGCCTGGCGTTGACTGTCGTTGAAATAGGCGGGCACCGTGATCACCGCCTGCGTCGCCTTCTCGCCGAGGTAGGCTTCCGCGGTCTCCTTCATCTTCGTCAGGATGAACGCACTGATCTGGCTCGGGCTGTACTTCTTGCCCTGCGCCTCGACCCAGGCGTCGCCGTTGTCGCCCGGCACGATCTTATAGGGGACGAGGGCCTTGTCCTTCTCCGTGATCGGGTCGTCGTAGCGGCGGCCGATCAGGCGCTTGATCGCGAAAATGGTGTTCTCGGGATTGGTGACCGCCTGCCGCTTCGCCGGCGTGCCGACGAGGATTTCGCCTTCCCTGCCGAACGCCACGATGGACGGCGTGGTCCGCATCCCCTCGGCGTTCTCGATGACCTTGGCCTGGCCGCCCTCCATGACGGCGACGCACGAGTTCGTGGTGCCGAGATCGATTCCGATGACTTTTGCCATGTCGTCCTCCGGCGTGTTCTGTCCCGGTTGTCAGAAATCCATACCGCCCGGGCCGGTATGTTGATCGGATGGCGCGGTGCCGTTCCCGGCGACACCGACCAGCGCGGGGCGCAACAGACGCTCATGCTGGGCGTAGCCGGGTTGCAGGACCTGCGCCACGGTGCCGGCCGGCAGCCCGCTGTCCTCCATTTCGAACATCGCTTGATGGCGATGGGGATCGAACGGCTCGCCGGGAGCCGGATCGATCCGGAGGATGCCGTGCTTCGCAAAGGCGTCGAGCAGCGCCTTCTCGGTCGCCACGAGGCCGGCCATGAGGTTCTGGACCCACAATTCGGCCGCGGCGAACTCCATCGGCACGCTCTCGATGGCGCGTCGGAGGTTGTCGGCCGACGGCAGCACGTCCCGCGCGAACCCCGAGGCGGCGAACCGCACCGCGTCCTCACGCTCCCGCTCGGCCCGGCGCCGCATGTTCTCCTGCTCCGCCAGCGCGCGCAGAAACCGGTCCTTGAGGTGGGACGCCTCGCTTTCGGGCCGTGGGACGGCATCATCGCCGTCCCCATCGTTGCCGTCCCTGTCTCTGCCGGTGCCTTCGGCTTCGGGAGTGGCGGCTTCGGGAATGGCCCCTCGTTCGCCACGAACGGGCGTCCAGGCCGGCGGGTCGCTCGCGGGGAAGGACTCGGCGGACGCCTCGTCGACACGGTCCACGGGAGGCTCGTCCGGCATGGCATCGGTGCGTCTCGGGTCAGGGATCATGGGTGCGCCACCTCGGCCGGGTATGGAATGGGAATGGGGAGTTGGGGGTCGGTTCTTTCTCAGGCACTCGGCCTCTCAGGCACCCTTTCAGGCACCCTGCGGCACCGCTCCGCGCGGCTCGTTCCGGTGTCCTCTGAGCCGGAACGCCAACACGATCAGCGCACCGCCGAAGACGAGCGCGTAGGCGCCGAGCCACCACGTCATGACCACCGCGCCCTCGACCGGTGCCACGAAGAGCAGGACGCCCCAGACGATGGACACCAGACCGCCGAACCCCAGCCACCATTTGCCATGCGACGTCCGCAGGCGGACGGCGGCGGCGATCATCATCACACCCGAAACGACCGCCCAGGCGCCGCCGAGCCAGACGAAGGCAAGAACGGTTGCGATCGGCGCGACGACGGCGACCAGCCCCGCCGCGAGGTCGATCACCCCTTCGAGGATAAAGGGCCACCATCGCTCGTGGCGGGTGGCCGCGCGCACGCCGGCGACGATGGCGAACACGCCGTCGACCAGCATGTAGGCGGCGAAAAGCAGAACGAGGGAAGCGATCGTGGCGCCCGGAAGCAGCAGCGCGATCAAGCCGAACAGGACGGCGCATACGCCGCGCAATGCCATCGCCCACCAGTTCCGGGCCAGCATGGCGCTCATTGCCCCGGACTTCGCGGGCCCGGAATTGGGAAAGGCGGTGTCTGCGCCGAAAGTCGTGCCCATCGCAGCTTCCTCTCACGGACTGATGACGGATCCGGTTCTCAATCCCGGTGACGCCGGCTTGGTGACGCCGGGTGCCCCGCCCGGGCAGCCCCGACACAGTCGAAGGCTCCCGTATGGAGGGCTTATGCGAGGCGGATTATGCCTCTGCATCGTTTTGCCGCCTTGACGGTCATCAACTTTCCGTCGTTCGCCGTCGCCCGTCCGGACGATTTTCTCGGTCTCGGCACAGCCCCCCAACATGGTGCGCTCCGGAACGCCCGATGCGCGCGGCATCTTGAGTGCAGAGTGGCGAAGGCCCGTGAACCGAGGCGGGCCGGTAGACCCTGAAGCGGTGAGCGGGAATCGAGCCGCGCTACGGAAACTTCCTCAGGGAACGTCCGGGTAGATCGATGGCAGGCTGCGCGACACTCTTCCTATCGACCATGCAGCTTCAGGTCGGGAGAACGAGATGAGAGCAGTTGTCTATAACGGACCGCGCGATGTCGCGGTACAGGACGTGCCCGATGCGCGGATCGAGCGACCGACCGACGTGCTGGTGCGGATCACGAGCACCAACATCTGCGGCTCCGACCTGCACATGTATGAGGGCCGGACCGACTTCCCGAAGGGCGGCGTGTTCGGGCACGAGAACCTCGGGCAGGTGGCCGAAGTGGGCGACGCCGTCGATCGGGTGAAGGTCGGGGACTGGGTCGCCATCCCTTTCAACATCGGCTGCGGATTCTGCAAGAACTGCGAGCGCGGCCTGAGCGCGTTCTGCCTGACCACAGCGGATCGAAGCGTCATGCCGAACATGGCCGGCGCCGCGTACGGCTTCGCCGACATGGGACCGTATCGGGGTGGCCAGGCCGACCTTCTGCGCGTTCCCTACGGCGACTACAATTGCCTGAAGCTGCCGCCGGACGCGGAGGAGCGGCAGAACGACTATGTGATGCTGGCCGACATCTTTCCGACCGGCTGGCACGTCACCGAACTCGCAGGACTGCGTCCCGGCGAGTCGGTCGTCATCTACGGGGCCGGGCCGGTCGGCCTCATGGCTGCCCACGCGGCAATGATCAAGGGCGCCTGCATGGTCATGGTCGTCGACCGTCACCCCGACCGTTTGCGCCTCGCAGAATCAATCGGGGCCCTGCCTATCGACGATTCCAAGGGCTCCCCGGTGGACCAGGTCCTTGCGTTGACGAACGGCATCGGCGCCGACCGCGGCTGCGAGTGCGTCGGCTACCAGGCGCACGACCCGGAGGGCCACGAGCACCCCAACATGACCATGAACGACCTGGTCAAGTCGGTGAAATTCACCGGCGGCATCGGCGTCGTCGGCGTCTACGCGCCGGAGGACCCGGCCCCACAGGACCCGCTCTACAAGCAGGGCGAGATCGTTTTCGACTACGGCCTCCTGTGGTTCAAGGGGCAGACCATCGGCACCGGCCAATGCAATGTGAAGGCATATAACCGGCAACTGCGCGACCTCATCTCGACCGGCCGGGCGAAGCCGTCCTTCATCATCTCGCATGAGCTGCCGCTGCAAGAGGCGCCGAACGCCTACCAGCACTTCGACGCGCGCGACGATGGCTGGACCAAGGTGGTCCTCAAGCCCGCCGCCTGAACCAGCCGGGCCGGGCGGGCAGCCGCTCGCCCGGCCTGTCCGCCATCCCGCCGGATGGGTTCCAAGCAGGTTTTCCCAGCCCGGACCATCTGTGGCCCGATCTGGGAAAACCTGCTTATCGTGAGGAGACGTCATGCCGATCTACGACTATGCGTGCGAAGCTTGCGGGCCCTTCACGGCGATGCGGCCCATGGCACAGTTCCGGGATCCATGCGCCTGCCCGGAATGCGGGGCCGCAGCACCGCGAACGATCCTCAACGCACCAGCCATTGCCGGCGGCAACCCGGGCGGCCGCATTGCCCACGCCGCAACCGACCCGAGCGGGACCTCCCAACACCGGGCTGCGGCTGCGCATCCCGCCGGCTGTGGCTGTTGCGCGCGCCGCTTGCCGCTGCCAAGCGCTCTGTCCACGGGCGGACGGGTGTTCACGTCGCACGGGCCGGTTCGACGCAGCGGACAATAGCCGGGGAAGGGCTGTTGTCGATGACGAGCGGCACCGTCGCTGTGCAACCGCGGTTGATCCGCCCGAGATCCTGACGATCGGAGAGAACGATCTTGCTCGTTGAAACACGCCAACGCCGTTGACATGAGTTTTCTCGTTTCTGCATTAGAGCACAGCATGACCTTCTGGGCCGCCTTGACCGGCGTAATGGTGGGGGGCATCCCGGCCGTGGCGCTCGGGTGGACGCTGGCCCGTCTTTCGAACAGGCGGCACGAGGCAATGCGGCACGCACGCGCCATGCAAGCCGTCTCCTCGGCGGAACGGCGATCTGCCGCGATCCTCGAAAGCACGACCGACAGCGTCTATGAGGTGGACCGTGACTGGCGCATCACCTTCATCAACAGGCGCGCGCGCCATCTCCTGGCGCAAGGGCGCGATTTGACCGGACGCCTTCTGTGGGAGGAGTTTCCGGACGCCCGTGACACACCGTTGTGGGAGAACTACCAGCGTGCCATGACCGAGCAGGTTCCGGTCGAGTTCGAGGTGTTCTATCCGCCGCTTGGCGGTTGGTATGCAGTGCGTGCGTTCCCGTCCTCCGCGGGGCTGGCGGTGTATTTTCAGGACGTCACCGAACGCCGGCGGTTGACCGAGGAACTGCGGGGCCACGAGGCGCTGCTCGACCGCGTGCTGGAAACCTTGCCGGTGGGTGTGATCATCCTGGACTCCGCCGGGATGATCCGGCGCGCCAATCCGGCCGCGCAACAGATCTGGGGCGGCCTGCTCGCCATCGGCATCGATGATTTCGGACAATACCGGGGTTGGCGGGACAATACGGGCGAGCGCATCGGGGCGCAAGATTGGGCCGCGGCCCGGGCCATCACGCATGGCGAGACGGTGCTCGACGAGGTGATCGCCATCGAAGCCTTCAACGGTCGCCGTAAAACCATTCTCAATTCGGCTCTGCCGGTTCGTGACGCAAGGGGGGCCATCATCGGCGCCGTGTCGGTGATGGAGGATGTTACCGATCGCTTCCAGGCGGACCAGGCGCTGCGCCGGGCGAAGGCGGAGGCCGACCAGGCCCTTCTCTCCAAATCCAGGTTCCTGGCCGCAGCCAGCCACGACCTGCGCCAGCCCATGCAATCGCTCTTCCTGTTCTCGGCGGCACTGGCACCGCACGTTGCCGACGAGCGGGGGCGGCACGCCCTGGCGCTGCTCGACCGCGGGCTGGAGACGCTCAAGGCCCTGCTCGACAGCCTGCTCGACGTGTCCCGCCTGGACTCCGGTGTGATCGAGCCGCAGGTCGGCGACGCACCGCTCGGTCCGATTCTCGACGACATCGCAGCAGCCTACGCGCCGGTGGCCCAGGCCAAGGGGGTGGCGTTCGAGATCGAGCAGTCGTGCTGCCTGGTCGTCCACACCGACCCGATGCTGCTCGGTCGCATGATCCGCAACATGGTCGAAAATGCCGTGCGCTACACCGATCACGGAAGCGTCCGCATCAAGTGCGCCGTCACCGGCGGCTCGGTCCGCATAGAGGTGAGCGACACCGGGATCGGCATCCCGCCCGGCCATCTGGAGCGCATCTTCGACGAGTTTCATCAAGTCGGCAATCTCGAGCGCGACCGCAGCCAAGGCCTTGGCCTCGGGCTGGCGATCGTGCGGCGCCTGTCGCTGATCCTCGCCCTGCCGGTCCAGGTGACGTCGGAACTCGGCCAGGGCTCGAATTTCTCCGTCGACGTGCCCCTCGGCGACGGCGACATGGAACTCTCGGGATCGCCCTGTGCCCCGGGGCCGGCTCACGCTCCAGGTCTGCTCGCCCTGGTCGTCGACGACGATGTCCTGGTGCTGACGGGACTGCAGGCCATACTGCAGAACTGGACCTATGACGTGATCACCGCCGCCTCCGGCGACGAGGCGGTGGAGCGCGTGCGGGATGCCGGCCGGCTGCCGGACATCGTCATTGCCGACTACCGGCTGCGCAATGGCGAGGTCGGCCCCCAGGTCATCCAGCGTCTTCGCGACGTTGCCGGAGTGTCCGCCCCGGGAATCATTCTCACCGGCGAGACCGGCCCCGAACACCAGGAGGAAGCCGCCCTGCACGGTTTCGAACTCGTGCACAAGCCGTTGACCCCAAAGCAGTTGCATGATGCTCTGGAGCGGACGTTGCACGGGGCGCGATAACATGGCGGCGCTTTCCCGGCATGCTATTCGGCCTTCTATTCGGCCTTCTATTCGGCGACGTGCAGGCGGAACCGGGAGCCGTTCGGGCCGCCCTTCGATCCAAGACCGCTGATTGCCGTGTCGATCTCCTCGATGCTGTAAGCCATCGAGGGTGCCAGGTTCGTGATGTGATGGTCCCACTTCATTCGGCAGGAGATGTAGGCCTCGGCACCGGCCTGCCCGTCGGCCGCGACCTGGATCCCCGCCTGCCGAAGCCGCTGCAGGGCAGCGTGGTAGCGTGCTCGCCAGAGGTCCCGGGTCCGCTGGTCCGGTTGGGCCTCACGGTCCGGCGCCCCATGGGGAAGGAAGCTGTTCTCCAGGGAGGTGACCAGCATCATCGATACCTCCCGGAGTTGCACGACGGCTCCCGCCTGCTTCAACCAGCGGTATTTCTGATCGTCCAGGGCGCTCTCGATCAGGCTCACCGTGTCCAACGCGACCAGCGTGGAACGGGACACCGAGTGGTAGGGATCACTGAAGCGGAAATAGAACAGCACCGGGTAGAAGTGGTGGGCCTCCTTGGCCTGGGTCATCCCGACGCCGAGTTCCGACAGGTTCGTGTAGCCGCTGCTGAACTGCCCCTCGGGTCCGAGACGCGCCAGCAATTCGGCGGCATCCCCTGTGCACCCCGAGAGGAAATGGAAGTTCATCGCCAGCACGTTGCGCCGCTGGAGCGCCGTATAGACCTGCATCAGATAGGTCAGCGTCAGCGACATCACCGACATGCCGATCAGCGAGTTGAACAGGAAAAGCAGCCGCATGGGGCTGGTGTGCGGAGTGAAGTCACTTGCCCCGACGATGGCCATGCTGGTCCCCCCGGCATACATCGCGGTGACGAAGTCGGTGGGGGTCTCGCCGTTGGTGGCGCGGATGGAGGTGCCGAGTTCCGGGTGCATGATCAACGCCGCCCCGAGCGTCAGCCCGAGAGCCCAGACCCCGACCAGCAGCACGAGGATGACCGGACCACAGAAGGACAGAACGGTTCCCCGCCTGGAACCGGGCCTGGAATTGGGCCCGGAGCCGGACAGCGTTGAGGCTTTGACGAAGAAGGCCCAGACCAACCGCCCGACCCCGGCTCCGATGATGCTGGTGCCGAGCCGGGCGTAGAGCACGGTCAGAAAGATATCGAGCAGGATGATCAGGATCAGCAGTATCCCAAGGCCCTGCTCCAGTCTTCCCATCATGGCAGCCTCCCATCATCCCGACCGCCCCATCGGGGTCATTGGGGCAGCCCGGCAGGGCCGGCCGCCGTCCCGTTCAGCCTTTCCCCGTTTGGCCCTGGCTCGATGCGCCACAGCTGCGTCTCGAGACGGGGGCCGGTCTCGGGTTTGAACCAGCTCATGTCCTGAATGCGGGAACTGGTGACGTAGATGATCCCGTCAGGTCCCTCCGAGAATGTGTCGGGCCAGCGCAGCCGTTTGTCCTGTACCAGGGTGGCGATGCGATCCCCGTCACGGACCTTCACCGCATCCTGCTCGATCGCGCTCAGATAAATCCGCCCTCGCCCGTCGATCCAAAGACCGTCCGTCGGCTCGGTTTCGGCGACACGCTCCACGTGGGCCTCGAGATCCTTCCCGGACAGGCGCGGGTTTTCCAAGGCATCCGTCCTGATGCGATAGAGAGTCCGGCCGGTCAGCGCCTTCCAATAGAGCGTGCGTCCATCGGGAGAGAGCGCGATGCTGTCGGCGGCGAACTCGACCCCGCGCCCGTCGGGCCGGCGCAACTCCCGCCCATCGGTCTTCACCACCACATCCTTTTCCGGCTGGGTGCTCGGGTGGCCGCTAAGGACGCGTCGAGCCGTGCCGCTCTGCAGGTCCACGACAACGAGAGCCCCCTTGGCCCCGGCATCGGTCAGGTAGGCGTGCCGGCCATCCGGCGAAAACCGCACATCGTTCAGGTAGCTGCCCTGAGGGGCAACCGTCTCGTCGAAGCGGATCACCTGTGCGACCCTGTTCGTCTTCAGATCGATCCTGACGAGCTTGGGTCCGCCCTGCACGACGGCTGCGGTGGCCGGCGCGGCCGGATCGACGACCCAGAGATTGCCATGCGCATCGGCCACGACGCTCTGGACGCACACGAAGTGATCCCCGGCCGACATCTGGTTCTTCCTGGCATTGCGCCAGGAGTTCCAGACGTCATCCGGGTAGGGCCTGATGTGGCCGTCGCGCGTCACCTCGGCGACCGAGACCGGTGCATCCTCCGTCCAGCGCGGGAAGTTGACGAAGATGCGCCCATCCTTCGAAACGGTTACCCCGGTCACCTGGTGTTCGAAGCTGGCAACCTGCTGCAGATGCGCCGTCCCCTGAGAGGGTGCGGCACTCTGCTGCGCCGTGGATGTGCAGGCGGATGTACCGGCCAGGAGCGCTCCGAAAAGCAGGGTCACCGTTGCGAGCCCTTGCATGTTCATCTCCATCGCGGGACCATGATCCTGTGGGCTGCGGCGGCCGTCTCACGGCGTGAACACCGCTCGGAGGCCGCCACATCGTCAATTGTTCAGTGCGGCCGTGCCTTCTCCTGCGCCTTCTCCTGGGGGGCACGATCGGACACCGCTGCGAGGGTTGGTACGGCCCGCATGTCCGGAGGCACTTTGAAATCCCTGGCTGCCCCTCGCGCCGCCTGGACACCCTGCGGGAAGCCCGTCCGATCCCGGTAGGAGCGCGGCCGGCCATGGGGGCGGCTGTGGCGGGCTGTTACCCCCTGCGCGCCGATGATGTCGAGCAGCGTCACCCCCAGCACCGCCGCAAGAGCGATCCCGACATTGTCGCGCTTGGGATTGTCATGCCGCATGGCCGTCATCAGGGTGGCGATGTCGAGCCCATCCCCGGCCACCCGGCTCCACAATCCGAGATGCTTGTCGGGCGAGAGCGAAACGATGCCGTGCCCGAGTTCACGGACACCATAGGCCCGGACCAGGGCTTCCTTGCCCTCCATGCCAAGCGCCCGGGTGATGCGCTTCGCCGCGAACAGCTCCGCCAGGCCGAGCCCGATGCTGTACCAGCCGAGTGCCCGGGCCAAACGGTCGGCCGCTCCCAGCGAGCTGGGGCCGGAGTGGAGGACCTTCGGGTCGCCCTTGGACCGGGCGATGTTCGAGATGCTGTAAGTCATGTCTTCTCTCCCCGGTCTTTAGGGTTTCAGGACGACCTTGATGCAGCTGTCCTGCTTGTCGCGGAACACCTTGTACATCTCGGGCCCCTCCTCGAGGCTCACACTGTGGGTGATGACGAACGACGGATCGATCTGCCCCTCCTCAATGCGGCGCAGCAGGTCGTCGGTCCAGCGGTTGACGTGCGTCTGGCCCGTCCGGATGGTCAGCCCCTTGTTCATCAGCTGGCCCATCGGGATTTTGTCGACCAACCCGCCATAGACACCCGGGATCGAAATCACCCCGGCCGGGCGGCAGACGTAGATCATCTCGCGGAGGACGTGCGGCCGGTCGCTTTCGGCTCCCACCATCTGCTTGGCGCGGTCGTAGACCGTATCCGGCATGGAGGGCGAGACATGGGCTTCCATCCCGATGGCGTCGATGCACTTCTCCGGGCCCAGGCCGCCGGTGAGCTCGTTCAGACGCTCGACCACGCTCTCCTCGTCGAAGTTGATGGTGATGGCACCGCCGGCTTCCGCCATTTCCAGGCGTTCCGGCAGATGATCGATGGCGACCACCTGCTTGGCGCCGAGGAGGACGGCGCTGCGGATCGCCATCTGACCAACGGGACCGCAGCCCCAGATCGCAACGGTGTCGGTCGGTTGGATGTCGCACTGCACGGCGGCCTGCCAGCCGGTCGGGAAGATGTCACCGAGGAAGAGAACCTTCTCGTCCGGGATTCCATCCGGCACCTTGATGTGCGTCGCGTCGGCGAAGGGAACGCGGAGATATTCGGCCTGCCCACCGGGATAGCCGCCGGTCAGATGCGTGTAGCCGAACAGGCCCGCGGTCGGGTGGCCGAAGACCTTGTCGGCAAGATACTTCTTGCGGTTGGTGGCCTCGCACACCGAGAAATTGCCGCGTTTGCACTGGTCGCACTGGCCGCAGATGATCGTGAACGGAACCACCACCCGGTCGCCGACCTTGAGCTTGTGCCTGGCCTCCGGCCCGACCTCGACGACCTCCCCCATCATCTCATGTCCCATGATGTCGCCGGGCAGCATCGCCGGGATGAAGTTGTGAAACAGGTGCAGGTCCGAGCCGCAGATGGCGCAGCTCGTCACCTTGACGATGGCGTCGCGCGGCTGCTCGATTTCGGGGTCGGTGACGGTATCGCAGCGGATGTCTTCCTTGCCGTGCCAAACCAAGGCTCGCATGCTTCCCTCCTTTATTCTGCCTATTCTGCCGGGGTGCAGAGCCCTGCGCTTCCGGAAATGCTTTGGCCCAAAGGGCAGTTCTCTGCGGGGGTGGTTCTGTCGGATTGCAAACCCTCAAACCTGAGCGGGCCTGACCACGTTCGTAGGGATGGTTCCTAAGGGAACCTCCGCGCCGGCGACCTCTAACATCCATCGGTTGATCACAGCGGCCCCTACCCTCAGCCGACGCCGCAAGCCGCACCGCATCAGGCACAATCTTGGCTATACGCCGCTGCATAACGAAGCCGATTGGATGCGCGTGCCCTGGCCGGAACTGGCAATCGCACCGCAGGCTCTACGGGAACATGCAAACCATTGGTTTGCGGTATATCCAACCCGCTGCACCAGCTGATGTGCGACTTGCAAGCGAAGCTCGATACACTGGAAGCTGCGCTCCCCTACTTCGCCTCCAGTGGTTCTGCCCGACGATCTGGCTGCCCTCTATCGGGAGCGGATCGCCGATCTGGGGGCAATACTGGAGGACCGGACCACCGGATCGAAGCGCGTGACCGGCTGAGTCCGCTGATCGAGCGGGGGGCGGTGCGTTTCAGCACTGGCGATACCCACGGCGTCGAGCTCGAGTTAGAGGGCGACTTGGTGGCGTTGCTCAGCCTCGGGCCGAGCCCGAACGCACCGAAGGCCGGCGCTGCGGGAGCGGCCGGCCTTCGGGAACAGGTACGTTCGGTAATGGTGGTTGCGGGGGCGCGCAACCACCGAGAATTGCGGCTGCCACCGATCAACGTTTGACGCCAGGACCGAGTGCAGAATGCTCTGACGATGAGGAAGTTTCGGTCCAGCGCCCGACTGGGGAGCGACTGAACTTCTCCTCCTAGCGATGTGTGGCTTGCGGCCATCGGCAAGCGTGAGCAGACCAAACTTCGCCGCCCCCCTAAGAAGGCGCGCGTGGCGTTCGACCCGATCCGTGGATCGCCGGAGCCGAGCGCGCCCTGGAGTTCGTCCGAACCCTCCGCCTGGACCAACGCGGGGACATCAGACAAGTCGCCGCCATCAGCTCTGGGGCGGCTTGGCCGGATGGCGGGCAAGCCAGCGGTCGAGTTGCCGGATTTCCTTTTCCTGGTCCGTGATCATCTTCCTGGCCATCTTCTGGAGCTCGGGATCGCGCCCGTTCTGGAGTTCGACCCGCGCCATGTCGACAGCACCCCGGTGATGCTCCCGCATCATGGAGGCGAAGTCGTGATCGGTATCGCCGGTCATCGGCTGCGCCATCATGGACTGCTGCATCTTCTGCATCGACCCCGTCATCGCCTGTGAGCCCGGGGAGTTGGACATCGAGCCCCCCTGCACCATGCCCTGATGTGCCTGCGTTCCCTGCTGCATGGCCGTGCCCTGCTGGGCGGTCATGCCGGTCGTCGTCGGTTGACCGGTGGTCTGCTGTGTCGGCGCGCAAGCGGCGGTCAGGGCCGCGGTCAGCACGGCAATCGTCGGAAGAATGGCGGACGTCTTCGAGCGCTGTGGCATGAGAGGTCTCCCGGAGGCAGGTGGGGATGCGTGGCAGCACCCTACGAGCAACCGGGGCCGATGCCTCGGCGTTCCCGCCCGGTCAGCTATCGACTCGGATCCCGTCGTGAGGCCTCCCCCGAGTTGCGATGGAGGGGGGTGCTGCTTTACTCTGGGTTCAATCACCTCGAGCGAAGGAGCCTTCCTTGTCCGACCCGATGCGCGCGTTGATCCAACGCTGGCGTGAGGATGCCGGCGCGACGTACCAGACCTGGTTTCTCTGGGACGAGCGGGTGAAGAACTTCCGGTCGATCCGCCGCGGCATCCAACAGGTCGTGAGTGACATCGAGGCCGGCACCTTCGGCAACGCCTATCGCGGCTCGTCGCTGGAGACGGTGGTTCACTCGATCGCCGAGCAGCGCCAGATCTTCAAGGGAGCCGACCACGCTTTCCTGTGGAAGCCCAAGCTGCGCATCCCGGACATCTATGAGAACCCGGACAACCAGCGCGCCTTCGGGCGGCTGCTCGACGCCTGCGTCTGCTGCACCGTCGAGGCGCAGATCCTCGCCGTCATCCGGCAGATCGACGCCAGGCAGATCAAGGGGCTTGGGCCGGCGGTGGCGAACCTGCTGTACTTCCTGCATCCGACCCTGGTGCCGCCCTTTAACACGGCCATCGTCAACGGCTACAACGCCCTGACCGGCGCCAAGGTGAAGCTTGGCCGGTGGGACGAGTTCCTGGCGATGCGCCAGGGCATCCTGGCGCTGAATGCCGAATACCGCGACCTGTTGTCCAACGATCTCGGGGCCATCGGCGGACTGCTGTTCGACGTCGGCTCCGCACGCTACGCCGCGCCGCCGCGCACCAACGATGCCGCCGCCCGCTCCGCGTGGGAAGCCGACCTCGCCAAGCTGCGTGAGGAGAAGCGCCAAGGCTTCCAAGGCTGCGGCCGCCGAGCGCGAGGGCGACCGCACGCACACCGAGATCCAAGGCTGGCTGCGTGATCTGGGCAAGGCGCTGGGCTATGACGTGTGGATCGCCGCCAATGACCGCAGCCGGGCCTACGACGGCGGCAAGCTCGGTGAGGGCTGCCTTGAGCGGTTTGCCGGAGGCGATCGAGAAAGCGCCCGGAGCCGACACCATCCGGCTCATCGACGTTCTGTGGCTCGACCGGGGCAAGGCGCATGTCGCCGCCGCCTTCGAAGTCGAGCACTCGACCTCGATCTACTCGGGCGTCGTCCGCATGCTCGATCTGGCGCTCGGCACCGAGGCAGATGCCCTGGAAGGGATGTTCCTGGTGGCGCCGAACGGCCGCGAGGACGAGGTCCGTGCCCAGTTGACCCGGCCGGCGTTCAGCCGCGTCGCCGACCTCCAGGTGCGCTACCTGCCATACGGCGAACTCGAGAGCCACCGGGAGTCCATCGCCCGCTTCGGCTCCGGCATGAAGGCCATCAACGCCATCGCCCGGACCCTGGTCTGAACGGATTGTGGTTCTGCCATCAGTGGTGGACTTCACCTTTCGCCATGGCGAGGTGGTGCATCTGGTGGTGGCCGCCCTGGGCCATGATGCCGATGAACCCAAGCCCCCGGATATGGGACGTCTGCCTGGGGTCCAGGGCGGTGACGGTCAGCACGACGCCGGTCGCCGCCGGCTCGGCCTTGACTGTCCAGCCGTTCACACCATCGATCTCGTGAGCATGCGCCGGTACCATCCTGCGGATCGCCTCCAGGGTCCGCCCATCACCGGTGACGGTGTAGCTGGCGCCGCCGTTCACCAGCGTCGCGACAGCCGTCGCGTTGAGCGTCACTTCGTTCATGTCGACGAGGTGCCGGCGTAGCGCCTCGATGTCCACCCGGGTCCAATCCGTGGCCGGGTCGGCCTCCAGGATGCTGACGATCTCCTGAATGGTGCCGAAGGCATCCTGGCCGGGCATGGTCGGGACCGCGCTCGGTGGAGACACGGGTGCGTCAGCATGCCGGGCGGCATGATGGGTGGCGTGGTCCATCGGCATGGCGGTCTGAGCCGCGGCGCTCCCAAGCCCGACAGCGGTGGCGAGGGCGAGGGTGACGGCGGTGCGGATCGGCATGGAATCCTCCGGGTTGCTGAACTCCTCGGACGGTAGCCGGGCGCCCTGCACCGCTATATGATTGTAATCATATGGCAGAGAATTCCGGGTGAGGCGGTTTTGAGAATGCCGGGGGCAAGCGCATGGGTCGGGCTCGTCGAACCGCAGCGGCTCCATCGTCGATGTCTGAAGCTTGGTGAAGCCTTGTTCCGGCAAGGGGATGCGACCGTGGCGGTCTTCCATGTCGAGCAGGGCCGGGTGCGCCTCGTGCGGCATCTCGAGGACGGTTCGTCGGTGACGCTGCACGTTGCCCGCGCCGGCGAGAGCTTTGCCGAGGCCGCCCTGTGGGCGGAGGCCTACCATTGCGATGGCGTCGCCGAGGCGCCCTCGGAGGTCATGGTGATCCCCAAGCCGGATCTGCTCGTCGCCCTGGAGGACAATCCCCAAGCCGCGCTTGCCCTGGCCCGTGGGCTTGCCGCTCATGTCCGCGACCTGCGTAGCCGGCTGGAACTGCGGAACATCCGGTCGGCGTCGGAGCGGGTTGTGGCGTGGCTTCGGCTCCAAGTGTCGGGCGATCCGCCGATGGTGCGGCTCGACCGGCCTTGGACGGAGATCGCCGCCGAGATCGGACTGACGCACGAGGCCATCTACCGGGCCTTGGCCGTCTTGGAGCGTACGGGGCGGCTCGTCCGGGAGAACGGGGTGGTGACGCTCTCCGCCGGTTCAGGAACGATTGAGGGCGCTGCCCGAAAGGATCGGTGACGGACCGGGCGCCGCCGTACCGTTGCCCAGTCGCCAACCGGGGCCGCCCGTGTTGGAATACCGGGCGCCGTTCAGGCGTTGATCAGACAGCCCGTGCTCTCGCGGGCTGCAAAACGGGAGGAACACCATGCTCAGGAACGTCGCTTTGGCAGCCGTCTTCGCCGTCGCCCTGACCGGTCCGGCGCTCGCGAACAGCTGTCCCAAACACATGGCCGCCATCGACCAGGCCCTGGCGGCCAATCCGAAGCTGAGCACTGACCAGATGACGCAGGTGAAGAAGCTCCGCGCCGATGGCGAGACGTTCCATAAGCAGGGCAAGCATGCCGAGTCGGAGGCGACGCTCGCCCAGGCCGAAACCATCCTCGGCATCAAGAAGTGACATAGGGTGCCATGGGGGCGGAGCGATGCTCCTGCCCCCGTGGCGCCAGCTTGTGGCGCAGTCGCGCAGCGGTTCAGCCCCTGGGCGCCTTCCGGCTGACGGCGACCAGCACCCCGGCGAGTATCAGGAACAGCACCGCGCCGCCGCCCCAGACCCGGACGTAGCCGGGCATCCCGAGACTGGGGATCAGGGCGTAGACGGCGGCGAGCACCGCCCATACGGCGGCGATGACGACCACGAGCCAAAGCTCTTCATTCATTTTCATGGCGATTCCCCTGCGCTCAGTGGCCGTGCCCGCCACCGATGGCGATGATCGGCGACGACTGGATCAGTTGGAATGCAACGATGGTGAAGACATACATGGCGGCGACCAGCGCCGCCACCGACAGCGGACCGGTCCACGCCGGGGCCGCGCCGACGCCGCGCGACCCGGTCCGCCAGTCGACCACCGGCGCTTGCTCCAGGGATGGGCGTAGCGACAGCATCGTGCGGACGACGCCGTAGACGCTGACCGAGAGGGCGATGGCGAAGATTGTGGCGCCGATGCCGACCAGCGCCATCAGCACTGGCCATGCCGCCGGGGCTATGCCGTCGTAGCCGATGTCGAAGACACGCCGCGGCACACCCATGAACCCGGCGGCGATGCCTGCCGCACCGAAGACCAGCAGGCCGATGGTCACGAGGGCCGGCATGCACCGCAGCAGCTCCGGACGCCACAGGGTGCCTCCGCCAAGCGCCGGCAGGATCACCATCAGCGCCGCCAGGAAGGTCTGGGTCAGCACGCCGACCGCGAAGAAGTGAAAATATCCGGGGACGAAGAAGGTGTCGGACAACATCGGCGCCAGTTTCTCCTGGATCAGGACGAAGGCGAAGGTGATGCCGAGCATCATGTTCACCACCGCCCAGCCCATGTTCGCCATCGCCGGGTTGCGCCAGGGCAGTCCCCGCATCCAGCCGAAGAAGCCGGTCGCGCCGTGCGCCCGGGCGCTCGCCTCCAGCGAGGAGACGATGATCGCGAAGGCCGCCAGGGTCGGGACGGAGACGAACAGCGACAGCAGCGAGCCGATCACCCGGACGCTCTCCGACAGGTTCGGTTCCAGGAACATGTGGTAGAGGCTGGTCGGCGGAACGAAGACCAGATAGGCGGCGAAGACGATCTTCGACAGGCGGGCACCGTGGATGGATTTCACCCCGGTCAGCTGTTCGCTCAGCACGTACCACACCAGCACGGTCGCCATCAGCGGCAGGTAGTGCAGGTTGTGGAACAGGATGTGCCATTCGGTGCCATGGTCGGCCGGGAAGGGGCCGGCACCGAGCGACCAGAGCAGGCCGGGAAGAAAGGCGTTGGTCGCTGCGATGGCGCTGACCACCAGGAAGCCGGCCCAGGCGAACAGGGCGAAGCCGATGGAGGTGAACTCGCTGGCCTCGCCGCGCAGCCGAGGCTGGAGCACGGTGGCGATGCCGCTGACGGCGGAAGCGACCAGCCCTGCCGAAAGCAGCAGGTAACCGAGCGCGAAGAACCCGACAGAGCGCGGATCGTCCGCGGCAAGCTCGGGGCTGCCGTCGTAGAGCAGCGGCGTTCCGGTGGCGGAGATCCACTCGCTGGCGCCAAAGCCCGCCAGCATCAGGGTGGCCCCAGTCCAGGCGAGGGGGCGCAGGGCGAGACCCCGGCCGTTCTCTGCCGCGGCCAGCACCAGCATCAGCACTGCCTGGATCAGGTAGAGCCAGTAGAAGAACACGGACACGCCGTGCAGGGTCAGGAGGCGGTAGGCGTCATCCGGGAAGAAGGCAAGCGCCCCGGCGCGGGCGAGCGCGGTCACGAAGCCGCCAACCAGGCCGAGCACGAGCGCCAGCAGAGCGGCGCCGAACAGCAGCGCGAGGAGGGCTTTGTCGGTACCCGGCAGAGCGGCAACCCGAGCCGTGAGGCGCGAGCGCGAGCCCACCCGAGCGACGGAGGTCGAAATACTGTCCATGGTGGATGCTCCCCGGCTCAGCCGACGATGATGCGGCCGTGCATGGCGTCATGCGCCTGCCCGCAATAGACGGTGCAGTACACGAGGTACTCGCCCGGCTTGGTGAAGGTGATCGACTGTTCGGTCACGACGTTCGGCCGCAGGCGGATGATGCGGCTGGCGGACCCCAGCTGGATCGACGCGCCATGCGTGATGTCGTCCGCCATCATGCGGAACCGGTACGGCACACCTGCCTTGAGCCGGAGGACGTCCGGGCTGTAGGCGAATTTCTGCGCCATCAGGTAGACGTCGACCGGCTCGACGGACGTCAACTCCGCACCGTGGTCGTGGCCGGCATCGGCATGACCATGGCCGCCATGTGCGTCGCCGCCATGGGCATCCGCATCGGCGTGTGGATTCACGCTGCCGTCCTTCTGCGCGTACTTCTGGACGAAGAAGTCATGTTCGAAGCGGAACTCCTCAGGCGCCATACCCGCGGCCGCACCGTGGCCGCCGTGTGCGTCGGGTTCTGGGGCCGCGTCCTTGCGCCCGCCGAAGGGAAGCGGGGCAGCGCCATAGGCTGCCCAGGCGCCGTACAGGGAAACGGCGCTGAAGCCCAACGCGGCGATGAAGCCGCGACGGGTCGTGAAATGCCTCTCGGACATGATGAGAATCCTCTGATCGCGTGGTCGGAATCGCTCGCGCACGCCGCCGGTCAGGCGGCGCATGGCCGGGCGTCCGACACAGGCGTCAGAGTGCTCGGCCGATCAGAGGCTGGTCTTCGGAGGGGGCGTGTCCGGCGTGATGTCCCGGGCGTTCGGGACGAAGCCGGCTTTCGGGTGCCAGGACGTTTCGACCATGGTCACCGAAATGCTGACGGTGTGCCGGGCCGGGACCTCGGCCGCCGGGCAGCAGGTCGCCGCGACGGCGAGGCCGGCCTTGTGGTGATCGCTCCGGGATGGAGCCGAAGGCGGCGGGGCGTGATGGGAGCCGTGATGGCCCATCGAGCCGTTCGGCATGTCCACATTCGCCCCTACGTTCGCCATGGCTCCGCCCGCCGCCCCCATCAGGAGCGCAAGGGCGAACGCCAGAATGGCGAAGATGTGGCCCAATCGCTTCATGCCAGCCGTCGCTTTGAACGCCCCTGGTCCACCCAGAGGAGCACACCATAACCCCCAATGTGGATACGGGAATTGATGTCTGTCAACCGACGGGCTTGATCAATCGACGTTACCATCAAGCGCTTTTCGTATTGACCTTCCCACTGCTGGAGGGTCGATGCTTGCGTCGATGGTCTGGATTGTTGCTGAAAGCGGAGTGACAGTCCGCCACACTCTTCCGGGACCCTGACAGGGTCGGTCGTCGAGACGATCGTGCTGTTGCAGGGACCAGGGAATGGTATTACCTTTGGCAGAGGGGCCGGGCGGCACGCAAGGTGCTGTCCGACCTCGGACGAGGAAGGCAATCGCCATGTGGCGAGGGACGTGGTCGACGGTGAGGAGGGTGGTGGTGAGCCTGCTGATGCTGGCCACGCTGCTCGTCTATGCCGTCCCGAGCCACGCCAGTCTGCTGCCTCACCAGCATTCGCCGGCGCCTCATGAGCACGCCTTGCTTGACACGCACGACGATGGTGTCGCCGGCGTGGCAGACCATGAGCACAAGCAGGACCCCTGCAAGGATCTTGGTGTGCCCGGCGACGATGCCTGCTGCAGCGTCACCCAGTGTGCGACCATGCATGGCGGTCTCCCCGCCGATGCCATTGCGGCCTTCATTCCGGCCCTCGATCGGGCAGACCCTCTGCTCGCCCTGGCCACGCCCGAAGGCATCGGCAGCGCCCCCGCACTTCGTCCCCCCTCTCTGATCCTCTGACGCCACGAGTCTGTCCGCGCCCAGCTTGAGCTTCGGCTCAGCGAAGGTCGTCGCCGGATGTCGTGCGCTCGGCCTTTGTGTCCCCGGCGCTCCCGCATGGAGTCCGAACGGGATGGCTCGAACCAGATGATCAGACGAAGGACGCCATGTCGTCTTTCACCCGCACACTGCTCGCGGCCTTCGCGCTCGTCGCCATGATGTCGGCTGCCCAGGCCCAGACCACCACTCCGGACCAAGGTCAGGACCACCAGGCCCACCACCCGAGCGGTTCCACCACCCCCCAGGACCAGCCCACTGTCGCCCCGACGCCCACCCAGCCGCCGCAGGGTGCACGGCCCAGCGTGCCCGGAAACGCCCCGATGATCGGCGAGGGCATCGGCAGCGGAATTATGGTGCAGCCCGGTACCCAAGCCCAGGGAGGTCCACCCAGCGCGAACCGGCCCGGCATGATGATGGGCGGCATGATGGGCCAGCAGGGTGGCATGGGCGCTATGGGCGCCATGGGCCTGGCGTTCGAGCACGTCGAGGGCCGCATCGCCTTCCTGCAGGCGGAGCTCAGGATCACCGATGCCCAGGCGCCGCAGTGGAATGCCTTCGCCGACACCCTGCGGTCGAACGCCAAGGCCCATCAGGCCATGCACGAGCAGATGACCAAGGGCGGCCTGCCATCCGCTTGGCCGGAGCGGCTGGCCGCTCAGCAGAAGGTCCTGGCGACCCGGCTCGACGCCGTGAAGGCCATCGAGGCCGCCGCCAAGCCGCTCTACGCCGCGTTGAGCGACGACCAGAAGAAGGTTGCCGACCAGCTGTTCGCCGGCCCGATGGGCATGATGTGAGGAGGCGGCCATGACGCACGAACACACCCATCACACCCCCGAGACTCACAAGCCGGAACCGCAGGTGCGCCTGCCCTGGTACCGAACCTGGACAGGACTGGCCTGCCTTGGCACCTTCGCCGTCGTGGCGGTGTATCTGTCGCTCTATCACGTCACCCACGCGCTCGACGCGCTGCCGCTCGTGCTCCTGCTGCTCTGCCCGCTGATGCACGTCTTCATGCATGGCGGACACGGCCACGGCGGCCACGGCGGCCACGGCGGCCACGGCGGTGGGGACGATGAGGCCGACCGTCAGAACAAGGGAGGCTCGCCATGACGCACGAGACCTCAGGCTACGGACTGTGGATGCTGATCATCCTCAACTCCGCGATCTTCATCATCTTCGCCTTCAGCTTCACCAGGCCGCAGTCGCCGCGCGACTGGCGCTCCTTCGGGGCGTTCAGCGCCTTCATCGTGGCGTTGTTCACCGAGATGTACGGTGTTCCGCTGACCATCTACCTGCTCTCCGGCTGGATTCAGACCCGCTACCCCGGCCTCGACCTGATGTCGCACGACGCCGGGCACCTGTGGTCGACCGTCCTCGGCCTGTCGGGCAACCCACACTTCAGCGTGCTGCACATCATCAGCAATCTGCTGATCCTGGGTGGCTTCGTCCTGCTCTCGGCGGCCTGGAAGGTGCTTCACGCCGCCCAGCGCGAGCAGCGGCTCGCCACCACGGGAGCCTATGCCCACATCCGGCACCCGCAGTATGTCGCCTTCATCGTCATCCTGTTCGGCTTCCTGCTTCAGTGGCCGACCATCCTGACGCTGGTGATGTTCCCGCTGCTCGTCTGGATGTATGTCCGACTGGCGCACTCCGAGGAGCGTGCAGCCCTCCGCGTCTTCGGCGTCGCCTACGAGCGGTATGCCGCAGTTACGCCCGGATGGGTCCCGCACCTCGCCGGACATGGGCCGAACCGCCCCAGGGTGGGAGGATCGTTTGGTGCGTGAGTTCGGGTCCCCGGCCGGTCGGCGCCGCGCGCGCCCGTTTGAACCAGTCTCTCGGAGTTCTTCCATGATCCACCGACGCCTTCTTGCCGCGGCCTCGATCGCCGCGAGCCTTGCCGCGCCGGTCGCCCTTCCGACGCTGGCTCATGAAGGGCATGAGCACGGCGACGCTCCCAAGCCGGTCGTCGCCACCACGACCCCGACGATGGAGACGTCCTCGTCGGACTTCGAACTGGTGGCGGTCGTCCAGGGCAAAAGCCTGCTGATCACCCTGGACCGCTTCGCCAGCAACGAGCCGGTGACCGGCGCGACCGTCGAGGTCACCGCCGACGGGGAAGCCGTGACCGCCTCCCCCGTTTCCGGGGAGGAGGGCATCTACCGCCTCGACGCCGCCTGGGTGTCGAAGCCGGGTCCGCACGAGTTGACCGTGTCGGTGACGGCGGCCGATGCCGCCGACCTGCTGATCGGCACGCTGGACATCCCGGCAACCGCCCAACCTGCCGAGTCCAGTGGCGGGGGCGGCGTGTCCGCCATCCTCGGCCAAGTGCGGCATGACCCGAGCCTGATGTTGGGAGCCGTCATGGTCTTCCTGCTCGGTGTGCTGACCACGGTGGCGCTGACCCAGCGAGGCCGGGCGCGCACGGTTGCCGGAGCGGCCCTGATCGGCTTCGGCCTGCTGCTGGCCAGCGGCGCCGCTTTCGCCCATGGCGGCGAGGATCACAGCCATGGCGATGAGGCGAAGGACAAGACTCCAGGAGCAGCGGCGGCGCCGATGGCGGTGACCGGCGCAGCGGAGAGCCCGCGCAGGCTGCCCGACGGCAGCCTGTACGTGCCCAAGACGTCGCAGCGTCTGCTGTCGGTGCGCACCACGGTCGCCAAGACGCAGCAGGCGGCGCAGACGGTGCAACTGATCGGCCAGGTCATCGCCGACCCGAACGGCGGCGGTCATGTCCAGGCGACCCAGAGCGGCCGCATCGAGCCGGGCGAGAAGGGGCTGCCCTATATCGGCCAGCGGGTCGAGGCCGGGCAAATCCTGGCCGCCATCACGCCTGCCGTGAATGTGGTGGACCGCAGCGGCATCCAGCAGCAGATCGCCACGGTCGAGCAGGAGCTCGTCATCACCGAGTCGCGGGTGCGGCGCCTGCGGAAGCTGGAAGGCAGCGTGCCCCAACGGGACATCGAGGAAGCGGAAGCCAACCTGAACGGCCTGCGCAAGCGCCGCGCCGCCCTGTCGCCGACCCTGACCACCAAGGAAGCCTTGCGCGCTCCCATCGCTGGGGTCGTCACCGCCAACAACGTCAAGGCCGGTCAGGTCATCGAGGCCCGCGATCAGGTCCTGTTCGAGATCGTCGACCCGTCGCGGCTGATGGTCGAAGCGGTTGCCTTCGATCCCCGGGTGGCGAATGCCATCAAGGCAGCCACGGCGACGACCGCCGACGGCACCAGCCTGTCCCTGGAGCTCCTCGGCTCCAGCCTGGCGCTGCGCCAGCAGGCGATCCCGCTGCTCTTCCGGATCGGCAATCTGCCGGCGGGGCTCGGCGTCGGCCAGCCGGTCCGGCTCGTCGCCCAGATGCAGGGCACCGCGTCGGGCATTGTGCTGCCCCGCCACAGCGTGGTGCGCGGCGCCGGCGGTCAGCCGATCGTCTGGCAGCACGAGTCGCCGCAGCGTTTCGTCGCCCGGCCCGTGCGCACGCAGCCGGTCGATGGCGGCACGGTGCTGGTCCTGGCGGGCATCGAGCCCGAGGCCCGCATCGTGACCGACGGCGCCGGCCTGCTGAATCAGGTCCGTTGAGGCGGCCATGTTCAACGTCCTCGTCAACACCAGCCTGCGCAACCGCCTGTTCGTACTGGCCGCCGCCGTGCTGCTGGTCGTCTACGGCTCCTTCGTCCTCAAGGGACTGCCGGTCGACGTCTTCCCCGATCTCAACAAGCCCACGGTCACGCTGATGACCGAGGCCGAGGGGCTGGCGCCCGAGGAGGTCGAACAGCTGGTCACCTTCCCGCTCGAGACGTCGATGAACGGCATGCCGGGCATCACCCGCGTGCGCTCGGTCTCCGGTGTCGGCCTGTCCATCGTCTTCGTCGAGTTCGACTGGGGCACCGACATCTACCGCAACCGCCAGCAGGTCGCCGAGCGTCTGGCCATCGTCCAGGGCCAGCTGCCGCCGAACGTCCGGCCGCAGATGGGGCCGATCTCCTCCATCATGGGCGAGATCATGCTGCTCGCCATGTCCGCCGAACCGGGAACCGGCGTCGGGCCGATGGATGTCCGCGAACTCGCCGATTGGGTGGTCCGGCCCCGCCTGCTCGCCATCCCCGGCGTCAGTCAGGTCATTCCCATCGGCGGGGAGATCCGTCAGTACCGCATCGCTCCTGATCCGGCGCGCCTGCACGACCTGGAGATCACCACCGACGAGCTTGTGAAGGCGCTCCGGCAGTTCTCGGCGAACACCGGCGGCGGCTTCATCGACCAGCACAGCGAAGAGTACCTGATCCGCAACATCGGCCGGACGACCCGGCTGGAGGATCTCCGCAACTTGGTGGTGGCCTACAAGGCTGGCCAGCCCATCCATCTGCGGCAGGTGGCCGATGTCGATTTCGCCGCCCGTGTGAAGCGCGGTGACGCCGGCGTCGACGGCAAGCCGGCCGTCATCCTGTCCGTGCAGAAGCAGCCGGGCAGCGACACGACGACGCTGACCGCCGACGTCGAGAAGGCCCTGGCCGATCTGGCTCAGTTCCTGCCGAAGGGGGTGAAGGCGAACGAGATCCTGTTCAAGCAGGCCAACTTCATCGACAGCTCGATCCACAACGTCATGACGGTGCTGCAGGAGGCGGTGGTGGTGGTCGCCGTCATCCTGTTCCTGTTCCTGCTCAACGTCCGCACGACGCTGATCTCGCTGACCGCCATTCCGATCTCGATCCTGATCACCGTGCTGGTGTTCAAGGCGTTCGGCATGTCGATCAACACCATGACGCTGGGCGGCCTCGCCATCGCCATCGGCGAACTGGTCGACGATGCCGTCGTCGATGTGGAGAACATCTACCGCCGCCTCGGCGAGAACCGCCGGGCGATCAACCCGCGGCCGGTCCTGGAGGTGGTGGCAGCGGCCTCGCAGGAGGTGCGCTCCGGTATCGTCTACGCCACGATAATCATCATCCTGGTGTTCGTGCCGCTGTTCGCCCTGTCCGGCATCGAGGGACGGCTGTTCGCGCCGCTGGGCGTGGCCTACATCGTCTCCATCCTCGCCAGCCTGCTCACCGCCATCACCGTCACGCCGGTGCTGTCCTACTACCTGCTGCCCAAGTTGAAGCGGCTCGACGAGCATGACAGCTGGCTGGTGCGGCAGCTGAAGGCCGGCAACGCCCGGCTGCTGGGTTGGGCGTTCGGCAATCCCGGTACGCTCTTCACCGTGGTGGGAGCCGCCGTGGTGATCGCCGCGGCCACGGTGCCGAGCCTGCCACGCGCCTTCCTGCCGCCCTTCAACGAGGGTACGCTGACCATCTCCATGGTGCTCAACCCTGGCATCTCGCTCGCCGAGTCGAACCGTGTCGGTCTCGCGGCCGAGAGGCTGATCATGCAGGTGCCGGAGGTGGCGTCGGTCGGCCGCCGCACCGGCCGTGCCGAGCTCGACGAGCACGCGGAAGGCGTCCATTCCAGCGAGATCGACGTCGATCTGGTGCCGTCCGCGCGCAGTCGCTCCGCGGTGCTGGCTGATGTGCGGGCACGGCTGGCGGCGCTGCCGGTGTCGGTCAACATCGGCCAGCCGATCTCGCACCGGCTCGACCACATGCTGTCCGACGTCCGCGCCCAGATCGCCCTGAAAATCTATGGCGAGGATCTGGACACCCTGCGCAGCCTGGCCGGGCAGCTGCAGCAGACGCTGACGTCGATCCCTGGGCTGGTCGACCTGCAGATCGAGAAGCAGGTCCGCATCCCGCAGGTGCAGGTCGTGATCGACTATGAGCGGGCTTCCCTCTACGGCGTCACCCCGGCGATGGCGACGGACGCGCTGGAGAGCCTGTCCAACGGGCGGGTGGTGTCGGAGATCGTCGACGGCACCCGGCGCTTCGACGTCGTGCTGCGGCTGTCCGACGAGGACCGCACCACCAGCGGCTTGGCGAACCTGCTGGTCGAGACTCCAGCGGGCCGGGTGCCGCTCAGCCTGTTCGCCAGTGTCGATGAGACCGACGGTCCGAACCAGATCCTGCGGGAGAACGGCAAGCGCCGCATCGTCATCCTCGGCAACAGCGACGGCAAGACGGACATGGCGCAGATCGTCGCGAGCATCCGTGACGTGGTCGGCCGCTCGTCGCTGCCGCCCGGCTACTTCACCAGCCTGGAAGGCACATTCCAGGCACAGGAGGAAGCATCGAAGACCATCGCGGCGCTGTCGATGGTGTCGCTGGCGATGATCTTCCTGGTGCTCTACAGCCGCTACCGCTCCGCGGTGCTGACCCTGATCATCATGGGCAACGTGCCGCTGGCCCTGATCGGCAGCGTCGCCGCCCTGTGGATCGCCGGACAGCCGCTGTCGGTCGCCTCGATGATCGGTTTCATCACCCTGACCGGCATCAGCACACGCAACGGCATCCTGAAGGTCAGCCATTACATCAACCTCGTCCTGCACGAGGGCGAAAGCTTCGGCAAGACCATGGTGATCCGCGGCAGCCAGGAGCGGCTGACCCCGGTGCTGATGACGGCCCTGTCGGCCGGCGTCGCCCTGGTGCCGCTGATGATCGGCGCCGACGCTCCGGGCAAGGAGATCCTCCACCCGGTCGCCGTCACCATCTTCGGCGGCCTGGTCAGCGCCACCCTGCTCGACACGGTCCTGACCCCCGTCCTCTTCCTCAGGCTCGGCGAGAAGCCGCTCAGGCATCTGGTCGACGCCCAAGCCGGCTCGCTGCGTCCGGCCGAAGCCTACTGATCCCCCTGTTCACCCGTGTCCAATCCAGAAGGAAAGCCTATCGTGAAGTTCTCGACCCTCCTCGTCGCCGCCGCCCTGGTCGCCGCCCCGGCGGCGGCCTTCGCCGACGGTGCCAAGACCGGCACCCATGGCGGTCCCCGCACCGACGCCGGCCCGTATCATGCCGAGCTCGTGCTCCAGGGCAACGACGTCGTCCTGTACGTGACCAATGGCGCGGACAAGCCGGTCGACGTGACCGGCGCCAAGGCCGAAGCCACCATCCTGGCCAACAAGCAGACCCAGAAGGTCGCGCTGGAACCGGCAGGCGCCAATGCGCTCAAAGGAAAGGCCAACCTGGGCGAGTCCCACGACAGCGTGAAGGTTGTCACCGCCCTGACCATGCCCGGCCAGAAGCCGGTTCAGGCCCGCTTTGACGTGGGCCACGCGGGCCACTGAGACCCCAGGGGTGGCATGAGGATCACCGCCTCATGCCACCCCGAGCGAGGACACGCGCGATGAGCGCCGGGAAGAAACCCGCCATGCTGGCGGCGGCCTCGCTGATCGCCATGAGCGAGCGGTCGAAGACTTGATGAGAGGAAGTCCTCAGCCTGCACACCGGGATTGACCTTCCAGTCGTTGGAAGGTGGAGCATGGATTCACGGTCACCGCCACACTCCAAACCCATGTGGCGCCGCGCAACACCTGGAGTACCGACGCCGGGCCTGCGAAGGGAGACGCGAACATGAACGACCTGCACCATGGACATGGCCATCAGCACGGACATGACCATCATGGTCAGCATCATCACGCAGGATCCGATGACCACACGACGGTCAAAGACCCTGTCTGTGGCATGATGGTCGACCCGGAGCGGACCGCGCACCACGCGGAGCATGATGGGCACAGCTTCCACTTCTGCTCGGCGCGCTGCCATGACAAGTTCGTCGCCGCCCCCGAGCAATACCTGAAGCCGGAAGCCAAACCCGCGGCACCGGAGCAGGCCGGGCAAGCCTCGCCCCGGAAGGGGGTCATCTACACCTGCCCGATGCACCCGGAAATCCGTCAGGAGGGGCCGGGCAACTGCCCGATCTGCGGCATGGCCCTGGAACCGGTGGGGGCCAGCCTCGAAGAGGGGCCGAACCCGGAACTCGTCGATATGACCCGGCGCTTCCGGATCGGCCTGGTGCTCAGCGTGCCGCTGCTGGTCCTGGAGATGGGCAGCCACATTCCGGCCCTTGGCCTTCATGACCTGATACCGCCGCGTACCTCGATTTGGATTCAGTTTCTCCTGGCGACGCCGGTCGTGCTGTGGGCCGGCTGGCCGTTGCTGGAGCGCGGCTGGCAATCATTCCGGCGGCGCAGCCTGAACATGTTCAGCCTGATCGCGCTCGGGATAGGCGTTGCCTACCTCTTCAGCTTGGCCGCGACCTTCCTGCCCGGTCTCTTCCCGGCGAGCTTCCGCGGCATGGACGGGGTGGTGGCCGTCTATTACGAGGCCGCCGCCGTCATCACCGTGCTGGTGCTGCTCGGCCAGGTGCTGGAACTGCGCGCCCGCGAACAGACCGGCGGTGCCATCCGGGCGCTGCTGAACCTGGCGCCCAAGACGGCCCGCCGCATCAAGGAGAGCGGTGAGGATGAGGAGGTCTCCCTCGACCAGATCCGGGTCGGCGACCGGCTGCGCGTCCGCCCCGGCGACGGGGTGCCGGTCGACGGAGAGGTGCTCGATGGTCGCAGCGCCGTGGACGAGTCGATGGTCACCGGCGAGAGCATGCCGGTGGAGAAGGAGCCCGGCGCCAAGGTAATCGGCGGCACCGTGAACCAGACCGGTGCCTTGGTGATGCGGGCCGAGAAGGTCGGCTCCGACACCATGCTGTCGCGCATCGTGACCATGGTGGCCGAGGCGCAGCGATCGCGCGCGCCCATCCAGCGCATGGCCGATGTGGTGTCCGGCTACTTCGTCCCGGCGGTCATCCTGGCCGCCCTCCTCGCCTTCGCCGGCTGGATGGTCTGGGGGCCGGCCCCCGCCTTCGCCTATGCGCTGATCGCGGCGGTCTCGGTGCTCATCATCGCGTGCCCCTGTGCCCTGGGGCTGGCGACGCCGATGTCGATCATGGTCGGGGTGGGAAAGGGGGCGACGGCCGGCGTGCTGATCAAGGACGCGGCGAGCCTGGAGCGGTTCGAGAAGGTCGACACGCTGGTGGTGGACAAGACCGGCACCCTGACCGAGGGAAAGCCGCGGGTGACCGCAGTCGTCCCGGCGGCTGGTATCGACGAGGCGGAGCTTCTGTCCCTGGCAGCCAGCCTGGAGCGGTCAAGTGAACATCCCCTGGCAACTGCCATCGTCGCATCCGCCAGGGAGCGGGGGCTGCCGTTGCAGGAGGTCACCGACTTCGGCTCGGTAACCGGCAAGGGCGTGGTCGGGAGGGTTGGTGGCCGCGAGGTCCTGCTCGGCAATGCGGCGATGATGCGGGACCGGGGCGTGGTCCTGGGCGAATTGGATGCGGGCGACCTGGATGCACGCGCCGACAAGCTGCGGCGGGAGGGGGCGACGGCGCTGTTCGCCGCGGTGGACGACCGCCCCGGCGGCGTGATCGCCGTTGCCGATCCGATCAAGGCGAGCACGCCGCATGCACTGGAGACGCTGCGCGCCGATGGCGTGCGGATCGTCATGCTGACCGGCGACAACCGGACCACCGCGGAGGCTGTGGCGCGGCGCCTCGGCATCGACGAGGTCGAGGCAGAAGTTCTGCCCGACCAGAAGCATCAGATCGTGCGGAAGCTGAAGGCGGAGGGCCGCGTGGTCGCCATGGCCGGCGACGGCGTCAACGATGCCCCCGCACTCGCCGAAGCGGACGTCGGGGTCGCCATGGGCACCGGGACCGAGGTGGCGATCCAGAGCGCCGGCGTGACGCTGGTGAAGGGCGACCTTGCCGGCATCGCCCGGGCCCGGGTGCTGAGCCGTGCCACCATGGGCAACATCCGCCAGAACCTCTTCCTCGCCTTCGTCTACAACGCGCTCGGGGTGCCGGTGGCGGCTGGTATCTTCTATCCCATTTTCGGCTGGACGCTGAGCCCGATCATCGCGGCCACCGCCATGGCGTTGAGTTCGGTGTCGGTCATCGGCAACGCGCTGCGCTTGCGCATGACGAGCCTGTAGGCGCAGTTCCATCACTGGCATTTGGCCTCACCTGCAGACCGGTTCTGATCAGTGCTCACAATGCGGCAGGATAACTGTCATCGCCTTGCATTTGGAGCATCGCATGTGGAGGGGTTCGCTTCGAGTTGAGAAATCTCGCAATCTGAACGCAAAACGTCGAGATCATTCGAGCAGTTTCCCGCATCTTACGCCATTGGCCCGTCAACGCCGGAGGTCGACACCGGAGGATGACATTGGGCTGTCCCGGCCGGTCGCACCCGCTTGACCGCCGGTACACGCCGCCGCGCCTTGAAGGCCGACCTCCTCCGGCGGGTGAACATGTCGGAACATGCCGAGCAGCGTGAGATCGTAGACGATCTTCAGCGCGCCCGCGAGCACGAGCGGCCAGCCGAACCCGGACACCGCCAACAGTTGGCCTGCCAGGAGCGGTCCCAGAGCCGAAGCGAGGCTGCGCGGCACCGCCGTCATGCTCGCGGCGGCCGCCCGCTCGCCCGGCGTCACCACGGCCATGACGTAGGAGGTGCGCGTGGGCACGTCCATCTGCGAGAGCAGGCTGCGCACCAGCAGCAGAGCGATTGCCGTCGTCAAATCGGGCGCGAAAGGCACCAGCACCAAGCAGACATTCGCCGGCAGGTGGGTGAACACCATGGTGTTGATCAGCCCGATCCGCGCCGCGATCCGCTCCGCCACCAGATAGGAGACGGCCGCCAACAGGCCAGTCCAGAAGAAGATCACCCCGGTCGTCGCCAGCGACAGGCCGAACCGCTCGAACAGCCAGAGTGCCAGCAGCGATTGGACGACCAGCCCGCCGGCGAAGGCGTCGAGCGAGAACAGCGCGGCCAAGCGCAGCACGATGCCGCGCGACCGCCGCAGCGGCTCGGCCGGGACGCTCAGGGCATTCGCCCGGCTGTCCGGCAGGCGCCGGTAGAGCAGCAGCGACGCCAGGCCCAGCAGCGCGTAGAGCAGGAACGCACCGTCGATCGCCATGTCCGCGTCGATGCCCGTCGCGCCGGCGAGCAGTTCGGGCGCACCGGCGCACAGGGAGCCGACGGCGGCGGCCAGCGAGCCGATCAGGCTGTAGCGGGCGAACAGGGCGGTGCGCCCGCGGTTCGGGACCGTCTCGCTCAGCTGTGCCTGCTCGAGCGGCAGGAAGACGCTGACGTCGCCCGACGACGGGTTGATCGTCCCGACGAACGCGATCAGCATCAGCGGCCAGAACTGCCGCGCCAGAGGGAACGCGAGCCCGGTCGCGACCATCAGCACGGCGGCGGCGAGCAACGGCGTGCGCCCCTTGGGCAAGCGATGGGCGGCGAGCCCGACCGTCAAGGTCAAGGCCGCCGAGCCGGCGAGGGTCGCCGTTGCCAGGGCGCCGATCGCGACCGGGCCGAAGCCGAGCCGGGCGAGGTGGACCGGCAGCAGCAGGCTGATCAGCCCGTCGCCGAAGGCCCGCAGCGCCCGTGCGCCCAGCAGCAGCGTCGCCTCCGGCGCGGTGCCGGCCGGCAGCAGCGCAAACCGTCCGGTGGGGACGCTGGCCGTCATCCCGCTAGCCCGCCAGACCGGCGGCGTGCAGGAGGAGACCGGCCGCCGAACAGGCGAGGAGCACCGGAATCATCCCGACCTTGAAGCGGAACACCGCCAGCATGGCGCCGGCGGTCAGGACCAGCGAGGGGAAGTTCACCGTGCTCAGCACCGGGATCTCGAGGGTGGCTCCGAGGAGGCGCACCGGTTCCAGCCGCCCGAACAGCACGTGCAGGGCAAACCAGACCGCCAGATTCAGCACGACCCCGACCACCGCGGCGGTGATCGCCGACAGGGCACCGCCGAGCGCCTTGTTGCCGCGCAGCGCTTCCACGAAGGGCGCGCCGAGGAAGATCCACAGGAAGCAAGGCACAAAGGTGACCCAGGTGGTCAGCAGCCCGCCCAGCGTGCCGGCCAACAGCGGCGGCAGCGTGCCCGGCGCGCGGAAGGCGCCCATGAAGCCGACGAACTGGGTGACCATGATCAGTGGCCCAGGAGTGGTTTCGGCCATGCCGAGCCCGTCCAGCATCTCGCCGGGCTGGAGCCAGCCATAATGGTCCACCGCCTGCTGCGCCACGTAGGCGAGCACGGCATAGGCGCCGCCGAAGGTGACCATCGCCATCTTCGAGAAGAAGACCACGATCTGGCTGAAGATGTCGTCCGGGCCGAGCACCAGCAGCAGCGCCGCCACAGGCCCGAGCCACAGCGCCAGGCAGACACCGCTCACCCGCAGCGACCAGCCGAGCGTCGGCCGCGCGTGGGCCGGCGTGCCGTCGCCCAGCAGGCTGTCGGCATCCGCCAGGGTCTTCCCCTTGGACGCTCCGTGCCCACCGCCGACCATGAACGCCTGGCGTCCCAGGCGCCCGCCGATGAAGCCGATCAGGCCCGCCGCCAGGATGATGACGGGGAACGGCACGTCGAAGGCGAAGATCGCCACAAACGACGCCGTGGCGATCCCGAGCATCACCCGGTTCTTCAGCGCCCGCTTGCCGATGCGCACCACCGCCTCGAGCACGATGGCGAGCACCGCCGCCTTCAGGCCGAAGAACAGCCCCTGCACCAGCCCGACGTTGCCGAAGGCGGCGTAGATCAGGCTCAGCGCCATGATGGCGACCAGGCCCGGCAGCACGAACAGGATGCCGGCGATCAGGCCGCCGACCGTCCGGTGCATCAGCCAGCCGATGTAGATGGCCAGCTGCTGGGCTTCCGGTCCCGGCAGCAGCATGCAGTAGTTCAGCGCGTGCAGGAACCGCGTCTCGCCGATCCAGCGCTTCTCCTCGACCAGGATGCGGTGCATGACCGCGATCTGTCCGGCCGGGCCGCCGAAGCTGAGCGCGGCGATACGCGCCCACACCCGGGTCGCCTCACCAAGGCTCACCCCATGCGTGCCGTCCTTCGTCGTGGATACGAGTGTATCCACGGCGGCGTCCGCCTCGGTCATCGGCTTGCTCCTCAGTCGCGCTTTTTGCGGAAATATTCGTAGAGATCTTCGAAGACGGCGGTCCCGCGCTCCAGCCGGCGGGTGTCATCGTCTGTCGCCGCAGCGATACCGGCGAGCAGCGTGCGGATGCCGGCCGCCTCCTCGCGCTGGAACTTGGCGTCTTTCAAGTCGATGTCGTGGACGATCTCGGCGATCGCCTGGAGCGCCCGGTCCGGCGGCACGAGCTTCGCCAGCAGCACCTCGAAGGTGCAGTGGTCGCCCTCGTGGGTGAACTCGGCCTCGAACATGTCGAAGCGCAGTTCGTCGGGCTCCGGGACGTAGCCCTTGTCGGGAACGAACTTGAAGCGGGCCTCCGGATCGATGAAGCGGCGGATCAGCCAAGCCGAGGCGATGCGGTCCACCTGCACGCCCCGGCGCGTCACCCAGGTCCGGCCTTTCACGTCAGTGACGTGCTTGGTTCCCATGGTTGTCTCCCCCTGGTCCGGGCCACGCTCGGCCTCGGCGAGCCGGGCCTCGATCCCTGTGAGCAGCCCCTCCACCGGCTCCCGCCCGTCGGCGCCGAAGAAGTCGATGGCGACGATCTCCGCCAAGCGCCGCCGCAGGCGGGTGACCTGCCCCCGGAGCTCGCTGCCGCGCGCACACCACAGCTCCGGCTCC
Organism: Azospirillum melinis; assembly: GCF_013340935.1. GTDB lineage: Bacteria > Pseudomonadota > Alphaproteobacteria > Azospirillales > Azospirillaceae > Azospirillum > Azospirillum melinis. The sequence goes on along the minus strand of NZ_WHOS01000001.1, from coordinate 2,112 downwards.
CCGGCAACCACCTCCGCCACCCCCCGGGCATCGATGGCGAGCGCTTCGTAGTCGGCGTCACGGGCCTTGTCGAACAGCGCCCGGACCTCCTGATCCGTCAGGCCGTCGACGAAGCGCGCTTCGAAGACCACCGCTTCGCCGCCGCCCTCGTTGATCTCGCGCAGCAGCCATTGGAAGTCCTCCTGGGCCTGCTCGCCGGCGGGCAGCGCGTAGAGCGAGTTCTTGATCGCCACCGCCCCCAAGCCCTGGAGGCGGCGCCATACCTTGACGCGGAAGTAGGCGGGCTTCGGCGGAAGCTGGTGGGCCAGCAGCAGCCAAACGTATCGAGACTCCGAGGTGGTGCGCATGTCGCTCATTGGCCACTTGTATCTCAGGCATACCAACAACGCAACACTTGTATCATTTCCCTCTCGGGCATACGGTCCATTTCGAGTCCGAACTGTCCGGTTATCGAACAGAAGGTGTACCATGCCGTACGAGGTCGCACCGCTGCCGCTCAAGCCGCCGCGGCTGAACGGCCTCTCCGAGCGCCTGCTCGCCAGCCATTACGAGAACAACTACGGCGGCGCCATCCGTCGCCTGAATGCCATCGAAGCCGACCTCGCCCGGCTCGACTGGAGCGCGGCACCGACCTTTGCCATCAACGGCCTGAAGCGCGAGGAACTGATCGCCGCCAAATCGATGATCCTGCATGAGGTGTATTTCGACAGCCTCGGCGGCTCCGGTGACGCCGGCGGCGACCTCGCCGCCGCGCTGGAGCGGGACTTCGGGTCTCCGCCATCTTCACGGACGATCACGAGATGCTGCGCCACGGCATGATCGCCTATGACGCGCTTTACGCCTGGTGCCGGGACTGCCAGGGCGAGGCGCACAACTGGCCGCCTGCGGGATGGGCGGCGACCTGCACGGTGAGCTGGCCGGCGTGCTGACGGTCTGCGAGGGCGCCGCTGAGATCCGCAAGGCCCAGACGCACGAACGCCCCGGCTCTTTCGAACCGGGGCGTCAAGTGTCAGTGGTTGCGGGGGCAGGATTTGAACCTGCGGCCTTCAGGTTATGAGCCTGACGAGCTACCGGGCTGCTCCACCCCGCGGATGTATCATCGTCGGGTGACGGACGTCGTGAAGATGCAAGCATTTGCGCTTTGGCTATTGAGCGTCTCTTGTGCCTGAGCGACCTGGCGGCGACCTACTCTCCCACGTCTTAAGACGCAGTACCATTGGCGCGGAGGCTTTTCACGGCCGAGTTCGGGATGGGATCGGGTGTTTGACACCTCGCCATGACCACCAGGTCACCGAGGCACAAGACCGACGCTGTTACCCAAAGTGCTAAATGCTTGTTCAGTGCAAGTGATGTCGAGGATGTATCGAACGGCGATGCGCTGGTCAAGCTGCTGCTTTGTGAGCAGGCTTGCTGCTGCGCATGGCGCGGTTTGTGGGGTCGAGATCAAGCCGATCGAGCGATTAGTAAGGCTTAGCTTCAGGCGTTGCCGCCCGTCCACATGCCTCCTATCGACGTGATGGTCTGTCACGGCTCTCAAGGGAGCTCTGGTTTAGAGGTGGGTTTCCCGCTTAGATGCTTTCAGCGGTTATCCCGTCCATACTTAGCTACCCGGCCATGCCACTGGCGTGACAACCGGTGCACCAGAGGTATGTCCATCCCGGTCCTCTCGTACTAGGGACAGATCCTCGCAAAACTCCGACACCCACGGCAGATAGGGACCGAACTGTCTCACGACGTTCTAAACCCAGCTCACGTACCACTTTAATCGGCGAACAGCCGAACCCTTGGGACCTGCTCCAGCCCCAGGATGTGATGAGCCGACATCGAGGTGCCAAACGACTCCGTCGATATGGACTCTTGGGAGTCATCAGCCTGTTATCCCCGGCGTACCTTTTATCCGTTGAGCGATGGCCCGTCCACGTGGAGCCACCGGATCACTATGGCCGACTTTCGTCTCTGCTCGACTTGTCAGTCTTGCAGTCAGGCGGGCTTATGCCATTGCACTCGACGAGCGATTTCCGACCGCTCTGAGCCCACCATCGCGCGCCTCCGTTACACTTTGGGAGGCGACCGCCCCAGTCAAACTACCCGCCATGCAGGGTCCCGGACCCG
>NZ_WHOS01000019.1 GCF_013340935.1 Azospirillum melinis | reverse complement strand
CCCCCGCCGCCCCCGATGGTGGAGGGGGCGGCGGAGGTGGAGGCGGCGAAGGCGCCTGGGTTTCCGATTTGGCAGGCTCGCCGTCCTCGGAAATGATCCGCCGGATGGAGGCGAGGATTTCCTCCATCGAAGGTTCTTGCTGGCCCTTATCGCTCATCTTGGCAACCCGAGACGTCAACCTGCCCCAAACCTAGGGCAGGGCTGGCAAAAAAGCCATAATACAAAAACGGCCCGCTTTCGCGGGCCGCTTCGTTCATTCGGTCACCGAAGTTCCGAACCACTTGCCCCGCGTCTTGTCGTAATTCGCGGTCGGGTCGTATTTCTGGACCGGCAGGTTCAACCGGTCCGCCGTCAACTGTCCACTGGACGCCAGTACATTGAAGGCCGCGACCATTTCGTCGTGCTGGGCACGGACGAGGAAGACGCGGGCGTTCAGCAGTTCCTGTTCCTGGTTCAGCACGTCGAGCACGGTGCGCGAACCGACCTGCGCCTCCTGACGGACGCCTTCCAGGGCGATCTGGGCCGCCTTGATCTGCGCCGAATAGGACTCGATGCTGGCGCGGGCCGTCTGCAGGGCCTGCCAGGCGCTGACCGCCGATTCGGTCACCTGACGGCGGGATTCCTCGATCTGCAGGCGGGCTTGGTTGGCGGTCTGCTTGGCCTCGCGGACCAGGGCTTCCGGCTGGCCGGCCTGATAGAGCGGGATGTTGACCTGGGCGGTGATCTGCGCGCTGTCAGCCCGGTTCAGCTCGATGCCGGACGAACGGCCCGGATCGTAGGTGCGGGTGCCGCTGGCAGAGAGATTCACCGACGGCAGCAGGCGGCCGTACTGCTGGTCCACCGCCTCGCGCTGCGCCGCCTCGGTGTAGGAGGCGGACAGGACGTTCGGGTTGTTGGCGCGGGCCAGCTCGACCAGTTCGTCCAGGTTCTTCGGCAGGCGGAAGGCCGGCTTCGGCGCCTTCAGCTCGCCGGGAGCGGCACCGACCAGACGCTCGTAGGTGGCCCGGGAGGCGCGCAGCGTGCCTTCGGCCGAAATCTTGGAGGCGATGGCGGCCGACAGGCGCGACTCGGACTGGCTGACGTCGGTGCGGGTGTATTCGCCGACGCGGAAGCGGTCACGGGCGGCGTCCAGCTGGCGGCGCAGCACCTGCTCGTTGTTGGTCTGCAGCTGCAGGATGGCCTGGTTCTGGACGATGTCCAGATAGGCCTGGGCGGCGGCCAGCAGGACCGACTGTTCCGAAGCGATCAGGGTGGCGCGCTGCGCTTCGACCAGCCGCTCGGCACGGCGGACGGCCGGAGCGACGGTGGCGTCGTAGATCGGCTGGGTGGCGGTGACGCCGACGCTCTTGGCGTTGCTTTCCGACCCGGTCGAGCCGCCGTCATACTTGCTCTCGCCCATCGAGCGGGTGATGCCGGCGGTCACGCGGGCGGTCGGACGGTAGCCGGACAGCGCCTGGGGCACGCCTTCGTCGACGGCGCGCAGGCGGGCGCGCTGGGCGCCGATGGTCGGGTTGTTGGCATAGGCCTGGGCGAGGGCCTGCTCGAGGGACTGGGCCTGGGCCGTACCACCGCCGGTCACTGCTGTGCCCATCGTAGCGGTCAGGGTCAGGGCCGTCGCCAGCAGCCAGCGGCGCGCAAAACGGCTTCGCACGGTCATGTTCAGTAGACCTTCATGTTCGGGTCGATTCGGCGCGCCCAGGCATCGACGCCGCCATCCAGGTTGATGGCGCGGTCGAAGCCCTTGGAACGCAGCCACATGGTGACCTGCGCGCTGCGGCCACCGTGGTGACACACGACGACGACATCGCGGTCCTTCGGCAGCTCCTCCACCCGACCGGGAAGCCCGTTCATCGGGATGTGCAGGCTGCCGTCGATGGCGCACAGCGCAAACTCCCACGGTTCGCGCACGTCGAGGACGACCGGTTCGTCGCCGGCTTTGCGGCGGCGGTCCAGTTCTTCCACCTCGATCTCAAACGGTGCGGCCATGGTTGCTCACTTTCGTGCAAGGGCGATGGCGACGGTAGCGCAGAACCGCGCAGAGGTAAACTGCACGGTTCAGTTCAAGACCAGTCCAACCGGCGAATCCGGTCAGAACACGAAGGAGGCCTTCTTTTCGAAGCCCGGCAGCGCGTGCGGCTGGGCCTCGAACAGGATGCGGCTGGACACCACGCCGGCGGTGCGCTGGAACAGCCGGACCTCGCCGACGCTGCCCTTGCCCTGGACGATGGCGACCAGACGACCGCCTTCCGCCAGCTGGTCGGTCAGCGAAGCCGGCACCTCCGGAACGGTACCTTCGACGACGATCACATCGTAAGGGGCGTTTTGGGCGTACCCCTCCGCCAGCGGACCGGTGACGGCCTTGGCGTTGGCGATCCCCTGCCCGGCCAGCGCCGCGGCCGCGGCCGCGGTCAGCGCTTCATCGCAATCAAGGCCGACGGCCGACGAGGCGAGCCGCCCCAGCACCGCGGTGGAGTAACCGCCGGCGGCACCGACGTCGAGCACGCGGTCGGTCTCCTGCACGGCAGCGGCCTGCAGCATACGGGCGAAGACCATCGGTTCCAGCAGGAAGCGGCCCTTGCCGATGGGGAGATCGTCGTCGACATAAGCGACGCCGCGCGCCGACGAAGGAACGAAGGCTTCGCGCGGAAGCTCCGACAGGACATCGACGAGACGTTGATCCGTCACCTTGTTGGGGCGGATCTGTCCCTCGACCATGAAATAGCGTGCGGCGGCGAAATCGGTCATGGCGGTCGCTTATTGATGTGTTGTGACGACACCGGCACCAAGCCGAACAGCGAACGGCTTCCTGCCATGGCGGTATATAGCCGCAAAGGCTTGGCGAACACAACGTCACGAGCGATATGCGGGCGGGCTTTGCCGAAGGTCGGGAAAACGGCCGGCGGAGGCGTCGGCAAAGAGCGGTCATGCCGGTTCGATCGACGATGTTCAAAAATCGTCACCATTCGCCTTGACCGCTCCGTTCCAGGCCGCTATACCACCGCTCCACACCGAGGGCGCACCGGAAACGGCGCGCCGGTGCCGGTCAGGATGGCGCGGTGGCAGAGTGGTGATGCAGCGGACTGCAAATCCGTGTACGTGGGTTCGATTCCCGCCCGTGCCTCCATACCTGACAACAGTATAGATCAAGGTCAATCAAACCGAACGCAGCCCCGCTTCCAGCGGGGCTTTTTGCGTTAGGGCTTTGTTTTTATTCGCGGAATGCCCCTCACCCACCGCTTCGCCCGCCGTCGAAAGAAAATTCATTTTTCTGTCGGAATTGGCTTGGCAGGGCCGAATGGTTCGGCTATACACCCGCCACGCCAACAACGGCGGCGGCCGAAAGGTCAGTCACCGATCCCGGTTAGCTCAGTTGGTAGAGCAGCGGACTGTTAATCCGCTTGTCGCTGGTTCGAGTCCAGCACCGGGAGCCAGATCGAAAAGGCCGGATGCCGAACGCATCCGGCCTTTTTGTCTTTCTGCACTCTTGCAGCTTGACTGTGGCGCTTAAGTAACCGAATTCGGTTTAAAGCAGTTGGGCTAGGACCGACGGTGGCCCAAGACAGTATGAACTAGTCCCAAAAGACGATCCTGCTTTGCCGGAAGCGAAATGCCGCGCATGTCTGCGGGGGGTTAGACTTGATAATAATCCGGGCCGAGCCTTGGGCCGGGCGTCTCCAGCCGATGGAGGACCGCCGTGCTTCTGCCATTCCAATCCGAACATTTCCGCACCGCCCCGCCTGTCGGTAGCACCGGCAACCGCTCGTCCGAATGCGAAGAGCGCCCGGTCCGGACGGTTGACTGCGTCACGGCAATGCTGCTGTTCCTGGCAGCCGTGCTGGTCGCCCTGCTGGCTTTCAGCGCCGATTGGACCGGACCTGCCGCCGACCGCAATCCGCAGGCCTACGAGAACACCCCGGTTCTGGTGATCCCGCCCCACCCGCGCTGAAAGGTCGGGAGCAAGGCACCGGTTATTGATGTGCCCTACTCCACCAGATCGTCATAGATGCTGTCGTCGGAATCCGATGGGTCGCCGCCCGCCGCGGCGATCGCCACCCGCTTCCATTCCCCACACCAGTCGGTGGACAGGGTGATCGGGAAGTCGCCTTCCGGGCTGCGCGGGGTCACCACCGGCGGGTAGCGCCGGCAGGTTCCCTTCGGCCCGCGCTGGCGGAGCCCCTGCCCCTCCCAGAAGCGGCAGGTGTAGCAGGTGTCGAGTCGCTTCATCGCGGACCGCTCTCCTTAATGATGGCCGGCTTTACGTCGGTCGGCCACGCGGACCCGCTTCCCCCTCCGTCAGCCGGTGGAGGGCGGCTTGGCAGGCCGCATCGTGTCTGCGCATCTGGCGTAGTACGACTTGATGTCCGCGTCCAGAACGCTGCGGCGGCGGCCCTCCTCGGACCCCTCCGGTGCGTCGCTCAGGCGCTGGAACTCCTGGACGGCCTGTTCCAGCTCCTGTTCGCTTTCGATGGGCATGCTGTCACCTTTCCCCTTTGATTGCGGGACCCGGACAAGACAACAACGGCCGACGGCGGTATGTTTCCATCACCATGGTCGCGCTCGTGGTGGACGACCGCGCGATGACGGCTTGATGAGCCGCGACTCGAACGCAATGTCATGCTTGTGTCACCCGAGTCGCGACGGACAGGGCCGCGCGGCACCGGGGGTGCCCTTGGCCCTGCCTTGCGCGGGAGTGCGGCGTCATGCGGGTCGTCTCAACACCGGTTGTGCCGCGTCTGGCGGCGACCGTCCTTCTCCTGATCGGCCTGCAATTGGCCGTCCCCGGCGTTGATCCGGCCAAAGCGGCGGAGTCTGAGCAGCTCGACCCGGAGCGTGTCGTCCGTTCCGTCGTCGGCATCACCGCAACCGTGCCGGCGGACAGCCAGAGCGCCCGCACCCTGGGCACCGACCGCGAGGGCAGCGGGGTCGTCATCGACGGTTCCGGCCTGATCCTGACCATCGGCTATACGGTGATGGAGGCGTCGCAGATTCAGGTCATTGCCGCCGACGGACGCAATTATCCCGCCAACATGGTGGCCTACGACCCCGTCAGCGGCTTCGGTCTGCTGCGGGCGGAGATGGGGTTTTCAGCTCCCTGGCTGCGTCTGGCCGGTCCAGGGGCCGTGAAGGAGGGCGACACCCTGCTGGCGCTCAGCGGCGGCGGCAATCGCGGAGCCACCGCCGTGAAGGTGGTCGGCAAGCGGGAATTCGCCGGCTATTGGGAATATCTGCTGGATGAGGCGCTGTTCACCTTCCCGCCAATCCGCGCCTTCAACGGCGCCGCCCTGGTCAACCGCGAGGGCCGGCTGGTCGGCATCGGATCGCTGCTGGTGGCGGAGGCAGTGGAGGGGCGCAGCCTGCCCGGCAACATGTTCGTCCCCGTTTCGGCGCTTGAGCCGATTCTGGCCGACCTTCTGGCTTACGGGCGACGGCAGGAACCGGCCCGTCCCTGGCTGGGCGTCACCCTGCGCGAAGAGATGGGGCGGCTGCTGGTGGAAAAGGTGTCGCCACGCAGCCCAGCCGAATCGGCCGGCCTGCGCCCCGGCGATTGGATCGTCGGCGTCGGTGGCCAGCGCTTCAATGGACTGGCGGATTTCTACCGCAAGCTCTGGGGGCTGGGACCGGCCGGCATCGTCATTCCGCTCGAGGTGATGCGCGGTTCCACCTTGACCCCGGTTCCCGTGACCTCGGCCGACCGCGTGCGGTTCCTGAGGCTGAACCCGACGCTGTGATGCCTGCCCCAACAGCCGGTTACCTTCCCGGGCGCTTGTGAACGGCGTGCCGGCATAGCACCCTGTGGGGAACAGCCATCCATGGACTCACGCCGATCATGAACCATCCCGACATCGAGATTCTCGACAAGAAGACCCCCTACAAGGGCTTTCTGACCATCGACGTCTACCGCCTGCGCCACAAGAAGTTCGACGGCACCTGGACCGACGTGCTGCCCCCCCGCGAGGTGTGCGACCGCGGGGCCGCGGTGGGCGTCCTGCTCTACGATCCCGATCTCGACACCGTGGTGATGATCGAGCAGTTCCGCGTCGGCTCCGCGGCAGCCGGCGGCCCGGCCTGGATGACCGAGATCGTCGCCGGCATGGTCGGCGAAGGCGAGAGCCCGGAGGAGGTTGCGCGCCGCGAATCGATGGAGGAGGCCGGCTGCGCCATCCAGGAGATCGAGCAGATCTGCGATTATTACGTCAGCCCGGGTGCCTTCACCGAGGTCGTCACCGTCTTCTGCGGCCGGGTCGACAGCCGCAACCTCGCCGCGACCGGCGGCCTGGAGGAGGAACATGAGGACATCCGCATCATGGCCCTGCCGGCCGACGAGGCGATCAGCATGATGGACGAGAACCGCCTGCGCAACTCCGTCGCCATCATCGCCATCGGCTGGCTGGCCCGCCACCGCGAGTCCCTGCGCAAGCGCTGGCTGAGTCAGGGGTAAGGTACGGAGAGTCTCCGATTCCAGGTTCCGCAACTTATTTCACGTACCATTCACGTTCAATGCAGCATTTCACACTCCCTGCCTTGAAACCGCGGCCCTGCACGCTGATAGTATCGGCAGCAATCCACATCTGACTTTGGGAGTACCCGCCTTGGACATCCGCAACGGCTTCATCGGCGCAATCGGCAACACGCCGCTGATTCGCCTGGAAGGGCCATCGAAGGCGACGGGCTGCGAGATCCTGGGCAAGGCGGAGTTCCTGAACCCCGGCGGGTCGGTGAAGGACCGCGCCGCTCTCGCCATCGTCCGCGACGCGGAAGAGCGCGGGTTGCTGCGCCCCGGCGGCACAATCGTCGAGGGCACGGCGGGCAACACCGGCATCGGGCTGGCGCTGGTCGGCAACGCGCTCGGCTATCGCACCGTCATCGTCATGCCCGAGACGCAGAGCCAGGAAAAGAAGGACATGCTGCGCCTGATCGGCGCCGACCTGCGGCTGGTCCCGGCAGTCCCCTATTCCAACCCCGACAATTACGTCCGCTATTCCGGCCGTCTGGCCGAGGAACTGGCGAAGACCGAGCCGAACGGCGTCGTCTGGGCCAACCAGTTCGACAACACCGCCAACCGCGAAGGCCACCGCACCACCACCGGCCCGGAAATCTGGGACCAGACCGGCGGCAAACTCGACGCCTTCACCTGTGCGGTGGGCAGCGGCGGCACGCTGGCCGGCATCGCGCTGGCCCTGAAGGAGCGGAACCCGAACATCCGCATCACGCTGGCCGACCCGATGGGCGCCGCCCTGTTCAGCTACTACACCAACGGTGAGCTGAAGTCGGAAGGCAGTTCGATCACCGAGGGCATCGGCCAGGGCCGCATCACCGCCAATCTGGAAGACGCGCCGATCGACGACGCCGTGCAGATTCCCGATGAAGAGGCGCTGCCGATCGTCTTCGACCTGATCAAGACCCAGGGTCTGGTGCTGGGCGGCTCGTCGGGCATCAACATCGCCGCCGCCATGCGGGTGGCACGCGACCTCGGCCCCGGCCACACGGTGGTGACCATCCTGTGCGACGGGGGGCAGCGTTACCAATCGAAGCTCTTCAATCCTGACTTCCTCCGTGAGAAGAATCTTCCTGTGCCAGACTGGCTGGCCTGACTCTCTTCGAGGGGGATATGGACGCGCTTTTCCGTGAGGACGCCTACGCCCGCAACTGCGTCGCCACCGTCATGACGGTGGACGAGCGTGGCATCCGGCTCGACCGCACCGTCTTCTATCCGACCGGCGGCGGCCAGCCGGGCGACACCGGCGTCCTGCGCTTCGACGGCTTCGAAGTCCGCATCAAGGACACGGTGAAGGGCGATGGCGGCCCCGACGACGTCATCCATGTGCCGGAAGACGGGCAGGAGCTGCCCAGCCCCGGCACCGCGGTGGAGGCGGAGATCGATTGGGACCGCCGCCATCGCCACATGCGCATGCACACCGCGCTGCATTTGCTGTGTGCGGTGGTGCCGGGGTCGGTCACCGGCGGGCAGATCGGCGCGGACAAGAGCCGGCTGGACTTTAATGTCCCTGCCGAATCGCTGGACAAGGACGCCATCACCGAGGCGGTGAACCGGTTGATCGCCGCCGACACTCCCGTCGGCACCCGCTGGATCACCGACGACGAGATGGCAGCGCAGCCGGAACTGGTGCGCACCATGTCGGTGAAACCGCCGACCGGCAGTGGCCGGGTGCGTCTTCTGGATGTGGAGGGCGTCGATTTGCAACCGTGCGGCGGCACCCACGTGGCCCGCACCGGCGAGATCGGCGGAATCGAGGTGACGAAGATCGAAAACAAGGGCAAGCAGAACCGGCGCGTCGTCATCGCGCTGAGGGACTGAAGCCGTTTCGCCGATCCGTTCCCCGACAGCCCCTATTCTCAAGGACGCGCAGCATGAGCGACAGCATTGTTGAAGCGCTGACCGGCCCCGTCGTATCCACCGACTGGCTGGCCCGCAATCTCGGCCGGACGGGGCTGAAAATCCTCGACGGGTCCTGGCACATGCCGGCCCTGAAGCGCGACATCCGGGCGGAGTTCGCGGAGTCCCACATCCCCGGCGCGCGCCTGTGCGACGTCGATGAGGTGGCGGCGCCGAACACCGCCCCCCTGCCCCACATGGTCCCGGACGAGGAAACCTTCGCTGCGAAGATCGGCGCACTGGGGATCGGCGACGGCGACACTGTCGTCGTCTATGACAGCGCCGGCATGGCAACGGCGGCGGCACGTGTCTGGTGGCTGTTCCGCCTGTTCGGTTTCGACCGGGTGGCGGTTCTGGACGGCGGCCTGCCAAAGTGGCTGGCGGAAGGCCGCCCGACCGAATCTGGAGAAGCCGCTCCGGTCCAGCCGGCGGTCTTCACGGCGCGCAAGCGGCCGGAGCTGATCCGCAGCGCCGATCAGGTGCTCACCAACATCAACGCCCGCACCGATCAGGTGACCGACGCCCGTGCCCAGCCGCGCTTCGAGGGTGCTGTGGCCGAGCCCTGGCCCGGACGGCGCAGCGGCCGCATTCCCGGCAGCTTCAACCTGCCCCACACCGACCTGATCGACGCCGACAGCAAAACCCTGCTGCCACCGGACATCATCGTTCAGAAGGCGCGCGCGGCGGGGCTGGACCTTGGTCGTCCGGTGGTCGCCTCCTGCGGCAGCGGCATCACCGCCTGCGTCATCGCGCTGGGCCTCGCCACCGCCGGCAAGCCGGACGTGGCGATCTATGACGGCTCCTGGGCCGAATGGGGCCTGCGGGCGGATCTGCCGCTGGAGACGGGGACCCGACAGCCGTGAGCGGCTCCGTGATTGTCCGGCCCTGCACGGCGGAAGACTGCGACGCCGTCGTCTCGCTGTGGAAGGCCTGCGGGCTGGTGGTGCCATGGAACGACCCGGCGGCCGACTTCGCACTGGCACTGTCGAAGAGCAGTTCGACGGTGCTGGCCGCCATCGAGGACGGGCGGATCGTCGCCACCGCCATGGTCGGGCAGGACGGGCATCGCGGCTGGATCTATTACGTCGCCGTCGATCCGGCCCTGCAAGGCCGGGGACTCGGCCGCCGGATGGTGGCGGAGGCGGAGGATTGGCTGGCCGCAGCCGGCATGCCCAAGGTCCAGTTGCTCGTCCGCGAGACCAACCAACGGGTGCTGGCCTTCTATGAGAGGTTGGGCTATGCCAAATCGCCCGTTACGATGATGCAGAAATGGCTGACCAACCCTTCTCCCTGACCCGCCCCGCCGTGCCCACCGCCAGCCGGCCGGGCTATCTGCCGGTAATCGTCACCTATCTGGAGATGACGGCGCCGCCCGCCCATGCGCCGGTGCGCCAGCCGTCCGGCAACCTCACGCTGGTGCGGTCCAATCCGCCGAACTGGTCCTTCTACCGCTATCTCTACGACACGGTGGGTGAGCCCTGGCTGTGGCATGAACGCCGCCGCATGCCGCGCAAGGAGCTGGAGCGCTCGATCCTCGACCCGCGGGTGGAGGTGTGGGTGCTGTATGTCGATGGTACGCCCGCCGGTTACGGCGAGCTGGACCGGCGGACACAGGAAACCGACCTTGCCTATTTCGGGCTGATCCCCGACTTCATCGGCCACAAGCTGGGCCCCTGGCTGCTCGACACCATCATCCGCAAGGCGTGGGACGGCGGCGCGACGAAGCTGGTCGTCAACACCTGCACCTTCGACCATCCCAAGGCCCTGCCGCTCTACCAGAGCATGGGTTTCGTTCCCACCCGCCATGTCGCCCGCGAGGTCCGCGACCCGCGGCTGGACGGTGTGCTGCCGCGCAGCTCGGGGGATCATATTCCGCTGGCGGGGTGAGGCCGGGGAAGCCGGCACATCTCTCCCCTTGACCACCCCGACCACCGCGCCCCATCTACCGCGGAACGCCGGAACCCCGTGACGGACCGGCGCGTTCCTTCAGACAGGCGGAAGCTCCGCCATGACGAGCGTGAGGTGGGGCCTTGATGGGTTGGATCATTCGGACGCTGGTGTTGTGCTTCATCGTCGGCTTCGTGCTGTCGTTCCTGCGCATCGATCCGGCCAGCATCCTGACGAACAGCTGGCAGACGGTGCAGGACATCGCGGCACTGGTCATCGAAGCCGGGAGCTGGGCCCTGCCCTACATCCTGATCGGCGCGGTCGTGGTGGTGCCGCTGTCGCTGATCGGGCTGGTCATGCGCTGGAACCGCTCGCGCCCGCCTTCCTGAATCCGGACAAAAAAACAGGAGGCACCGGAACCGGAGCCTCCTGTGAAACAGGGAGGGTTAGAGACAGTCATAGGTCTACGCCCGATCACCTCTTCCTGCGTTGATGCAGGTCAACTGACCGGCATTTTCCCGGACCCTGGCTGAAACTTCCAGACGGAAAAGAAAAAGCCGGAGCCATCCATGCGGATGCTCCGGCTCAGTGATACAGGGAGGTTTAGAGACAAGACGGACCTTATGTCGAAACGCATAGGCTGTTCGTTGATCTGAATCAAAATCCCTGAAATTTTCTGCAAGCCACCCGCATCGTCCACTCACTATTCTCAGCCGAGAATCTCCGCCAGTGCCACCACCAGCGCCTTGTTCTCCTCCTCGCGGCCGACGGTGATGCGCAGGCAGTCCGACAGACCATATTCGGTCACCGCCTTCACCAGGATGCCACGGTGGGCGAGATGGTCGATGACCGCCTGGGTGCCCAGCGATGGGTCGGTCGGCACGCGCGCCAGCACGAAATTGCAGACGCTGGGATAGACGCGCAGCCCGACCCGTTCCAGTTCGCGCGACAGCCAGGGCAGCCATTGCGCATTGTGGGCGAAGGTCGCCTCCTCATGCCCGGCGTCGCTCAGCGCGGCGGCGGCGGTCAGTTGTGCGGGAAGCGAGACGTTGAAGGTGCCCCGGATGGCGTTCACCGCCTCGATCACCGTCGCCGGACCATAGCCCCAGCCGACCCGCAAGCCGGCCAAGCCATGCATCTTGGAGAAGGTGCGGATCAGCATGACGTTGTCGGAATTCTCGACAATCTCCGTCCCGTCGCTGTAGTCCGGCAGGCGGCAGTAATCGGCATAGGCCGAATCCAGAACCAGCAGCGTGTGCGGCGGCAGCCCGGCGCGCAGCCGCTGCACCGCATCGGCCGGGATGTAGGTGCCGGTCGGGTTGTTGGGGTTGGCGAGGAAGCAGATTTTGGTGCGCTCGCTGGCGCGGTCGATCAGCGCTTCGACATCCACCACCATGTCGCGTTCCGCCGCAACGACCGCAGCGGCACCGGCGGCACGGATCGCCTTGAGGAAGCCGCGATAGCCACGCTCGTGGCACAGCACCTCGTCACCGGGCCCGGCGAAGGCCTGCGCGACCAGATGGATCAGTTCCTCCGATCCTGCGGTGCAGACGATGTGATCGACGTCGATGGAATGGCGGCGTGCGATGGCGTGGCGCAGCGGTTCCTGATCCCAGTCGGGATAGCAGTGGATGCGGGTCGCCGCCTCGCAATAAGCGTCCAGCGCCAGCGGGCTCGGGCCGAGCGGATTGTGGGTCAGCGAGAGGTCGATCCACCGGCGGCCGTCGCGTGGAGGGCGAGCGGGACGGTACGGCTTGATCTGGCCAACGCTGGGACGGGGGCTGAGCAGGTCCATAACCTCGGTCTCCGGTAGCGGGTCGGTCGAACAGCACGTCAGGCGACCGATTGAACCGCAAACCGGTGCGCGACGCCACAGGACATTGCGCCGCGCACCCTAAGTCGAGGTGTTTTGTTTCCGGATGGCAGGCCGAACGGAACCGCCAGCCTGCCGACCGTCTCAGTGGTTTAGAATTTGGCTGAGGAAGAGTCGCGTGCGGTCCGATTTCGGATTGGAGAAGAACGCGTCCGGCGTGTCCTGCTCCACGATCTCGCCGCGATCCATGAAGATCACGCGGTCGGCGACCGACTTGGCGAAGCCCATCTCGTGCGTCACGCACAGCATGGTCATGCCGTCCTCGGCCAGGCCGATCATGACGTCCAACACCTCCTTGACCATTTCTGGGTCGAGCGCGGAGGTCGGCTCGTCGAACAGCATCACTTTCGGGCTCATGCACAGCGACCGCGCGATGGCGACGCGCTGCTGCTGGCCGCCCGACAACTGGCCGGGATACTTCTTGGCCTGCTCGGCGATGCGAACCCGCTTCAGGTAGCTCATCGCCCGTTCTTCCGCTTCCGCCTTCGGCATCTTGCGGACCCAGATGGGGGCCAGGGTGCAGTTTTCCAGCACGGTCAGGTGTGGGAACAGGTTGAAGTGCTGGAACACCATGCCGACTTCGCGGCGGACCAGTTCGATGTTCTTGAGGTTGTTGGTCAGCTCGATTCCGTCGATGACGATCGTGCCCTTCTGATGCTCCTCAAGCCGGTTCAGGCAGCGGATCATCGTCGATTTGCCCGACCCGGACGGGCCGCAGACGACGATGCGCTCGCCCTTCTGGACGCTGAGGTTGATGTTCTTCAGGACGTGGAACTCGCCGTACCACTTGTTGACGCCCGTGCAGCGGATGATTTCCTCGCCGCTGAGGGCGTGCTTCGGCTTGGCTGCCTGGGACATGGCCTGGGACATGGGTTCTCGTGTCTCCCTTGACGGCGATACTATCTTCACTTCTTGCGATCGGATTCACGCTTCAAATCGATTTCGATTTTGCGCGATCCGATCTATCGGCGGTGGCCGCGATTGAGATCGCGTTCGAGCTTCTGGCTGTACTTCGACATGCTGAAGCAGAAGATCCAGTAGATCACGCCGATGAACAGATAGGCCTCGCGGTAGAAACCGCGCCAGGACGGATCGGACAGCGCGGCCTTTGCCGTGCCGAGCAGATCGTACAGGCCGATGATGATGACCAGCGAAGTGTCCTTGAAGAAGCTGATGAAGGTGTTCACCAGCGGAGGGATGGCGACGGCCAGTGCCTGCGGAAGGATGATCTTGCGCATCTTCTGCCAATAGCCGAGCCCCAGCCCGTCCGCCGCCTCATACTGCCCCTTCGGGATCGCCTGCAGGCCGCCGCGGATCGCTTCCGCCATATATGCGGCGGCGAACATGATGAAGGCGATCTGCGCGCGCAGCAGCTTGTCGATGGACACGCCGTTCGGCAGGAACAGCGGCAGCATCACCGACGCCATGAACAGCAGGCTGATCAGCGGCACGCCGCGGATCAGCTCGATGTAGGTGACGCACAGCACCTTGACCGCCGGCATGTTCGACCGGCGGCCCAGCGCCAGCAGGATCGACACCGGAAAGGCCACGGCCAGACCGATCACCGACAGGATGATGGTCAGCGGCAGGCCGCCCCATAGCGTGTTCTCGACATAGGTCAGGCCGAAGACGCCGCCCCACATCAGGACCGCCACCAGCGCCAGCCCGGCGGCCCAGACCAGCCCGAACCACGGCTTCCAGAAGCGGCGGTCGCAGCTGGCGACCAGCAGGGCGATGAAGACGGCGATGGTCACCAGCGGCCGCCACTGCTGTTCCCACGGGAACATGCCGAACATGATGAAGCGCAGCTTCTCGCTGATGAAGCCCCAGCAGGCGCCGCCGGCATCCTGCCGGCAGACGGTTGAGGTCGCGTCGAAGCCGTGGGCGCGGAACAGCAGCCAGTTCATGAAAGGCGGAATCGCCGACGCTAGCAACCCCAGGACCAGAATGGTCAGGATGGCGTTGTACCAGCTGTTGAACAGGTTCTTGCGCAGCCACGCAATCGGGCCGACGGTGTTGGCCGGCGGACGTTCGTCCGGCAAGCCGACGCTTTGCACGTTGTCGGTCATGGCCGTTACCGCTCCACCAGCGCGATGCGCTTGTTGTACCAGTTCATGAAGATCGAGATGCTGAGGCTGATGACCAGATAGGTGCCCATGATCATCGTCACGCCTTCGATGGCCTGACCGGTCTGGTTCAGCGTCGTGTTGGCGATGGACACCAGATCGGGATAGCCGATTGCCAGCGCCAGCGAGCTGTTCTTCGTCAGGTTGAGATACTGGCTGGTCAGCGGCGGCACGATCACCCGCAGCGCCTGGGGCAGGATCACCAGACGCAGCGTCGGGCTGCCCGGCAGGCCGAGGGCACGGGCCGCCTCGGTCTGGCCCCAGTTGACCGCCTTGATGCCGCTGCGCACCACCTCGGCGATGAAGGCCGCGGTGTAGAGCGTCAGACCGGTCAGGATGGCGAAGAATTCCGGGGAAATGGAGGCGCCACCGGTGAAGTTGAAGCCGGCCAGCTTCGGCACGTCCATCGCGAGCGGCGCGCCGCCGGCGAGCCAGGTCAGGATGGGCAGCCCGACGATCAGGCCGAGACCGGCCCAGCCCGCCGGGAACGGCTGCCCGGTGCGCGCCTGCCGTGCCCTGGCCCAGCGCGACACGCCCCAGGCGGCGACGATGCCGACCAGCAGGGCGATGCCCATGTTGGTCCAGACCGGATCGGGGGCGGGCACCGGCACGCGCAGGCCGCGCTGCGACAGGAAGACGCCCGGGATCGGGTTCAGCGCCTGACGGACCGGCGGCAGCCCATCGGACACCAGCGCGTACCAGAAGAACAGCTGCAGCAGCGGCGGGATGTTGCGGATGATCTCGACATAGGTCGAGGCCAGCTTGGCGATCAGCCAGTTGCTGGACAGGCGGGCGACGCCGATGATCGTGCCGATGATCGTCGCCAGGATGACGCCGATGATCGACACCTTCAGCGTGTTCAGCACGCCAACCAGGAAGGCCCGGCCATAGGTGTCCTTCGGCGAATAGTCGATCAGCGATTCGCCGATGCCGAAGGCCGCTTCACGCTCCAGGAAATGATACCCGGTCGCGATCGAGCGCCGCGCGAGGTTGTCGAGCGTGTTTGAAATCAAGAACCAGCCGACCAGGACGACCGCGCCGACCACCAATATCTGGTAGACGATGGCGCGGAACGTCGGGTCGCTGAGGGAAAACGATACGCCACCCGGCGGCGGAGCGCCTTGGGTGGTCCGGGTCTCGGTCGCCACGGACTACTCTCCCCCAACCATCGCGCCCCATACGGTGCCCACGCGGTCCCGGACGTTCTTCCGGGCATTTCCCACACCGTAGGGAATGCGACATGTCTCCCAAATGCGGTCCCCTGCGCAGGCGCTTCGCTGGCGCCCTTCGCGACCGCTCCCAAAAGAACCGGAAGGCCGCCCCCGGCAACGGGCTGCGGGCGGCCTTCAGACGGTGACGTGCCTTACCGGAACGGCTGCGCGTACATCAGGCCGCCCTTGGTCCACAGCGCGTTCAGGCCGCGCTCCAGCTTCAGCGGGGTGCCCGGGCCGACGTTGCGGTCGAAGATCTCGGCATAGTTGCCGACCTTCTTCACGACGTTGTAGGCCCACTTCTCATCCAGGCCCAGGGCCTTGCCCATGCCCGGCGAGGTGCCGAGGAAGCGCTGGATGTCCGGGTTCTTCGAGTTGGTGAACTCGTCGACATTCTTGGAGGTGATGCCGAACTCTTCCGCCTGGATGGTGGCGAAGATGGTCCACTTCACGATGTCGAACCACTGGTCGTCGCCATGGCGCACGGCCGGGGCCAGCGGCTCCTTGGAGATGACTTCCGGCAGGATGACATGGTCGTCCGGAACCGGGGCGACACCGGCGCGGGTGCCGGCCAGACCGGACACGTCGGTCGTCAGCACGTCGCAGCGGCCGGCGAAGTAGGCGGCGTTCACCTCGTCGTTCGACTCGATGACGACCGGGTTGTAGGTCATGTTGTTGGCGCGGAAATAGTCCGCGAGGTTCAGTTCGGTCGTGGTGCCGGACTGGACGCAGACGGTGGCGCCATTCAGCTCCTTGGCGCTCTTCACGCCCAGCTTCTTCGGAACCATGAAGCCCTGGCCGTCGTAATAGGTGACGGGGGCGAAGTTCAGGCCGACCGAGGTGTCACGGGTCAGCGTGGCGGTGGTGTTGCGCGACAGCAGGTCGACTTCGCCCGACTGGATGGCGGGGAAGCGCTGCTGTGCGGACAGCGGGGTGAACTTGACCTTGTTGGCGTCGCCGAAGATGGCGACGGCGACGGCACGGCAGTAATCGACGTCCAGGCCGGTCCAGTTGCCGGCGCTGTCGGGGTTGCCGAAGCCCGGAAGGCCGGCGTTCACGCCGCACTGCACGAAGCCGCGCTGCTTGACGGTGTCCAGCGTGGCAGCGCCGGCGACGGCGCTGGCGGAAACGACCACGGCCGCTGCGGCGGCGGCCAGGAACCCTGACTTCATATTATGAACTCCACCCTGTTCTTGCGTTCTTCGCTTTGAGCGGTCTGATGACGCGCTTGGTCACGCCGGCTCCATAATCCAACCGGAACGACCCTGCCGGATCGATCCGCCTGACAATCCGGCAGACCGATCCCCATTGGACCCGTCCTGTGAGGATCGCGACGCAGCCATGCGCGTGGGACAAGAGTGTATCAACTTGATCCGGCTTGTCGAATCCTCTGTGCATTGGTGGTGTTACCAGAACATCCCGTCCGCTGACGGTCGTTGCGCGCAATCCGCGATGGCGGCTGGGCGTCCGGGGTGACACAATGTTCGGCCGCGCCCGCACCGCCCGCACCTGGGTTCTCCCGGCCAGGGCGGACTCGGACGGGCCGGATTGCCGCTCCAGCCAAACGGACAGTCGATGAAGGACGTCACCAAGGACACGATTCTCGTGCATGCCGGCCGCGACCCGCGGAACAACCACGGCATCGTCAACCCGCCGGTCTATCATTGCTCGACCGTTCTGTTCCCGACTTTGGACGCGCTGGAGGAAAGCGACCGCAACACGCTGGAAGGCGTGCATTACGGTCGCATGGGCACGCCCACCACCTTCGCCTTCGAAGAGGCGGCGGCTGAACTTGAAGGCGGCTACAAGTCGGTGAACACGGGCTCAGGCCTCGCCGCCATCGCCGTTGCGCTATCGGCCTTCACCAAGGCCGGCGACCATGTGCTGATCACCGACAGCGCCTATGGCCCCACTCGCCGCTTCGCCAAGGAGACGCTGATCCCCTTTGGCGTGGAGGTGGAGTTCTACGATCCCTGCATCGGTGCCGGCATTTCCGCCCTACTGCGGCCCAACACCAGCGTGGTCTTCCTCGAATCGCCGGGCTCCCTGACCTTCGAGGTGCAGGACGTTCCGGCCATCGCCGCCGCCGCCAAGACGGTCGGCGCCACGGTGATGATCGACAACACCTGGGCGACCCCGCTGTTCTTCCGCCCCTTCGACCATGGCGTCGATCTGTCGATCCACGCCGCGACCAAGTACATGGTCGGCCATGCCGATGCGATGCTGGGCGTCGTCACCTGCCGCGACGAGGAAAGCTGGACCGCGGTCAAGAAGACCGCCACCCGTTTCGGCGTCTGCGGCGGGCCGGACGACCTCTATCTCGGCCTGCGCGGCCTGCGCACCCTGTCGGTGCGCATGCGCCAGCACCAGGAGAGCGCGCTGGCGCTCGCCGACTGGCTGGCGGCCCGGCCGGAGGTGACACGGGTGCTGCATCCCGCCCGTCCCGACTTCCCCGGCTACGAGTTGTGGAAGCGCGACTTCACCGGGTCCAGCGGCCTGTTCTCGGTGATCGTCAATCAGGTTCCGCGCAAGGCGCTGGCGGCGATGCTGGACGGGATGGAGCTGTTCGGCATGGGCTACAGTTGGGGCGGCTTCGAGAGCCTGATCCTGCCGACACGGCCGGCGGCGGTGCGCTCCGCCACCCGCTGGACCGATCCGGGCCAGGTTCTGCGCCTGCACGCCGGGCTTGAGAGCCCCGACGACCTGATCCGCGATCTTGAGGCCGGCTTCCGGCGGATGTCCGCCGCCCTTTGAACGCGGCGGACAGTTGAGGAGTGATTTGTCATGACGGAAACACCGTCGACCGAGCCCGGCCCCTTTGAAGAGGTGCTGGCCGCCATCCGCTTCACCCCCGATGGGCTGGTGCCCGCCATCGCCCAGGCCGATGGCAGCGGCGAGATCCTGATGATGGCCTGGATGAACCGCGATGCGGTGGTCGAAACCCTGTCTACCGGCCGCGTCTGCTACTGGTCCCGGTCGCGCGGCGGGCTGTGGCGCAAGGGAGAGACCTCCGGACAGGTGCAGCGGCTGAGGGATTTCCGGGTGGATTGCGACGGCGACACCCTGCTGCTGATTGTCGAGCAGGACGGCGTCGCCTGTCACACCGGCCGGCGCAGTTGCTTCTATCGTGCTTGGCGCGACGGAAAGCTGGAGACGATCCAGGCGGTCGAAACCGATCCGTCCATCCTCTATGGCGGCCATTCGCACAGCCACGGCTGAGAGACCCGATTTGGAGAGGGGCTGGAAGGAAGCCGATTCGCCACGCGGGTGCTTTTGTTGATCCACATCAAAGCGGCACCTCCGCCGAAGGGTATACACACCTTCTTGTCTCTAACCCTCCCTGTATATGACTGCACCGGGCGTTCCTTTGGACGCCCGGTTATTTTTTGCCTTAAGGGCTGCATCCGAAACTTCGGACAGCGCCCGGCGCGTTTGCGCCCTGGAACCTCTTTCGGATTGTCCGCTCCGGCAGCCCGTTTGGCCGGTGGCCTACCGCCTCGCCTGCCCGCGCATCGCCTTGGTCAGCCGAGCCTGTGCCGTTCCGCAGCTCAAAACCTACCCATATGGGAGAGAAAGTCTTGATTCAGTCACAGAAAGATCCTGCTTTCGGCCACAAAAAAGACGAATGAAGAAACAATTCATTTTCTTAATTCGATCAAGTTTCAGTTATCTGTGTCATCTCATCCGACCCCCTTTGTATTGCCCCTTTATCGCTTTTCGACCGCCCGAGACCCATGGTTAACATCTGGTTAATCGTTAACAGCACGTTAACGACACTGATGGAGAGACGCCATGCGCCAGTTTTGGGGGACTTCGAACAACGACGCCATGACCGGCACCGCCTTTGATGACCGTCTCGACGGTCTGGATGGCGACGACCGCATCAACGGCGCCGGCGGAAACGACCAGCTGTATGGCGAACGGGGAAATGACTCGCTGATCGGCGGCCTGGGCAACGACCAGCTGCATGGCGGCGACGGCAACGACTGGCTCGGCGACCCCTATGGCGGCAACGAGGCCGGCAACGATTCGATGTGGGGCGATGCCGGCAACGACCAGCTGTTCGGCGGCGACGGCAACGACTGGCTGGACGGCGGCACCGGCGACGACATCCTGAAGGGGATGCGCGGCGACGACACCATGATCGGCGGCGCCGGCAACGACACGCTGTATGACAGCTATCGCGACGGCGGTGCCGACCTGTTCCGTCCGGGCATCGGCGACGACACGATGGTCAGCTACACCGACGGGCAGGTCGACCGCTTCCTGATGGAGCAGGCGACCGGCGGCTTCGGTCACGACACCATCAATTATTTCGAGCGGGGGATCGACCAGATCGAGTTCCATGGCTACACCGCGGGCCAGATGTCGCTGACCTCCAGCGGCTTCCAGTCGACCTTCACCTTCGCCGACGGCTCGTCACTGACCGTCGATCAGGTTGGGCTGACCGCCGGCCACGACTTCATCTTCACCTGACCTGACCGGCCCCCCTGTCCGGAAGGAGAGCTCCCGTGGGCAATGGGGTCACCCCGTCGGCGCGGGGGACCTCCGGCCATGCTCGTGCTGTTGTAGGAGCGGACATTTCCGCGCCGTCAGCAAAAAGGCCAAGAACGATGGACCACCGCCGCCTTTCCCTGCGCATGTTCTTCCCCGCCTTGCCGGCCCTGGCTCTCCTGCCGGTTCTGGCGTTGGGTGCCTGCGCCAGTTCCGACATGGGCGGCGTCCCGTCGGCAGAGGTCGCGACCCAGCCTCCGGTGGAACTGGTCGGGCTGACCGTGCAGACGCCGGATGGCCGCCGCATCCTCGGCAACGTCACCGACCTAGTGATCGGGCCGACCAACCGGGTGGAGCAGGCGATCATCACCGTCGGCGCGCCCCGTTTCCCGAACGAGCACAAGGTGACGGTCGCCAGCGACAATCTGCGCTATGCCCGCAACCGTCAGGCGGTGATCCTCACCGGCATGACGGCGGAACAGTTCGCAGCACTGCCGCCGGTCGCCGGAAGCGACCGCATGGTGTCGCTCGGCAACAGCGGGGTGGTCCTGCCCGCCGGCACCGCCCCGACCAATTGGGCCGGGGCAACGACCCCGACGCGCTGACCCTTTCCCCACCGAAAGCGCACCAATAAGAAAGGGGGCCGGACGAACCGGCCCCCTTTTTCTGCCCAGATTATACTGTCTGGCTTTTGCAACGCTTCCTATTACTTGCCCTGAAGCTGCTTCATGATATCGTCCGCCGGGCTCTGCTCCGATTGACCCGGAGCGCCGAAGGGCGGAGCCACATCCTGATTGTCGAAGGCCGGAATCTCGATCTTCACGTCGTTCAGGTTGATCGCCGGTCCCTTGTCGCGGCCGGCATCGACCAGCTGCGGGAAGCCGATGACGAGACCGACCATGATGATCTGGATGATCACGAAGGGCACCGCACCCCAGTAGATCTGGCCGGTGGTGATCTTCCCGATCTTCCTGCCGGTGACCTTGTCGATGTAGTCCATCTTCGGCGCCACCGACCGCAGGAAGAACAGCGCGAAGCCGAAGGGCGGGTGCATGAAGCTGGTCTGCATGTTGACGCCCAGCAGGACACCGAACCAGATCAGGTCGATGCCCAGCTTGTCCGCCACCGGTCCCAGCAGGGGGACGATGATGAAGGCCAGCTCGAAGAAATCGAGGAAGAAGGCCAGGACGAAGACCAGGATGTTGCAGACGATCAGGAAGCCCAGCTCGCCGCCCGGCAGGCCGATCAGCAGGTGTTCCACCCAGAGGTCGCCGTTGACGGCGCGGAACACCAGGCCGAACACGGTCGAGCCGATCAGGATGAACACCACGAAGGACGACAGCTTGGCGGTCGCGTCCATCGCCTGACGCATCAGGTCCCAGCCGAGCTGCCGCTTGGCGAGCGCCAGCAGGATTGCGCCGGCGGCACCCATGGCGCCGCCCTCCGTCGGGGTGGCGATGCCGATGAAGATGGTGCCCAGCACCAGGAAGATCAGCACCAGTGGCGGAACCAGCGAGGTGATGACCCGCAGCAGCAGCTTGCCGCCGCGCAGCGTGCGGGCTTCCGGCGGCAGGGCCGGCACCATCTCCGGCTTGATGATGCTGGTCAGCAGGATGTAGCCGGCATAGAGCGCAGTCAGCACCAGGCCGGGGATCAGGGCGCCAGCATACATGTCACCGACCGACCGGCCGAGCTGGTCGGCCAGCACGATCAGCACCAGTGACGGCGGGATGATCTGGGCCAGCGTGCCCGACGCCGCGATGACACCCGACGCGATCCGGCGGTCATAGCCGTAGCGCAGCATGATGGGCAGCGAGATCAGGCCCATGGAGATGACCGAGGCCGCGACCACGCCGGTGGTCGCCGCCAGCAGCGCGCCGACGAAGATCACCGCATAGGCCAGACCGCCGCGGATCGGACCGAACAGCTGCCCGATGGTGTCGAGCAGATCCTCGGCCATTCCGGATCGCTCCAGAATCAGGCCCATGAAGGTGAAGAAGGGAATCGCCAGCAGCGTGTCGTTGCGCATGATGCCGAACACGCGTTCCGGCAGCGCCTGCAACAGTGCCGGAGTCAGCAGACCCAGCTCGATGCCGATCAGTCCGAACACCAGACCGTTGGCCGCCAGCGCGAAGGCAACCGGAAATCCCATCAACAGGAACAGCACCAGGGCGCCGAACATGAGCGGCGCCATATTGGCGGATACGAACTCTACCATCTGGGGGGCGCTCCCGGTCCTTAGGAATGGCTGTGCATCTTCTCGCCGGGCTCGTCACGATGGCCGGTGAGAAAGGCGATGCGCTTGATCAGTTCCGACACACCCTGTGCGGTGAGCAGGAAGAAGCCGACCGGGATCAGAATCTTCGCGGGCCAGCGGATCAGGCCGCCGGCGTCGCTCGACATTTCATTGGTGTGGAAGCTGTCCCAGAACATCGGAATCGACAGCTTCAGGATCAGGATCGTCATCGGGAACATGAAGACCAGGATGCCGAAGATGTCGACCCAGGCCTGGACGCGGCGGGAGAAACGCCCCAGCACGATGTCGATGCGGATATGTTCGTTGCGCAGGAAGGTGTAGCCGGCGCACAGCAGGAACACCGCCGCGAACAGGTACCATTGCAGCTCCAGCCAGGCATTGGAGCTGATGTTGAACGCATAGCGGATGACCGCGTTGACCGAGCTGACCACCACGGCGACCAGCACGAGCCAGTAGGCGAGCTTTCCGATGCCTTCGTTCACGGCATCGATCAGCCCGCTTAGTCTGAGCAGACCTCTCAAAGGAGAAACCTCCCTGTTGCGGGGGCGCGGCCTTCGCCGTCCCCTTTTGCTTTTGTTGCAGCCGCATAGGCACGGCAGATCGCAACCCTCTCTCGTTCGGAGGGTATACCAAAAGATAGGATTTGAAGGGACTATTCCTTTCCCGCCATCCAGCGGCAAGGGCTACGTTGGAGCTACGTAGAATCCCGTAGATCCCTGTCTCCCATGTTGGGATCGGACCGGTCCAAGGCACGGAAGCCGTAAGCATTTTGCAAAATGCAATCCCCATATTGCCAAATCGCGACAGTCCAAAACGCATCCCGTGATCGAGGGAAACAGATAGAATATTGGATTCAAACAATATTTGATCCACAGGCATCGCAACGGCTTATGGCGCGCCTTTTGCTCAATTTGCGGAGAGGGTGAGCGCACATGCCTCATTTCCGTAAGGGGTGAGGAACCGGGCGAACCAGCACCCTTACCCGGATGAAATGCAGGTCGAGAGAAACCTCAGATCAGGAGCACCAGCCATGGCATGGATTTCGAACCTTTCAGTTAAGTCACGGACGCTTCTTGCGATCCTAACCCTTCTGCTGTGCACGGCTGGTCTCGGTGTCTTTTCCTTGATCAAACTCTCGACAATCAACGAAGAAGCCGCTGATGTGCGCGACAATTGGTTGCCGTCGGTCTCAGCAATTTCCAGACTTTACACTACCTTCGACTACTATCGCACATTGGAAGGCGCTCATCTAATCGCATCCACCGATGGAGATATTAGGAGCGAGGACAAAACGCTTCTGGAAATCGCCGACAGGATCGAACAGCGGCGGATGGATTACCAAAAGCTTTTGACACCGGGCTGGGAAACCGAGACCTACCAGAAATTCGTCACGAGCTATCAAGTCTACATGAAAATCAGCCGGGAGCAGCTTCTGCCGCTGTCGCGCAAGAATGACAATGATGGTGCCGGCGCCATATATCGTGGTTCGTCGCGGGATGAGTTCCGAACCTCCAAAGATCTTCTCCAGTCTCTGATGGACTTCAACGCCGCTGAAGGCAAACGTGCGGCCGACCGCGGTGAGCAGGTCTTCCAAACCAGCAAGCTGTGGGTCACCGCCATCCTGGCGCTGGTCGTTGCCATCTGCATGGGCGTGGCCTGGATGATCGTCAGCACAGTGATCCGGCCGATTCAGGCAATCACGTCGGTGATGGGGCGCCTTGCCGACCGTGACATGACGGTTTCCATCGACGGGACCGCCCGTGGCGACGAACTGGGCGCCATGGCCCGTGCGGTGCAAGTCTTCAAGGACAACATGATCGAGGCCGACCGCCTCGCCGCCGTCGAAGCCGCAGAGCAGCAGGCCAAGATGCGCCGCGCTCAAGCCATCGAACGGTTGCTCACCGGCTTCGAGAATTCATCGACCGCCGCCCTGCGCACCGTTGCCGCCGCCGCGTCGGAACTCGACGCCACCGCGCACAGCATGTCGGCGATGGCGCAGCAGACCAGCACCCAGGCCACCGTCGTTGCGTCGGCTGCCGAGCAGACCAGCGCCAACGTCCAGACCGTCGCCACCGCCACCGAAGAAATGGCCAGTTCGATCCGCGAGATCGGCACCCAGATCGCCCGCTCCGCCGACATCGCCGGCAAGGCGGTGAGCGAGGCCAGCCAAACCAGCGACGCGGTCCGCAGCCTCGCCGAAGCCGCGCAGAAAATTGGCGAGGTGGTCGGCCTGATCACCGACATCGCCAGCCAGACCAACCTGCTGGCGCTGAACGCCACCATCGAAGCGGCCCGTGCGGGTGAGGCCGGCAAGGGCTTCGCCGTGGTCGCCAGCGAGGTGAAGAGCCTTGCCGGCCAGACGGCCAAGGCGACGGAGGAGATCGCCAGCCAGATCGGCGCCATCCAGCAGACGACGCAGGGCGTGGTGACGGCGATCACCGGCATCGGCGGCACCATCGGCAGCATCAACGACATCACCACCGCCATCGCCGCCGCCATCGAAGAGCAGGGTGCCGCAACCAACGAGATCTCCCGCAACGTCCAGCAGGCCGCGACCGGCACGCAGGAGGTCACGACCAGCATCGTCCAGGTGACGCAGGCGGCAGGCGAGGCCGGCAATGCCGCCGGTCAGGTGCTGACCGCCGCCGGCGAGTTGTCCCGGCAGGCCGAACTGATGCGCCGGGATGTCGAAACCTTCCTGGGCGACATCAAGGCAGCCTGACAAAAGGCATCAAAGGGCGTCGCCGCCGGAACGGACGGTGGCGATGTCCTTACTCCGCGTCGCCGTCAGGCACGATGTCGGCTCGGCGCCAGCCATCCTCACCCAGGCATTCCAGCGGGTGGAACTTCGCCTTGTAGGCCATCTTGCGGCTGTGGGCGATCCAATAGCCCAGATAGACATAGGGCATGCCAGCCAGCCGCGCCCGCTCGATCAGGCCCAGGATCAGGAAGGTGCCCAGGCTGCGGCGATCCTGGGCCGCGTCGTAGAAGCTGTAGACTGCCGAATACCCGTCCGACAGCCGGTCGGTCAACATGCAGCCGACCAACTGCCCACGCTCATCGCGTGCTTCCAGCAGGTTGGTATCCGCCCTGCCCTCGTCGACCATGGCGGCGAAATCGCCCATCGCCATGCGGGCCATGTCCGAGTCGCCATGGCGGGAATTCTGGTACAGCGAGAACAGCCGGTACTGCTCCGACGTGGCGTAGGCCGGCCGTTCGCTCAGCGTCACCCCGTCGTTCAGCTTCAGGACCCGGCGCTGCGACCGCGTCGGCACGAAATCCGCGACCGGCACGCGCACCGGCACGCAGGCTTGGCAGTTGGGGCAGACCGGGCGATAGACGATGTCGTGGCTGCGGCGGAAACCGGCCCGCGACAGGGTGGAGTTCACCTCGGTCGCATAGGGACCGATCAGGCGGGTGAACAGCTTGCGCTCCACACGTCCGGGCAGATAGGGACAGGGCATCGGCCCCGACCGGAAGAATTGCTGCAATGGACGCTGCGGCGGCTGGATGACCGACATTCTGAGCGACAACCACCACGACAGTGACGAGGGGGCGGAGGAGTGCGATTCCCCTCCGCCGGACCCGAGCTTACTGCGACTGGCTCTGAACTGCCAGAGGAGGCTGGACACCGAAGAAGGCTTGCGCAATCTCGGTAGTGATGATGTTCAGCTGCAGCTGTATCCAGTCGAGATACTCGTGCAGCCCGTCGCGCAGCACCGCGTCGATCGGACGGGACAGCAGGGCGGCCAGCAGCTCGTCCACCCGCTCCATCGCCGCGGACCCGCCTCGCAGATCGTAGCGCGAGCGCATCCGCGTCAACACGCCGTCGATCTGCCGCACGCACATCACCACCGACCGCGGGAACCCCTCGTTGTACAGCATGAAGCCGGCGACGGTGGCCGGCGACATGCCGCGGGGATAGACACGGCGGAAGGCGTGATAGCCGGCCGTGCAGCGCAGCACCGTCGTCCACTGGCTGACATCCAGCGTGGAACCGACCTCCACCGGTGACGGCAGCAGCGTGTGGTACTTGATGTCGAGCAGGCGGGTGGTCTGGTCCGCCCGCTCGATGTACTTGCCCATCTGGTAGAAGTACCAGCCCTGGTCGCGGTAGAACGTGCCCTCGGTGATGCCGGTGTGGGTCTGGCATTCTTCCTTAATCCAGGTGCAGACCTTGGACAGGTTCTGGGCCGCCACGTCCTTGACCGACATCTCCAGCAGCTTGTTGTGGAACACGTTGATCTGCGTCCACATCTCCGTCGAGATCCAGGGGCGCAGCGTCCGCGCGTTCTCCCGCGCCATCCGCAGCATCGACAGCAGCGAATTATGGTTCTGGCTGTCGAACATGTAATAGTGGACCACCGCCTCCGCCGTCGGACGGTCGTGGCGGCTGAAGAAGTCCTTCTCGTCGGCGTTCAGCTGGACGATGGAGAACCAGTTGGTGGCCCCGCGGGTGTCGCGCGCGAAGGTCTCGTGCACGTCGAGGATGCGAGCGAGATTCTCGGCCCGCTCCATGTAGCGGGCCATCCAGAAAATGCACTCGGCGTAACGGGACAGCAGGTTCATGCCGCACCACCTTCCAGAACCCAGGTGTCCTTCGAGCCGCCGCCCTGGGACGAATTGACGATCAGCGTGCCCTTCTTCAACGCCACGCGCGACAGGCCGCCGGGCAGGACCCAACTGCTCTTGCCGGTGATGGCGAAGGGACGGAGATCGACATGGCGCGGTTCGATGGCATCGTCGCAGACGGTCGGGCAGACCGACAGGTCGACGACCGGCTGGCTGATGTAGTTGGACGGATCGGCCAGCAGCTTGGCCCGGCAATCCTCCAGTTCCGCCTTGCTGGCGCGCGGGCCGATGGTGATGCCGTAGCCGCCGGCCTCGCCCACCGGCTTCACCACCAGATCGGCCAGATTGTCGAGCGTGTATTGCAGCGCGTCCGGCTCGCGGCAGATGCGGGTGTCGACGTTGGGGATGATCGGATCCTGGTCCAGGTAATATTTGATCATCCGCGGGACATAGCAGTAGACCGCCTTGTCGTCGGCGACGCCGGTGCCGATGGCGTTCGCCAGCGCCACGTTGCCCTTACGGTAGGCCTCCAGGATGCCGGGCACGCCCAGCAGGCTGTCGGGATTGAAGGCCTTGGGATCGAGGAAGGCATCGTCCAGCCGGCGGTAGATCGAATGGACCGGGGCCAAGCCGTTGGTCGTCTTCATGAAGACGCGGTCGTTGTCGACCACGAGGTCGCGGCCTTCGACCAGCGGCACGCCCATCTCGCGCGCCAGGAAGATGTGCTCGAAATAGGCGGAGTTGTAGGTGCCCGGCGACAGCAGGACCACCTGCGGATCGTCGACCGGCGCGATCTCCACCATGGCGTCCAGCAGCTTGTGGCCGTAATTGTCCACCGGCCGGATGCCGATGTCCTGCATCAGGTCGGGAAAGACCCGCTGCATCATGTGGCGGTTCTCCACGACATAGGAGACGCCGGACGGAACGCGGCCGTTGTCCTCCAGCACGCGGAAGGTCCCAAAGCGGTCGCGCACCAGATCGGTGCCCATGATGTGGATGTAGGTGTTGAAGGGAACGTCCAGCCCGATCATCTGCGGGCGGAAATTATGGTTCCCTTCGACCAGATCCCGGGGGATCACCCCGTCCTTCAGGATCTTCTGGTCGTGATAGATATCGTGTAGGAACAGGTTCAGCGCGGTGACCCGCTGCTTGACGCCCGCCTCCAGATGCTTCCATTCCGGTGCGGAGATCACCCGCGGGATGACGTCGAACGGCAGAATGCGGTCGACGGCGTCCTTGTCGGAATAGACGATGAAGGTGATGCCGAGATTGTAAAGCTCCCGCTCCGCATCCTGCGCGCGGCGGCGCAGTTCATCGAAATCGAGTGCGGCCAGCCTTTGGCGGATGAGCGCCGTATGTTCGGCCGGCAAATCCATGGCTCCGAACAGCTCGTCGAAGTACAGGCCAGGATTGTAGGATGACAATAGGTCGGACGGTTTGCCCTCGGGTACGCTCACAGACTCCCCCGCGCTTGTATCTGACCGATCATCGCGGGCCGGGCGGCATCGCCCCGGCCATGTCGCATTGTGCAGGAAGTATGACGCATCGCCGCGCGCTTTGAACAGGGCAAACGCGCGCCCCGTTGTGCGACGCAGTGACAAAGCAAGAATTCGGACGCGGGTGCTTCTGGAAATTAGCGCCAAAGTACCGGCAGCGCAGAAGTCTTATCGTGCTTTGGTGGGGGCGCCACCGCCGCCGGACTGGCCGCCGGCCGAAGGCGCCGCCTGGGTCTCGCGCAGCAGGACCATGGTGATGCGGCGGTTGCGGGGGCTGTTGGGCTGATCGGCGACAAGCGGATCGCGGTCGGCCTTGCCGACGACGTCCTGGATTCGCGTCGGGTCGATGCCACCGGCCAGCAGGGCGCGGCGGGTGGCGTTTGCCCGCTCGGTCGACAGATCCCAGTTGTCGCGGCCGGAGCCGGCAGGGAACGGCGAACTGTCGGTGTGGCCGCTGATCGACAGCTTGTTGGGCAGCTTGGACAGCGCCTTCGCCACCTGCTGCACCAGCTGGCGGGTCTGCGGGTACATCTGGCCGGAACCGCCGGGGAACATCGACACGCGATCCTGATCGACAATCTGGATGCGCAGCCCCTCCGGAGTCTGGTCGATCATCAGGTTCTGCGCCAGAGGCTCGAGTTCCGGCACCGACTGGATGGCCTGCCGGATCTCGGTGGCGGCCTGCTGGAACTGGCGGGCCTCCTTGGCAGCACCCTGGAGGCTGTCCATCGCCTCCTTCACCCGCTCGCCGAAGTCGGACAGCTTCTCGCCGGGCTTCTGGCCGGGGATGCCCAACTGCTTGGCCATGTCCTCCATGCGCTTCTGGAACTCGGCGCGCGTCTCGCTCGGCTTCTGGTCGGCGACGTCGGCGTCGGGTGCCGCGCCGCTGGCCGGCTTTCCAGGACCGGTGCCCTGGCCGGGACCGGAGGTCGATTCGGTCGGGTCGTCGGCATCCTCGGTCTGCTGCGCCGAATAGCCCGGCGGCCCCGACACCGGCACGTCCGCCGACATCGGCGAGCTGGGGGAGACCTGCGCGCCCGGCACGGTGATGGTCTTGCCGCCCAGCATGCCGCCGGAGCCGGACTGTTCACGGCTGACCGAGACCGGCGAGAAATAGTCGGCGATGCCCTTGCGCTGGTCCGAGGTGGTGACGTTCAGCAGCCACAGCAGCAGGAAGAAGGCCATCATCGCGGTCACGAAGTCGGCATAGGCCACCTTCCACGCGCCACCATGGTGGCCGCCGTGCCCGCCCTTTTTCTTCTTGATGATGATCGGCCGCTCGTCGCCGCCGGAATTCCCGCTCATGCCCTGGCCGTGGCGAATGGTTCACAGCCCGAAGGCCGATTTCCCGTATGCGATTTCTGGGCGCGGCGCCGCGGTGAAAGCAGCGGCCGACCACTGCGGCAGAACCCTGACCGGGTTTCATTAAGATCCGTTTAACGACGTTGTCGGGCTGGGGAGACAGCGGAGATGCAACGGCGATGGGGTGGAGATGCGGCTTGCGCCGGGTGGCGTGCTGGATTAATTCCCGGTATTTCCTACCTTGTGTGTCACCTTCACCGCCACCGGAGGGCGTGTGACCCACGCCGGCCCTCCCGCCCACCCTGCCCCATCCAGGCCCACACGACAGGACGTCATGATCACCGACCAGCCGATCGATCCCCTTGCGTTCCGTTCCGCCCTCGGCTGCTTCGCGACCGGGATCGCCGTCATCACGACCGTCGCGCCCGACGGGCTGCCGCTGGGGGTCACGGTGAATTCCTTCTCGTCCGTGTCGCTCGACCCGCCGCTGGTACAGTTCTGCCTGGGCCGCGCCGCGATGTCCTTCGAGGCCTTCAAGCTCGCTCCGCACTTCGCGGTGAACATCCTGGCCGCCGATCAGGAAGAACTGTCCAACCGATTCTCCCGCCGCGACCTGCAGGAGCGCTGGACCGGTCTGGAGACGAGCACGGGCCGCGGCGGCGTGCGCCTGCTGACCGGCTGCCTCGCCACGTTGGAATGCGACCGCGAGCATCTGTTGGACGGCGGCGACCATGTCATCGTGCTGGGCCGCGTCCGCAAGCTGACCTCGCGCGACAGCGGCGACCCGCTGCTGTATTTCCGCGGCCGCTACGCCCGCCTGGGCTGAGCGCGTCTCAGCCGGCCGCAACCTACCCCGCCGCGCGGTGAAGGTCGCGGCCGGTCAGGTGGATGTTGGCATCGGGGTCGAGCGCGCGGGCCATGATGCGCTGCTCGGCCGCCCGTTCGAACAGCGGCCGGTTCATGCAGACCTGCTGAACCGCCTCATCCGGCTTGGGCGTGTGGCCGACGATGCCCTGCAAGGTGCGGCGGGTGACGAGGACCCGGCCCTGATATTCCCCGACCTGCACCGGGAACTCCACGGCGTCGGCCTCCTCGTTCCAGATGGGATCGTCAGGAAACAGGAAAATGGGCATCGGGTCCTCAATCGGCGTGAATCACTTCAGGACATAGGTGATATCATAGCCGCTGCGTTTGAAGCGCGTCTTCAGCAGTGTGCCGTCCGCCGCATACCAAAGATCGCGTTCCACATCGCCCTCGATGCGGTGATGGGCGGCCTCCAGCGCCTTGCCGCCAGCTTCCACCGTCTCCGCCCCGACTTTGCGCGCCGCCACCTTGTAGGGTGCCGCGTCGATCACCGACAGCAACTCCCTGTGCTTCAGCACGTCCGGCGTCCACAGGGTCAGTGGCAGGACGCTTGCCGAGGCCTGCTGGGCCTTGCCGTCCACCGTCAGGCGGTAGCCGCCGGCATCGCGCGCCATCTCGATCTTGTGCGGCGTGCCGTCATCGTCGGTGGTGGCAATCATCGATTCGAGCACCCCGCCCTTCCACATCTCCTCCCGCTTGTGGTCGTAGCGGAAGTTGATGAACAGCACCTTCACCCGCGTGGTGGCGGTGACGGTGACCTTGGTGCGGTCGCCCTGCGGCTCGATCTTCACCTGCTCGCTGCCGATGGGGTCCTCGCCCATCAGGATTTGGTAATTCAGCGTGCGCGCTGCCCCCTGTGCCGCGGCGGAACCCGGCAGCCCGGCGATCAGCGTGGCCGCCATCAGGGCAGCGGACAGGGTGGCGCAAGCGTTGCGCATCATCGGCATGTACGTTTCCTCCCGGTTGGTTCTTCTGGCGGCTCTTCCGGCCGCTCAGTCGTCCAGCAGCTGCGCCAGCTTCATCGCGACGCCCATCGAGCCCTCGACCTTCAGCTTGCCCATGGTGAAGGCCAGCATCGGGTTCAGCTTGCCGTTGATGAGCTTTTGCAGGTTCTCCGGCGAAATGCGGATGGTGCAGTCGGCCTCGGCATCCTCGCGGCTGATGCTGATCGGGCTGGCACGGCCATCGACCCGGATCACCTCGCCCTCCTTGCCCAGCAGGAAGCGGACCGAGGCGTTGAGCGAGCGCAGATCGCCGCTGCGGCTGCGCAGTTCCTGCAGAATGTCGTCGACCATGAAAGCGTGCCCTCAGGATTGTTCGTAGGACTGGCCTTGACAGTAGGTGCGCATTACGTTTACGTCAACGTCATAACGAAAGCGTTTCTGACGCCCGCCGCCACGGTTGCCGCCTTTCGGTACAGGCTGCCAGGTGATCCGGAACGCGCCACCGCCAAGGGGAGCGAAACATGCCCGAGCCGCTTGCGCAGAGCGCCAACCCGTCCACCGCCGCCGTAAACGTTGCCGCCGATGATGCCGCCCATCCCTGGCTGACGCACTATCCGAACGGGATCGCCTGGGACCAGCAGTTCACGCCGATGCCGCTGCACATGCTGTTCGAAGAGGCGGCCGGGCGCTATGCTGATCGTCCTTGCCTGGACTTCCTGGGCCGCCGCTACAGCTATGCCGAGGTTCTGGATCTGGTGAACCGCGCGGCCCGCGGCTTCCAGGATCTGGGCGTCGGACCGGGGGTACGGGTGGGCCTGTGCCTGCCGAACTGCCCGACCTACGTCATTTCCTATTTCGCGGTGCTGAAGGCCGGCGGGACCGTCGTCAACTACAACCCGCTCTATGTCGAGCGGGAACTGGAGCACCAGATCACCGACTCGCAGACCGAGATCATGGTGACGCTGGACCTGAAGCAGATCTACCCGCGCGTCGCCGCGATGCTGGCGCGCACGCCGATGAAGCGCATCGTCGTCTGCCGCATGGCGACCATCCTGCCGGCGGTGAAGAAGGCGCTGTTCAGCGTGCTGAAGCGCAGCGAGCTTGCCGCCGTGCCGCGCGACGACCGCCATGTCGACTTCGGCAGCCTGCTGGCCAATGACGGCAAACTGCGCCCGGTGCGCATCGACGGGCTGCGCGACGTCGCCGTGCTGCAATACACCGGCGGCACCACCGGCGTGCCGAAGGGCGCGATGCTGACCCACCACAACCTGCTGTCCAACGCCCGGCAGGTGCAGGCCTGGTTCCCCACCGTGGCGCTGGGCCAGGAGCGCATGCTCGCCGTGCTGCCCTTCTTCCATGTATTCGCCATGACGGTGGTGCTGAACATGGGTCTGGCCTGCGGCGCAGAACTGATCATGCTCCCGCGCTTCGAGACCGAACAGGTTCTGAAGACCATCGCCAAGCGCAAGCCGACGCTCGTCCCCGGCGTGCCCACCATGTACAAGGCGCTGCTGGGCCACCCGCAGGTCGCCCGCTATCCGATGACCTCGATCCGCTACTGCATCTCCGGCGGCGCCCCGCTGCCGATGGAGCTGAAGCGCCAGTTCGAGACGGCGACCGGCTGTGTGCTGATCGAAGGCTACGGCCTGTCGGAAGCCTCGCCCGTCTGCGCCGCCAACCCGCTGAGCGGCGTCAACAAGGAAGGGTCGATCGGCCTGCCGCTGCCCGGCATCTCCATCGAGATCCGCGATCTCGAGGACCCGACCCGCAAGCTCGGCATCGGCGAGAAGGGGCAGGTGGCAATTGCCGGCCCCAACGTGATGGCCGGCTATTGGGGCCGGGCGGAGGAAAGCGACCGCACCGTCATCGACGGCTTCCTGCTGACCGGCGATGTCGGGACGATGGACGAGGACGGCTACGTCTTCCTGCTCGACCGGCTGAAGGACCTGATCATCTGCAGCGGCTACAACGTTTATCCGCGCATGATCGAGGAAGCGATCTACCAGCACCCCGATGTGGTTGCCGCCTGCGTCATCGGCCTGCCCGACGATTACCGCGGGCAGACGCCGAAGGCCTTCGTGCAGTTGAAGCCGGGCGCTAGCATGACGGTGGAGGCGCTGCGCGACTTCCTGCGCGACAAGATCTCCCGCATCGAGATGCCGACGGCCATCGAGTTCCGCGAGGAGCTGCCGAAGACCGCCGTAGGCAAGCTGTCGAAGAAGGAACTGATCGCCGAGGCTCGGCAGGCTCTATCGAACGGGGGATGACCCGAAGTCATCACCCTCACCCGGACGTAAAGGGAAGCCTTATCACGCGACGGCAGCTGTGCTACCAAACGGAAGGCGCATTGTGCCGAACACGAACAAAAGGTCTTCCCAGGGATGGAACAGCTTTACACGGTCAACCAGCTTGCGGAGGAGCTGGGCATCACTCCGCGGGCCCTGCGTTTCTACGAGGTCAAGGGACTGCTGGCGCCCAACCGCGTCGGCAACAACCGGGTCTATACGAAGCGCGACCGCGCCAGGCTGAAGCTGATCCTGCGGGGCAAGCGCCTGGGCTTCTCGCTGGCGGAAATCCGTGAATATCTCGACCTCTACAACGTCAATGGCGGGGTCGAGCAGCAGAAGAACCTGTTGAAGCGCGTGCAGAAGCGGCTGAAGGACCTCGCCCAGCAGCGCGAGGATTTGGAAGCCACCGTACAGGAACTGCGCGACATCGAAGAGCAGGTCAACAACACCCTGGCGGAGCAGAAGTCCGCCGCGAAGGACAGCTGACCGGTCGGGCGCCCCCGGCGCTCCGGTCGGCCCTATGAGGGGGATCGGAGCATGATGGGACAACAATGGCTGCGGGCGGCCTGCGATGCAGTCGGGATGAAGGGCGGGGTGAAGGGCGGAACGGGAGATGGGGCATGAACCTGATCTTCCGCCTGCTGACGGTTGCCGTCGCCGCCATCGTCGCCGCATGGCGCGGCCGCCGCGCCGGGCTGCTGGATCCGTCGGCGCTGCGGTTCCGGGTCTGGCCGACCGACCTCGACATCAACCTGCACATGACCAACGCGCGCTATTTCAGCGTGATGGATCTGGGCCGCACCGATCTGATGATCCGGGTCGGACTGGGTCCGGCGATCCTGCGCAACCGCTGGCAGCCGGTGCTGGGCGGAGCGACCATCCGCTACCGCCGCTCTCTGCGGCCGTTCCAGCGCTTCACCCTGGTCAGCCGGGTCCTTTGCTGGGACGACAAGTATATTTTCATCGAACACCGCATGGAAACGCGGGGCGGGCTGGCGGCGCTGGCCGTCGTCCAGGGTGCCTTCTTGGGCGCCAAAGGCGTGGTCACACCGGCCGAGGTGCTGGCCGCACTCGGCACCACGGTTTCCTCCCCGCCGATCCCCGATGCGGTCGCGGCCTTGCGTGGACAGGCCCTGTCCGCTGTCGCCTGAGCCTTAACAAGAACACCATCCGAGAGGAGACACTCCATCATGAAGGTGCTGGTGCCCGTAAAGCGGGTCGTCGACTACAACGTGAAGATCCGCGTCAAGGCGGATGGCAGCGGCGTCGAGACCGCCAACGTGAAGATGAGCATGAACCCCTTCGACGAGATCGCCGTCGAGGAAGCGGTTCGTCTCAAGGAAGCCGGCACGGCGACCGAGATCGTGGTGGTGTCCGTCGGCCCGACCCAGGCCCAGGAGACGCTGCGCACGGCACTCGCCATGGGCGCCGACCGCGCCATCCTGGTGCAGACCGACGTGACAACCGAACCGCTGGCCGTCGCCAAGGTCCTCAAGGCGCTGGTCGGGAAGGAGGCCCCCGGCCTCGTCATCCTCGGCAAGCAGGCCATCGACGACGACTGCAACCAGACCGGCCAGATGCTGGCGGCGCTGCTGGGCTGGGGCCAGGGCACCTTCGCCTCCAAGATCACCGCCGGTGACGGCACGGTCGCGGTGACCCGCGAGATCGACGGCGGGCTGGAGACGGTGGAACTCAAGCTGCCGGCGGTGGTGACCGCCGACCTGCGCCTGAACGAGCCGCGCTATGCCTCGCTGCCCAACATCATGAAGGCGAAGAAGAAGCCGCTGGAGACCGTCACGCCGGACAGCCTGGGCGTCGACGTCACGCCGCGCCTGAAGACCGTGAAAGTCGCCGAGCCGCCGAAGCGCCAGGCCGGCATCAAGGTGCCGGACGTCGCTACCCTGGTGGACAAGCTCAAGACCGAAGCCCGCGTGATCTGAGGGGAATGAACTGACCATGGCCAACATTCTCGTCATCGCCGACCACGACGGCGCCTCGCTGAAGCCCGCCACGCTGAACGCTGTCACCGCTGCGTCCAAGATTGGCGGCGATGTCCATATCCTGGTCGCCGGCAAGGGCGCGCAGGCTGCTGCCGATGCCGCCGCCAAGGTAGCCGGTGTCGCCAAGGTGCTGCTGGCCGACGATTCGGCTTACGAGCATCAGCTGCCGGAAGACGTCGCCCCGCTGGTGGTGTCCACCGTCACGGGCGGCGGCTACGGCCATGTGCTGGCCGGCGCCACCTCGGTCGGCAAGAACCTTCTGCCGCGCGTCGCCGCGCTGCTGGACGTCGCTGCCATCTCCGACATCACCGCCGTGGTTTCCGCCGACACGTTCGAGCGGCCGATCTACGCCGGCAACGCGATTGCCACCGTGCAGTCGGCCGATGCGGTGAAGGTGATCACCGTCCGCACCACCGCCTTCGAGACCGCAGCATCCGAAGGCGGTTCGGCCGCCGTCGAGGCGGTGGCGGGCGCCGGTGCCGCCGGGCTGTCGAGCTTCGTCTCGGCCGAGCTGACCAAGTCGGAGCGTCCGGAGCTGACCGCCGCCCGCGTGGTGGTGTCGGGCGGGCGCGGCATGCAGTCGGGCGAAAACTTCCCGCTGCTGGAGGCCCTGGCCGACAAGCTGGGTGCCGCGGTGGGTGCGTCGCGCGCCGCCGTGGACGCGGGGTTCGTGCCGAACGACTATCAGGTCGGGCAAACCGGCAAGATCGTGGCGCCGGAGCTGTACATCGCCGTCGGCATCTCGGGTGCGATCCAGCATCTGGCCGGCATGAAGGACAGCAAGGTCATCGTCGCGATCAACAAGGATGAGGAAGCGCCCATCTTCCAGGTCGCCGATTACGGCCTCGTCGCGGACCTCTTCAAGGCCGTGCCGGAGCTGCAGCAGGCGCTGTGACCGAAGGGCCGGGCTTCCGCACGGAAGCCCGGCCGCTTCGCGCTTGCCGCGGCGGGCCGGCTGTTCTATCGCTGGCGGCACAGAAACCCGACAGCGGCAGGACGCCATGAGCATCGACGGCATCACCGGACTGGACCATCTGGTCATCGCGACCCGCGACCTGAACGCGGCGCGCGACGCCTACGCCCGGCTTGGCTTCACCGTGACGCCGCGCGGCCACCACACCCAGCTGAAATCCGCCAACCACACCATCCTGTTCCCGACCGGCACCTATCTTGAGTTGCTGGGCATCGAGGAGCAGCGGCCGGCCAACGCTCATTACTCCGCTTTTCTGCGTCAGCGCGAGGGCATCGCCGCCATCGCGCTGAAGACGCCGGACGCCCGCGCCGCCGTCGAGCCGCTGACCGCCGCCGGCTTCCCGGTTTCGGAGCCCGTCGATTTCGGCCGGCCGGTGGAGTTGCCGGGAGGCAGCCGCGATGCGACTTTCACCATCACCCAGATCGACCCGGCATCCACCCCGGCCGGCCGCGTCTTCCTGTGCCAGCATCACACGCCCGATCTGGTCTGGCGTCCCGACCAGCTGGAGCATGCCAACAGCGCCACCGGGCTGGAGGCGCTGGTCATCGCCACCGCCGATCCCGATGCGGTCGCCGCGACCTATGCCACACTGCTGGGTGGCACCGTTACCGACCGCGGCTCCGCCCGCGTGGTGGAGCCGGTCGGGCCCGGCGACGGTCAGGTGCCCGTGCTGATTGCCACGCCCGACCGCCTGCATTGGGCCTGGACCGCAGATCCCGCCTTCGCGACGGCCACCCTGCCCTTCTTCGCCGGCTTCGTCGTGCGCGTCGCCGATCCGGTGAAGACCCAGCAGGTATTGCAGAAAAGCAAGTTCCCGACGGTGGTCGGAGAAGGCGTGATGCGGGTCGGATCGGGCAGCGCCTGCGGCGCCATGATCGCCTTCGCCCAGGACTTCGACCTCAACAGCCTGATACCCTGAAATTCGCGACGATTTGCGCCGAATTGGGCATAGGTCCCGCTGAATTGCTTGTGTAGTGTCCGCCGACAGTTGCGCCCGTGGATCGGGCGCGGACTGTGGAGATGCACATGACGACAGCGGGTCAGGCAATGGACGTGACGGGGGCTCCGGGGCAGGAGACCGGTTCCGTACCGGCGGCGCCCGCCCCATCCTCCGAGCCCCCGCTTTTCGATGCCCTGCCCGTCGCCGCCCTGCTCCGTGAGCCCGACGGGCGGCTGCGCGGCAATCGCCGCTTTCTCGACCGCTACGGCAGCGCCGACGCCTTCACTGCCAACCTTTCCGATGCCGTCCCCGGCACCGAACGGGAAGTCACCATCCAGTCAGCCACCGGCGAGCCCCGCGACCTGCTGGTCCGCGTCGGCGGTCCGCCCTGGATCGCGACGGTGGAGGATGTCACCGAGCAGCGCCGCACCACCCGCAGGCTGGAGCTGGCGACCGAGAATCTCGAAGAGGCCTATCACACCGCCAAGCTCGGTTACTGGGAATATGGCATCCAATCCGGCGAACTGGTGCTGAGCGACGCCGGGCTGGCGGTGCTGGGCCATGAGCGAGGCCGCTTCGCCGGAGGGTTCGACGGACTGCTGGGCATCCTGCACCCCGACGACCGGCCGCGCTTCGGCAACATGCTGGAAAGCGTGGTCGGCAATCCCCAGCGCGTCTATGTCGAATACCGCGTCCACGACCGTGACGGCCGGGTCCGCTATGTCTCCGCCTCCTGCGCACCGCGGCTGGATGCGGAGCAGCGGCTGACCCACGTCTTCGGCGTGCTGATGGACAGCACCGAGCGGGCAGAGGCCGCGGCCCAGCTCGAGGCCGCCAAGCAGCGGCTGGAGGAGGCTTACCGCACCGGCCATCTCGGCTATTGGGAGTACGGCATCCACAGCGGCACGCTGGTGTGGAACCGCGAGGCCTTCGGCATCTACGGCCAGGACCCTGACCGGTTCGAGCCGACCTTCGACAATCTGCTGGGCATCCTGCACCCCGATGACCGCATGTCCTTCGGCAACATGCTGGAAAGCGTGATCGGCAATTCCCGCCGCGTCTATGTCGAATACCGGGTGATCGATCCGGCGGGAGAGGTCCGCTATGTCTCCTCCTCCTGCGCGCCGCGCTTCGATCTGGACGGGCGGCTGACACACCTGTTCGGCGTCATGCTGGACACCACGGAGCGGGCGCGAGCCGCCGACGCCCTGCGTGCGGCCAAGGACCGGGTGGAGCAGGCCTATCGCGAGTTGCAGGCCGCCCAGGACAGTCTGGTTCAGACCGAGAAGATGGCATCCCTCGGCCAGCTCGTCGCCGGCGTGGCGCACGAGGTGAACGGGCCGGTCGGCGTGGCGCTGACCACCGCCTCCCACCTGCTGAGCCGTGCGGAGGACGTGAAGCGCCAGTTCGCCGCCAACGCCCTGACCCGCTCGGCCCTGGCCGGTTTCCTGGAGGTGGCGCAGGAGGCCGGGCAACTGCTGGTCGGCAACACCGAACGCATCGCCGCGCTGGTCCACATGTTCAAGCAGGTGGCGGCCGACCAGACCGGCGACGAGCGCCGCACCTTCTACCTGCGCGAATACACCGAGGACGTGCTGCTGAGCCTGCACACCCAGATCGGCTCCTCAGGCCATCGGGTGGAGCTGGCCTGTCCGGAGGCGCTGCAACTGGAAAGCTTCCCCGGCGCCTTCGCCCGCGTGCTGACCCATCTTGTGCGCAATTCACTGACGCATGCCTTCCGGCCGGAACAGAGCGGCCGGATCACCATCGACATCCATGCCGACGGCGACGACTGGATCGAGGTGGTTCACAGCGACGATGGGCAAGGAATCCTGGAGGCCGACCTGCCGCGGATCTTCGACCCCTTCTTCACCACCGCGCGCCATGCCGGCTGCGTCGGGCTGGGGCTTCACATCGCCTACAATCTGGCGACACAGACGCTCGGCGGCCAGTTGAGCGTCCGCAACGACCCCGGCCACGGCGCCGTCTTCACCCTGCGGGTGCCGCGGCAGGCACCGGACCTCGGCTGACCCCGGCCGCC
Source organism: Azospirillum melinis (assembly GCF_013340935.1). Lineage (GTDB taxonomy): Bacteria > Pseudomonadota > Alphaproteobacteria > Azospirillales > Azospirillaceae > Azospirillum > Azospirillum melinis. The sequence goes on along the minus strand of NZ_WHOS01000019.1, from coordinate 75,357 downwards.
ACCCGCCGCCGGTCAGGCGACGGTCTGGCGTTCGTGCCGCAGCGCTTCCAGCGCATCAGCCACCGCACGGCGCAGATCGGCGGCGATCACCGGCTTGTGCATCACGCGGAAATTGCCGGCCTCCGCCTCCTGCACGCGGGCGGGGGCGGTGTCGCCGGTGACGAGGATGCCCGGCAGGATGCGGCCCAGGGCGAGCCGCACCTCGCGGATCGCTTCCGTTCCGGTGCGGCCGTCGCGCAGGCGGTAATCGGCGACGATCAGGTCGGGAGCCGGCCCGCGGTTGGCGAGGTCCAGGGCCTCGGCGCAGGATTCGGCGGCCATGACGCCATAGCCCCACTCTGCCAGCATGGCCCGCAGCCCTTCACGGACGATCATGTCGTCCTCGATCACCAGCACCGTGGTGGCGAAGGCGGGACGAGGAGAGCACGGAGCGGGCGCCGGTTTCGCCGCCGGGGGATCGGCAACGGGAAGCTCGACCGCAAAGACCGACCCTTCGCCGGGTGTCGATCGCACCGTCACCTGATGGCCCAGCATGACCGACAGCCGCCGCACCACCGCCAGCCCGAGCCCCAGCCCCTGGTCGCGGTTGCGGCTGGCGTTGCCGACCTGCACGAACTCCTGGAAGATGTCCTCCTGCTGGTCGGCGGGAATGCCGATGCCGGTGTCCCACACCTCGATGCGCAGCATGTGGCCGCGGCGGCGGCAGCCGATCAGGATGCGGCCCTTGTCGGTATAGCGCAGGGCGTTTTCCACCAGATTCTGCAGGATGCGGCCGAGCAGCATCGGGTCGCTGCGCACATGGACGCTGCTCGGCACGATGTGCAGGAGCAGCCCCTTCTGGACGGCGACCGGCCGGCTGTTGGCGGCGACGCGGTCCATCACCTCCGCCAGCGCAAAGACTTCGACCTCCGGCACCACCGCACCCGCTTCCAGCCGGGAGACGTCCAGCAGCCCGTCGAGCAGCATCTTCAAGGCGCCGAGCGCCCGCTCCATCGTGCCCAGGACATTGCGGGTCATGGGGTCGCTGACGCGGCTCGACAGCACCTCCATCAGCAGCATCAGCGACTGTACCGGCTGGCGCAAATCATGGCTGGCGGCGGCCAGGAACTTGGACTTGGCGACATTCGCCCGGTCGGCCTCCCGCCTCGCGTCGGTCAGCGCCGCCTGGGCACGCTTGTGTTCGGAGATGTCGCGGACGGTGGCGATCAGGCTGACCAGCCGGTTGTCGTGATCGCGGACCGGCGACGCGCTCAGTTCCAGGCAGCGCGACCCATTCGGGTCCACCCTCTCCTCATCGGGGTCGGACCGGGTCAGCTCCACCCGCGCATCGCGTCCGACGACGATGGCGTCGCGCAAGGGCTGCAAGGCCGCACGGTCCTTGGTCGCCCGCTCCAGCGCGGTCAGGGCGCCGCTGCCCATCAGGGCGGAAATCGGCGCACCCAGCAGCTGTTCGAGCGCCGGATTGACATAGACGATGGGCATGCCCGGCTGGGTGGCGTCGGCGATCATGATGCCGTCGTTGCTCCAGGCCAACGCCCTGTTGCGCACCCGCAGTGCCCGGTCGGTGTGCCGGCGCCATTGCAGCTCGACGATGAAGGCGATGACGAACAGCAGGATCACCACCGTGGTGGCGACCGCCCATCCGATGTAAAGGCGAGCATTGTCGCGCCAGGGACCGAACACCGTCTCCACCGATTCGCCGACGATGGCGACCACCGGATAGTCGGGCGCCGACCGGAAGGCGGTGATCCGTTCCACCCCGTCGACCGGACTGATCATGCGGATGTGGCCGACAGGATGCTGCCTGATCGCCTGCCACAGTTCGTTGTTGGTGGTTCCCCGCCCCGTAACGCTGCTGGCCCCTGCGTTGCGGGCGATGATGACGCCGTCGGTCCGCAGCAGCGTCGCCGCCCCGTCGGCGGGCAAACCGAGCACGCGGTAATAGCGGGCGAAGGATTCGACCGGAATGTCGGCGACGGCGATCCCCGCGAATGTGCCGTCGGCATTCTCCAGCCGGCGCGAAACCGGGATCAGCGGATCTTGCGTTTCGGACGATGCGTAGGGCATGCCGATCACCAGCCCGCGCGGCGCGGCGTCGCGGGCTATGCGGAACTCGTCGCGGTCGGTGACGGCCCCCTGGAAGGTGGCCCGCCCCCCGCCCATGGTCAGCAGGCCCGACGAGTCATAGACGCGAACCCCGACCACCAGACCTTCTTCGAAGGCCCGCCGGGAATCCAGGCGCATGGAGCGGTTACGCTCGGTGTTGGCGATGAGGTCCAGCAGCAGGTCGTCGACGCGGCGGAAGGTGGAAACCGCATGCTCCTCCACCAGACGGGCGACGACGGCGGTCTTCTCATGGGCGGTCAGGTCGAGCAGACGCTCTTCCCGATGAAGGCGGTCGAGCAGAATCCACCACAGGGCGGCGATGGCCAGCGCGACTGCCAGGGCGGGCAGGACCAGACGCCCGCCGAAACCGGAAAAAAGCCAGAGCGCCCGCTTCACGTATACCCCGAACGCAGTGGATCGTCCGCCGGCCGTGTCCATCGCCAGGAAAGCGGGCAGCCGGCGGCAGGCGGACGCAAGAATGCCGCAACGCAGATGCGGACGCAACGCCGTAACCGGCAAGGTGGCACCGGCGGACAGTTGCTCCACCCATGCAGACCACTGCTCCTTTCCTCTCGTCCACAGCGTTCCGAGAGACGCTCCGGCGCACCGGACCGCAGGGGCGCTGGGCGCGCTCGGCGGTGTCAACTGCGCCGAAAAGCCGGCTTTGCCGCGCGGCTGCAGCCGGCTATACCGCCGCGATGAGCTTTGCACGCGCCATCGCCACCGTCGGCGGACTGACCCTGCTGAGCCGGCTGGCCGGCTTCGTACGCGACATTTTGACCGCGGCGGTGCTGGGCGCCGGCCCGGTGGCCGACGCCTTCTTCGTCGCGCTGAAGCTGCCCAACCTGTTCCGCCGTCTCTTCGCGGAGGGTGCCTTCGGCGTCGCCTTCGTCCCGCTGTTCGCCGCCGAGCTTCAGACCCGCGGACGCAGCGCCGCCATCCGTTTCGCGGAGGAGGCGCTGGCAATGCTGCTGGCGATGCTGCTGCCTTTCACGCTGGCGGCCATCGTCGCCATGCCCTGGCTGATGCACGGGCTCGCCCCCGGCTTCGTCGACGAACCGGCCAAGTTCACCCTGGCGGTGGATATGGCACGGCTGACCTTTCCCTATCTGGCGCTGATCTCGCTGGTGGCGCTGCTGGGCGGTGTGCTGAACGCGCTCGACCGTTTCGGACCGTTCGCCGCGGCGCCCATCGCCTTCAACCTGACGCTGGTCGCCGCCCTGCTGATCGCCCCGCGGCTGGGGCTGGAACCCGGCACCGCCATGGCGGCGGCGGTGACGCTGTCGGGGGTGGTTCAGGTCGCCTGGATGGCCTGGGCCTGTGCCAAGGCGGGGGTGGTGCTGACGCTACGCCCGCTGCGGATGACGGAGGGGATGCGGCGGCTCTTCCGGCTGATCGGACCGGGCGCCATCGGTGCCGGGGTCATGCAGATCAACCTGTTCCTGAACATCGTGCTTGCCTCGCTGCTGCCGTCGGGCGCGGTGTCCTTCCTCTATTATGCCGACCGGCTGAACCAGATGCCGCTGGGCATCATCGGCATCGCCATCGGCACCGCCCTTCTGCCGGTGCTGGCCCGCCATGTCGCCGCCGGGGACGAGCGGATGGTCCGCCATTACCTGAGCCGCGCGCTCGAGTTCAGCCTGCTGCTCGGCCTGCCGGCGGCGGTCGCGCTCGGCGTGGCGGGGACGCCCATCGTCGCCGTGCTGTTCCAGCGCGGCGCCTTCGGTCCGCAGGAGGCGCACGCCACCGCGACGGCCCTCGCCGCCTACGCCATCGGCATCCCGGCCTATGTGATCGTGAAGTCGCTGAACGCCGCCTTCTTTGCCCGCCACGACACGGTGACCCCGGTGCGGGTCGCCGTCATCGTGACGGTGGCGACCGCCCTGCTGGCGCTGCTGCTGATGCCCTGGCTGGGCCATGTCGGCATCGCGCTTTCCACCGGGCTGACGGCCTGGCTGGATGTCGCGCTGCTGGTGGCGGCGATGCGCAAGCGCGGCCTGTTCGATCTGGACGACCGGCTGAAGCGCCGCGCTCCCCGGATCGCGGCGGCTGCGGCCGGCATGGGAGCTGCACTCCTGGCTGGCGGGCATGTGCTGACGCCCTGGCTGGACGCGCCCTCCACCGCAGTGCGGTTCCTGGCGCTGGCCTTGCTTGTCGCCGGTGGCGCTGCAGCTTTCGGCGCGCTGGCAACGCTGCTGGGCGGGGCAAATTTCGGAGACGTCAAAGGAATGCTGTCGAAGTCGGCGCAATCCGGCAAAGAGCAGATCGGCTGATCACGACCGTCGGAAGCGGCGCCACTTCCGGGTCCTGTTGATCGTCTTTGATTACTTTAGGGGCAGATACACATCGGTCAGAAGATCATGTTCCGCCGTTTCCCCAATGAAGTTCAGATAATGGAAATAAACCGGGAAATCACGAAGCTCCTCGCCGCTTTCCGGCATCCATCGGCCATACAGAAACCTCACCACCTCGCCGATCTGCTCATGCGAACCCCGGTGCCTGACCACGGCGCAACGTCCGCCGGGGATGAGCTTCTTCACAACCCCTTGCGGATTTTCCGGCACCTCGCCATCGATCTCTCCACAGATGTCGAACCGGAAGTCGGCCGGCTCGGTGGTTTCCGGATTGTCGAACGCGATGCCGAAGGTCCGGAACCGGTCGCGCGGCGACAGACCGCTGGTCTTCCGCCAGTCGATGAAGATGCGAACCGAGTCATTCACGTCTTCGATCGGTCCCCGATGACAGTAAGCCGCCACCTGGACAGGCGCGAAGTCGACGATTGATACATCCATAGTCCTGATCCTTTTCCTTTTGATATGACGATAACGGTCGTGCCATTGCCGCCATTCCGGAGTTTTCCTGAATTCGGACGGGGTCTGGCCGAACGTCTTCCTGAAAGCGCGGGAGAAAGACTCCGGTGTCTCGAAGCCGGCATCCAGCGCTATGTCGATGACCTTGTCGGCCGGATAGAAGGCCAGCCGGAACGACGCCCGCTTCAACCGCGCAAGCTGGATGTATTTCCCGACGCTGATGTCAAAATGAGCCGAAAAGAGACGGTGAAAGTGGAACTTCGAGAGACAGGCGACATCGCTCAGTCTGTCGAGCGACAGGTCTCCTTCCAGATTCTGGTCGATATAGTCGAACAGCCTGGAAAACCTTTCATCGTACTCCTGCCTGCTCATCGTCTGTCCGGCCTGCACGGTTGATGGGAGAGACCATAAGCCGGTGGTTCGACGGCCGTCCTGGCACATCTTGCTGAATATCGGCCGTGATTTCGGATCGGCGGGACGCGCGGATTACGGAGAAAAGATTGCGGTGCTACCCCTCTTGACGGCGGTCATAGGCAGTCGTACAAGCGGATCCACGTGGTGATTTGGTCGACCGGCTTGCGGGCCACGTAAAACAATCCGCTAAAAAGGTCCGAGCCGCGTCCGCGCCTCGACCCGATCGGTCGGGGCTTTTTTGTTTGCGGCCGGCCTTGCCCCACCGGCGATCATCAGGGGAGAGTCGCGGAATGTCGCGCACCGATCATCGCAATCCGAACGTCGCGGGGCTGCGCCCCCGCTCCAAGCTGGTCCATGGCGGCATTCGCCGCTCGCAATTCGACGAAACCTGCGAGGCGCTGTACCAGACCTCCGGCTTCGTCTACGGCTCGGCGGAAGAGGCGGAGAACGCCTTCGCCAACGACGGTGCGCGCCACGTCTATTCGCGCTTCCGCAACCCGACCTCGGCGATGTTCGAGGACCGTCTGGCCGAATATGAGGGGGCGGAATGGGCCTATGCCACCTCCAGCGGCATGGCCGCCGTGCATGGCGCTTTGATGAGCGGCCTGCGCACCGGCGACCGGGTGGTGGCACCGCGGGCGCTCTTCATCTCCTGCTACTGGATCCTGAAGGAGCTGTGTAGCCGCTACGGCATCGAAACCGTGTTCGTCGACGGCACCAATCTGGCCGAGTGGGAAGAGGCGCTGTCCAAGCCGGCCAAGGCGGTCTTCCTGGAAACCCCGTCCAACCCCGGGCTCGAGGTCGTCGATCTCCAGGCCGTCTGCGATCTCGCCCACAAGGCGGGCGCGGTGGTCGTGGTCGACAACGCCTTCGCCACGCCGGTGCTCCAGCGTCCGTTCGACTTCGGCGCCGACGTCATCATCTATTCGGCGACCAAGCACATCGACGGCCAGGGCCGCTGCCTGGGCGGCGTCATCCTCGCCAAGGACAAGAAATACGCCTCGGAGGTCATCCATCCCTTCCTGCGCAACACCGGCCCGACCATCTCCCCCTTCAATTCCTGGCTGCTGCTGAAGGGGATGGAGACGCTGGAGCTGCGCGTGCAGGCCCAGTCGGCGGCCGGGCTCCAGGTCGCGGAGTTCCTGGAAAGCCATCCGAAGGTGGCCCAGGTGCTGTACCCGTTGCTGCCCAGCCATCCGCAATACGATCTGGTGCGCAAGCAGATGACCGGCGGCGGCAACATGCTGTCGGTCTTCCTCAAGGGCGGCAAGACCGAGGCGTTCAACACGCTGAACGGCCTGCGGATGGTGATGATCTCCAACAATCTGGGCGATTCGAAGAGCTTGGTCACCCACCCCGCCACCACCACCCATTGCAAGCTGACGGACGAGGAGAAGGCCGCCGCCCGGATTGAACCCGGCCTGCTGCGCCTGTCCGTTGGTCTAGAGGACCCGCAGGACATCATCGAAGATCTCGACCGCGCGCTCGCCGAGGCGTAAAGATCGTGCCGGAACTTATGCTGCAGTGCAGCGTTGACCCCGCAGTCAGGTTCCGGCAACGATTTCTAAGAGAGAGGCGACGCCCATGTCACGAGAGAATGCCGGCAACGGCCACCCCACCGACAGGCTGATGGCGGTGGCGGGCCAGATCACCAAGACCGGCCTTCGCGGTGGCGAAATGGGCGTCGCAGCGGCACAGACCATCGGCTATCGCACGGCGATGATGACTGCGGCGCTGTCGAACCCCATCGACTTCGCCAATCCGGAATTCATCCGCATGGGCGCGGAGAAGGTGGAAGCGGCGGTGGAAGCCTTCCATGCGGTCGCCACCGGCCTCGGCGAGTTCGGACAGGCCTGGATCACCATGATCACCAAGCAGACCCAGGCGGTCGCCACCACCATCGGCGGCCTCGCCACCTGCAAGAACCCGGCGGAGATCGTCGACGTCCAGCAGCGTTTGCTGGCCGATGCCGTCGACGCCGGCATCCATGCCAACCTGCGCCTGATCGAGGCGACGGCCTCCCTCGCCGCCGCAGGCATGAACCCCGCCTACCGCAAGGTGCGCGCCAACGCCCGTCGCCTTGCCCGCGAACAGGCCTGACCGATCAAACCACGTCCGCGGGAGCAAGGCGGCAGCAGCTGCCGTCATGCTCCACCTGGATGGTGGCGTGGCCGATGCCGAAGCGGTCTCTCAGCACCGTCGATATGTCCAGCAGCAGCGCGTCGTCCTGATCCATGCCGGGACGGACGAGATGGGCGGTCAGGGCGGTTTCTGTCGTGCTGATCGGCCATATGTGCAGGTCATGCACGGCGGTGACGCCGGGCAGTCCGGCCAGATAGCGCTCCACCCCCGTCCGGTCGACGCCGTCCGGCACCGCGCCCATCGCCAAGCGCACTGAATCGCGCAGCAATCCCCAGGTGCCGGCGACAATGACCAGGGCGATGAGGATGCTGGTCACCGGATCCAGCCACAGCCAGCCGGTGAAGCGGATTACCAGCGCCGCCGCCACCACGCCCAGCGACACCGCCGCGTCGGCCGCCATGTGCAGATAGGCACCCCGCAGGTTGATGTCGTGCTTCTGCCCGCCCATGAACAGCCAGGCGGTCCAGCCGTTGATGACGATGCCGATCGTCGCCACCGCCATCACCGTCGTTTCCCCGACCGGTTCCGGATCGGCGAGGCGGTTGACCGCCTCCAGCAGGATGGCGCCGACGGCGATCAGCAGGATCATGGCATTCAGCAACGACGCCAGGATCGAGGCGTTGCCGAAGCCGTAAGTATAGCGTCCCTGCGGGATTCGCCGCCCGAGCCACACTGCTCCCCAGGCCAGCAGCAACCCCATCACGTCGCTGAGATTGTGCCCGGCATCGGCGATCAGGGCGGTGGAGTTGGCGATCAGCCCATAGACCGCCTCCACCACCACGAAGCCGATGTTCAGCAGCGCCCCCAGCGCGAAGGAGCGGTCATAGCGCACCGGCCCATGATGGTGATGGCCGGCATGGCTGTGATCGGAATGGTCGAGGTGGGTGGAACCGCCATGAGAATGGCTGTGCGGCATGGTGGTAGGTCTCGCCAACGGATTGTGCATCGCAGCGCACCGGACTCTGGGCACACCGCTGCGGTTGGACAAGTCTGACATTGGACGGCGTAGCGCCCCCTTGCGCCGATCCGTCGCGGCGCCTAGCTTCGCGCGGTCACTCACGATCAACAGTGAACGAAGGAAATGGTCATGAAGGCGCGCGTCACCTGGGTGGACGGCAAGATGTTCGTCGGCGAATCCGGCAGCGGCCATGCCGTGGTGATGGATGGCGCCGTGGAAGCCGGTGGCCGCAATGCCGGTATCCGGCCGATGGAAATGCTGCTGATCGGCATGGGCGGCTGCACCTGCTTCGACGTGGTGATGATCCTGGAGAAGGGCCGCCAGCAGATCACCGATTGCGTCGCCGCCATCGAGGCGGAGCGGGCGGACACCGATCCGAAGGTCTTCACCAAGATCCACGTCCACTTCACCGTGACCGGCCGCAAGCTGGACCCGGCGAAGGTCGAGCGCGCCATCGCTCTGTCGGCGGAAAAATACTGTTCGGCCTCCATCATGCTGGGCCAGACCGCGACCATCACCCACGACTTCGAATTGGTCGAGGCGCCGTAACAGGGTGGCTCCATAGCTTTTCAGTTGCATCCATACGCATGACTCGCGAAGGATCGGACACTCCCTCCGAACTTTCGCGATCATCGCGTGCGCTCTCTCGTTATCGCTTCCCTTCTTCCAATCCTCACCTCCCCCGCTTTCGCCGGAGAGGCAAGGGTCAGCCTGTCCGACTGGGGCGGGATCGGGCTGTTGCAGATGCCGAACGCCCGGATGGCGCCCGACGGGTCGATGAGCGGCGGGCTGACCGCGCTCGGCGACCTGCACCGCCATTACACCATCTCTGCCCAGCCGCTGCCCTGGCTGGAGGTCACCGGGCGCAACAGCGCCTATCCCGGCTATTACGGGCTCAGCGAACCCGGCCTCGACCTGAAGCTCCGCCTGCGGCAGGAGGACGAGCATGGACCGGCAATCGTGGTCGGCGGACGCGACGTCACCGGGTCGGGGCTGGATCTGCCAGGCAAGGGCCGCTTCGCCGGCGAATACATCGCCCTGTCACGCTGTTGGTGGGATGTGGACCTGACATTGGGCATGGGATGGGGGGCGCTGGGAGAAGCCGGCCAGCTGCGCAATCCGTTGCGTTTCCTGGGCGGCCGGTTCCGCCGCGACCGCGATCCCTCCGCTTGGCCAACCACCCGCGGCCCAAAGGCATGGTTCAGCGGCGAGCGGGTGGCGCTGTTCGGCGGTGCGGAGTGGCACCTGCCGGTCGACGGTCTGAGCCTGAAACTGGAATCCGCCGGCGACCGCTTCCGCGCCCAGCGGCAGGATGAGCCGGGCTTCGATCCCGGCAGCCGCTACAGCCTGGGCCTGTCCTGGCGCCCCACCTCCTGGGCCGATCTGGGCGCGGCCTACGAGCAGGGACGCCGGTTGATGCTGCGGCTGTCGGTTCGCTTCGATCCGGCGGTGGATGCCGACAAGCCCGACCGCCCTCCCCCGACCATCGGCCCGCGCCCCTCCGCCGGATCTGCCTTGTCCGCCGATGCCATCGCCCTGGTGGCCCGAAGCCGGGGCCTGCCCGTCCGCTCTGCCCGGATCGAGGGGGAACTGGCGACCCTGTGGCTCGACCCCGCCGGGGGCGGGCGGATGCCGGTGGCGCGCGAGGTTGGCGATGCCGCCCGCCTGCTCGCCGACCTCGCTCCCCCCGGAGTCGAGCGGCTTCGCATCGTCACCGGCGCCGCAGGTCTCGACGCGGCGGCCGTGACCCTGCTCCGCCGCGACCTGGAACGGGCCGTAAACCATCGCGGCAGCGCCGAGGAGATCTGGCAAACCATGCAACTCGCCCCGGCAGCCGAACCGCCGCCCGACTGGCGCCCCTCCCTCGATCTCACAACCCGGCTCGTCACCACCTTCGATCTGGCCGAATTGGGAACTCCATTGGCCCAGCGCACCCACACGGACGTGATGCTGCGGGCGGAGCCGATGCGCGGGCTGGTGCTGGGCGGCGGGCTGCGCATCAACGCGCCGAGCGATCTGGAACTGCTGGACACCAATGCCCTGCCGGCGGCACAGCCCGTGCGCAGCGATCTGCCGCGCTACGCCGACCGTCAGATGTCGCTCGACCACGCCTATGGGGCATGGCTCGCCCGTCCGGCGGACGGCCTGACCACCCGGCTGTCCGCCGGCCATCTGGAGGAGATGTATGGCGGCATCGGTGCCGAGGCGCTGGTGCAGCCGCTCACCGCCCGCTGGGCGCTGGGCCTCGACCTCAACCATGTGTGGAAGCGGCGGCCGGACAGCCTGCTCGGCTTCGACCGCACCGATGCCCGCGGCACCGGCCATGCCAGCGTCTATTGGGAATCGCCGGGGGCCGACACCACGACCGCATTTCGGCTCGGCCGCTATCTCGGCGGCGACTGGGGCGGCACGGTGGAGGTGATGCGCCGCTTCGACGGCGGCATCGGCCTGACCGCCCATGCCACCTGGACCGAAGGGCCGGACGGTGCGCAAAGCCGGTTCGGCGGGAGGATGGACTGGGGTTTGGCGCTGGTGGTGCCTATCGCCGCATCGGGGTGGCTGCCGGTCGGCGGCACGGTGGAGACGGCGGTGCGCACGCTGGGCCGCGATGCCGGACAGCGTTTGCAGCAGCCGCTTCCGCTCTACGATCTCCGTGTGCCGGGAGGCGTCGGCCGCCTCACCGGCACATGGTCGCGATTGCTCAACTGAATCAACGGACCGGCTTGCTGCCCGGCGTTACGACGGACGTGGTGGCCCGTGTCGTCGAGGAGTTGCGCGGGTCGAGCACCACCGTCGTCCACTGCCCCTGCGGGGTCATGGCGTTGGCGACATAGCGGTCGCCTTCCTTGCGGAAGTCGCGCACCGAGACATAGCCGGCGGCGCTGAGCTGGTTGAGCAGCGTCGTCTGTTGCAACTCGACCGGTTTCTGCCCCCGGCCGCGGCGCCCGGCGAGATCGGAGGAGGTTACTCCAGCGGATCCGGTCAGGCCGGAAAGATCGCCGCCGGTGCTGCCCGAATGGTTCTGGCTCGAATAAGTGGAATAGCCTTGCGAATAGGTCTGCTGCGCCATCGCCGCCGGAACCATCGCGACTGAGGCGGCCATTGCCGCCAGGATCAATCCGGTCTTCATCGGGTCCTCGCTCGTTGTCGTCCCCCATGGCCGGCGGATGCCGGACCTCTCAGGAAGCGGAAACGCGCAGACAGCCCCATTGTTGCATAAATGCCAGTCCGCACCAGCCCTGCGGCGCTCCGACACTCCGGCCGATCAGGAACAGGGAACATCACGCTCACGGCGTTGTTCTGATCTTCGAATGCCGCCGCACCGGCTGTGCTTACCGTCACCCCGCCCCGGCTTGCATCGCCAAGCAGAGGCCAGGAGATGGAGGCGACGGGACGGCGGATGCGGCCACGACTTGTCTCATGCGTGACGCCGGCAGTCCTTGGTGACTATTCGGCCGAGCGAGGGAGGGTATGATGCTCTATTGGGCTCTCGTTTTCTTCGTCATCGCGCTGATCGCCGGCGCGCTCGGGTTCGGTGGAATTGCGTCGGCCAGCTCCGGCATCGCGCAGATCCTGTTCTTCCTGTTCCTGATCCTTTTCGCCATCAGCCTGATCATGGGTCTGGTCCGGCGACGCTAGGCAGGCGCCAAACCGGCCGGCCTACGGTTCCGGCGGGACGGAACCCCCTTCGGGGCCGGCCGGTTGATCGCAATGTCTCCTGAGGCTGCAAGACTCTCTCTCCTCCAGAGATGCCGTCGGCACCGGTTGCCCTGACGGCGTCTCGATCGTCCCCGCCTCCGGCGGCGTCCGTACGGGCGCCGCCGTTCTTTTTTGTCTGCGGTCTTCCGTAGGCGGCCGAAAGCGATGGACGCACATGGAAACGGGGCGCCCGGTCACCGGGCGCCCCGCGGAAATCATCACTTGACGGCACTCGCCGGACACGCACCCGCTGCGATCAGGCGTCAGGCAATCAGGCGTCTGCGGCGTCCGACGGGCTTTCCCCTTCCATCAGCAGGCGGAGGGCCCGGCGGCCGCGCGACAGGCGCGACTTTACCGTACCGATGGAAATCCCCAGGATGTCGGCCGCCTCGTTGTAGGAAATCCCTTCCAGCCCGATCAGCAGAACCACCTCGCGCTGCTCGTTCGGCAGCAGGGCCAGCGCCCGGCGGAGGTCGCGCAGTTCCATCCGCACGAACTGCGATCCGGGAGCGGCACCGATGGCGGCCTGCGCCTCGGCGTCGATATCGACGACCGGCTGGCGGCGGCGCACACCGTTGATGTGCAGGTTGCGCAGGATGGTGAACAGCCAAGCCCGCAGATTGGTGCCGGGGCGCCACAGATGCAGGCGCGACAGGGCGCGCTCAAGACATTCCTGCACCAGATCGTCGGCCAGGGTGGCGTCGCGCACCATCGCACGGGCGAAACGGCGCAGGCGTGGGATTTCCTCTTCGATCTGGCGGATCACCGCCGGGTCGGGCGGTGCGTTGGGATCGGGGTGGAAGTCGTCCTCCGCAGCGGCCTGGACAACCGTGTCGGCGGCGTCGGCAAGATCGGCATCGGTATCGACATCGGCCGGGGCTTCGTCGATTTCGGTGCTGGCTTCGGCCATCTCGGCCTCCGCATGGGCAGTCAAATGGGTCTCCATCCCGGCATCGGCGGTGTCTTGGTCAAGATACGTCGGCAGGCGGTCCGAACGGGTCCGGCCAACGGCCTCGGCGCCGAAGGGCACCGGCTCGGCCGGGATGCGCTGTCGGTGGCTCAAGGTGGTCGCGACGTGGTTCGCCATCGGTGAAACGATGCCTCCTTCAATGCCGTTCGCCACGGCGGCTCTCCGCGTCTTGGTGCGGATGGCTTTGCCGGGGCCTCCGGCGCGACGGCCCCGGACAATGGAGAGTCTCCGTCGTCCGGGGCCGTCGAATTCACAGCCGATTATCTGGCCCGATCCGTACTTAATGAGCGCACAAAGGAGCTGCCAGTTGGGAAAAAGGCTAGTGAGTCATACAATGGAGACAGTTAACCCCTAGAGTACCCCTGCTATTCCACGCCAATCACCGTTCGGGCATTGGCTTAAAACATGGTCGTTCGTTATTTCTCCAACTCGATTGGAGGACGCATGACCAACGCGAAAAGAAAAAGACCGACCGACACCAGTCGATCGGCCTATGTATTTTTTATTGGCGGCGCCGCATCAACCTCTTACGGTGATGTAATCTCCGGCAGCCGGCCTTCCGTTTTGGCTTATGCCGCTATGCGTGGTACCCGGCCAGTTGGGTGCCACGGCGTCCTCCCTGAAAACTCTGCTTCCGACCTTTTGATGGTCTCCGAAAGCTCGAAGAAAATCATACAGGGGGGTCCGGTGGAAGACCACACGAACCTTTGCGGTACACCGTCCGCGTTTCGCGCCCCATCAACCTTGCAGGGCAACGCCAAGCGGCGAACCCGCGGGGCGCGCATGTCGGCGTTTGCCGCAGCGGCACTGCTGCCTTGCCTGCTGGCATCGGCACCGGCCAGCGCCGGCATTGCAGAGAAAACCGTCGCCGCGCTGGAGGCGTTGGCCAACAAGGGCAGCGCCCGCGCCCAGTATGAACTGGCACAGCATTACGAACGTGCCGACGGGGTGAAGGCCGATCCGCGGCTGGCCTTATCCCTTTATTGCCGGGCTGCCCGCCAGGACTACTCCGACGCAGCGCTGATGGCCGGGCGCATGCACATGGCCGGCCTGGGCGGCGTATCCAAGGACGCCGACCTCGGCCGTGCCTGGCTGCGCAAGGCCGCAGCACTGGGCAACGAGCAGGCGGAGCGTCTGGTCGGCAGCGCCGGGGGAACGGTGAAGACGCCGGACCGCTGCGAGCCGCCCAACCTGCGCTGGGGCATCATCCGCAAGCCGCCGGCGGAAATCCGCGCGATGGTTCAGAAGATGGCGCCGACCTACGGCCTCGATCCCGATCTGGTGCTCGCCGTCATCGCGGTGGAATCCGGCTATCGCGTCGATGTCGTCTCGAACAAGAACGCCCAGGGGCTGATGCAGCTGATCCCGGAGACGGCGGAGCGCTTCGGCGTGTCCGACCCCTTCAACGCGGAACAGAATATGCGCGGCGGCATGAAGTACCTGCGCTGGCTGCTGGCCTACTTCAACGGCAACGTCGCCTATGCGCTGGCGGGATACAACGCCGGCGAAGGCGCCGTGCTGCAATACAAGGGCATCCCGCCCTACCGCGAGACGCAGGATTACGTGACCAAGATCCGCGGGATCTACGCACAGACCTATCATCCGTTCAACCGCGACATCGTGCAGTCGGCCGGCCTCGTCAGCAGCGCGCGAGAGGAAGTGGCCGAACTGTCGCTTTCGACCAAGGCGCGCAGCGGCGGAAAACGATGAGAACGGAAGATTGCGACTCGGAAAAATGCGACTCGAGCGACTCGGGCGGCGTTTGGTTAACACTTTGGTTATAAACTGACGATTACCCTCGGGGAACGACGGATTTCGCAAGCGTTGGCGCCCTTCGGGACGCCTTCCCGCGTCACCCGCCAGCGTCTCACCCGCAACGTTTCATCCGAACGTTTCCCGAGGACCTGCCCGATGCCCATGGCCGCCGACGTCGACACCATCGAACGCACCTCCATCGTCGCCTACACGCTGCTGAACGAGCTTCATGAAGTCCTGGCCCTGCCCAAGGCTCCGGACGACGTCACGCTGGGCATCCTGATGGGCATGGCCATGTTCCTCGACGACAAGGTTGGCCCGATGCGCGCCAAGCGCCTGATGGCCGAGGCGCCGACCATCGTGCTGAAGACGGATGCCCACGTCACCGCCGACCAGACCCAGCGGATCATGCCGGTCCTGCGCGCCTTCGGCGATCACCTGAAGGAACTGCGCATGAAGACGGAACGCCCGGTCACCGGCACCGTCGGCTGACCGCAGCAGCCTCCCCGGTTGTTTCTTCGACAGCGTGGACCCGGCGCCCAGTTCGGCGCCGGGTCCGCTGCGTTCATGGATTGTCAGGCCGCTTGACCATCGGGTGAAATGGGCGGAAGCTTCGCGCCCATGGACTGGTTCACCGGGATCAGCATCGTCGCCATTGCGGCCGGCGTGACCATCAGCCTTGTCGTGCTGGTGGCCGTCGGATCGATCCGCCGCAGCCAGAACGAGGCGGCGGCCCGCCAGTCCCAGCAAATCCGCAAGCTGACGGAGACGGTGGCGACGCTGTCCCAGCAGCAGCAGGCGGCGCAGACCCGCATCCAACAATTGACCGACGCCAACCGCAAGCTGTCCGACGAGCTGTCGGCCCTGGGCAAGCGGCTGAGCGATGCCGACACGATCCAGCGCGTGGCCGGCGCGGCGAGGCTTCTCCATTGACCGCAACCACCCGTCCCGACACCGCACATGCGGATGCCGCCCCAACCGATGCTGCCCCGCCCGATGGCGCTATGCCTGATGCCGGCCGCGAGCGCGACCGCTGGGCCGCCAGCGCCGACGCCTGGGACCGCTGGGCCGATCCGATGGCCGATCTGGCCGACAAGCTGAACCGCCCGCTGCTCGACGCGGCGGGGCTGGTCGAGGGTCACCGCTTGCTCGACCTTGCATCCGGCGCGGGTGAGCCCGCCTTGAGTGCCGCGCACCGGGCCGGTCCGGACGGGCTGGTGGTCGGAAGCGATCTGGTCCCCGGCATGATGGCCGGCGCCGTCCGCCGCGCCCGGAGCGTGAAGGGGCCGGCTCCCGCCTTCATCGCCGCCGACATGACCGCCCTGCCTTTCGCCGACGCCGCTTTCGATGGGGTGACCTGCCGCTTCGGCATCATGTTCGTGCCGGCGGTTGAAACCGCGCTGCGCGAGGTGCGACGTGTCCTGCGTCCCGGCGGCAAGGCCGCCTTTATGGTTTGGGGATCGCGCGCCGGGAATGGCCTGTTCGCGGAGATCGGTGACGCGGTGGCCAACCATCTCGGCGAGGATGGCAGCCTGGATCCGTTGTTCCGCTTCGCGCCACCGCAACTTCTGTCCGACCGGATGCGCGCCGCCGGCTTTGCGGAGACATGGGAGACCGACCTGACCCCGGTCCGCAAGGCGCCGGCCGGCCAGCCCTTCTGGCGTGCCGCCCTCGACATGAGCTTCGGCCATAGGCTCGGCGGATTGACTGCCGGGCAGCGAAAGGCGCTGGAGGCCGACATCGCCCGGCGGTTCGACGCCAGGGCGGTGGACGGCATCGTGCCGGTGCCGTCGCATGCGCGGATCGTGGTCGGAATGGCGGGTTAGCGCCGCCCCACCACCCCGTCAGTAATCCTTCTCGTACACCACGCCGAACTTCGTCTCGGAATTGGCGCCGACGGATGCCGTACCCTTGAGGTTCTTGGTGATATCGACCTCGACTTTCGCCCGGCTCTGGTTGGCGCCGATTCCCTGTTCGACGCCGACATAGACGCGGTCGCTGACATAGCGGCCGGCCTGCACCGCCCCGCCCTTGCCGTTCTCACCCTGGGTGAAGTCCAGCCGGTCGACACCAAGGCCGCGGCGCACCGTGTCCAGGATGCCGCCACCTCCTCCGCCGACACCGGCCAAAGCCGCCGCGGACTGGGCAAGCTGCACCGCCTCCGCCGCGCTCAGGTCGCCCACCGACTTGCCGAACAGCACGCCGGCCAATACCTCGTCCTGCGGCAGCCCCTGGGGGGAGGTCAACTCGATCTTCGGCTGGCGGGCGGTGCCGCTGACCACCACGTCGGCGGTGATGCCGTTGGCTGTCGCCTCCGCCAACAGGTCGAGCCGCGGGTCGATGGGCTGGGTACCGTCGAAGTCGAAGATCCCGCGCTTGAACTCGAAATTCTTGGCCAGCAGGTTCAGGCTGCCTTTCAGGATGTTGAAACGGCCCGTCACCTCCGGTGCCGCAGCGGTTCCCTTGACGCGCAAATTGCCGGCAAGCTCTGCATCCAACCCACGGCCGCGGACGAAGATCTGGTTCGGCGCATTCACCGTCATGTCCAGCGCCAGGACGAAGGGTGTCGCAGCCGGCGGGGCGTCGGCCGGTTGGGGCACACGGCGGGTGCCGCCTGCGGTGGACACCTGGGTCGTCCCGCGGGCGCGACGGCCCTTGCCGACCTCGGTCACCTTCAGATCGACGACGTTTGCCGGCATGCGGTCGGGCACCTGAATCTCGGCGCGGCGGATGTCCAACGGACCGGCAAGCCGGGCGTTGGCGAAACCGCCGGTCAGGGTCAGATTCGCCCCGATCTCCGCCGTCACCAGATCGATCTCCACCAGCCGGGCGTTGTCGGCCTGGAGGGCGATGTCCAACTGCCGGTCGGCAGGGGCGCTTGGACGGATGACGCCGCTGGCGCTGATCGCGCCGCCGTTGCGCGTCCGGCCGCGAAAGCTCTGAATGGTGAAGACGTCGCCGTCGCCGACCAGCCGCGCCTCGATGTTGGTGATCACCGCACCCGACGCCCGGTTCTCATAGCGCCCGTTCGCCAGCACCACAGACCCGCCGAGCGCCGGCTTGCCCACCGTCCCGCCGGCGCGCACGTCGAGCCGCAGCGATCCACGCGCCCGGTCGCCGGAGGCGGCGAGCAGGTCGTTCGCCAGCGACAGATCCACCGTGCCGTTCACCGCCGCCTCAAGCGCCCCGTTGGGCGGTACGCTGACGGCATAGCTGTCGGGGTTCATCACCAGCGGAAGCGCAGCGTTGGCGGTCAGCGTGCCGGCATTCTTCGGCATGGCGATCCGGCTGTTCAGCGACAGCCGGCGGTCGCGCCATTGTGCGTCCAGCGTCGCGTCGATGCCCGGCAGACCGGCCTGAGCGGTCTGCTGCGCCTTCAACCCGCTGACCCGCAGGGTGGCGTCGGCACGCGGGTTGCGCAGGGTGCCGCCCAGCGACGCCCGCGCGTTGGCAACGCCGTCCAATGCCAGCGTCGGGCTGGCCAGCTTCGCCAGCGCCAGCGGCAGGCGGTCGATGGTCAGCTCGCCGCTCAGCCGGTCGCCGTTCAGGCCGAGGTCGGCGGCCAGCCGGGCATTGCCTGAGGACAGCCGCAACTCCTTCACCTCATACCGGCGGTCGGCCAGCAGGATGGTCGCCGGGGCGGTGGTCCGCAGATCCTCTCCGGCATAGCGCGCCTGCAGGCGGTCGAGCCGGATGCGCGTCACCTGCCCTTCCCGCGTCAAATTGCCGGCGAGGTCCAACGCGACCGGCTGGGCGCCCGCTCCGGCGGCATTGGCCTGGAAACCGGCCTTCGCCAGAGACCCATCGACCGAGGCCGTGACGTTGCGCAGTTCGGTGCCGGCGGCGTTGCCGTCGGTCATCTCCACCCGCGCCTTGCCGCTGGGAGTGCCGAGCGCATCGGCCAAGTCGGCCTTGACCGTCAGGCGGCGGGCGGTGAGCAGCGGTCCGCCTTCCCCCTCGACCCGCAGATCGCTGGCGTCGGCGGTCAGGTTGGCCGCCTGCTTGCCACCCTTGCCGTCGAGCGCCAGGGTGAAGCTCGCCCCGCCGCCCAGCGGCATCCCCGCCAACGCCGACAGGCCGTTCAGGTTGGGCAGCTTTCCCTCCAGCCGCCCGGTGGCGAGCAGCGTGTCGAGCGCCACCTGCGCCTGCCCGGTGATGCGGTTGTTCCCGTTGGCGATGGTCAGCCCATCCAGCCGCAGCGTCTGTTCCTGCAAGGCATAGCGCCCGTCCACCGACAGCGGAGTCTTGTCCAGGTTGGTCCGCGCCGAGACCGCGCCGTTCGGCGTCGCCGGCAGGCCGGCGGCGGTCGCCTTCAGCTCCGTGGCGCCCAGCCGGCGGCCCTGCACCACGAGGTCGCGGGCATTCAGCGTCGCCTGCGCCTCGATGGCGTCGAGCGGGCCGCGGGCGGTCGCCTCCAGCGTCGCCGCTCCCTCCATCGGCGTGCCGAGCGCGCTGCCCAGCGGCTCCAGCTTCGCCACGGTCAAGGTGGTGTGGGCATCGACCTTGTTGTCGGCCAGCGCCGCGTTACCGGTCAGCTTGCCGTTGCGGCCATCGACCGTCAGGTCGGTCAACCGCATGGCGCCGTCCGGCTCCATCCTGGCGGCCAGCTTCAGCGTCGCCTTGTCGCCCAGCACCGCATCGGCAGGTGTGCCGGTGGACAGCCGGTCGAGGCTGCCGGTCAGCTCGGCGGTCAGCGTGCCATCGGCCCCGCGCTTCACCGGCCCCGCCAGCTCCACGGCACCGGCCAGCGGCCGGCCGGCGAGGCCGGACAGTGGCGCGAGGTCGTCGGCGTTCGCGTTCAGCGTCAGGTCGACCGTCTGGCCCCAGCCGCCGACTGTGCCTTTCACCTCGGCCCGCGCCGCGGCGGCGGTCAGCGCCAGCGTCTCCAAGCCGATCCGGCCACTGCCGGTGTCGATTTGCGCCTTGGCGGCCAGGGTGGTTTCGGGCCCGGTCAGGCGGGACAGCGCAGGATCGTCGGCGGCCAGGTCGCGCAAACTGGCGTTCACCGCGACGTTCAGCGCACTCAGCGCCCCTTCCGCCGAACCCTCGACCACGCCCTCGCGCCAGGACAGCGGCACCAGGGTATGCAGGGTGGAGTCCGGCCCGGCCTGCAAGGTCCAGCGCAGGGTCATGCTCTTGTAATCGGCGGCGACGTCGCCGTTGACCGTCGCGCTCGCTGCGGCGACGGTCAGCGCCAGCGGACGGAGACTGATGGCCCCCGACGGCGCCCGCAGCACAGTCGCGCTCAGCGTGGGGTTGGGGCCGATCAGCGGCACCACCGTATCCCCCGCCAGCCCGGCGATCAGCGGCGCGAAATTGCCCCCGGCCGCCAGCGTCAGCGCGTGCCCCTCCGGCCCCTTCTTGATGGTCGCGTCGGCGTTCAGCGTGCCGCTGGGCGATGCCGCCTCGCCGGCCATGGCGCTCAGCTTGCCGGTCCAGTCGTCGAGCGTGCCGTCGCCCTTCAGCGTCAATTCGACCGGCAGCAGGCCGGGAACCGACAGCGCGCGGGCCATGACGCCACCCGCAGGTTCGGACGCATCGACCGACAGGTTCAGCGTATTCTTGCCGGGATCGTAGACGGCGACCAGATCGGCCTTGCCCGGCTTGTCGTCAATGCGCGCCACCGACAGGTTGGTGTTCAGCGCCCCGCCGCTATGCTCCAGCGCCAGGGCGCCGGCAATGCGCAGCACCGCCGGCTCGCCCAATAATGCCGGCGCCAGTTCCAGCCGCTCCACCACCAGCTTCTTCAGATCGATGTCGACCGGCAGGCTGGGCAGCAGCGGGGCATTGGGATCGGAGGGTGCGGCCGGCTGGCTGCTGACCGGTGCACGGGTCACCACGACGGACGCCGCCTCCAGCACGTCGATCCTGGCGCTGCGCAGGAACAGGGCGGACGGCGACATCACGACATGCAGCCGGTCGATGGTCAGCCAGACGCCCTGGCTGTCGGCCAGCGTGACGGTCGCGATGGTGAAGTCGGTGGGGATGCTGCCTTCGATGGCGCCCAGCTTCAGGTGCATGTCCGGCGATTCGACGGCACCCTCGATCTTCTCGACCAGCCAGTCGCGGGCGGTATCGCCGGCGAACAGCGAGAAGGCCCGAGCGGGCTGCGGACCGGCCAGCAGGCCGGCAAGGATCGTCAGACCGACCAGAAATAAGCGAACCGCCGTCACACCATACCCCTTCACCGTCACCATCTTCGTCTCAACCGCAATAAACGGTCATCGTCCCAAAGGATTGGGACGAAAATGCGCCATCAGAACGCCTGACCCAGGCTGAGATACAGCTGCCAGCGCGAATCGCCGCTGGCGGGATTGAGCGGAACGCCGACATCGACGCGCAACGGACCGAAGTCTGTGTAGTAGCGCAGCCCCAGCCCGGCGCCGACGCGCAACGGCTCGCTGAAGTCGGGATAGGCCTTGTCATAGACGGTGCCGGCATCGACGAAGGGCACCACGCCGATGCTCTCGGTCACCTTGATGCGCAGCTCCGCCCCGATCTCGAACAGCGACCGGCCGCCGACCGGATCGTCGTAGCGGTCGCGCGGCCCCGCCTTCTGGAAGCCGTAGCCGCGTACCGACCCGCCACCGCCGGCATAAAAACGGTGATCCGGCGGAATGTCGCTCAGCGACGTGCCGAGGATGCTCCCCAACCCGATCCGGCCCGCGGCGACATAGCGCCCGTCCTTGCTGAGATCGTAATAGGTGGAGCCGTTCAGCAATATCGAGGTGAAGGGTGACTTGGTGTCGCCGCCAACCGGGAACCAGGGCGTCACCTGCAACGACGCCCGCTGGCCGGAGGTCGGATTCAGCAGGTTGTCGGTGCCGTTCCAGGCCGCCCCCAGCGGCACGCCGATGAAGGAGGTCTGATAGGTGGTGTCCTCCGTCCGCACCCGGCCACGCTCGCCGGTCACGCCATAGCTGACGGTCAGCTGGTCGGTCAAAGGCCGCTCCAGCTTCACCGTCAGTTCAGACGCGACTCGGCTGTAGGCCGGCGGTTGGTCGTTCACCACGGCGAAATTGACCACCAGCGACTGCTTCACCGCCAGGAAGTCGGGCTTGCGGAAATTGACGCTGAAGCGCAGATCCGGCAGGTCGTTGCTCTTGCTCGACGTACCGCCACTTGAGCCGGCGACGCGTCCGACATCGACGCCGACGCGAAGCTGCTCGGCACCGCCGAACAGGTTGCGGTGGCCCCAATAGGCGTTGGCGCCCACCCCGTCCTCGGTCGAATAGGTGACGCCGCCGCCGATGAAGCGACGCTTGCGCTCGCTGACCGACACGATGACAGGCGTCACGCCGTCCGGCCCCGGCTCGTCCGCCATCCTCACGCGCACGGTGTCGAAGACCTGGAGGGCGGCGATGTCCTGGCGCGCCCGGTCGGTGGCACCCGGGTCGTAAATCTGCCCCTCCTTCCAGGCGAGACGCCCGCGCACCAGATCCTCGTCGACCTTCTCCAACCCTTCGATTCTGGTTACGCCATAGCGGGTCAGCGGGCCGGGATCGACGGTGTAGGTGACATCCATAGTCCGGTCGGAATGGTCGACCACCACCTCGCGGTCGGGCACCTTGGCGAAGGCATAGCCGCGCTTGCTCAGCCGGCCGACCAGTTCCGATTCGGCGTCCAGCACCTTCTGTGCGATTGCGGGGGCACCGGCGACGAGGCCGAGATCGTCGGTGGCGACCTCCTTCGGCAGGATAGAGCTGCCAGCGGAACTGGAAACACCGCGCACCGTCACCGTCTTAATGTGATAGAGCGGCCCCGGCGTCACCGCGACCGTCACCTTGACCGGGGGGGCCTGCCCGCCCGCGGGCAGGGTGCCGGCCGCCGCCGGATCGTCGATGCGGATGTCCAGCTTCGCGTCGTAATAGCCGGCGGAGCGCAGCGCCGTCTGCAAGCGGTCGCGGTCGCTGTCGGCCCGCCGCTCCAGCCCGATCAGCGAAGGCGGATGGTCGTCCTTCAGCTCCACCAGGGTGGAGGCGTCGCGCAGAGTGCCGCGAAGGCCCTCATCCTCGACGCCGGTGATCTCCACCTCATAAGCGATGCCGGCCGGCCTCACCTCCTCGTCCGGCGGCGCGGCGTCCGGCGGGGCACCCTCCGATGGCGCCGCGGGCACGGCGCCGGGGATGCTGTCGGGCGGCGAATCCTGGGCATAGCCGGCGTCGGCCGGCCCCAACATCAGCAGGGCGGCGACCATCGGTACGGCGATCGGGGCCTTGAGCGGAGCGGCTGCAATCCTCGTTGCAGCGGCCGCGCGGCGGCGGGAAGCGGAAGCGAAGCGGATCATCGTCCCCAATGTAGGGGCCATTGACGCATGGCTCCATCCCGGAAATTCGCCCTAGACCAAAGGGTACAACGCTTGCGTTTTTGCCTCAGATCCATATATTGCGCCGCAACAGTTTCCCCGACAGCGCCCACCGATTTCTTTCGGCGGGCCTTTTTGTTGTTTGTGGCATGACGCTGCTGCGTGTCGGGGGTGCCCTTGCGAGACCGAAGGCTCCATGAATCTCCGTAACGTCGCTATCATCGCCCACGTCGACCACGGCAAGACCACGCTGGTCGACCAGCTCCTCAAGCAGGCCGGCTCGTTCCGCGAGAACCAGCAGGTCGCCGAACGCGCCATGGACTCCAACGACCTGGAGCGCGAGCGCGGCATCACCATCCTGGCCAAGTGCACGTCCGTTCTGTGGAACGACCTGCGCATCAACATCGTCGACACCCCGGGCCACGCCGATTTCGGCGGCGAGGTGGAGCGCATCCTCTCCATGGTCGACGGCGTCGTCCTGCTCTGCGACGCGGCCGAAGGCCCGCTGCCGCAGACCAAGTTCGTGCTGGGCAAGGCCCTGAAGCTCGGACTGCGCCCCATCGTCGTCATCAACAAGGTGGACCGTCCCGACGGCCGTCCGCACGAGGTGCATGACGAGGTGTTCGACCTGTTCGCCTCGCTCGACGCCTCGAACGAGCAGCTGGACTTCCCGACCCTGTTCGCTTCGGGCCGCAACGGCTGGGCGACCACGGACCTGGAGAACGGTGCCCGCGAGACGCTGACCCCGCTGTTCGAGCTGATCCGCGACCATGTCCCGGCCCCGAAGGTCGAGGAAAACCTGCCCTTCAGCATGCTGGCGACCACTCTGGAAGCGAACCCGTATCTGGGCCGCATCCTGACCGGCCGCATCCTGACGGGTTCGGTCAAGGTCAACATGGCCGTCAAGTCGATGAGCCGCGACGGCAAGCTGGTCGAGAACGCCCGCATCAGCAAGGTGCTGGCTTTCCGCGGCCTGGAGCGCGTTCCGGTGGACGAGGCGCATGCCGGCGACATCGTGGCACTGGCCGGCATGACCAACACCACGGTTGCCGACACCATCTGCGCGCCGGAAGTGTCCGAGCCGCTGGCCGCCCAGCCGATCGACCCGCCGACCCTGGCGATGACCTTCTCGGTCAACGACAGCCCGCTGGCCGGCCGCGAGGGTGACAAGGTCACCAGCCGCATGATCCGCGACCGCCTGTTCCGCGAAGCCGAAGGCAACGTGGCGCTGCGCATCTCCGACACCGAGGGCGGCGACGCCTTCGAGGTGGCCGGCCGCGGCGAACTGCAGCTGGGCATCCTGATCGAGACGATGCGCCGCGAGGGCTACGAGCTGGCGATCAGCCGTCCGCGCGTGCTGTTCAAGACCGATCCGCTGAACGGCCAGCGCCTGGAGCCCATCGAGGAAGTCGTCGTCGACGTCGACGAGGAGTTCTCGGGCACCGTCGTTCAGAAGATGTCGGAGCGCAAGGCCGACCTGATCGAGATGCGTCCGTCGGGCGGCAACAAGACCCGCATCGTCTTCCATGCACCGTCGCGCGGCCTGATCGGCTACCAGGGCGAGTTCCTGACCGACACCCGCGGCACCGGCATCATGAACCGCCTGTTCCACGGCTACGCCCCGTTCAAGGGCGCCATCGCGGCGCGGCGCACCGGCGTCCTGATCTCCAACAGCGACGGCACCGCGGTGGCTTACGCCCTGTGGAACCTGGAAGATCGCGGCCCGATGCTGATCGATCCGGGCGTGCCGGTCTATCAGGGCATGATCATCGGCGAGCACACCCGCGGCAACGACCTTGAGGTCAATGTCATCAAGGGCAAGCAGCTGACGAACATCCGCACCACCAGCAAGGACGAGGCGGTCCGCCTGACCCCGCCGATCCAGATGACCCTGGAAAAGGCGCTGTCCTACATCTCCGACGACGAGCTGGTGGAAGTGACGCCGAAGTCGATCCGCCTGCGCAAGCGCTACCTCGATCCGAACGAGCGCAAGCGCCACTCGCGCGCCGCCGAAGCCAGCTGATAACGGTTCGCATATAGGGTAGAGTACCGGCGGCGCTTGCCCCCCTGACAGGGAGCAGGCGCCGCCTTCTTTTTGCACACTGCTAGGATATTTCCGCATGGCGATGGCGACCGACGCGAAGTCCCCCGGCTCCCCGTCCTTCTCCCCCCGCCAGATCTGGGCACGAATCGGCCCGACCGGGCTGTTCGCCCTGATCCTCGCGCTGCTGATCGCCCTGCCGATTCTTGCCGTCTTCATCCAGTCCGCCGGAGTCTCCACCGATCTGTGGGGGCACATGGCGCGGACGGTGCTTCCCGGCTATATCCTCAACACGGTGATCCTGCTGGGCATCGTCGGCGTCGTCACGCTGGTGACCGGCGTCGCCTGCGCCTGGACCGTCACCATGCACGACTTCCGCGGTCGCGGCGTCCTGCAATGGCTGCTGCTGCTGCCCCTGGCCATGCCGGCCTATGTGCTGGCCTACACCTACACCGACTTCCTGCAATTCGCCGGCCCCCTGCAGACCTTCCTGCGCGCCACCTTTGGCTGGCGGCGCGGCGACTATTGGTTCCCGGACATCCACACCGCCTGGGGGGCCGGGCTGGTGCTGTCGTCGGTGCTGTACCCCTACGTCTACGTCCTCACCCGCGCCGCCTTCCTCGAACAGTCGGTCTGCGTGCTGGAGGCCAGTCGCACGCTCGGCTGCACCGCCTTCGGCGCCTTCCGCCGCGTGGCATTGCCGCTCGCCCGTCCGGCGCTGGTGGCCGGGGTCGGATATGCGCTGATGGAGACGCTGGCGGACTTCGGTGCGGTGCGCTATTTCGGCATCGACACCTTCACCGTCGGCATCTATCGCACCTGGTTCGCGCTGGGCGATCCGGCCGCGGCGGCACAGTTGGCGGCCGTCCTGCTGCTGGTGGTGCTGGCGCTGGTCGGGTTGGAGCGGCTGTCGCGCGGCAAGATGCGCTTCCACCAGACCACCGGCCGCTACCGCGCCCTGCCCGCCCCGCGCCTGTCGGCCCGTGGCACAATGGTGGCCTGGATCGTCTGCCTGACGCCGGTGCTGTTCGGCTTCCTGCTGCCCGGTGCCGTGCTGATCCGCATGATCCTGCGCGGCGGGACCGAACTGACGTTGGCCCACTTCACCGACCTGACGGTGAACACCTTCATCCTGGGCGCCAGCGGCGCGGTTCTGGTCGTCACGGTGGCGCTGATGGTGATCCACGGCGTGCGCCATGACCGCAGCGGCTTCGCCACCGGCGCTGCACGGCTCGCCTCGCTCGGCTATGCCACGCCGGGCACGGTGATCGCCGTCGGCATCCTCATCACCGTCGGGCTGACGCGCGACTGGACCGGCTGGCCGATGGGCGCGATCCTCGGCACCACCATCGCCGGCATCCTCTATGGCTACCTGATCCGCTTCTTCGTCGTCGCCTATGGGCCATTGGAGTCGGGCTTCGCCAAGATCGGCCCGAATCTGGAAGGGGCGGCACGTTCCCTCGGCCACACGCCGTTGCAGGTGCTGCGCCGGGTTCATCTGCCGCTGCTGCGCCCCAGCCTGCTCAGTGCCGCCATGCTGGTCTTCGTCGACATCACGAAGGAGCTGCCGGCGACGATGATCCTGCGGCCCTTCAACTTCGATACGCTGGCGATCGAGGCCTTCCGCATGGCCTCCACCGAGCGGCTGGACGACGCCGCCCTGCCCGCCCTGGTGATCGTTCTGGTCGGCCTCGCCCCGGTCATCTATCTCAGCCGCACCATTGCGGCGTCGCGGCCGGGGCACCGCGACTGACCGTCAGACTTCCGTGCGGCCTTCCATCCGCTCGTCGTGCCGGGGCTCCGCCGCCGGCACGCCCGACCGGCACGCCCGCTGCTTTTCGCGTTCCTTCCAGCGGCGGAAGGACTGCTCGTTCCACCAGCCATGCAGCCGTCCGCCGATGTCGGCGAGCCGCTGATAGAGCGGCCGGCGCCGGCTGGTCACACGGGCGGGCTCCAGCGCCAACCCGACGGAAGTGATGATGCTGTCCTCCATATCGCGCACGATCAGCTCGACGCCGCCCATGCGCACCCGGTCGCCCAGTTCGCAGGAGCCACCGAACTCGTTGCGCAGCAGGTCGCTCAGTGTCAGCCGGGCGTTCGACATCGACAGCGGCAACCCATACATCTCGGCGATCTGCTCCACCGTCGCGTCGGGGCTCAGCACCAGATCGCCGTAGAACTCCCGGTCGTTCTGGTCAAGCGCCCGGCTGCCGCCATAGAGCCGGTCGATCAGGGTCAGCCGGTGCTGCGGCGTGAACAGATAGACATGGTCGCCGGGCTGCAATGGCTTCGCCTTGTGCAGCGGCACCACCGCACCCGACCGGATGACCAGCGACGGCTTGGCCCAGCGCGGCATGCGCTGCCCTCTGGCCGCCGGGCTCTTGGCATGGACGGTGTAGGCGACCAGTTCCTGGTCGGCATTGCCGGGAAGCTCCAGTTCCACGCGCTCGACCGGGCCGCGGCGTGGCGGCACGATCAGTTCCAGCGCCCGCGCCATCGTGCCGATGGTCCAGCCCTGCACCAGCAGCGACACCACCACGACGATGAAGGCGGTGTTGAAGATCAGCTGTCCATTCTCCAGCCCGCCCAGCACCGGCACCAGCGCCAGCAGGAGTGACACCGCACCGCGCAAGCCGACCCAGGCGATGAAGCTGGTCTCCCGGACCGAGAAGCGGAAGGGCAGCAGGCACATCCACACCGCGGCAGGGCGGGCGATGACGATCAGGACGAAAGCGACACCCAGCGCCGGCAGGATCATCCCGCCGAATTCCCGCGGCGTGGCGAGCAGGCCCAGCATCACGAACATGACGATCTGGCTGAGCCAGGTCAGCCCGGCATGGAAGCGCCGCAGTTCCAGGGCGCCGCGCAGCTTGACGTTGCCGGCATAGAGCCCGGCGGCATAAACGGCAAGATAGCCGCTGCCGCCCATGACATTGGTGACGGCAAAGATGAACAGGGCGAAGGTCAGCGTCACCACCGGGTTCAGCCCGGCTTCGAAATTCGCCTTGTTGATGAAGGTCACCAGCAGCCAGCCGCCGGCCAGCCCCATCACCCCGCCCAGCGAAAAGGCCAGCACCAGCTCGCCGACGATGGCGACGGGGGACGCCAGACCGTGGGTCGCCGCCTCCACCAGCAGGATGGTCAGCATGATGGCGACCGGGTCGTTGCTGCCCGATTCGATTTCCAGGGTGGAGCGGACGCGGTCGCGGAGCGTGATACCGCCGACGCGCAACAGGAAGAAGACTGCCGCCGCGTCGGTGGAACTGCACGCAGCCCCGACCAGCAATGCCTCCCCCCAACCCAGCCCCATCAGGTAATGGGCGGCGATTCCCACCACGCCGGTGGTGACCGCCACCCCGACCGTCGCCAGCGTCATCGCCGGCCAGGCTGCGGACTTGTAGCTGGCGAGCTTGGTGTCGAAGCCGCTTTCGA
The DNA here is from genome assembly GCF_013340935.1 of Azospirillum melinis. Taxonomy (GTDB): domain Bacteria; phylum Pseudomonadota; class Alphaproteobacteria; order Azospirillales; family Azospirillaceae; genus Azospirillum; species Azospirillum melinis. The sequence continues at coordinate 46,725 of NZ_WHOS01000019.1, read as the reverse complement.
ACAAGATCACGGCCAGCGCCATCGATCCGATCAGGAAGGCGGAGCCGGCATCGTTGAAGGAGATGTGGCCAATCCCGTCCTCGCCGGCCAGCAGGCCGATGCCGAGGAAGATCAGCAGCAGCGGCGCACCGACCCGCAAGGCGAGGTAGCTGGTCAGCACGCTGACGATCAGCAGGGTCGATCCGATGAGGATGATGTAGCTGACCGCCTCCATAAGCCCCGCACGCCGTTCTTATCGGGCCGCCATCCGGCGGAACTCCTTGATTTTGACGGCAACTCCCCACATCCGCAAGGAGTAGGACCCGGAGGCGATCATTCGGATAGGCTGTACGCTTACGATACTAGCTTCCAGCTTCCGTCAGCCTGACGGCAGGCGGTGCCGCGCGCCACCTCGGTCCTGCCGTCGATCACGACCGTATGGTTGTAGTCGCGGCAGGTCTGGCCGTCGGTGCCCTGATAGGTCCTCACCGGCTGGATTGTGCCGCTGTTGCCGGACTGCGGGTTGTTCCAGGTGATGGTCTGGTTGTTGGCGACCGCGCGCTCCTCCGCGTCCGACGCACGGTTCTGGTCGGCGGGACTGAAGTGCCGGGCCAGCTGCTGTCCGGCATAGGCGCCGACCAGCGTGCCGATGGCCGTCGTCGCCAGCTTGCCCGCGCCTCCACCGAAGCGCGAGCCGAGCAGGCCGCCGGCGACGGCGCCGCCCAACGTGCCGACGGTCTCCGACGTGTTCATACCGCCGATGCCGCCGCCGCTGCTGTTTCCGGTCTGGCAGGCACCGAGCGACAGAGCCGCAACAGCGGCGATGGCCGTGACGCGCAACCTCTTGGTCATGGTCCGCATGGTGGTTCCCCCGTATCAACGTTTCACGGTTAAAGTCCGGTCAACGCTTATGGAGAGAAGAAGTTCCCCCAAAGAAGCAGGACCAAAAGATCAGGGGGCGATGGAAGCAAAATGCGTTTTCGCGTGTTTAGAGACCGAACAGTCAACACGTGGAGGGTAGTATGATGTCCCGTTTGCGTCTGATCGGTGCGGTGTTCGCGCTCCTTTCCGTCACCGCCTGTTCGACTGGCGGCGTGGTCGGCGGTGCGGCCGGTGCGGCCGGCGGATACGCCGTGGACGGTACCCGCGGCGCCGTGATCGGCGGCCTGGGCGGTGCGGCGCTGGGCACCGCCATCGATCACTAAGACCGGCTGCCCAAAAGCCTCAGTCACGCACCGGTGCGCGCGTCGATTCGCGCGGACCGGTGGCGAAGACGGCGAGCGCGTCGTGCAGTTCCGGCAGGACGCGCTCCACCGCCAGTTCGCCCTCGCGGATGCAATCGTCGGCCCGGTCGAACTCGGTCAGCCCGATGTGACCCAGCCGCGGCACGATGTGCACGTCCGGCGGATCGCCGGCAAGCCGCGACCGGGTGATGCGGTCGGTGACGATGCTGAGCGACGAGACCATTACGCCAAACAGGCTCGGCCCCTCATAGTCGCGGCGGAAGATCCGACGCGTCAGGGCGCCGATGCCGCTCGGTGCGCGATGGCCCGGCGTCTCGTCCTCGACCAGCCGCAACAGATCGAATCCTGCGGCAGTCGGCACGCTCGACCCGGGCTTGCGCGCCTTGCCCAGGATATCGCCGGCCAGATTGACGGCGATCACCATCTGCGCGCCCAGCGCCCGGCACGCCGACACCGGCACCGGGTTTACCAGCGCGCCGTCGATCATCCAGCGCCCGTCGATGGACGCCGGTGGGAATACCCCCGGCAGCGAGAAGGACGCCCGCATGGCGTCGACCAGTTCGCCACGTTGCAGCCACACCTCGTGGCCGGTCACCAGATCGGTGGTGACGGCGGCATAGGGGCATGGCAGTTCCTCGATCCGCACGTCTCCCAGATGCAGGCGCAGTTCAGCCAGCAGCCGGTCGCCGCTGATCAGTCCACCGCCCTGGCGCAGCCGCAGATCCAGATAGCCGACGATCTTCATTCGGGTCAGCGTCCGCACCCACTCTTCCAGCGTGTCGAGTTTTCCCGCGAGATGGACGCCGCCAACCAGCGCCCCGACCGAGGAACCGCAGACGATGTCGGCCTCGATGCCATAGCGCTTCAGCGCCCGCAGCACCCCGATATGCGCCCAGCCGCGCGCCACGCCGCCGCCCAGCGCAAGACCGATGCGCGGACGCCGCGCGCTCCCGCCACCATTGTTACCGCCAGTATTAACGCCATTGATGCCGCCATTCAGGCTGGTTCCGTTCGGCATTGGCCTTCCCCCCATCCCCGGCGGCACCGATGTTCGCCGCCCCGATCGTCAGCATCCTCGTACGGAATCGGTAAAGGAAGCCTGTAACCAGCACCGGTGGCGCCGCGTCGACCGGTGGACAAAGCCGAAGCCCATGGGCTAAGCCATCCCCATCGGACAAGATGATCGGATGCGACCGTGACGAACAAGAGCGGCAAGCCCCTGCGCCTGGATGCGGCGACCGAACGGCTGGCGGCCCGGATGTGGCGCGAATGGGTGCGACCTTATCGCGGCAAGCTGCTGCTGTCCTTCGTGCTGATGGCGGTGGTGGCGGCAACCACCGGCGCCTATCCGCTGCTGATCGACCGGTCCTATGCCATGTTCTCCGCCCAGGACCGCGGCATGCTGCTGGCGATCCCGCTCGCCATCGTCGCGGTGACGATCATCAAGGGCGCGTCGCTCTATTCCCAGACGGTGGTAACCAGCGACATCGTCCAGCGCATCATCGCCGACGTCCGGCTGGCGATGTTCACGCACCTGCAAACCGCCGACATGGCACAGCTTCATGCCACCCCCACCGGGTCGCTGACCTCGCGCTTCATCAACGACGTCGATCTGATCCGCAATGCGCTGACCCGGACGCTGACCGGGCTGGTGCGCGACATCCTGACGGTGATCGCGCTGGTAGGATCGATGTTCTATCTCGACTGGCTGCTGTCGCTGATCGTCTTCATCATCTATCCCATCGCCGCCGTTCCCATCGTGCGGATCGGCAAGCGTCTGCGCCGCGTCTCCCGCGACACCCAGGCGCAGATGGGCGACATGACCTCGCTGCTGACCGAAAGCCTGTCGGGCGCGCGCATGGTCAAGACCTACAACCTCGAAGACTATGAGCGCGCCCGCGCCGGCCGCGCCTTCCACGAGAACTACCTGCTGACGATGAAGGCGGTGCGCGCCCGTTCGCGCATCGACCCGATGATGGAGGTACTGGGCGGCGTCGCGGTTGCCGGCGTGATCGCCTTCGCCGGTTATCGCATGACGATGGGAGAAGGGTCGGTCGGTGCCTTCTCCGGCTTCGTCGGCGCCCTCCTGATGGCGGCCCAGCCGGTGCGCGCCATCGGCACGCTGAACGCAGCCTTGCAGGAAGGGCTTGCCGCCGCCCAGCGCATCTTCGAACTGCTGGACCAGCAGCCGACCATCGTCGAGCAGCCGGGCGCCAAGCCGCTCTCCGTCTCGACGGGTGTCGTCGCGCTGCGCGGCGTCCGCTTCTCCTATGAGGCCGGGGCCGACACACTGAAGGGCATCGACCTCGACGTGCCGGCCGGCAGCACGGTGGCGCTGGTCGGGCGCAGCGGCGCCGGCAAGTCGACGGTCTTCAACCTGATCCCCCGCCTCTACGACGTGACGGGTGGCGAGGTGCTGATCGACGGCCAGGATGTCCGCGGCGCCACCCTGCGCAGCCTGCGCGGTGCCGTGTCCATCGTCAGCCAGGACACCGTGCTGTTCAACGACACCGTGCGGGCGAACATCTGCTTCGGCCGGCTCGATGCCGGGATGGACGACGTGATCGCCGCCGCCAAGGCAGCCGCCGCGCACGACTTCGTGTCGAAGCTGCCGGAGGGCTACGACACGGTGATCGGCGACCGCGGCGTGAAGCTGTCGGGCGGCGAGCGCCAGCGCCTGGCGCTGGCCCGTGCCTTTCTGAAGGACGCGCCGATCCTGCTGCTGGACGAGGCGACCAGTGCGCTGGACAGCGAATCGGAACGACTGGTGCAGGCTGCTCTGGAACGGCTGACGGAGGGTCGCACCACACTGGTGATCGCCCATCGTCTGGCGACGGTGCGCAATGCCGACCGGATTGTGGTGATGGAAGGCGGGCGCATCATCGAACAGGGCCCGCACGAGGCGCTTCTGGCCGCCGACGGAGCCTATGCCCGGCTGTGCCGGCTGCAATTCGGCGAGGACGAGGTGCGGGCGGGGGCCTGAGGCTTCCCGCCCCTCCCCGCTCACTCTGCCGGGAACACCATCGCGCGGTCGGCCGCCATCGCGGCGAACAGCTCTTCGCCGGCACGCACGTCCACATGGCCGGGCAGGCGCGCATGGACCTCCGACCCGGCCAAATCCAGGCACACCCGGGTCGCTGGCCCGAGGAAGCTGGAATGGCGCACCCGCACCGGAACGGCATCGGGCCGGGTGCCCGGCGGAAGCAGCTCCAGATCCTCCACCCGGCAGGCGACCTCCACCTTCGTCCCACCCGGCAGGCCGGGGGCCATGATCCGGCCCAGCGGAGTGACGATCTGCCCGTCGCGCACCGTCGCTTCGAAGCGGTTCACCTCGCCGAACAGACGGGCGACGAAGCTGTTGGCCGGGCGCTGATAGAGGGTCACCGGCGTGTCGGCCTGGACGATGCGCCCGGCTTCCATCACCACCACGCGGTTGCCCATCTCCATCGCCTCTTCCGGGTCGTGGGTGACGACGACGGTGGCGATGCCGCTGGCGCGGATGATCCGCACCACCTCCTCCCGCACCGAACGGCGAAGCTGCTCGTCCAGTGCGGAAAACGGCTCGTCCAGCAGCAGGACCTTGGGGTCGCGCGCCATGGCGCGGGCCAGCGCCACCCGCTGCTGCTGGCCGCCCGACAGGGTGTGCGGGTAGGCGTCGGCATAGCGGGTCAGCGCCATGGTCTCCAGCAACTCGTCCACCCGGCGCCGGCGTTCGGCGCGCGGACGGTCGGTCTGGCCGAAGGCGATGTTGCCCGCCACCGTCAGGTGCGGGAACAGCGCGAAGTCCTGGAACATCATGCCGACCGGCCGCTTTTCCGGCGGCAGCGACCGGCCCGCGGTGGCGAGCACCTGCCCGTCCACCGCGATCTCGCCCTTCTGGACCGCCTCAAGTCCGCTGATCAGGCGCAGCAAGGTCGACTTCCCGCAACCGGACGGGCCGACAATGCACACCACCTCGCGCGGGGCCACCGACAGCGAGACGCCGTCGACCGCCGTTACGCCGCTGTCGGGGCGACCGTAGCGGTGGGTGATGCCGGAGAGGACGACCGACGGAGAAAGAGCGGACGGAGAAAGGGCTTCTGTCATCTTACTTCCAGCCGGCACGGTCCATGATGCGCAGCGCCTGCGGCGTGTGGGCAGCGAAGGAGGCGGCATTCACCTCGGCCGCCTTGAAGCTGCCCAGCTTCACCAGTTCCGGATGCGGCTGGACCGCCGGGTTGACGGGATATTCCATGTTGCCGTCGGCGAACTGGCGCTGCGCCTCCGGGCTCAGCAGATATTCCAGAAGCTTGCGGGCGTTATCCTGGTTCTTGGAGGTCTTCACCACGCCGGCGCCACTGAGGTTCACATGGGTGCCGCGGTTCCCCTGGTTGGGGAAGATCACGCCGATCCTGGATGCGACCTCGCGGTCCTCTTGCTTGGCCGAGGTGATCATCTTGCCGACATAATAGGTGTTGGCGATGGCCAGATCGCCCTCACCCACCGCGACCGCCTTAATCTGGTCGGTGTCGCCGCCCTGCGGCGGACGGGCGAGGTTGGCGACGAGGCCCTTGACCCACTCCTCCGTCTTCTCCTCGCCGAGCGCTTCGATCATCGAGGCGGTCAGGGCCAAGCTGTAGGGATGGGTGCCGCTGCGGGTCAGCACGCGATGCTTCCACTCCGGCTTGGCGAGATCCTCGTAATCCTTGATCTGCTCCGGCTTCACCCGGTCACGGGCATAGACCACGATGCGGGCGCGGCTGGACAGGCCCCACCAGGCGCCGTTCGGGTCGCGCAGGTTGGCCGGGACCTTGATCGCATCGAGCTGTGGCGAGGTGACGGAGGCGAGCAACCCTTCCTTGGCGGCAGCGGCCAGACGGCCGGCGTCGACGGTGATGAACAGATCGGCCGGGCTGCTGGCGCCTTCCGACTTCATGCGCTGGATCAGTTCATCATGGTTGCCTTCAATAATGTTGACCTTGATACCGGTCGACTTGGTGAAGGTTTCATAGATCGCGCGGTCGGTATTGTAATGCCGCGAATTGTAGATGTTGACTTCCTGCGCCTGAACGGAAAAGGCGGTCAAGGCACCGACGGCAAAAGCGACCCCAGCGATCTTATCGATGAACATCCATCACTCCCGGACTGCGAATGGCTCTCAATTTCATGAGAATGGATATCAGTTGCAGGCTTCGCTGTCGAGACGGGATTTACCTGGGGAGAGTCAATCACATGGCTCGGTGTGAGCCCGCCCGTCACAGAGGGCCGCTCTCAAATCGGTCGCCCTGATGATCTATGGTGAGGCCCCGGACGATCCCGGCGAGCACAATCAAGGGACTGGATCGGACGATTGAGGCGGCGGCTTCCAAATTTCAGGAGCAGGCCGGCGGACAATCGTCTCTGGGAAGCCGGGGCTGGGCGGATAACAGCGCCTGCCACTTCAGCGATCAAGGCTTCCCATCGACAACATGTAAAGCCGCTCGACAGGCGGACGCAGGTCAGCGAAAAGCTTTATGTGGAGCGTGATCGTTTCGGATCACGCTCCACAACATTACCGGTGCTCGTCGTGCCCCCTTCCCATCGGGGAGAGGGCACATCGGGATCATTCGTCCGCGTACGGATTCTTGCCCTTGCGCAGAAGCAGGCGCACCGGCACGCCGGGCATGTCGAAGCTCTCGCGCAGATGCGTCGTCAGGTAACGCTGGTAGCTTTCCGGCAGATCCAGCGGCTTGTTGACGAAGAGCGCGAAGGTCGGCGGACGGGTCTTCACCTGGGTGACGTAGCGGATCTTCACCCGGCGGCCCTCCACCAGGGGCGGCGGATGGTGGTCCAGAACGCCTTCGATCCAGCGGTTCAGCTGGGCGGTCGGGATGCGGCGGTTCCAGACCGTGTAGGTCTCCAGCACGCCGTCCAGCAGCGTGTCGAGCTTATGGCCCTTCAGCGCCGAGATGGTGACGACCTTTACGCCCTTGATGTAACCGAGCGAGGCCTCAAGCTTGTCCTCGACCTGACGCAACGCCATGGCGCGGTCCTCGACCGCATCCCACTTGTTGACGGCAATCACCAGGGCGCGGCCCTCGGAAATCACCAGCCGGGCGATGGTCAGATCCTGCTTGTCGAGGATGGCGGCGGCATCGACCACCAGCACCACGACATTCGCCATGCGGATGACGCGCAGGCTGTCGGCGACCGCCAGCTTTTCGACCTTCTCGTCGACGCGGGCGCGGCGGCGCATGCCGGCGGTGTCGACCAGCTTGAAGCGGCGGTCGCGCCACTCCCAGTCGACGGCGATGGCGTCGCGGGTCATGCCGGCCTCAGGCCCGGTCAGCACGCGTTCCTCGCCGAGCAGGCTGTTCAGCAGCGTCGACTTGCCGACGTTCGGACGGCCGACGATGGCGATCTGGATCGGCTTGGTGCGATCCTCCTCCGGCTCGGGCTGGTCGCCGATGGGGATGGAGGGGTCGAAGCCGTCGTCGGCGTCCTCGGCCTCGTCGGACTCCTCGGGCGGAGCGTAAGGCAGAAGGGCCTCGACCAGATCGGCCATGCCCTCGCCATGCTCGGCGGACAGCGGGATCGGATCGCCCAGGCCGAGTTCGTAGGATTCGAACATGCCGGGCTGGCTGGCCTTGCCCTCGGTCTTGTTGGCGACCAGCAGCACCGGCGTCTTGCCGCGGCGCAGCAGCTTGGCAAAATGGCGGTCCAGTGGCGTGATGCCGGCGCGGGCGTCGATGATGAACAGCGCGACGTCGGCACGGGCCAGGGCCTGCTCGGTCTGGCGGCGCATGCGCGCCTCCAGGCTGTCGTCGGTCACATCCTCCAGACCGGCGGTATCGACCACCGTGAAGGACAGGCCGCCGACATGGGCCGGGGCCGAGCGCCAGTCACGGGTGACGCCCGGCGTATCGTCCACCAGGGCCAGCTTCTTGCCGGCCAGACGGTTGAAGAGGGTCGATTTGCCGACATTCGGCCGACCGACGAGGACCACGGTGAACGACATGGGGCCAAAGGCCTTTCACAACAGACGGAGGAAATCCGCGATCAGCGGAACGCGACGAGCGTTCCGTTGTCGCACAGCACATAGAGAGTGTTGTTGGCAACGACCGGAGACAAGTAGGAACCGGTGGGCAGCGAACGGGTCACCTCGACCTTGCCGTCGGACGGCGACAGGCCGAGCAGTTGGCCGTTGGAACCGGCGACCCACAGGCGACTGCCCGCCATCACCGGGCCGGACCAGACGATCGGACCGGACCTGTCCTCCGGATCCTTGAAGCGGGCGAGCGGCGCCACCCAGCGGACCTTGCCGTTCTGGCGGGCCACCGCGACCACTTCCTGGTCGTTGGTGACGGTGAACAGGTAATCGCCGGCCAGCCAGGGGGTCTGGACGCCGCCGATCTCCGTTTCCCAGATGCGGGCACCGATGCGCTCGTCGATGGCGACCATGCGGCCGGAATGGCCAATGGCATAGACGGCGCCGCGGTCGACCACCGGCAGGCCGCGGATGTCGGCCAGATTGCTCAGCGCACCGCTGCGGCGGATGTTGGCGAGGCTGTCCTGCCAGGCGACACGGCCGTTTTCCGGACGCAGGCCGAACAGCTCGCCTGAGGAATAAGGGGAGACGACCAGCGTGCCGGTGGCGGCCGGGCTGGCGGCGCCAAGCAGGCCGGCGGTTTCCAGGATGCCCTGCTGCGACCACTGCACCGCACCGTCGTCGGTGGACAGCGCGATGGTCTGGTTGTCCAGCGTGATGACCAGCACACGGCCGCCGGCGACCGTCGGCGCGCCGCGGACCGGGCCGGCGATGCGCTTGCGCCACAGCACCTTGCCGCTGCCCGCGTCGAATGCCAGCACCTCGGCGAAGCCGGTGGCGGCGTAGACGCGGCCGTCGGCATAGGCGACACCGCCGCCGGTGGCGCCGCCGCGCTCGTTCTCCGGACGGGTATCGAACCGCCACAGCGACTGGCCGCTGCGCTCGTTCAGCGCGGTGACGTGCGAATCGGCATCCATCGCGAAGATGCGGCCATCGGCGATCACCGGCGTGCCGAGCAGCGCCCGCGAGCTGCTGGACCCGGCGCCGATGTCAGCGCGCCAAGCGTCGGACGGGTTTGCCGACAAGGCGAGGTTGCCCAGCACATGGTCCGGCGTGCCGCCCGGCTGCGCCCAGGCCGCGTTGGTGACCGGCGGCGGCACGGTGACGGCGGTGGCGGCGAGCTGGGCATCCGGCTCCACCTTGCGCTCGCGCTGGAGCACGGCGACCCGCTTGCCCGGCAGGGGCGGATCGGGAGTCTTGCCCATCCAGCTGTCGATGGTGTCGCAGCCGGCGAGCAGGACGGTCAGCAGCGATGCCGACAGCAGCGCGGCGCGGCGGATCGAACCGGCCATTGCGGTCTTCTCGGTCTTGGTCTTCATGGCCCGGGTCAGCCCTTGCCGTAGAGGGAGGCGAGATCGGCGGCGCGGCCGCGCACGCCCGACGGGGCCTGCTGGTCATCTGCCAGTTGCTTGTAGAGCGTGCGCGCCTTCTCGGTGTCGCCGGCACGGGCGGCCAGCATCGCCGTCAGCTCGCGCGCCGAGAAACGCCAGGGGCTGGTGTCGGTAGTCAACGGCTGCAGCTTCGCGGTCAGCTGCACCGGATCGCCGCTGTCGGCACGCTGCATCACCCCCATCAGGGTGGCGAGGTCGCGGTACTGCGCAGGCACGGCGGCGTTGCCGGCGATGCCGTCATAGACGGTCGCGGCGTCGGCGCCCTTGCCCTGGCGGATCATCAGCGCAGCGGCGTTGAACTGGGCAATGGCGGCGAGGCTGGGATCGGCGGAGCCGGCGAACGCTGCAAGCGCGTCGACACCCTTCTCCGGCCCCTGGCCGCTCTGCGAGATGGCGGTGACGAGGGCGGCGGTCTGCTCCTGCTTCTTCTGTGCCTGCCAATGGCGCCAGAAGCTGTAGCCGCCGGTGCCGGCGACGACCAGGACGGCCGCGGCGATCATGGCGCCGCCATACTTCTTGAACAGGTGCTCCGCGCGGTCCCGGCGCAGATCCTCGTCGACTTCGCGGAAAATATCGCTCATGGCGCTGCGGTGGCGTCCTTGCGGTGGCGGCTTCGCGCACGGCCCGGATGGCGGCGCGGGTCAGGCGGAACCCAGCCGGCCGGCTATCCGGACGGATGATTCCACAAGATCAAGAGGGGCGGATAGCATCGGGCAGCCCACCCGGTCAAGAGGCAGGCTGTCTCGCGGTGGAGGGATGTGGTCGCAGGCAAAAGAAAATGGGCCGCGGAGGCGATGCCCCGCAGCCCATTCCCACGACCCGGACCTGCCCCGGATCGGTCGATTCCTATTGGAAAGCTTCGGTGCGGCTTACGCCGACATGGCGGCGGCAGCGATGACGGCCTGGGTGCGGTTCTTAACGCCCAGCGACTTGAAGATGGCCGTGACGTGGATCTTCACCGTGCCTTCGGACAGGCCCAGCTCATAAGCGATCTGCTTGTTCGACTTGCCGAGACGCAGGCATTCCAGCACTTCGCGCTGGCGTTGGGTCAGGCCGTAGCCGGCGTTGCGGTCGGACATGTCGACGGTCCGGCGGCGCGGGGCGGCGTCCATGCTGGCGGTCAGGGCGCCCGGCGGCAGGTAGATGCCGCCCGAGAACACGAGGTTCAGGGCGCCCATCATGACCTTCACGCTGCTCGACTTCGGGATGTAGCCGGTCGCACCATGGTCGAGCGCGCCGCGGATGTCACCCAGCGCTTCCGACGCGGAGATCACCACCACCGGCACGCCCGGCTGCAGCGCCTGAATCTCGCGCAGGCCGTCGAAGCCCGGCCAGTTCGGCATATGCAGATCCATCAGGATGATGTCGAAGGTGCCGCTGGTGCGGCATTGCTCCAGAACCTCGTCGAAGGTGCCGGCCTCCACGAAACTGGCATCGCCCTGCAGTTGTTCCAGCAGACGCCGCAGGCCTTCGCGGAACAGCAGATGGTCGTCCCCGATCAGAATCTTCATGGTCCCCGTCATCCTCGCTCGCCGGCCCTTGCCGGTGCCGTCCGCTTTGCGGACGACCGCCCGTCAGGGCTTGTTGTCAATCTCGCCCCGTGCGCCCCCGCGGCACCCGGGTCACCGATTTCATGCCGCTTGCACGGCTTGGTGGCCGATTTTTACTGCGGCCCCGATCCGGGCATCGGCCGGAAGGCTGTCTGCCGTTGTGGGGCTGTTCTTCTCTGTGTTGAGTATCTGATACCACGATCGGAAGGGGCTCTGTATCCCGACAAGGGCCATAGGTCATTCGAAGCCGCAACCCTCCTTCGAGGCACCGTTCGTCATGCGACCGGCAAGAAACGGCTCTGCCTAAGGTCATAGATTCTATTGCGTCCGCGAATAGAGTTATCGCACACATCCATTGGATTCATTCGATCCGGACGGGTTCATTCAAAAAGAGACCTGCTGTCTCCATTAGCGACGGGAATTTTTCTGGAACCTTGCCATCTTTGCGGCGTTCGTGTGGCAGGGATGCGGCTAATCCCGATTCGAACACGCAATAGAGGAGGGAAAAGCCGTTGCGAAACCGAAAGGATAGTCCTGAAGGATGCCTGTACCAACGCGCATTCCCGTGTGACCCGGCCAGCACACATCATTCCATAGGTGTTACCGTTTCGAAACCTGAGGCGACCAACAAGGAGACGGGAAGCGATCTTGGCTGATCATCCATCGCCTGATTTACGAAGAGCACCAATCATTTCTAAATCACGCGGTGCGAACAGGACTTCCCGAACCCCGACAAGGAGGGAGTCTGCGGTCCGCACGCAAATACTTTCATCCCGCAATATTCCCCAACGACGTGACCCAATCCATGACGTGCCTGGGCCAACCGGCCGGTTCCTCCTCAACCCTTAGACGCAGGCGGCAATGCCCTGAGCCGGGCCGGCCGTGGATGCCTCCTCCAGACAGAGCTGACCCATGCACACACACCATGAGTACGCCCATGAGAAAGCATCTCACCAGACCCGCAACGCGGTGACTCCCATGCATGTCTGCCTGATCCTCGACAACAACGCGCTGACCGAGAACGTGGTCCAGCAGCTCGACCGGGGCGGCCGCCATCGCGTCACGGTCCTGCACGACATCGGGGAGCTGACCCAGAGCGCACTGACGCCGGATGCGATCCTGATCGGGTTGCAGCAGTTCACCGCACTGCGCGAGAATGAACCGATGGTCTATCTGCGGCTGTCCCGCCGCTCGCGGATCGTCGTCGTGCTGTCTTCCCGCGAGTTGCTGGACGCCGCCCATATCCTGGCCTTCGCCGACGCCTGGGTGTTCGAGGATCTGAACGTCGATCGCATCAACGAGCTGCTCGACCTTGGGCTGGAAGGCCATTGCCTGATGCCCAAGCAGTTCCTGTCGCGCCTGGGCGTGGACGAGATCCGGCTGACGCTGCTGCCGCGTCTGTCCGATCCGGAGTTCGAGACCCTGCGCCTGCTAGGCGAGGGCATGAACAACCGGACCATCGCCAACGCGCTGGATCTGTCGGAAGCGGTCATCAAGTCGATGGTGCGCAGCGTGCTGTCCAAGCTGCATTTCCGCAACCGTACGGAAGCGGGCGTCTTCGCCGCTCGCCAGCAAAGCGCCCTCGAGCAGGCGCGGACCGGCATGACCCCGCCACACGTCCACGCCGCCGTCCGCCGGGCCGGGGTCTGACGGAACCCGGAACCGAGATCGGAACCGCGCTGGGACCGTCAGGGATCCGCGCGGTCCGTCACCGCTCCCCGGCCGGAATCCATCCGGACAGCCGGGATCAGGCCGTCAGGCGGCGTCCGGCCATCGCCTCTTCGAATCGGTCGAAGCGGGCGTCGAAGGCCTGCCGGTCAATCTCCGACAGCCGGAAGCGGATGCGCACTACCCCCTCCTCCCGGTTGAAAGCCTCGAAGGGCAAGGCCACGCCCAGGCCGTCGAACAGCAGGGTGCCGCGGGCGCCGACCGCGTCGGCCTCGGCAAGCGCCGCGCCGTGGCGGGAGATGTCCAGTAGCCGGACGGTCAAACGGCCCTCCGGCCCCTCCACGGTGCAGGGCGCCTCGACGCGGTAGCGCGGCAAGCTGCGGCGGTCGACATCATCGGTCGCCGTACGCACGGCGCGGACCAACACATGCATCAGTTCATCGATGCTGTGAGTCACCTCCGACGCGCCGGCGCGCAGCACGTCGGCCCGCTCCTCCGTCACCTTGGCCTCGCGCGACACCTCGTCGATGCGGGTCGACACATCGGTTGCGGCACCGGCGGTCTGGGCGACGTTGCGCGAAATCTCCTGGGTCGCCGACGCCTGCTGCTCCACCGCAGCGGCGACCGTGCCAGAAATGGCGTCGATCTCGCCGATGGTGCGGCTGATGTCGCGCACCTCCTCCACGCTGCGGGCGGTGACCGACTGGATCTCGGCGATCAGGCGCGAAATCTCCTCGGTCGACCGCGATGTCTGGTTGGCGAGGTTCTTCACCTCTCCCGCCACGACGGCGAAGCCCTTGCCCGCCTCCCCTGCCCGCGCCGCCTCGATGGTGGCGTTTAGCGCCAGCAGATTGGTCTGGGCCGCGATGCCCTGGATCAGTTCGGCAACATCGCCGATGCGGCCGACGGCCGAGGACAGCGATTCGATGGTGGTCTCGGTCCGGTTGCTGGCGGCAACGGCGGCGCGGGTGACGCCGGCCGCATGGCCGACCTGGGTGCCGATCTCCTCGATGGAGGCGGAAAGCTGCTCGGCGGCCGACGACACCGCCTGGGCGTTGCTGAGCGCCTGCGCCGCTGCAGCGGCGACGTTCTGGGCGTTGGCGCCAACCAGCCCGGCCGACTTCGCCATGGCGCCGGCATTGTGGTCCATCTCCTGGGTGCGGGCGGCGACCCGCTCCACCGCATGGCGGCTTTCCAACTCCACCGTATCGGCCATCGACTGGAGAGCCCTGCGCTTCTGCGCTTCCCCTTCGATGCGCTGGCGCTCCTGTTCGGCACGCAGGCGCTCGGCCTCGGCCATGCCGTCGCGGAAGACCAGGACGGAGCGCGACATGGCACCGATCTCGTCCAGACGCTCGGAGCCCGCCACCGTGGCGGTCAGGTCGCCCGACGACAGGGCGGTCATCACATGGCTGAGCTGGCCCAGCGGGCGCAGCAACCGGCGCGACACCAGATAGCCCGGAACCGCCAGCACGACGGCGCACAGCACCACCAGCATGGTGGCGAAGCGCATGCTGTCGTCGAAGGTCTTGAACACCTCCGCCTTCTTGATGCCGACATAGAGGATGCCGACCGGGTTGCCGGATGCATCCTTGATCGGGTCATAGGCGGCATAGTAGGGCTCGCCCAGGATCTCGACCATGCCGCGGAAGGGCGCGCCCCGGCGCAGCACCGAATCGTAGGCGGGCCCCTGCGCCAGCGTCGTGCCGACGGCACGGCTGCCGTCGGCGGCGGTGACGTTGGTGGCAATCCGGCGGTCGCCCAGGAACAGGGTGGCAGTGCCGCCGGTGATGCGCTTGATTTTGTCGACCACCAGATTGTTGTCGTTCATCACGACACCGTCCAGCAGCAGCTTCCCATCAGCGATGGTGAAATGGCCGCCGCGCTCCTGCAGCGAGGACCAGGCGATGTCCATGCTGAGACGCTGCATCTCGATCGCCTGCCGTTCCAGATCGCGAACGATCACCTGTCCAATGGCGAACAGGATCGCAGTGCTGAGGACCAGCATGCCGACGAGATTCAACACGGTGACTTTCGTAGAAATCGAAAGCCGGCCGACAAAGGAGCGCAGGGCGTCCATGGGTACCATCCACCAGAAAAACATGTTGCAAATGCGAGGTCGTAGTCGCTCCGCACTATGCCATCCTGGTTAGACTGCATTCATTTAAAATACACACAACCCCTGCGGCAACTTGTCGCCTTATTGCGCCTGCAACACTTCAACCTTGAACTGATATTTCAGACCATGGAAAGTGTTCGAATCTTTCAGGATGACTTCTCAGAACAGCCGCGCGCCGTCCGGCACCGTATGATCCGGACCGACCAGAACCACCGCGCCCTCGGCATCGGGCAGGCCAAGGCACAGGACTTCGCTGGTGAAGGGGCCGATGCGCTTGGGCGGGAAGTTCACCACCGCCAGCACCTGCCGGCCGACCAAGGCATCGGCTTGGTAGTGGCTGGTGATCTGGGCTGAACTGCGCTTGGTGCCGATTTCGCCGCCGAAATCGATGGTCAGCTTGTATGCCGGCTTGCGCGCCTCGGGAAAGGCCTCGACGGTGCGGACGGTGCCGACGCGGATGTCGACCTTGGCGAAATCGTCGTAGCTGATGGTCATGACAGGTCCGATGCGGTTCTGGCGATCCATGCCAGGGTAGCGCGCCAGGATCGGCATCGGAATGGGCAAGTGCACGCAGCCTCCCTCAAACCAGAGTGGGGGCCGAACGAGACAGACACCGCAAACGAAAAAGGGGCCGCCAATGGCGACCCCTCTTCGTGGAAATCCGGCTGACCGGAAAGGATCAGGCCTTCGCCTTGGCGATGGCGGCCTTGACCTCGTCCAGGCTGTCGGAGACGCGCTTGGTCAGGATCTCGGCAGCCTCGGTGTTCGACTTGGCGATCATCTCGCTCAGCTCGCGGATGTTCGACAGCGACTTCTCGAAGGCGGCCTTGACCAGATCGGCCTGCTTGGCGGCCTTCTCTTCCGGGGTGCCGGCGGCCGACAGCTCACCGACGGCGCGGTTCACGTCTTCGGCGACGGTGCGCAGCACTTCTGCCTGACGGCGGACGATGGCCTGGAAGCCTTCGAAGGCGAGCTGATTGGCGGCGGTAACCGCCTCGATGTTGCGACGCTGGCTGGCGATGATGGACTCGACGTCCACACCCGGAACCTTCAGGTCGCCCATCAGCTTGGACGGATCGAATTCGAGGAAGGGGTTACCGCTGATCTTGGCCATGTTTCTCATCCCAGCATCGGTGTTTGCTACCCGCATCTGAATACGGGCATGTTGCGTCGCAACATTACAGAGGCCGACTATGCAGAGTGCTGAAAAGTTAGTCAATCCGCTTTTTTGCGCCGCAGCATAACCTTGGCGGGAAAAACCCCCTACCCGGGCTCGCCGCTCCGTTGCTAAATGCCTGATGCCATGGACTCTGTTCCCGGTTGCTTGCCGAGCGGCCCCCGCGGCCGGGTCCAGCGGCAGAAGGTCGCGCCCCAGCGTTCCGCCCCGCGCAGGGCGTTGTCCAGCGCCGCCATGGTGCGCGACAGGTCGGCGGTGTCGTCATCGAGGAACACCCGCATGACGCGGGCATGGACGGTGCCGAGGCCGGCCACCAGTGCCGCCCCGCCGCGCCGGTCGGGATCGATCCCCGCCGCCCGCAGCATCCATGCCATGGAGCGGCCGAAGCTGCAGGAGAAGGCAAGCGCCGCCGCGGGATCGGCCGGCAGGTCGCGCACGACGGACCGCAAACCCTCTCGGTACGGACGAAGCACGTCGAAGCGGCGCATCATCACGTCGAACAGACGGTCGCGTGCCGATTCGGTCGGATCGACGGGAGTGTCACCGGCCAGAACGGTGGCGTCGGCGACGCGCGATACCGCCGCCAGTACGTCGGCGCGCCCACGATAGCGATGATGGAAGCGGGACAGCGGGATACCGGCGGTATGCGCGACCTCCAGCAGGCCGACGCGCCGCCAGCCCTTCTCGGCCGCCAGCCCCATCGCCGCCGCAGCGACGGCGCGGTCGAGCGAATCGGAGTCCGTGGGATCGGAGCGGAAGCTGTTGTCTTCAGGCTTGTCGGACGACATGTCGGACATGGCACCACCTCCAGGCGACAGGGATCGCCTTATAAGGTGGTGCGTGGACGGGCGAACGTCACCCGCCCAACCGTTCAATCATGCCTTGCGGACAGCTTCCACCCGGCCGCCGGTCATGCTGACCAGATCGGCGGGGGTCAGGCGGAAAACGGCATTGGGCGTGCCGGCCGCCGCCCAGATGGTTTCCAGCCGCAGCAGGTCGTCATCGATCAGCACCAGCGGCGGCACGGCATGGCCGATGGGCGGAACGCCGCCGATGGCGAAGCCGGACGACTCACGGACGAACTCCGGGTCTGCCCGCTCGATCTTTTCGCCGATCAGCCGTGCCACCGCCTTCTCGTCCACCCGGTTGGCGCCGCTGGCGACGACCAGAACCGGACGACCGGTCTCCTTTGTGCGGAAGATCAGCGATTTGGCGATCTGGGCCACATCACAGCCGACGGCGTTGGCAGCATCCTCCGACGTTCGGGTGCTGCCTTCATGCTCGACCACGCGATGGCCGAGGCCGATGCTGTCGAGCAGGGCCTGGACCCGGGCGGCGGAGGGGCTGAGCGCCGTCATGGCCGCGTCCCTCAACCCGCCAGTTCGCGCGACCGCCGGGCGGCGGCGGCAATGGCGGAGGTCATCACCGGCTGCAAGCCCTCCGGCGCCATCAGCACCTCGAGCGCGGCCTGTGTGGTGCCGTTCGGGCTGGTCACCGCCTTGCGCAGGTCCGCGGCCTCCTGCTGCGGCGAGGCGTCGAGAAGGGCACCGGCGCCCGACACGGTGGCGCGGGCCAGCCGCATCGCCAGATCGGCGGGCAGTCCGGCGGCCTCGCCGGCCTTGGCCATCGCCTCGACCAGGAAGAAGACATAGGCCGGGCCGCTGCCCGACACGGCGGTGACGGGATCCAGCAGCCCTTCGTCCTCCACCCAGGCGACATCGCCGACGGCGCGCAGCAGGCGGTCGGACAGGTCGCGCTGGGCAGCGCTGACACGGGAATTGGCGACGGCGACGGTCATGCCACGACCGATGGCGGCCGGCGTGTTGGGCATGGAGCGGACGACGACCGTCCCCTCCCCCAGCAACCGTTCGAAATAGGCGATGGTCTTGCCCGCGGCGATCGACAGGAAGACGGTGTCGGGGCCGACCAGGGCACGGTAGGATGGCAGCGCCTCCTCCATCACCTGCGGCTTCACCGCCAGGACGACCACGTCGGGAACGAAGCCGTCCGGCAGGGCGTCGGCGCCGGATGCCAGGGTGACACGGGAGTCGCCCGCCACCGATTGCGGCAGGCCCGCACGGTCGACCACCACGACGCGCGACGCGGTGCCGGCGGCAAGCCAGCCGTCCAGCATCGCCCCGCCCATCTTCCCGCAGCCGACCAACAGCAGCGACGCACCCGATTCCGCCGTCATAAACCCTGCCCCTCTCCGGTTCGCCGGGGCTTTCCCGCCCAGGCATCTTGTCTTGTTACGCTTGTTGTCCTGTTACGCTTCGCCCATGGTGTCGAGAATGGCGGCGGACACCGCCTCCGACGCCGACTTCCCACCCCAGATCACGAACTGGAAGGCGGGATAGAAGCGCTCGCATTCCGATAGGGCGATCTCCACCAGATCCTCAAGCTGCTCCACCGCGGCACCGCGCGAGCCACGCAGCAGCATGGTCTGGCGGAACATCGGCGTATGCTCTTCCGAGCAGACGTCGAAATGGCCAAGCCACATGCGGCCGTTGACCTCGGCCAGCAACTCGGCGACGGCGGTGCGGCGGGCGGCCTGGACCTTCATGTCGAACTGGCAGGAGAACTGCATCGCGCTGACGTCCGGCTGCCAGACGAAATAAAGCCGGTAATCGCACCAGCGCCCGCCGATCTCTACGACCAGCTCGTCCTCGGTCGCGCGGTCGAAGGGCCATTCGTTGGCAGTGACGATCTCCTCGACCACGTCGAGCGGATTGTGGGCGGAAGTGGTGGTTTCGACGGCAACTGCCGACATGTCCGCGTCCTCCTGTGAAGGCGCTATGGGCTGTACCGTTCACCCGGACCGAAGAGACGCGCCGGCGACAGCGCGCGGTCCGGGCCAATACCCCAAGATGATGAAGAAACGGGCTGAATCGAGGGAGAGACTGGCGCTGGCGCACACCCATCCGGCCGCGGGAAGCGGCGCGGACAGGGACGACGGGAGGGAGCGTCGGGTGTGTGGGCGGCGGCGGCGACACTCAGGCGGCCGGGGTGGCCTTGCTGCCGGGGCTGCCGGGCTTGCCCTCTTCCGGCTTGACGCCCGCCGGATCAGTCTCGACCACGGCGGGGACACCGGCGGCCTCGACCGGGACCGGCAGCGGCGCCTTCGCGGCGCTCAGCGATGCGACGGTCGCCTCAAGGGCAGCCAGCCGCTCGGTCATCGCCTCCTGCTCCTCGCGGGCCTTGGCGGCCATGGCGCGGACAGCCTCGTATTCCTCGCGGCTGACCACGTCCATCCGCGACAGAACACGTTCGAGCTGGGCACGAAGCTGGCCTTCGGCCTCTTCGCGCAAGGACGAGAAGGCGCCGAGAGCGCCACCCGCCACACGGGCGAGATCGTCCAAAATCCTGTTGTCCACCTGCATCGCTCTGACTTCCGGTTACCGTTCGTTCATTATGGACGCCGCGCGCGGCGACTTCAACGCCCTTGGCCGTGTGGGCAGGCCGTCAATTTCGCCGGGGCATTATTTGGGCCGGCCGTCATTTCGCGGGGGCCGCGTTGAAGCGGTCGCGCAGCGCCTTCAGGTCCAGGGTCTGGGTCGGGGCGGCCCAGGGACCGGTCATGCGCAGGGTCAGCGGCGGCAGGTCGCCGTCCGTCTTCACCTTCAGGGTCAAACCCAGATCCACCTCTTCCTCGGCCAGCGAGACGGTGCCGGCCAGCGTGCCATCGGCCGGCGCGGTGATCAGGCGGGCGTCCTCGGTGCGGATCACCCCGTTGTCGATGGTGAAGCGGGCATCGAGCCGGTCGAGCTTCGTCTCTCCGCCCTGGAGCGCGCCGGCGACCGCGGTCAGCACCTCCTGCGTGCGCTCCACCCCGGCAAGGCGGCTGCGCAATGCCGCGAGGTCGACGCCGCGCAGCACGCCGCCCGACGCCACCGCCCGGCCGCGGCCGGTCAGGCTGCGGAGCAGCGCGTCGCCATGGCCGCTGCCCGACAGGGTCACGTCGAGATCGACTGTGCCGCCGCTGAGGCCGAGCCCGGTGAGGCCGGACAGCGCATTGCCCGTGTCGGCCTTGATGACAGTGAGATCGGCGTCGAGCTTCGGCGCCTGCCCGGCCGCGGTGGCGAGACGGCCGCTGAGGCCGATCTGGCCGCCCTGCCATTCGCCGTCCAGCTGCTCCAGGGTTGCGACGCCCTTGGACAGGGTCGCCCGCAGCGCCGGCTGGGCGATGCGCTGCCCACCCACCGTCAGGGAGGTGGAGGTCAGGCCGAGGCGGCCGTCCAGCGACTCCATCCAGGCGAGGTCGGACAGCGGGTTGGCCGGCGTTGCGGCGGGATCGCCGGCGGCTGCGGCCGGACGACCGGCGCCGTCGCCGACCAGCGGCGCGTTGCGCAGCCGGTCGAGGTCGAGGTCGCCGGTCTGGATGTCGGCCTGGAAGGCGGGGCGTTCAGCCTTGCGGTCCAGCACCAGTTTGCCGCGCAGGGGCACGCCGGCGACCAGCCCCTGGAGGTTGTTCAAGGTGGGCGACGCCGCCGAACCAGACAGCTCGCCATAGAGATCGAGCGGGCCATAGGCGCGGACCAAGCCCGTGTCGGTGAACAGGGCGGCGATCCGCCCCATCTCCGGATGGGTGAGGCGCAGCTTGAGGTCGGCGCCGGGCGTGCGGTCCAGCCCGAGCAGAACGCCGCCAGCCTCCAGCGTGCCGCCGAGCATGCCGGCCGAGGCCTCCACCGCCAGCCGCTCGCCGTCGCCGGCCAGCCGCGCCTTGGCGCTGACGGCGCCCATCCGCTCCGGCACCGGCAGGCCGCGCGGCCACGACACGGCACTGGGCAGGCCACCCAGCGACTTGGCATCGGCCGTCAGGGCGAGATTCACGCCGCGCAGCGGGATCAGGCTGGCGACCTGACCGTCGATGCGGGCCTGGAGACCGGCGATGTCGTCCACCTTGGCCTCGCGCACCGTCAGCGCGCCGGAGGCGACCGTGGCGTCGAGGCGCAGCCCCTGCACCGGCAGCCCGCCCACCGTCAGCTGCCCGATCCGCAGATCGAGGTTGGCGTCGGCAAGGCCGATCATGCGCTGCGGCGTCTGGGCCGAACCGGTGGAGCCGTTGGCGGTCCCATTGCGCGGGCCGACGGCGCGGTTGGCCGGCTGCGCAGCGGTCTGGGAAGACCCCTGGGAGGGCGTCTGCGCGGTCGCGGGATCGCCCGGCAGGTAGCCGTCCAGATTGAGGCGGTCAAGCTCCAGCCGGGCGCCGAAGGCGGGACGGCCGCGGTCGACATAGGCGATGGCACCGCTGAGGCGGCTGCTGTCGAAGCGGAAATCGAGGCCCGACAGCTCGAAGCGGTCGGCATGGCCCTGGAGACGGCCCGACAGCGAGGCTCGGCGCAGCCGGTCGGTCGGGACGCCGTGCAGGTCGAGCTTCGCCCAGTCCAGCAGGGCGCGAAGGTTGTCGGCGTTCGCCTCCATCCGCACGTCCAGTGTCGGCTGGCCGCCCGGCGTCGTCACCTCCCCCGCCGCGACGAAGTCGGAGCCGCCGGGCAGAAGCGCGCTGATCCGGTCGATGTTCAGCCGGCCGCCGGAGAGGCTGGCCTCGATCCGGCCCTGCCGCACAACGCCGCGGTTGTAGGCGATGGCGTCGACGGCGACATCCAGCTTGGCCTCCACCCCGGCGGGCAGCACGATGGACAGCGACTGCGCCTTGCCGCCGCCGGAAGCGTCCACGGTGCCGGAAGTGGCGGATGGGGCGGACGCGGTGTTGCCGCCGCTGCGCGCGCCCTGGGCCAGCCAGGCATCGAGGTCGAGACGGTTGACGGCGAGGGTCAGTTCGGTGCGAGGCTCCTCGCGCTTGGAGGGATCGCCGGCGCGGAGCGTGGCGTTGCCGGTGGCGCGCGTGTCGCCCAGCTGCGCTTCCAGCCCGGAGAAGGTGGCGAGGCTGGTCCCCGCCTCCACCGTCGAGCGCAGGCTGAAGGGCTGGGCCAGCGCCGCCGGGGCCCAGGAGGATTTGGGGGAGCCGATCAGCTTGGCGAAGTCGCTGCCCTCGGCGCGCATATCGCCCTGGACCTTCGACGCGCCTCCGCCATTGCCCCCGCTGTTGCCGCCGCCGGTCAGGATGCCGGCGAAGCGCAGGGTGGCGTCGGTGTGCGGCATCGAAAGGGTAGCGCGCACCGGCACCGCCGCCCCTTCGGTGAAGCGGCCGGCGGTCGCCTCGGCATGCAGGGACAGGCCGCGCAGGCGGAAGTCGCCCTGGATCTGGAAGGGGCCGTTCAGGCTGCCGGCGGCGATGCGGGCGCTGAGGCCCGCCACCGTCTCGGTCCGGCCGTTGCGGTCGTCGCGATAGATGATCGTGCCGTTGTCGATCAGCACCTGATCGAAGCTGACGGCGGAAACCAGCCCCTCGGCCGCCCCCAGCCCGTCGCCGCCGCGGGTACCGGCGGTGGACAGGTCCCAGTTGATGCGGCCGTCCTTCAGCACCTCGACCACGAAGGTGGGTTCGACCAGCGCGATGCTTTCGACCTGGATGCGGCCGCCCAGCAGCGGGCCGAGCGCCACCCGGGCGTCGAGCTTCTTCAGGCGCACCATGTCGGGTTCGGCGGCGCCGGCGGCGTTGGCGAGCCGGGCGTCGCGCACCGTCAGCGCCGGCGACGGCAGCAGGGTGAAGCCGACGTCGCCCCGCAACTCCACCTGGCGGCCGGTCGCCTGCGACACCCGCTCGGCGATGATGCCCTTGTAGGCGTTCCAGTCAATGAGGCTCGGCGCCGCCAGCAGCAGACCGGCCGAAACCGCCAGTCCGGCCAGTACAGCGATCAGGATCTTCTTCACCGGGTTTCCGCCTTCCCTGCGACCGGCCCTGTCGTCGGCCGCGCCCCTTTGCCACGTCTATACAAAGACCAGTTCCCCCACCCACCGCACCGTCCGCTTCCGGTGCGCGCCATCCTTCGGTAAGCTAGCGCCCGCAGAAGAAACAAGCAATTTGGGCAATCCCACGGCCAAGTCGGGATCCGCCCGGATTTTTCGCAACGTTTTTCGTCCCGCCGCGTGCCGGAATCGGCCGTGCGGCGCCGAACCCCCTGAAAACAGCCACCGGAGACCGTGCCATGGGCGACGTGGTCAACCTCAACCGTTTCCGCAAGACCCGCGACAAGGCGGAGCGCACCAGGGAAGCGGAGGCGAATCGGGCCCGATTCGGCCGCACCAAGGCGGAGAAGGAGCGCGACCTCAAGGATGCCGAGCGGCGCACTCAGACTTTGGATGGGCATAAGCTGGACGGGGAGGACTGACCGCATAAGCCAAAAGCGCGGCAAAGACCAAGCTACGGAGTGGGAATAACCTCTGCTTTTTTGTTACTATTGGGTATGCCGATAGTTCCCTATTGCGACTATCGGGGCGGCTGTGTGACAGTGCCGGTCATGGGCGCCGGCCGGCGCTTTCCTAGGCTGATGGGGAGGGCCGTCTTCATGGTCGACATGACGTCTTTTCGCGGTTCGGTGCAGGCGCCTCGGACGCAAACCCCCAGCTGGCTGCCGGCAATCCGCTCGGTCGAGATGGACCGGCCCTGGGTCTGGCTGGCATCGGCCTGGCAGGACATGATGGCCGCCCCCGGCATCAGCTTCGCCTACGGCGCGCTGGCGGTGATCTCCAGCCTGGTGCTGGTGGTCGGGCTGGCAACGCTGGACATGGAATATCTGCTGCTGCCGATGGCGGCCGGCTTCATGCTGGTCGGGCCCCTGTTCGCCGTCGGGCTCTATGAGACCAGCCGCCTGCTGGAGCTGGGGGAGCGGCCGACGCTGGCCAAGGTGGTCGCCGCCTATCGCCGCAACGGCGTCCAGATCGCCGGGATCGGTATGGTGCTGATGCTGGCGCTGCTGGCCTGGATCCGCGTCGCTTTCCTGATCTTTGCCCTGTTCTTCTCCAGCGAGCCGCCGGCGCTGGACCAGCTGGTAGACCGCATCTTCTTCTCGGCCGAGACCATTCCGTTTCTGCTGACCGGCACGGTGTTCGGCGGGATCATCGCGACGGCGGTGTTCTCCATCGCCGTGGTGTCGGTGCCGATGCTGCTGGACCGTGAGACCGATGTCTTCACCGCCATGGCGACCAGCATCGCGGTGGTGCGCGCCAACATCAAGCCGATGATCGCCTGGGGCTTCCTGATCGCCCTGTTCATGAGCGCCGGGATGGTCACCGGCTTCCTCGGGCTGGCCATCGCCCTGCCGGTCGTCGGGCATGCCTCCTGGCATTGCTACCGCGATCTGGTCGGCATCGGGCGGTGACGTAGGGCAAGCCATTCCGCAAACAGACGAAGCCCCTCTCCCCCGGCGTGAGAGGGGCTTTTTTCAGCCCTTTTTGAAGAATGCCTCGGCCGCCGATTTCTGCGCCTGCTTGGCGGCGATGGCGGCGCGGGCGCGGGTGATTTCCGCTTCCAGCGTGGCGATGTAGGCCTCGATCTCGGCCACGCCCATCACGGTCAGGTCCTTGGGCGCCGGCTTGGCCTTGCGCGGCTCCAGATCCTCGAAACGCTCGTCGATGGCCATGTTCGGGTGCCTCCCCCTGCCGTGTTTTCAGCCCGTTGTCCGGCTTGTCAGGCCGGTTAGGCAAATCTACCTTTCGGGCCTGACATTGCCAAACAGACAAAACCGAAGGAACGACCGCCATGGGCCTGAGCCTGCCCGACAGCATGCGCTGCGTCGAGATCACCCAGCCCGGCGGGCCGGAGGTGCTGCGCCCCGCCCGCCGCCCGGCCCCGGTGCCCGGCCCCGGCGAAATCCTGGTGGAAGTCGCCGCCGCCGGCGTGAACCGCCCCGACACGCTGCAGCGCCAGGGCCGCTACGACCCGCCGCCGGGCGCATCCGACCTGCCGGGGCTGGAGCTGTCCGGCACGGTGATCGCCATCGGCGAAGGCGTGGAGACCTGGGCCAGCGGCGACAGGGTCTGCGCTCTGGTGGCCGGCGGAGGTTATGCCGAATATTGCGTGGTGCCGGCGGTGCAGGCCCTGCCCGTGCCGGGCCCGCTGTCGATGGTCGAGGCGGCGGCGGTGCCGGAAACCTTCTTCACCGTCTGGACCAACGTGTTCGAGCGCGGCGCCCTGAAGCGTGGCGAGACCCTGCTGATCCATGGCGGATCGAGCGGCATCGGCACCACCGCCATCCAGCTGGCCAAGGCTTTCGGCGCAACGGTGTTCACCACCGCCGGCAGCGACGACAAGTGCCGCGCCTGCGAGGAACTGGGTGCCGACCGCGCCATCAACTACAAGACCGAGGATTTCGTCGCGGTCATCCGCGAGGCGACCGGCGGTCGCGGCGTCGATGTGGTGCTGGACATGGTCGGCGGCGACTACATCGCCCGCGACATCGACATCATGGCGGTGGACGGCCGTCACGTCTCCATCGCCTTCCTGCAAGGGGCGAAGGTGTCGCTGAACATGGCTCCGGTGATGACCAAGCGGCTGACGCTGACCGGATCGACGCTGCGCGCCCGCCCGGTGGCGGAGAAGGGCCGCATCGCCACGGCCTTGCGCGAGGATGTCTGGCCGCTGCTGGAGACCGGCGGCATCAAGCCGCAGATCCACGCCACCTTCCCGCTGGAACAGGCGGACGAGGCGCACCGGCTGATGGAAAGCAGCGCGCATATCGGAAAGATCGTGCTGACGGTGGGGCCGGACGTCGCCTGATTTTGCGCTTTTCTTCACCGCTGCGTCGCCGTCGGGCTTGCCATCCGCTGCCAAGACAGGTTAGCAGAGGCGAGCGGGCGGCCGGGATTTCCCGGTGCGCCTGCGCAAGCATGCTTACGCGGACCGGTATTCGCCCTATATCGTGGTGACGAGAATGGGGCGGCCGCCCCCGGAGTCGCGAAGCCGGGTCGCGAAGCCGCCCCCGCGCCGCATAACCAGTTAGAACGACCGGCCGCACCACCCGCCAGCGGGTGCGGCCGGTAAAGAAGTTTGTCAGGAGGGATGATGGCTCTGCCCTTGATGCCGAAAGCGACAGCCGTCTGGCTGGTCGAGAACACGTCCTTGTCCTTCGAGCAGATCGCCGCCTTCTGCGGCATGCATTCGCTGGAAGTCCAGGCCATCGCCGACGGCGAGGTCGCGGTCGGCATGGTGGGGCTGGACCCCATAGCCAATGGCCAGTTGACCAAGCAGGAGATCGAGCGCTGCGAGAAGAATCAGGACCTGCGCCTGAAGCTTCTGGTCGCCGACCTGCCGCAGGTCGCCTCCCGGTCCAAGGGTCCGCGCTACACCCCGATCACCAAGCGCGGCGACAAGCCCGACGCCATCGCCTGGCTGCTGAAGCACCATCCGGAGCTGTCGGACGCCCAGGTCTGCCGCCTGATCGGCACCACCAAGCCGACCATCGCCGCGGTGCGCGACCGCACCCACTGGAACGTCGCCAACATCAAGCCGCGCAGCCCGGTGATGCTGGGCCTCTGCTCCCAGCGCGAGCTGGAAGAAGCGCTGGCACTGGCGATCCGCCGCGGCGGTGTGCCGCGTGCCCCGGAGGACGCCGCCGAGGACTTCTACGGCGAAGGCCGCGAGGACGACCGCTATTCCGAACAGGAAGACGCGCACTGAGGGGGGTGTCCCTCTCCCCCAGCGGGAGGGGGAATACCGCTTGATGAGAACTTAGAAACCGGCCATGACCGATCCCAGCATCCCTCCGCCCAGGCTCGTGGTCGGCATCAGCGGCGCGTCGGGAGTGATCTACGGCATCCGCATGCTGCAGACGCTGCGGCGGATCGGCGTCGAGTCGCATCTGGTGGTCAGCCGGTCGGCCGAGGTCACGCTGGCGCATGAAACCGCCATGAAGGTGGCCGAACTGCGGGCGCTGGCCGATGTCAGCTATGCCGCCGCCGACATCGGCGCGGCCGTGTCCAGCGGCAGCTTCCGCACGCTCGGCATGGTGGTCGCCCCCTGCTCCGTCCGGACGATGAGCGAGATCGCCAGCGGCGTCACCTCCACCCTGCTGACGCGGGCGGCGGACGTGGCGCTGAAGGAACGGCGCCGGTTGGTGCTGATGGTGCGGGAGACCCCGCTGCATCTGGGTCACCTGCGCACCATGACCGCGCTGGCCGAAATGGGGGCGGTGATCGCGCCGCCGGTCCCGGCCTTCTACGCCAAGCCGCAGGGCATCGACGATCTGGTCGACCATTCGGTGGGCAGGGTGCTGGACCTGTTCGGGCTGGACGCCGGAAACCTCCGGCGCTGGGGCGAGCAGAGGGGAGAAGCCTGACCCGCGGCGGTCGCCTAACAGGTGGCTTGGAGCGCGGGCGCAATGCCATTATACCCCTGTCGATGCACCACGACGCGGAACCGGCATCGCCGCCGGCCGGCGCCAAAGGGGAAAAGCCCATCATGCCCTTCAGCAGCAAACCGTCCGAGCCCATCCGCCAGCTTCTGGCCGGCATCAAGGCATTCCGCGCCCGCTATTACGAGCGGCGCCCCGACAGCATGCGGCAGCTGGCGACCGAAGGGCAGCACCCGGAGGTGCTGCTGATCGGCTGCTCCGACAGCCGCGTCGACCCGGCGCTGCTGACGATGGCGGAACCCGGCGAGATGTTCGTCGTGCGCAACGTCGCCAACCTCGTCCCGCCCTACCAGCCCGACGGCGCCTATCACGGCACCTCGGCCGCCATCGAATATGCGGTCAAGGCGCTGAAGGTGTCGGAGATCATCGTGCTGGGCCATGCCAAGTGCGGCGGCATCCAGGGCCTGATCCGGCTGCGCGCCGGGCAGAAGGCGGAGGACGATTTCGTCTCCCCCTGGGTGTCCATCGCCGGTTCGGCGCTCGACCCCTATGTCGGGCCGGAAGGCTCCGAACAGGCGCGCGCCGATGCGGAGAAGCTGCAGAACACGCCGGCGGTGATCGAACGCGCCGCGGTCCGCGCGTCGGTCGAGAACCTGATGACCTTCCCCTTCGTCCGCGAAGGGGTGGAGGCCGGCACGCTGAACATCCATGGCTGGTGGTTCGACATCGAGTCGGGCGAGATGTGGGCGATCCATCCCGTCACCCGGCTGTTCCAGCCGGTCGAGTGAGCGGCTCGGCGAGTCGTTTCAGGCCAGGAAGCGTTAACCCGAGCGCCGGCACGGGATTTGCCGGTCCCCTGCCCTGTTGAGGGCGAAGGAAAAACTCTCCTTCGCAATCCTCATAAGGGAAAGGGACTGCCATGAAGACCGCGCTCCGCTTTGTGATCGTCGCCGCCGTGCCGCTGGCGCTCGCTGCCTGCAACCAGACCAGCAGCAACAGCGGGGGCGGCGGACTGTTCGGCAACAGCGGCGGTGGGCTGTTCGGGTCGGGAAATTCCGATTCCTATGTCCGCAACGGCCGCTGCGACGACCCGCGCTACAACACCTCCAACGGCGGCCATGCCGAGGCCGGGACCGACGATTACGACTGCTCCCGCTACGGCAACGGCCTGAAGCGCTGAGCCAGCGCCGCCAGTTCCGCGGCCATGCGCCCGGCGACCGCAGGCCAGTCGCCGGGCGCCGGCTGCCGGAACAGGCGGGCTGTCGGATACCAGGGGCTGTCGTCACGGCCGGTCAGCCAGCGCCAGTCCGCCGAGAAGGGCAGCGCCACCCACAGCGGCACGCCCAGCGCGCCGGCGAGATGGGCCGGCCCGGTGCAGGACGACACAACCAGATCCAGGTTCGCCATGATCGCCGCGGTGTCGGCGAAATCCGAGATGACGGTTCCCAGATCGGTGAAGCTGTCCGGCAAGGCACTCTCAGCAAGGCCGGCGCGTCCAGGCCCCATCTGCAATCCATAGAACCGGCAGCCCGGCACATCGAACAGACCACGCAGCCCGGCAAGCCTGGGCGAGCGCTCCTCGTCGCCGGGGAAGCGCGGGTTGCCGGCCCAGACGACGCCGACGCGCAGCCCATCCTGCGGCCCCAGTAGCTCCCGCCAGCGGGCGACCCGCACCGGGTCGGGGCGCAGATAGGGGATATCGGCGGGCACGCTGTCGAGGCCGGTGGCGAAGGCGCGCGGCAGGCTCATCAGCGGACATTCAAGATCGAAGGGCGGCAACGGATCGCCACGGGCGATGACCTGCGCCGCCCCCTCCAGCCCTGCCATCAGGGGCAGCAGGGGCCGCTGCACCTCCAGCACCACCCGGCCACCGCGGGCCGCCACCAGCGGGACATAGCGCAGGAACTGGAGCGTGTCGCCCAGCCCCTGTTCGGCATAGAGCAGGATGGTGCGGCCGTTAAGCGGCTCGCCCTGCCACAATGGCTGATCGAAAGGCCGCCAGGGCGGATCGGCATGGCTGTCGCGGCGGCGCCAGTCGAACTCGGGCCAGCCACGCCGATAATCGCCGGCCATCAGCCGGGCGAAGCCGAGATTCCAGCGCAGGCCGACATCCTGCGGCCGGTCGGCCAGCGCGCGTTCGAACTCGACGGCAGCCTCCACCGGGCGGACCATGGCGACCAGGGCGATGCCCCGCGCCGCATGGACCGACGGGCCGGGTCGCAGGCGCTCCGCCATGGTGAAGGCGTCCAGCGAGTCCGGGAAGCGGGCAAGCTTGGCCAGGACAGCGCCCAGCACCTCCCACGGCTCGGCGGCATTGCGGTCGAGAGCCAGCGAGTCACGGGCGGCGGACTCGGCCTCCGCCCAGCGGCGCTGGGCCGCCAGGGCCGCGGCAAGCGTCGCAAGGGCAACCGAACGAGTGCTGGCAGACCGGGCGTTCGCGTCCAGCGAGCGGCGGGCACAGCGCTCGGCCGACCGCGCATCGCCGCAGGACAGCAGGGCGGCGGCGCGGTTCGCCAGCGCGTCGGCATGGTCGGGCGCCAGGGCCAGAGCATGGTCGGCGGCCGTCAGCGCGGCCGGCACCTGCCCCAGCCGGCGCAACGCACCGGCGCGGCTGGCATGGGCATCGGCGAGGTCCGGCATCAGGCGCAACGCGCGGCCATAGTGCCGCACGGCGTCGCCGAGGGCGTCGGCGGACTGCTCGACGCCGGCGAGGTTGGACAGCCCGCCGGCCCCGTCGGGACGCAACGCCACGGCAAGGCGCAGGCACCGGTGCGCCTCCGCCTGCCGGCCGGTCTGGGCGGCGAGCACCCCCAGAAGCTGCATGGCGTCGGCATATTCGGGGTCGGCGCCGAGGATTCGGCGGTAGATGTCCTCCGCCTCCGCCACACGCCCCGCCTGATGGTGGTCCAGCGCGATCAGCAAAGCCTGCGACAAAGTAACCATCGGCACACATGTGAAGTGATGGAGGGAGTAACGGGGTTGCCGCCGGGAATGGGATCATGCCTCTTCGGAACCCGCCCGGTCCAGCCGGGCCTACGCCTGAAATCGTCGCAAACGGTCACAGAATTGGGATTTTCCCTGGATTGTCATGACGCTGACCCATCGCTATTGTCCGCGCCGTTCTTCGAGGAGCGGATCATGACCACCCGCCCAATCCGGGCACTCTTCTGCCACTCCGGCCTCCGCCGGGTTACTCTCGCCGCCCTGACTGCTTGGTTCGGGACAGTTGGTTTCGGCATCGCCACCGCGCAGGCCAATGAGGGCGCCAAGCCGAACGGCTGCCCGTGGGCCCAGGACGTGACGCTGGAGATCAACGGCAAGACACTGACCCTGAAGCAGGACGCCTTCACCACCACCAGCTCCGAACCCCTGGAGATCGAGCAGTTCAAGGTGTTCCCGCTGATTGACCAGCTGAAGCTGCGCATCATCGGCCCGAAGGGGCGCGAGTGGGAGGCGGCGCTGACCCGTCTGGTCAGCGGCAAGCGGTGCAGCGCCTTCTATGCCGGCAAGCCGGTGCTGGTGTCCAACACCGTGCGCGATCCGAACGAGCTGATCCTGAACCGGTAGGTCAGTTCCCCAGCAAGCCCGGCAGCACCCTTACCAACTCATCCAAAGCCGGGTCACCGCCGGGCACAAGCAGCGCCATGTTGGCGGCGGCAAGCTCCACGCCGCCGCCCAGCTGCGGGGCAAAGCCTGCCGCTGCGAACAGGCGGTCCTGCTGGACCCGCTCGGCCTCCAGTTCCGCGGCCTTCATGCGGCGATAGAAGGCGTCGTCCTCCGCCTTGGCACGGCGGCGCAGGGCGCGCAGCGGACGCACAACCTCCTCCCGCCAGCCGGCGACCGCCCCGTCGATGCGGGCCAGTTCCTCGACCGACAGGCGGATGCCGCATTCCAGGCCGGCCCAGGCGGCGAACAGCAGCACATTCACGTCGACCCCGCGCCGGTCCTGAAGGGACAGGCAGCAGTCCGGCACCCCCGGCCGCCCGTAGACGGCCAGGGAAAAGTCCCAGAAGGGATTCACCGGCATTCCGCCCATCGCCACAGGATCAGTCGCCGAAGCTGATGTTCAGGCCACGGGCCGTCTTCACCAGCGCGCCGTCCAGCTCGACGCAGGAATAATGCTCGATCGCCTCGGTGATCGGCACGTCGATGACACCGCGGTTCGACCAGGCAACCATGCGGTTGAACTTGCCCTCCGCGATCAGGTCGACCGCATGGACGCCGAAGGCCGAGGCGATCAGGCGGTCGCGCGGGCTGGGCATGCTGCCGCGCTGGACATGGCCCAGCACGGTGACGCGGGTTTCGGCCCCGGTGGCGTCGGCGATCTTCTCGCCGATATAGTCGCCGATGCCGCCATAGCGCTTCTCGCCGCCCTGGAGGATCTTCTTGACCCCGGTGCCCTCCAGCGTCTTCACCGCCTCCGACACCACGACCAGGGCGAAGTTGCGGCCGGAGTCGCGGACACTCTGGATCTTGGCGGCGATGCTTTCGATGGAATAGGAGATCTCCGGGATCAGGATCACGTCGGCCCCGCCGGCGATGCCGGCCGCCAGCGCGATATGGCCGGCATCGCGGCCCATCACCTCCAGCACCATCACGCGGTGGTGGCTGGCTGCGGTCGGTTGCAGGCGGTCCAACGCCTCCACTGCCACGGCGACGGCGGTGTCGTAGCCGACCGACACCTCGGTCTTGCCCAGGTCGTTGTCGATGGTCTTGGGCACGCCCACCATCGGGAAGCCGCCCTTCTGCGCCAGCTTGTGCAGGATGGCGAAGCTGCCGTCGCCGCCGATGCCGATCAGCGCATCCAGCCCGAGTTCGCGGTAGCCGCCGATGATTTCGTCGGAACGGTCCTTCAGGGTGCCGTCGGGCATCGGATAGGCGAAGGGGTCGCCGCGGTTGGTCGTGCCCAGGATGGTGCCGCCCTGGCGCATCATGTGGCCGTCGACGGAGCCGAGATCGAGCGTCTGGTACTGCACCGGGCGCTGGAGGAGGCCCTGGGTGCCTTCCTTGATGCCCAGCACCTGCCAGCCATAGCCGGTGGCGCGGTGAACCACCGCACGGATGACCGCGTTCAACCCGGCGCAATCGCCGCCGCTGGTCAGGATGCCGATACGCTTGCCGGCTTTATTAGGGGCAGTCATTGAGGGGTTCCCGTCCCGTTCGCCTGTTCATTGAAATGGACCACCATGTTACCGGAACATAAGTTTCCCGCAATCGTTGCCCGCATCCGCAAAGGGGGCATTGTGTCCGTCGTACTCTCCCGCAGCAGCGCCGCGCATGCCAAAGGTCCGAGCCGGCGGTTTGGCGGTGCCGTACCGCCGGAAATCTGGTATAGTCCGGCCCGCCCAGCCAAGGGTCACCCGCGAGAGCACCCCCGTCCCACCCGGGGCAACGGCCATTCCTAACGGGCGCGATGAACGAGCAAGAGATTTTGAAGGAAAAGCTGGCGAGCTTGCGCAGCGAGCACCGCGACCTGGACGATGTCATCGCCCGGTTGGTCGAACGCGCGCCTTATGACCAGTTGCAGATGCAGCGGCTGAAGAAGCGCAAGCTGATGCTGAAGGACCAGATCATGGTCCTGGAAAGCCGGCTGCTGCCGGACATCATCGCTTAACGAAACATGCGACGCGCTTTTGGCCGTCATCCCCGCGAAGGCGGGGATCCAGGGCTCCGGGAAAAGCGCCTCAAGACGCCGGATTCCCGCCTTCGCGGGAATGACGGGCGCGGGAATGACGGGCCGGCCGGAAACTGACGCGTCACCCCTTCTTCGGCACCGTAAAGAACTGGATGCCCATCTGGAAGCTGCGGGCGATGTTCTCGGCCTTGCCGATCAGGAAGTTGGCGCCTTCGGCCGGCAGGACTTCGTGGGCGGTCTGGCGGAACAGGCCGAGCCAGCGTTCGAAATGCGGCGGCTCCAGCCCCAGCGAGATGTGGACCGGCATCGGACGCCCGTCGTAGCGCTGGGTCAACAGGGCGATGGACGACCAGAAATCCATCATCTTGCGCAGATGCGGCTCCCAATCGGTGATGGCGCGACCGAAGATCGGACCAAGCTCCTCGTCCTTCATAATCTTGCCGTAGAAGGTCCGCACCAGCGTCTCGATCGACGCCTCGTCGATGCCGACGGCGGCCATCCGTTCCTCCGCCATGGCGGCGCGGATGTCGCGGTGTTCCTTGCGCTGGGTGTCGCCGAGGTCTTCGCCGGAAACGGAGTCGGTCATGCGATGGGTCCGCCGAGTGAATTGAGCAGGGTCTATCCAGTCCATATAAGGCGGCACCATAAGTGGAACCATGTTCCGCCGGAAGGGCCGGAATGTCGCAGCCGCAGGGTGGGATTCGCGGGGCGCAGACTCCAAGGAGCGGCGCCGCCTCTGGACAGAAGCCCGACTCTTCCTATAATGCGCCGCTTTCCGGACCTTGAGGAAAGCGCCAGGCCGTGACCGCCGACCACTCCCCCAACAGCACCGCTTCGGCTACCGGCGCCCAGCCGCTGGTCGGCATCATCATGGGCAGCCAGTCCGACTGGACGACGATGAAACACGCTGCCGACACGCTGGCGGCGCTGGGCGTCCCGCACGAGGTCCGCATCGTTTCCGCCCATCGTACCCCGCACCGGCTGGTGGAATACGCCACCACCGCCAAGGCGCGCGGGCTGAAGGTGGTGATCGCCGGGGCCGGCGGCGCCGCCCATCTGCCGGGCATGGCCGCGTCGATGACGCCGCTGCCGGTCTTCGGCGTGCCGGTCGAAAGCCACGCGCTGAAAGGCATGGACAGCCTGCTGTCCATCGTGCAGATGCCGGGCGGCGTCCCCGTCGGCACGCTCGCCATCGGCAAGGCCGGCGCCATCAACGCCGCCTTGCTGGCCGGCTCGGTCATTGCCCTGATGGACCCGGCGGTGGCCGACGCGCTGGACGGCTGGCGCGCCCGCCAGACCGCCGCGGTCGCCGAAGCCCCCGTCGACGATCCTGCCTGACAACTGGCCTGATAACTGGCCCGGACAACTTGAAAGCCTCACCGTCATGACCGGCACCCCCCTGCCCCGCCTCGCCCCCGGTTCAACCATCGGCATGCTGGGTGCCGGTCAGCTCGGCCGGATGACGGCGCTGGCCGCGGCACGTCTGGGCTACAAGACACATGTCTACGCCCCGGACGCTGCCGACAGCCCGGCAGCGCAGGTCAGCGCCGCGGCGACGGTGGCGGACTGGAACGATCTGGAGGCGCTGGAGCGCTTCGCCCGCTCGGTCGATGCGGTGACGCTGGAGTGGGAGAATGTGCCGGTCGCCACGGCCGAGCATCTGCGCCGCTTCACCAACCTGAACCCCGGCCCGAACGTTCTGTCGGTGGCGCAGGATCGCATCACGGAAAAGAGTTTCGTCAACGCGCTGGGCATCGCCACGGCCCCCTGGCGTGCCGCCAACAGCGCCGAGGAGGTCGCCCGCGCGGTGGCCGAGGTCGGTCCGCGCTGCGTTCTGAAATCGACGCGGCTCGGCTATGACGGCAAGGGCCAGGCCCGGCTGGACAGCGGCAGCGATCCGGCGTCCGCCTGGGCCAGCATTGGCGGCGGAAAGCCCGGCGTGGAGGGCATTGTCGAAGGCTTCGTCACCTTCGCCTGCGAGGTGTCGGTGATCGTCGCCCGCAGCGCCGACGGCACGATGGTTGCCTATCCGGCGGTGGAGAACCGGCACAAGGACGGCATCCTCGACGTCACCGTCGCGCCCGCAGCGCCGGAAAAGGTGTCGGCGGCAACCGCGGCGGAGGCCGACCGCATCGCGCGGCGCATCGCCGAGGCCCTGGACTTGGTCGGCGTGCTGGCGGTGGAGATGTTCGTCAGCGCCGACGGCGCCGTGCTGGTCAACGAGATGGCGCCGCGCCCGCACAATTCCGGCCACTGGACGATGGACGCCTGCGCCACCTGCCAGTTCGAACAGCTGGTCCGTGCGGTCTGCGGCCTGCCGTTGGGCTCGGTGGAGCGGGTGGCCGATGCCGAGATGACCAACCTGATCGGCGACGACGTGCTGAGCTGGCCGGACCTGCTGGCCGAACCCGGCGCCCGCCTGCACCTGTACGGCAAGGCGGAAGCCCGGCCCGGCCGCAAGATGGGCCACGTCAACCGGCTGTTCCCGCGGCGCTGACGCCGACACCACGGCAAAAGCTGAAAGGCCCCGCGACCGGTACAGTCGGCGGGGCCTTTTCCATATGGATGGCTGGTCGGTCCCGTCACCACCGAAGTGCAGCCACTGCACGCGCTGCGCCGGTGGATGGACATCACCGGTTTCTCGGCCGCAACGGGACGGCTGGAGAATGGTGGTTGAGCCTGCCCGGCTCAAGGCCGAAAAAGCGCAACCTGAAGGCACAGCCAGCGTACCGCTTCGAAGACAACCAAGCGGTGCTTCAGGCTCCAGTCAGATATGGCGCCGCTCACAACGGGTAGGGGGCGCCCGCGGCCGGACAAATCCGCGGTCCTCAGGAAGCGGGCATTCCATCACCACAACCTTTCGGAGGTAATCACCGGCCAGCGTTCGGAATAAGCCTGATTTCCGCTTTTTGGTTGCGGTTCCGACATTTACGTTCAGCCAACGGTAATCGGGCGCATAATCCCCGCAGTCGAGCAAATATCACCGTTTACAGCAAAGTATCGGCAGCCGGCGTGAGATAGCTGAGACAAAAAGCCAATCTGGAGATCCGAAATGCGCTTTCCAGTTCTCGACGGCTGGCGCGGCTTATGCGCCGTGTTCGTCGCATTATTTCATTTCAACGCTTCAGGGCATTTCTACTTCGTTCCGTTCGTTCGCGGCAGTTATTTGTTTGTTGATTTCTTTTTTGTTCTCAGTGGTTTCGTCATCACCCACGCCTATATCCACCGCCTGAACTCGGCCGCGGACGGCAGGAATTTTCTGGTCAGGCGCCTTGGTCGGGTCTGGCCGCTGCATGCCGCCACCCTGATCGCATTCATTCCGCTGGAGATTGTAAAGGCACTGGCGGTCAGCGGCGAGACGGCGGCCTTCACAGGCCGCTTCGCCCCATCCTCCATTCTCAGCAACCTGTTCCTTGTGCACTCCCTGGGTATCGAGGACGGGCTGACCTGGAACATTCCGAGCTGGTCGATCAGCGCCGAGTTCCTCGCTTACGTCAGCTTCGCAGCGCTTTGCCTGCTGGCCCGCCGCACATGGCTGGTGACGGCGTCGGCGGTGGCGCTGTCGGCTGCCGGCGCCTTCGTGGTCACGGGATGGTCCGACCAATACATAGACACCAGCTTCGACTTTGGATATTTCCGCTGCCTCTATGGTTTCTTCACCGGCCATGTGGCGTATCGGCTGTTCCAGGTGGCCCGCGGTACCGGACTGTCCAGGCTGCCGATGCGGCGGCCAACCGTTGGGTCGCCGATAGCCGGGCTGAGCGAGGGACTCAGCTTTGCCGCGGTGATCGTCTTCGTTGCAACGGCGCGCGGGAACGCCCTGTCCTATGCCTCCCCCCTGCTGTTCGGTTTGGTCGTCTGGGTGTTCGCCTTCGAAGGGGGGGTGATTTCGCGGCTGCTGGCGATGAGGCCTTTCCAGTGGCTGGGCGCCCGCTCCTACTCCGTCTACATGGTGCATGCGCTGGTCATCGCGCTGTACGAGAAGGCGGCGGTCACGATGCAGAGGTTGTCGGGCCAGCCGATGTTCGTCGAGCAAGCGACCGACGGTGCCGAAGACCGGCTGATCTCCTTTGGTGCCACCTGGATGATGGATCTTCTGGCGCTCGCCTATCTGGGGACGGTGGTCGCGGTCGCCAGCCTGACCTACCGCCTCGTGGAGATGCCCGGACAATCCAGCTTCAACGCACTGCTGCTGAAGCGGCGAAAGCCCGCGGTCCGGCCGGCGGCGATGGAGGTTACCTGACCTTCTTAACCATGATGCATGGCGAGGCGGCTCCTGCGGAAAAGACGCGATAGGGCCGCCTGCTCATGCCGGACATCATCGACAACGGTCATTCCGACATCGGAACGATTTCGTCAATCTCCTGGTAACGTTATTAATTGCGGACATGAGCACCCCGCAAAGTCACGTCCGGTAGTTCGTATTTACGAGATAGATGTCTCAAATTGTCGCGTCCAAGTCAGACGAAGGTCATTTCCCATTGATGCGGCTTTTATCTCCTATCAATATTGGTTACCCTCTGTTGCATTCAGGAAGAAAATCTCTAAACTTTGATGTAATTTGTAACCGGATGACGATGCCCTTGTCGCAGGAAAGCGCAGGTCGCTCCCCTCTCCCGATTGGACCGGCCGTCACCCCGGCCTCCGGCGCGGCCGGTCATCGCCGCCCGCAGTCCAGCCGTGACCGCGACCGCTTCGTCGGCTTTGCCTTCGCCGCCGCCGATCTACTGATCGAATCGGATCCCCAGGGCAACATCCTGTTTTCCGCCGGCGCCCGCTGCCGGCTGACCAAGGGCGAGGTCGGCGGGCTGGTCGGCAGCAACCTGATGGAAGTGGTGGCCCCCGGCGACCGCAAATACGTCCATGTCCTGTTCGACCGCATCCGCGAAAAGGCGCGGATCAAGCCGTCGCGCGTGATGTTCCAGGCCTTCGACGGTCAGCAGTTCCCGGCACTGCTCGGCGGCTGCCGGCTCGACTCCTGTCCCGGTTCCCTGTTCCTCACCGTGCTGCTGACCGCTCCGGCCCGTGGCAACGGCGGCAGTGGGGCGGTCACGGCGGCCCAGGGTGAACTGCTCGACCAGTGCGGCTTCGCCGGCATCCTGGAGGAACGCATCCACGCCGCGCGCGAAAGGGGACTGGAGCAGGGGCTGACCCTGCTGCTGGTCGAGGGGTTGCAAGCGATGGTGGACTCGATGCCGGAGGGAGCGGCGGCGGAGGTGCGCGAGGGCATCGACGCCTATCTGCGCGGCATCTCCGCCGACGGCGACAGCGCCGGGCAGCTGACCGGCGACCGCTATGGCATCGTGCATGCCGCCGACATCGACGGGCGCGAGGTGCAGGGCCATATCGCCCAGATCATCGAGGCGGCGGGCGGCGCCCTGCCCGGCGGCATCCGGTCTTGGACGCTGGACATGGCCGACGACCGGCTGGACGCCGCGGATGCCGCGCGGGCGCTGGTCTACACCGTGCAGGCCTTCGCCTCCGCGCAGGGCGGCGAGTTCACCATCTCCAGCCTGGAGGATGGCGCGAACCGCCTGATGGCCGGGGCGGTGGAGCGGATCGGACAGCTGCGCGACACCATCGATAACCGCAACTTCATCGTCGTTTACCAGCCGATCGTCGACATCGGCACCGGCGCCGTCCACCATCTGGAGGCGCTGACCCGGGTCGAAGGGATGAGTTCGCCGGCCGATTTCATCACCTTCGCCGAGGATGTGGGGCTGATCTACGACTTCGACCTGCTGCTGACCCGCACGGTGCTGGACACGCTGCAGCAGTTCCGCAAGGAACCGAAGCTGCCCGACGTGGCGATCAACCTGTCGGCCAAGACGCTGATGAGCCCGATCTTCTTCAAGCAGTTCCAGTCGGTCGTCGCCCCCTACGGCGATCTGGCCGCGAAGCTGCTCATCGAAGTGACGGAAACCGTCGTCGTCACCGACATCGCCAAGCTGAACGAGGTGTTGCAGAAGCTGCGCGAAAGCGGCTTCCGCATCTGCCTGGACGATGTCGGCGCCGGGTCCACCAGCTTTCAGTCGCTGTATGGCATCCAGGCCGACTTTGCCAAGATCGACGGCAAGTTCGTCCGCGGCGCCGTGAACAGCCCGCGCGATATGGCGATGCTGCGCAGCATGGTCGATGTCTGCCGCCAGTTGGGGCTGGAGCTGATCGGCGAGCAGGTGGAGGAGACGGTGCACGCCGAGCTGCTGAACGGCTTGGGCGTGTCGTTTGCCCAGGGCTTCCTGTTCAGCCGGCCGTCGAGCGACTTCGCCTATTTCGCCAAGGACTGGTCGAAGGTGCGCAGCGGCGGCAAGGTACTGCTGAAGGGCTGACGCGCCGCGATTGCCAGAATGCCGGTGCCGTCTCAGGCCAGGGCGGGGGACCGGCCGAAGCCTTCGAACACGCCCATTTCCTCGATGCTGTGGACCTGCTCGAGCCGATGACGGGCCGCGTTTAGAAGTTCCCGGTTGCGGGCCAGCGTGTCACGGCCGGCATAGCCGTCGCGCAGGTGAACGCGGTTCAGCAGAGCCTCGGCCTGATCAAGGGCTTCCATGATGGTCAATGCAGTATCGGCGTTCATTTTCGCCCTCTTGTTCTCTGCGCCGCGCCGACAAGCTGTCGTGCGATCCTTGATGACCGGACCTTAGCCGCCGCAACTCGCCATCAGGTAGAGGATATTTGGTCGCATGCCGAAGAAAACGTGTGGGATTTTATTTGTTATTTCGCCTTGCTTGAATCGTTTCTCTCCAACCATTGGGTCTGTACGCGGATGACCTTTTCGGTGGCGGAAAACGCCTGACGGCGGGTGAGAACGAAAACGACGCCGCTGGACGCCGCGATCAGCGGAATGGGGCCGATAATCCAGACCAGGGCCGCCAGTGCGAAGTAATAGGCGCGGATGCCCCCGTTTAGCGCGACGATGGCCAGGGTCAGCGCCTCGCTGATGGTCTGGGCGATCTCCCGGCGGTCCTGCGGCGGCACCGGCGGCATCGGCGCAGAGCCGATCAGGGCGCAGCAGTAATTGTACTGACGCAGCGCCCAGGTGAACTTGAAGAAGCCGAAGGTGAAGATCACCACCATCAGCAGCATCTTGATCTCGAACATCTGGTGCGAGGTCGGGACGGCGAAGGACAGGTCCGATATCAGCTGCTGCGCCCGCTCCGCCGCACCGAAGGAGCCGATCAATCCGGCCAGCACCAGCATGTTGGTGGAGGCGAAGAAGGTGCAGCTGTGCATGGTGTGACCGAACAGCTGCGCGTCCATGATGCGGTTGTCGCGCTCCAGCATCCGCTCGATCCAGTGGCGGCGCACGATCCGCAGATGCCGGTTCACCACGTTGCGGTTGGACAGCAGATGGTCCTGGGTGACGGTGAAGCCGACCCAGGAACCGATGAACCAGACGAAGGCGACGATGTCGAGCGTGGTGACGTCTGGCGGCATGGCGGCGGGGTCTTGGCAAGGTGGCGAGGGGGGCAGGCACCCGTGTACGCCGGCAATGGGCGGGTGTCCACCTGCGGGTATCCGAGAGGTCCCCTACTCCCCGCGCCCCTGCACCGCCTTCAGCACGTGGACGCGGATGGCGCTGGACAGGTTGCCGCTCCGGGTCTGGTCGATCTCCTCGATCAGGGCATTGACCGACAGGCCACGGGACTGCGCCACCGATTTCAGGGCGTCCCAGAACTCTTCCTCGAGGGAGACGCTGGTGGGATGGCCGGCGATCAGGACCGAACGCTTCTTCATGGTCACGCACGCATCGCAGTGGGAGATGGGGGTGGTCAGAGGAAGGCCGGTGCGGCCGGGATAACTCAACCCCCACCCTAACCCCAAGCTTAGCCTGGACCAACCATCCGTTCGGGGCGAACCCATTGATCGAATTGCTCATCCGTCAGGAGTCCGAGTTCCCGCCCGGCCTCCTTTAGACTTGTCCCTTCCTTGTGGGCTTTCTTGGCGATCTTCGCCGCATTGTCGTAGCCGATGTGGGGGTTCAGCGCCGTCACCAGCATCAGGCTGTCCGACACCAGCTTGGCGATGCGCTCGCGGTTGGCCTCGATTCCCACAACGCAATTGTCGGTGAAGCTGTTCGCGGCGTCGGCCAGCAGGCGGATCGATTGCAGGACGTTGAAGGCGATCACCGGCTTGAACACGTTCAGTTCGAAATGGCCGGTGGCGCCGGCGACGGTCACGGTGGTGTGGTTGCCCATCACCTGGGCGCAGACCATCGTCATCGCTTCCGACTGGGTCGGGTTGACCTTGCCCGGCATGATGGAGGATCCCGGCTCGTTCTCCGGCAGCGACAGTTCGCCGATGCCCGAGCGGGGACCGGAGCCGAGCAGGCGGATGTCGTTGGCGATCTTCATCAGCGACACCGCCAGCGTGTTCAGGTGGCCGTGCACGTCGACCAGCGAATCATGGGTCGCCAGCGCCTCGAACTTGTTCTGCGCGGTGACGAAGGGAAGGCCGGTGAAGGCCGCCACCTCCTCGGCGAAGGCTTCGGCGAAGCCCGGCTTGGCATTCAGGCCGGTGCCGACCGCGGTGCCGCCCTGGGCCAGCCGGTAGAGCTGCGGCAGCGCGCCTTTCACCCGGCCGATGCCGTAGGAGACCTGGGCGGCATAGCCGGAGAACTCCTGCCCCAGCGTCAGCGGCGTGGCATCCTGGAGATGGGTGCGGCCGATCTTGACGATGTCCTGGAAGGCATCGGCCTTGGCATCGAGCCCCGTGCGCAGATGCTCCAGCGCCGGAACCAGGCTGTGCACGATTTCGTCGGCCGCCGCTATGTGCATGGCGGTGGGGAAGCTGTCGTTCGACGACTGCCCCATGTTGACATGGTCGTTGGGATGGATCGGCGTTTTCGACCCCATGGTGCCGCCCAGCCGCTCGATGGCGCGGTTGGCGATCACCTCGTTGGCGTTCATGTTGGTCTGGGTGCCGGAGCCGGTCTGCCAGACCACGAGCGGGAAGTGATCGGCCAGCCGGCCTTCGATCACCTCGTCCGCCGCCTCCATGATGGCAGCGCCGAGTTTCGGATCGAGCACGCCCAGTTTCATGTTGGCGGCGGCAGCGGCGCGCTTCTGGATGCCCAGCGCGCGCACCAGCGGCACCGGCATGCGCTCCCCGCCGATGCGGAAATTCTGAAGCGAGCGCTGGGTCTGCGCGCCCCAGTAACGGTCGGCCGGAACGTCTATGGGGCCGAAGCTGTCGGTTTCGGTGCGGACACCGCTCATGGTCGGACCTTTCCTGATCGCCGCTTTTGGTCACGGGTGGGACGGGTTGCAACTGTCCCCGCTCCGCCTGATCTTTGCGGTGGACCCCGGAACGGCAAGGGCCGGAAATGCGCAGGCCAGGGCCACGCTCCAAGCGGGAGCTTGAGCGACTCGGCGGAAATCCTCGCTATTCACTCGAATTTGTTCTTGTTGCGTTCGCTATTCTTCCGTACGCTTTCCTCAATGATCCGCCGCAAGGCCGGCGGCTATCGACCGTGATTGGGGGAACAGGATGGACGATCTGGCATACGACCATGTCCGCGCCTTCATTGCCCGGACGCGCGTTGCAGAGATGAAGAGCCGCGGCTGGCGGGTTCTCGGACCCGGCGAGGAAGGCTCCCTGCTGATGGAAGGCCCGATGCTTGCCGGCCGGGCCGCAGTTCTGGAACAGCCCATCGGCGGAGTTTTCGACGATCTGATCGCCCGCGCCCTGGAGCGTGCCGATGCCCGCGACCGCACCGCCGCCCGCCGCGCCGCCTGATCGACTTTTTCGGGAGTCAGCATTTTCAGGGGGTTGTATTTCCCCAACCGGGTGGGCGGGACTGCACCCTTCGGTGGTCCCTCCCTCCAATTCCCTCGGGCGGTCTGAGCAACCGGACATAGCGGTGCGTGTTGTCATCATGCATGCTACCCGCCGGGGCATCCGACGGGGATCGATTGCAGCAGAACTTCAAATGTCCGCATAGACGTTTTGAGGTAACTCTTCGGGGCGATCCTATATAACGCGACCATAGATCGGAAGTACCCCCGAAGATACCACCTGCCGCATAGTCCCGTTAGGAAGTCTTTAACTCGCCCGATGGCTTGATAAGGCCATCGGGAACGCTCAGGCCTAGGGAGATTTACATGATCGGCGCCGTCAACTCGAAGAAGATCACCTCCTCCTCCGCGGCCCATATCGCGCTTCTCGACCAATTCATTCGATTGACGCAAGACACCATCGTCGAACAGGACGATGCCTTCGTCCGCGACAGCCTGGTCGATCTTCTGTCGAACCTGCGCAGCGAGCGTGCCGACTACGCCGAGATCATCGGCGCGTCTGCTCTGAACCGCGCCGTCTGATCCCCGCTTTTTACTCTTCCCCGGTACCGACTTCCGCCGCAAGGTCGGAAAGGGCCTCCCCGGTCAGGCGATAGGGAAGCCATTCCTTCATCTGGCGGAAGCCGACCCGGTCGTAGAATCC
The DNA here is from genome assembly GCF_013340935.1 of Azospirillum melinis. GTDB lineage: Bacteria > Pseudomonadota > Alphaproteobacteria > Azospirillales > Azospirillaceae > Azospirillum > Azospirillum melinis. The sequence continues at coordinate 3,264 of NZ_WHOS01000019.1, read as the reverse complement.
ACGCGCCGGGTTCCAATCCAGAACGCTCAGATCCACCCGGCGGTAACCGCGCTCCACCGCGCGCTTCGCCACCGCGGCCAGGAGCTTGCGGCCGACGCCGTAGCGCCGGGCGTCGGGTGTGACGTAGAGATCCTCGACATAGAGGCCGGGCCGCCCCTCCCAGGTGGAGAAGTTGCGGAAGGTCAGCGCGAAGCCGACCGGCGCGCCGTCCAGTTCGGCGATCAGCGCCTCGAACACCGGCTGCGGCCCCCAGCCGTCGCGGCGGAAATCCTCCTCGGTCGCCTTGACCGCATCGGCCTCGCGCTCGAATTCCGCCAGTTCGCGGACGAAGCGCAGGATGGTCGTGCAATCCTCCTCGACGGCGGGGCGGATGGTGACGGTCGGCATCGGCGGCGGGCTCCCTGATGATTTAAACGGCATTGGACGCAAAACGAAATGGGGAGCGGACCATAGCCCGCTCCCCGCTCTTTCGCACCCCCGTTGAACCGGATGACGTCAGTCGTCGCCGCCACCTTTCAGGTCCAGGATGCTGCGCAGCTCCTGCACGCGCCGCTCGGCGCTGTGTTCGGCCAGCACCCGCTTGCGGGCCCGGCGGCCGAGGTCGGTCAGGTGGTTGCGCGGCAGCATCATCGCCGTGGTCACGTCGTCGGTCTGGGCGGCGACCAGGATCTCGCGACCGGGTTCGAAAAAGCTGTCCAGCCCCTCCCATTGGTCGGCGACGATGGCGGACCCGCAGGCGGCAGCCAGGAACAGCCGGGGCGACGGGCACCAGCCGATCCGGCGCTCGTCGTCGCGGGCCAGCGTCAGTGCGAGACTGGCCGAAGCCAGCACATCGGCATGACGCGCCGGGTCGAGGTCGGGGAAGGTCAGGATGTTGGAAGCGCGCGGCACGCCGTCGGGCAGGTCGGCGCCGACCAGCGCGAAGCGCCGGCGGGTCAGCCGCTGGGCCGGGTCGATGAAGAAGCTGTCCAGCCCCTCGCGGATGCCGTCCGGCCCGCCGACGATGCAGCAGAGATCGGCCAGATACTCCCGCTTGAAGTCTCCGGGCTTGTCAGCCTCCGGCACGATCCAGGGATAGAGCGGGGCCACCGACTCCGCCCCCGCCTTGGCGCGGTAGCGGTCCAGCGCCGGCCCGCCGCAGGAGGCGAGCACCATGTCGAAGCCGGCCAGCCCGTCGGCCGGAAGATGGTCCACCGCCTCGCCCGCCTCCAGTGCCGTCAGGCTGAGCGGGGCTTCCGGATCGTAGAGCACGCGGCGCGGGGTCCTGGATTGGCGGACGAGGTCGGCGGCAAGGCGGGCGTCCGGCCCCTGCGCCACCACCAGCGCCACCCCGGCATCGTCCGCCTGTGCCGCGGCCGTCACCGCCACCTCGTCCCAGGCGGCATAGGACAGCACCTCGCCGCTGGGAATGGTCCAGGGGACAGGGGAGCCGGGTCCGGCCCGCTCGACCGCGACGACGCGATGGCCGCGGATCGCCAGCCCATGGATCAGCGCGCGCCAGCGCATGCTGTGCCCGCCCTCCTGGCGATACCCATTGGTCAAGCCGAAGATCACGATTTTCATGGCGTCGGCACCCTTGGCGTTCCGCGACGGGAGGCGGCTTCCTCACGGAAGCTCTCCCAGATCAACGCGATTGAGGAAGACGGTGTTCCGGCTTTCCCACCCATCCCGGCGGCACCGCCGGCGACTGCCGTCACCCGGATCGGCACCGGAGGAGGAAGACCCGCCGGACGGGAAATGCGAAAGCACTGCATTGAAATTTGATATGGACCAATCCGACAGACCTGCAAGCGTATATCCCCCGCAATAGGGGTTTCCACCGCAGGCCTGCCCATTTGACGGTTGAGCCTTGCTGCCGGGGGCCTTAGGGTCACGGCCCGGTTTCCCCTCCGATCACGGCCGAGCGCATGCGACTTCCGTTCCGTCATCCCGCCCGCCTCCTTCTCGCCACCCTGCTGATGGCCGGCTGTCAGAGCACCGGTGCCACCGCTCCGGTCGCAACCGGTGCCTCGGCCCCCGGTACCGCGACGGCGGCCGTCCAGCCCGTGGCGCAACAGCCCGCCTCTTTCCCCGAGTGGCTGGCGGCGCTGCGTGCCGAGGCGCTGGGCCAGGGCATCCGTCCGCAGACCTTCGACCGCGCTTTCCAGCGGGTGAAGCTGTCCGACCGCGTCGTCGAACTGGATGGCGCCCAGCCCGAGTTCACCCGGCAAGTGTGGCAGTATTTGGACAGCGCGGTGAATGAAAAGCGCGTCCAGGACGGCCGTCAGAAGTTACAGGAGCATGCGGCGTTGCTTTCCCGCATCACCCGCCGCACCGGCGTTCCGGGAGAGATCCTGGTCGCCTTTTGGGGGGTGGAATCGGACTTCGGCAAGTCGACCGGAAACTTCTCGGTCATCGACGCGCTGACGACGCTGGCCTTCGAAGGGCGCCGCGCCGCCTATTTCCGGTCGGAGCTGCTGGCGGCCCTGCGCATCCTCGATTCCGGCGACATCGCGCCGGAGCGGATGACCGGTTCCTGGGCCGGCGCCATGGGCCAGACCCAGTTCATGCCGACCGTCTTCCTGCGCAACGCGGTCGACGAGGACGGCGACGGCCATCGCGACATCTGGGGCAGCATGCCCGACGTGCTGGCCTCCACCGCCAAGTTCGTGCTGGCGAACGGCTGGCGGCCGGGCGAGTCCTGGGGACAGGAAGTACGGCTGCCCGACAGCTTCCCCTACGATCAGGCGGAGTTGAGCATCACCAAGCCGCTGTCGGACTGGCGCCGGCTGGGCGTCCGTCCGGTGGACGGCAGCGATCTGGGCGGCGAGGGATCGGCGGCGATCCTGGTGCTGGCCGGGCATCGCGGACCGGCCTTCCTGGTGCGCGACAATTTCCGCGCGATCATGCGCTACAACCCGTCGACCAGCTATTCGCTGGCCGTCGCCATGCTGGCCGACCGCATGACCGGCAAGCCCGGTGTCCGCGGCCCCTGGCCGCGCGAGGAGCAGGCGCTGAGCCGCGACGAGCGCATCGACCTGCAACAGCGTCTGGCATCTCTGGGGCTGGAGCCGGGCGCCGCCGACGGCATTGTCGGGGCGAACACCCGCAACGCGGTGCGGCGCTTCCAGGCGTCGGTCGGGGAGATCCCGGACGGCTTCGCCACCAAGGCCCTGCTGGAGCGGCTGCGCCAGCGGTCGTGAAGGCAGGGGGCCTGACCGGGGGGTGTTGGTGAGGCTATCGCCCGGCCACCCCCTCGCCTCCCATGCCCCCCCCCATCCTGCC
>NZ_WHOS01000018.1 GCF_013340935.1 Azospirillum melinis | reverse complement strand
TTCTGGTGGGCCGGGAGTTGTGTATAAGAGACGGGGCTCAGGCGGCTCCGGGGTCGGCGACGGCGCCGCCTCCGCCCCCGGATCCGGCGCCGTCGCCGACTCCGAAGCCGCCTGAGCCTCCCAAGCCCGAGCCGCCGAAGCCGGAACCGCCCAAACCGGAACCGCCGAAGCACGAGCCCAAGCCTGAACCTCCGAAACCGGAGCCGCCCAAGCCTGAGCCGAAGAAGCCCGAGCCTCCCAAGCCGGAACCGCCGAAACCGGAACCGCCCAAGGCGGAACCGAAGAAGCCGGAGCCTGCCAAGGAGGTCGCGAAGGCCGAGCCGCCGAAGGATGCCAAGCCCGAGGCGAAGAAGGCGGATGCGCCGGCCAAGCAGCCGGAGAAGCCGTCGGCCAAGGCCGACCCGCTGTCCGACCTGTTGTCGAACGTCGGGAAGATCAAGCCGTCGGACAACCCGAAGGCTGACGGCAAGGCATCGGCCAGCGCCAGCAGCGACGCCAAGCCCAGCCAGAAGACCGCGTCCGCGGCTCCGGCCGGGGCGGCCAAGGCAACAAACGGCCCCGACAAGCCGTTCAAGCCGTCCGGCCGTGCGTTGGATGCCATCCGCGGCCAGCTGAGCAAGAACTGGAACTTCGACAGCGGCCGCAAGGACGCCGGCTCGATGCAGATCGAGATCCATGTGGAGGTCGGCCGCGACCACAGCGTGGTTCGCGCCTGGATCGACGACAAGTACAGGTCGCGCTACATGTCGGACGCCGCCTTCCGGGCGTCGGCCGACGCGGCGGTGCGCGCGGTCAAGCGGTCCAGCCCCCTGGAACTGCTGACCAGCGAGTTCACGCCGCAGACTTATGAAGATTGGCGCTTCATCGTGTTCAATTTCGACCCGAGGGACATGTTCTGACCATGACGACGAAGACGAGGCTTCTGTTGAAGCTGGCCGGGGCCACCGGCGCGCTTCTCCTCTCCCTCGGCGTTGCCGCTCCGCAGGAGGCGCGCGCCGAGTTGCGCATCGACATCACGCGGGGCGTGTCCGAGCCGCTGCCCATCGCCATCACCAGCTTCGCCGGATCGGGCGGGCGCGATGCGCAGATGGGCGCCGACATCTCCAAGGTGATCTCCGACGACCTGGAGCGCTCCGGCCTGTTCAAGCCGCTGGACCCGCGCGGCTTCCTGCAGACGCCGGACCAGCTGCGCAGCGGCGAGCCGCGCTATCAGGACTGGAAGGCGCTGGGCGCCCAGGCCCTGGTCGCCGGCAACACCACCACGGGCGCCGACGGCCGCATGAAGGTCGATTTCCGCCTGTGGGACGTCGCCGCCGGCCAGTACATGCAGGGGCTGAGCTACAGCGCCTCGCCGCAGGAATGGCGCCGCATCGCCCACATCGTGGCCGACGCCATCTACAAGCGCCTGACCGGCGAGGACGGCTATTTCGACACGCGCATCGTCTATGTCGCCGAATCCGGCCCGGCGAACGCGCGCAAGAAGCAGCTGGCCATCATGGACCAGGACAGCGCCAACCATCAGTTCCTGACCGACGGGCAGACCCTGGTCCTGACGCCGCGCTTCTCGCCGACGTCCCAGGAAATCACGTACATGTCGTACTTCAACAAGAAGCCGCGCGTGTACCTGTTCAACATCGACACCGGCCGCCAGGAGGTCCTGGGCGACTTCCCAGGCATGACCTTCGCCCCGCGCTTCTCGCCGGACGGCAACAAGGTCATCATGTCGATGGCCCAGAACGGCAACACCGACATCTACACGCTGGACCTGCGCACCCGCCGTCAGACCCAGCTGACCGATGCGCCGGGCATCGACACCGGCCCGAGCTATTCGCCGGACGGCCAGCGCATCGTCTTCGAGTCGGATCGTGGCGGCACCCAGCAGCTCTATGTCATGGGCGCCGACGGCTCGGGCGTGAAGCGGCTGACCTTCGGCGAGGGCCGCTACGGTACGCCGGTGTGGTCGCCGCGCGGCGACCTGATCGCATTCACGCGCCAGCGTGGTAGCAGCTTTGCAGTTGGCGTAATCCGTCCGGATGGGACGGGGGAACGGATCCTGACCGAAGCCTTCCACGTCGAGGGTCCTACCTGGGCCCCCAACGGCCGAGTCATCATGTTCTTCAAGGACTTGCCGTCAGGTGACGGGCGTGGCCGCAACGCGAAGCTGTACAGCATTGACATCACCGGCGCCAACGAGCGTCGCGTGAGCACCCCGGTCGACGCGTCGGACCCCGCGTGGTCGCCCTTGATTCCCTAGTGGAGTAGCCCTATTTTGCGGCCACGCGGGAGCAATGCTCAAGACAAAGGTCGAACGTCGTCTTTTCGTCGGGGATTGGCGGAAAGAAGCGGCTCCTGTGCAGACAAAGTTCGGCCATCAAACAAGTTTCGTTCAAGGGGTCCCTGAACATGCGTATGAAGTTCCTCGCTCTCGCCGCGGTCGCTCTGCTCGCCGCTTGCGAATCCACTCCGAACGACGCCGCCAACGGTGCCAACACCGGTGCGCAGCAGTCGTCGGTCCGTCCGGGCTCGGCGGAAGATTTCGTCGTGAACGTCGGCGACCGCGTCTTCTTCGGCCTCGACCGCTTCGACCTGTCGCCGGAGGCTCGCGCCACCCTCGACCGTCAGGCCAAGTGGCTGCAGACCTACGGCTCGGTCACCGTCACCGTCGAGGGCCATGCCGACGAGCGCGGCACCCGCGAGTACAACCTCGCCCTGGGTGAGCGTCGCGCCAACTCGGTGAAGAACTACCTGGCCGCCAAGGGCATCACCCCGAACCGCGTCAACGTCGTCTCCTATGGCAAGGAGCGTCCGGCCGTCGTTGGTTCGAACGAGGCCGCCTGGTCGCAGAACCGCCGTGGCGTGACCGTCGTCAACTGATGACGCCGGTCCCCGCCTGACGGGGAACAGGGAAGGGCGCCGCCGCCGGGCAACCGGGGGCGGCGCCTTTTCTTTTTGGCGGCGTCTTCTCGGTGGCATCTTTTCGGGGACCGGAAAATTCCGGCGAGGTCGGTTCTTTGCGCGGACGCGCAAGTTCTGCTAAACAGCGGCCATCGCGTCGCCTTTATCGTTCGCCATGGTCGCCGTGGGTGCTCCCCCGGCATCAGATCTCCTCAGGATCCCACGCGCATGACCAACATCCGTCCCGTCGCCGCCCTGCTGCTGGGTGGCATGCTCGCGGCAACCCCCGCCCTGGCCCAGTCCAAGGGGCAGATCGAGCGGCTGCAATCGCTGGAAATGCAGGTCGCCGCGCTGGGCGGTCCGGTGGAGGTGGCGCAGCTGTCGCCCTCCGTCGCCGCCGATTTCGAGATTCGCCTGCAAAACCTCGAACGCACCATCCAGGATTTGACCGGCAAGTACGAGGAGTCGAGCTATCAGGTCACCCAGCTGCGCGAGCGTCTGGAGAAGGTCAATTCCGACGTCGATTTCCGGTTGAAGGAGCTGGAGAAGGGCGGCGGGACCGCCGGGGGCGCCATGGGCGGCGCAATGTCCGATGCCGCGCCGACCAAGCCGTCGAAGGCTGCCGCATCTGACGACAGGAAGGCCGACAAGCCGGCGCAGACCGCGGCGGCCAATCCGCCCTCGACCGCTGGCCTGTCGCCGGAAAAGCAGTATGAGCAGGCGTTCGAACTGCTGCGCAACTCCGACTATGATCGGGCGGAGAAGGCGTTGCAGGAGTTCATCGTCAAGAACAAGTCGCACGCCTATGCCGGCAACGCGCAGTATTGGCTGGGCGAGAGCTATTACGTCCGCAACAAGTTCCCGGAAGCGGCCCAGGCCTTCGCCGAGGTGCTGTCCAAGTACCGTACCAACCCGAAGGCGGCCGACAGCCTGCTGAAGCTGGGCATGACCCTGCAGCAGATGAACAAGAAGTCGGACGCCTGCACCGCTTTCGGCCAGCTGCTGACCAAGTTCCCCGAAGCCTCGGCCAGCGTGAAGCGCCGCGCCGATACGGAGCGCAAGCGCATCAATTGCCCGGCCTGATGGGCGGCGACTCCGAAGACGGCTCTGGAGACGGTGGGCCGGTATCGCCTGAGGAGTTCGCCCGTGCCCTGGCGGCGCTGGGCGGATTCGAGCCGGCGCCGGCCGTCGCCGTTGGGGTTTCCGGTGGCGGCGACAGCGTGGCGCTGGTCCTGCTGCTGCGGCATTGGGTCGCAGAGCGGGGCGGAAGCCTGCTGGCGCTGACCGTCGATCATGGGCTGCGGCCCGAATCCGCCGGCGAGGCGGCAGCGGTCGGGCGGGCGATGGCCCGTCTCGGCGTTCCCCACCGCATTCTGCGCTGGGACGGGGCGAAGCCGTCGGCCGGAGTACAGGCGGCCGCCCGGACGGCGCGGCACCGGCTGCTCGGTGCGGCCTGTGCCGAGGCCGGTATCCTTCATCTGGCGCTCGCCCATCATCGCGACGATCAGGCCGAAACGGTGCTGCTGCGGCTGGCCCGCGGGTCCGGCATCGATGGGCTGGCCGGGATGGCGCCCGTCCGTGCCGATGGGGCGGTACGGGTGATCCGGCCGATGCTGCGCGTTTCCCATGACCGGCTGCTGGCGACCTGCCGCGCCGAGGGCGTGGACTGGATCGAGGATCCCTCCAACCGCAACCCGCGCTTCGCCCGTGCCCGGTTGCGCGCCGCCCGCGAGACTTTGGGCGGGGAAGGGCTCGATGCCAGCCGGTTGGGCGAGGTCGCCCGGCGGGCCGGCCGTGCCCGGGCGGCGCTGGAACAGGCGACGGCCGCGCTGCTGGCGGAAGCCGCATCCATTCATCCGGAGGGCTGGATCACCCTGGCGCCGGCACCTCTGCGCGCCGCACCGCTGGAGATCGCGCTGCGGGCGCTGGGCGCCGCGTTGGCCGCGGTCGGCGGGCCGGCGCATCCGGTGCGCGACGAAACGCTGGAGCGGCTGCTCGACGGGTTGGCGCAGGGGCAGGGCGGAACCTTGGGCGGCTGTGTCGTTCGCAAGAGGCGCGGCGTGGTCATGGTGGCGCGCGAGCCGGTTGCGGTGACGGAGCGGCTGGTGGTGGCCCCCGGAGAGGCGATCCGGTGGGACGGCCGATTCGACCTGAGGGTGTCCTCCAGCCATTCCGGGCCTGTCACGGTCGCGGCGCTGGGGGCCGACGGCTGGCGCGAATGGGCAGGACGGCAGGCGCCGGAGAGGGAGCCCGATCTGCCGGTTCCGGTGCGTGAAACCCTGCCAAGCCTTTGGTTGGACGCGGATTTGCTTGGTGTGCCGATGATCGGTATGTGCTACGGGGTCGACGCGGATGGACAGCACCCGATGGACAGCGCAAGGTTTTGTCCACTTTCGTCGTTGGGAAGACCAGCTTTTACGGTTGTTTCGGACCGGGACGGCATTATTTAATCAGGGAACGTGCCCGTAGGAGACCGGGGTGCGGCCTTGTCGGCGCACCGCATGGCGATGGGTTCGCAGAAAGGCGTGTGACGTGAACAATTTCGGCAAGAACCTCGCTCTCTGGATCATCATAGGGCTACTCCTCGTGGCCCTGTTCAACCTGTTCCAGAGTTCCTCCACCCGCAGCCCGCAAACGACCGTTCCGTTCAGCGAGCTTCTCGCCGAAGTGGACCGGGGCCAGGTCGCCGACGTGACGATCAAGGGCAACCAGGTTTCGGGCCATTTCTCCGACGGCCGCTCCTTCAGCACCTATGTCCCGCCCGAAGCGGGCCTGGTGGAGCGCCTGACCACTAAGAACGTCCGGATCAACGCGGTCCCCGACGACAGCAACGTGCCGTCGCTGTTCTCGGTGCTGCTGTCCTGGTTCCCGATGCTTCTGCTGATCGGCGTCTGGATCTTCTTCATGCGCCAGATGCAGTCCGGCGGCGGCAAAGCCATGGGCTTCGGCAAGTCGCGGGCGCGCCTGCTGACCGAGAAGGTCGGCCGCGTCACCTTCGACGACGTCGCCGGCATCGACGAGGCCAAGCAGGAGCTGACGGAAATCGTCGAGTTCCTGAAGGACCCGCAGAAGTTCCAGCGGCTGGGCGGCAAGATCCCGAAGGGCTGCCTGCTCGTCGGTCCTCCGGGCACCGGCAAGACGCTGACCGCCCGCGCGGTGGCCGGCGAAGCCAATGTGCCGTTCTTCACCATCTCCGGTTCGGACTTCGTCGAAATGTTCGTCGGTGTGGGTGCGTCCCGCGTCCGCGACATGTTCGAACAGGGCAAGAAGAACGCCCCCTGCATCATCTTCATCGACGAAATCGACGCGGTCGGCCGCCATCGCGGTGCCGGCCTGGGCGGCGGCAACGACGAGCGTGAGCAGACCCTCAACCAGTTGCTGGTCGAGATGGACGGCTTCGAGGCGAACGAGGGCGTCATCCTGATCGCCGCGACCAACCGTCCGGACGTTCTCGACCCCGCTCTGCTGCGTCCGGGCCGCTTCGACCGTCAGGTCGTGGTGCCCAACCCCGACGTGCTGGGCCGTGAGAAGATCCTCAAGGTCCACATGCGGAAGGTCCCGCTGTCGCCGGACGTCGACGCCAAGGTCATCGCCCGCGGCACCCCCGGCTTCTCCGGCGCCGATCTGGCGAACCTTGTCAACGAGGCTGCCCTGCTGGCCGCCCGCATCGGCAAGCGCGTCGTCGGCATGTCCGAGTTCGAGAACGCCAAGGACAAGGTCATGATGGGTGCGGAACGCCGCTCCATGGTGATGACCGAGGACGAGAAGAAGCTGACCGCCTATCACGAGGCTGGCCACGCCATCTGCGCCATCCACTGCGCCGACAGCGACCCGGTCCACAAGGCCACCATCATCCCGCGCGGCCGTGCGCTGGGCATGGTGATGCGCCTGCCGGAAGGCGACCGCATCAGCCTGTCGCAGGCCAAGCTGCTGGCCGACCTGACCGTCGCCATGGGCGGCCGCATCGCCGAGGAGCTGATCTTCGGCAAGGAGCGGGTGACCACCGGCGCCTCGGGCGACATCAAGATGGCGACCGAGATGTCGCGCCGGATGGTGACGGAGTGGGGCATGAGCGAGAAGCTAGGCCCGCTGCTCTATGGCGAGCCGACGCAGGAGGTGTTCCTGGGCCATTCGGTGACCCAGCACAAGAACATGTCCGACCGCACCGCCCAGCTGGTCGACGAGGAAATCCGCCGCATCGTGGACGAATCCTACGACCGCGCCCGGACGATCCTGACCGAGAACATCGACCAGCTGCACACCCTGGCCAAGGGCCTGCTGGAATACGAGACGCTGAGTGGCGACGAGATCAACCGTCTGCTGCGCGGCGAACCGATCCTGCGCGACGACGACCGCGAGACGATGGCCGTCCCGCCGCGTCCAACCACCGGCTCCGGCCGCCGCTCCTCCGTTCCGCCCAGCACCGGGCAGGAAAGCGGTGGCATGGGTCCGGAACCGCAGGGCACCTGAGGGTTTCGGGTTTGGAAATGAAGAAGGCGGCGCTGCGAGGCGCCGCCTTTTTTGTCGGGGTTGTCAGTTTAGTAACGGGAGAGTGACGGTCTCTTCGATTGGTATCAAATCTTACTAATAGGGAATAGAGAAGTGTCGTGGCTGCTAACTTCGCTACTATGGCTCGTCGTGGATAGCCATGGTAAAACAGGATAACCTCTGCCTCGTAGAAAGTGAGAGTAAGCATGTTTTTTGATTGGACATCTAAATCAGTTTTTCACCCCTGATAGCGGTAAATAGCCTGTCAGCTAATTTATCAATCCCCATCGAAGAATTAACGGCAACAATATTAGATAGGATCGGCGATCTTTCTGCTACATCATGTTGTTCCACATTGTGCCAAACAGGCAATATGAATTTGGTTCCGCCTCCATATGCGTAGCGATTGAGTAGTGCATCTAATTCCGATGATGCCCACTTTTTATTAGATAAAAAATTTTTGCTAACGACCACAATTGCATAGTTACAAGAACGAAGACCCTTATCTATCTGCCCGGATAGGCTATCTCCAACTTCCAAACTAAACTCATCGTACCAAATCTTGACGCCCATTAGATTTAAGCTGCTGACCAGCGGGCGCACTAAATCCTCTTTGTCTCTGCTATCATGGGAAATAAATGCTTCGGGTAATTTATTATTACTCATGGTATTCCACCTTTTGTTGTCAAAAATGCGAACGGTTAATCCTCTAAGCTTAAAGCCTTGTATTATTTCTTGCTTTGGGACTGTTAACTCATCAGTAAACACATACACTGATTTCGTAAACGGCGCGTCCGTAATATTGTCCTCCCAATCCAGTCGAGTATACCCCCATTCTAAATGAATGTTTGCGTCAACCTCTTTCGAGAACTGGCGGATTCCGATGTCAGCAAAGAATTTCCAATGTTGCCCAAAATCTGAAATAGCCATTGCGTAGAACTTATGACCATGTTTTATATCTATAATAACAGAAATATGCGTCTTTGCGAGAATTTGTGTGTTTTCTCCCTTTAGATTTCCATAGCTAACTTGGAAATCGTTGCCAAATCTTAAATAATGGCCAAAAAAGAAAGAGGACAATCTTGTTTGAAGAATATCTAGTTCATAAAGCATTCCGCCTCTCTGACTTATGTTAAATATTTTATCTCAAGCTCACCAGAAAATCGCCTTGTAATATTTTCTTGCAAGTCTCTGCGAGACTTCGAAAAGGAAGTTGATTGTTAGTGCTGTGTAGAGTCTTCCTTCGCCTGATCGCATCCAATAAGGGAAGGCACCAGGCGAAGGGAAGAACTTCAAAGGGAGCCCTTCTGCTCGCGCCGGCGGTCTAGCGCCACGTCGAACTGGCGCAGCAGCTTCTGCATGCCTTCGAAGTACAGCTTGCGCGACGGCGTGTTCTTCATGCAACGGGCGTCGAGATGGGCGACGCTGGTGAGCGCGGACACGCAGTAGCCGAGCAGCCAGTAGCGCGACCGGATGCTGCGCAGATAGTCGCGGAACGGTTCCGGCTGGCCGGCCATGAAGCTGCTGAAGGAGGTTTCGTAATCCGACAGGATGGTGCGGATGTCGAGCAGCGTCGTCTCCAGCAGCTTGCCCACCTTCTCGATGTGCATCAGCAGCTGGGTCTCGTAGGGCTTGTGCATGCGGATGTCGACCGGGATGCACTCGCGCGACTTCAGCCAGGTCAGGATGGTGCGGGCGCGCGGGGCGATGCGGCGCAGCTGGTATTCGTAGAAGGTCGTGCCCTTCCACGCGCTGAAGATGGTGTCGGCCTCCGACCGCTCGATGCCGAAGGCGGAGACGAACAGGCCGGCCTCTTCCAGGTTGGGGTTCCAGATCGCCTCCAGGAAGCGTTCGACGCTTCCGGCACTGCCCTGGCTGCCCGACAGCGCCTTGCGGACGATCGGCTCGATGCGCGCGCGGATCAGGCGGCGGAGCTGGTGATCCTCCTCGTTGGAGATCAGCCAGTGGCGCGGATCGACGTTGATCTTCTCCGCCTCGAAGCAGGTCTTCAGCAGGAAGGCGTCGAGCGACGGCACGTCGTCGATCATCTGGAGCATCTTCATGTCGCCGATGATGCCGTTTTCCTGCGGCCCGTGCTTGATGCCGAACTGCTCTTCCAGCAGGGCGGCACTGTTGCGGCCGCGGAGATAGACGGCGACTCCGCCGCCCTCCGGCGCCTTGGCGTTGTGCGGCACATAGATCCCGGTTTCGACCGGGCGCTCGCCGCCCTCCAGTTCCTCGTCCTCGGCGATGGGATCGCCCCCGTCGTCATCGCGGTCGTCGAAGTTCGGGTATTTGAAGAGGATGCAGTTGTTCAGGCCCTGAGCCTTGAACATGCGCTGCTCTTCCGGGATCTCGCGCGTGATGCCGATGAGATTCATCGACACGCTGGAACCGCCATAAAGGATCTGCTCAAGGATCGGAGAAACCGAGTCCATTTTCTTGCGAGCGCGCATGAATATTACCCAATCCCGCGAATATTTCTCAAATCATAAACGCCGCATTCGCAAACGCAAAGAGGGATCGGCGGACCGATCCCTCTCCTCACCATGCGATTGCGCGCACCTTGCGGCCGCTCAACCAAATGGGTCAACCGACCGGGGCCGCTCCGGCCTCAGCCGGCCTTCGGCGTGCCGCCCAGCGAGCCGAGCAGGCTGGCGACTTCGGCCACCTCGTCCACCGCGACCATGCCGACGGTGTGATAGCCGCTGTCGACATGCATCACCTCGCCGGTGACGCCGCTGCCCAGGTCGGACATCAGGAACAGGCCGGCGCCGCCGACCTCCTGGATGGTGACGTTGCGCTTCAGCGGGGCGTTCAGCTCGTTCCACTTCAGGATATAGCGGAAGTCGCCGATGCCGCTGGCGGCCAGAGTCTTGATCGGACCGGCGGAGATGGCGTTGACACGGATGTTGCGGCCACCCAGATCGACTGCCAGATAGCGCACGCTGGCTTCCAGCGCGGCCTTGGCGACGCCCATCACGTTGTAATGGGGCATGACGCGCTCGGCGCCATAGTAGGATAGGGTAAGCAGGCTGCCGCCGTCCTTCATCAGCGGCACGGCGCGCTGCGCCACCGCGGTGAAGGAGTAGCAGGAGATGTCCATGGTGCGCAGGAAGTTGGCCCGCGTGGTGTCCAGGTACAGCCCGTCCAGCTCGTTCTTGTCGGAAAAGGCGATGGCATGAACCACGAAGTCCAGCTTGCCCCAGTCCTGTTCGATGGCGGCGAAGGTCGCGTCGATGCTGGCCTCGTCCGTGACGTCGCAGGGCAGGACCAGCTTGGCGCCGACCTGTTCGGCCAGCGGCTTCACCCGCTTCAGCAGCGCGTCGCCCTGGTAGGTGAAGGCAAGCTCCGCCCCGTGCTGGGCCAGGGCGGAGGCGATCCCCCAGGCGATCGAACGATCGTTGGCCACGCCCATGATCAGGCCACGCTTGCCGGCCATGAGCGGCATCGGATTGGACATCGGAACCTCGTGAACGACGGATGTGCTGCGGCTCCAGCCGCGAAAAGTGGGGCGCATCCTACACGAAAGCGCTCAACGGTCAAACCGACGCGGGCTGTCTTGCCGCAGGAGGCGTCGCATGTCTCATCCTAAGGACAATCCTGGCCGCGAGGAGGAGGAGCGCAGCCGCATTCTGACCGGCCTGCGGGAGCTTGGCGGCTTCTTCGGTCATTCCATGCTGCGCTTCTACAACGACAACTGCTTCCAGACCGCGGCGGCGCTGACCTACACCTCGCTGCTGGCCATCGTGCCGATGATGACCATCGGCTTCGCCATCTTCTCCGCCTTCCCGGCCTTCAGCGCCCTGCAGCTGCGGATCCAGACTGCGCTGGTCAAGAATCTGGTGCCGGAGATCGGCGACGCGATCCTGGAATATCTCGGCCGTTTCATGGCGAACGCCGGCCAGATGCCGATTTTCGGCGTGATCGGGCTGGCGGTGTCGGCGGTGCTGCTGATCTGGACCATCGAAGGGTCCTTCGCCACGGTCTGGCGCGTGCGCGAGCCGCGGTCCTACGTGACGCGCATCCTGTCCTTCTGGGCGGTGGTGTCGCTGACTCCGCTGTTCGCTGGCGCCAGCCTGTCCCTGTCCAGCACGCTGTGGACGGCGCTGGAGGTGGCGCATCTGGAAGGGGTTGTCCATCCGCTGGCGGGGATCGGCATGCTGCTGCCCTTCGCCTTGCAGCTGGTCGGATGCTCGCTGCTGTATCTGATCATTCCGAATCGGGATGTGTTCTGGCTGGACGCGCTGTGCGGCGGGGCCATCGGCTCCATCCTGCTGGAAGGGTCGAAGGCGATCTTCGGCTGGTACATGCGCGAATACCCGGCCTACCAGACCATCTACGGCGCCCTGTCGGTGGTGCCGATCTTCCTGTTCTGGCTCTACATCGCGTGGTCAACGGTGCTGTTCGGCGCGGTGGTCGCCGCGTCGCTGCCGGAATGGCGGGCGGGCAAGGTCACCCGCGGCGGCATGGAGGGGCTGCTGCCGGCCCAGCGGCTGGCGCTGGCGCTGGCCGTCCTGCATGAGCTGATGGAGGCGAGCCGGCTCGGTGTCGGCATGCGCCGCCGCACGCTGGTCGGGCGGGTGCCGGTGGGCACGCTGCTGATCGACGGCATCCTGGAACAGCTGCGCGATGCCCATTGGGTGGCCCACACCACCCGCGACGCCTGGGTGGTCACCCGCGACATGGGCGAGGCGACCCTGCTGGAGCTGATGAAGGCGCTGGGCATCGGCATGCGCGGCTCCGTCCATGGCCTGGGCGGCCTGGATTTGCCCTGGCAGGAGCGCACCGCCCGCCTGCTGGACGCCGCCGAGGCGCGGCAGGGCGATCTGCTGAATGTGCCGCTGAAGACCCTGCTGAACGACGATCCGCCGCCGGAAGGTCAGCCGGCGGGGCAAGGGGCGGGACAGGCAGGCGCCGGGCCGGTGCCGCTGCGGGCGGTGAAGAAATAGGGGGCAGGCAGTGGCCGAGGGCCGAAGCGGTTCTGCGCCCTGAGGGGTGAGGGAAACCCGGCGCCGGCGGTTACTCCAGCCCGGCCTTCTTGCGGACGTCGTAGCTGCGGGTCTTCGCCCATTCCTCGACGAACTTGACCAGCTCGCCGTCGGGCGGGTCGGGCAGGACGACCTTCAGCTTCACATACTGGTCGCCCGGCTGCTTGGTGGCCTGGTTGACCACGCCCTTGCCGCGCAGGCGCAGCACGGAACCGGTGTTGGCGCCCGGCGGCACCTTCACCGCGACCTTGCCGCTGATCGTCGGGACATTGACGGTCGCGCCCAGAACCGCCTCGTTCAGGGTGATCGGCACCTCGACATGGATGTCGCTGTCCTGCCGGGTGAAGAAGGGGTGGGATTCGACATGCACCTCGACGATGGCGTCGCCGTTGGGCATGCCGCCCATGCCGGGCAGACCCTGGCCCTTCAGGCGCAGCTTCGACTCGTTCTCCGTCCCCGGCGGAATGGCGACGTCGATGCTCTTGCCGTTGGACAGGTTGATGCGGCGCTTCGACCCATTCGCCGCCTCGATGAAGGGGACGGTGACGGAATAGGAGATGTCGCTGCCCCGCACCTTCGGCCCGGCGGAGCCGCCCGCGCCGGCCCCCGCTCCGGCACCCGGCCCGCCGGGGCGGCGCCGGCCGCCGCCGAACAGGTCGGAGAACCAGTCGTCGCCGCCGCCGAAGAAGCTGTCGTCGGCGGTGCTGCTGTAGGCCTTGCCGCGGCTGCCGGCGGTCCGGCCGCGCGAGCCGAAGCCCGCGTGCCGTTCCTGCCCCGACGGGTCGATCTCCCCGCGGTCGAAGCGGGCGCGCTTCTCGGCATCCGACAGCAGCGTGTAGGCGGCCGAGATTTCCTTGAACCGCTCTTCGTTGGCGGCGTCGCCCGGCTTCAGGTCCGGGTGATGCTGCTTGGCGAGCTTGCGGTATGCCTTCTTGATGTCGTCGGCACTGGCGGACCGGCTGACGCCGAGAACGCTGTAGGGATCGCGCGTAGCCACGGGCAGAGATTTCCCGCCCCAGGGGGGCTCAAAGGTTGCGGGTCGGCGGTGTTACGAGTTGCCGATGATCTTCCACGTACCGTCGGCCTGTTTGCAAGCGGTTCCGTAGGCCTGCTCCGTCCGCCCCTTGACCACGATGGTCTGCTGGAATTCGCGGCAATAGGTGCCGGTGTTGCTGTAGCCGTCGCGGGTGGTCACGATTGTGCCGGAATTGCCCGACTGCGGGTTGTTCCAGTTGATGCGGTCGCCGACCGGAGCGGCATAGGCCTGACGGGCCGCGGTCTCGGCATAGCCGGCATCGGCCTTGTCGAGCGAACCGCCGATCTCCTTGCCGATGAAGGCGCCCAGCAGCGTGCCGACGCCGGTCGCCACCAGCTTGCCCGTTCCGCCGCCGATCTGCGAACCGATCAGGCCGCCGGCGACCGCGCCGCCGACCGTGCCGACCGTTTCCTTCTGCCCGCCCGTCTGGCACCCGGCCAGCAGGCCCACGACGATCACGGCCGGAACGACTTTCTTCACGAACATCCTTGCGCCTCGAAAAGGTTGGTTGCCGCGGAGCCAATCGGTGGCTTCGCGGTGGACAGTGATATAAGCGACCCTATGCTTGCTGTGAATTGTGATGAGGCTGTGACCCTTTCGCTTTTGCACAAAAGCCCGCTCCCGCACCGGCCGCGCGCCACCCGCCCGGAGGTGCTGGACCCATCGAGACAGGACCCAGGAATGACGGACAGCAACGACCGCAATCCCCGCTCCCCCTATGACCTCTTCGCCGACTGGATGAGGGAGGCGGAGCAGAGCGAGCCCAACGATCCCAACGCCATGGCGCTGGCCACGGCCGACGCCAGCGGCATTCCGTCGGTGCGGATGGTGCTGCTGAAGGGGATCGATCCGCGCGGTTTCGTCTTCTACACCAACACCGAGAGCCGGAAGGGCACGCAGCTGCTGGCGAATCGGAACGCCGCCCTGTGCTTCCACTGGAAGAGCCTGCGCCGTCAGGTGCGGGTCGAGGGGCCGGTGGAGATCGTCACCGACGCCGAGGCCGACGCCTATTTCGAGAGCCGTCCGCGCGACAGCCGGATCGGCGCCTGGGCCTCGCAGCAGTCGCGCCCGCTGGAAGGCCGGTGGGAGCTGGAGAAGCGCGTCGCGCAGTTCGCCGCCAAATACGCCATCGGCACGGTGCCGCGGCCGCCGCACTGGACCGGTTTCCGCGTCCTGCCGTCGCGCATCGAGTTCTGGCGCGACCGTCCGTTCCGCCTGCATGACCGGCTGGTGTTCCAGCGGGCGGAGGGCCAGCGGGCGGACGGAACGGACGCCGATGCGCCGGGTTGGACGACCGAGCATCTTTATCCGTAAGGGGAAGTTCAGTGCGGTGCGGCCGTAAGCGACCTGTAAGGACGGGCCGCTACGGTCGCGCCGGCCATGCCGGCCAGTCTTGCGGAGTGGGGGGACGAGTGAGCGACAATGCGGAAAACGCGGCATCGGCGGACCGCCTGCGCCGCTACGCCACCTATGCCAGCGTGTCGGTGGCCTCCACCCTGATCGCGGCGAAGCTGGGCGCCTATCTCCTGACCGAGTCGGTCAGCATCCTGTCCTCGCTGATCGATTCCTGCACCGACCTGATGGCCTCGGTGGTGACGCTGCTGGGGGTCCGCCATGCCCTGCGCCCGGCCGATGCCAACCACCGGTTCGGCCATGGCAAGGCGGAGGCGCTGGCGGCGCTTGCCCAGGCGGCCTTCATCGGCGGCTCCGCCGTGCTGCTGAGCATCGAGGCGGTGCGGCGGCTGGTCCGGCCGGAGCCGATCGCCGAGGGGACGATGGGCATCGCGGTGATG
This sequence comes from Azospirillum melinis, assembly GCF_013340935.1. Classification (GTDB taxonomy): domain Bacteria; phylum Pseudomonadota; class Alphaproteobacteria; order Azospirillales; family Azospirillaceae; genus Azospirillum; species Azospirillum melinis. The sequence continues at coordinate 107,875 of NZ_WHOS01000018.1, read as the reverse complement.
CTGCTGTCGATCCTGCTGACCGCCGGGCTGATCACCTTCCAGCGCCGGGTGCAGAGTGCCACGGGATCGGTCGCCATCGGGGCGGACCGGCTGCATTATTCCGGCGACCTGCTGATGAACGGTGCCGTCATCGTCGCCATCCTGCTGACCGAGGCCACCGGGCTGACCGTGGTCGACCCGCTGTTCGGCATCGGCATCGCGCTGTTCCTGCTGAACGGCGCCCGCGGCGTGGCGCGCGACGCGCTGGACGTGCTGATGGACCGCGAACTGGCGGAAGAGGAGCGCGACCGCATCGCCGAACTGGCACTGGCAGAGCCGGGGGTGCGCGGCCTGCACGACCTGCGCACCCGCAATGCCGGCACCGGCCGGTTCATCGAGCTGCATCTGGAACTGGACGGCGGCCTGACCCTGACCGCCGCGCACGAGATCGCCGACCGGGTGGAGACGCGGCTGCGCGACGCCTTCACCAATGCCGAAGTGCTGGTCCATCAGGAGCCCGCCGGTCTGGTCGACGAAAGGCTGGATCACCGCATTGCCGGCTGACGGCGGAAAAGTTGCGCAAGCCAGTCCGTGATACGGAACCGTATTGCGGGATAACCCGCATTTCGCGTCCAACTTTTGTTACCGCACAATCACTGGGCGCAGCTTCTCCTTAAGGTATCCTACCAATGGACAGGGGTGCCGGGTTCGACTCGGTCACCCCGTTCGTTGCGAATCTGTATCAAAAGCGCAATAATAGTTCTTGGGAGAAAGCGCTCGGTTATAAAACAGCAAGAATGGTGAACATAATGGATGGTGGCTTTGGGCTTCGTCCGCATCTGATCGCGGACATCGCGGAAGAGGCTGGCAATCTCGGTATCGAGATCGCGGATATCGCCGGCCACATCGAGGATGTGAACGCCCGCGTCACCCACCAGTCGGAGGTGTTCACCCAACTGCGTGACACCGGCGCAAAGATGTCGCGCAGCACGGACCGGATTTCCCAGGCCTCCGCCATCGCGCGCTCGGTCACCGAACAGGCGCGGCAGGAGGTCGACAGTTCCCACGACCGCGTGCAGAAGTCATTGTCCGACATCCATTCCCTGGTGTCGTCGGTGACGGGGATCGAAGGGCAGATCGCCGGGCTGCGCGACGCGCTCGACCGCGTCGGCAAGGTCGCCAAGGAGATCTTCACCATCGCCAAGCAGACCAACCTGCTGGCGTTGAATGCCACCATCGAGGCGGCACGCGCCGGCGATGCCGGGCGCGGTTTCGCCGTGGTGGCGAACGAGGTGAAGTCGCTGTCCACCAAGACCAGCGAGGCGACGACCGAGATCGATGCGACGCTGAAGTCCCTGAACGAGCAGGCGCAGCGCCTGATGGCGGAGAGCGCCGCCAGCGCCGCCAAGGCCCGCGCGGTCAGCGAAGGGACCACCGCCATCGGCACGGTGATCGAGACCGTCGGCCGTGCCATGCGCGAGCTGAACGGCGAGACCGACAAGATCGATGCCGCGTCGGCCGAGATCGGCGGCAATTGCGGTGAGCTGGAGCGCGAGATCGCCGATCTGGCGGTGGGCGTGAAGCTGTCCAGCGAGAATCTGGCCCAGGCGCGCGACCGGGTGAACAATCTGGTCGGGATGAGCGAGCGGCTGATCGGCGTTACCGCCGAACTGAACATCGAGACGGTCGACACCCCCTTCATCGCCGCGGTGAAGGATGCCGCCGCGAAGGTCTCCGCCGCCTTCGAGGATGCGCTGGCCCGCGGCGACATCAGCGAATCCGACCTGTTCGACCGCCAGTACCGGCCGGTCGCCGGATCGGCCCCGCAGCAGATGATGACCCGCTACACCGAGCTGTGCGACCGCGTCCTGCCCGGCATCCAGGAGCCGGTGCTGTCGGCCAACGGCCGCATCGTCTTCTGCGTGGCGGTGGACGAGAACGGCTATCTGCCCACCCACAACCGTCAGTTCAGCCAGCCCCAGGGCCGCGACCCGGTCTGGAACGCCGCCAACTGCCGCAACCGCCGCATCTTCAACGACCGCGTCGGGCTGGCCGCCGGCCGCAGCACCAAGCCCTTTCTGCTCCAGACCTACCGGCGCGACATGGGCGGCGGGAAGTTCACGCTGATGAAGGACGTCTCCGCTCCCGTCACCGTGCGCGGACGCCATTGGGGCGGGCTGCGGCTGGCCTACAAGGTGTGAATGGTCAAGGTCTGATGGCGGGACGATTTCCCGGACTTCCCTCTTGATCCGTATCAAAGCATACGATCAGCCTTGCGGGTGAAATGGCGGGGCAGAGGGAGCGACCATGAAATACGTCGAAGAGTTCCGCGATCCGGTTCTGGCCCGCAACGTCGCCGCCGCCATCGCGCGGGAGGTGCGGGCCGACCGCTCCTATCACCTGATGGAGTTTTGCGGCGGCCACACCCACGCCATCTCCCGCTATGGCATCCCCGACCTGCTGCCCGGCAATGTGCGGATGATCCACGGGCCGGGCTGCCCGGTCTGCGTGCTGCCGGTCGGGCGGATCGACGACGCCATCGCGCTCGCCCGCCGGCCGGAGGTGACGCTGTGCACCTATGGCGACGTGATGCGCGTGCCGGGATCGGGGCGGCTCAGCCTGCTGAAGGCCAAGGCGCAGGGGGCCGACGTGCGGATGGTGGTGACCGCCGATGCGGCCGTGCGCATCGCCGCCGAGAATCCGGACCGGCAGGTGGTGTTCCTCGCCATCGGCTTCGAGACGACGACTCCGCCGACGGCGCTGGCCGTCCGTGCCGCCGCAGCGCAGGGGCTGACCAACTTCTCCGTCTTCTGCAACCATGTGCTCACCCCGTCGGCCATCCAGGGCATCCTGGCCGGGGCCGATGAAGGTCTGTCGCTCGACGGGTTCGTCGGTCCGGCCCATGTCTCGGTCGTCATCGGGTCGGAGGCCTACGCTCCGGCCGCGGCGGAGCATGGCAAACCGGTGGTGATCTCCGGCTTCGAGCCGCTCGACGTGCTGCAATCCATCCTGATGCTGGTCCGCCAGATCAACGACGGGCGGGCCGAGGTCGAGAACCAGTTCACCCGCGCCGTCACCGCCGACGGCAACCGCAAGGCCCAGGCGCTGGTGCTGGAGATTTTCGAGACCCGGCCGTCCTTCGAATGGCGCGGGCTGGGCAGCATCCCGCACAGCGGGTTGAAGCTGCGCGACGCCTATGCCGCCTTCGACGCCGAACGGCGCTTTCCCATCGCCGGCGCCAGCGTTCCCGACCACAAGGGCTGCGATTGCGGCGCCATCCTGCGTGGGGTGAAGCGGCCGGTCGACTGCAAGCTGTTCGACACCGTCTGCACCCCGGAAAACCCCATGGGGTCCTGCATGGTCTCGGCCGAGGGCGCGTGCGCCGCGCATTACACCTACGGACGGTTCCGCGACGCCTGACCGGTTCCCGGATCGGTTTTCCGGACGGCTGCTTCGGCCCCGTGCGACCTCTCGCCGCAGGCCGGCAGAACGCTGCTGGACGAACGCCGCCCGGCTGAACATGATGCATATGAAACAATCCGCCGGCCCGCCGATCATCCCACAGATCGCCCACATCGGCCGGCCCGGCGGAGAACCGCAGACGTCATAAGACTTCGCATTTCATACCGGGAGGGCCCGCATGACCTACAAGCACATCCTCGTCCATCTCGACAGCAGCCCGCATGTCGAGGCGCGTCTCGATGCCGCCATCGCGCTGGCCCAGCGTCATGGCGCCTTCCTGCGCGGCCTGTTCGCGCAGGGCGACCGCAACGCCACCAGCGTGATCGCCCGCCGGTCCAGCGACCATCTGGGTGAGGCGGCATCCCGCAGCGAGGCACTGTTCAAGGAAAAGCTCGCCGCATCCGGGCTGCAGGGCCACTGGCACGGCCTGACCCATGGCGAGTACAACCATGTCATCCGCGAGGTCATCATCTGGTCGCGCTTCGCCGACCTGACGGTGCTGGGCCAGTATGACCGCGAGGCGGGATCGCAGGCGGCGCCGGAGGAGTTGAACGAGCAGGTGGTGCTGAATTCCGGCCGGCCGGTGCTGGTCATCCCCTATGCCGGCCGCTTCGCCGCCATCGGCCAGCGTGTGGCCGTCGCCTGGAATGCCGAGCGCGAGGCCGCCCGCGCCCTGTCCGACGCCATGCCGATGCTGGAGAAGGCCAAGGAGGTGACGGTCATCACCGTGCTGACCCAGGCCTCCTCCTCCGCGTCCGAGACGCCGCGCGTCGGCGTGCTCGACCATCTCGCCTTCCACGGCGTGACGGCGGAGCAGACCCATTTCACCGTGACCGACATCGGTGCGATGGACGCCCTGCTGGCCCGGGCCATGGACACCGGCGCCGACCTGCTGGTGATGGGCGCCCACGGGCATTACGGCTTCCCGTTCCTGCACCGCGGCAGCGGGACGCGGCATGTGCTGCGCACCTGCCCGGTGCCGCTGCTGCTGTCGCATTGATGACTGGGGCAGGGGGGCACCGCGTCGCCCCCCGCTTCATCACGCCGCCTTTACCCCGTTGAGGAAGCTCTCCACCTCCTGGCGCAGGCGGGTGGATTCGCCGGTCAGATGGTCGGCGACGCTGCGGACTTCGCCGGCGGCGCGGCCGGTGTCTCCGGCGGCGCGGGTGACGCCGACGATGTTGCCGGTCACCTGCTGGGTGCCCTGGGCCGCTTCCTGGACATTGCGGCTGATTTCCTGGGTCGCGGCGCTCTGCTGTTCGACCGCCGAGGCGATGGTCGCGGAGATCTGGCTGATCTCGGTGATGATGCGGCCGATCTCGTCGATGGCGGAAACCGCCTCGCGCGTCGCGCCCTGGATGGTGGCGATCTGGCCGGTGATGTCCTCGGTCGCCTTGGCGGTCTGGTTGGCAAGGCTCTTCACCTCGCTGGCCACGACGGCAAAGCCCTTTCCGGCCTCGCCGGCGCGTGCGGCCTCGATGGTCGCGTTCAGCGCCAGAAGATTGGTCTGCGCCGCGATGTTGTTGATGAGGTCCACCACCTCGCCGATCTTCTGCGCCCCTTCGGCGAGGCCGGACACCACGCCGTTGGCGCGGTTGGCGCCGCTGACCGCCTGTTCGGCGACGCGCGTCGACTGGGCGACCTGACGGCCGATCTCGGCGATGGAGGACGACAACTCTTCCGCCGCGGCAGCGACGGTCTGGACGTTGGCGGAAGCCTGTTCGGCGGCCGACGCCACCGTGGTGCTCTGGCGGTTGGTCTCGTCGGCGGTGCTGGTCAGCGCGCCGGCCGACTGCTGCATCTGGCTCGCCGCACCCGACAGGCTCTGCACCACCGCGGTGACGTTGCCCTCGAAGGCGCGCATCAGTTCCTCCAGACGGGCGGAGCGGCGGGCCTTGGCCTCCTCCTCGGCGCGCTGGGCGGCGGAAAGGCGGTCGGCTTCGATGGCGTTGCGCTTGAAGACATCCACCGCCTCGGCCATGGCACCGACCTCGTCCCTGCGGCCGACGCCGGGCACCTCGACCGCGCGGTCACCGCCGGCCAGCCGTGCCATGGCGGCGGTCATGGCGACGATGGGCGTGGCGATGGACCCGCGCAGCACCAGCCCGGCGGCCACCGCGACCAGAAGGGAAATGAGCGCGCCGGCGATGGCGGTGAGGTAGCCGGTCGAGAAGGCGGTCTTCTGCTCCGCGTCGCGCACGATCAGCAGAGCACGCTCGGCGTCCTCGATCTGCCGGACCAGGGCGCGGATGCCGTCCATCGACGCCTTGCCCAACGCCTTCGCCTCCATCGCGCGGGCCTCCTCACGCGTATCGGCCTTGGACATCAGGGCAATTTCCTTTTCCGCCACCGTCTCGCGCCATGTGGCGGCGTGCCTGCGCAACTCCTCCAGCCGGGCCTGCTGCTGCGGGTTGTCGGCGGTTAGCGACTTCACCTCGGCCAGGGCACGCTCGAACGCCTGCGCGCCGGAGCGGTAGGGCTCGAGGAAGGCCGGATCGCCGCTGACCAGATAGCCGCGCAGACCGGTTTCCTGATCGACCATCGCCGTCATCGCCGCATCGGTGGTCTGGATCACGCGGTAGGTGTGGATCGTCCAGCCGATGGAGGACTGGATCGACGATAGAGTCGAATAGTTGGCGATGCTGATTGCGCCAATGATGACGATCAATGCAGCAAATGCCGTCAGCAGCTTTCCGCCAATGCGGAGATTGGTGAACCAGGACATCGTCTTGCCCCTTATGTAGCCGGACAGGCCTTTTGATTCGCGGGGACAGTCGCCTCGCCTTCGGAGTTGCATACGAAAGGGTGAATGCCTTACCCTATCGAATGTGAGAACTGATACGTCAACGATTTCGATTTCGATCATCGAAAATTCTACGTATGACGAAATCATCGGTCTGTTACGTAAGGCTTACGCCTCGCCAGCAAACGAAGGAATAACAACGCCCCGTTGTCTTCCCCAGGCCGCAGGCAGCCGCGGGCAGCAATGCCCCTGTATGCATGGGGCATTGTGTCGCATCGCCGTGCTGGCGATGGTGGGGCGGCTGTAAGGGAGGTGTCTCGACGCAGTTTCAGCGGCGGATCGCCGGCAAGGGAAGCGTCAGCGCCGAAGCCGCATGTCGATGTGGGGAATACCGAAATCGTCGTACGGGTCGGTGTCCCGGACGAAGCCGAAGCTGCCGTAGAAGCGTTCGAGATGTTGCTGCGCGCCGATGACCACGTCGCGGCCGGGCCAGCGCTCCGCCAGCACCGTCAGAGACTCCGCCACCAGCGCCCGCCCCAGCCCGGTGGAGCGTTGCGACGGGTCGACCGCCAGACGGCCGAAGGAAACCGGCGCGTCCGATTTCTCTTCATCCGGCCCATCTCCATCCGGGCCGAGGCAGCGGGCGCAGCCGACGATGACGCCCGCCTCGTCCAGCGCGATGAGGTGAAGCGCTCCGGGATCGCGGCCGTCGATGTCGGGGTAGGGGGAGGCCTGCTCGACCACGAACACACGGCTGCGCAGGGCCAGCATGTCGTGCAGGTCGCGCAGCGTCAGGGCATCGAAAGCGACGCGGCGGATGGGCGGCGGGGAGGTCTTCACAGGACGCTCAGGCAATCGCGTTGCGGATCATGTAGTCGGCGATGTCCTTGGGCTTCACCTTGATGTCGGTCAGCGGCTCGTCGGCGGTCATCGCCTTGGCGACCAGCAGGCTGTTCTGCACGTTGGTCAGGGTGATGCGGTACACGCCGGCCGCCCCCTTCAACCGCGGGTAATAGGTGGGATCGATCGCCTTCTCGCGCCGGCTGAGCCGGGCCAGCGCGGTTTCCTCGTCCAGCTCATCGACCGGCTTGATCTGGATCAGTTTCCAGTCGGATTCGCCACCCCAGCCGGCGGCGACCGCCGCCTTGACCGCGGCCTCATCCTCCGCGATGCCCAGCTTGTAGATGTGCTTTCCCTGTCCGACGTCGGACGCCCATTTGGTCAGGGCGGCGCTGCGCGCGACATAGACGAGGGGCATGACGAGTCGATCCTTAGTATGGGGCCTTAGCATGGGGCCTTAATACGGAGCCTGGAATGACGAGGCTTTCCGGGGAGCAGTCTATTGCAGCGACGACTGCCGCGCGATGGGCGTGATGAGGATGCGGCTGACCACGTCCTTGCCGAACATGGCGATCACCGATTCGTCGATGCGGCGGCGCAGGGCGGGGACGTTCGCGATGTTGCCGCGGACGATCCAGCCCTCATCCACGCCCTTGTAGATGGCGGTCAGGATGGCGTCGTGCAGGCGCGGGATGCTGAGCTGCACCTCGCCCAGCTTCAGGGCGTTGCCGATCTCCAGGTTCACTTCGACCTGGGTGTATTTCTCGATCCGTCCGGCATTCACCACCGGGACCATCAGCGGCTTGATCCGCACCGACGGCGGAAGGGCGCCCGGCGCCCCCTCGTTCGCAACGGCCGATGGCGCCGACGGCAGCGTCAGGAACAGGGCAAGGCCGAAGGCACACAAAAGGCGACGCATGACAGAACACCGCGAAGGACCGGACAGCGGGGATGCTATCGGTCCGACGCGGCGCTTGCAACCGGGGTCCGGCCCTTATGCAGGGCCGGGGACGATTGGTCACGGAAGACTTGAGGGATTATGGGGTCAGGCGGCTTTCTTGGCGCTTGCCGCCATCGCCTTCTTGTTGACGTCGCCGATCGCCAGCTTGTTCAGCAGCGTGTCGGTGTCCTTTTCCTCCTGCAGCGTCTCATCCAGCAGCTGGGCGACCTTGTCGAGGCCGCAGGCGGTGGCGAAGGCATGCAGCGTGCCATAGCTGGCGATCTCGTAATGCTCCACCTTCTGGGCGGCGGCGATCAAGGCGGCGTCCTGCACCTCGGGCGCCAGACCCATTTCCAGGATTTCCTGGGCTTCGCTGATCAGGCCCTCCATCGCGTCGCAATGCTTGCCGCGCGGACGGGTATCCAACTCCTCGAACACCTGCTGAAGCCGCTCGATCTGCCCATGGGTCTGTTCCAGATGGGTTTCGAACGCCTGGCGCAGTTGGTCGGAGCTGGCGGCCTTGGCCATCTTGGGCAGGGCCTTCGCGATCTGCTTCTCGGCGTGGTAAATGTCGCGAAGATCCTCGATCAGCAGATCCTGCATCGTCTTGGCGGCCATTTTGGTGGTCCTTCCTCGCAGTGGGGGTTGGCGGAGCGGGGCTCCTGCGCGCCGAATGGCTGGGTGGACAACAGCGATGGCCGCCGGGTGTTGCGGTCTCGAACGTGGACTGACCTTAGGGTAAGGAGGGCCGGGCGATGTGGAACCGGGCCAAGGGAGGGCATTGGGCATGACCGACGGTGACGTGCTGTTCGAGTTCCAGCGGGTCGGCAGCTATCTGCGGGTGACCGCCATCGATGCCAGGACCGGCGTCGAGGTGACGGTGGCCGGTCCGGCAACCGGCAGCCAGGAACTGTTGAAGCGGACGGCGATCAACAAGCTGCGCTTCGTGCAGAACAAGGGCGTCGGACCCGCCGCGCCGGTCAAGCCGGGGCCGAAGCGGGGCGGCGGACTTTATTGATCCAGCCAGAACACCCAAGAGTTGTGTGTCTGCCGTGGACTGCCCTTCTTCGCAAGATGCGAAAAGAAAACGCGCCGCCGGACGGGGCCGGGCGGCGCGTATCGAAGTCTGGCTTTTGCTGATGGTGAGCGCCGGCATGCCTCCGCCGGCGGCCCCGACGCTGGGTCGGCCCGCCGGTCGTAGAGCGAACCGCTCGACCCCGACAGTAGACCTATGCCTGCCCGTTGACACTGGCGCAGGGGGTGTAACGCTTGTAGAACCGCGCATCTCTGAACGAATGGCGCATAAGGAAAGCCCCTTTTCCTGCGCCGTTCAGCCGGTTAAGCCGGGTGTCGGCCGGGCTGTTTTCCGCGCCGGCCTTCGGGCAGAAAAATGAAACGCCAGAGGATCGAGGCCATGTTGGGTTTTAAGGCGGCGGGTTTCAGGGCGGCAGGCTTCAGGTCGCCGGGCTTCAGGATGCTGGGCGTGACGGCTTTCCTGCGCGTGTCGCTGATGTCGGCGGCATTGACGGCCACCGCTTCGGTTGCTGCCTTGCCGATCCTGGCGATCCCGCAGGCGGCGCTGGCCGCCTCGTCCCAGCCGACCCAGAAGCCGGGCCATGGCGCACAGGACCATGGCGGCCGTCAGTCCGCTCCCGGCGCTGCCGGCGCCGCTGGCGGGACGGCAAACGGTGGTCCGCCCTTGACCGCCCCGCAACCGACGACGCCGGCCGCGGGCTGCCTGAAGCCGGGCGTGCCGCTGTGCATGGACGATCAGGCGACCTTCCTCAGCGCCGACAAGATGTCGTCCTGTCAGGGCGAGGTGAAGGATTACGTCGACAAGTCGATGAGCTATCTGACCTGCCTGAACGAAGAAAATGTGTCGACCGGGCGCGAATTGAGTCGAAATGTCGACCGTTTCAACTGCCGACTGTCGGGCCGCAAGGGATGCGCCAACTGAGGCTTGCGGACCGCGTACCGCGACCGATTCGCACCTTCAACCAGTCGGATGGTTTTGCCATCGACCGGACACGCACACGGGCCGACTCCCTGGTGGATCGGCCCGTGTTGCATACGGACTTTACTCGATCAACCGGCCTTACGGCGGGTCTGGCGGCCGGAACTGCGGCCCAGGCCGATGCGCTTGGCGAATTCCGAACGCTGCGCCGCATAGTTCGGCGCGACCATCGGATAGTCGGGCGGAAGTCCCCAGCGTGCGCGATACTCGTCCGGCGACATGTTGTAGGTCGAGCGAAGGTGCCGCTTCAGCATCTTCAACTTCTTCCCGTCTTCCAGGCAGACGATGTATTCGGGCGTCACTGACTTACGAATCGGAACGGCCGGCTTCAGCGGCTCCGCCGCGACCTCACGGGGCTGACCATTCAGACCGGTCAGCGACGAGTAGACCGTATTGATCACGTCGGGGATTTGCTGAGCAGGCAACACGTTCTTGCTGACATACGCCGATACGATGTCGGCGGTCATCCGCAGCAGCGCATTGTCCGGTACATCGGCGCGAAGCTGGTCGCTCATTGCACTGTGTCCTGGTTTTTCATTTGTCCGTAGGAACCAAGTTGCATACCGTGATTTGGGTGTCAATATAATTTCGGCAAGCATCAAATTAGTTGCTCTTGTCGGCCAGAACAAAGGAACACCGCGTAAATCAGCCTTCGCTGAAAATCGTTGCGCGGTTGTGGCTGTGCCGCAGCTTTAAGGGGCGTCTAGTAGGCGCCGGCTTGCGATTTTCCCCCGGCTCCGTTGCGGCAATTGGCGGATTCCCCCGGCATATAACGAATCGGCTATCTCCCTTGTTTTGCCCCTTCGGCAACGAAGAGGTGAAAACAGAGGCCGAACTTTCGCGGTGGTAGGCGTCGGCGCCGTTCCGGCTGTGCGCCGGCCGATCGCGCGCCGGAAATCGACCGCCAGATCGACCGCCGCCGGTCGGGGTTGGGTTTAGCTATGCATCCACGTCATGGTGTGGCAGTGGCGGTTGGCACCGACATCTGGTAGGGTGCCGGCGTCTTTTGCCCGATTGCAGGCCGCTTCGCCGGCCCGGTTGCCGCCTGTGCATCCGTACTGCCCGTATCCGTTACCGACCGCACCGGAGTTTCCGCCGTCATGACCGTCCGCACCGTGGCACTCGCTTCCGATCACGCCGGCTATGAGCTGAAGGCTCAGATCGCAGGGCAGCTTGAGGGCGCCGGCTACACCGTCCTCGATCTCGGTACCGACGGTCCGGCCTCGGTCGATTACCCGGACTTCGCCGCGGCGCTGGCCGCCGCCGTCACCGACGGCCGGGCCCAGCGCGGCGTGCTGGTCTGCGGCAGCGGCATCGGCATCAGCATTGCCGCCAATCGCCATCCCGGTATCCGCGCCGCCCTGGTGCATGACGTGACTACGGCGCGCCTGTCGCGCGAGCACAACGACGCCAACGTGATCGCGCTGGGCGCCCGCATCGTCGGGCCGGAGATCGCCAAGGATTGCGTCGAGATCTTCCTGAAGACCGACTTCGAAGGTGGCGAGCGTCACAGCCGCCGCATCGCCAAGATGGGCTGAGCGCGTCTTCGCGCCGCTTTTCCTGGCCCATTATTTGGCCGTGAAGGCCCGCAACCGGGACGCGACAGAGCCCGGAAAGACCCGACGAAGGCAGGCGGGCCGCGCGCCTGTCCTGCCTGACGCCCCTTCGATGAGGAACCTCCAGCCATGACCAGCAGCAACACCGCAGAGATCGGCCGCTTCTTCGCCGCCTCGCTTGCCGAGACCGATCCCGAACTGGCCCGCGCGGTGCGCGACGAGCTGGTCCGGCAGCAGGAGCAGATCGAGCTGATCGCCTCCGAGAACATCGTCTCCCAGGCGGTGCTGGAAGCGCAGGGCTCGGTCCTGACCAACAAGTATGCCGAAGGCTATCCGGGCAAGCGTTACTACGGCGGCTGCGAATTCGTCGACGTGGCGGAGAACCTCGCCATCGAGCGTGCCTGCAAGCTGTTCGGCTGCGATTTCGCCAACGTGCAGCCGAACTCCGGTTCCCAGGCCAACCAGGCGGTCCTGCTGGCCCTGCTGCAGCCGGGCGACTGCGTGCTGGGCATGTCGCTGGCCGCCGGCGGCCACCTGACCCACGGCGCCGCCCCCAACATGTCGGGCAAGTGGTTCAAGGCCGTGCAGTACGGCGTGCGCAAGGACGACCACCTCATCGACTTCGATCAGGTCGAGGCGCTGGCCCGCGAGCACAAGCCGAAGCTGATCATCGCCGGCGGCTCCGCCTATCCGCGCGTCCTGGACTATGAGCGCTTCCGCGCCATCGCGGACGAAGTCGGCGCGATCTTCATGGTCGACATCGCCCACTATGCCGGCCTGATCGCCGGCGGCGTCTATCCGAACCCGTTCCCCTATGCCGACGTGGTCACCACCACCACCCACAAGACGCTGCGCGGCCCGCGCGGCGGCATGGTGCTGACCAACAAGGAAGACATCGCCAAGAAGATCAACTCGGCCGTCTTCCCCGGCCTGCAGGGCGGCCCGCTGATGCATGTCATCGCCGCCAAGGCGGTTGCCTTCGCCGAGGCGCTGCGTCCGGAATTCAAGACCTACGCCCAGGCGGTGGTCGACAACGCCCAAGTGCTGGCCAAGACGCTGATCGCCGGCGGGCTGGACATCGTGTCGGGCGGTACCGACAGCCACATCGTGCTGGTCGACCTGCGTCCGAAGAACCTGACTGGCAAGGCGGCGGAAGCCAGCCTCGAGCATGCCGGCATGACCTGCAACAAGAACGGCGTTCCGTTCGATCCGCAGAAGCCGATGATCACCTCCGGCGTCCGTCTGGGCAGCCCGGCGGCGACCACCCGCGGTTTCGGCACCGCCGAGTTCAAACAGGTCGGCGAGATGATCGTCGAGACGCTGGACGGTCTGGCCGCCAGCAACTCCGGTGACAACACGGCGGTCGAGGCGGCGATGCGCGAGCGTGTGCGCGGCCTGTGCCGTCAGTTCCCGATCTATCCCACGCTGTAATCGCCCACGCCGTAAAGGGGGGAATCCACCAGATGCGCTGCCCGTTCTGCGGAAACGAGGACACCCAGGTCAAGGACTCGCGCCCGACCGAAGACAACTCGGCAATCCGCCGGCGGCGCTTCTGTCCCAGTTGCAGCGCCCGCTTCACCACCTTCGAACGCGTCCAGCTGCGCGAGCTGACGGTGGTGAAGAGCAACGGCCAGCGCGAAGGTTTCGACCGCGAGAAGCTGCTGCGGTCGATGAGGATCGCGCTGCGCAAGCGCCCGATCGACGCCGACCGCATCGACCGGGTGGTGAACAGCATGGTCCGCCAGCTGGAATCCTCCGGCGAGAGCGAGATCCCGTCGAAGCAGATCGGCGAGAAGATCATGGAAGCGCTGCAGACGATGGATCAGGTGGCGTATATCCGCTACGCCTCCGTCTACAAGGACTTCCGCGAGGCTTCCGACTTCAACGAGTTCGTGGAAACTCTGGCGCCGGAAGCCTCGCCGGGACTGTAAATGCTTCGGTGCGGGGCAGGCGGTTGTCCTGCCCCGCACCGGCCCCTCACCCAAACCTTCACCCTAGCCCTCATCCCACCTGGGCCAGGATCGCCAGCAGCAGGATCGCCACGATGTTGGTGATCTTGATCATCGGGTTCACCGCCGGGCCGGCGGTGTCCTTGTAGGGGTCGCCGACGGTATCGCCGGTCACCGCCGCCTTGTGGGCGTCGGAGCCTTTGCCGCCGTGATTGCCCTCCTCGATGAACTTCTTGGCGTTGTCCCAGGCGCCGCCGCCCGACGTCATCGAAATGGCGACGAAGATGCCGGTGACGATGGTGCCCAGCAGCATGGCGCCCAGCGCCGCGAAGCCGGCCGCCCGCCCGCCGATGGCGGCGATCACCAGATAGAGGACCACCGGGGCCAGAACCGGCAGCAGCGAGGGGATGATCATCTCCTTGATTGCCGCCTTGGTCAGCATGTCCACCGCACGGCCGTAATCGGGCTTGGCGGTGCCCTCCATGATGCCGGGGATTTCGCGGAACTGGCGCCGCACCTCCACGACGACGGACCCGGCGGCGCGGCCGACGGCGGTCATGCCCATGGCCCCGAACAGATAGGGCAGCAGGCCGCCCACCAGCAGCCCGACGACGACATAGGGGTCGTTCAGCCGGAACTCGACCGGGATGTTCGGGAAGTAATGACCCAAGTCCTGGACATAGGCGGCGAAGAGAACCAGCGCCGCCAGACCGGCGGACCCGATGGCATAGCCCTTGGTCACCGCCTTGGTCGTGTTGCCGACGGCGTCCAGCGCGTCGGTGGTGACGCGGATGTTTGCGGGCATATCCGACATCTCGGCGATGCCGCCGGCATTGTCGGTGACCGGCCCATAGGCGTCGAGCGCCACCACCATGCCGGCCAGCGCCAGCATCGTCGTCGCGGCGATGCCGATGCCGAAGACGCCGGCCTGCCCGTGGGCGATCAGGATGCCGGCGCAGATGACGATCACCGGCAGGGCGGTCGATTCCATCGACACGGCAAGACCCTGGATGACGTTGGTGCCGTGCCCGGTTTCCGACGCCTTGGCGACGCTGCGCACCGGGCGGAAGGCGGTGGAGGTGTAGAATTCGGTGATCCAGACCAAGAGGCCGGTGACGCCCAGCCCGACCAGCGCCGACACCAGCAGGTTGAAGCCGGTGATCGACACGCCGTCGGTCATGGTGATGGCGCGGGTGAAGCCGAACAGGATCGCGGTGACGATCAGGATCAACACCAGCGAGATGCCGGCCGCGACGGCCAGCCCCTTGTAGAGCGCCTTCATGATGTTGTTGTCGGGGCCGAGCTTCACCGCAAAGGTTCCGGCGACCGAGGCCAGGATGCAGACGGCGCCGATCAGCAGCGGATAGACCAGCATCATCCGCAACACGCCGCCGGTAAAGAAAATCGCCGCCAACAGCATGGTGGCGACGATGGTGACGGCGTAGGTTTCGAACAGGTCGGCGGCCATCCCGGCACAGTCGCCGACATTGTCGCCGACATTGTCGGCGATGACCGCCGGGTTGCGCGGGTCGTCCTCCGGGATGCCTGCCTCCACCTTGCCGACGAGATCGGCGCCGACGTCGGCGCCCTTGGTGAAGATGCCGCCGCCCAACCGGGCGAAGATCGAGATCAGCGAGGCGCCGAAGCTGAGCGCCACCAGCGCCTCCAGCACGGTGCGGACCTCGACGGGATCGCTGACATGGTAAACCAGCGTCAGGACGCCGAAATAGCCGCCGACGCCCAGCAACCCGAGCCCGACCACCAGCATGCCGGTGATCGCCCCCGACTTGAAGGCGATGTCGAGCGCCGGTGCCAGGCCGCGGGTGGCGGCTTCCGCCGTGCGGACGTTGGCGCGGACCGAGACATTCATGCCGACATAGCCGGCGCTGCCCGACAGCACGGCGCCGATCAGGAAGCCAAAGGCCACCGGAAAGCCCAGCGTCACCCACAGGATGACCAGCAGGACGGCGCCGGCGATGGCGATGGTGGTGTATTGGCGGTTCAGATAGGCGCGCGCCCCTTCCTGCACCGCGGCGGCGATGGCCTGCATCCGTTCGGACCCAGGCGACGCGGCCATGACTTCTTTTCCGGTACGAAAACCGTAGGCCAGCGCGAGCAGGCCGGCGGCGATGATGACGATGAACGCTAGAGCCATCGCATCCCCCGATTGATTTTAAGGTCGCGCCCCGGAAAGGCTGGTCCCACCACAGTGGTCAAGTGGGGGAGAAGTCGGGCGCAAGTATTATCGGGAAAAGCATGCGCCCGGTGCGGCCGCTTTGCAACCGCCGCACGGGGCGGCGCGACGCGGCGAAATGGCCGGGGGTACCCCTGGCCTTTATGGGTAGTGTCGGGATAACGCACCGCAAAATGGGTGCAAATTGCGGGTGCTGCGGGCGGCGGTCAGAGATTGCGCTGCGTAACCGCCTGGACCAGCACGTCATAGACCGCGTCCTTGCCAACGACTTTGCCGGCGGCCTCCACCAACTTGACCTTTACGGCAGGAATATTGACCAAAGCCCCGTTCAGGATCGATTTGTCGGCGATGCCGCCATAGAGCGCGGTCAGGAAGGCATCGGTCAGGCGCGGTTGGTTGGCCTGGACCATCGGCTGCTTTTCCAGAAGCACTTCCACCGCGACCACGACGGTCACGAACTGCTCGACCCGGGTCGGGCCGATCATCGGCACCACCAGCGGGGCCAGGCGGACGAAGGCGGTCGGCGGCTTGGGTGGCGGCTCCACCTTCTTCGGCGGTGCGTCGGGATGTTCGGTGAAGTATTTCTGATAGACGAACCATCCGCCGAAGCTGGCGCCGCCCAGCAACACGATGCCGAGAACGAGGACGATCAGAGCCTTGACCACGGCAACACACCTTACGCAAACGGCGAATCGCCGAACCCTGCGCCGCGGATGCTTTCGATTGTCTTAAATGCCGGGCGTCGGGACCGGACGGTCAGAAATGGTCCCAGCCGCGCCGGGTCAGCGGCAAGGGCCCGCCGGCACCGTCCAGCACCGCGACCTCGCCGGGCGTGCCGGGGCGGAGTTCGCCGATCTCGGTGATCGCGACCCCGCATTCGGCGGCCAGGGTCGCCAGCGCGTCACCGGCCGACGGCGGGGCGGTGAACAGAAGCTCGTAATCGTCGCCGCCGGTGATGGCGAGAGCGAGCCTCACCGGATCGCCGTCGATGGCGCCGCGGGCGGCCTCCGACAGCGGGACCGCATCAACGTGGAGCAGGGCGGCGCAGCCGGATTCCTCGCAGAGATGGCCGAGGTCGGCGACCAGCCCGTCCGACACATCCATCGCACCGCTGGCCAGACCGATCAGCCGCGGCCCGATACCCATGCGCGGGTCGGGCCGGCGCATGCGGCGCAGCAGATGGGCACGGGTGTCCTGATCCGGGATGTCGAGACGGCCATAGGCGACTTCGAGCCCGAGCGCGGCATCGCCGATGCTGCCGGTGACGAAGACGCGGTCGCCCGGCTGCCCACCCCAGCGCGGCAGGGCGCGGCCGGTGGGGACCAGTCCGAAGGCGGTGACCGACAGGGTGATGGGGCCGCTGGTGGAGACCGAATCGCCGCCGGCCAGCGCAATGCCGAACTGTCGCTGCTCCTCGCCCAGCCCGGCGGCGAAGCCCTCCAGCCAGGACTCGTCCAGGCCGCGGGGCAGGGCAGTCACCAGCGTGTAGGCCAGCGGCTCCGCCCCCATGGCGGCGAGGTCGGACAGGTTGCTGCGCATCAGCTTGGCGGCGATGTCGGCCGGCGCATCGTCGGGGAAGAAATGCACCCCGGCGACCATGGCATCGGTGGTGACGACCAGTTCCCGCCCGTCCGGCACGCCGAACACGGCGGCATCGTCCCGCAGGCCGCGGGCACCGGGAAAACCGGCGGCCAGCGGCTTGAAGAAGCGGGTGATGCGGCCGAACTCGCCGAGGGTGGGACTGGTCATTGAGGAGCGCCTTCACGTTCCCTCTCCCGCTCCGGGAGAGGGAAGGGGCCCAAGCGGAGCTTGGGAAGGGTGAGGGGTTTCGCAAGGATCAAAGGGGATCCATGTCCGGATCGCCCCTCCCCCTCCCGCCTTCGGCGGGTCTCTCCCTCTCCCGGGGCGGGAGAGGGTCTCTCCTTACTCCTCGGCCGCGCTGCGGCCGGGATCGGGCTTGGCGAGATCGTCGGCGCGCAGCGCGCGGGCGACATGGTCGAGCACGCCGTTCACCATCGCCGGCTCGCGGCCGGAGAAGAAGGCGCGGGCGACGTCGACATACTCGCTGATGAGGATGCGCGGGTGGGTGTCCATATGCACCGCGATCTCATAGGCGCCGGCGCGCAGGATGGCGCGCAGCAGCAGCTCCAGCCGGTCGAGCGGGAAGCGCGGGTCGAGGGCGGCGCCCAGCACCCCGTCGACCTCGGCCCGGCGGTGGATCGCGCCGCGGACGATGTCGGCGAACAGCTGCGGATCGCCGGAGACGAACTTGTCGCCGTCGATCTCCTCGCCAAGCCGGTGGGCGACGAACTCGCCGACGACATTCTCGACCGGGGCCTGGGCCAGATCGATCTGGTACAGCGCCTGGGCCGCGGCCAGGCGGGCGGCCTTGCGGCGCGCCTTGGCGGAGCCGCCGCCGGTCTTGTTCTTGCGGGACTTGGACTTGCCGCCCTTCGGTTGACCGGAGGCGCGTTCGGGTGTCACGGGGCTGCCCGCGTCGTCGTTGCTCATGATCTGCAGTCGCTAAAAGAGAGGAGATGTCGGGGTCAGCGCGGATAGAGGCGGAATTTGCGCTTCAGGTCAATCATGTCAAGACAGGCCCGCGCGGCGCGCCCGCCGGTATTGACCGATCCGACATTGGCCCGCGCCCAGGCCTGCTCGCGGTTTTCCACCGTCAGGATGCCGTTTCCGACCGCCAGACTGTAGCGCAGGGCCAGATCCTGCAGGCCGCGGGCGCTTTCGGCACAGATCGTGTCGTACCGCGTCGTCTCGCCCCGGATCACGCAGCCGAGCGCGACATAGCCGTCGAAACGCTTGCGGGCGGTGAAGAAATCCATGGAGCGGATGGCGTACATGATCGCCGCCGGAAGTTCCAGACAGCCGGGCACGCCATAGCGGATGTGCGTGGCCCCGGCGCGGTCCAGTTCCGCGACGGCGCCACGCGCCAGCTCATCGGCGATGTCCTCGTGGACGCGGGCGTCCACGACCATGATGTGGGGCGTGTCGGTCATCCGGCGGAGACCTGTCCCTTCTCAGTCCTCGCCGGGGTCGGCGGCACCCGGATTGATGGCGCGGTGCCCGACCACGGTCAGGCCGTAGCCCTCCAGCCCGATGATCGGCTTCTTGCGGTTGGAGATCAGGGTCATCTTGCGCACGCCCAGATCCAGCAGGATCTGCGCGCCGATGCCGTAGTCGCGCAGTTCCGGAACGCTGCCGGCCTGACCCTCCAGCCGCGCCTTCAGCACGGTGGAAAGGCCGTTCGGGTTCGGCTCGCGCAGCAGCACGACGACGCCGCGGCCTTCCTTGGCGATCAGCTCCATCGAGGCATGCAGGTCGTTGTCGCGGCCGGAGTTGCGGTCGCCCAGCACGTCGTCCAGCACCGATTGGGCATGCATGCGCACCAGCACCGGCTCGTCGCCGGAGATGTCGCCGCGCACCAGCGCGATGTGCTCGGCATACTGGATCTTGTTGATGTAGACGTAGGACTGGAAGCGCCCGCCATAGCGGCTGTCGAGATTGCCGGCCAGAACCTGCTCGACGATGGTCTCGGTGCGGCGGCGATAGGCGATCAGGTCGGCGATGGTGCCGACCTTCAGCCCGTGGAACTGGGCGAACTGCACCAGATCCGGCAGGCGGGCCATGGAGCCATCGTCGTTCATGATCTCGCAGATCACGGCGGACGAGGAATGGCCGGACAGCCGGGCGATGTCAACAGAGGCCTCGGTATGGCCGGCGCGGACCAGCACGCCGCCGTCACGCGCCAGCAGCGGGAAGATGTGGCCGGGGGTGGCGAGGTCGTGCGGACCGGACGTCGGGTCGATTGCGACGGCGATGGTGCGGGCACGATCGGCGGCGGAGATGCCGGTGGTCACGCCTTCGCGCGCCTCGATGGAGACGGTGAAGGCGGTCTGGTGGCGCGACGCGTTCTGCTGCGCCATCAGCGGCAGTCGCAGCCGTTCGATGTTCGGCCGGTCCATGGTCAGGCAGATCAGGCCGCGCCCGTGCTTGGCCATGAAGTTCACCGCGTCCGGCGTGGCGCAGGAGGCGGGGATCACCAGATCGCCCTCGTTCTCCCGGTCCTCGTCGTCGACCAGGATGAACATCCTGCCCTGACGCGCCTCTTCGATGATCTCTTCGGCCGTCGACAGGTAGTGGTGAAACTCGGACGTCATTCCTGCCCCGCGAGCCGGGCGACATAGCGCGCCAGCATATCGATTTCGAGATTGACCGCATCGCCCTCCGTCAGCCCGCCGAACGTGGTGGCGGTCTGGGTGTGGGGGATGATGTTGACGCCGAAGCGGTTGCCCTCGACCTCGTTGACGGTCAGCGACACGCCGTCGATGGCGACCGAGCCCTTGGGCGCGATGTATTTGGCGAGAGTTGCCGGTGCCTCGAAGGTCAGGCGCAGCGATTCGCCTTCGGGGCGGATCGACAGCAGACGGCCGACGCCGTCGACATGGCCGGACACGATGTGGCCGCCCAGCTCGTCGCCGACCTTCAGGGCGCGCTCCAGGTTGACGCGCGTGCCGGCCTCCCAGCCGCCGAGCGTCGTCTTCGACAGGGTTTCCCCCGAAGCCTGGATGACGTAGGCCCCCGGTCCCTTTTCGATGACCGTCAGGCAGACGCCGTTGTGGGCGATGGACGCCCCGATCGCGATCGTCTCCGTGTCGAAGGCGGTCTCGATGGTGAACCGGGTGTCGCCCTGCCGCTCCACGGCCCGGACGCGCCCGACATCGGTGATGATTCCGGTGAACATGCGGGGGAATTTAGCAGGTTTCGCGGCCAGGGGAAGCGGGCGCGACACCGCAAGTGGCGCAACGGTCTGTTGCGCGGGCTAGACCGACGCTTCGGGGCCGATCCGGCGATAGCTTTCGGCCAGATCGGCGCCGGCGCTGCGGACGGCGGTGCGTTCGAAGCGCGCCATCGCGGCCAGCGCCTCGACTCCGAAGCCGGCGACCGCCGGCAATCCGTCGCCGCCGATCAGCGAGGCGGCGCGGAACCACTCCAGCCGGTCGACCAGACCGGCGCCGAGCAAGGCGCCGGCCATCGACGCTCCGCCTTCCACCAGCACGCGGGTGATGCCGCGGGCGGCGAGGGCGGTCATCGCGGCGGCGGGATCGACACGTCCGTCGGGTCCGGCGGCGACCGGGATCAGCTCGACGCCGAGCGCGGTCAGAGCCTCGGCTCGGGCGGAATAGGCAGCAGAATCGGGAGTGGGGCCGGTGACGACCCAGGTCGGGATGGTCCGGGCTCCGGTGGCGAGCTTCGCCGTGGGCGGCAGGCGGAGGCTGCTGTCCACCACCACGCGCACCGGGCTGCGGTCTTCCAGGCCGGGCAGGCGGCAGCTCAGCTCGGGATCGTCGGCCAAGGCGGTGCCGATGCCGACCAGGATGGCGTCATGGCTGGCGCGCAGCCGGTGGCCCCAGGCGCGCGCCGTCGGGCCGGTGATCCATTGCGACTTGCCGGTGGCGGTGGCGATGCGGCCGTCCAGCGTGCTGGCGACCTTCAGCGTGACCAGCGGGCGGCCTTGCGTGATGCGGTTGAAGAAGCCCTCGTTCAGGGCCAGCGCCTCGGCCTCGCAGATGCCAGTCGTGACCGCGATGCCGGCATCGCGCAGCCGCGTCAGCCCACCGCCGGCAACCCGCGGGTCGGGGTCCTGGCAGGCGACGACGACCCGCGCCACCTTCGCCTCGACCAGCGCCAGTGCGCAGGGCGGCGTCTTGCCATAATGGTTGCAGGGCTCCAGCGTGACGTAGGCGGTGGCGCCTTCCGCTCCGCCGGAAAAGGCTCGCGCTCGGGCAAGCGCCTCCGTCTCGGCATGGGGGCGGCCGCCGGGCTGGGTCCAGCCGCGGCCGACGACGGCTCCGTCGCGGACCAGCATGCAGCCGACCGCGGGATTGGGCCAAGTCCGCCCAAGCCCGCGCGCCGCGAGCGACAGGGCGGCGCGCATGTGGCGCAGGTCGGCGTCCGTATCGGAAGGAACGGGCACGGCGGGCCGGGCTATCGGCCGGCCGCTCAGCTGCCGGGGCCCTTGCCCTTGGTGTCCTTGGCGGAGAAGCGGCCGACGTTGCCCATCATCTGTTCCAGGAAGCCCATTTCACGGCCGGCGGTGGGCGTGGTGCGCTCCACCAGATCGATGTCCTGGCCGTTCGACTTGTCGAGCGTCTTGATCTCGCGCAGGACGCCGTTGTCGTCGAACCGGGCGACGACGACGCGGCGTTCCGTCACTTCCGGCTCGAAGAAGGCGGTCTTCTCGGTCTTCTGACCGATATAGTACCAGACGTTCGGATCGAAGGTGCCGACCGAGGTCGGCGTGCCCAGCACCGCGGCGACGTCGTCGCGCCGGCTCTGGCCCGGCTGCAGTTCCGCCACCAGCTGCGGGTCCGTCAGGTTGCCGCGGGTGGCGACGGTGGGCGAGCAGCCGGTCGCGGCGAGGCCGGCGAGCAGGACGCTGCCCAGCAGGGCGGTGCGAATGACGGTGCGGGGGGCGGAAAAGTTCGATCTGGTCATGGTGCTCGGGCTATGATGGAGCCGGCGGGGCAACGAGGCCGTTCACGGCTGTGGACAGTCTCCGGGCGGGACAATCGCACCGGCTGCTTCGCCCTGTCAACGAGACTCCGAGTCGGGGAAGGGCTGCCGTTCGTGTCAGGAAGCTTTATCGGCCGTTTGCTGGGGCCTCTGCTGGGCCCTTTGTCGGGTCGTGTGGGGGGCGGAGACCGTGTCCGCACCGCCGCCGCGGTGGGCGGCCTGTTCACCGCCATCGTCGGGCAGGCCCGCGAACCGGGCTTCTACAGCGCGCTTTCCGTACCCGACAGCCTGGACGGGCGGTTCGAGATGGTGGCGCTGCACATGCTGCTGGTGATGCGCCGGCTGAAGGGGCAGGGGCCGGAGGCGGGCAAACTGTCGCAGCGCCTCTACGAGACGATGGTCGACGATTTCGAGAAGTCGCTGCTGGAGATGGGGGCCGGCGACAGCGGCATCGCCCGGCGCGTGAAGACGATGGCGCGCGGGATGGCCGGGCGGATCCGCGCCTATGACGAGGCGCTGGCCGACTCCGACGGACGCAGGCTGGAGGTGGCGCTGGACAACAACCTCTACGGCACGGTCGATCCGGTGCCGGACGGGGTGCTGCCGACCATGGCCGCCTATGTCCGCAGCTGTGCCGCGACGCTCGACGCCCAGCCGCTGGAGTCGCTGATGCGGGGCGAGATCCGCTTCGCACCGGTGCCGGCCTGACCGCTTCCCTATATATGAAGAGTCGCCCTGGGGTATCTTGAGTCTCGCCGACGCCTGCCGCCGCGTCTGGGGGCTTGCCTTTCCGGGCCGCGGGCTGCATGTGACTCGGGTGTCGCCGGGCGTTCGCCGCGCCGGCCGTTTTGGTTTTCGATCGGAAAGTCTTTGCCATGAGCCCTGCCAACGGCGCCCTGCCGGCCCCGGAATTCTCGCGCGTCGTCAATGCCGACACGGTGCGTCGTGCCGAGGTGAGCGAAACCATCGAAGCGACGGAGGCGGAGCGCCGCGCGCTCGCCGAACGGCTGGAGCTGGAGGCGATCGGCAGCCTGACCGCCACGGTGAAGCTGCGCGCCGTGCGCGGGGGCCAGATGATCCGGGTCTCCGGACAGCTGGAGGCCGACGTGGTCCAGACCTGCGTCGTGACGCTGGAACCGGTGCCGGCCCATGTCAGCGAACGCTTCGAGGCGCTGTTCGCTCCGGAGTCGATGATCGAGGATCCGGGGCTGGAGATCGATTTCGACGCCTCCCTGTCCGACGAGGATGTTCCCGAGCCGATGGAGAACAACCGAATCGACATCGGCGAGCTGACGGCGCAGCACCTGTCGCTGGGGCTCGACCCCTATCCGCATGCCGAGGGCGTGGACTTCGAGGGCTACCGTGAGCATGAGGAGGGGGAGACGGCGGAGGAAGAGGCGGCCGAAGAGCCTGAAAAGCCGAATCCCTTTGCCGTCCTGCAGAAGTTGAAGCCGCGGGACTGATCCGTCTGTTGCTTTCCTCTCCGTGTCTTGTATAAGGGCCGGCACTTCCACCCCCACCAATGAGCGGCTCGGGGTTGCGAAATAGGGGTTGTTCGGGCTTGCCCTTTGGGGGCATTTGCCTTATTGAATGCCGCTCGCGCTGGGCGGCCCCTGTTCGGGCCGCCCTTTCCAATGAAGAGAGTTTACGGTCATGGCTGTTCCGAAGAAGAAGACCTCCAAGTCGCGGCGCAACATGCGTCGTTCGCACCACGCTCTGCCGACCTCGGCCTACAACGAGTGCCAGAACTGCGGCGAGCTGAAGCGTCCGCACCACGTCTGCGGGTCTTGCGGCCATTACGACCAGCGTGAAGTGGTTCAGAGCGGCACCGCGGCCGCTTGATCCGCATCGCGTTGTCTGAGGTCCCGTTGATCGGGGGCGCCCGTCGCCCCTGCCGGGGTCCAAGCCGGGGAGCCTGTTCGCGGTGAGCCAGCGCCTGACCATCGCCCTGGATGCCATGGGTGGCGATCACGGTCCCGACATGGTCATTGCCGGGGCGGACATCGCGCGG
Source organism: Azospirillum melinis (assembly GCF_013340935.1). Lineage (GTDB taxonomy): Bacteria > Pseudomonadota > Alphaproteobacteria > Azospirillales > Azospirillaceae > Azospirillum > Azospirillum melinis. The sequence goes on along the minus strand of NZ_WHOS01000018.1, from coordinate 83,659 downwards.
GAACGCCATCCCGACGTGCGTTTTCTGCTGTATGGCGACCAGCAGCGGCTTGAGCCGCTGCTGAACCAGCGGCCTGCGTTGAAGGCGGTGGCGGAAATCCGCCACACCGCCGACTTCGTGGCCGGGGACGCCAAGCCCGCGGTTGCGCTGCGTGCGGGTCGCCAGTCCAGCATGAGGCTTGCCATCGACGCCGTTGCGGCGGGCGAGGCGGCCTGCGTGGTGTCGGCCGGCAACACCGGCGCCCTGATGGCGATGGCCAAGTTCGTGCTGAAGACGCTGCCGGGCATCGACCGGCCGGCGATGGCCTCCTTCTTCCCGACGCAACGGGGCGAGAGCGTGATGCTGGATCTCGGCGCCAATGCCGAGTGCCAGCCTGAAAACCTCGTCCAGTTCGCCGTGATGGGGGCCGTCTTCGCGCGTGCCATCCTGGGCCTGCCGCAGCCGTCGATCGGCGTGCTGAACATCGGCTCGGAGGACATGAAGGGCAACGAGGTGGTGCGTGCCGCGGCGGCCAGCCTGCGCGACATGCCGCTTCCCGGCCGCTTCCATGGCTTCGTCGAAGGCACCGACATCGGGCTGGGCACGGTGGACGTCATCGTCACCGACGGCTTCACCGGCAATGTCGCGCTGAAGACGGCGGAGGGGACGGCGAAGCTGTTCTCCGAATTCCTGCGCCGCACCTTCGCGACGTCCTTCCTGGCACGGATCGGCTATCTGCTGGCCCGCGGCGCCTTCAAGCGCTTCCGCGAGCGGATCGACCCGCGCCGCTACAACGGCGCAATGTTCCTGGGCCTGCGCGGCGTCTGCGTGAAGAGCCATGGCGGCACCGACGCTGTCGGCTTCGCCAATGCCGTTGCGGTCGCCATCAATCTGGCGACGCACGGCTTCAACGAACGCATCAAGGAAGAGATGGGGCGCATAGCCGACGCGAACCCTCTTCCCGACACGAAGGCGGCGGCGGGCTGAACAATGGTCATGCGTTCCCGAGTTCTGGGTTGCGGTATCTTCCTGCCGTCCAACGTCGTCACCAACCAAGATCTGGAACAGCGGGTCGACACGTCGGACGAATGGATCGTCCAGCGCACCGGCATCAGATCCCGCCACATCGCCGCCGAGGGGGAGAAGACCTCCGATCTCGCCATCGCCGCGGCGACGCGGGCGCTGGAGCATGCGGGCGTGCCGGGCAGCAGCATCGACTGCATCATCCTGGCCACCACCACCCCGGACAACACCTTCCCGGCCACGGCCACCAAGGTGCAGGCCGCGCTGGGCGCCGCCGGTTTTGCCATGGACATCCAGGCGGTCTGCGCCGGCTTCGTCTATGCCATGTCGGTGGCCGACAATTTCCTGCGCAACGGTCAGGCGCGCCGCGCCCTGGTGATCGGGGCGGAGACCTTCTCCCGCCTGTTGGACTGGAACGACCGCACCACCTGCGTGCTGTTCGGTGACGGCGCCGGCGCCATCGTCATGGAAGCCTACGAGGCCAAGGGCGATTCGAGCGACCGCGGCGTGCTGTCCACCCACCTTCATTCCGATGGCAACCAGTACGACCTGCTCTATGTCGATGGCGGCGCGTCGTCGACCGGCACCATCGGCCATGTCCGCATGCATGGTCAGGAAATCTTCCGTCACGCCGTGTCGAAGCTGTCGGCGGTGGTCGAGGAGGCTCTGGCCGCCAACGGCCTGGAGTCGACCGACATCGACTGGATGGTGCCGCACCAGGCGAATCGCCGCATCATCGACGGGCTGGCCCGCAAGATGAAGCTGTCGCCGGAAAAGGTGGTGCTGACGGTGGACCGCCACGGCAACACCTCCGCGGCCTCGATCCCGCTGGCCCTGGGCGAAGCGGTGGCGGACGGCCGCATCAAGCGCGGCGACCTGATCCTGATGGAAGCCATCGGCGGCGGCCTGACCTGGGGGTCGGCGCTGGTCCGCTGGTAAGGCGCCAGCGTCCTCCGCATATCGCGCATCCGTCATGCTGCGCTGCACGCCCGGCCGGGCTTCGGCCGGGCCGTATGAGGCTGCCAAGCTTTTGAATTGACGGACCTTCTTTCGCCGGATTACCGTCTTTGCAACGGTTGCGGGGGGAGGTCTGACAATGTCGCAAAATACCGTAACGCGCGCCCAACTGAGCGAAGCCGTCTACCAGGAAGTTGGACTTTCGCGCAACGAATCGGCCGATCTGGTCGAAACGGTGCTGGACGAGATTTCCGATGCCCTGTCCCGGGGGGAGATGGTCAAGATCTCGTCCTTCGGCAGTTTCCAGGTCCGCCAGAAAGGCGAACGGGTTGGCCGCAACCCCAAGACTGGGGAAGAGGTGCCGATTCTGCCGCGCCGTGTTCTGGTCTTCCGTGCCAGCCATGTGCTGAAACACCGAATCAACGAGGTTCAGGAGGGTGGGGCACCGACGCCTGCGCGGGCGCTGTCCTGACGCCGGTCGATTGCGATGACCTCTCCGCCTTGCCTGTCGCCGTGCCGTGCCTTCCTGTGGATCGCAGCAGGCGACCTCTGTCGGACGGCGGCCTGATCGCACCATGAAATCCGCCACGGCCTATCGCACCATCAGCGAGGTGTCGACCGACCTCAACGTGCCTCAGCATGTGCTGCGGTTCTGGGAAACGAAGTTCCCCCAGATCCGCCCCCTGAAGCGCGGTGGCGGCCGGCGCTATTACCGGCCGGAGGATGTCGAACTCCTGCGGCGGATCCAGGTTCTGCTGTATGAGGACCGCTACACCATCAAGGGTGTCCAGCGTCTGCTGAAGGAAGGGCGCATGTCCGACCCGACGCCGCCGCTGCCCGAGGATGTCGACGATGGCGGCGGGCCGGTCGATGCGGAAGGGTTCGGCGGCGATGTCACCGACGATGACAGGGATGACGACAGGGATGGGGGCGAGGATCATCCGCCGCTGTCGGATGCGGTCCGGCACGAGATCACCATGGTTCTGGACGAGCTGAAATCGCTGCGATCGGTGCTGTCCCGCCTGTCCGAAATAGGGGGCAAAAAAAGCTGAAAAATCATCACGGGAGATGTTGCATCGGCGAAAGCCCGCGGCTATAGTCCCGTTCCCTTCCGGAGCCAAGCCGCAAGCACTGCGGTGATGTTGACGGAGCGTAGCGCAGCCTGGTAGCGCATCAGACTGGGGGTCTGGGGGTCGCAGGTTCGAATCCTGTCGCTCCGACCAGTTCCGGAGGGAACGAAAAAGCCTTGGAACCTAACGGTTCCAGGGCTTTTTCTTTGTCTGAGCCCCGGAGAGCCGGCGCGTCTTCTATTGGCACTGCATGGAAGTCTTGGGCGGTAAGACAGGCGCACGGGGCCGGCCGGCAATGCGTTCCATTGACGAGATCGGCCAGCCATGCCGAACCGGACAGGGACCGGCGCAATGGGAGTGTCCGGAAGCGAAGCGGGACCGAGCACACGCTTCGGCGCGTTCATGCTCCACAGTGTCGCAACGAGGCCACCATGCTCCAGCTCAATCCGCCGCTTCCCATGGACACTCCGAAGGGCCCCGCCCTTGCGCATTTCCTCATCGACTATGGCGCCGAGCACGATTTGTGCTGGGTCTGCTTCCAGGATGAGACCGGCGAATGCTGGACATGGCGGAACCGGGACGTGCGGGCGCCCAAGAACATCACCATGGGACGCAGGACCGACGAGCGGCGTGGCAAGGTCGACCTCAGGGTAGCGGAATAGGGGGGCCTTCACGTCGCTGAAGGCGTTGCGGTCGGAGAATCCGGGCAGGGCCAGCGCTCTCCCGGCCTCCACCGCGCTGTCTCACATCCGGAGCCATGCGCCGGATGCATTGCGCACAATCGGATAGCGCACAATCAAATGCATTGCGCGCAATTCAATTGTGCGTCATTGTTCCTCTCACAAGATCACGGGGCGCCGGTTCGAACCGGCGCCCAGGAGACCAAACTCCGCAATTCAGCGATCAATGAAGGAGCACGCGTCATGAAGACCCTGTATTCGACCAAGGTGACCGCCACCGGTGGCCGTGACGGCAAGGCCGTCAGCGAGGATGGCCTGCTGTCGGTCGCGCTGGCCGCGCCGAAGGAGCTGGGCGGCCAGGGTGGTGCCACCAACCCCGAGCAGCTGTTCGCCGCCGGCTATTCCGCCTGCTTCATCGGCGCCATCAAGTTCGTCGGCAACCGCGACAAGATCGCCGTCCCGGCCGATCTGACGGTGAATGCCACGGTCGGCATCGGTGCCCGCGACGATGGCGAAGGGTTCGGCCTGACGGTCGATTTCGTGGTTTCGCTGCCGGGCATGGACAAGGCCGCCGCCGAGGATCTGCTGGCCCGCGCCCACAAGGTCTGCCCGTACAGCCACGCCACCAAGGGCAACATCCCGGTCACCACGACCCTTGCCTGAGGGCCGTTGTCCGAGGGCTGGGCCTGAGGCCATCGCCTGAAGCGAAAAGTCTTCGGCATTGCACCGCCGGGCTGTTGCGCGCGATTGTGCAGAACGCACGATCGACCGAGGCGCGGCATCCCGGCGGCGCACCGTCTTTTCAAGGTTCAGACATCATGGCAGCCGACAGGGACGATCCGCTTCTGCTTTCCAATCAGGCGTGCTTCGCGCTCTATTCCGCCAATCTGGCGATGAGCCGCGTTTATCGCCCGATGCTGGAGCAGCTTGGCCTGACCTATCCGCAGTATCTGATCATGCTGCTGCTGTGGGAGGAGGACGGCCAGTCGATGAAGCTGCTCGGCGAGCGGCTTGGGCTGGACAGCGGCACGCTGACCCCGCTGCTGAAGCGGATGGAAGGGCAGGGCCTGCTGACCCGCAGCCGCGATCCGGAGGACGAGCGGCTGGTCCGCATCGGCCTGACCGCCGAAGGGGCGGCTTTGCGGACGCAGGCCGAATGCCTGCCGACGCGAATCGCCGCTGCCGCCGGATGCTCCGCCGCGGAGCTGATGTCGCTCCGCGATGCGCTGCTGCGGCTGCGCGACGATCTGAACCGGGCGGCCGATTGGGACAGATAAGATTGGGACTGGAAATCGTCGGCGGGAGAGCCTTTTCTATCCAGCCGCTTTCCCGATCCAAGGGTTCCGTCCGTGAGTTCCGCACCGACTGACGACCGTCTCCGCCTTCGTTCCGCCGATGCCGACGACGCACCGGATCTGGCACGGCTGATCGACATCGCCGGCGGCGGCGTCTACGAATTCCTGCTCGACGGGCTGATGCCGGGCATGACCGCGGCGGAGATGCTGGTGCCCGGTCTGGCCGGGCGCAGCGGGTCGCTGTCGCATCGCCAGAGCGGCGTGGCCGTACTGGATGGGCAGGTGATCGGCATCGCCCACGGCTATCCCACCGACTGGATCCGGACGGAGGATTACAGCGGCCTGCCGCCCGACCGCGTCGCCCATATGGGCGAATTCTCCGAAACGCTGGACTGGGGCAGCTATTTCCTGTCCGCCCTGGCGGTCGATCCCGCGCACCGGCGCCATGGCATCGCCGGCCGGCTGCTCGGCTGGTTCTACGAGCGGGCGCGGACCGGCGGCTTCGACCGGGTCACCCTGCATGTCTGGGCCGACAACGAGCCGGCCCGCCGTCTCTATGTCGGCGAGGGGTTCGAGGAGATCGGCAGCGCCGCCATCCCCTGGCACCCCCGGCTGCCGCACCAGGGCGGCAGTATCCTGATGCGGCGCTATCTGTGAGCGACGATCCGCGGAGTCGCCTTCAAGGCTGACAGTTCATCGATCCGGCGCACGACCAGTTCCGGGTCGACATAATGGACCATGTGGCCGGAGTCCGGCACCCAATGCAGCGTGCTGTCGGGCAGCACATGATGCAGCCGGCCGCTCTGCTCCTCCTGCTCGACCACGCGGTCGTGATGGCCGGCGAAGATCGCCACTGGGACGGTCACGTCGGCGTAACGGTGCTGCAGGCGGTCGGCGGCCGGCGCCATGGTCACGCCATCCTGGGCGTTGGCGCGCATCTGGCCCGGCCGGATGGTCAGGGCGGCGGGGAAGCTCTCGGTCAGATGCTCCGGGACCGGACGGGGCGAGAACAGCGTCTTCAGCAGCCCCGGCATCATCGCCATCGAAACCGGCGGCGACAGGGTGTGGCGCAGCAGGTCGCCCAGCACCGGCATCGCCAGCGGCGCCACCAGAACCGCATCGACCCGCTTGGTCGGGAAATAATAGCCGGCCATCAGCACCAGGCCCTTCACCGCCTGCGGATGGTCCAGGGCCAGGGCCAGCGCCACCAGCGTGGCGTAGGAATGGCCGACGACCACGGCGTTCTCGATCTCCAGCGCGGCGAAGGCCTGGGCCAGCAGGTCGGCCTGATCCTCCGGCGTCCAGGCGCGATCCCGCGGGCGGTTGCTGTGGCCCATGCCGGGCCGGTCGAAGGCGATCACCCGGTGGGTCCGGGCCAAACGCTGGAACAGCCCGCTCGCCAGCGAATCGCCGAGGGCGGAGACATTGCCGTGCAGCAGCACGACCGGCGGGCCCTCGCCAGCCTCCATGTAATGCAGCCGGACGCCATCGACGGTCAGGAAGCGGCCCTCGGGCGGATAGCGCCGTTCGGCCGCGCGGGCGGCAAGCGTGTTGGCGACGGCCAATCCGCCCAGGGTCAGCGCGGTGAGGCCCAGGGTCTTGAGGATGGTGGAGCGGCGGTCGGTCATCGGCGGCGTCCTCTCGGGGCTGCTGCGGTGCAACATCGTGAGAGGACAACCGGTGGGCGGGAGAAGGGTTCCTGGGGAAGCCGGGCCCCCACCCGGTCTTCCCCGGATGGGGGGACCGAAGTGGGGCAATTGCACTCTACGTTCGGCTCACTTCCCAGCCTTCAGCTGGTCCCGGGTCAGCCAGAACACCTCGCCGAAGCTGTTGGCGGTTTGCAGCCACAGGAAGTCCAGGTGGGGATAATCCGCCTCCAGAATCTCGCGGCCGGTGCCGAACTCGCACAGCAGGCCGCCTTCCGGCGTCAGATGCTTGGGCGCTTCCTTCAGGATGCGGCGGACGATGTCCAGCCCGTCGTCGCCGCCGGCCAGCGCCAGTGCCGGCTCGGCCCGGAACTCCGGCGGCAGGGCGTCCATCGATTCGGCGTCGACATAGGGCGGGTTGGTGATGATGACGTCGTATTTCCGCGTCTTCAGCGGGGCGAACAGGTCGCCCTGATGCAGGGTGATGCGGTCCCCGAACCCGCTGTCGGCGACGTTGCGCTTCGCCACCTCCAGCGCGTCGGGCGACAGGTCCACCGCGTCGACCTGGGCCTCCGGGAAGATGCGGGCGGCCAGGATGGCGAGGCAGCCGGAGCCGGTGCACAGATCCAGCACCCGCTCGACCGAGGTCGGGTCCTCCACCAGCGTGAAGTCGTCACCGCCGAACATGTCGGAGAACAGCAGTTCGCCGATGTAGGAGCGCGGGACGATCACCCGCTCGTCCACATAGAAGGGGATGCCCTGGATATAGGCCTTGTTCAGCAGATAGGGCGCCGGCTTGCGGGTGTCGATGCGGGCATGGAGTATGCCGGCCACCGCCTCGCGCTCCGCCGCGGTCAGCCGGGCGTCCATATAGGGGTCGAGCTGGTCGACCGGCAGGTGCAGCGACTCCAGCACCAGGAACACCGCCTCGTCGAAGGCCGTGGTGGTGCCGTGGCCGTAATCCAGATCGGCCTCGTTGAAGCGGCTGACGCCGTAGCGCAGGAAATCGCGGATGGTCGACAGCTCAGCGGCGGCGGATGCTGCGGTGTGCTTGCTGGTCACGGGCGGCGGGCTCCGGTGAAGGGGCGGGGGTTGAGGGGGCAGAGCAAGTCAAAGCGGATCGAAGCGGATCAGAGCAGGTCCAGCACCGACTCCGGCGGGCGACCGACGCGGGCGCGGTCGCCCTTGACCACGATGGGGCGTTCGATGGCCGCCGGATTGGCGGACAGGGCGGCGACCAGCGCCTCGCCGTCGAGGTCCTTCGCGATGCCGGCCTCCGCCGCTTCCTTGGCGCGGGTGATGTCGCGCGGCCCCTTGCCCAGCTTGGCGAGGATGGCTGACAGCTCCGCCACGGCCGGCGGGGTCTTCAGATACTCGATCACCGTCGGCTCGACGCCGCGGGAGCGCAGAAGCTCCAGCGTCTCGCGCGACTTGCTGCAACGCGGGTTGTGATAGATCGTCACGTCGCTCATGACAGGCTTTCCAGGTTTGAAGCGCGGTCAGACTGATACACCCAACCCGCGTTGCGCGCCAATCCGGCATGCGGAAACGGACGCCGCGGCGCAACATCCGTCAGGTGACAAGGGCTGCCTTTGGTATTATTTTGCGCGCTCGCTTTTCCGAAAGGCCCTGCGCGCCGTATCCCGGTGGGCTGGCCTTGCGGGACAGAACCGATGCCCAGATACGGAAGCCGGCCGTGACCAAGCTCTCGCTCTCCAAGGACAAGATCAACATCCTTCTGCTGGAAGGTGTCCACGACAACGCCATCGACGAGCTGGCCCGCGGCGGTTATGCCTCCGTCGAGCGGCTGCCGCGCGCGCTGGACGAGTCCGAGCTGCTGGAACGCATCGGCTCGGTCCACATCCTGGGCATCCGCTCGCGCACCCACCTGACCGCCAAGGTCTTCGAGGCGGCGAGCAAGCTGATCACCGTCGGCTGCTTCTGCATCGGCACCAACCAGGTCGACCTGAGGGCGGCGCGCCGCCACGGCGTGCCGGTGTTCAACGCCCCCTATTCCAACACCCGGTCGGTGGCGGAACTGGTGATCGGCGAGATCATCATGCTGATGCGCGGCATCTTCGAGAAGTCGCAGCTGGTGCATGGCGGCGGCTGGATGAAATCGGCCAAGGATTCTTACGAGATCCGCGGCAAGACGCTGGGCATCGTCGGCTACGGCCACATCGGCACCCAGGTGTCGATCCTGGCGGAAGCGATGGGCATGCAGGTCCGCTTCTACGACACCGTGCGCAAGCTGGCGCTCGGCAATGCGCGGGCCTGCGACTCGCTGGAGGAGCTGCTGTCGGTGTCCGACGTGGTGACCCTGCATGTGCCCGACACCCCGCAGACCCGCGACATGATCGGCGAGCGTGAGCTGGCCGCCATGAAGAAGGGCAGCCACCTGATCAACGCCGCCCGCGGGCAGGTGGTCGAGATCGAGGCGCTGGCCGCCGCGATGAATTCCGGCCACATCCTGGGTGCCGCCATCGACGTCTTCCCGGTCGAGCCGGGCTCGGACAAGGAAGAGTTCCAGAGCGCGCTGCGCGGCATCAAGACCGCCATCCTCACCCCGCACATCGGCGGCTCGACGATGGAGGCCCAGGCCAACATCGGCACCGAGGTGGCGCAGAAGCTGCTTGAGTATTCGGACAACGGCTCCACCGTCGGGGCGGTCAACTTCCCGCAGGTGGCGCTGCCGGTGCAGGCCGGCTGCACCCGCTTCCTGCACGTCCACGAGAACCGTCCGGGCATGCTGCGCAAGGTGAACGAGGTGTTCTCCGGCCGCGACCTGAACATCGCCGCCCAGTATCTCCAGACCGATCCGGAGCTGGGCTATGTGGTGGTCGACGTCAACGGCGACGTCGAAGAGCTGGAGGTCGTCAACGACCTGCGTGCCATCGAAGGCACCCTGAAGGCGCGCTTCCTGTTCCCCTCCAAGCACTGAGGGCAGCATTGAGTGGAAGGGCCGCCACCGCAGACCGGCGATGCGGCCCTTCCATATCTCTTGTAGGGGAACGGTTTCCCGGTAACAGTGCTGGGATGACCGTTCGCCTCCTGTTCCTTGCCCTTCCGGCAGTCCTGCTGTCTGTGTCGCCCGCCGCGGCGCAGTCGAATGGCTGCACCGGGTTTCCGCCGACGACGCTGGACCTCGACACCGTGCTGGCGCCGATCCAGCGCGACGATGCGCTGTCGATCCCGCAGCTCACCCGCCTGCCGGGACGCACGCCGGGTCCGGTCAGCACCACCGACAGCCATGTGCTGGGGCTGACCCAGGCGCGGTACGGCGAGCAGTCCCAGGTGTCGGCCCTGTTCAAGACGATGGGCGACGGCACCTATTGCGCCTCGGCCAGCAAGCTTGCCATCAGTTTCGGCTTCCAGCAGCGCATCGTCCATGTCGCCCGGGAAATTCCCGCCGGCTCCTGCCTGCATGGCGAGGTGCTTGCCCACGAAATGCGCCATGTCGCGGTGGACGAGGCCCTGCTTCAGGAGATGATGCCGCAGATCCGCAGCCGGCTGGATCAGGTGATCGCCGAGATGGCGCCGGTGCGGTCGCGCAGCCAGTCGCAGGCGATGGCGGCAGTCCGCCGGCCGCTCGAATCGGCGATGCGGCGGATCATGCAGGAGTTCGGCCGCGAGCGCGACCGCCGGCAGGCTCAGGTCGATACGGTGGAGGAATATGAGCGGGTCAGCCGGGTTTGCAACGGCGAGGCCCGCAATTACCTGCCGAAACCCGCCACGCGGCGGACCGTCCGCCAGGGCTGAGGGGGGCGTTCAGCGCTTGCGCCGCCGCCGGTCTCTGGCTTGGCGGTCAGTGGCGTGGCCGTCGTTGAATTCCGGCGGCTTGCGGCGGACCCAGCGGATGAAGCCGGCGATGTCGGGATGGCCGCGCAGGGCGTCGATCTCGTGATACTGGTCGCGCAGCTGCTGTTCGGTCAGCACCGCATGGATCTTCGCATGGCAGATGCGGTGCATCGTCACCGTTTCGCGCCCGCCATAGGTGCGGGGAATCAGGTGGTGTTCGTTCAGGCTGGCACCCGGCACCATCGGCCGGCCGCAGAGCGGGCAGGCGGGGCCGTCTGGCTCGGCGGCCAGCTGTGGCTTATGGGAAAACGGATGGTCGGGAAGACGCATATCTGTTGGAACCGCTGATCGCTGACCATGTTGGCAATCCAGGAGAGGCCATAAACGATATGGTCCGCAACCTCCAGGAGGCCACTGTGAACGATCCCAAATCACAGCCTCGCGACCAGAAGCATGACGGCGAAAAGGCAGCCGCCAGCCAAAACGCCGCCAGTCAGACTGCCGCCGGCCAGACCGCCGATTGCACCCAGTACGGCCAGGCCGCCGGATCGCCCGGCGGGCGTGGCGGCACCAGTTGCTATGGTGGCATCCAGCGGGTGCAGCCGCGCACGGCGACCGCCGCAACGCTGGCCCCTGACAAGGACCGTAATGCCAAATAGAAAAAGGGGGGGAGCCGCGCGAACGGCTCCCCCCTTTTTATGACCTGCCGGCGGTATGGCGTCAGGCCGCCTTCTTCTCCGCGATCAGCTGGACGAAGCGGTCGAACAGATAGTGGCTGTCCTGCGGGCCGGGCGAGGCTTCCGGGTGATACTGCACCGAGAAGACCGGCTTGCCCTTCAGGCGGATGCCTTCGTTGGTGCCGTCGAACAGGCTGACATGGGTGACTTCGGCGTCGGCCGGCAGGGTTTCCGGGACCACGACGAAGCCGTGGTTCTGGCTGGTGATCTCCACCCGGCCGCTCGCCAGATCCTTCACCGGATGGTTGGCGCCGCGGTGGCCCTGCTGCATCTTGGTGGTCTTGGCACCGAGCGCCAGCGACAGCATCTGGTGGCCGAGGCAGATGCCGAACATCGGCACGCCGGTGTCGAGTAGGCCCTTGATCGTCGGCACGGCATATTCGCCGGTGGCGGCGGGGTCGCCGGGGCCGTTGGACAGGAAGACGCCGTCCGGCTGGTGGCGCATCACGTCCTCCACCGAGGCGGTCGACGGCACCACCGTCACCTTGCAGCCCGCGGCGGCGAGGCAGCGCAGGATGTTGCGCTTGGCGCCGTAATCGATGGCGACGACATGGTACTGCGGCTTGTCCAGGGTGGCATAGCCGCCGCCGATGGTCCAGCCGGCCTCGGTCCAGTCGTAGGTCTGGCGGCAGGACACGTCCTTGGCCAGATCCATGCCCTCCAGACCCGGCCAACCCTTGGCCTTGGCGACCAGCGCCTCGATGTCGAACTTGCCGTCCGGCGCATGGGCGACGACGCCGTTGGGTGCGCCCAGGTCGCGGATGCGGCGGGTCAGGCGGCGGGTGTCGATGCCGGTCAGGCCGACGAGGCCGTAGCTCTTCAGCCAGTCGTCGAGATGGCGGGTGGCGCGCCAGTTCGACGGATCGGTGATGTCGGCGCGCAGGATCAGGCCGCGGGCGGCCGGCGTGATCGTCTCGATGTCCTCAAGGTTGGCGCCGGTGTTGCCGATGTGCGGGAAGGTGAAGGTGATGATCTGGCCGGCATAGCTGGGATCGGTCAGGATTTCCTGATAGCCGGTCATGGAGGTGTTGAAGCACACCTCGCCCACCGAATCCCCCGTGGCGCCGATGCCTCGGCCGCGGAACACGGTGCCGTCGGCCAGGACCAGGACGCCGGTGTGAACCGCATTGTCGGAGGGGGGAGTGGCGAGAGTCATTCCTGTGAACCTTCCCAAAAACCGCGGCCGGCGACGGATCGGGTGATCGGCGGAACGGCGACGGCCTAGCGTCCCGCCGGGCGCGCACACGTAGCCGCTCGCACCCCACCTCCGCCGGAATCGGACGGTTATGTGGGATCGAGTGGGCTGATCGGATGGGCCGGACATCCTATATGACGATTGGATGCCGGATTTCCAGCAATAGCTTTGCAAGGCGGCCCTGATCCGCGGACAAGGTCGGCGGTCCGGGTGGAGGTCATTGGGCGGTCGGGGCTTTTGCCATGGAAATCGGCGGCCATTTTGGGAATAGTCGGCTGTCCGGCCGGGGCCTTTCCTCCTGGCCCGACGAACCAAGGAATCTGGGACATGACGCTGCGCACGCAGTTCAACGACGGCCTCAAGGATGCGATGCGCGCGAAGGACACGCGCGCGGTGTCCACCATCCGCATGATCCTCGCCGGTTTGAAGGACCGTGACATCGAAGCCCGGGGGCGCGGCGTGACCGACGGCATCGACGACGCCGGCATCCTGTCGATGCTGCAGACGATGGTGAAGCAGCGCAACGAATCGGCGGGGATGTACGAGCAGGGCGGCCGCCCCGAGCTGGCCCAGCAGGAGCGCGAGGAGATCGCGGTCATCGAGCGCTATCTGCCCAAGCAGATGAGCGAGGAAGAGGTCGCCGCCGCCATCGACGGCATCGTGACCGAGCTGGGTGCGGCCAGCATCAAGGACATGGGCAAGGTGATGGCCGAGCTGAAGGCCCGCCACGCCGGCCAGATGGATTTCGCCAAGGCCGGCGGTCTGGTGAAGGCCCGGCTGTCCGGCAAGTAAGGCCGTCTGACGGGGCGCCGGCCGCCTCGGGGCAGCCAAGCTTCGCACGAGGCCGGGCGCCCCGATCGGCCGGGTCCGGCCCAGTCGGACGAATGCCGTCGTTCCGTTCCATCTGCGTCCTCATCAACGCCCTTGGGGACGGCGGTTCCGGTTCCCATACTATGGCGCTGCCATAGCGCTGTGCCTTCGCTTCCCGTTTATCGTATCCGGTGACCGTTCGACCATGGCCTTCCCGCCCCAATTCCTGGAAGAACTGCGCACCCGGCTGACCCTGTCGGAAGTGGTCTCCAAGCGGCTGCGGCTGATCCGCGCCGGCCGCGAGTACAAGGCCCCCTGTCCCTTCCACAATGAGAAGTCGCCGTCCTTCTACGTCAACGACCAGAAGGGCTTCTTCCATTGCTTGGCAGCGGAAACCCCCGTGACCCTGCCGGATGGGGTCCATCCCATTGCAGAGCTTGCCGGCACAACCCAGACGGTTCTGACCCGCGGTGGGAAATGGGTTCCGGCGGACTTCAAATCCTACGGCATTCAAAAGCTCATGCGTGTCACACTGACACGCAATGGGCAGACCAAGGAGCTGCACGCGACCGCAGGTCATCGCTGGTTCGTCCGAGGCGTCATTGGCGACGTGTTGACCAGCCAGCTTCGCCGCGGCCACCGGCTGGAGGCGGTTCTGCCGGAGCCGCGGTGCGACTGGTCTCTCGATCCCGACGGTATTACCCATGGCATCGTGTTCGGCGATGGTTCCGTCGTAAAGGGATATGGTCATGTGCATCTGCATGGCGAAAAGGACAAGGTGTTGGCCGGTTGGTTTCCGGATCGGACGCCACAGCCAAAGCTGACCGAGCATGGCAAGCCTTATCTGCGCATTTACGGCGGCAAGGCATTCGGACACATGAAGGCGCTGCCGGCTCTGAACGACAGCACCGATTCTTACTTGCTTGGCTTTTTGGCCGGCTACATCGCTGCCGACGGTCATGTGGCGAAGGATGGCACCGTTATGCTCCACAGTGCCGACCGGGCACATCTGGAGTGGGTCCGCACCGCCGCTCTTCGTTTGGGGATCGGCACTTATGGCATAACCGTAGCGAATCGCCGCGGGTTGGCGGCGGAACCCTGCGACATCTTCCGCATTCATTTTGTGCCGTCCACCATGGACGCGTCGCTGTTCCTCGGCGATCAGGCACGGGAACGGTATGAGCAAGCCCGAAAGTCTTTCGCCCGTCTGCGTTGGGTCGTGGAATCCGTCGAGGAAACCGATCGCGAGGAGGAGGTGTTCTGCGCCGAAGTTCCCGGTGAGCATGCCTTTGTGCTGGAAGACAATATCCTCACTGGTAATTGCTTCGGCTGCGGCGCCCATGGCGACATCATCGGTTTCGTCATGCGCCACGACAATCTCGGCTTCCCCGAGGCGGTCGAACATCTGGCCGGCGAGGCCGGGCTGCCGGTGCCGCGCCCGACGGAGGAGGACCGCCAGCGCTACGAACGGCGCAAGACCCTGCATGACCTCGTCGAGCAGGCGGCGCGCTGGTTCGAACAGCAGCTGCACACCTCCGCCGGGCGGTCGGGGCTGGATTACTTCCTACGGCGCGGTCTGGACGGCGAGACCATCGCGCGGTTCCGGCTGGGCTACGCGCCCGGCGATTCGAATGCGCTGCGCACATATCTTGGCAAGCAGGGCTTCTCCGACGAGGACATGGTCAATGCCGGGCTGCTGAAGCGGCCGGACGACGGCCGGTCGCCCTACAGCTTCTTCCGCAACCGCGTGATGTTCCCGGTGACCGACCGGCGCGGGCAGGTGGTCGCTTTCGGCGGGCGCATCCTGGAGGGCGACGGGCCGAAATACGTCAACACCGCCGACACCCCGCTCTTCCACAAGGGCACGCTGCTCTACGGCCTGTCGCGGGCGCGGCAGGCGGCGGCGGACGGCAAGCCGGTGATCGTCGCGGAAGGCTATATGGACGTGATCGCGCTGGTCCGCGCCGGTTTCGAGGGGGCGGTGGCGCCGCTGGGCACCGCGCTGACCGAGACCCAGGTGCAGGAGCTGTGGAAGCTGATCCCGGCGGCGGAGAAGGTGCCCTTCCTGTGCTTCGACGGCGACAATGCCGGCCGGCGGGCGGCCTGGCGGGCGGTGGAGCGCATCCTGCCGCACCTCGCCCCCGGCCAGTCGGCCCGCGTCGCCTTCCTGCCGGAGGGTGAGGACCCCGACAGCCTGATCCGCGCCCAGGGGGCGAAGGCGATGGGAGCGGTGCTGGAGGCCGCCATCCCGCTGTCCGACGCCCTGTGGCGGATGGAGAGCGAGGGCCGGCCGACCGACACGCCGGAGGCCAAGGCCGCGGTGAAGGCGGCGCTGGAGGCCCGCGTCGCCACCATCGCCGACCGCGACGTCCAGAGCTTCTACCGCACCGAGATGCGCCGCCGCGTCGACGAGGCCTTCGCTCCGGCGCGGCCGGCCTACAACCGCGGGCCGTGGGTGCCGGGGCAGGGGCGGGGACGCTTCGGCGAGGCGCCGCGGCGCCATGTGCCGGGCACGCCCGGACGCCTGACCTCAAAGCCGGCGGGGGAGGGGCGCGGCCGCGCCTCCCGCCTCGCGTCGATGCGCGAGCGCATCCTGCTGGCCACGCTGATCAACCATCCGGATTTGTTCGGCGAACTGGCGGAGCCGCTGGGGCTGTTGCCATTCGGTGACCCGGAACTGGAAAAACTGCGCTGGGCGGTCATCGAATGCCTTTCCGACGACCGCAACCACGACTCGACACTTGACGCCGATGCGCTTTGTCGCCACTTGTCATCCGCCGGCCATGAGACGATGGTCGGTGCTTTGCTAGGCGAGTCGACCTATGTCCATGCCGGCTTCGCCCGTCCGGACGCCTCCACGGAGGATGCTCGGAAGGGATGGTGGCCTGCGTGGCGGCATCTGCATCACGAGCGGGTGCTCGACGATCTTAGGGAAGCGAAGGCGGCTCTGACCCGTGACAACAGCGAGGCCAACTTCGCGAGGGTCGTGGCTCTTCAGCAGGAGGTCATAAAGTCCGGTCTGGGTATCGCGGACAGTGACTTTGACGACGTCTGACGGTTGATGATGCATATCGTCGGCAATCGGATGTCGGTTGACGGGTACAGAGGGCAACAGGACGGGGCCGCATGACAGTTTCTGTGATGGCGGGTTCTGGGTAGATACATGGTTGGGGGTGGGGCGGACGGGCCGGGAAACCGGGACCGGGCGCTCCTTTCGTCTTTATTCACTGGGGTAATGCGGGGGCACCGATCGCATGGCCACGAAAGCTGCGAACAGCGTGGAAGTTTCCGAAACGCGGGAGGAATCCGCAGACGGTCCTCTGATGGACGGCATGGGTTTGGCCGTCAAGAAGATGATCGCCCGCGGCAAGGAGCGCGGGTATGTCACCTATGACGAGCTGAACGCAGCGCTGCCACAGGATTCGTCCTCGTCCGAGCAGATCGAAGACACGATGGCGATGCTGTCCGAGATGGGCATCAACATCGTCGAATCGGAAGAGCAGGATTCGGAGAACAGCGGCGAGGGTGCGGGCGAAGGCGAAGGCCGCTCGTCTGGCAACCTCGACGACGACGACATCGGCCGCACCGACGACCCCGTGCGCATGTACCTGCGCGAGATGGGTTCGGTGGAGCTGCTGTCGCGCGAAGGCGAAATCGCCATCGCCAAGCGGATCGAAGCCGGCCGCGAGATGATGATCGGCGCGATCTGCGAATCGCCCCTGACCATCCGCGCCATCCTGGAGTGGCATGATTCCCTGATGGAAGGGAAGATGCTGCTGCGCGACATCATCGATCTGGACGCCACCTATGGCGGCGGCCCGGATGGTGAGGAGTTGCCGGAAGGGCTGGCTGAAGTGGTTGAGGCCACTGGCGCCGCCGGAACTGCCGGCACCGCCGCCGCTCCCGCCGCCGCCGGCGGTGCCGATGCGCCGGCCGAAGAGGAAGGCGACGAGCCGCGCGCGCCGCGCGCCGAAGGCGAGGGCGAAGAGGGCGAGGAAGGCGAAGAGGGCGAGAACAGCCTGTCGCTGTCCGCGATGGAAGCCGCGCTGAAGCCGCAGGTCATCGAGACCTTCGAGAACATCAAGGCGACTTACGACAAGCTGCACAAGCTGCACGAGGCCCGCATGGGCGCGATGCAGCGCGGCGAGGACGTCGGCAAGCAGACGGACAAGAAGTACGACAAGCTGAAGCTCGAAATGGTCGAGCTGATGAACACCGTCCGCCTGAACAACCAGCGCATCGAGCAGCTGGTCGAGCAGCTCTATGGCCTGAACCGCAAGCTGACGGGCTTCGAAGGCCGCCTGCTGCGCATGGCCACCGAGTGCCGGGTGAAGCGCGAAGACTTCCTGAACCAGTATTTCGGTCACGAGCTGGACCCGAACTGGCTGGAGCGCATCCGCGGCCTGAACCCCAAGACCTGGGGCAAGTTCGCTGAGAAGTATGACGGCGAAATCCGCAAGACGCGCGAGTCGATCTCGAACGTCGCCGAGGAAGCGCGTCTGCCGATCAACGAGTTCCGCCGCATCGTCTCCACCGTCCAGAAGGGCGAGAAGGAGGCGAGCCGCGCCAAGAAGGAGATGGTCGAGGCCAACCTGCGTCTCGTCATCTCCATCGCCAAGAAGTACACGAACCGCGGCCTGCAGTTCCTGGACCTGATCCAAGAGGGCAACATCGGCCTGATGAAGGCGGTGGACAAGTTCGAGTACCGGCGCGGCTACAAATTCTCGACCTACGCCACTTGGTGGATTCGTCAGGCCATCACCCGCTCCATCGCGGACCAGGCGCGGACCATCCGCATCCCGGTCCACATGATCGAGACGATCAACAAGCTGGTCCGCACCAGCCGCCAGATGCTGCACGAGATCGGCCGAGAGCCGACCCCGGAAGAGCTGGCGGAGCGTCTGATGATGCCGCTGGAGAAGGTCCGCAAGGTCCTGAAGATCGCCAAGGAGCCGATCTCCCTCGAGACGCCGATCGGCGACGAGGAAGATTCGCATCTCGGTGATTTCATCGAGGACAAGAACGCCGTCCTGCCGCTGGACGCCGCCATCCAGGCGAACCTGCGCGAGACGACGACGCGCGTCCTGGCCTCGCTGACGCCGCGCGAGGAGCGTGTGCTGCGCATGCGCTTCGGCATCGGCATGAACACCGACCACACGCTGGAAGAGGTCGGCCAGCAGTTCAACGTGACCCGCGAGCGTATCCGCCAGATCGAGGCGAAGGCGCTGCGCAAGCTGAAGCACCCGTCGCGGTCGCGCAAGCTGCGCAGCTTCCTCGACACTTGATTGGGATACCTGATCGGACGGTTGCTTTTCGAGACGGAGCGGGGGCCTTTCGGCCCCCGTTTTCGTTTTCGGGTTTCCGCGTCGGAACGATGAACGAGGGGTTGCATTTCCCCAAGGCTTTGTCGCAAAGTGCGCCCCGCGGTAGGGCCTGTAGTTCAGCGGTTAGAACGCGCCGCTCATAACGGTGTTGTCGTCGGTTCAAATCCGGCCGGGCCCACCACGCCTCCCCGACCGACCCAACACTCTGATCGGGGGCATGGCGGGGGCATATTCGTGGGCGACGTTCTCCAACTCATTCAATCGGCGGCGGCGGCGTTGCAGCGGCGGGAACCGGCCGTGGCGCGCAAGGCGCTGCGGCAGGCGCTGGCGCTCGATCCGGGGCGCGGCGATGGCTGGAGCATCCTCGGCGTCGCGGCCATTGGCAGCGGCGATGCGGTGGGGGCGCTGGCGCCGTTCCGGCGGTCGCTGTGCAGCGCGCCGGGCAATCCCGCCTATGCCCGCAACCTCGCGGCCTGCCTGAAGCGGCTGGGCCGGGCGGACGAGGCGGCGGCTGTCCTCCATCGGGCGGCGCTCGCCGGCGCGCTGGCTCCCGATCTGCTCTGCGATCTTGCCGATCTGCGCCTGGGGAGCGGCGATGCGGGGGCGGCGCTGCCGCTTTACCGGGCGGCGCTGCTGCTGGCGCCCGACCATGCGCGCAGCCTGAACAATCTGGCGGAAACCCTGCGCCGGCGGGTCATGCCGGCGGCGGCGGCGGAACTGGCCCGGTTGGCACGGCTTCGCGGCACGGCGCCGGCCTGGGCCGCGGCAGGGACGGAACTGGTCGAGGCGGGGCGGATCGAGGAGGCGCAGCCGGCGCTCTGCCGGGCGCTGGCGCTCGATCCGGCCGATCCGGCAAGCTGGAGCAATCTCGGATTCGCGCATCTGCAACGGCATCGGGCGGAAGCGTCGGCGGCGGCCTTCGCCCATGCCCGTCGCCTCGACCCGGCCCTGGCGGAGGCTGCGGTCGGGCAAGGCAGCGCGCTGATGCTGATGGGGCGCCTGCGCGAGGGGGCGGCGCTCTATGAGGAAAGACTGCGGCTGCCGCTGTTCCAGCCGCCGCGGCGTTTCGACCGGCCGGACTGGGACGGCAGCATCCGGCCGGGGGCGACCCTGCTGATCCATGCCGACCGTGGCATAGGCGATGCGATCCAGTTCATCCGCTATGCGCCGATCCTGCGGGCGCAGGGGATGCGGGTGCTGTTCTGCGGCCAGGAAAGCCTGCTGGGGCTGCTGCGGTCCTCGGGGATCGTCGACGCCGCCTTCGGCTATGACGACGAGTTGCCGCCCTACGACATGCATGCCCATGTGATGAGCCTGGTCCATCGGATGGGGACCGGGCTGGACAGCATTCCCGCGGACATCCCCTATCTCCACGCCTCGCAGGCGGCGAAGGATCTTTGGGCCGGGAGGGCCGCGGGTCTGGAGGGGCTGAAGATCGGCATCGTCTGGGCCGGTTCCGTGCATTTCCGCTATGACCGCGTCCGCTCGCCCCGGCTGGAGCCGCTGCTGCCGCTGTTCGGCATTCCGGGAGCGACGGCGGTGGTGCTCCAGTTCGGGCAGGGGCGCGACGACATGGCCAAATTCCCGCTGCCCGCCGGCACCGTCGATTGGGGCTGCTCGTTGCAGGGCATGGACAACACCGCGGCGGCCCTGGGCGAGCTGGATGTGGTGATCAGCTCCTGCACCTTCATGGCCCATCTGGCCGGCGCGCTGGGGCGGCCGGTGTCGGTGCTGCTGCATGCCGGGTCGGAATGGCGCTGGCTGCGCGGGCGGGAGGAGTCGCCCTGGTATCCGACGGCACGGCTCTACCGCCAGACGGCTCCCGGCGACTGGTCGGGTCCGGTGGAGCGGCTGCGGGCCGATCTGGCGGCGCTGGCGGAGCGGCGGATTGCCCTGGCCGGCAACTGACGGGGCCGATCTGAAGCCTTTTCGGCACAAGCGTGGCGGTACCGCACAAATTTTGCTGCAAGCCTCATAAAGTCTGGAATAAAGGATGCGCGGCGCGCGTTCGCACCCATATGCATCGGGTCTCCCATTCGGCCGCAGGGTCGAAAGAGCCGGCCCGGCCTCTGGAGTTGCGGCGCCCTCGTCGTCCCCGTCCGCCTTGTCGGCAGAAGGGGAAGGCCATGGCGTGAGCCGTGGCGTGATCGGTTAAGGATCGGGTGCGCGGTTGAGCAAATTCGGGGTCGATCTGGAAGTCCACATCGCGTCCTTGCGGCGCTACGCGCGTGCGCTGATGCGCAACAGCGCGGATGCGGAGGATCTGGTGCAGGAGGCGCTGACGCGCGCGGTGGCGCGTGCCGACAGCTTCCAGGCGGGGACGAACCTGCGGGCATGGCTTTTCACCATCCTGCACAACGTCCACGTCAATCAGGTCCGTTCCAAGGCTGCCCGGCCGCAGGAGGTCGATGTCGACGACGTCGAATCCAAGCTGGTCAGCCCGCCCCGGCAGGAAGAGCGTGTCGAGCTGCGCGAGATGATGCGCGCGGTCGACGAGTTGCCGGAGGAACAGCGCAAGGTGCTGCTTCTGGTGGCGCTGGAGGGCCTGAAATACGACGAGGTCGCCGACATGCTCGGCGTGCCGATCGGGACCGTCATGTCGCGCCTGTCCAGGGCGCGCGAGGCGGTGCGGGCGAAACTGGCGAACGAGGGTGGCGTTACCCTCCGGCGGGTGAAGTGATGAACGCGCATCAGGGACTGGGACGGGTCACGGAGGACGAACTCCACGCCTATGTCGACGGGCAGCTGGACGGCAACCGCCGTCTGGCGGTGGAGCGATGGCTGGCCGAGGATCCGGAGGCGGCACGCCGGGCGGAGGATTACCGCGCCCAGGCGACGCTGCTGCACGAGATGTTCGACACCGTCCTGCGCGAGCCGCCGAGCGACAAGGTCCAGGAACTGTCCGACCGGCTGAAGGGGCGCGTCGCCTTCAACGACAACCGCCCGGCCTGGCATGCCCGTCCGCTGGTGCGTTTCGCCGCGGCGGTGATGCTGGTGGTCGCCGGTGCCGCCGGCGGCTGGATGGGCCGCGGGGTCGACCAGCAGGTCGGCGCTCCCGTCGCCCAGCAGCGCCAGACGCTCGCCACCTTCGCCCAGGAAGCCACCCAGGCGCACCGCTTCTACACCTCGGACGAACGCTTCCAGGTGGAGCTCGGCGCCGACAATCAGGACGAGCTGAACGGCTGGCTGTCGAAGCGGATGGGCCGCGACGTGTTCGGGCCGGATCTGGGCCGCGTCGGCTATCGCCTGATCGGCGGCCGCTCGCTGCCGACCGACCTCGGCGCCGGCGCGCAGTACATGTACGCCAACGACGGCAACAAGCGGATCACCCTGTTCGTCGGCGCTCCGCAGAGCGGCAACCAGTCCAACTTCAGCTTCACCCAGAACGGCGACGTGGCGACCTTCTACTGGGTCGAAGGGCCGCTGGCCTACGCCCTGGCCGGCCGTCTGTCGAAGGAGGAGCTGCTGGAGATCGCCAAGGCGGTCTATCAGGACGTGAAGGCCGGCCCGCCGCGGCGTGAGGCCCCGCCGGAGCAGCAGCAGCAACAACAGCAGCCCCAACAGCAGCAGCAAGACCAGCCGGCGGGCGTGCAGCCGATCAGCGACACGCACAAGGCCAAGGAAAGCTGAGGGAATTTCCCAAGCAGATCGAGGGGAGGGGCGCTGGTGGCGCCCCTTGTCGTTCCAGCAGACCTTACGTTCCAGCTAACCTTATCGCTCCAGCAGGTAGGTCTTCAGCCAGTCGCGCACCTCGCGGCAGACCGCCTCCGACGCCTCCTCCATCGCGTGGCCGGTGCCGGGGACCAGAACCAGCTTCTTCGGCTCGCCCGCCTTGCGGTGGACGTGGATGGAGCAGCTGGCCGGCAGAATCTCGTCCGCCTCGCCATGGATCAGCAGGATGGGGCAGGACAGGTCACCGACCGGATCGGTGCCGTAGCCCTGGGTCGCCAGCGTCACCACGGTGCAGACCGCACCCCGGTTAGACGCCGCCGCCTGGATCGCCACCGCGCCGCCGAAGGAATGGCCGACCAGCGCCACATGGTGGATGCCCTGCCGGCCCAGGAAGCTGAGCCCGCACAGCGCGTCGTGCACCGCCTCCTCCAGGTCGCGCGGATCGCGGAAGCGCAGGCGCAGCGAGGCGACGCCGTCGGCGGTGAAATCCGCGGCCAGGCGCGGATAGAGCCCGCGCGCCGGGGTGTCGAACCCGCCGCCGACCCCACCGATCCACAGCACCGCCAATTCGCCGTCCGGCGCCGGGTAGAAGCGGGCCTGGACAGGGCCGCGGTCGGTTTCCAGTGTCACCGGCCGAAAGCCCTCGGCGTCGACGATGCCCATGGTGGCGTCCAGAAGAGGCACGGCCATCCTCCCATCCGATCTGTGCTGTGGAGACTAACAGCGCAGACGCCCTGCGGTTGCCGCTTACCACAGCAGGTGAGGCGACAGGTGAGGCAACGAAGCCGCAACCCGGCTGTTCTCTGTCCATAGTCTTTGCACAGACGGGAAAGGAGCGGCGATGGCGTCGAACAGTTTGACCGGGCGGGGCCGCTGGCCGCAGCCGGACTCTCTCCTCTCGGGCCTGGGTTCCGGCCTTGCGGGCGCGGGACCGGGCGGTGCCGCGACCGGCGGCCGCTGGCTTGCCATGGTCGGCGGTACGGCACTCGGCGTTCTGGGATTGCAGCGGTCGGGCTGGGGCGGGGCGGTGATGGCGCTCGGCGGCGCCGGCCTGTTCGCCGCCGGTGCCCTCGGGCTGCGGCCCTTCGGCGAGCGGTCGCTCGGCACGGCACCGGACCCTGGCGCATGGCGCCACCAGGGTCCGGCCACCCGCCGCCGGTCGCTGACGCCGGAACGCACGCAGGCGGTGGTCACCATCGCGTCGGACGCCGGGACGATCTTCCGCTTCTGGCGCAACTTCGCCAACCTGCCGAAGCTGATGCCGCAGTTGGAGCGGGTCGACGTGCTGTCGGCGACCGAAAGCCGCTGGATCGCCAAATCCGCGACCCAGGCCGCCAAGGGGGCCGCCAAGGGGGCCGCCGGGGAGTCCGCAGGCGAGGTGCCGAACTGGCGCTGCGTGCTGGACCGCGTCGACGAGGACCGGCTGTTGACCTGGCATACGGTGGGCGAGACGGCCCTGCCGCACCGCGCCTCGCTGATGCTGAGCCCGGCGCCCGGCGACCGCGGGACGGAGGTGCGGCTGACGCTGGTCTACCGCGTGCCGGCGACCGAGGTGGCGGCGCTGCTGGGCGTCACGCCGGCGGGACAGGCGGAGGAGGCGCTGCGCCGGCTGAAGCAGCGGGTGGAGACGGGCGAACTGTCCACCATCGAACGGCAGCCGCGCGGCGGAACCTCCGGCCCCTTCCGGGAGGCGACGGAATGAAGGCGCTCTGCTGGAACGGAACCAACGACCTGCGGGTGGAACGGGTGCCCGACCCGGTGCTGGTCAATCCGCATGACGTGATCGTCAAGGTGGCGCTGTCGTCGGTCTGCGGGTCGGACCTGCATCTGATCGACGGCTATGTGCCGACCATGCGGCCCGGCGACATCATCGGCCACGAGTTCCTGGGCGAGATCGTCGAGAAGGGGCCGGAGGTCCGCTATCTCAACCGTGGCGACCGGGTCATCACGGTGTCGATCATCGGCTGCGGCCATTGCGGTCACTGCCGGCACGGCGAAAGCTCGCTGT
This sequence comes from Azospirillum melinis, assembly GCF_013340935.1. Lineage (GTDB taxonomy): Bacteria > Pseudomonadota > Alphaproteobacteria > Azospirillales > Azospirillaceae > Azospirillum > Azospirillum melinis. The sequence goes on along the minus strand of NZ_WHOS01000018.1, from coordinate 59,465 downwards.
GCGACAACTCCAACCCGAACCCGGAGCATGCCCGCACCGCCTACGGCCATTGCGGCGCCGGCATCTTCGGTTACAGCCATGCCTTCGGCGGCTACGCCGGCAGCCATGCCGAATACATCCGCGTGCCCTATGCCGACTTCAACGCCTTCCGCGTGCCGGAGGGGGTGAGCGACGAGAAGGCGGTCTTCGTGTCCGACGCCGTGCCGACCGGCTACATGGCCGCCGACATGGCGGGCATCAAGCCGGGCGACGTGGTGGCGGTGTGGGGTTGCGGCGGTGTCGGCCAGATGGCGATGCGCAGCGCCAGCCTGCTGGGGGCGGAGCGGGTGATCGGCATCGACCGCGTACCCGACCGGCTGCGCGCCGCCCAGATGAAGGCGGGGGCGGAGACGCTGGATTACAGCCGCGTCGACATCTTCGACGCGCTTCAGGCGATGACCGGCGGGCGCGGTCCCGACGTCTGCATCGACGCCGTCGGCATGGAGGCCGACAGCGGGTCGAACGCGGTGGAGGATTTCTATGACCGGGCCAAGCAGGCGGTGGGCCTGCAGACCGACCGGCCGGCGGTGCTGCGCCAGATGATCGAGAGCTGCCGCAAGGGCGGCACCCTGTCCATCGTCGGCGTCTATGGCGGGCTGATCGACAAGTTCCCGATGGGGGCGGCGATGAACAAGGGCCTGACCTTCCGCATGGGCCAGCAGAACGGCCAGCGCTATGCCGAGCGGCTGTTCGGGCACATCCGCAACGGCGAGCTGGACCCCTCCTACCTGATGACGCACCGGTTGCCGCTGGACGACGGCCCGCAGGCCTACCGCATGTTCAAGGAGAAGGCCGACGACTGCATGCGCGTCGTCTTCGCGCCGCAGGGTTGAAGCGAAGGGAGAGACACATGGAACTGGTCTATGCCTATCCGGCGGAGCGCGGCCGGGGCGTGGAGGCCGAGATCGTCGGCAGCCTGCGCGACCGCTTCGGCAATGTCGTGCAGCGGGGCCGGGAGGAGCGGGACGCCGAGCGCGGCGACCGCTCCGACGTGGTGGTGACGCTGGAGGTCACCGACGACAAGGTCGAGGCGGCGCTGATCGCGCTCCGCGCCCACCCGCTGGTGATCGACGCCGCCGCACGGAGCTTCGGCGAGCGGGTTTGAGCGCTGCGGCATACTCCGGATGCGATAATCCCATGGAAAGTCTTCCCTGGGAGAGCGGTCTGTCGTCCGCTCTCCCCTTTCGTGCATCGGGTCGGGAGTGCGGGATGCGGAGGTTTCTGAGCGCGGTCGTTCTGGCCGTCGCGCTGGGCGGCAGCGTCGCGGCCGCCCAGCAGTCGATCATCGACGGCTGGGCGTGGAGCACCCTCGTGCCGTCGATTGCCCAGACCGACATCCTCGGCACCCATCTGCGCGAACTGAGAAACGAGCAGGAACGGCGCAGCACGCCGCCGGATGTCTCGCGGCTGGGCTTCACGCCGTCGAAGGCACGGCGCAGCGCCAATCTTGCCGCTTTCGTCGAAAAGACGCGGGCGGCCGATCCGAACGGCGCCGCCGATCTGCAACGGCTGTTCGCCGACGGCGACATCATCGAGCGGATCGGGGCGGCGATTGCCCCTGTCGGCCTGCGGACCGACAATCTCGCGGATGTCTATGCGCTGTGGTGGATCACCGCGTGGCAGGCGACGCGCGGCGACAACGACACGCTGGGCCGCGACATGTACGCCGCCGTCCGCGCCCAGGCCGCAAGGGCGCTGAACGGTGCCGGCGGCCCCGCCCGGGCGTCCGATGCCGGGAAGCAGGAACTGGCCGAGGCCCTGCTGGTCCAGACCACGCTGATCGACGCCGCGGTGGAGCAGGCCAAGGGCAATCCCGCACGGATGCGGCAGGTCCGCGCCGCCGTCGCCAAAAGCGCGCAGGGTATGGGGCTCGACATGGCCGCGATGGAGATCACCGGCGGCGGCTTCGTTCCCAACGGCAAACGGTGATGGGACTGCATCTCCCGGTTTCCCATGGCTGTTCCAACCTGTTGCCGGCCCCGCCGCTGAATCCATAGGTTTCGAAACAATTTTCCGGTCCTGCGTGACCACGCTCCCCCGCCCCTGTTGACCATACCCACAGGGGACGTCCGCATCACTCACCGGGGGCATTTGCCGTGATCATCTCCGCCGCACTTCCGCCTGTCGAACAGGCGCAGGCCACAGTCAAGCGCCGCTGGCCCATCGGGGTGGAACTGCTTCCCGGCGGCGCCCATGCGCGGGTCTGGGCGCCGAAGGCCGGGCGGGTGGAACTGGTCTCCGAGCCGGACGGACAGGTGACGGAGCTGACGGGCGAGGGGAACGGCTATTTCTCCGCCGCGGTGCCGGGGCTGGAGGCCGGGGGGCTTTACCGCTTCCGGCTGGACGGCAAGGAGATGCTCTTTCCCGATCCGATGTCGCGCTTCCAGCCGGAGGGGCCGCACGGGCCTTCGCAACTAGTCGACCCGCACCGCTTCGCCTGGAGCGACGGGGACTGGCAGGGCCGCGCCATCCGGGGGCAGGTGATCTACGAGATGCACATCGGCACCTTCACGGCAGAAGGGACCTGGGACGCCGCGCTGGCGGAACTGCCGGCGCTGGCCGATCTGGGGGTGACGGTGCTGGAGGTGATGCCGGTGTCGGAGTTTCCCGGCCGCTTCGGCTGGGGCTATGACGGGGTGAACCTGTTCGCGCCGACGCGCCTCTATGGCGATGCCGACGCCATGCGGCGCTTCGTCAACGAGGCTCATCGGCTTGGGCTCGCCGTCATTCTCGACGTCGTCTACAACCATTTCGGGCCGGACGGCAACTATCTGAAATGCTTCGCCGACGACTACTTTACCGACCGCTACAAGAACGATTGGGGCGAGGCGATCAACTTCGACGGTCCCAATTCGGAGCCGGTGCGGGAGTTCTTCCTGACCAACGCCTCCTTCTGGATCGAGGAGTATCATCTGGACGGGCTGCGGCTGGACGCCACCCAGTCGATCCATGACGGCAGCGAGGCCCAGGGCAAACCGCACATCCTGACCGAGATTTCCCACGCCGTGCGCAAGGCCGGCGGCGGGCGCGCCACCATCCTGGTGGGGGAGAACGAGCCGCAGCATGCCAGCATGGTGAAGCCGGCCGCGGAGGGTGGCTGCGGGCTGTGCGCCATCTGGAACGACGACCTGCACCATTCGGCGATGGTGGCGCTGACCGGCCGGATGGAGGCCTACTACACCGACTATCGCGGCACGCCGCAGGAATTCGTGTCGGCGATGAAGCACGGCTTCCTCTATCAGGGGCAGTGGTACCGCTGGCAGGGCAAGCGGCGCGGCATGCCGGCCTTCACCGTGCCGCGCCCGGCCTTCGTCAGCTTCCTGCAGAACCACGACCAGATCGCCAACTCCGCCCGCGGCCTGCGGCTGCATGCGCTGACCACGCCGGGCCGGCTGCGGGCGATGACGGCGCTGATCCTGCTGGGACCCGGCACGCCGATGCTGTTCCAGGGCCAGGAGTTCGCCGCCAGCACGCCCTTCCTCTATTTCGCCGACCACAAGCCGGAACTGGCCGAGCTGGTGGAAAAGGGCAGGGCGGAGTTCCTGGCCCAGTTCCCCAGCATCGCGGCGCCGGCGATGCAGGCAACCCTGCCGAAGCCGCATGCCGAGGACAGCTTCACCCGCTGCAAGCTCGACCAGCGCGAGCGGGAGAGCAACGCCGCGGTCTGGGCGCTGCACCGTGACCTGCTGCGCCTGCGCCGCGAAGATCCGGTCTTCGCCGCCCAGCGCATCGGCGGGCTGGATGGCGCCGTGCTGGGGGAGGAGGCCTTCGTCCTGCGCATCTTCGGAGAGGAGGAGGGCGACGACCGGCTGGTGCTGGTCAATCTCGGCCGCGACCTGACTTTGCGTGCGCTGGCCGAGCCGCTGCTGGCACCGCCGCTCGATGGGGCCTGGACGGAACTGTGGTCCAGCGAGGAGCCCGTCTATGGCGGCTGCGGCACGGCGGCGGTCGAACAGCCGGACGGAGCGTGGCGGCTTCCCGGCCATGCGGCACTGGTTCTGGGGCCGGCACATGGCTTTTCTACGGAAAGCGACGACGAGGGAGGCAACACAACCCCGGTCATCGTGGTTTCCCAAGGGTAGGAAACCGATAGCTGAGCATAGGTCCACCATGGCTGATTTCGTCCGCACCCTGTCGCGCGAGGTCCTGAACACCGGTCCGAACGGCGCCGAAACCCGTGAATGGCTGGTCGCCAACGGACTTGGCGGCTATGCCTCGGGATCGGTGTCGGGGGCGGTGACGCGGCGCTACCACGGGCTGCTGATCGCCGCATTGCCGGCCCCGCTCGGCCGCGTGCTGATGCTGAGCCAGCTGAGCGACGTTGCCATCGACGCCGACGGCCGCCATTACCGGCTGAGCTGCCGCGATACCGGTGGCGATCCGGGCGGCGGCGAAACCGGCGAGGAGGGGCAGACCGCCGCCCTGCAGGAATTCCGCATGGAGGCCGGGCTGCCGGTCTGGCGCTTCCGTGCCGGCGGGGCGGTGATCGAGAAGCAGGTCGTCCTGCCGCACGGCCAGAACATCGTCCATGTCACCTACCGGGTGATGGAGGCGAAAGCGCCGGTACAGTTGCGGCTGCGGCCGGTTCTGGCCTTCCGCACGCTGGAATCGGCGGTGGACCGCCCGCTGGCCGGCGCCTATCGCATCACCGCGTCGGGGCAGCAATATGAGGTCTCGGCCGGCCCCGACCTGCCGGTGCTGCGCATGGCGATCGAAGGCGGCGATTTCCCGATGACGCTCGACGGCGGCATCCGCCGCGACGTCTATTACCGGGTGGAGGACGAACGCGGCTACCAGTCGCGCGGGTCGCTGTGGACACCGGGCTATTTCAGCGGCGAGGTCGGGGCGGGCCAGAGCATCACCTTCGCCGCCGCGACCGAGGACTGGTGGCGGCTGGAGGCCCTGCCGCCGGCCGATGTGCTGGGGTTCGAGGCCGAACGCCGCCGCCGCATCATCCAGACCGCCCATCCCAGCTTGCGCGATGGTGCGATGGCGGAACTGGTGCTGTCGGCCGACAGCTTCCTCTTCGTGCCGGCCGGCCGTGTCGCCGACCAGATGCGGGCGCGGGCGGAGGGCGACGAGGTGCGGACGGTGATCGCCGGCTACCATTGGTTCACCGACTGGGGCCGCGACACCATGATCGCGCTGGAGGGGCTGACGCTCGCCACCGGACGCCATCTGGAGGCTGGGTGGATCCTTCACACCTTCGGCCATTACATCCGCGACGGCCTGATCCCCAACATGTTCCCCGACGGCAAGGACCGCGGGCTGTACCACACCGCCGACGCCACGCTGTGGTTCTTCCATGCGCTGCACCGCTATCTCGGCGTCACCGGCGACCGCGACACGCTGCGCCTGCTGCTGCCCAAGCTGCGCGAGGTGATCGACTTCCACCGTCGCGGCACCCGCTTCGGCATCGGCGTCGACCCCCGGGACGGGCTGCTGCGGCAGGGGCAGGAGGGCTACCAGCTGACCTGGATGGACGCCAAGGTCGATGACTGGGTGGTCACGCCGCGCCGGGGCAAGGCGGTGGAGATCAACGCGCTGTGGCACAACGCCCTGCGGCTGATGGCCGGCTGGCTGCGCGAGGAGGACGGCGAGGCCGCTGCCCGCCCGCTGGAGGAGCTGGCCGATCAGGCGCGCGCCTCGTTCAACGCGCGTTTCTGGTGCCCGTCCGCCGGGCATCTGTTCGATGTGGTGGATGGCGAGCATGGCGACGACATCGCCTGCCGGCCCAACCAGATCTTCGCCGTCTCGCTCGACCATCCGGTTCTGGAGCGCGAGCGCTGGGAGCCGGTAGTAGAGACGGTCCGCAGCCGGCTGCTGACCCCGTTGGGGCTGCGGTCGCTGGCGCCGGGCTGCCGCGATTACAAGGCCAAGTATTTCGGCGACCTGCGGGCGCGCGACGCGGCCTACCACCAGGGCACTGTCTGGGGCTGGCTGATCGGCCCCTATGTCGATGCCTGGCTGAAGCTGCATCCGGAAGACAAGGCGGGCGGGCGCCAGTTGCTGGAGGGTTTCCTGCCGCATCTGGACGAGGCGGGCATCGGCACCATCAGCGAAATCTTCGATGCCGAGGCGCCCTTCACCCCGCGCGGCTGCATCTCGCAGGCCTGGAGCGTGGCGGAGGTGCTGCGCTGCTGGGTGAAGACGGAAAGCTAGGCGGCGCCGGGGGTTGCGGACGTTACCCACCCGAAGGTCATAGGGCGGCCGATGGGGGCCGCCTTACCCGCAACGATGGTGCAATGCCCTTGGGAGCAGTTGTCAACAGGGCACAACAGGGTGTGAAATCGCAGGGTCCAGCGAAATGTGACAGATTTCAGTTGACACGCCGCTGAGGCGCCGACAGCCGGAAAAACGTGATTATTCTTATAAATCAGGTGGTTACGCAGATTGCCTGATTTTTGGGCAAACACAGTGGGCCCCTTGAATCGCCTTGTGCGAATCGGGACTGCCCACGTCTTGCCCACACAGTTATCCACAGCCTCTGTGGAGACCGCGGGCGAGGCCGGCGGCCAAGCCCTTCGTCGTGCCTATCCAATGAACCTGTCCATAAGATGCCTTTACTTTGGGCAGGGCTGGGGATGGGGCTCAGCGCAAGGGGGTAACCGTATTGGATTTTAGCCAGACCGGAGAAAGCATCCTATAGTTCCGGCATCGGTTCCTTCGGTAACCCGACTGGGCCAAGTGAATCAGACCGTACGGGGTGCGGGAGAACAGCCAGAGCGGAGGTGCCAATGCGGAGCGTTGTGCGGGGCGTCGCCGGCTTGCCATACCCGGCAGTCCAGTCAGGGCTTGTCCAGTCCGGATGGGCGGACGGCGATGCCGTCGCCAAGCCGACCGAAGCGCCGGCACGGGGACTCCTGGGCGGGCTGCCCGCCGTGGTCGGTCCGCTGCTGGGCGCGTCGGTGCTGGGGGCGCTGATCCTGCACCTCATGGCCAGCCTGGTTGCGCAGCTTCCGGCCGCCGATGCCCTGGGGGCCTTGTCGGTGATGGTCGGCATGGCGGTGGTCCTCGTCACCCTGCTGCCATTCGCCTTGCTGTCCTTCAGGCGGGCGCAGCGGGCATGGGCGGCAATTCAGGGCTTCGGGCGGGAGACCGGGCAGGGCACCGGCCGTCCCTGAGGCATCTCAGGTTCTTCCCTGACGGCAACCCGACAGGATTTCGTTGCTACGCGAAGCGTGCCCGCGTTTAATCGCGGGCGGGGGCGGCACTCGCCCTTCCGTCCGTCGCAAGCGGGGCGGCTTTCCGGGGGCACGGTATGGGGCTTTTCGATTTTCTGAAGGTCTCGGTGGCCGACAAGAAGGCGGCCAAGCCGGCAGCCCGCATGCCGGTCAGCGTCATCCAGTGCGACGGAAAAAGCTATCCCATCGTGTCGCTGACGCCCAAGGGCTTCGTCGCCCGCGGTTTCGACGGGTCGCTGGTGGTCGGGCAGAACGCCAAGGTGTCGGTGCGCGTCGACGATGCCGCCGGCAAATTCACCTTCAACGCGACCGTTTCGGTGGTGGAGATCAAGGGCGACAGCGTCGGCGCGACCTGGAGCATCCTGCCGACGGAAGTCGATGCGGTGATCCGCCAATACGCCCAGAACCGCAAGAAGCAGGACGGCAAGGGCGCCCGCTAAGTCCCATCGTATGGTGGCGGTCGTGTGGCGGGCGGTGCCTTACTGGCGGCCGTTCGCCTCGTCCCCGCCCGGTGATGGCATGCCGGCATTGACGATCTTCGGCAGCGCCAGGACGCGCGCCCGTTCCAGCCATTCAGACAGGGTGACGAACTCGCAGCCCTTGGCTTTCAGTTCGGCGATGACGCGGGGCAGGGCCTGCGCCGTGCTGGGATAGGTGGAGTGCATCAGGAAGACGTTGCCCGGCAGTCCGCCCAGCTTGATCTGGCTGACGATCTTGTCGGCGTTGCGCACCTGCCAGTCGCGTGTGTCCACCGACCACAGGACGGAGCCCATATGCTCGTCCCGCGCGATGGCCAGCAGCTCGTCCGAATAGCGGCCATAGGGCGGGCGGAACAGGACCGGGTTGGCGCCGAAGCTGCGCAGGATGCGGTTGGTCTCCGCAATCTCGTAGCGGGCGCCGGTGGCGTCCATCTTGCGCAGGTCGGAATGGGTCAGGCTGTGGTTGCCGATCTCGTGCCCGCTGGCGACGAAGTCATGGATCAGGTCGCCCTGCCGCTCGGCGATGCGGCCCACCGGGAAATAGGTGGCGCGCACGCCTTCCTGGTTCAGGATGTCCAGGATCTGGCGGGTGACCGTGCGGTGCGGCCCGTCGTCGAAGGTCAGGGCGCAGAGGTTCCAGTTCTCCCGCTTCAGCGTCGCCGGCATCACGTCATAGCGCGAATCCGGCATCACCGAGCGCAGCCGGCCCTTGCGGCGGCTGTGCTGCTCGATGTCCGCCATGGTGCGGGCGTCTTCCTCGTTGTAGATGATCAGCCCATCGGCCGGCGGCGTCGCGTTGGCCACCGACGGCGGCGGGGGCGCCAGCGGAGCGGCGACAGCCGAACCGATCGGTGCCAGGACGGAAGAGGTGGTCGTCGTCACCGTCTCGCGGTTGCCGGCCGGCTGCGGCGGCTTGGCCTCGGCCGGTATGGGGGCCGGTATTGGTGCCGGCATGGGCGTCGGCGCCGGGGCGACCGCCATGGTCACGGCCGGCGGCTTTGCCGATGCGGCGGGGATAACAGGGGTCAAGGCCGGGATTGCGGAGGCGCCGCCCGTTGCCGGCGCGGACGGAGCGGTGACAGTGGCACTGGCGGTTGCCGCCTTCTCCGCCGGCTTTTCGCCCGGCTTTTCCGTCACGGCCGGCCGGTCCACGACGAGGCAGCCGAAGCCGGCACCGACGATCCGCCGGCACAGCGCCCGCGCGTCCGTGCCCTTGCCGACCTGGGCGTAGAGCGCCACGCCGGCACCGCTCTTCCCGTCCAGCTGCATGACCGAAGCCGTCAGGCCCGCCGTCAGGTCCCGCTCGCGCTGCTGCAAATTTTTCCAGCTAACCCACGCATCGCCGTCGCGGGAATAGATGCCCAGCTGCAGAACCGGGCCATCGGGCGCCGGGGCGGCCGCGGGCGTGGCGGCCTGCACCGGAACGGCAGGCTTCGCCTCCACCTTTATGGCGGAAGCGCGCTTTGCGGCGGGGTCGGCAGCGACGGAGGGCAGGGCAGGCAGGCCGAGCACGCAGGCCAGCAAAGCGACCTTGAGCATGCCGGCGCGGCCCAGCGGGGCCAGGGCGCCGCCATGGCTTCGGACGGCATCGGCCGCCCGGGGTCGGGTGCTGGTTGAGGCGGGATTCGGCCAGAAAATGCGCAACATATCGGTCCCGTCGCTTGGCCCAGCCACTACTGCGGACCGCCGGTTGATGGCGGTGCAATATCATCACGATAGGGTTAATTCAAACGACAAGCGGCGGAATTGTGGCGGCTTCGCCGCTTTTCACAGGGGCGTTGCCGTTCGGAAACGGTGACGGGTGCGGGCAGTACGAAAGCATAGAGCGGAAGCGCGCCGGAACCGGCGGGGGAGCCGCGGGGTTCATTACAGGACTGGCGGGGCGGTGACCGGGCGGCGACCGCTGCCGTGCGCCGTTCCCGCCCCTCCGCAAAGCCCAACCCCAAAGGAGACGACCCGTATGGCCGAGGATTTGGAAAGCCGCATCCGTCGGCGCGCGCACGAGATCTGGGAAAATGAAGGCCGGCCGGAGGGGCGTTCCGAAGCCCATTGGGAGCTGGCCAGCGAAGAGATCGCCATCCAGGACAATTATCGTGACACGCTGAAGCCCAACCCTGCCGGCGGTCCGGAAGCGACGGCGATGCGCACCGAGCCGGTCGAGCCGGTGCTGAGCATCGCCAACCAGGGCGAACAGCCCGGCCTTGCCGACCAGGGCGAAGAGATGGGCATCCCGATGCGCGGCGACCGCGACGTCTGGCCGACGCCGGAAGAGGCGGCATCGACCGCCGTGCCGCCCAACCGCAGCAAGAAGACGCGGCGCCGGGCTTAAACATATAGCCAGGCGCCGCGCGGTCCGCGCCGTCTTCAGACGCTGGACTTGTCGGCCGACTTTTCCGCCGTGCCGCTCTTGTCCAGCGGCATGGCGGCGCGGCCCGCGTCGGGCTGCCGGCCGGCAGGCGGCATGGCAGCCGGAGCCGGGGACAACGCGGGAGCCGCGGCGGGCGTGGTGCCTGGAAGCAGGCCGGGCTGCGGCGCCGGAACGGACATGGCAGCCGGTGCGTCGTCCAGACGGTCATAGATGTCCGGATGCAGGCGGACCGCCCCATCGGCCTCCACCGTCGCGATCCAATAGACGAATTGCACCGGCATCGGCGCCGCCAGCTTGACCCATTGCGGCTGCTGCTTGCTGAGCAGGCGGTCGATCCGCTCCGGCGTCACGCTGGTGCCTTGCAGCAGCAACTCGGCCAGCTTGCGCGGGTCCTCCAGACGGACGCAACCGGAACTGATCGAGCGCAGTTCGCGGGCGAACAGCCGCGGCTCGTTGGTGCCGTGCAGATAGATGTCGTAGGGGTTGGTCAGGTTGAAGCGGAACCGGCCGAGGGCATTGTGGTCGCCCGGCTGCTGGACGATGCGGACACGGCCCGGCGTGACGTCGTGCCAGTCGACCGTTTCCGGCGCCACCTCCTGCCCGTCGAGATAGACGATGGCGTTCTGGATGCCGGGCGTGCCCTTGGCGCGCAGGTTCGGCAGCTTGTCTTCCTTCAGAACGGTGGGCGGCACCGTCCAGGTCGGGTTGACGATGACGTGGGTGATGCGGTCGGTCAGCAGGGGCGTCTCGCGCGACGGCCGGCCGACGATGGCGCGCATCGTCAGCTCCTCCTCCCCGCCGCGGACCAGGGTGGTGGTCTGGTTGGTCAGGTTCACCACCAGGATATTGTCCGGTGCGGTGTCGCGGAAGCTGCGCATCGCGACGGCGCTCTGCCGCATCAGGGCCGCGGCCTCGGCCGGCGTGCGGTCGAGCGCCGCCCTTGTGCCGGCGCCGATCAGCCCGTCGGGTTTCATCCGCTGGGCAAGCTGGAAGGCCTTCACCGCGCGGTCGATGTCGACGGTGAACACCTCCGACACCTTGTCGGCCGGCAGCAGGCCGAGTTCGGCCAGGCGCTGAGCCAGCCGGCCGACACGCTCGCCGCTGCTGCCCAGCTTCATCAGCCCGCCTTCCCCGATCCGGGTGGAGGCCTGCACGGGCGCGCTGTCCAGTTCCACCGCGGCGGCGTCCAGCCGGTCGGCCCACTGGGTCAAGGTGTCGCGGTAGGGCAGAGCGTCGGCCGGCCCGGCCCCGAGCAGCGCCATCGCCGATGCGGCGGTCAGCGCCAGCAGGGCCAGCTTGCGGGACATGCGGAGGTCGGCGGAAGCGATCATGGCGGCACCTTCTGTCACTGTGGTCCAGCGAAGCATCGGAATGGATGCACCGCTGCCCTCCCGATCAATTTATGCAACGCAATAATGGAAGGCGAGGCGCGCGGCGAGAAATCCGGTCGATCATTCTTCCGGTGTGATCTTCCTGCCGCCGTCCTATGACCTGCCTATGCAAGAAGGTCACACTGCGAAATTTTTTAATTGCCTCAGCCGATGACCTTCCCTATACGAATATCCGTCCGGAGACGATTCACACCAGACGGGACGCTTCGGATCAGCGTTGGTCATAAGGCTGATACTATCACCGCGGGCGCCGCGCGACCCGCCAAACGCCGAACGGCCACAGCGTAGAACGGCAAAAACGTAAGACGACGAGGTTCGGGGATGCATTTGGGGGATGATGAGCGTGCCGCACCGGCAATCGGGCGGCGCGGGTTCCTTGGTTTTGCCGCGGCGGCGGTATCTGCGGCTCTTCCGGCCGCATCGGGGATGATGACGGGAGTCGCCACCAGCGTGGTGACGGGTGTGGCGACGGCACCGGTCCTTCTCGGATCGGGCTCTGCGGAAGCCGCTCCCCTGGCCGGCAGTGTCCGGCGCCTCAGCCTGCACAACATCAACACGCAGGAACGGTTCGACGGCGTCTATTGGGCCGACGGCAATTACAAGCCGGATGCGCTGCGCAAGTTGGACGTGCTTCTGCGCGACCACCGCGCCAAGCAGGTCTGCCACTACGACCCGCGCCTGTTCGACCTGCTCGCCCGCGTTCACCAGAGCGTCGGCTCCGACGATCCGTTCGAGGTGATCTGCGGCTACCGCTCCCGCCGCACCAATGCGATGGCTCGGCGCCGGTCGCGTGGCGTCGCGAAGGAAAGCTATCACACCCGCGGCATGGCCATCGACATCCGCCTTCCCGACACCCAGCTGCGCGCCATTTCCGAGACGGCGAAGGGGATGCAGTCCGGCGGTGTCGGCTTCTACCCGCGCAGCGGTTTCGTCCATCTCGACGTCGGTCCCGTCCGCAGCTGGTAAAGCCGCGGGCAACCGTACGCGTCCTGTTATGAGGTAAGGCTCCGCATCGGCCGATGCGGAGCCTTTTTCCTGTGCCGGTGCTTTCGATGTGCTGGCGGTGAAGCGCGGCTTTCGAATGCCGGGCTTGATTTCGGGCCTGGATCAGCTTCTTGGCGACGGTTTGGACGCACGCAGGATGTCGGTCGGGTCCCACACCGCGCCATGGCGCCGGCGCGACTTGCTCTGGCTGGCGGCATCGGCTGACTTCACCGGCTTGACCCTCTGTGCATCGCTGCGCACCGGACGACCGGCCTTGCGGATGCTTTCCCCATCCGGTCCGGCGGCGACGATCTCGGTGCCGGCCAGGCGGTTTCCCCCATTGACCGACGACTGTGAGCTGCCCGGTTGAGGGGATGCATCCGGCTCGCCGTCCTCATCCTCGCCGGGGCCTTCCGGCGGCTCCTTGATTTCGGGGGAGAGGGCGGAGAGCAATGACAGCATCTCGTCCGACACATGGGAGGGAGCGGCGCGCCACAGGCGCAGCAACCGTGCCTCGCGCCGGCTGATCTGGCTGCTGCTGTCGTCCGACTCCTCGAAACCGCCGCGGGGGCGGCGTGGGCTGTCGGCGTCATTGTAGGTATCGAAAAAGAAGCTTACGGGAACGTCCAGAACCTGGCTCAGCCGATACAGGGTACCGGCCGAAATACGATTGGAGCCGCGTTCGTATTTCTGGACCTGCTGAAAGGTCAGACCGATCGCTTCACCCAGTTTTTCCTGGCTCATCCCCAGCAGGGTCCGGCGCATCCGCACCCGTTGCCCGACATGGGCATCCACAGACCAGGACTCCGGCGATCCGCGTCGTCCTCTTTTGCGCGCCGTCGGTTCACTCATGTCCATTGGTCTCCGCTGCCCAGTCTTCCGCGGCTTGTCTTTGCGATAATGAAAAGATTGTTCACACATTCGTTGAAGCGATTCAAGAGAAAACTTCTGAATATTGGTGTGTGTTTGCCATATTCCGATAGGCATTGGTGGTGGTGCAGCATTCGCAGGGGTTGTCATATTACAGCTTTGTATTATTTCGCCGATGCTGAGACTCAATTGCGCCAAGGCTCTGCCGGATCCCTGCATTCATACCTTTGCGGAAATCACCGAGTCTTTCGGCTCATCCATTCGTTCGGGCGTTAGCTTTTCGTTTATAGAAATTCCGTGATCGGAAACGGATGGGATTTGCACCGCCACAAATGGTGGTGAAGAACCTTCTGGTTGTAATAAATAAACCGGAGAGCAGAGAGAAACTTTCCTCTCTCAAGGCCGATACAGTCCGTCACGCTGCATCGGAGCCGGGCCGTTCGGGCCGCATGGTTGGCCAGACAAGCGTTAATACATAATTAACCTTATTAAGCCGCCGTTAACCGGTGTCCGGAGCCGGCGATTCAGGGTCGCGGGGGCCGTGGTGCGTGACTATCCGTATCGGCCTTGCGGGTGCTCCTCGTTCGGGCAGTGCCGGACGGGTGGGGGGACTCCGTCGCCCAGGGACCGCCGGCCATGGCGAAACCTTCGACATGGTCGCGCAGCTTCTGGACCTGGGACGGCGTGACGGTGCGGCCGAAGCGGGATTTCAGCAGGGCGGCCAGCGTCCCGCGGGTCGGCCGGACCCCGCCGGCCGACAAAATGCGGTAGGCGACGAAGGCCTCGGCATAGAGCCGGATGCGGTCGGGCCGACCGCGCAGTTGTGCCGCCTGGGCGGACGGGCTGCCGTCCAGATGGTCGATGAGCCGCGCCTCCGCCTGGGCCACGGTCAGGTCCGGCAGGTCGACGGCCGCCGGTTCCGGCGGTTCGGGCCGGCCGATGGAATCGCGCAGGCGCCGCCGGCGCTGGCGCTCGCGGTCGCCAGCCCGCAGCTGCTCGGCATAGGCCGGGTCCGCCGCCCGCCGTTCGGTGCGGCTGCGGTTGGACTTCGCGGCACGCTCCGCCTCCCGCGCCCGCAGCATCGGGTCGCGCAGCAGGAAGGCCAGCTCGTCCGCGGTCAGCCGATGCGCCTGATCGGCGTCCGCCGGCAGGGCTCCGCCGTCGCGGATCTCCCCGCGCCCGCCACCCTTGCCGCCGTCCTGATGGTCGCTGTCGTCCATCGCCGGGAAACGCGTGTCCGCCCGGTCCTGTTCCCGCGACATTTCGCCCGACACCGCCTGGAGTCCCTGTCTCAACCCCCAGCCCGGAAAATCCCGGGACGGAAGATGAGGGAGATTTCATATCCGGTGCCGGTCCCGCCCGTGCTAGAGAGGGGCCGTTCTTTTCGGCCCGTGCAACAGTGGAATTCGCCCGCCATGACCCCCCGGCAAGCCCTTCAGCAGCGCCTCGCGGCTTTGGATGCCCATCTGCGGGCGGAAAACCCCAACCTGCTGCCGGTCCTCCCGACCTTCCGCGCCTTCGACCGCATCCTGGCCGGGCTCGGGCTGATCGACCGCCATGAATCGCTGACCACCCGCATCCCCTGGTGGCCGATGGTCGCGGTGCTCGGCACCTTCTCCGCCGGCAAGTCGACCTTCCTCAACGGCTATCTGGGCGAGGTGTTGCAGAACACCGGCAATCAGGCGGTGGACGACAAGTTCACCGTCATCTGCCACGGTCCGGAAACCCGCAAGGAGGCGTTGCCCGGCACCGCGCTGAACGCCGACCCGCGTTTCCCCTTCTATCGCATCGCCGACGAGATCGAGAAGGTCGCCGCCGGCGAGGGCAAGCGGATCGACAATTACCTGCAACTGAAGACGCTGGCCGGGACGCGGACCAAGGGCAAGATCTTCATCGACTCGCCGGGCTTCGACGCCGACGACCAGCGCCGTTCGGTCCTGAGGCTGGTCGACCATATCGTCGAGCTATCGGACCTCGTGCTCGTCTTCTTCGACGCCCGCCATCCGGAGCCGGGCGCCATGCAGGACACGCTGCGCCATCTGGTCGCCAAGACGGTCAACCGCGCCGACGCCCGCAAGGTCTGCTACATCCTCAATCAGGTCGACACCACCGCCAAGGAGGACAATCTCGAAGCGGTGTTCGGCGCCTGGCAGCGCGCCATCGCCCAGGCCGGGCTGGTGTCGGGCCGCTTCTATGCCATCTACGATCAGCGCTCCGCCGTGGACATCGAGGATGACGGCCGCCGCGCCCGCTACCAGGCGCGCCGCGACCATGATCTGGCCGAACTCCAGACCCGCATCAACGAGGTCGAGGTCGCCCGCGCCTATCGCATCATCGGCTCCATCGACAGCCTGACCAAGGAAGTGGAGGGGGAGGTGCTGCCCAAGCTGCGCGAGGCGATGGCGGCGTGGCGCCGCCGCGTGCTGATCGGCGACGCGGTGTGGGGCGTGTTGCTGCTGGCGCTGCTGGGCAGCGCCGTGCAGACGCTGGGCGGCGGATTCGGCGCCTTCCTCGGCTGGCTGTCCGAGTCCGGCGACAGCGGGCTTCCGCTGCACCTGATCGGCACCGCGCTGGTGCTGGGCGGGCTGTTCCTGGCCGGGCATTTCAAGCTGCGCCAGTTCTTCGCCCGCCGCATCGCCGTCACCCTGAGCGACCGGTTCGGCGACGTCGACCTGAACCTGCGGCAGGCCTTCCTGCGGAACACCCGCTTCTTCCGCTCGATCTTCGCCAAGCAGCCCGCCGGCTGGGGCGGGCGGGCCCGCAAGGCGATCTTCGCCATCCGCGAGGCGACGGCGGTGCATGTCCAGCGCATCAACGACCTCTACACCGATCCGGCCGGCCGCCGTGCGCGGGAAGCCGCCGCCGGCCCGGCCGCCGCGGCTGAGTGACCGCAAGCCGGCGGCAAGTGTCGGCGGCTCTTTACAGTGCGGCGTGCAGGCCGTTAGATCTCAGCTGTTAGATTCTTGGCCGGCGCCGTGCGACCGCGGCGCCGGACCCACCAGCGGGCGGCCAACGGACTTGCGGGATTCGGCAAACGGAGCGATTGGCACGGTGAGATCCTCGGCCGCGGGCATTGTCCTGGCCGGGCTGCTGCTGTGCCTGACCCCGGCTCAGCCGCAGGCTCAGGTCCCCGGCTCGGAACCCGGTGGCACGGATCCCGCTCAGGCCCCCTACACAGGCCTGGATCTGGTGACCGGCGGCGACTATGCCCCCTACACCGGCGACGACCTGCCGGGTGGCGGGCTGGTGACCGATCTGGTCCGCCGGTCCTTCGCGGTCGGCGGGCGTCGGTACGACGTGCGCTTCATGCCGTGGAAGCGCGGCTATGACGGGGTGGTGGCCGGCCGTTTCCTCGCCACCTTTCCCTATATCCGCACGCCGGAGCGCGAGCGGGAGGTGCTGTTCTCCGACCCGGTGATGGAAGTGCGGCAGTTCGTCTATCTGTCGAACCGGTCCGGGATGGAGTTTCACGGCCGGGCCGGAGGCGGCGACTCCGGCGGTCTGGAGGATTTCCAGGGGCGGACGATCTGCCAGCCGGTGGGCTATGCCCTGCCGGCCGGGCTGGAGGCGATGGTCGAACAGGGCCGCCTGACCCGGCAGACCCCGTCCGACCTGGGAGCCTGCGTGCGCATGGTGGCGACCGGGCGGGCCGATGTTCTGGTGATCGACGAGTTCAGCGGCGCCGCGGCGATTCAGCGCTCCGGTCTGGCCGACGACATCCGGGTGGCGGACCGGCCCTTCGCCGTGGTGACGCTGCATCTGGTGGTCGGACGCGGCACCCCGGGGGCCGACGCGACGGTCGCCGCCTTTAACGACGGCCTGAAGGCCCTGAAGCAGCAGGGCGTTTATCACCAGCTGCTCGCCAGGCACACGCTTCAGCCTGCTCCCTGATATCGCTGGGGTTTTCCCTGAGGGTTCGCGCGGTCTTCCGGCCCTGCCGTGGCGATTTTCCGGATTTTGGCGCGCTTTTCCGCGCGGAAGGCCCCCGTCGCCATGGACAGGACGGTGCTTCGTGCTATAAACGCGCGGTTTCGATCATGGAAAAGGGGCGCGGGCTGTGGCCATCGACGCGTCGATTCTGGTCCTCAACGGACCGAACCTCAACATGCTGGGCGTGCGGGAGCCGCAAATCTACGGGTCGATGACCCTGGACGACCTGGAGGCCGCCTGCCACGAGCGTGCCGACACGCTGGGTCTGACCGTGGATTTCCGGCAGTCGAATCACGAAGGCGAACTGGTTTCGTGGATTCAGCAGGCCCGCACGGAAAATGACGGCATCGTCATCAACGCCGGCGCCTACACCCACACCTCGGTCGCGATCATGGACAGCCTGATTCTGTCGGAGCTGCCGGTGATCGAGGTCCATCTGTCGAACATCTTCAAGCGCGAGCCGGTCCGCCATCACTCCTACATCTCGCCGGTGGCGAGGGGGATGATCTGCGGGTTCGGGCCGCACGGGTATCTTCTGGCGCTGGACGCCATCGCGAACATCATCGACCGCGATTAAGGAAACGGGAACGACTGACATCATGGCGAGCTTCGACATCGACGGCGATCTGGTCCGCAAGCTGGCGGACCTCCTGCGTGAGACGGGCTTGAGCGAGATCGAGTTCGCCGAGGGCGAAAAGCGCATCCGCGTCACCCGCCCGACCGCCGCCCAGACGGTCGCCGTCCAGGCAGCCCCGGTCCTGGCGGCCGCTCCGGTCGCCGTGGCGGCGCCGGCCGCTGCAAAGCCGGCAAGCCATCCGGGTGCCGTGACCTCGCCGATGGTCGGCACCGCCTATCTGGCGGCGGAGCCGGGCGGTACGCCCTTCGTCCGTCCGGGCGACGTGGTCAAGGCCGGCCAGACCATCATGATCATCGAGGCGATGAAGGTCATGAACCCGATCAAGGCCCCGCGCGGCGGCACCGTCGCCGAAGTGCTGGTGTCCGACGCCCAGCCGGTCGAATTCGGCGAAGTTCTCCTCATCATCGAGTAAAGCGGGGCATTCCCTTGGCGATGTTCGAAAAGATCCTGATCGCGAACCGTGGTGAGATTGCGCTCCGCATCCACCGCGCCTGCCGCGAAATGGGGATCCAGACCGTGGCGGTGCATTCCACCGCCGACGCCGACGCCATGCACGTCCGCCTCGCCGACGAAAGCGTGTGCATCGGTCCGGCGTCCGCGCGCGACAGCTACCTCAACATTCCGGCCATCCTGTCGGCGGCGTCGATCACCAATGTCGACGCCATCCATCCCGGCATCGGCTTCCTGTCGGAAAACGCCCAGTTCGCGGAGATGGTGGAGGAGCACGGCTTCACCTTCATCGGCCCGACGCCGGAGCATATCCGGGTCATGGGCGACAAGGTCACCGCCAAGAAGACGGTGATGGAGCAGGGTCTGCCGGTGGTGCCCGGCTCCGACGGTCCGGTGACGTCGCTGGAGGATGCGGAGAAGGTCGCCCACGAGACCGGCTATCCGGTGCTGATCAAGGCGGCGGCGGGCGGCGGCGGCAAGGGCATGAAGGTCGCCCGCAACCCCGACCAGCTGAAGGAAGCCTATCAGCTGGCCCGTGGCGAGGCGCGCGCCGCCTTCGGCAACGATGAGGTCTATCTGGAGAAGTATCTCGGCCATCCGCGGCACATCGAGATCCAGCTCCTGGGCGACACCCACGGCACCTGCGTGCATTTCGGCGAGCGCGACTGCTCGGTCCAGCGCCGGCACCAGAAGGTCATCGAGGAGGCGCCGAGCCCGGCGCTGAACGCCGAGCAGCGCGCCTTCATCGGCGAGCTGGCGGCCAAGACGGCGGCGGCCATCGGCTACCGCGGCGTCGGCACGATGGAGTTCCTCTACGAGGACGGGCAGTTCTATTTCATCGAAATGAACACCCGCCTTCAGGTCGAGCACACCATCACCGAGATGATCACCGGCATCGATCTGGTTCGCGAGCAGATCCGCGTCGCCGCCGGTGCGCCTCTGGGCTATGGCCAGTCGGACATCCGCTTCGAAGGCCATGCCATCGAATGCCGGGTGAACGCCGAGAACCCGGAGACCTTCATCCCGTCGCCAGGCAAGATCGACGGCTATCACGCGCCGGGCGGACTGGGCGTTCGCGTCGATTCGGCACTGTATGACGGCTACCGCGTGCCGTCGCATTACGACAGCCTGATCGCCAAGCTGGTCGTCCACGGCACCACCCGGAACGAGTGCCTGATGCGCCTGCGCCGCTCCATCGAAGAGTATGTGATCGGCGGCATCCAGACCACGCTGCCGCTGCATGACCGCATCATCGCACAGCAGGCCTTCATCGACGGCAATTACGACATCCATTGGCTGGAACAGCTGATGGCGAAGTCCTGACCGCTCGCGGCATTTTTCACATACGCGGAAATACTGCGGCAGAATGTCGCAGTTATGAAACCCCTCTCTCCAGATGGAGAGAGGGGTTTTTCTTTATTAATGTTCTCTGATGTGGAGATTCGCCTTCCCCGCGGGAAATCTGTTCTTTTGCAATTTGATAATTTTCCGGCTGACTCGCGTTTTCATTCGCAAATTGCGACTCCAGACGCGGCGAATCACAGTTTGAAGCGCGCGCCCGGTCATCAGGGTTTTACCGGAGCGGCGGTTTGCGAAGAATTCAGAGTGCATGGCACGCCGCTTGCTGACTTGATCTGTGTCAGTGCGGATGTGGGCTACTCAGAGTAGACGAAACGCCATTCCGTTAGCTGTGCCGAACCATCGCTTTTTCCAGGCGGTGCGCTGGCCTCTCTCTGTCCACCGGTCGCGACCCGTCGCGCCGGCTTGCCTGCCCGAACGTGCCCATTGTCCGACGAGGCCCCGCCCCATGCGTCTCAACGAACCGATCACCGACCGTGAAATCGTGATGGAAGACGGTGTCCTGCTGGTGTCGCGTACCGACACGGGCGGGCGCATCACCTTCGTCAACAAGGCATTCGCCGACATCAGCGGCTATGCCGAAGCCGAGCTGATCGGGGCTCCGCACAATCTGATCCGGCATCCGCACATGCCGAAGGAGGCCTTCGCCGACCTGTGGGCGACCATCAAGGACGGCCGGCCGTGGGAAGGGCTGGTGAAGAACCGGACCAAGGACGGCGATTTCTATTGGGTCCGCGCCAACGTCACGCCGGTAATCGAGGACGGGACGGTGACCGGCTTCATCTCGATCCGCACCAAGCCGTCGCGCGATCAGGTGGCGGCGACGGAGCGGCTCTATGCCGACATCCGCGAGGGCAGGGCGCGCCATCTGACGGTGCGCGACGGGCAGGCGGTCGGGCGCGGCGCCGGGGCGGGGTTCCGCCGCTGGATGGCGACGGTGACCGGGCGTCTGACCCTGATCTTCGCCTTCATGATCCTGTCGATGCTGGCGGTCGGCGGCGTCACGCTGCGCGGCATGTCCGACAGCAACGCGTCGCTGAAGATGGTGTACGAGCACCGCACGGTGCCGGCGGTCCAGATCGGCGAGATTCTGGACCATATGCGCGACAATGTGCAGACGTTGCAGCGCCTGATCATCGATACCCGCGACGGCACCGATCCCAAGGCGATGGCGCAGCGCGAGGACCGCATCGCCAAAAACGCCGCCACCATCGACCGGCTGTGGGCGGACTATGTCACCACCTTCATGACGCCGGAGGAGATGATTCTGGCGGAACGCTTCGCCAAGCAACGCGCCGCCTTCCTGAACGAGGGGCTGAAGCCGGCGATGGAACTGGCGCGCCAGGGCGATTCGCTGCGGCTGGAGGTCTTGGTCCGCGACCGCATCGACCCGCTGTTCCAGGCGGCGTTCCAGACCAACAAGGATCTGCTGCAATTGCAGCTGACGGTCGCCAAGGGCGAGTATGAGGGGGCGCTGGAGGACTTCCGCTGGCATCTGGTGTTCGCCGTGGCGGCCGGGCTGGCCGTCCTGCTGGGGGCGGTGTTCTGCGGGCTCTTGCTGCTGCGCACCGTCCGCCGCCCGCTGGCCGCCTTCTCGGTCGATTTCGACGCCATCGCCCGCAACGACCAGACCCACATCATCGACCTGCCGGCCGCGGCCGAATTCCATCTCATCGCCGGCCAGCTGCGCGGCCTGAAGGCGCGCCTGTGCTATGCCGTGCAGGAGCGCGTCGAGCGCGCCCGCCATGCCGACGAGGAACGGCGCCGCGCCCTGGAAAACATGGCGTCGACGGTGGAGCGGGAGGCCGGCCGCGCGGTGGAGGAGGTCGCCCAGCGCACCGGGGCCATGGCCGACGATGCCGAAGGCATGTCCGGCTCGGCCGAGCGGGTCAGCATCAACGCCCAGACCGTGGCGTCCGCGGCCGGGCAGGCGCTGGCGAACGCCCAGACCGTCGCCGCCGCCAGCGAGGAGCTGGCCGCCTCGATCCGCGAGATCTCCTCGCAGGTCGCCCATTCCAGTGCGGTGACCCGCCGCGCGGTGGAGAGCGGCCACCACACCCAGGCCACCATCCGCTCGCTGTCGGAAACGGTGGCGAAGGTGGGTGAGGTGGTCAACCTGATCCAGTCCATCGCCGGCCAGACCAATCTGCTGGCGCTGAACGCGACCATCGAGGCGGCGCGGGCGGGAGAAGCCGGCAAGGGCTTCGCCGTGGTGGCGCAGGAGGTGAAGAACCTCGCCAACCAGACCGCGTCCTCGACCGAGGAGATCACCCGCCAGATCACCGCGATCCAGGCGGTGACCGACGAGGCGGTGCAGGCGGTCGAGGAAATCGGCCGGACCATCGCCGAGATCGACCACATCGCCGGTTCCATCGCTGCGGCGATGGAGCAGCAGTCTGCCGCCACCCAGGAGATCAGCCGCAACGTGGTGGAGACCTCCACGGCGGCGCAGGAAGTGTCGTACCGCATCGCCGCGGTGTCGGAAGAGGCCGACCGCACCGGCGAACAGGCCACCCACGTCAAAAACGGGTCCGGCGATGTCGCCCGTTCCATCGAGAGCCTGCGGCAGGTGCTGGTCCGCATCGTCCGCACCTCCACCGGCGATGCCGACCGCCGGCGCAAGCCGCGTTTCCAGGTGGACGAGACGGGAACCCTGCTGATCGGCGGCGACCGGCTGGCGGTGACCGTGCGCAACCTGTCCATCGGCGGCGCCATGATCGATCCGGTGACGACGACCGACGGCCGTTCGCTGGCGGGGGCCATCGGTCATCTGCGGCTCGACCGCTACGCGGCTGAGGTGCCGGTGGTGGTGAAGGCGGTGGAGCACAGCCGAATCCATCTGGCCTTCGACGCGGAGAAGATGGTGGGCGATTTCGCGCGGGCCGTGGAAATCGCCACCAAGGACCGTGCGCCGGTCGACGTGGCAGCCTGACCGCATACCGGAAAATCCCCGCGGATAAGCCTGCCGCTCCGTCCTCGATCCGTCGCACCGAACGTTATGCATCCTCTTCATCATCAAGGTTGAGGACTTATCCCCTGTGACAATTTCACAGGGGAGTCCTTTCTGGGTGAAGGGATATGATTGCGTTCATTGCCGACGGTGCATGCAGCTTGAAGCATCCCGTCGGCTGTACGGAACCCTTCGGCGGAAAAGAGGCCGGGACGCAGTGATGGTCGATACCACAACCTTGCCTTGCTCGTCGGGATGTTTCCAATCACTTTCCGGCGGCGGCCTGTTCCGTCTGCTCCTGCCGGCTCTGGATGGCGGAACGGAGCGGGGCGGGACATGGCAGGCGGGGTTTGCCCACACTGGGGAGGCCCGGATCCGATCATGACGGCGCAGCCCTTGACCGCGCCGCGCCGTCCGGTGCCTGCCAGTCTCCGCCGCCTGCTGTTGGGCGGACTGCGCTTCTGGAAGCCCGCCGCCGTCCAGGCGCTGGTGACGCTGGTCCTGGCGGTCGGCTACGTCTGGATGAGCGACGTCTATGTTCGCGTCCTGGTGGCCGAACACCGTGCAACTGCAGCGTTGACCGCCTCGTCGCTCGCCAGCGCCCTGTCGAGCGCGCTGAACGAGCGCGTCTCCCTGGTCCGTGGCCTGACCGCCTTCGTCGAGGTCGCGTCCGGCACCGGAAGCCTCGCCGACCAGTTCCCCCGCTATGCGGAGGGACTGCGGCGGTCGGTGGTGGGGGTGCGCAACATCTCCGCCGCCCCCGATTTCGTCGTCCGCATCGTCTATCCGACGGAGGGCAACGAGAAGGTGCTGGGCAACGACCTGCTGCGGGACGCCCGGCCGGGCTTCGCCGATACGGTGCAGCGCGCCATCATCAGCCGCGACGTGACCGTCCACGGCCCGGTCAACCTCCTGCAGGGCGGGCAGGGGCTGATCGCCCGCCAGATCGTCTATGGGCCGGGCAAGCCCTGGGGCGCCGTCGGGCTGGTGTTCGACGTCGGCGCCATCCTGAACGAGGTGCGGTTCGACCGGGTGCCCGCGTATCTGGGATTCGCCGTGGTGACCGACAGCGGTCAGCAGGTGGCCGGCGACGCCCTGGCGCTGAAGGGCGACCCGCTGGTCGAGCGGATCAACCTGCCCGACGGATATTGGCATCTGGCGCTGGCCCCGCGCACCAGCTGGGAGGGGCTTGCCCACGGCGACCCGACCTACTGCGGCTTCCAGATGGCCTTCTTTCTGCTGTCGCTGCTGATCGAAATGGTGACCTTCATGGCGATCGGCCGCCGCTACACCCTGGAGCGGCAGGTCGATCTGCGCACCGCCGAGCTTGGCCGTGCCAAGAACGAGCTGGAGCAGTTCGCCTATGCCACGGCCCATGACCTGCAGGAGCCGTTGCGCGCCATCGCCAGCTACGCCCAACTGCTGGAGCGCCAGCAGAAGGGCAGGCTGGACGAGGAGAGCGAGGGCTTCATCCGTGAGATCGTCGACGGCGCCGGGCGGCTGAAGATGCTGCTGCGCGATGTGCAGCTTTTCCTGGCGGAGGACCGGGTGCCGCTCAGCTGCGGCGTCATCCCGCTCGGCGATCCGCTGAAGACGGCGTTGACGGCGCTGAAGCGGCGCATCGCCGATGCCGGCGCCACCGTGGCCGTGGCGGATCTGCCATCGGTGCAGGCCGACGAGCGGCGGCTGCGCGAGATCTTCATCGTGCTGATCGCCAATGCCGTCGAATACCGCCATCCCTACCGCGCGGCCGAGGTGCAGATTTCCCACCGGCGGGTCGACGGTTATGATGTGATCGACGTGCGCGACAACGGCATCGGCATCGAACCGCGCTATCGCGACCAGATTTTCGAGGTGTTCCGGCGCCTGCATCCGCGCGACGAGCATCCCGGCACCGGCATGGGGTTGGCCATCGCCCGCAAGATGGTGGAACGGCTGGGCGGCCGCCTCACCGTCCTGTCCAGCCCCGGCGTCGGCAGCACCTTCTCAATCCATCTGCCCCATCCCTCCTTCCGAGGATTCCCCTGATGCAGGACCTGGCGACTCCCTTCGAGATCCTGCTGGTCGAGGACGAGGGCGCTTGGCCGCGCCGACCGCGCGCTGTATGAGGCGAAGGCGGCGGGGCACAACCGGGTGGTGATCGGCGACGGCTATCCCGGCCCGGCCTTTGCCACGGCCTCCGTTTCCACCTCCATCGCCGGCTGACGGTTCGTTCGAGGAAAAATGGCAGAAGGATTTAAGGCCCAACCCATGATCCACCCCAGGTCGGCGGCAAATGAGGCGGTGCTTCTGGTGTCGCAGGCGGCGGCGCCCGAAAAGATGCTCGCCCCGCTTTTCCCGGAGCTGGCGCGGGTGGACACGGTGGCCGCCGCCCTGGACCGGCTGCGCGGCGGCGGTGCGGCAGGGGAAACGGTGGTGCTGCTCGACGCCCCCACGGTGACGGCGGTCGAGGCGCTGGCCCGGCTGGACCCGGCCCCGGCGGTGGTGGTTCTGCTGCCGGAGGGGCAGCGGCACGACAGTGCGGGCTTCATCGCGGCGGGGGCGCAGGATGCACGGTCGGCCGGCGATGGCAATGACGACGGCGATGCCCTGCGCAGCGCGGTATCGGCCGCCCGCCGGCGCCAGATGCGGGAGAACCGCCTGCGGACGACGCTGGCCGAGGCGCAGCGGGGCCGGGCCGAGGCTGCATCGCTGCTCGATGCGGCGGGGGCTGCGGTTGCGGCGGCGCTCGATCCGATGATGGCGCTGACGTCGGCCGCGCTGGAATCGCCGCTGCTGCCGCGCCAGCAGGACCGGCTGCTCGCCGTCCAGGCGGCGGGCGCCGCCCTGCGGGCCACAATGGCGGCCTTGCGCCCGATGGGGCCGGGCGCCGAGGCGGAGGAAAGCCTGACGCTGGCGGCGCTGGCGGCCGATGTTGACGCGGCGACGGCAAAGGCAATGTCGATTGAAAGCGGGGCGGACGAGGAGTTCACCGGCGATGCCGCCGGGCTGCGCGGGCTGCTGACGCTGCTGGCCGCGGAGGGGGGAGCGTCGCTGTCCCTGTCGCTGCGGTCGGCCGGTGAGGCCGCCGAGTTGACGCTGCGGCACCGGGGGGCGGCCCGGCTGCGCCCCCTGGTGCTGGCCGCGGTCCAGCCGCTGGTGCGGCGTCTGGGCGGAGATCTGCCGACCGGCGGGCCGGATGGCGCGGCGGGGGAGTGGCTGACCGTCCGCATCCCGGTGCGGGCCGTGCTGCGTCCCGCCGCCCTGTCGGTCCTGCTGGTGGAGGACAACCCCATCGGCCGTCTGGTGGCCGCCGGCTTTCTCAAGGCGCTGGGCCATACGGTGACGACGGCGGAGGACGGGGCGCAGGGGCTGGCCGCCGCGACGGACAGGCGGTTCGACCTGATCGTGATGGACGTGCAGATGCCGGTGATGGACGGGCACGAGGCCGCCCGCGCCATCCGCGCCCTGCCGGGGGAGGCCGGCCGCGTGCCCATCGTGGCGCTGACCGCCGGCACCGATGCCGAGGACGACGCGCGATGCCGCGCCGCCGGGATGGACGATTGCCTGCACAAGCCGCTGACCATGGACCGTCTGCGCACGGTTCTGGAGCGTCTGTTCCCCGGCCGGGTCCAGGCCGGCGGATGACGGCTCCGGCACTACAAATTGTCGGAAAATTTACAGAACCAAAATCATATTGCATCCGCCGGTAACCGACCTTCGATTGCCCGCCGCCGGTTCGGACGGTATCAGTGGGATGCGGCGTATTGGCTGGAGACATGGGAGTGGATATGCAGGCGATCGACTATTCCCAGTTTCGGATCCTGGTCGTCGAGGATCAGCCCTTCGTCCGCCGCACCATCGTCCAGATCCTGAGCCAGATCGGCTTCCGCGACGTGACGGAGGCCGACAACGGCGAGTCGGCGATGTACGAGTGCATCCGCGTCAATCCCGACCTGATCGTCTGCGACATCGACATGAAGCCGGTCTCCGGCCTGCAATTCCTGGCCCGCCTGCGCGCCAGCACCGAAGCCGCCAACCCCCGCGCCCCGGTGGTGTTCCTGACCAACCACACCGAATCCGAGATCGTGAAGCAGGCGATGGCGCTGGGCGTCAACGGCTTCGTGGTCAAGCCGCCCTCCTTCGCCGCCCTGAAGGAGCGGGTCGACCGGCTGTTGGGCGGGCGGTGAGGCGCCTCGTTCTGCTCGCCGCGCTGCTGCTCGCCGCCTGTTCGGGCGAGCCGTCGGAGGGCGACATGCGCAAGCTGGTGGAGGCGCACACCCGCCGCACGCTGGAGCGCCAGGGCAATGCCGCCTTCCGCACCTTCGACAATTTCCGCAAGCAGGGCTGCGTCGAGGCGAAGCCGAAGGGCGGCCCAACCGGCGCCAGCCCTGACGGCAGCGGCCAGTATGACTGCTATTACGCTGCCACCTTCGTGCCGCAGCCGGGCCAGCCGCCGCTGACCGTCAACGGCAAAGCCCGCTTCCGCCGCACCGACAAGGGCATGGCCTTCGAGGATCTCGGTGCCCAGCCGCGCTGAGCCTCCTTACCCGTTGCGCGCCAGGCGGGCGAGGGTGGACAGTGGGTCCCCGGCCTCTTCGCCGAAGCAGACCTCGACGTCGTCGCAGACCTCGCAGTTGGGGGACTTGCACAGCATCAGCCCTTCGCGCTCGCAAAGCTGGCGGTAGAAGAACTTCTTCCACTTCATGTCGCCGGAGTTCAGCGCCACCAGCGCCGGGAAATGCCGCCGGAACATGGTGTTGAGTTCGCCGCGGTCGTGGAACCCCATATCCTGCCACAGATGGTTGGGCTCCAGCGACCGGCGGGCCAGGATGGCGGCCAGCCAGCGCTCCTCGTCGGCCCCCGTCGCGCCATGCTCGGCCAGGAAGGCTCGCAGATCGGCCTCTTCGATGGCGTCCTCGCCGGGTTCGTCCCCGCCGGCCTCACCCCCACCGGGGAGCGCGGCGACGGCGTCGGCGAAATCGGGCGCGTGTCTTGCGGCAAGCTCGGTCAGATCGGCTTTGGTCAGCGCCAGCGATCCTGTCATCGTCCGCGCCGGATCGGCGGCGGCAAGCGCCAGGATGCGGCCGAAGATCATGCGGTCGGTCGCGGCGGCGACGGCAGCGGGATTCTGGTCAAGGCTGTGGGCAGCGGGCTGGGACAGGACCACTCGGCATCTCCACCGGCAAAGAGCACCCGCGACGCCTGTTATCCTGACCCATGATGCTGCACCTGCGAAAGGCGCTCTCCGGTCCTGCGGCATTGCGCCGCATCTCCCGCGCCTTCACTCCGGGCGGCCGTCGACCTCCTCCGCGAAGCGCTCGAAGAAGCCGGCGAGCACGCGGTCGGTCTTGGCCTGCACCAGCTTCACCGCCAGCCGGCCGACCGCACCGCCGAGCGCCACCGACAGGCTGTAGGTCAGCCGGGTCCGCCCCTCCTCCTCCTCCAGCACGACGAAGGCCTCGCCCTTCACCGCGCCAGCCAGCCCGCCATTGCCCTGGGCGACCAGCCGGTAGCGGTGGGGGCCATCCTCCGGCTCCAGCCGCAGCCGGCCGGAAAAGCGCGCCTTCATCGGCCCAAGCGTGGTGCGGACCCGTGCCGCATAGTCGGTGGCCGACAGCCGCTCCATCTCTTCCAGCACGGGGATGCAGCGCATCAGCACCGCCGGGTCGCAGAGTGCCGCGAACACGCGGTCGCGCGGTCCGGGAACGCTGTGGGTGCCGGTGATGTCCATGCGCGGTCTTCCTCCTTGGCCTTCCGACAGAAACAGTGCGCCCATGGATTTTATTCGGGCGACACCGTTGGGGTAGAGACATCTGGTATTGCCTGTCCCCGGAACCAAGCGGGCGAAACATGAAGGAGACCGCACGCCATGCGACAAGCCGTCACGACGCTGACTGTTTCCACCCGCGGCGCCGGGCTGGTCGAGGTGACCGCCCAGGTCCGGCGCTGGGTGGCGGAGCAGGGGATGGAGACCGGGCTGCTGACGGTGTTCTGCCGCCACACCTCGGCCTCCCTGACCATCCAGGAGAATGCCGATCCCGACGTGCAAGCCGACCTGCTGCGCTTCTTCCGCCGGCTGGTCGCGGAGGACCCGTCGCTCTACGCCCACACCACCGAGGGGCCCGACGACATGCCCGCCCACATCCGTTCCGCCCTGACCGGCGTCAGCCTGTCGATCCCGGTGATGGCGGGGGAACCGGCGCTGGGCACCTGGCAGGGCGTCTACCTGTTCGAACACCGCGCCCGGCCGCACCGGCGGGAGATCGCGCTGCATCTGATCGGGGAGTAGGCCTGCGAGACCGATCCGGCCGATCCGGCCAGCCTGAAATTTCTTTCATCCGGTCGCAAGGCGGCGGTGAAGGGCGGGTTCCTATGTTGGGGACAAGAGCGGTGAGGTGCCGCGGCGGTCGGACCGCCCGCCCACCTCCCCACAGTCGGAATCGCCTGATCGGAGTGTCGCCGTCATGACCACCCTTCCTCCCGCCAATTCCCAGTCGAAGCCCCAGCGCGAAATCGGGCGTGCGGGCCGCCTGCGCCGGACCGTCGCCGCCCTGCTGCTGGGCTCCACGGTGCTGACGGCTCCGGCGCTGGCCGGATGGGCGGCGTCGCAGGCCCAGCAGAATGCCACCCCGCCGGCCGTCGCCATGGTGCAGGACACGCCGGCCAGCTTCGCCGACCTCGCCGCCAAGGTCAGCCCGGCCGTGGTCAACATCGCCGCCACCCAGGAGGCCAAGGCCGAAGCCCGCACCCAGCGCGGCCCGGCGGTCCCCGGCTTCCCGCCGGGCACACCGTTCGAGGAGTTCTTCCGCCAGTTCCAGGACCAGATGAACCGGAATGGCGGGCCCAATGGCGGTCCGGACGGCGACCAGGATCAGGACCAGGGGCCGCGCGGCAAGACCGGGGCGCTCGGCTCCGGCTTCATCATCGATCCCGCCGGCTATGTCGTGACCAACAACCACGTCATCGACGGCGCCAGCGAAATCACCGTCACCTTGCAGGACGGCACCGCCATGCCGGCCAAGCTGATCGGCCGCGACGCCAAGACCGACCTCGCGCTTCTGAAGGTGAAGTCGGACAAGCCGCTGCCGTCGGTCGATTGGGCGGACAGCGACAAGACCCGCGTCGGCGACTGGGTGATGGCGGTCGGCAACCCGTTCGGGCTGGGCGGCACCGTCACCAAGGGCATCGTGTCGGCCCGCGGCCGCGACATCCACAGCGGCCCCTACGACGATTACTTCCAGCTCGACGCCGCCATCAACCGCGGCAACTCGGGCGGCCCGACCTTCGATCTCAGCGGCCGGGTGATCGGCATCAACACCGCCATCTACTCGCCGAACGGCGGGTCGGTCGGCATCGGCTTCGCCATCCCGTCCAACCTCGCCAAGGAGGTGGTGGCCCAGCTGAAGGACAGCGGCAAGGTCGAGCGCGGCTGGCTCGGCGTGAAGATCCAGGAGGTGACGCCGGACATCGCCGACAGCGTCGGACTGCCCGGCGCCAAGGGCGCCCTGGTGGCCGAGGTGACCGCCGACAGCCCGGCCCAGCGCGCCGGCCTGCATCAGGGCGACGTGGTGCTGTCCTACGCCGGCAAGCCGGTCAACAACCTGCGCGACCTGACCCGCCATGTCGCGGACACCAAGGCCGGCGACACGGTGGACCTGAAGATCCTGCGCGAGGGCCGCGAGAAGACGGTTCCGGTGCGCATCGACCGTCTGTCCGAACAGCAGCAGATGGCCGCCGCCGAGACCGACTCCGGCAAGGGCACCGCCGAGCATGAGGAGGTCGCACCGGTGAAGGGGCTGAAGCTCGCCCCGCTGGACCGGGCGGCACGCAAGCGGCTGGGCATCGGCGAGGATGTCCAGGGCGTGGTGGTGACCGGCCTGTCCTCCAGCGTCGACGTGCCGGTCCGTCCCGGCGACGTGATCGAGCGGGTCGGCGACACCGAGGTGAAGAGCCCCGCCGACGTCCGCCGTCAGGTCACCGAGGCCGAGAAGAACGGGCAGAAGGCGCTGCTGATGCTGATCAACCGGCAGGGCAACGAGTCCTTCGTCGCGCTGAAGCTGAAGGCGTGAGGTGAACTCTCCCTCTCCCATCTCGGGAGAGGGAAGGGACCCGCGCCGAAGGCGTGGGGAGGGTGAGGGGTGAGCCAAAGGGCCAGAAGCGCATGGTTCCTTGAGCTACCCCTCACCCTTCCCATGCTCCGCATGGGCCCCTTCCCTCTCCCGGGGCGGGAGAGGGAGTGTCCGGTCGTGCTTGGCCGGGCTGTTTTGGGAGGCTACACTCGTGCTCATGAAGATTCTCGTCATAGAAGATGATCGCCAGGCCGCCAGCTACCTTGCCAAGGGGCTGAAGGAGGCCGGCCATGTGGTGGACGTCGCCAACGACGGGAAGGAAGGCCTGTTCCTGGCCGGGGCCGAGCATTACGACGTGATGATCGTCGACCGCATGCTGCCCGGCCGCGACGGCCTGTCGCTGGTCCAGGTGCTGCGGGCGGCAGGCAACGACACGCCGGTGCTGTTCCTGTCGGCGCTGGGCAGCGTCGACGACCGGGTGAAGGGGCTGAAGGCCGGCGGCGACGATTACCTGACCAAGCCCTTCGCCTTCTCCGAATTGCTGGCGCGGATCGAGGTGCTGGTGCGCCGACGGGGTGCGGCCCAGCCGCAGACCCGCCTGTCGGTCGGCGATCTGGAACTCGACCTGCTGTCACGCAGCGTCCGGCGCGCCGGCAAGGCCATCGACCTGCTGCCGCGCGAGTTCTCGCTGCTGGAATATCTGATGCGCAATGCCGGCAGCGTGGTGACCCGCACCATGATGCTGGAGAATGTCTGGGACTATCATTTCGATCCGCAGACCAACGTGATCGACGTGCACATCGCCCGTCTGCGCCAGAAGATCGACAAGGATTTTCCCACCCCCCTGATCCACACCGTGCGCGGCGCCGGTTACAGCCTGCGCGCGGCGGAGGCGTAAAAGACCTTATGGAGCTTTGATTTTGACGGCGGCGATTCCCCTCTCCCCCCCGGGGAGAGGGCAGGGTGAGGGGGAACCGTTTGCCGGACGCTCCTCGCAATGCATCCCCCTCACCCAACCCTCTCCCCGGGGGGGAGAGGGCTCTTGTTGAGGACCGAAGCTCATTCTGCCGGCCTGCACGGCTTTGTCGCCGCCGGGCTGCGGCTGGTGCGGACCACGGCGTTCCGGCTGGCGCTGCTCTATCTGGCGATGTTCGTCCTGTCGGTCGGGCTGATTCTGGGCGTCGTCTACCGCACCACCGCGGGATTCCTGGAGCAGGAGATCGGCGAGACCATCGCGCTGGAGGTCGCCGGCCTGCAGGACCATTACCGCAATTACGGGCTGCCCGGCCTCGTCGATGTGGTGCGGACGCGCAGCGCGGTTGCCAACAACAACTCCATCTATCTGCTGACCACGGCGGCGGGGGTGATTCTGGCCGGCAACCTGTCGGGCTGGCCGGCGGCGGTGCCCAATGCCAGCGGCTGGACCCATTTCAAGGTCGCCGACTATGGCGGGGTGAACGACAGGCCCTCCACCGCCCAGGCGGTGACCTTCACGCTGCCGGGGCAGTTCCGCCTGCTGGTCGGCCGCGACATGAGCGAGATCGACCAGCTGCGCACCCGGATGTTCCGCTCGCTCGGCTGGATCCTGGGGGCGACCGCCCTGCTCGGGCTGGGCGGCGGGTTGCTGATGAGCCGCGGCGCCATGCGCCGGATCGAGGCGATCAACCGCACCACCCGCCAGATCATGAGCGGCGATCTGACCGACCGGGTGCCGCGGTTCGGCGGCGGCGACGAGATGGACCGGCTGGCCGGCAACCTCAACGCCATGCTGGACCGCATCGAACGGCTGATGACCGGCATGAAGCAGGTGACCGACAGCGTCGCCCATGACCTGCGCACGCCGCTGACCCGCCTGCGCTCCCGCATCGAACTGGCATTGCTGCACGAGACGGAAGACCCGGAGGTCTATCGTTCCGTGTTGCAGGACACCATCGTCGAGGCCGACCGGCTGCTCGCCACCTTCACCGCCCTGCTGTCGATTGCGGAGGCGGAATCGGGCGCCAAGCGGCAGGACTTCGTGCCGGTCGATCTGGCGGAGGTGGTGGAACTCGCCGCCGACCTCTACGAACCGGTGGCGGACGAGCGCGGGCAGCGCCTGTCCGTCGACATCCGCGGCAAGCCGGTCGTCCACGGCAATGGCCAGCTTCTGGCCCAGGTGGTGTCGAACCTGCTGGACAACGCCATCAAATACACGCCGGACGGTGGCAATATCACGCTGGTCCTCGACGGTCCGGCCCCCGGCCGCGCCGCCTGCATCGAGGTCGCCGACAGCGGCCCCGGCATTCCGCCGGACATGCGCGACAAGGTTCTGCAACGCTTCGTCCGGCTGGACACCGCCCGCGCCTCGCCCGGCAACGGGCTGGGGCTGAGCCTCGTCGATGCGGTGGCGACGCTGCATGGCGCGAAGCTGGAGCTGAGCGACAACGAGCCCGGCCTGAAGGTCAGCCTGCTGTTCCCGCCGGAGGCACGCCGGTAGGGGAGGCCGGTATCGGGCAAAAAAAAGCCCGCCGTGAGGCGGGCTCTTAAAGTGACATCAGCGAGAATGACTCCTTGGCGTCACTGCTGATATGGGGCGGTTCGGGGCAGCTTCCATACCGATCTTCGGACTACCGCCGATGGCCTAACCTGCCGACATTGCGCAACGTCCGCGGATTCCGCGCGTTCTTCCCGCGAGGCTGTCCCTCCGGCGGCCGCCAGTGCGGGAGTTTGAAGAGATGGCGACACCCAGCCGGCCCACCGCCTATCAAGCGACACCCCCCGGCGGCGGGGCGGCGCAGACCGAACCGCCGGCGCGGGCCGGGCGCGGCGAGCTGGCCGTCTTCACCTGGAAGGTGCTGATCGTCGCCGGGGTGGCGGCGCTCGGCATCTTCCTGTGGCGGATCTCCGGCACGCTGCTGCTGATTTTCACCGGCGTGCTGTTCGCCATCCTGTTGCAGCGGCTGACCGGCTATGTGCAGCGGGCAACTGGGCTCGGCCATGGTTGGTCGCTGGCCATCGTGCTGCTGACGCTGGTTCTTCTGGTCGGCGGCGGCGGCTGGCTGATGGGCACCTCGATGGCGTCCCAGCTCGGCCAGTTGCAGGAGCAGGTGACCAAGGCGATGGGCATGCTGCCCGACGGCTGGCGCGACCGCATCATGGAGCAGGGCAAGGAATGGCCCTGGATGAACCAGCTGAGCAGCTTCGCCTCCGGCCTCGTCTATGTCGTCGGCGACGCGGTGGTGGTGATGTTCGCGGCCCTGTATCTGGCGGCGTCTCCGGGACTCTATCAGCGCGGCGTCGTCCTGCTGGTGCCGCCGCGCGGCCAGAAGCGGGCCTGCGAGGTGATGGATGTCGCCGGCGACAGCCTGTGGAAGTGGCTGATCGGGCAGCTGGTGGCGATGGCGGCGGTCGGCACGATGATCGCGGTCGGGCTTTGGCTGCTCGGGATCCCGTCGGCTTTGGCGCTGGGCATCGTGGCGGGGCTGATGGAGTTCATCCCGCTGGTCGGCCCCTTCCTGGCGGCGGTGCCGGCCCTGCTGATCGGCTTCGCCCAGTCGCCGCAGGACGCGCTGTGGGTCGCCGGACTCTATCTGGTCATCCAGCAGATCGAAGGAAACGTGATCACGCCGCTGTTGCAGAAGCGGGTGGTCGATCTGCCGCCAGTGGTCACCATCGGCGCGATTGCCGCCGGTGGCGTGCTGTTCGGCATCATGGGCATGTTCCTGGCGACGCCGCTCGCCGTCGTCGTGCTGGTGCTGGTCAACCTGCTCTACATCGAGGACAAGCTGGGGCAGCCCAGGCACTTCCCCAGCGATCATTCCTGACGGCTGACCGTTCGGCCCGCCCCATCAGCCTTCCGCGGCCGGGGCGGCCTCCGTCCGGCCGGGGTTGGCGGAGCGCAGCGGCAGTTCCTTCAGGAACAGCGTCATGGCGAAGGAGACGACCGCCAGCGCCGCGGCCAGCAGGAACAGGGTGGCGAAGCCGTGCTCCAGCGTCGCCACCACCCCGCCGTGTGCGTCGGCGGGCAGGCCGGCGAGGGCGGCGGCGCCATGCTCCAGGACCGCGCGGCCGGACAGGCCGGCCCCCTCCAGCCGTTCGGACACCACGGCGTTGAAGACGGCGCCGAACACCGCGACGCCGACCGACCCGCCGAGCGAGCGGAAGAAGCCGACCGCGGCGGTGGCGGCGCCCAGGTCGCGGTGCTCCACCGCATTCTGCACGGCGACCGTCATCACCGGCATCACCAGACCCAGCCCCATGCCCAGCGGCACCAAGATCAGCGTCGACCACAACCCGTCCGCCGCCAGCGCCGGCAGGCTGCCCAGCAGGGCGTACATCACGCCGGACAGGGCCAGCCCGGCCAGCGGGAAGGCCTTGTAGCGCCCAGTCCTAGCGATCAGCCGTCCGCCGCCGACCGACCCGACGGTCATGCCCAGCACCAGCGGCAGGAGCAGCAGGCCGGACACCGTGGCGCTGGCCCCCTGCACCAGTTGGAGGTGCAGCGGCAGATAGACGATGCCGGCGAACAGCACCATCGCCGACACGGCGACCACCGGCGTCGCCACCGCCACCACCGGGCGGCGGAACAGGTGCAGCGGCAGGATCGGCTCCTCGATCCGGCGCTCGTGCCAGAGGAAGACCACCAGCATGACGAGGCCGGCCACCAGCAGGGCCAGCGCCGCCGGGCTGCCCCAGCCCATGGCGTCGCCGCGGGTGGCGACGACCAGCAGGCTGGTCACCGCCCCGGTCAGCAGCGCCGCCCCGGCCAGATCGATGCGCGGCCTGGCGCGGCCGGCGGGCAGGCGCGACAGGGTGCTGCGGGTCATGGCGAGTGCGGCGACGCCGAGCGGCAGGTTGATCAGGAAGATCCAGTGCCAGCCGATGGTCTCGGTGAAGATGCCGCCCAGCAGCGGCCCGGCGACGCTGGCCAGCGCGAAGACGCCGCCGATCATGCCCTGGTAACGCCCGCGCTCGCGTGGGGCGACGACATCGCCGATGATGGTGAAGGCCAGCGACATCAGCCCGCCGCCGCCCAACCCCTGCAACCCCCGGAACAGGATCAGCTGGGTCATGCTCTGCGCCGCCGCGCACAGGACGGAGCCGACCAGGAACAGCAGGATCGCCGTCTGCAGCACGCGCTTGCGGCCATAGAGGTCCGACAGCTTGCCGTAGATCGGCGTCGTCGTGGTGGAGGTCAGCAGATAGGCGGTGACCACCCAGGGCAGCATCTCCAGACCGCCGAACTGGCTCGCCATCGTCGGCAGCGCGGTGGCGACGATGGTCTGGTCCATCGCCGCCATCAGCATCGCCAGTGCAACCCCGCTGAACACCCGCAGGATTTCCTGGTGGGTGAAGACGGGATGGGCCGGATCGAGCTTTACGGCATCGGACTCTGCGGCGCGGGTGGCGGTCTCGGTCATGGTCAGGCGTCTCGGACGTGAAGATCTTCGAACGGTGAGAACCCCCTCTCTTCGCTTTCGGCGGATCTTCGATCCGCCTGTCGCGTCAGCGCAAACGAAGTTTGCGCGTGAGCGGGGGAGAGGGGATTTTTCTGAATGCTTGGACTCACCGCCCCAGCGACATCGGCGGCATGCGGGCCTGCATGCCGTCGCCCTGGGTGGCGGCCAGCAGCGGGCGGAGCTGCGCCAGCAGGGGGCGGAGTTCCGCCACGGCGGCCAGCGCGCCGACCAGCTCGCCCTTGCGGGACACCAGATCGAGGATCTGGTCGGTCACCGACTTCGGCGGCGGGTAGGGGACCAGGCTCACCGGGGCGTCGGCGGAGAGGCCGGCGGCGGTGCGGGCCAGCGTCAGCGCCTGCTCCTGGCCGCCCAGATCGTCGACGAGGCCGAGTTCGCGGGCCTGGGCGCCGGTCCAGACACGGCCCTTGGCGATGCCGCGCGCCTGTTCCGGCGTCATCCGCCGGGCCTCCGCCACCCGTTGCAGGAAGTTGGCGTAGGTGTCCTCGATGATGGCGTTCAGCCGTTCGGATTCGCCGCCTTCGAAGGGATGCAGCGGCGACCACATGCCGGCATTCTTTGCGCCCTGCACCCGGTCCCAATGGATGCCCAGCTTGTCTGACAGGCCGCCGATGGCGAATTTGCCGGCGACGACGCCGATGGAACCGGTGACGGTGGCGGGGGAGGCGACGATGCGGTCGGCGGCCAGCGCGATCCAGTAGCCGCCCGACGCGGCGGTGTCGCCCATGCTGGCGATCACCGGCTTGCCGCTCTGCCGCGCCTTGACCAGGGCCCGGCGGATCGCTTCCGACGCGGAAACCGCGCCGCCGCCGCTGTCGATGCGGAACAGGATGGCGCGCACCTCCGGATCGTCGGCCGCCTCCTCGATGGCCTTGACGATGGTCTCCGACCCGGCGGACATCCCGCCCACCGTCGGCTTGCCGCTCTCGCCGCCGGTGATGGTGCCGACGGCATGGATCAGGGCGATGGTCGGCCCCTCGCCGTTGGGGCTGCCGGCGACCGACAGGTAATCGGCCGGGTCCAGCGTCTCCGCCCCGGTGCCGGCCCGCTTCAGCGCCTCGTCCCGCGCCTCGTCGGCATAGCCGAGCCGGTCGACGAATTTCTGGTCGAGCGCCTCCTTGCTCAACAGCGGCGCCTTGTCCATGGCGGTCCGCACCGCGGCGGGGGCGAGGCGCCGGCTCTTGGCGATGCCGTCGACCAGCTGGTTGCCGAGGTCGGTGACCAGCGCCTCCATCATCTCGCGGTTGGCCGGGGTCATGCCGGACTTGGTGAAGGTCTCGGCGAAGCTCTTGTATTCCTCGCGCTGGGCGAAGCTCGGCTGCACGCCCAGCTGGTCAAAGGCGTCGCGGGCAAAGGGCAGCTCCGCCGACAGGCCGGTGATGCCCAGCGTGCCCAGCGGTTGCAGCCAGACCTCGTCGAAGGCGCTCGCCAGCAGGTAGGAGCGGTTGCCGGCCCCGGCCCCGCCATACTCCTCGGCGAAGGCGACGGCGAAGCGGCCCGAGGCGCGGAACCGCTCGATGGCGGTCCGCAGCTCCTGGGTCTGGGCGAAGCCGATGCTGTCGTCGCCGAAGCGGGCCAGCACGCCCTTCACCTTCGGATCGCGCCGGCCGCCGTCGAGTGCGTCCAGCACCTCGCGCAGCGTGGTCTGGTGCTCGAACAGGCTGCCGAACTTGCCGTCGTCGCTCTCGGCCAGCGGCTTGGTCAGGTCGAGTTCCAGCACCACCGCGGCGGGCAGGGTGGGTTCATGACGGACCGCCAGCACCACCACCGCCACCGCGCCGACCACCAGCAGCAGGCCGATGAGCGCGAACAGACGGACGAAGAAACGGACGATCGCCATGATACCTACCCTGTGTGGCCTCGAAGACTTCCGATAAGGCTGCCGGGTGCGATGCCGGTGAATGACCGGGACTTTCCGGGCCTTAGCGGTCCTGGCTGTGGTACTCGCGGTTCGGGATCATGTCCACCGCGGTCGCCACGCGGTTTGACATGTTGTAGAAGCCGACCGTGTCGGCAATGTCGAAGATGTCCTCGGCGCTGAATCCGGCGGCGCGCAGCGCCTCGCGGTCGGGCTCGCCCACCGACATCGGCTCCTTGGTCAGCTTCCAGGCGAAGTCGAGCATGGCGCGCTGGCGCGGCTCCAGCGGCGCGACGCGGTAATTGGCGACCAGCATCTCGCCCAGTTCCGGATCGCCCGACAGCTTGCGCACCGCCTGCCCATGGGCGACCAGGCAGTAATAGCAATGGTTGGCGGAAGAGACGACCACCGCGATCATCTCGCGCTCAAGCTTGCTGAGGCCGCTCTCGCCCAGCATCAGCTCGTTGTAGAGCATGGCGAAGTTGCGCAGCTTCCTCGGCCGCAGGCTGTAGGCCTGGAGCACGTTCGGCACGAAGCCCAGCTTTTCCACGCACTTGTCGAACAGGGCCTGCATGTCGGGGTCGAGGTCCGGCTTTTCCGGCAGGGGCAGGGCCATGACGTGATCGGGTTGCGGCATCGGGCGATTCCTCTTGTTTGATTGCTGGGCCTTTTCGGCCGGGGGAGGGTAACCGCCACCGCGCGGTTTGTCTTCCGTTCCGCTTGTCGCTCGCCAATCGGGTCCGGTTGTGCCAGAAGTGGAAACTGAATGCGGGAATATGTCCCGGTTGGCGAAACAGCAGGCGATGACCCAGCCGAAGCTCGATCTTCTCTCGGTCCTGGTGGTGGAGGACAGCAGCTTCATCCGCACGGTCCTGACGGCGACCCTGCGCGCCATCGGCATCGGCCGGGTGGAGGGGGTGGCGAGCGGCGCCGACGCCATCCGCTGGCTGGAGGAGCGCCGCGCGGCGCTGCCGCCCGGCACCGCCCCGGTCGACCTGATCCTGTCCGATCTGGTGATGCCCGAGGTGAACGGGCTGATGCTGCTGCGCTGGATCCGCTCCAGCCCGAAGAGCCCGGACAAGTTCCTGCCGGTCCTGATGCTGTCGGGCGCCGCCGACCGCCAGTATGTGGAGCAGGCGCGGGATCTCGGCGCCACCGACTTCATCGCCAAGCCTTTTTCCGCCCAGACCATCGCCAGCCGGCTGCTGTTCGCCATCGCCCGGCCGCGCCGCTTCGTGCTGGCCAAGGGCTATTTCGGCCCCGACCGCCGCCGCGCCGACAAGCCGGTGGCGATGGACTGCCGGATGACCGCGCCGTCAGAAATCTTGGTGGTGCACAGCGCATCGAAGGCGCGCGGCATCGACCGCTTCCCCGTCATCTATTTCGACCTGCCCAACCGGCTGGGCGCCAAGGCCGGCCTCGCCCCGCGCGATCCGGTGCCGACCCTGCCGCCGGAGGTGCTGGCCGCTGCGGAGGAGGAAATCCTGAACCGTGCCGGCGACTATGCCGTCTGGATCGGCTCGGAGGTGGAGGAGATGGGCCGCCGCGTCGAGCGCCTGCCGCGCGAGCCCGATGCGGTGGCCGGCCTGCTGGCCCAGGTCAACCGCTCGGCTCACGAGATGCGCGGGCAGGGCGGCATCTTCGGCTATCCGCTGATCACCCACATCGCCAAGTCGCTCTACGAGGCGACCCGTAGCGGCCTGACCACAGTGACCGCCAACGAGCATCTGCTGTTCAAGGCCCATGTCGACGCGATCAGGGCGGTGATGACCGGCCGCGTCAGCGGCGACGGTGGCGCCACCGGCCAGCAGCTGCTGGCATCGCTGGAGGTGGCGAAGCGGAAATACGCGAAGGCGACCGGGGTGGGGTGAGGGAGGCTACTCCTTCATCACCTGCGGCAGGTCGCGCGCACCGTGGACGATGCGGATC
The DNA here is from genome assembly GCF_013340935.1 of Azospirillum melinis. GTDB lineage: Bacteria > Pseudomonadota > Alphaproteobacteria > Azospirillales > Azospirillaceae > Azospirillum > Azospirillum melinis. Next base: position 19,530 of record NZ_WHOS01000018.1, on the reverse strand, counting down.
ACGATCACCCGGTCCGCTTCCGCGGCTTTGTATATGATCAGGTAGGGTGAAACGGACAGGCTGCGCAAGCCGACGCCCAACTCGGGACGGCTTCGGCCGATGGCAGGCATCGACGCGATCTTCCTGCAATGGTCCCGGATATCCAGGACCATGCGGACGGCGGCCAGTGGATTGTCCTGGGCGATGTAGTCGCCGATGCTCTCAAGATCGGCTTCCGCGGCGGCGGTGAAATCCAGCCGTGCCATTGCTGCCGGTCAACCCTGTCCGGGCTCTCCCGCCTTGGCATATTTGGCGATCAGGCGCTCGAACAGCATCTCGCCGTCCGTTGTCCGTCCTGCATCCGCGTTTTCCAGCCCGACAGCGACGTCGTCCTTCAACGACTGCCGGCGTTCCTCTTCACTCTCATCGACCGGTTCGATGGTCACCCGGAAGCGGGTTCCGGCCGGCGGGCGGATGGGGAGGGCGGCCGTGATCGCTCGCGGCAGTTCCTCCGCCGGAATTGTGGCCGTCACTTTGGAGAGGCGTGCCGGCGGAATCGACGAAGCGGGCATCGCGGGAGCCTCCGGGGGAAAATCGGTGCGCTCTCAAGATACAGTCCCCAGCCTCGGGTGGAAAGCGGTGACCGCCATGCCGCTCCCCGTCTCCCTCACGCCGCCCGGATTTTCCCGATGAAGTCGGCGACGTCGCTCCGCAGTCCGTCGGCGTTCCGCTTCAGCGCGTCGGCCATCGACAGCACCTCCTTCGCCATGGCGCCGGCCCGGCTGGCCTCGGTGCCGACCAGGGAGGCGTTGTGCGACACCCGGTCGGTGCCGTCGGCGGCCTGCCGGACGTTGCGGCCGATCTCCGCGGTGGCGGCGTTCTGCTCCTCCACGGCGGCGGCGACCGCGGAGATGTTTTCCTCGATGTGGGTGACGATGCCGCCGATGTCGTCGATGGCGCTGACGGTGTGGCCGGTCGCCGCCTGGATTTCGGCCACCTTGGCGGTGATGTCTTCGGTCGCCTTCGCCGTCTGGTTGGCGAGGCTCTTCACCTCCTGCGCCACCACCGCGAAGCCCTTGCCGGCCTCGCCCGCGCGGGCGGCCTCGATGGTCGCGTTGAGGGCGAGAAGGTTGGTCTGGCTGGCGATGTCGGTTATCATCCGCACGATCTCGCCCACCTGCTGGGCGGCGCCACTGAGATCGGCGATGACGTCGGCGGTGCGCCGGACGTCGCCGACCGCCCGTTCCGCCATCTCGGTCGAGCCCGCCATCTGGCGTCCGATCTCGGCGATGGAGGCGGTCAGCTGCTCCGCCGCGGCGGCGACGGCCTGGACATTGTCGGATGCCCCTTCCGACGCGCGGGCGACGGAGAGGACATGGACCTCGGTCTCCGAGGCGATGTGGCTCATCTGCTGGGCATTGCCGCGCAGGCCGGTGGCAGCGCCCGCCAGCTGTTCGGCGACCTCTTCGATGTGGCGGTCGAACGCGTCGACCAGCCGCTCCAGCCGCTCGGCCTCGCGCAGCCGGTCCTCCTGGTGTTGCCGTTGCTCCGCGGCGAGCCGGTCGGCTTCGGTGAGGCTGAGACGGAACTGGTCCAGGCTGCGCGCCATGGCTCCCAGCTCGTCGGCGCGTTCGGCGCCGTGGATGGTCAATTCGCGCTCGCCGGCTTCCATCCGCGCCATGTCGCCGTTCAGGCGGGCGATGGGCCGGGTGATGTTGCGGGCGACGAGGACGGCGATCAGCGTCATGGCGATCAGCAGGATCGCCAGACCGGCCGCCATGCCGACCAGCCGGGTCATCGACTCCTGCGCGTCGCGGCTGGCGAGCCCGATAAGGTCGTCGGCCACCCGGGTTTCGACGCTGCGCAGCATGTCGATGGTGATGGTGATGGTGTCGAACCACTTGCCGGCATCGACCCGCCCGCCCTCGGCTCCATAGGCCGATGCGATGCCGATCCGCCGCATCCGCTCCACCTCCGCGATGGCCGGTCCGGCAACGGTCCGGTCGAAATAGCGGGCCTGTTCGTCCGTCAGCTTGTTCTTCAGCCCGCCCATCAGCGCCTTGTATTCGCCCGACAGCTCGATGAAGCGTTCATGCGCGTCGATGGGGAAACGGTCCTTGCGGAAGGCGCCGCCGCCGACCGCACGCTGCTGGCCCAGCCGTTCCTTCGCCTCCGACAGGGAGACCAGGGCGTCGGCGGCCCGCAGCTGGTCGCTGCCGTCGGACAGGGACCGGGCCTGCCCGGCGGCGTCGAGCAGCCTGCGGATCATGACGGTGTAGCTCGCCACCACCTCCATCGAGGATTGCGCCATGCCGTCGACGCCGGTGCGCAGGCCGGACAGCTGCGACAGTGCGTCGCGGGCGCCGCCAATCGCGGCAGCCACCTGGGAATCGCCGATCCGGGCCTCGGCGAATTGCCGGTTCAGGTCGGCCATCCGGGCGTCGGCAGCGGTCCGCACCGTCTCCAGGCGCTTGCGGTCTTCGGCGAGCTTGCCGCCGAGGAAGATGGAGGAGGAACCGCGTTCCTTCTGAAGCTCGTGCACGAGGCTGGTCATGCCGACCGACAGGCGGGTGACGGAGGCGAGATCGGACGCCCGGCGGCTCGCTTCGACCTGTTCCCACACCAGCAGCGACGACAGCACGACCACGCCCGCCATCGGGACCGACAGGGCCAGCGCCATCTTGCGCGCGAAGCGCATGTCGCCGAGCAGCCGATCCGCGACCTTCAAAAGCGAAACCATCTTACGACTCCAACATCCTTGACCGTTGCGGCATGGCGACGAAAGTTCCAAGCCGAAGGTATGAAAGCTAATGGGTTAAAGCACAGTTAGGTTTAACCACGACGTTGGTAGGGAGATTGTTAAGGCACTCCATCAACCGGCGCTCATGCGGCCGTCGCGGCCAAAGCGCCGTATCCGACGGCGGGGGCGCGAAATTTGCCTCGCTTCCGTCGCGTCAGGGCGGTAGAACGTGGGTCCCGGTCCGCAGGTCTCTTGGGTTCGTGGCGTGACCGGAGCGGTCTTCCGGAGCGTCCATGTCCAACACCGAATTCCATCGCATCAAGCGCCTGCCGCCCTACGTCTTCGCCGAAGTGAACGCGATGAAGGCGCGAGCTAGGGCCAACGGCGCCGACATCATCGACCTCGGCATGGGCAATCCCGACCAGGCGACCCCGCAGCACATCGTCGACAAGCTGGTCGAGGCCGTGCGCGATCCGAAGACGCACCGCTACTCGAACTCCCGCGGCATCCCCGGCCTGCGCAAGGCCCATGCCGCCTATTACAAGCGCCGCTTCAACGTCGACGTCGATCCCGAGACCGAGTGCATCGTCACCATCGGCTCGAAGGAAGGTCTGGCGAACCTCGCCCAGGCGATCACCAGCCCCGGCGACATCATCCTGGTGCCGAATCCCTCGTACCCGATCCACCCCTTCGGCTTCATCCTGGCCGGCGCCTCGGTGCGCCACCTGCCGGTGGGCATGGAGAACGGGGCGTCGACCGACATCGACAGCTTCATGATCATGCTGGAGCGCGCCGTGCGCCACAGCGTGCCGAAGCCGCTGGCGCTGGTGCTGAACTACCCGTCGAACCCGACGGCCGAGGTGGTCGGGCTGGACTTCTACCGTCCGATCGTCGAGTTCTGCCGCAAGCACGGCATCTACATCCTGTCCGATCTGGCCTATGCCGAGATCTTCTTCGACAACGACCCGCCGCCGTCGATCCTCGAGATCCCGGAAGCGCGCGAGATCGCCGTCGAGTTCACCTCGATGTCGAAGACCTATTCGATGGCCGGCTGGCGCATCGGCTTCGCCACCGGCAACAAGACGCTGATCACGGCGCTGGCCCGCATCAAGTCGTACCTCGACTACGGTGCCTTCACGCCGATCCAGGTCGCCGCCGCCGCCGCGCTGAACGGTCCGCAGGACTGCGTCCAGCAGGTGCGCGACATGTACAAGCAGCGCCGCGACGTGATGATCGAGGGTCTGGCCGCCGCCGGCTGGGAGGTCCCCAGCCCGAAGGCGTCGATGTTCGCCTGGGCACCGATCCCGCCGCAGTTCGCCCATCTGGGCTCGCTGGAATTCTCCAAGCTGCTGCTCCAGCAGGCGGAGGTCGCGGTGGCGCCCGGCATTGGCTTCGGCGAATACGGCGACGGCCATGTCCGTCTGGCGATGGTGGAGAACGTCCACCGCATCCGCCAGGCGACCCGCAACATCAAGGAGTTCTTCCGCTCCAACGCCGGCGGCGTTGCGGCGAGCAAGGACCCGGTGGCCCGCGCCGCCCTTCTGGAATCCGAGAAAGCGAAAGCCTGATGCCGAACGCCCAGCAAGCCCCCCTGAAAATCGCCGTCGCCGGCCTTGGTACGGTCGGTGCCGGCGTCCTGAAGCTGCTGGAAACGCAAGGCTCGCTGATCGAACAGCGCTGCGGCCGCCGGATCGAGGTGGTCGCGGTCAGCGCCCGTTCGAAGGGCAAGGACCGCGGCGTCGATCTGTCGCGCGTCCAGTGGTTCGACGATCCCGTCGCGATGGCCGCCCAATCCGGCGCCGATCTGGTGGTGGAGCTGATCGGCGGGTCGGAAGGCCCGGCGCGCGACACCGTCGCCACGGCGTTGGAGACCGGCAAGCATGTGGTCACCGCCAACAAGGCGCTGCTGGCCGTCCATGGCACCGAGATCGCCCAAAAGGCCGAATCGCGCGGCCTGACCGTTGCCTTCGAGGCGGCGGTGGCCGGCGGCATCCCGATCATCAAGGGGCTGCGCGAGGGTCTGGCCGGCAATGCCGTGTCGGAAATCCACGGCATCCTGAACGGCACCTGCAACTACATCCTGACGGAGATGCGGACCACGGGCCGCGACTTCGCCGATGTGCTGGCCGATGCCCAGGCTCTGGGATATGCCGAGGCCGATCCCAGCTTCGACATCGACGGCATCGACGCGGCCCACAAGCTGGCGATCCTGGCGTCGGTCGCCTTCGGCACGCCGGTCGATTTCTCCTCGGTCTACATCGAGGGCATCCGGCAGGTGTCGGCGGTCGATTTCGACTATGCCGACCAGCTGGGCTTCCGCATCAAGCTGCTGGGCATCGCCCGTCGCACCGAGTCCGGCGTCGAGCAGCGCGTCCATCCCTGCATGGTGCCGGTGGCCGCCCCCATCGCGTCGGTGGACGGTGTGTTCAACGCCGTGGTGGCGCAGGCCGACTTCGCCGACCGGGTGCTGTTCGTCGGCCGCGGCGCCGGTGCCGGCCCGACCGCGTCGGCGGTGGTCGCCGACCTGATCGACATCGCGCGCGGGCGGTCTACGCCCACCTTCGGCGTTCCGGCCGATCGGCTGGGGGCGGCAACCCCCTCGCCGATGGAAGCGCGCCGCGGGTCGTACTACGTCCGCCTGATGGTCGTGGACCGTCCCGGTGTGATAGCGGATATCGCAGCGGCGATGCGCGACCAGAACGTCTCCATGGAGCAGTTCCTGCAACGCGGCCGCTCGCCGGGCGAAGGCGTTCCGGTGGTCCTGACCACCCATGACACCGACGAGGCGGCCATGCAGCGCGCGCTTGCGACCATCGCGGCCAGCGACAGCGTGCTGGAGCCGCCGCGGATGATCCGGATCGAACAGTTCTGACTGGCAGTTCTGACCGGGACCGTTTCCCACCATAACCAATACACAGCCTGATACGACCGAAGAGTCGGGGGGAGCACACGATGTCTACGCCGTCTACGCATGTCGACCTGTCCCACATGGACCGCAACCTCGCGCTGGAGGCCGTCCGCGTGACCGAGGCCGCCGCCCTGTCGGCCTCGCTGCTGATGGGCCGCGGCGACGAGAAGCTGGCCGACCAGGCCGCCGTCGATGCCATGCGCCAGGCGCTCAACACGCTCTACATCGACGGCACCGTCGTGATCGGCGAGGGTGAGCGCGACGAGGCCCCGATGCTCTACATCGGCGAGAAGGTCGGTGCCGGCATCGGCTCCGGCCCGAAGGTCGACATCGCGCTCGACCCGCTGGAAGGCACCACCATCTGCGCCACCGGCGGCCCGAACTCGCTGGCCGTGATCGCCATGGCGGAAGAGGGCGGCTTCCTGAACGCCCCCGACGTCTACATGGACAAGATCGCCGTCGGCGCCGGCCTGCCGGACAATGTCGTCGACCTGGACGAGACCCCGGCCAACAACCTGAAGGCGCTGGCCGCCGCCAAGGGCACCGAGGTGCAGGAGCTGCTGGTCTGCATCCTGAACCGTCCGCGCCATGCGGAGCTGATCGCCCGTGTCCGTGAAGCCGGCGCCCGCATCATGCTGATCAACGACGGCGACGTGTCGGGCGTGATCGCCACCAGCCAGGCCGGCACCGGCGTCGACATGTATGTCGGCTCCGGCGGTGCGCCGGAAGGCGTGCTGGCCGCGGCGGCGCTGCGCTGCATCGGCGGTCAGTTCCAGGGCCGTCTTCTGTTCCGGAACGACGACGAGAAGGCCCGCGCCGCCAAGTGGGGCGTCACCGACCTCGACAAGAAGTACAGCCTGCACGAGCTGGCGCGCGGCAACGTCATGTTCGCCGCCACCGGCGTCACCGACGGCGCCATGCTGAAGGGTGTCCGCCGCGTTCCGGGCGGGGCCTATACCCACTCGGTCATCATGCGTTCCAAGTCGGGCACGGTCCGCTACATCGAGGCGCACCACAACCTGTCGCGCAAGGTCAGCGTGAAGTAAGGGCGTCGCCGCCGATCCCGCTCGGGGCCGGATGCCGTGGACAGGGGCGCGCGGGACTTCTCCCGCGCGCCCTTCTCTTTGCCGTTTTCCAGCAGGACGGTTACGGCTTGCTGCTGGCGGTCGTCTGCGCCGCCGCCGGATAGACGCCCAGCGTGTTCCACAGGGCCGAGCAGTTGCCGGCCTGATCCATGCCGGAGACCGGCGTCGTCTTCGCTGACGTCCGGCTGTTGAAGACGTTCAGAACGCCGGTGGGGGTATAGGCGGTCAGTCCGGCCGGGGCTGCCGGGTTCTTGGCGAAGCTTGCCCAGGTCGAGGTCATCGTGCCGGCCAGCGCGGCGTCCGCCTGGGGCGGGTTGGCGAACAGGATGCCCAGCGTGCTGAACACATAGGGCAGCTCGTTGGCATGGCAGACATTGCCGTTGCTCGGGGCGCAGGCCGCGACCGGCTGGCCCGACGCCGTCTTGTAGAGGTCGAAGATCGGCTGCTGGCCGAACAGGTAGCCATAGATCGGCGAGGTGCCCTTGGCGTTGGCGATCTGGCCGTAGGCCTGTCCGGCCGTCCACAGATTCGCGCAGTGGAAGGCGAAGTCGTCGATCAGCAGATCGGTCGTCTGCGCCGTTCCGTTGGTGATCTTGTCGAGGCCGTAATAGGTCGGCGGGTTGGCGGCCGGCGCCACATAGGGCTTCTCGCCGGCACTGTTCCGGTAAGCGGCGATGCTCGCCAGCGCGGTGGCGTCGGGGATCGCCTTGGCCAGGATCTTGTTGTACTCCGCCGGAAGATAGGGGCCGGGGATTCCGGCCGCGATCATCGCGGCGAAAACGGCACCTTCATCGGCATTGACGCCGAACAGGAAGGGCTTCTGCGGCATGCCGGTGGCGAAGCCGGCGATCGGCTGGGCGACGACGTCCTTGCCGTCGATGGTCGGCGCCCAGGGCAGGGAGTCCGCCAGCGCCCCGGCCGCCGGAACGGGGCCACCGCCGTTGCCGATGCCCAGATTGAGGAAATCGGCCTGCGCCTTCTGGATGGAGTCGGCCGACAGGCTCTGCAACCATTCCATGTTGCCCGGACAGCTCAGCAGATGGAGCGTCTTGGTGCACAGCCAATGGATGAAGTTGGTGCCCTGGCTCTGGGTGTCGGCCAGGGTGCGATACAGCGATCCGATGGGGTTGCTTTCCATGATCGCTGCCCGGAACAGCGGAGCGCTGGCGGGAGAGGCGAAGAGATGCAGCCCGGTGGACATCGCGCCGGCGCTCTCCCCGAACAGCGTGACCTGCGTCGGATCGCCGCCGAAGCGGGCGATGTTGGACTGCACCCAGAGCAGGGCGTTGCGCTGGTCGTCGAGGCCGAAGTTGCCGTTGATGTCGACGGTCGGCGCATCCTTCTTGCCGGTCGCCGGCACCTGCGCCGCCATGAAGCCCAGCGCACCAAGCCGGTAGTTCAGCGTGACCACAATGACGCCGTTCTGCGCCAGCGCCGACCCGTTGTAGACCGGCGAGCCGCCCGAGCCGAGGACGAAGGCGCCGCCGTGGATGAAGACCATCACCGGCAGCTTGGCCGCAGGGTTGTTCAGCGAGGCCGTAGGCGCCTAGACATTCAGATACAGGCAATCCTCACCGGTCGCCGGCGGCTGGGCGTCCCAGGCCGGCAGCTTCTGAATGCATTGATTCTGCATGTTCATCGCCTGCATGGCGGGCGCGGGCGGCCAGTTTGCCGGCGCGCTGGGCATCCAGCGGTTCGGCGGCACCGGCTGGTTCGCCACATAGGGAATGCCGAGATAGGAGGTGACGCCCCCCGTCCCCTGGCTGCCGCAAAGGGCTGCGGTCGATTTCGTGTTGTCGGTCCAGACCGTCGTCGGGTCGGACGTCGTGCAGGCGGGGGCGGCCGGTGGCTGGGGATTCGGCGTTGCCGGCTTGGGCGAGGCCGCCCAGGCCGATCCCACGACCGATGTGGCCAGGAGGGGAAGGGCCAGCATGCCCGCGAAAAACGCGCTCGTAGATTTCTTATTGCGGATGATCGACATTGGACTATTCCTCTAAAGTAGAAATAATTACTGCATACTATTAGCAAATACGGGAAACTTCCATCGGTCGGGGGGCTTGCGGGGACAGGGTTCCGCGGTTCGCCAGGGGTGGCGCCCGATCGCGGCGCGGTGAAGCGTGTGCTCGGCAGGCGTTTCCAGCCCATCGAATCCGCGCAGGTCTGCCGCGGCAACACTGCAGAGGGTTGTCCATTGATTTCGCGGGTGCGAAAGGCAAAATAGGACCATGTAATCAGCGCCAAGCGCAGGAGATCAACATGGCCTACTCTTCGATGCAGTCTTCGTCCGGTGAATTGTTTGCGACCGGAACAAAAGAAATCACCCTCTTCCAGCGTGTCGCTCATTGGGTCAACGAACGGATTGAACTTTACCGCGCGGAAAGTGAGCTGAACCATATGTCCGATGCCGAACTGTCCGACATCGGACTGACCCGCGGCGAAATCCATATGGCGGTCCGTCGCAACGGCTGAATCGGCGTCCGACCGTTTCGATTTGCGGTGTGACCGGATATCGAAAGGTTTGCCCACGGCGTTTGGCGCGAGGCGGCCAATCGAGTCCCGAATGCGGAAAGCCCCGGAAAATGCCGGGGCTTTCGCATATGAACCAGCATTAACCTTTTCTTCATGGACCCTGCCCATGCGACGCATATGCCTGGGAAGGGTTGCGCGGTGCAGCATGATTATGGTTAATGCATTTTAACATTACCCCCGGTTCTGTTCGAAAATGGAAACGGGGCGCCTTCGGGAACCCCAATCCTCCGTTGAGAGCCGTGGTCGAAGCATGAGTCTCATTCATCGCCTTCAGTCGCTGGAAGCGGAGCGCGATGCCGCCCGGGAGGAAGCCGAGCGCGCCAATCTCGCCAAGTCGAAGTTCCTCGCTGCCGCCAGCCACGACCTCCGCCAGCCGCTCCAGGCCTTGTTCTTCCTGTCCGCAGCCCTTGCCCGCCATGTCGGCGACCACAGCGGCCGCGATCTGCTGTCCCGGCTCGACCAGGGGCTCGACACCATGAAGGGCCTGCTGGACGGGTTGCTGGAAGTGTCGCGGCTGGAGGCGGGGGTGGTGACGCCGGTTCTCGACACCTTCGACGTCGGCGAGCTGACGGACGCGCTCGACGCTGCCTACGGCGAGCAGGCGACCGCCAAGGGGCTGGTCTGGCGGGTGGAAAGCTGCGAGGCGGTGCTGCGCAGCGACCGCGGGCTGCTGATGCAGCTGCTGCGCAATCTGGTCGACAATGCGCTACGCTACACCGAGGCCGGAGCGATCCGCATCCGCTGCCGCATCGATGCCGGGCCGGACGGCGACCGGCTGGCCATCGAGGTGCAGGACACCGGCATCGGCATCCCGCCGGAACATCTCGACCGCATCTTCGAAGAATTCCATCAGGTCGGCAATCCGGAGCGCGACCGGCTGCGCGGGCTCGGGCTCGGGCTGGCCATCGTGCGGCGGCTGTCGCAGCTGCTCGACCATCCGGTCGAGGTGCGGTCGGTGCATGGGCAGGGATCCGCCTTCCGCGTCCTGGTGCCGCTGGCGCCGGCCCGCTTCCTGGCCGGCCGGGCAGGGGGGCCGGAGCGGCCGCCTTCCATCGACCGCCCGCGCCTTGCCGTGGTGGTCGATGACGACGCGGTGGTGCTGCTGGGCTTGCAGACGGTGCTGACCGAATGGGGTTTCCGCGTCGTCGCCGCCGACAGCGCCGACCGGGCGATGGACCGGCTGGAGTCGCTGGGACGGGTGCCGGACATCGTCATCGCCGATTACCGGCTGCGCGAGGGGCGGGTCGGAACCGAGGTGATCCGCCGGGTGCGCGCACGCTACGGCGCCGAGGTCCCGGCCCTGATCCTGACCGGGGAGACCGGCGCCGACACGCTGGCCGACGCCTCGGCCCATGGCGTGGCGATCCTGCACAAGCCGGTGACCCCGCGCCAGCTCCAGGCCGAGGTCGACCGACAGCTGCGGATCACGCGCACCAACGGCATCGCGCAAGCCGCGCAGTAGCTCCGCTCAGGCAGCCCCTTAAATCAGCGCACCCTGCCGCACATCGGTCTCCGTCCCGTCGGCCGGAGCGGCATCGCCGTGGTCATGCCCGCCCAGCGCGGTGCGGCCGGCCTCAGTCAGGCGGCAGACCAGCCAGTCCGGCTTCAGCGGATTGTCGAACCAGCGCTCCGCCCATCCCGCCTTCAGGCAGGCTTCCACCGTCGGCTTCTTCACGCGCTGCCCGCGCTCGTCGAACAGCGGCAGCTTGCCGCCCGGCTGGTCCAGACCGCGGCGCAGCCATGCCCCCTGAACGTCGGACGGGGTGCTGCGGGACGGGGAACGGCGGGGCTTTGCCATGGGACGGGCTGCTCTTGCGGATACGGGAACGGACAGGAAAATCGCCGGCCCCGGCGGGGGCTGTGGCAAAGTGCGGGCATCCTACGCGAAAGCGCGAGGCAGGTGCATCGAAAAGGAGGGAGCCTTCCCCATGCCGGAAACCAGCCCCGATCCCGATGGGGACGGCCTCGTCTTCGCCTACGTCACCGCCGGTTCGCAGGAGGAGGCCCTGCGCATCGGCCGCAGCCTGGTGGAGGAACGGCTGGCCGCCTGCGCCAACGTGCTGGACGGCATGACCTCCGTCTATCGCTGGAACGGCGCGGTGGAGCAGGCCGACGAGGCGGTGCTGATCGCCAAGACCCGATCCTCGCTGTTCGACCGCCTGACGGCGCGGGTGCGCGAGCTGCACAGCTATGACACGCCCTGCGTCGTCGAACTGGCGGTCGGGCGCGGCAACCCGGCCTATCTCGACTGGCTGCGGGCGGAGACCGCCTGAGGCGCCGCAATACAGGAATATCCAAACAGAGCCTTGACGCCGATCAAAGGCACGGGTTGCAGTTGGCGATAGGAAAGGCGCGGGCCTCGCCGTCGCTTGAGCGGCCGCCTCATTCCCGGCCTCTTCATCCCGGCCTTTTTATCAAGGACATTGAGATCATGGACGATTGCTCCGCACACGGCCCCATTCCCCTGTCGCTGGACGAGGCGGTCGCCCGCGTCGCGCAGGGCTATGGCGCGGTGACCGGGACGGAGGAGGTGCCGCTGCGCCGTGCGCTCGGCCGCGTTCTGGCGGAAGAGGTGGTGGCGCCGGTCAACGTGCCGCCGGCCGACGTCTCGGCCATGGATGGCTGGGCCTTTCCCGCCGAGGCAGGGGAGGGCTTCCGGCGGCTGGACGTCGTCGGGCGGGTTCCGGCCGGATCGACGTTCGGCGGTACGGTCGCGGCGGGGCAGGCGGTGCGCATTTTCACCGGCGCGCTGGTCCCGGCCGGGGTCGACACTGTGGCGATGCAGGAGGATTGCCGGACCGACGGCGACGCCGTGCTGGTCCCGGCCTCGCTGAAGCGCGGCTCCAACATCCGGCTGGCGGGCGAGGACATGACCGCCGGTGCGGTGGTGCTGCAACCCGGCCAGCGCCTGCGCGCGCAGGAGGTCGGGCTGGCCGCCGCGGTCGGACGCTCCGCCCTGACGGTGCGCAAGCGGCTGACCGTGGTGCTGTTCTCCACCGGCGACGAACTGCGCGAGCCGGGGACGCCCAAGCCCGACCACGCCATCTATGACGCCAACCGCTATACGCTGGCCGCGCAGCTGGACGCGCTGGGGGTCGAGGTGCGCGACCTCGGTATCCTGCCCGACCGGCCGGACGCCACCCGCACAGCACTGGCCGAGGCCGCCGGCACCGCCGACCTGATCGTCACCAGCGGCGGCGTATCGGTCGGCGAGGAGGACCATGTCAAGGCGGCGGTCAATGCGCTGGGCTCCATCGACCTCTGGACCCTGGCGATCAAGCCAGGCAAGCCGCTGGCGCTCGGCCGGGTCGGCGACACGCCCTTCCTGGGGCTGCCCGGCAATCCGGTGTCGGCGATGGTTACCTTCCTGCTGGTCGGCCGCCCGCTGGTGCTGCGGCTGTCCGGGGCCAGCGGCATCGCCACGCCGCGCAGCCTGGTGGTCGCCGACTTCACCTTCACCAAGAAGCCCGGCCGCCGCGAGTTCCTGCGCGCCCGGCTGGAGCGTGGCGCCGACGGCCGCCCGGTGGCGGTGAAGTTCCCCAGCAACAGTTCCGGCGTGCTGACCTCGATGGTCGAGGCCGACGGGCTGGTCGACATGCCGGCGGAGGCCACGGCGGTGCGGCCCGGCGATCTGGTCGATTTCCTGCCCTTCACCGGCCTGTTCGCGTGACGCTGGAGCAGCTGCGCATCTTCGCCACGGTGGCGGAGATGCTGCACTTCACCCGCGCCGCGGAGGTTCTCCACCTGTCGCAGCCGGCGGTCAGCGCCGCCATCGCCGCGCTGGAGGCGGAGCATGGCCTGCGCCTGTTCGACCGCATCGGCCGCCGGGTGGAGCTGACCGCCGCCGGCGATCTGCTGCACGCCCAGGCCCGCGCCATCCTGGCGAAGGTCGAGGAAGCCGGCACGATGCTGGCCGAGCTGTCCGGCCTGTCGCGCGGCGCGCTGCGGCTGGCGGCGAGCCAGACCGTCGGCAACCATTGGCTGGCACCGCGGCTGCTGCGCTTCGCCGCCGCTTATCCCGGCATCCGCGTGGACCTGTCCATCGGCAACACCGAACAGGTGGCCGAGGCGGTGCGCGACGGCCGCGCCGAGCTTGGCATCGCCGAGGGCGCCGTGACCGATTCGGCGCTGGTCAGCGAACCCATCGAGGGCGACCGGCTGCGGCTGGTGGTCGGCGCCGCCCATCCCTGGGCCAAGCTGGGCCGGGTCGGGCGGGAGGAGATGGCGGCCGGACGCTGGATACAGCGCGAACCCGGCTCCGGCACCCGCGCGCTGTTCGAGGCGGCGATGCGCGGGGTGGGGCTGGCCCCCGACGCGCTCGATGTGGCGATGACGCTGCCCGGCGGCGGGGTGATCCGGGCGGCCCTGCTGGCCGGCGTCGGGGCCAGCGTGCTGTCCGACCTGATCGTCGCCGAGGATCTGGCGGCGGGGCGGATCGTGGCGCTGGACGGGCTGGACCTGCCGGCCCGGCCCTTCCATCTGCTGCGGCACCGCGACCGCTACCGCAGCATCGCCGAACGGGCGTTCGTGCGCATCGCGCTGGAAGCCGGGCAGGCGCCGGCTTCCAGCTGAGGAACGGGCGGGCGGACAAGTGCCGGTGGAAGCGCCGTCCTCGACAAGCGCGGTGGTACCCATACAGCCGAACGGTACATCGGCGGTTCGCCATATCGCCATGGCCCGGTTATCGGCGCTATAACCGGGCGATCCCGCTTCCGGTTGTAAGGCGACATGATGGCACGGCTGTTGACGCTGCTTTGGGTTCTGGTGGTGATGGCGATGACGGCCGGCCCGGTCCGTGCCGACTATACGCCGCCCGGTGCCCTTTCCGACGCTTCCGCCTACGCCAACGGGCTGCTGCTGAAATCGCCGCCGCAGCCGAAGCCGCAGGTGATCGCCGATTTGCTGAAGCAGGCGCGCGCCGCCCGCGACCGCAAGGACATCGCCGGCGCCATCCAGGCCTACGAGAAGACGATCACCCAGGGCGGTGGTTCCCCCTCGGTCTGGCTGGAGCTGAGCGCCGCCTGGCAGGCCGCCACCCCGCCCAACAGGGACCGCGCGCTGCAAAGCGCCGTGATGGCCGGCCAGTTCAACCCGAAGGACGAGGAACGGGTCGCCATCCTCTGGCGCATCGCCACCCTGATGGACGAGGCCTTCGGCAAGCCGGACGAGGCGGTCAAGGCGCTGAGGTCGATCCAGGAGATCGCGCCGAAGATGGAGGCGGCGACCCTCGACACCCAGGCGCCGAAGCTGGAGGAGCGCATCACAGCACTCCGCCGCAAGGCCGGGCTGGCGCTGACCGGCGTCACCGTCAATGCCGAGGGCAGCAGCCCGCGCGTCTGCTTCCAGTTCAGCGACCGGCTGAGCGGCAAGCAGGGCGTGCGCTTCGACGACTATGTCCGGGTGGAGCCGGCGACCAAGACCGCCATCGAGACGCGCGACAACAGCCTGTGCCTGCGCGGCGTCACCCATGGCTCCGGCTACACCGTCACCCTGCGCCAGGGTCTGCCCGGCGAGGACGGCGTGAACCTGAAGGCCGACGAGACCCAGCGCGTGCGCGTGCCCGACCGGCCGTCGATGGCCGCCTTCCGCGGCTCCGCCTACATCCTGCCGCGCAAGGGCGCCGACGGCATCCCGGTGGTCAGCGTCAACACCGACCGGCTCGACGTGTCGGTCTACCGCATCGCCGACCGCGCCCTGGTCTCCAACAAGTATGAAGGCAACATCTTCAACGAACTGACCAGCTATTCCGCCGACCGGCTCGCCCAGGAGAACGGCGAGCTGGTGTGGTCCGGCTCGCTGGAGGTGAAGGGGGAGCGCAACCGCGACACCACCGCGGCGATCCCGTTCCGTCAGGCCGTCGGCGACGATCCCAAGGCCGGCCTCTATGTCGTCACCGCCCGTCCGCATGACGTGGAGGAGTCCGACCGCTGGGAGGCGCTGGCGACCCAGTGGGTGCTGCTGTCCGACATCGGCCTGACCAGCTTCCGCGGCGCCGACGGGCTGACCGTCTTCGCCCGCTCCTTCGGCACCGCCAAGCCGCTGCCGGGGGTGGAGGTGGCGCTGGTCGCCCGCAACAACACCGAACTGGCCCGCACCAAGACCGACGAGTTCGGCCGCGCCCGCTTCGCCCCCGGCCTGTTGAAGACCGGCGGCAACGCGCCCGAGATGGCGATGGCCTATCTCGGCACCGATTTCGCCATGCAGGATCTGACCGGCGCCGCCTTCGACCTCAGCGACCGCGGGGTCGGCGGACGTCCGGCTCCGGGACCGATGGACGCCTTCGTCTATGCCGACCGCGGCGTCTACCGCCAGGGCGAGACGGTGAACCTGTCGATCCTGCTGCGCGACGACAAGACCGAGGCGGTCGACAATTTCCCGCTGACGGTGAAGGTCCTGCGCCCCAGCGGCACCGAATATTACAGCGGCGCCCTGAAGGGCCAGGAGGCCGGCGGCTTCTTCCTGCCGCTGACCCTGACCCGCACCGCGCCGCTCGGCGGCTGGGAGGTGCAGGTCTACAGCGACCCGAAGGGCGAGCCGATCGGCCGCGGCTCCTTCCAGGTCGAGGATTTCGTGCCGATCAAGCTGGCGCTCGACGTGACGGCCAGCGCACCGATCCTGGTGCCGGGCCAACCCTTCGAGGTGACGGCGCAGGGCCGCTTCCTCTACGGCCCGCCGGCCGCCGGGCTGGACGGCACCGCCGAGGTGGCGCTGAAGACCGACCCGATGCCCTATCCGGCCTTCAAGGACTATCGCTTCGGCCGCGTGCAGGACAACCCGACCGAGCGGCTCGACCCGCTGGAGTTCCCGACCACCGACGAGCAGGGCGTGTCGCACGTCGCCGTGACCCTGCCGGAGGTGCCGGACACCAGCAAGCCGCTGCGCGCCGACATCCGCGTCACCCTGTCCGAGCCGGGCGGGCGCCCGGTCCACAAGTCGGTCAGCGTGCCGGTGCGGCCGAAGACCCATGCGCTGGGCCTGCGCCCGCGCTTCTCCGACGGGCGCGTCGGCGAGGGGGGCGAGGCCGCCTTCGACCTCGTCGCCGTGGCGCCGGACGGCAGCGCCGTCGCCAAGCCCGGCATCAAGTGGGAACTGGTGGAGGAACGGGTGTCCTTCGTCTGGTTCCGCCGCGACGGCCGCTACAGCTACAACGCCACGGTGCGCGACATCCCGCTGGCGTCGGGCAGCGTCGACGTCGCCGCCGACAAGCCGGCGCTGGTGGCGCTCGGCAAGCGCGACTTCGGCCGCTACCGGCTGGAGGTGACGGACAAGGCGGCGGGTGTGGCCAGTTCCTACCGCTTCTATTCCGGCTGGGCGAGCGGCGACGAGACCGCCGACATCCCGGACAAGCTGGAGGTCTCCACCGACAAGCAGTCCTACAAGCCGGGCGAGACCGCCCGCATCCGCGTGGCGCCGCCCTTTGCCGGCGAACTGCTGGTGACGGTGGCGACCGACCGCATCTTCGACGTGCGCACCATTTCGGTTCCGGCCGAAGGGGCGACGGTGGAGATCCCGGTCGATGCCGCCTGGGGACCGGGCGCCTATGTCACCGCCACCGCCTACCGTCCGCCGGTCAAGGGGCGCGAGCGTCAGCCGGTGCGCGCCATGGGCGTTGCCTGGGTCGGCGTCGATCCGTCGGTGCGGACGATGACCGTCACGCTCGACGCGCCGCAGGTGATGCGCCCGCGCAGCCGGCTGGAGGTCGGGGTGAAGGTCGCCGCCGCCGATGGCGGGAAGATCGAGGACACCTATGTCACGCTGGCCGCGGTGGACGAGGGCATCCTGCGCCTGACCGACTTCGCCAGCCCGCAGCCGGAGAAGCATTATTTCGGCAAGCGCCGGCTGGGGCTGGACATCCGCGACGATTACGGCCGGCTGATCGACCCGCTCGACGGCCCCTATGGCGCCATGCGCCAGGGCGGCGATTCCAGCGGCGCCGGGCTGCCGGTGGTGCCCTTCACCGTGGTCTCGCTGTTCCACGGGCCGGTGAAGGTCGGCGCCGACGGCACCGCCCACATCGGCTTCGACGTGCCGGACTTCAACGGCGAGCTTCGGCTGATGGCGGTGGCCTACAGCCGCGGTCGCGTCGGTTCCGCCGCCGGTCCGGTGACGGTGCGCGATCCGCTGGTGGCCGACGCCATCCTGCCGCGCTTCCTCGCCCCCGGCGACGACAGCCGCGTCACCCTGTCGCTTCACAATGTCGAGGCGGCGGCCGGCACCTACGAGGTCGCCGTGACCGCCCAGGACGCGGTGGCGGTGGAGGGCGGCAATCTGTCGGTTCCGCTGGCGAAGGGCGAGCGCAAGACTCTGGTGGTGCCGCTGAAGGGCGTCGCCGCCGGCATCGGCCATGTCGCCGTCGCGGTGAAGGGGCCGGAGAATCTGGCGCTCAACCATGAGTACGGCATCACCGTCCGCCCGGCCCGCGCGGTGGAGACCCAGTTCGTCACCCGCCAGATCGCGCCCGGCGAGAGCGTCCGTTTCGACGGGGCCGAGCTTGCCACCTACCTGCCGGGAACCACCAGCTGGTCGGCCAGCTTCACCACGGCGCCGCCCTTCGACGTGGCCGGCATCCTGCGGGCGCTCGACCGCTACCCGTTCGGCTGCCTGGAACAGACTGTCAGCCGCGCCCTGCCGCTGCTGGTGGTGCGCGACGTGGAGCTGGCGCTGGGCAAGGACCGCAAGCCCGATGACGGGCTGGAGGCGCGGGTCCAGCAGGCGATCTCCCGCACGCTGGACAAGCAGCGTTTCGACGGCGCCTTCGGCCTGTGGGGGGCGAATGACGAGGCCGACGGCTGGCTGACCGCCTATGCCGCCGAGTTCCTCGTCCGCGCCAAGCAGAAGGGCGAGGCGGTTCCCGACAAGCCCTTGACCGATGCCCTGAACTGGCTGCGCCAGCGCGCCATCGCCAGCGCGTCGGACCCGAACGAGCTGGCGGTGCGCGCCTATGCCCTGCACACGCTGGCGCTGGCCGGCGTCTCGCTGCCAGGCCCGGCGCGCTACCTGCACGACACCGCGCTGGAGAAGCTGCCGACGCCGCTCGCCAAGGGACAGCTGGGGGCTGCGCTGGCCCGCATGGGCGACCAGGAGCGGGCGGCCAGCGCCTTCGACAGCGCGGTCGGCCATCTGGCGCGCGAGGAGTGGCATGTCGATTACGGCTCCACCGTCCGCGACTCCGCGGCACTGGTGGCGCTGATGACCGAGGTCAACATGGCCGGCACCCGCATCCCGGCGCTGATCGACCGTCTGCCGGCGTCGGCCACCGCCGCCAACCGCACCAACACGCAGGAAAAGGCGTGGTCGGTGCTGGCCGCCGACGCGCTGCTGCGCGGCGCGCCGGCCAAGGCGGAGATGACGCTGGGCGGTGCGAAGAAGGACGGCGCGCGGGTCGATCTGACCCCGACGCTGGCCCAGCTGAAGGCCGGCATCCCGGTCGCCAATTCCGGCAAGGCGGCGGTGTGGCAGGCGGTGTCGCTGTCCGGCGTGCCGGTGGCGCCGCAGCCGGCGGCGCGCGAAGGGCTGCGCATCAAGCGCAACTTCTTCACCCGCAAGGGCGAGGTGCTGAACCTCGACACCATCAAGCAGAACGACGTGTTCGTCGTCGTGCTGGAGGGCGAGGCCAACACCAAGCTGTTCCACCAGGGCATGGTGACCCATGCGCTGCCCGCCGGCTGGGAGATCGAGAACGCCAAGCTGGGCGGCGGCACGCCGGAGGAGATGGCGTGGCTGGGCGACCTCAGCTACACCCGCACGACCGAGGCGCGCGATGACCGCTATGTCGCCGCGGTGGATCTGACGGAGGACCAGCAGACCTTCAAGCTGGCCTTCATCGTCCGCGCCATCACCCCCGGCACCTACGAGTTGCCGGGGGCGACGGTGGAGGACATGTACAAGCCGCGCTTCTTCGCCCGCCAGACCACTGGGCGGATCACCGTCCGTCCGGCGGAGTGACGATTGGCGCTGGCTTGGGTGCGTAACGTTTGGGTAAGGCGGGCGGGAGTGGCGGCGGCCGGCGTCGCCGTCCTGATGGGGGCGGCGCTGTTGCTCGACCGGCTGTTCCCGCCGCCGCTCGACCGGCTGGCCGACCTGTCGGTGACGGTCACCGACCGCAAGGGCCAGCCGCTGCGCGTCTTCACCAACGCGGCCGGCGCGTGGCGGCTGCCGGCGACAGTGGACGATGTCTCACCGCTGTTCGTCGAGCTGCTGCTGGCCTATGACTGTCCCCTATACACATCTGACGCTGCCGGCGAATAGAGAGGGGGAGAGATCTGTGGACGCCCCACCGGGCGACGAAT
>NZ_WHOS01000160.1 GCF_013340935.1 Azospirillum melinis | reverse complement strand
TCCCCATTCGGAAATTCACGGATCAAAGCCTGCTCGCGGCTCCCCGTGACTTATCGCAACGTGCTACGTCCTTCATCGCCTCTCAGTGCCAAGGCATCCACCAGATGCCCTTCAGACGCTTGATCTCTATTCCGAACGTCACGCACAGGGGCAAACCGCTCCTGCCTCGTGGACGCTCATGAAGATGCATCCTCGGTCACTTAAAACTCGACTTTATTCACGATTTGAAAGATCCCGCGTTTTGAAAGTTTTCAAAACGCCAAGCGCTTCTCGTCAATCCGGCCGAGACAATGCAGACGCACCGTCAGCGGGTGTTCCGGATCGTCGAGAAGGGATGCGCCGGCGGCGGCAGAGATGCGCCTTTGTGGCTGAGGTGCCGGCCCCATCAGGGTCGGCTTCCTTAGAAAGGAGGTGATCCAGCCGCAGGTTCCCCTACGGCTACCTTGTTACGACTTCACCCCAGTCGCTGACCTTACCGTGGTTGGCTGCCTCCCTTGCGGGTTAGCGCACCACCT
>NZ_WHOS01000017.1 GCF_013340935.1 Azospirillum melinis | reverse complement strand
CCCGTCGCCCACCTACTCTTCTCCCCTCTCTATTGGTCGGAAGGGTAAGAGGGGTATAAGAGTCAGGTTCCTCGGACCTGTCCCGAACGGCTTGATCCGCAAGACAGACACAGACCAGAGATAAGGCACATGGACAAAGGCACGCCGAAGGCCATCCGGCTTCAGGACTATCGCCCGCCGGCGCATCTGATCGACACGGTCGACCTGTTCGTCGATTTGGGCGAGGATGTCACCACCGTCCGCGCGGTGCTCGCGATCCGCCGCAATCCCGACCGGCCGGAGGCGGCGACGGAGCCGCTGTCGCTCGACGGGCAGAGGCTGGATCTGGTGTCGGTGGCGCTGGACGGCCGCACTCTGGGGCCGGACGAATACACCGTCACCCCCGATCACCTGATCGTGCTGGAGGTGCCGGCCAGCTATACGCTGGAGACCGTCGTCCGCATCAAGCCGCAGGAGAACACCGCGCTGGAAGGGCTCTACAAGTCCTCCGGCAACTTCTGCACCCAGTGCGAGGCGGAAGGCTTCCGCAAGATCACCTATTTCGCCGACCGGCCGGACGTGATGGCGCGCTACAGCACCACCATCGCCGCGGACAAGGCGCGCTATCCGGTGCTGCTGTCCAACGGCAACCTCGCCGCTTCCGGCGATCTGGACGGCGGGCGCCACTGGGCGCGCTGGGAGGACCCCTTCCCCAAGCCCTGCTACCTGTTCGCGCTGGTCGCCGGCAGCCTCGTCCATGGCGAGGACCGTTTCCGCACCGCGTCGGGCCGCGACGTGACGCTCCGCATCTATGTCGAGCCGGGGAACGAAGACAAGATCGACCACGCCATGCGCTCGCTGATCAAGTCGATGCGCTGGGATGAAGAGGTCTATGGGCTGGAATACGACCTCGACATCTTCAACATCGTCGCGGTCGGCGACTTCAACATGGGGGCGATGGAAAACAAGTCGCTCAACGTCTTCAACACCAAATACATCCTGGCCAAGCCGGAAACCGCGACTGACACCGATTTCCTCAACATCGAGGCGGTGGTCGCGCACGAGTATTTCCACAACTGGACCGGCAACCGCGTCACCTGCCGCGATTGGTTCCAGCTGTCGCTGAAGGAAGGGCTGACCGTCTTCCGCGATCAGGAATTCTCGTCCGACATGCATTCCCGCGCGGTGAAGCGCATCGCCGACGTCCAGGGGCTGCGCACCGTGCAGTTCCAGGAGGATGCCGGCGCCATGGCCCATCCGGTGCGCCCGGACAGCTATGTCGAGATCAACAACTTTTACACCCCGACCGTCTACAACAAGGGTGCGGAAGTCATCCGCATGATCCACACCCTGCTGGGGCCGGAAAAATACCGCAAGGGCACCGACCTCTACTTCCAGCGCCATGACGGGCAGGCGGTCACCTGCGACGATTTCGTCGCCGCCATGGCCGATGCCAGTGGGGTCGACCTGACCCAGTTCCAGCTGTGGTACCGCCAGTCAGGCACGCCCGAACTCGACATCACCGGCAGTCATGATCCGGCAGCAAAGACCTTCACCCTGACGGTCAGGCAGACGGTGCCGCCGACGCCGGGCCAGCCGACCAAGCAGCCGATGCACATCCCGCTGGTCGTCGGCCTGCTCGGCCCCGACGGCCAGGACCTGCCGCTACGCCTGGACGGCGAGGAGGAGGCCGCCGGCACCAGCCGCATCCTGCATGTCACGGCGGAAAGCCAGAGCTTCACCTTCCGCGACATCGCCGCCCGGCCGGTGCCGTCTCTGCTGCGCGGCTTCTCCGCCCCGGTGAAGCTGAAAACCGACCTGACGGACGCCGACCTCACCTTCCTGATGGCGCACGACAGCGACGCCTTCAACCGGTGGGAAGCCGGGCAGATCCTCGGCACCCGCATCCTGCTCGGCCTCGTCGCCGACCGGCAGGCCGACCGCGAACTGGTTCTGCCGGAGGGCTATGCCGACGCCTTCGCCAGGATCCTGGACGATGCGGAGCGCGATCCCGCCTTCGCCGCCCAGGCGCTGGTGTTGCCGACGGAGGCCTATCTCGGCACCCAGATGCCGGTGGTCGATCCCGACGCCATCCATGCGGTGCGGGAATTCGCGCGCAAGACGATGGCCGGCCGCCTGCGGGCGCGCTTCCTCGATCTCTACCGCCGCAACAGCAGCCAGGAGCCCTTCTCGGTCGATGCCGACGCCATCGGCAAGCGGGCGCTGAAGAACCTCTGCCTCGCCTATCTGATGGCGCTGGAGGACGACGAGGCGCTCGACCTGTGCCTGACGCAGTACCGCACGGCCCAGGGCATGACCGACGAGATCGCGGCGCTGCAGTTCCTGTCCAACGCCGCCTCGCCGGAAGGGGAGACGGCACTGGCCGACTTCTATGCGCGCTGGAAGGGCGAGGCGCTGGTGGTCGACAAGTGGTTCGGCGTGCAGGCGATGTCCAACCGCGCCGACACGCTGGCCCGCGTCACCGCGCTGCTCGGCCATCCGGCCTTCGAGATCCGGAACCCGAACAAGGTCTATGCGCTGATCGGCGGCTTCGCCAACGGCAACCCGGTCCGCTTCCATGACGCGAGCGGTGCCGGTTACCGCTTCCTCGCCGATCAGGTGCTGCGCCTGGACCCGATGAACCCGCAAGTTGCGGCCCGTCTGATGGGTCCCTTCTCCCGTCTGCGGCGCTATGACGCGGCCCGCCAGGGGCTGATGAAGGCCGAACTGCAGCGGATCGTCGCCACGTCGGGCCTGTCGCCGGACGTTTACGAGGTCGCGAGCAAGAGCCTGGCCGCCGCCGGCTGAGACTCGGGACCAAAGGACTATTCCCAAACGCAGGGGCGCAAAAGCAAAGGGCCGGTGGCATCGCCACCGGCCCTTTCGCCGTCCGCAGCGTCCCCCGGCCGCCGGACCGCGGTCTTACTTCTGCTCAGACAGGAAAGCGATCAGGTCGGCGCGCTTGGCGTCGTCCTTCAGGCCGGCGAAAGCCATCGTGCCGCCCGGGACGATCTCCTTCGGCGCCTTGATGTAGGCGTCCAGGTTCTCCGCGGTCCAGACCAGACCGCCGGCGCCCTTTTCCTTCATCGGGGCGGAATACTTGAAGCCCTCGATCGAGGCGGCCGGACGGCCGACGACGCCGAACAGCGACGGGCCGACCTTGTTCTTGCCCTGCTCGGCGGTGTGGCAGGCCATGCAGACCTTGAAGACATCCTTGCCGGCGGCGGCATCGGCCGCCTGGGCGGCACCGGCACCCATCACGACCGCGGCGATGGCGGCAACGCCCATCAACAGCTTCTTCATTCTTCGGCTTCCCTTCCGATGGATCCACCGGCCGACGGCGCCGACCGGAATCGCGCGGCAGCATACACATTCCGAAAGGGTGTCAAACCCCTTTGATGCAGCCGTACGACCAATGAACAATCTGCCACGTCAACTCATCCAAGCAAGCGATGCGAGCAGCACCACAACCACAAGAAGTGCAGCCCACGGCACATAGAAATTGCCGCCGCCAACACCCATGCCGCGCCCGACCGGCAGCGGCAGCGGGATCTCCGGCGGTACTTCCGCCATGCGGCTGGCAGGCCTCGCCGTGGGGGAAGCAGCCGGGGCGGGATCGGAATAGACGGCCGGCCGGACTGCCGGCTGGGGCGCAGCGGCGGTGGCCTCGGGCTCGACGGGCTCGACCGCCGGCGGGACCTCGGCGGGAGCGGGGCCGACGATCTGGGTGAAGCGGGCGAAGAACTCCTCCGCCATCTTGCGGGCTGTGGCGTCGACCAGCCGGGAGCCGATCTGCGCCAGCTTGCCGCCGACCTGGGCCTTGGCGGTGTAGCTCAGCAGCGTGGCGCCGCCATCGTCGGCCAGCGTCACCGTGGCGCCGCCCTTGCCGAAGCCGGCGGCACCGCCCGACCCTTCGCCGGTGATGGTGTAGCCGTTGGGCGGGTCCAGGTCCGACAGGGTGACCTTGCCGGCGAATTTGGCGCTGACCGGGCCGACCTTGGCGACGACCTTGGCCGTCATCTCGGTGTCGGACTGCCGGACCACCTCTTCGCAGCCGGGAATGCACTGGCGCAGGATGTCCGGATCGTTCAGCGCCGCCCACACCGCGTCGCGGCTGGCCTCGATCCGGTGGCTTCCGCTCATGTCCATGGTTCGTGGTTCCTCCAACCCATGTGGCAACCCGGATGCGCCCCGTTGCGGGCGTCGGTTCCCCGGCTGCGGCCGGCGTTACGGTCGAGAATATGGCATAACCGGGCACTGCGACAGCCCCGGCCGCCTCGTCTCATAGTCTTAAGCCGCAGCGGGCATGGTCAGCCGGGAGGCGGCGCCATGCAGGTGCTGACGATCGGCGTGCAGGACGACAGCGAGGCGCCGGCCGGGTAGCTGACCTGCTCCACCGTGCCGCGCGGGCCGATCACCACCGTCGCCTCGCATCCCGGAGCCGTACCGCCGCCGACCGGCACCCCGAAGCCGAGGCCGAGCCCGACGCCGCCGCTGCCGCCGAAGCTGCCGGCCCCGATGCCGATGCTGCTGCCGGGGCTGTAGGCCACCGCCGGATGGGCGACATAGGTGTAGTATTCGCGCCCCGACGCCGTCGCCTGCCGGTCCGGCACGCCGGCGCAGGCCAGCAGGTCGGCCTTTGGCATGCCGATCATGGCGGTCTGGGCGCGGCGCGCGATCTCCGGGTCGGGACCGGTGGCGCAGCCGGCAAGGAGGACGGCCGTGCCGCCGAGAAGGATCATCGCAGCGCCCACGGTCCTTGCCATACGCTTGTCTCGGCCCATCTCTCGTCCTCCACCAGAATATCGTGTCATCGCCGGGTTCTTCTCAACCGGTTGATACAGTGCTGAAACCCCGCCGCTGCCCGTCCGTTCCCGAAGGACGCCGGGCGATGCGGAGCTGCGGCCCGGAAGTGACGGGCGGGTCCGGATTTGCTAGGAGTTCCGTCCCCAGCCCATACCAGCATATCGGGACCGCCGACGCCATGGCCGAGCTTACGCCCCCCTCCCCCTCCTCATCGACCTCCGCCGCGACGGTGTATCTCGCGCTCGGCGGCAATATGGGCGACCGCGCCGCCAACCTCGCCGAGGCGATCCGGCGGCTGGGCGGAGCGGTGCGGATCGACGCGCAGTCCGCCCTCTATGAGACGGCGCCGATGTATGTGACCGACCAGCCGGCCTTCCTGAACATGGCGGTGCGCGGCACCACCGAGTTGGACCCGGTTGCTTTGCTGCGCGTCCTGAAGGAGATCGAGGCATCGCTGGGCCGCGACCTTGGCGGCCTGCGCTTCGGCCCGCGGCCCATCGACGTCGATATCCTGCTCTACGCCGACCGGGTGGTGGTGGAGCCGGATCTGGAGATCCCCCATCCCCGCATGGCGGAGCGCGCCTTCGTTCTCTGCCCGCTGGCCGACATCGCCGCCGGCATCGTCCACCCGCTGCTGAACCGGCGGATCGGCGAACTGTGCGACGAGGTGCCCGGCCGCGAAACCGTCGTCCGCATCGCCGAAGCGCTGTAGCCGGGCGGCCCAAGCGCGGTGGCATGCGGCCTCCGCAACGCCTATAGTGCCGGCCTGAACGCAACGCCGGCGCCCTCTCGCCGGCCGGGAGAGTGTGTTGTCGGACGATAGCGTGAAACGGACCATGCTGGTCCAGCCGGGCGGTGCGCCGCTCACCTACACCATCCTGGTGCGCGGCTTCGCCGCCGCGGTGGCGCTCGCCGGCCGCACCGACCGGCCGGAGGTCGGTTTCGACCTGACATTGACCGTCACCCATCCCGGCCCCGGCTTTCCCGACGACATCGCCGCGGTGATGTCTTACGAGGATATTGTCGAAGACTTGCGTCGTCTTTGTGGCGAATCCAATGTACCCAGTGCCGATTATTTGGCGGACCGCGCCGCGGATTTGTGCCTGTCCCATGCCAAGGTGCGGCGGGTGCAGGTCGATGTCGCCATTCCTGCGGCCGACTCGGGCGGTCCGACCGCCGGCGCCAGCCTGACGCGGGCACGGCCGGGGCAGGACTGAGCGGCCGATCCCCCGGCCGCGGGCCCTAATACTGAAATACACAAAGATATAGCTGACGTTGACAAAAGGACGGGTGACAATACCACTCCGTCTGAGTTATGGTCGCCATATTGTATTTCAGACCCACAATCCGGACCGAAGGGGGTATATCCCCAGAGGCAATCCGGACACCGAAAGCCGAGACGAGCGCGCAGCAGGGATTAGGCCAATCGCCATTGCCGGCTTCGTCCGTACGCCGATCCACCTTCAGGGACGGCAGCGGCACCCGGAGGCCGGACACTAAGGGAGGGACGCATGGACCGAAACACGACGCCGACCCTTTCCGAACTGCTCGAAGATCCGATCGTGATCGCCGTTATGGTGCGCGATGGGATCAGCCCCGACAGTGTCCAGCAGCTTTTCGAGCGCCTCCGCCGGAGCCGTCGAGTACAGGAAGAGCGGCTCGCCGCCTGACCTGCGGGAATCCTGACCCGGGCGTCGCAGACGCCCCGAGATAGATGCGTCACGGACACCCCGACATAGGTGCCGGATAAGGCCCGGTCAGGCAAATCGGCTGGAACCCACGACAGCGAAACGCCGCCCTCCCCCGGAGAGCGGCGTTTCGCATTTCCCGGAGGACAGGCGCTTCATCCCTCCAGAACCGCGCGCACAACCTCCATCACCTCGGCTGGGGTGAAGGGCTTGCGCAGGGTGCGGTGCGCGCCCAGCGCCTCCGCCACCGGCAGCACATCCAGCGACGCGCGGGCACCGCCACCGGAAATCGCAATGATCTTCAGCGACGGCGCACCGCGCCGCAGTTCCATGATCGTCGCCAGCCCTTCCTGGTTCGGCATGAAGATGTCGGTGATGACGAGGTCGAGCGGGCTGTCGGCCGGACGGCTGCGGAACCGCTCCATCCCCTCCACCCCGTCGCTGGCACCGACCGCCTCATGGCCGGCCATCGTCAGCGTGCGCAGCAGAACCGCACGCGCAACGTCGTCGTCATCGATGATCAGAACATTCGCCACCACGCCGCTCCCTGTCACTCGGCCGGATGGGGCGCACCGTGGCCCCCGCCATGCCCGCCGCCCTGCCCGCCATCATGTCCACTGGCCGCCTGCTCCGCCCCGGCAGTGTCGTCCTGCATCGGCTTCTTGCGGGCAAGATAGCTGTAAACGGTCGGCACGACGAACAGGGTCAGCAGCGTGCCGAGCGTCATGCCGCCGACGATGACGGCGCCGATGGCCTGCCGGCTTTCGGCACCGGCCCCCTTGGCATAGGCCAGCGGCACCGCACCCAGCACCATGGCGCCGGTGGTCATCAGGATCGGGCGCAGGCGCAGCACGGCCGCCTCTTCCACCGCCTTGCGGATGTCGGTCCCGGCGCGCTGGAGCTGGTTGGCGAACTCCACGATCAGGATGCCGTGCTTGGTGATCAGCCCGACCAGGGTGACGAGGCCGATCTGGCTGTAGACGTTCATCGTCCCGCCGCTCATCTGCAAGGCCGCCAGCGCACCGGTCATCGACAGCGGCACCGTCAGCATGATGACGAAGGGATCGATGAAGCTCTCGAACTGTGCGGCCAGCACCAGATAGATGAAGGCCAGCGCCAGGATGAAGACGAAGTAGAGACCGGTGGCGGATTCGCGGAACTCGCGGCTCTGCCCGGCATAGTCGGTCTGCGCGGTTGCCGGCAGCACCTTGTTCGCCGCCGCCTGCATGACGGCCAGCGCCTCGCCCAGCGAGGTGCCCGGCGCCAGCGTCGCGGTGATGGTGGCGGAGCGCAGCTTGTTGAAGTGGTTCAGCTCCTTCGGCGCCACCCGCTCCTCGACCTTCACCAGATTGGCGAGCGAGATCATCTGGCCCCCAGAGGATTGATTGGCTCCCCCGGTAACGGAGGTGCCGCCGCGCACATAGATGCCGGCGATGTCGTCCGGGTTGCGGCGGTCGACGTTGGCGACCTGGACGATCACGTCATACTGCTTGCCGTCCTTCTTGAATCTCGTCACCTGCCGGCCGCCCAGCAGGGTTTCCAGCGTCCGGCCGACGGTGTCGACATCTACCCCCAGGTCGGCCGCCTTGTCGCGGTCCAGCGACACCCGCAGCTCCGGCTTGTTCAGCTTCAGGTCGGTGTCGAGGTTGGTCAGGCCGGGGAAGTTGCGCGCCTCCGCCATCATGGCGTTGACCATCGCCTGCAACTCCTCGAAAGGCAGCGAGGTCTGGATGACGAAGTTGACCGGCTTGTCGATCGGGCTCTGGCCCAGCGACGGCGGGTTGGTGACGAAGCCCAGGATGCCGGGGATGCCGAACATCTTGGGGAACAGCTGGGCGGTGATCGCCTGCTGCTTCACCTCGCGCTCGTCCCAGTCGATCAGGCGGACGAAGGCGATGCCCTGATTCACCACGGGGAAGCCGACGACGACGAAGAACTTCTCCAGAACCGGGATCTGGCGGAACAGCGCCTCCATCCGCTGGGCATAGCCCATGGTGTAGTCCAGCGTGGAGCCTTCCGGCGCGATGGCGATGCCGACGATGGTGCCGCGGTCCTCGACCGGCGACAGCTCCGACTTCAGACCGGTGAACAGGACATAGCTGGCGGCGGCGACGCCCAGCCCGATCAGCAGCACCAGCGGCCGTGCCCGCAGGGACAGGCGCAGCAGCCGACGGTAGCCGTTGGTCATCCCCTCCAGGAAGCGTTCGATGGCGCGGTAGAGCAGGCCGTGCTTCGTCTCGTGCTTCAACAGCTTGGAGCACATCATCGGCGACAGGGTCAGCGCCACGAAGCCGGACACGATCACCGCCCCGGCCAGCGTCAGGGCGAACTCGGTGAACAGCCGTCCGGTGCGGCCGGTCATGAAGCCGATGGGGGCGTACACCGCCGCCAGCGTGATGGTCATGGCGATGACGGCGAAACCGATCTCGCGCGAGCCCTTCAGCGCCGCCTGGAAGGGGGGCATCCCCTCTTCCACATAGCGGAATATGTTCTCCAGCATGACGATGGCATCGTCGACGACGAGGCCGATGGCCAGCACCATCGACAGCAGGGTCAGGGTGTTGATGGAGAAGCCCAGCGCGTACATCAGGGCGAAACCGCCGATCAGCGACACCGGGATGGTCACCAGCGGCACCAGTGTCGCCCGCAGCGAGCGCAGGAAGAAGAAGATGACCAGAACGACCAGGACGATCGCTTCGAAGATGGTGTGGAACACCGCGTCGATCGACTTGGCGATGAAGACGGAGCTGTCGTAACCGACATCCACCCCCATGCCGTCCGGCACCGCCGCGCGGATCTTGGGCAGCGCGTCGTTGACCGCCTTCGACACGTCCAGCGGGTTGGCGGTGGACTGCTTCACCACGCCGATGGCGACGGCGCCGCGGCCGTTGAAGCGGGCGCTGACCCGCTCGTCCAGGGCACCCAGCTCCGCCCGGCCAACATCGCGCAGACGGACCAGATAGCCCGCATCGTCGCGCAGGATGATGGCCTCGAACTCCGCCGGGCTGCGCAGGTCGGTTTCCGACACCACGGTGAACTCGCGCGCCACGCTTTCGACGCGGCCGGCCGGAATCTCGACATTCTGCCGGCGCAGCGCGTTCTCGACATCCTGCGGCGTCACCCGGTAGGCGGCCATCCGCTGCGGGTCGAGCCACAGCCGCATGGCGAAGCGGCGCTCACCGAAGATGCGCACCTGCGCCACGCCGGGCAGGTTCTGCAGCCGGTCCTTGACGTAGCGGTCGGCGAAGTCGGTCACCTCCAGCGGCGAATGCCGGTCGGAGGAGAAGGCGAGATAGATGATCGGCTGTGCATCGGCCTCGACCTTGGCGATCACCGGCTCGTCGATCTCGCTGGGAAGCTGGGCGCGGACGCGGCCCACCCGGTCGCGCACGTCGCTGGCGGCGACGTCGACGTTGCGGTCCAGCCGGAAGCGCAGGGTGATCTGCGACTTCTCCGCCCGGCTGATCGAGGACATGACGTCAATGCCCTCGATGCCGGCGAGGCTGTCCTCCAGCGTCTGGGTGACCTGGCTCTCGATGATCTGGGCGGAGGCGCCCTTGTAGGTCGTCTCCACCGTGACGACCGGCTCGTCGATCTTGGGATATTCGCGGACCGACAGGCGCTGGTACGACACGATGCCAATCAGCATCAGGGCGAGGCTCATTACCGTCGCCAGGACGGGACGGCGGATGGAAATGTCGGAGAGGACCATGGCGCGTCAGCTCCCGGCCGGCTTGGCCGGCAGCACCGCCACCGGCACGCCGTCGCGGATCTTCAACTGGCCGGCGGTGACAACCATGTCGCCGGGGGCAAGGCCCTTGGCGATCTCCACCTCCGCATTGCGGCGTTCGCCCAGCACGACGCGGGTCTGGGCGACCTTGCCGTCCACCACCTTGAAGACGAACTGGTCCTTGCCGAAGGCGACGATGGCCTGCTCGGGGATCAGCACCGCGTCCGGCACCGTGGTCAGCGTCAGCGACACGCGGGCGAACAGGCCGGGACGCAGCGAGCCGTCGGGATTCGGCACGCGGGCGCGGATCGCCAGGGCGCGGCCGTTCACATCGACCAGCGGATCGATGGCGTAGACGGTGCCATCGAAGCTGCGCCCGCCGAAGGCGTCCACCGCCACCTTCACCGTCTGGCCGACCTTCACCGCCGGCAGGAACATCTCCGGCACGCGGAAGTCCAGCTTCAGCGTGTCGATGTCCTCCAGATTGACGATGTCCTTGCCGGCCTGGACGAAATCGCCGACCGACGCCTTGCGCAGGCCGAGAACCCCATCGAAGGGGGCGGCGATCACCTGCTTGTCGAGCTGCGCCTTGGCCAGTTGCACCGCCGCCTCGTCGGCCAGCAGCTTGGCCGAGGCCTGCTCCCGGTTGCGCAGGGGGCCGGTGTTCTGGCGCACAAGCTGGTCGGCGCGCGACAGTTCGGCGCGGGAGAAGGCGATGCTCGCCTGCGCCTGGGCCAGGGTGGCGCGGGCGATTGCGTCGTCCAGCCGGACCAGCACCGTGCCCTTCGTGACGCGCTGCCCCTCCTTGAAGGCGATCTCGCTGATGCGGCCGGCGATCTCGGGCCGGACGACCACCGATTCGTTGGACAGCAGCGAGCCGACGGCGGTCACCGTCCGCTCGACCGTGCCGACGCGGACCTGGGCGGCCTCCACCGGCATCGGCGGGGCGCCCCCCGGCGGCTTGGAGGCCCCGGCGGCCCCACCGGAGGCGCCGCCCTGGGCCGGCGCGCCGCCGGACAGGGCACCGTTCACCATCGCGGTCAGACCGGCAACGGTCCCGCCCTGCTTCACGAAATACCAGTAGGCCCCGCCGGCGAGTGCCGCCAGGACGAGGAGTGCAGCGATGCGAAGCGTGTGGCGCATGGGCCGGGATCCGGGCGGGTTTCGCTTTGCCGCAGTGCAACCGACGGGGGCACCAGGCAAACTGAACTATATCGTTCAGTTCACATCCGGAGTCGAGAAGGTTCAGCGATCCGAACCGTCCATATGCACCGCATCTTTATGACCGCCCGCATCCCTATGCCCGCCAACTTCTTCGGTCTTTGCGGTTTCGAGCTTTCCCGCCCGCATCGGCACCGTCCGGCCGCCGCACAGCGTCACCCACAGGTCGGCCGGATCGCCGGCCATGACCGGCGCATCAGCGTCCATTCGCCGCACCCCGCCACCGTCGAGGTCGAGCCCCGGTGCGCAGCAGGGCGACTCGCCGGCCGGCACCAGGGCGCGGACCCGGCCGTTCTCGATCCGGATATCGCGCAATCCGTCGTGAACGCGCGCGTTCTTCAGCCAGAATTTTCCATTGGCGGGGATGCGGGCGAGGCAGCAGGTCGGGGCATTCATGGGAGTCTACCCGTGTCCGGTCCGGCGATGTGCGACGCAACAAAGCTGACACAGAATGGTAAAGCAAAGCCAGCGGGAGCTGGGCGGCTCAGGTCTTTACCCCCACTCCAGCACCAGGAATTCCTGGAAATTGGCGCAGCGGCCGGCCTTGAACGCAGCCTCATAGGCGGCGTTGCGGGCGCGCTTGGCGGCGATGGCCTGGGTGAAGCGCCGGCGAAGCCCGTCGTCCCGGATGCCCAGCCCGTCGCCGTCCAGCCGGTCCAGCACATGGCGGTAGCAGCGCTCCGCACGCGCGCCACTGTCGGCGGAAAAGGTGATGGAGCCGGCGCGCTGCCGGTATTCATAGAAGGGCGTCGCCACCAGCGGCACCGGCCCGGTGGCGTCGAGAAGCCGGACGTTGAAGACCACGTCGTCGCAGAAATCCACGTCGTCGTCCCAGCCCGGCACCAGATGGCGCCGCACCACCGGGAACATCGGCACGGAGGTCGCCAGGAAGCCGTCGCCATCCAGCAGGGCCGGCGCCTGCCCGTCCTCATACAGGTGCTGCAACGGCGAATCGTCCTCGTCGCGGACCACGGCGACATTGTCGAAGGCGGCACCGTTGCCGAGCGCCAGCGGCACGAGCGCGGACAACCGGCCGGGGCGGAAACGGTCGTCGGCATCCAGCGGCGCCACCAGCGCCAGCCGCGCCGCCGCCAGCCCGGCGTTGCGCGCCGCAGGCGCCCCGGCGCCCACCCGGCCGGTGCCGGTGAAGACCAGCCGCGGATCGTCGATCCCGGCGGCCAGCAGGGTCGGACGGTAATCGGTGCCGTCGTCGCTGACGATCACCGCCTCCCATGCCGTCCAGTCCTGCTCCAGCAGGCTTCGGACCGCGCGGGCGATGGTGTCGTGGGCGCGGTGGGCCGCGATGATGACGGAAACGCCGAAGGAGGGGTCCTGCCCTGTTCCAGTCACGCCCATAGCACTGCACTCCAGGCCCGTCCGCCGGCAGAGTTTGGCGTCGCTACGCAAAGGTCGTCAATGGCCTGAACCGGATTTCGCGCCTCCCCTTACCGGCAGCGTTGCCGCATGGTAGGAAGAGTGGTCGTGCCTGCGATGTCGGAGAGGACAGCCTTTTGTCGGACGGGTCGAACAGTGGAACATCGCCGGAAAACTGTTGCACGGCGTTTCAAACGTCCCATCCGGCCGCAGCCCGACCCATCGATTTTGGCCCGGCGGACGTTGAACATGAAGCCCGGACGGGCTATGTGGTGAAGCAGGCAAGGCGCATGCGGCAGCGGGACGGCAGTCGGGGCATTCCTCCGGCGGCGAATCCCGGTCCCGATACCCCGCTTCCGATACCAGGGAGAAGAACATCAATGGCGCAGGTCGGATACACCCGGTTCGACGATGAACCCGAAAAGGAACCGGACGAGAAGTCGAAGGAAAGCGCCCAGCCGCAGTTCGCCGCCGTGCAGCAGAGCCTGTTCAAGGCGCGCACGGTCCTGATCTTCGGTCAGATCGACATGAAGCTGGCGCAGGTCGTGTCGGCCCAGCTGCTGGCGCTCGCGCATGAGAGCGACGACGACATCACCGTCGTGGTCAACTCGCCGGGCGGCCATGTCGAGGCGGGCGACACCATCCACGACATGATCCGCTTCATCAAGCCGCGGGTGAAGATGCTGGGCACAGGCTGGGTCGCCAGCGCCGGCTGCCACATCTATCTGGCGGCGAAGAAGGAAGACCGCTTCTGCCTGCCCAACACCCGCTTCCTGATCCACCAGCCGCTGGGCGGAACGGGCGGCCGGGCGACGGACATCGCCATCGAGGCGAAGGAAATCATCCGCATGCGCGAGCGTCTGAACAAGATCATCGCGCGTGAGACCGGGCAGCCGTTCGAAAAGGTCGCCAAGGATACGGACCGCAACTATTGGATGCTGGCCGACGAGGCCAAGGAGTACGGCATCGTCAGCCACGTCATCGACACGATGGACGAGCTGAAGTAAAAGTTCCGCGTCAGCCGTAAGAATCGGGGCCTTTCTCCAAATGGGAGGAAGGCCCTTTTTCTTTTGGAAAATGGGAAACACATCGGCCGGCGAGGGCGTTGATCCGCCACAACATCCACGAAAGATGGAGCCAACCGATGAAACGCTATCTCGTTCTGGGCTGCACCGCCGCGCTGCTCGCCGCCACGCCCGCGCTCGCCGCCTCGGACCACAGCGTGACCAAGTCGAACAACCCGTCGGTTGCGGCGATCGACGACAGCGTCGACCCGGCTCTGATGAAGCTGCACGTCGACCAGCTGAAGGGCAAGGATATCTACGGCGCCAAGGGCGAGAACATGGCGGAGGTCGAAGACGTCGTCCGTTACAACAACAAGCTCTACGCCGTGATCGACGTCGACCATACCATCGACGTCAGCGACAAGGACGTGGTCCTGCCGCTGAACAAGCTGCACATGAAGGGCGACAAGCTCACCCTCGACATGACCGAGCAGCAGCTCCAGGGCCTGGAGAAGTGGCAGAAGGGCCGCTACGAGACCGTCAAGGGCAAGGGTCCGCTGAGCGAACTGTCGCACTGAGTTCGCCCATGGAAAAAGGCGGCGGAGGGGGAACCCTCCGCCGCCTTTTCCTTATTGGAGCGGTGTCCGGATTAGACCGACAGGTTCAGCAAAGACCCGCGCGGCTGGTAGCCCTGCGCATTCACCCGGGCGGCGAGCGTACCCGCGGTGGTGTCGACCGCCTGATTGCCCTGGGTGGCGGTGCGGGCGTCGCGGGTTTGGTCGGACTTGCCGGCCGCCTGGGGGGCCGCGACGGTCTGCGTCCGCACCGCAGGCGCGGTCTGCTGGGCCGCCTGGACCGCCGGGGACATGGCGACCTGCGCCGCGGGCGTCAGCTGCGGGGTTGGCTTCAGCGTCTGGTAGGACGGTATGGCCGGGTTGACTTGCATGGTCGAATTATGCGCTCACCCGGCGCAGGATTCAAGACGCCCAGCCGTAGCTTGCCTTCGCATGTTCACGGCGTTTCGGGCACCGCGGACGGCGTCGAGGCCACGGACGGCGACACCGGCTTCGATTGCTTCGGCGGCTGCCGGCGGGTCCGCCGCCGCTCCAGCACCAGCGCCAGAGCCAGCAGCGCGGCGACCCCGACCAGATTGACCGCCAGCACCATCAGCGCACCGTCCTCCGCGACCAGCAGGGCGGAGCCGGCGATGGACAGCACCACGCCGACGCAGAAGACCGGCAGCGAATGTCGGCCGCAGGCGACCAGCAGGCGGGCGGGGGCGGAGCGCAGCCATCCCGCATCCCGCGGCACCAGCAGGGCCGCCGCACAGGCCAGCGCCAGGAAATGCAGGAGCCGCATCGGCCCCAGCGTGTCCTTGTCGGCCCATGGGATCGTCTCCTCCGGCAACCAGCCCCGGAGCGCCGCCGGCGTCACGGCATGGCCGATGTCGGAGGCGGCGAACTTCCACACCGCCATGCCGCCGAGCAGCGCCAGCACGGCCGTCAGCAGCCAGCGCGACTGCGGCAGCCGGACCCGCCCGCTGCGCACCACCAGCGCCAGGGCGGTGCCCAGGAAGAACACACATTGCCAAGCCAGCGGGCTGAAGTTCCAGTCCTCGTCCCACAGGTTGGGCGGCACCAGCCCGGGGGCTGCCTGCGCGACCAGATAGAGCAGGACCGACAGCGCGACCGCCGCATAGCCGAAGCGGGCATAACTCCACAGGAACAGCGGCGCCACCGCCACAAGCAGGATGTAGAGCGCCAGGATGTCGAAGGCGAAGGGCAGATACATCAGCACCAGGGTCCACGCCAGCGCCGTGACCGGGGTGTCGAACAGCGGCGCGAAGCTTTCCAGACGGTTCGATGCCTCCATTGGCAGGTCGCCGATATACACGGCGAAGGCCACCACCAGCGCGCTGACCAGCATGGTCAGGATGTTGGCGACCCAAAGCTGACGGCAGCGGTCGAGCGCCTTGCGCTGGCAGGCTGCGAACCCGCGCTCCGCCAGCACCGGGCCATAGGCGAGTGCGATGGCATAGCCGGAGATGAAGACGAAGATCTCGGCCGAATCCGACGGTCCGAAACGGGCGGGCATCAGCTTCGCCAGCGGATTCCCGCCGACATGGTTGATGAAGATGATCAGAAGGGCCACGCCCTTGAAAAGATCGAGCCGGGCGTCGCGTGTCTGACGTTGCTGCATGCAGCCCTCGCCTCTCCTGCTGTCGCGGGCTCCTGTGCCCGTGTGGAAGCGGCCCCGGTGGGGGTCAGCAGACGAATCGCTACGGTGCCTGACTACCTTGGGTCGGGCACCGCCACGACGGATGTAGCCCAACCATGGGCAATTTCGCCGGCGGGGTGTCCAACGCGATGGGGGAATCCTTCCAACGCGGCGCGGGAGGGGAAAAGCGTTAAACCCTTCTCGGGAGGGGTGTGGGAAACAACCCCTTATCGGGGAGCCGCAGGAACTGCGGACGGATGGGCCTGTTGGGGGGCCAGGACCATGTCAGGTGATACATGGAGAGCCGCCCGATGATCGCCGCCGATCCGCTGCCGCACCCGCTTCCACTGTCGGATCTGCCTCGGGGGCCGGGGCGGACCCTGCTCCTTGGCGGCTTCAGCCTGGGCTTTGCGCTGGGCGGGTTCTTCGACGGGATTATGCTGCACCAGATCCTGCAATGGCACCATCTGCTGTCCGGCCTCGCCAGCCCTGCCTATGCCGACATCGCGGTGCAGATCCTGGCCGACGGGCTGTTCCACACCCTGATGTACCTCATCGCCGCCGTCGGGCTGTGGCTGCTGTGGCGCGGGCGGGCGGGTCTGGCCATTGTCGGCGGGCGCCGGCTGGTGGGCTGGGCTCTGCTGGGCTTCGGTGTCTGGCACATGCTGGACGGACTGGTGTCCCACTGGCTGCTCGGCCTGCACCGCATCCGCATGGACGTCGAGAACAAGCTGTTCTGGGATCTGCTGTGGTTCTTCGTCTTCGGCGTCGCGGTGATGCTGGCCGGATGGCTGTTGACGCGAACGCCGAGCGGAGCATCGGGCGGAAGCGGCCTTCGCCGAGCCACAGTTCCGGTGCTGCTGGCGCTTGCCGTGGGAACCGCGGGAACGGTCGCCGCTCTGCCGCCGCGGGGCGCCACCACCGCCCTGGTGCTGTTCCGCCCGGACACCACCCCGGACGAGGCACTTGCGGCGCTGGCGACCGTCGACGGACGCACGGTGTGGAGCGACCCCACCGGCCGGCTCTGGGCCATCGACCTGCCCGGCGGCAGCACGGCCGGTCTCTACCGCCACCTCTATCGGCGGGGGGCATTGCTGGTCGGCAACGGCGTGGTCCCGGCCGGCTGCCTGGACTGGTTCAGGCCCGCTCCCGAACAGGCCGGGCCGGCTGGGATCCCGCCGGCTGCGCTTTAACCGGCTTCCGGGTCGTCTGGGCCGCGCGGCCGGCCAGCACCGCCTTGCGGATGGTCTGCAGTGCCGCCACCTCGATCTGGCCGATGCGCTGGCGCGACAGGTTGAAGCGCCGGCTCAGTTCGTCGGCGGGAACCGGTTCGTCCAGCAGGCGGCGCGCAATCAGGATCTGGCGGTCGCGTTCCGTCAGCTTCTCCAGCCCCAGCGCGATCAGGCGCTTTTGCTGAATGCGCTCCTCTGTCTCCGCCAACGCGGTCTCTTGGTCGGCGCGGTCGTCGGCCAGCAAATCCTGCCACTCCATCTCGCTCTCTTCGCCCACCGTGGCATTGAGCGAGTGGTCCGCGGCGAGGCGGCGGTTCATTTCCACCACATCGCGTTCAGGCAGGTCGAGTTCGGTCGCTATGGCCGCCGCCGCTTCCGGCGACAGGTCGCCGCTGTCCAATTCCTTCAACTTGGCCTTCAGATGGCGCAGGCCGAAGAACAAGGTGCGGTGCGCGGTGGTCGAACCGATCTTCACCAGCGACCAGTTCTGCAGGACATGGTCCTGGATCGCCGCGCGGATCCACCAGTGGGCATAGGTCGAGAAGCGGAACCCCTTCTCGGGATCGAACTTCCGGGCGGCGCGCATCAGCCCGATGTTGCCCTCCGCCACCAGATCGGCCAGCGGCAGGCCATAGCGCTGGAACCGCTTGGCGACGCCGACCACCAGACGCAGGTGCCCGCCGATCAGCCGGTCCAGCGCCTCGGCATCGTCATGGTCGCGCCAGCGGCGGGCAAGCTCCCGCTCCTCCTCCGGCGTCAGGAGGTCGTAACGGCGCATGTCCTTCAGGAAAAGGGTCAGCGGTTCGGCCGACCGGATTTCCGCAAGCGGTTGGTGAGTGAGCGGTTGGCTCTTGTTCGGCATGGAAAACTCCCTGCCCCGACCGCCCATCGCTCCGCAAAGCCGCCATCCGCCCTCCCGGTCAGCCGCAGGCCGGAGAGGAAACGGATCGGTCGGCGTCTGGCCCGGAGCCGGCTGCCATCGCGCCAATGCGCGGGGAGCGTCGCACGGAGGACGCCAGATTCAAGGATGTCGGGGACCACGCTGATGTGGGGTCTTATGCAGCCGAATCAAGGCCGCCGCAGGTTTCTTAGGACTCCGTTGCCGGGCGTATGCTGGCGGCACGCGGATGACCGCGCAGCCGTTCGGTCAGGCGCTGGAAGGCGACGAACAGCACGGCACGAAGACGATGCCGATCACCATCGCCGCCACCATGCCGCTGAACACGGTGGTGCCAATCGACCGCCGCCAGCAACAGGGTGGCGGCGACGATGGCGCCGCTGGCCTGCCCCATCGCCTGGGCCGACGCCTCCGGCGCCGACAGCTCAAGATGCTCCTCCATCACCCGGCGGACATTCTCCACCACGACAATGGCATCGCCGACGACGAGGCCGATGGTGAGGATCAGTGCGAACAGCGTGATGATGTTGGCGCTGTATCCCAGAACCAGCAGGACGGCGAAGACGCCGATGATCGACACCGGGATCGCCAGCGTCAGGATCAGCGTCGCCCGCCAGTCCTGGTGGAAGACGTGGATGACCACCACCACCAGCAGGAAGGTGATGCCCAAAGTCAGCACGATCTCTTCGATGGTGGCGGCGTCGCGGTCGGCGAGCGCCTGATCGAACTGCGCCCGCGGGAGGTTGCCGCGCTGGCCGACGTTCTGCTCCCTGCACACCGGGGCGTGGCGACAGGGGCAACAGATCGGATTTGCCGGGGTCGGCGACAGCCGTTGCGCGGCAGCGCAAAAGGATGAGCGCGGAAGAATTAGGTCCTCTCCCGCTTTCGGCCAATCGCGGGGCTTTCATGCGGCACATGGGCCGGCACGGCGTGGGCGCCGCGCAAAAACCCTGTCACTGCAACGGCCAGAGCCATTCTCCGCCGCAAGTACGGCGAGCAGAGCGGGGCCGTGGCGGAGTATTACTCCGGCCGAGGCTCCGTTTGCGCCATGGTGAACGGCGTATGCGGAAAATCGTGACACGACGTCAGGGAACAAGAAGGCCCGCTGTTGATTGTTCTTCACATGACCCAGCTGTCGCTTGCCGTGCGGCAGGACAGTACAGGCCGCACCGGGCGGCGGGTCGCCAACATCGAAGCGTAATCGAGAAGGATGGCAACCATGCGTGGGATTTCGAAGATCGTCATGACCGCCACTGCGGCCGGCGCCCTGTTCGCGCTCAGCGCCTGCGGCAGCACCGAAACCTCGCGGACGGCCACCGGCGCCGGCTCGGGTGCAGTGGCCGGTGCCGTCGTCGGCGGTCCGGTCGGTGCGGTGGTCGGCGGCGTCGGCGGCGCGGTGGCCGGCAACACCATGGACGAGAGCCTGAGCAAGAAGACCGACCGCGTGACCGACCGCGCCACGGCCGAAGTGAAGGACGAGACCTCGGGCAGCTCCACGCGCCGGTCGTCGGCCAACCATTCCGGCAGCATGGCCTCCAGCACCCGGCTGAGCCACGATCAGGTCCGCGAGCTCCAGCAGGCGCTGAACGACCGCAACGACGGGCGTGACATCGCCGTCGATGGCGTCTGGGGCGCCGGCACCCGCAGCGCCCTGATGAAGTTCCAGCGTGACAACGGCCTGCGCGTCACCGGCCGCGCCGACCAGCAGACGATGTCCGCCCTGAACATGGGCAGCACCGGTCAGGCCACCTCGGGCAGCACGACCGGCAACACCACGGGCAACACCACCGGGACGACCGGCACGACGAACAACACCACGCCGGGCGCCACCGGCACGACCGGCACCCAGCAGTAACGGCAGCTCAAGGCCGTAACCGCATCGCCGGTTCCGGGGCATCGCGACGGCAGGCAGCCGCCGCGGCGTCCCGGAACCGGCGATGTCGTTTTACCGGTGCCGTCATTTTCCGGTCAGTCCCGGCCCCAGAGCCCACGCTCGCCCAGATCCTCGCCACGCTGGCGTTCCAGCGCCTGGGAATAGCGGCGCAGCGCAAAGGACTCCGTCACATAGCCGATGATCCGCCGGTCGGTGGGGGAGGACAGCACCGGCAGGGCCTCCACCTCCTCGCTGCCGAAGCGGTTCAGCACGGTGCGGGCGTCATCGCCCGGCATCAGGACGGCGTCGGCCTTGCTGGCGAGCGAGCCGACGCGGGTTTCGGTGGCGGCGGTGTCCTGTTCCGGGTCGTGGACGACCGACATGTCGACCATCCCGGCATAACGGCCCATCTCGTCCACCGCGAAGACCGCCTTGGTGGAGCCCAGCGGGTAGAGACGGCGCAGCGCCTCCACCGTCAGGGTGGCCGGCACCGTCTTGGCGTCCCGGCGCATCAGCCGGAAGGCCGTCAGCTCCGACAGCCAGCCGACATCGTAGGCCCCGCGGATCGGCACGCCGCGCAGGTGGAAACGCCAGGTAGCAAAGGAGTAGCCGAATGCCTGCCGGACCACGGTGGTCGACAGCACGACCCCGATCAGCACGCCCGACGCCGCCCACAGATCCTGGGTCGTCTCCAGCACCAGAAGCACCATTGTGACCGGCGCGCCGACGACGCCGGCGGCGACCGACCCCATGCCGACCAGCAGCAGCAGGCCGCCGTCGATCCCCAGCCCGGGCAGGAAGGTCGCGATGGCCTGTCCCAGCAGGCCGCCGAACAGCCCACCGATGAACAGCGAGGCGCTGAACAGGCCGCCGCGGAACCCCGAGCCAAGCGACACCGCCGAGGCGAGGATCTTCGCCACCAGCGTCAGGGCCAGCGCCAGCGCGCCGCCAGCCAGTTCCGGCGGCACCGCGCCGGGGCCGCTGCCCATCACCGCCGGAACCGCCAACGACAGCGCGCCGACCGCCAGCCCGCCGATGGCCGGGCGCATCCAGCGCGGAACCGGCAGACGGTTGAAGCCGCGTTCGGCCATCGTCACCGCCTGCATGGCGAGGATGCTGAGCCAGCCGGCCAGGAAGCCGACGACGCCGCAGGCGGCATAATCCCAACCGGCGATCTCCACAGGCCGGCCAAGCGCCAGCGGCACCTCGCCGCCGGTCAGCAGGGCCGACGCCGCCACCCCCAGCGCCGCAGCCGCCCCGACCGGGGCCAGCACCGCCAGCGTGTAGCCGCCCAGCACCAGTTCGAAAGCGTAGAAGGCCCCGGCGAGCGGCGCATGGTAGGCCGCGGCGATGGCCGCCGCCGCCCCGCAGCCGACCATGGTGCGCAGATCGGCCCGGCGCAGCCGCAGCCGCTGGCCCAGCGACGAGGCCAGCCCGGCGCCGGCCTGGGTATAGGCCGCCTCCATGCCGACCGATGCGCCCGACGCGTTGGACAGGGCGGTGGTCACCGTCAGGCGCAGGCTGTCGACCAGCGACATCTTGCCGCCATAGAGCGCGTTTGCCTCCACCGCGTCGACGATGGCGTTGGGGCGCCATCGACGCACCAGCACCGACAGGATGCCCAGCAGCAGCCCGCCCACCACCGGCACGCCGAGGGTGCGCAACAGGTCCGGCGCGCCCTGCCCCAGCCGCTCGCCGTCGGGCAGATCGAAGGCCAGCGTCTGCATCAGCAGCACCGCCTCATGCAGCAGACCGACCGCCAGACCGACCGCGCCGCCGACAAGCGCTGCCAGCACGACAACGGCGAGCGTGCTGTTGCGCACGCTCCAACGCTCGGACACGGTGGTGGCGGCGGACGCATCGAGCGTCGCATAGGGATCGCTTCCGGCGCGGGCGTTGTCGCCCACGCCGTCGATTGACGCGGAGTTGTCAGGCATGGTCACGCTGATTGAAGGCCCTTCCGTATAGGGTCAATGGACCGGAAGGGCGTGAGTTCCGTCAGGGCTTCGACGGTTGCGGTTTCGATTGCGGCTTCACCGTCGGCGGAACGGGGGCCGCGGGGGTGACGGCGGGAGCAGCGGGAGTAGGTGCGGGAGCCGCTGCTGGAGCAGGTGCCGGAGACTGGGTGGCCGGTGCCGGTACAGGCTGGGCCGGGGCGGGTTGGCCGGGTGCAGGCTGGGCAGGCGCGGCGTCGGTGACGGCGGGTGCCGGGGCGACGCCGGCACGGCGCAGCACCTGGGCGAGGTTGTCGCGCACCTTGTCGGCCAGTTGCACATCGGGTTCGCCGGCCTCGTGGAAGATGACGGTGAACAGGCGGCGCTGGGACAGCAGGAAGTTCAGCGTGACATGCAGCTTGCCCTGCGGCATCGCGCAGTCGACCGATCCGGTGCGCAGCCAGACGGCCCCCGCCTGCTCGGACTGGTTCAGGGCGACGGTCGGCGTCCCCTCGCAACGCTGCTTCATCGCCTCGGCGAAGCTGTCGGACAGCTCGTCGATCCTGGCACCCTCGCCCACCGCACGCTCGCGGATGCCGCCGACGATGGGGCCGAAGCGCCAGGCGACGTCGGCCGGGCGGCGGTCCTGCGGGACCTTGTCCATCGGCACCAGTTCGGCGTCATGGACGCCGGCGGCGGTCAGCAGGCTGTCCAGCCCTTCCGGCAGGCGGCTCTTCCTGTCCTTATCCGCCGGGCGGCCGGCGGCGACCTTGATCGGCGGGACGTTGCCGCCCTTGTCGACGCAGGTCTTCAGGTCGCCCAGCACCTTCTTGGTGCCGGCCAGCTTGAAGACGATGCGGTCGCTGGCCGACGACACCACCAGCTCGTTGCCGCCCATCAGGGCGTTGATCAGTTCTTCGTCCTTGCCGTTGGAAACCACCAGCATGTCCGGCTGAGACGCGACGGCGGTCCGCTCCCGCTTCAGCTTCTTGTCGACCTCGATGGTCACCGGCCACTCGCCGCCCTTGGGCAGGTCGGCGCCGGGGATGCCGATGCCGATGTTGGTCTCGCCCTTCGGGCTGCGCGCGAACATCAGCACATGGCCGGAGGTGAATTCGCCCTCCGCCACGCAATAGGCGAAGCTGCCGTCCTTCTTCTTGGCGGCCCCGCCGTCCCAGCTTTCGATCAGTTCACCCGGCCCGTCGGGCTTGGCCGGGGCCGACGCGGACGGGCTGGCGGCCGGTTTGCCCGGCGCACTGTTCGGCGCGTTGCCCGGTTTGGCGTCCTGCACCTGACCGCCGGGAACGACGATCTCGGCCTCCGGTTCGGGCAGTCCGTAATAGGCGGCGGGAGGAATCGTCGGCTGCACCGGCACCAGTTCGGCCATCGCCGGAGCCGACGCCACCCCCAGCAGGAGAAGCGCGGACAGCGATGCGGCGAAGCGGGCGGTCATGACGAGGTAATCCATAGATGGTTGTGGCGGCGAAGCTATCCGCGCCTGCCCCCGTCCGCAAGCCCAACCGCCCATCCTGTGGCACGAAGCAGACACCTGTTGCACAGGACACGCATAGACAGGCGTCTAGCCGCCGAAGAAGGTCTCGCGCAGTCTTTCGTCGGACAGCGTCGCCGCCGGCCCGTCGCCGACGATCCGCCCCAGCCGCAGCAGCACGGCGCGCGGCGCGACAGCCAAGGCGCGGGCGGCGCTCTGCTCGGCCAGCAGAACGGCCGTGCCGGTGTCGGCGATGCGGCGGACGGCGGCGAACAGTTCATCGGCCAGCTTGGGCGACAGGCCGAGCGATGGTTCGTCCAGCAGAAGCAGGCGCGGCCGCCCCATCAGCGCGCGCCCCAGGCTCAGCATCTGCTGCTGGCCGCCGGACAGGCGCCAGGCGCTCTCGCGGCTCTTCAGGGCAAGGTCGGGGAACAGGGCGAAGACGCGCTCGACATCCCGTGCGCGGTCGCGGGCGGCGGGCAGGCCGGCGACCTCCAGATTGTCGCGCACGCTCATGCCGGCGAAGACCCGCCGCCCTTCCGGCACATAGCCGATGCCGCGATGCACCCGCACCTCGGTGGCAAGGCCGCCAATGTCCGCCCCGTCGAAGCGAAGCTCCCCCCGCGCCGGCACGAGGCCGAGCAGAGCCTTCAGCAGGGTCGACTTGCCCGCCCCGTTGGCGCCGAGCAGCGCCACCGTCTCTCCCGCCGCGAGGCTCAGCGACACGTCGTCGAGTGCGCTCGCCCCGCCATAGCCGGCGGTCAGGCCGCGGATGGACAACAGCACGCTCATGCCGGCACCGCTCGGCCCAGATAGGCGGCGGCCACCGCCGGATCCCGGCGCACGCCGCCGGCCGGCCCGTCATAGATGACCCGGCCGCGGTCGAGGCACAG
Organism: Azospirillum melinis; assembly: GCF_013340935.1. Classification (GTDB taxonomy): domain Bacteria; phylum Pseudomonadota; class Alphaproteobacteria; order Azospirillales; family Azospirillaceae; genus Azospirillum; species Azospirillum melinis. The sequence goes on along the minus strand of NZ_WHOS01000017.1, from coordinate 101,224 downwards.
CACCCGGCCGGCAAGCGGCAGCAGGAAGCCCATGTCATGCTCCACCAGCAGGATCGCCACGCCCTCCTCCGCCAGTTCGCGCAGCAGGACCGCAAGTTCCGCCTTTTCGCCGTCGGTCAGGCCGGCAGCAGGTTCGTCCAGCAGCAGCACCGCCGGCCGGCGGACCAGCGACCGGGCCAGCTCCACCCGGCGCCGCAGCGCCGCCGGCAGCCCGTCGCAGCCCTGGCCGGCGAGGTCGCCGACGCCCAGCCGGTCGAGCGCCCAGCGGGCATGCGCCTCGGCTGTCGCGGCATCGGGATCGACGGCAAGCCGCGCGGCGGCGACCGCCTCCAGCACGCCGACCCCAATCGGCAAAACCGCCGCCTGGAAGCTGCGGGCCAGTCCGGCGCGGGCCAGCCGGTCGGCGCGGAGACCGGTGACCTCGCGCCCACCCAGCCGCACCCGCCCGCCATCCGGCCGTTCCAAGCCCGACAGTAGGTTGATCACCGTGGATTTGCCGGAGCCGTTCGGCCCGATCAGCCCGGTGATGCCTCCCGGCCGCAGATCGAGCGACACGCCATCCACCGCCCGCACACCGCCGAAGGATTTGCGCAGATCGTCGACTGCCAGTCCGTCCGGAGGGTTTGGCGGACGCGGCGGCTCCATCGCCACCGCCGAAGCCCGCGGCCGGCGGCCGAACAGGCGGGCCGCGATGCGGTCGAGCAGGCCGGTCAGCCCGTCCGGCGCCAGCACCACGGTCAGCAGCAGCGCCACGCCATAGACGACCAGATAGCCGCGCTCCAGGAAGCGGAACCATTCCGGCAGATGCAGCAGAAGCACGGCGCCTAGCACCGCCCCGGCCATCCGCCCCCGCCCGCCGACGATGGCGATGGTCAGGATGGAGACCATGACCGGGAATTCCAGCACCTCCGGCGAGACGACGCGCTGGGTGTGGACGGCCAGCGCCCCGGCGGCCCCGGCGAACAGCGCGCTGATGCCGAAGGCGGCCAGCCGCAGCCGCCCGACGTCGAGCCCCAGCGTCGCCGCCGCCAGCGGATCGTCGCGCAGCATCGCCAGCGACCGGCCGAGCCTTCCCCGTGCCAGCCGCCAGCCGATCAGCCCGCCGAGAGCGACCAGCCCCCAGACCAGCCCGGCCATCGGCAGTCCGCGCTGCACCGCCCGGCCGAACAGCACCGCCGCCGGCACTCCGGCCAACCCGTTGGAGCCGCCGGTCAGCTCCGGCAGGTTGACCGCCAGCAGATGAAGGACCTGCGCGATGCCGAGCGTCGCCAGGGCGAAGTAATGCGACTCCAGCCGCAGCACCGCCAGCCCCACTGGCAGGGCCAGCAGCAGCGGCACCAGCATCGACAGCGGGAAGGTCGCTTCGAAACCGAAGCCGTAGCGGCTGCCGAGAATGCCCGTCACATAGGCGCCGACGCCGAAGAAGGCGCCCTGCGCCAGCGACAGCGCACCGCCGAGCCCGAAGACGATCTGGAAACCGAAGGCCGCCAGCGCATAGACCCCGGCGACGGTCAGGACGCGCAGGCCGTAGGGGGACGCGAAGGCCAGCGCATAGACCAGCAGGGCAAGCGCGCCAGCAACAAGAATGACGGCTGACCGGCGCTCAGCCACGGCGCCGCACCGCTTCGCCGAACAGCCCTTGCGGGCGCAGCACCAGAATCGCCAGCAACGTCAGGTACAGGGCTCCCAGCGCCACCGGATATGAGAGCACCGACGACACTCCCACCTCGAACAGTGCGATCAGCAGCGCCCCCACCACCGCTCCCGGCACGGAGCCCCAGCCCCCCACCGTCACCGCGATGTAGGCCTTCAGAATCAGGTCGCCGCCCGAAGTCGGCGTGACGAAATAGCGGTTGGCCAGCAGCAGCCCGGCCGCCCCGGCGCAGGCCGTTCCGATGGCAAAGGTCACCAGGATCATCGCGGTCACCGGCACGCCGCAGGCCCGCGCCATCTCCGGGTCCTGCGCCGTGGCGCGCAGCCGGCGGCCGAGCTGCGTGCGGGCGAACACCCATTGCTGCGCGCCGATCAGCAGCCCCGCCACCGCGACGATGGCGAGCGACTGCTCGGGCACCGCCAGCCCGGCGATGTGCAGCGTGTCGTCGCCGAACAGCGGCGGCGCGGCACGCGGCTCCGGCCCGAACAGGATGGCGGCGCCGTTCTGCAGGATGATGCCGACCGCGATGGTGCTGATGAAGACCGAGACCGGTGGCCGGCGGCGCAGCGGCAGATAGGCCGCCAGCGCCAGCAACAGCCCCAGCGCCGCCATCAGCACCAGAACCACCGGCAGCAGGACGATGCCCGGCAGCGGGATCAGCGGCGCCGCCGCCACCGCCAGCAGCCCGCCGGCCATGACGAGATCGCCCTGGGCGAAATTCACCGCCGAGGTGGCGTTCAGCACCAGCACGAAGCCCAGCGCCACCAGGGCATAGGCCGCCCCCAGCGCCACCCCGTTGACCAGCAGTTGAAGCGCCGCCATCCGCTCACTTCGCCGCAAGCGTCGGGTCGTCGTACCGCTTCACCAGCACCGGCACGCGGCTGGCCCCGTCATAGCAGACGATGACGGCGGAATGGGCCATGTTGCCCTTGCCGTCGGACTTGTAGGTCATGGCGAGGCCCTGGAACGTTTCGGCCGACAGCGCCTTGCGGATGGCGTCCGGCGACCGGGCGCCGGCCTTCACCGCCTCCAGCACCATGGTCATGCCGTCATACTGGCCGAGCGCGAAGGCGTCCGGCTCCTTGCCGAAGGCGGCGCGGTAGGCGTCGGTGAAGGCCTTGACCTCCGGCGTGCCGCCCGAGATCGGCGAGGCCGCGGTCTCGGCGCAGACGCCCTTGAGTTCCGCCGGTTCCAGCAGGGCAGCGGTGCTCGGCTGGTGCATGGCGGAGCCGGCGACGATGGGCAGGGTCACGCCGCTGGACGCCGCCTGCCGCAGCAGCAGCGCGGTCGGGCCGGAATGCAGGTGCAGGACCAGCACGTCCGGCTTGGCGGCCAGCGCCTTGGTCAGCACCGGCAGCAGATCCTTGGCCGCCGGGTCCACCCCCTCCTCGAAGACGGGCGTGACGCCCAGCGCCTCGAAGGCGGCGTCGAGATGGGCCTTGCCACTCTGGCCGTAGGCGGTGGTCTGGTAGATGACGGCCGGCTGCCGCTTGCCCAGCTCCTCCACCACATAACGGGCATGGGCGGCCTTGGTCACCGCATCGCCGGGGAAGAAGCGGAAGACCCAGGGATTGCCCTGCTCGGTGATCGAGGCGGTGCCCGACACGGTGACCAGCGGCAGCTTCAACTCGCCCGCCAGCGGCAGCATCGCCAGCATCTGGGTGCCGAGCATGCTGGCGGCGACCGCTCCGACCGTGCCGCGGCCGGCCGCGCGCTCCAGCGCCGTCACCGCCGCCTCGGGCGAGGTGCCGGTGTCGACAACCTCCGAGGCGATGGCGATTCCGGCCGGCGTCTGCTTCAGCGCCAGGACGGCACCGTTGCGCTGGCTGGTGCCCTCCAGCGACAGGAAGCCGGTCAGCGGCACCAGCACCGGGAAGGACAGCGTGTCGTCGGCACGGGCGGCGGACGACAGGCAGGAGGATACGGCCAGCAGGCCGATCAGGAGGGGAAGCGCGCGCCGCATGACCGATACTCCTCAACACGCGCCGGCGGTTGGGGCGACGCGGAGGGGACGGGGCGCTTTGCGGCAGCTTTCAGCGGGTCCGTCGGGTTCCGGTCGGCTCCCTTCGCCGGCATGACCCGGATCAGGTTCGATGGGTGTTGTCTCAGCCCCCACGGTTGCCGAACCGGCATCCGTACGGGCACCCCAGCCGTGAACAGGCGGCGAGAGTGTCGCCGCCGGCCCCGTCCTGTCAAGAACCCAACCGGCGGCGCGCCACCATGGTTTCACGATGCAGGATATAGAGCCCGCTGCCGATGATGACCATGGCGCCGGCCAGAACCGGCACCGTCGGCAGATCGCCGAACACCAGCCAGCCGAACAGGCTGGCCCAGACCATGCCGGTATATTCGAAGGGCGCCACCACCGCCGGCGGCGCGCGGCGGAAGGCCTGTGTCAGCAGGACCTGCGCCCCGGCGCCGATGGCACCGACCAGCGCCATCAGCCCCAGCGCGAAGGCGGTGGGCGCCGTCCAGACCGGCACCGCCAGCGCCCCGCTGACCACCGTCGTCGTCAGCAGCAGGTAGAGCACGATGGACGCGCTGGTTTCGGTCCGCGACAGGCCGCGCACGGCCAATGCGGCCAGCGCATAGAACAGGGCGGCGCACAGCCCGACCAGAACCGGCACCAGCGGCGCCCCGGCCGACGGCTGCGCCATCACCACCACGCCGCCGAACCCGACCACCACGGCGGCCCAGCGGCGCCACCCCACCGGCTCGCCCAGCAGCGGCGCCGACAGGGCGGTGATGAACAGCGGTCCGGCGAAGCTCAGCACATAGACGTCGGCCAGCGGCAGCTCGCGGAACGCATAGAAGAAGCATCCCATCGAGATCAGCCCGGCGAAGGCGCGCCAGACGTGCCCCAGGGGCCGCCGCGTCCGCATCGCCGCGATCCCGCCGCCGCACGCCAGGGTGTAGCCGCCCACCAGCAGGAAGGCGACCAGCGATCGCACGAACATCAGCTGCGGCACCGGGTAATCGGCGGTCAAAAACTTGATGAGCGTGTCCATCGCCGCGAACAGCAGGATCGCGCCCAGGAAGCAGCCGACGGCATAGGGAACCGAATCGGCCTCGGCAGGCAACAGGTCGGCGGTTTCGGCGTCGGTCATGAAATCGGTTCGGAACGGCAATGGCGGGGGCTGCCCACATTATGGGCAAATGCTCCCGCGTCCCAATGCCGCAACCGCAGGTCTGCTAGGCGCAGCCAAGGTCAAGGGTCGGCTCGTGCGCCGACCTCGCCTCACCGCGTCAGTACCATCACCAGCCGCTCGACCGGCGCATCGTTCACCAGATGCGAGTCGACGATCTCGTCGATGTCCTCCGGGGTTTCCGGCCGGTACCAGATGCCCTCCGGATACACCACCATCAGCGGCCCGGCGGAGCAGAATCCGAGGCAGCCGGTCATCGCCATGCCGATGTCGGTCAGCCCCCTGCCCTGGATTTTCTGGTCGAGCCGCTGCCAGAGCGGATGCGCACCCTTGGCGGCGCAGCTGCCGCGCGGATGGCCGGGCGGGCGCTGCTGGGCGCAGCAGAAGACGTGGTGGCGGAAGGTCTGCGGGATGTCGAGCGGCATCGGTCATGCTCCGTAGCCATAAAATTTATATGGGTAAGAAGCATGCCAGAATGCTGCGTTGCGGCAAGACTTTTTGTAATCCTTCTAACTCCCGGCGGCGGTTGGATTCCCCGCGCCATGAAATGCTTGGTCGGCAGAGCATTGGCGGTTAAGAATCCCCGGCAAGGGGCAATCCAGGAGACGCCGGTGCTGCTGAGCGGATCGGGGAAGGGCCAGCCGGGCGCGGTGCCGGGCTGGGTCGGGTATGCGCTGCTGCCGGTTCTCAACCTCGTCGCGGCCTTCGTGCTGTCGGGGCTGGTGATCCTGGTGATCGGCGAGAACCCGGTGGACGTGCTGTCGCTGCTGCTGTCGGAGGCCCTCGGATATCCCGAGGCCATCGGCTACACCCTCTATTACACCACCGACTACATCTTCACCGGGCTGGCGGTCGCCATCGCCTTTCATTGCGGGCTGTTCAACATTGGCGGCGAGGGGCAGGCCTATCTGGGCGGGCTCGGCGCCGGGCTGGTGGCGCTGGCGCTGACCGGCTGGCCCTGGCCGGTGGTGGCCGTGCTGGCGGTGCTGGCCTCGGCCCTGTTCGGCGCCGCCTGGGCCTTCATCCCGGCCTGGCTCCAGGCCAAGCGCGGCAGCCACATCGTCATCACGACGATCATGTTCAACTTCATCGCCGCGTCGATCATGACCTGGCTGCTGGTGGACGTGCTGATCCGCCCCGGCAGCCAGTCGCCGGAAACCCGTGAGTTCGATCCCGGCGTCTGGCTGCCGTCGATGGACCGGGCGCTGGGCTGGTTCGGCATCGCCATCCCGGCCTCGCCGCTGAACCTGTCCTTCCTGTGGGCGCTGGCCTGCTGCCTGCTGTTCCACATCTTCCTGCGCCGGACCCGCTGGGGCTACGAGCTGCGGACCGTCGGCCGGAACGAGCGGGCGGCGGTCTATGCCGGCATCTCGCCGGCGCGCAACATCGTCATCGCCATGCTGATCTCAGGCGCGCTCGCCGGCTTCGTGGGCGTGAACGAGATCCTGGGCGTGCAGCACCGGGTGATCCTGAACTTCACCGGCGGCGTCGGCTTCGTCGGCATCGCCGTGGCGCTGATGGGACGCAACCATCCGGTCGGGATCATTCTGGCAGCACTCCTATTCGGTGTCCTGGCGCAGGGCGGCGGCCAGCTGTCCTTCGAATACCCCACGATCAACCGCGAGCTGGTGATGGTCATCCAGGGTCTGGTCATCCTGTTCGCCGGTGCGATGGAGAACCTGTTCAAGCCGCAGGTGGAGGCGCTGTTCCGCCGCCGCGGCGCCGCCGCCGCCGCCGCGGATGCCGCAACCGGGGGGAGGGGCTGAGCGATGGAAGACGCGCTGCTTCTGGCCTTGCAGCTGCTGGGCGCCACCATCCGCGTGGCGACCCCGCTGGTGCTGGCCGCCTTCGCCGGCATGTATTGCGAGCGGGCCGGCGTGGTCGACATCGGGCTGGAAGGCAAGATGCTGGCCGGTGCCTTCTTCTCCGCCGCCGTCGCCTCGGCCACGCTGAACCCGTGGCTGGGGCTGCTGGCCGGCATCGCCGCCGGGGTGGCGCTGGCTCTGGTCCATGGCTTCGCCTGCATCACCCACAACGGCAACCAAGTGGTGTCGGGCATGGCGATCAACATCCTGGTCGCCGGGCTGGCGCCGACGCTGGCCTATGCCTGGTTCCAGCAGGGCGGCCAGACCCCGCTTCTACCCAACCAGGCGCGCATCCCCGCGGTGGAGTTGCCGGGGGTGGAGGCCCTGTCCGGCATCCCGGTCCTGGGGCCGGTCTATCGCGAGCTGCTCAACGGCAACAATGTGCTGATCTGGGTGACGCTGGTCCTGGTGATCGCCACCCATTGGGTGCTCTACCGCTCCCGCTTCGGGCTGCGGCTGCGGGCGGTGGGCGAGAATCCGGCGGCGGTCGACACCGCCGGCCTGTCGGTGGCGAAGCTGCGCTATCAGGCGCTGCTGGTCACCGGCGTGCTGACGGGCATGGCCGGCTCGTATCTCTCCACCGGCCATGGCGCCGGCTTCGTCCGCGACATGACCGCCGGCAAGGGCTACCTGGCGCTGGCGGCGCTGATCTTCGGCAAGTGGCGGCCGGGGCCGACCCTGTTCGCCTGCCTGCTGTTCGCCTTCACCGATGCGGTGCAGGTCCGCCTCCAGGGTGTTGTCCTGCCGGGCATCGGCGTCATCCCGGTGCAGTTTATCCAGATGCTGCCCTATGTGCTGACCGTCCTGCTGCTGGCCGGCTTCGTCGGCAAGGCCATCGCCCCCAAGGCGAGCGGCATCCCCTATGTGAAGGAACGCTGAGCCGATGGCCGACACCGCAGAACTGCCCCAGCTGATCGAAGCGGCCCGCGCCGCGCGCGAGAACGCCCACGCCCCCTATTCCAAGTTCAAGGTTGGTGCGGCGATCCTCGGCGAATCCGGCCGCATCTTCGCCGGCTGCAATGTGGAGAACGCAGCCTATCCGCAGGGGCAATGCGCGGAGTCGAGCGCCATCGGCGCCATGGTCACAGCCGGCGACCGCCGCATCCGCGCCATCGTCGTGATGGGCGGCGAGGCGGGAGCGGAGGAAATCTGTACCCCCTGCGGCGGCTGCCGCCAGCGCATCCGAGAGTTTGCGTCCCCGGACACGCCGATCCACATCTGCGACCCGGCCGGACTGCGGCGGAGCTTTCCGCTGGAAACCCTGTTGCCCGAATCGTTCGGCCCCACCAATTTAGCCTTCTGAGCGGAGTTTCCCGACATGACCGCAGCCCGCGCCGCCGCGGACATCCTCCACCGTGCCTCCGGCCATCGGCCGCGGGTCGGCATCGTGCTGGGCTCCGGCCTGGGCGGCATCGCCGACCGCATCGCCAACGCGGTCGTTATCCCCTACACCGACATCGCCGGCTTCCCGATCCCCAGCGTGTCCGGCCATGCCGGGCGGCTGGTGGTGGGGCAGCTCGGCGGCGTCGAGGTCGCCTGCATGCAGGGCCGCGTCCATGCCTATGAGGGCAACGGCTTCGATGCGTTGAAGACCGCGGTGCGGGCGCTGAAGCTGGCCGGCTGCGACACGCTGGTGCTGACCGCCGCCGTCGGGTCGCTGCGGCTGGAGGTCGGACCCGGCCGGCTGATGGCGATCAGCGACCACCTGAACCTGCTGGGCAGCAACCCGCTGACCGGCCCGAACGACGAGGCCTTCGGCGAGCGCTTCCCCAGCATGACCGACGCCTGGAATCCGGAGCTGCGCGGCCTGCTGAAGGACGTCGCCGCCAGCCTGTCCATCGATCTGGCGGAGGGCGTCTATGCCGCCTATCCCGGCCCGTCCTTCGAGACGCCGGCCGAGGTGAGGATGATGAAGCTGCTGGGCGCCGACGCGGTCGGCATGTCCACCGTTCCGGAATGCATCGTCGCGCGCCATTGCGGCCTGCGGGTCGTCGGCTGCGCCGTCGTCACCAATCTGGGCGTCGGGCTCGGCGACGGGCCGGTCGACCATCACCAGACCCTGACCGCCGCCTCGGCGGCAGCCGCCGACCTCGAGCGCCTGCTGGTCGGCTTCCTCGAACGCCTGCATGAGAAGGACGGGTCCCGGTCATGAAACTGTCTGCCGACCTGCAAAGCGCGCTGGACGCCAGCGCCAACGCCCCGTCCGACGCCGATCTGGCGCGCCGTGCCGTGGGCATGCTCGACCTCACCAGCCTGAACGGCGACGACAGCGACCGGGTGGTGCAGGATCTCTGCGCCCGCGCCGTCACGCCCGTGGGGCCGGTCGCCGCGGTCTGCGTCTGGCCGCGCTTCGTCCCCACCGCGCGCAAGGCGCTGGACGGCACGCCGGTGAAGATCGCCACCGTGGTCAATTTCCCGACCGGCGAGGCCGACGCCGCCTCGGTGGCGGCGGAAACCCGGCGGGCCATCGCCGACGGGGCGGATGAGATCGACGTGGTGCTGCCCTACAAAGCCTTCATCGACGGGGCGCGCACCCAGCCGATGAATGTCGTGAAGGCCTGCCGCGAGGCCTGCGGCGACAAGGCGCTGCTGAAGGTGATCCTGGAATCGGGCGCCTTCCCCGATGCCGACCTGCTGGCCTGGGCCTCGCGCGACGCCATCGCCGCCGGCGCCGACTTCCTGAAAACCTCCACCGGCAAGACGCAGCCGGCCGCGACCCTGCCCGCTGCGGCGGTGATGCTCGACAGCATCTATGAATCGGGCAAGAAGGTTGGCTTCAAGGCGTCCGGCGGCATCCGCGACGCGGCGGAGGCTGCGCGCTATCTGGCGCTGGCCGACCATATCCTGGGAGATGGCTGGGCAACGCCCCAGGCCTTCCGCTTCGGTGCCTCCAGCCTGCTCGACGCGCTGCTGACGGCGGCCGGCCACGGGGAACGGGACGGCGAGCGGGAGGGCGAGCGCGAGCCGGCCCCGGCGGGAGGGTACTGAGGCATGCTTCCGCAGGAAATCGTGCGCGCCAAGCGTGACGGCCAGCCGCTCGACGCCGCCACCATCCAGGACTTCGTCCGCGGCATCACCGACGGCAGCGTGTCGGAGGCGCAGGCATCGGCCTTCGCCATGGCCGTCTTCTTCCGCGGCATGAGCCTGGACGAACGGGTGGCGCTGACCCGCGCCATGCGCGATTCGGGCACGGTGATGGAGTGGAAGTCGCTGGACCTGCCCGGTCCGGTGATCGACAAGCATTCGACCGGCGGTGTCGGCGACAAGGTCAGCCTGATCCTGGCACCGATGCTGGCCGCCTGCGGCGGCTTTGTGCCGATGGTGTCGGGGCGCGGGCTGGGCCACACCGGCGGCACGCTCGACAAGTTCGAGAGCATCCCGGGCTACCGCGCCAAGCCCGACAACGAGCTGCTCCGCCGGGTGGTGAAGGAGGTCGGCTGCGCCGTGATCGGCGCCACCGATGACATCGCCCCGGCCGACAAGCGGCTCTACGCCATCCGCGACGTGACGGCGACGGTGGAATCGCTCGACCTCATCACCGCCTCGATCCTGTCGAAGAAACTGGCGGCCGGGCTGGCCGCCCTGGTGATGGACGTGAAGTTCGGCAGCGGCGCCTTCATGCAGCGCTTCGAAGATGCCGAGGCGCTGGCCGACAGCATCGTCACCGTGTCGAAGGGCGCCGGCCTGCCGGCGGTGGCCCTGCTGACCGACATGAACGAGGTGCTGGGCCGCAGCGCCGGCAACGCACTGGAAATGCGCGAATGCCTCGCCATCCTGCGCGGCGAGCCGGCCGAACCGCGGCTCTACGAGGTGACCGCGGCGCTGGCCGCCGAACTGCTGGCGCTGGCCGGGCTGGCGCCGGACGCTGCGGCGGGCCGCGTCCTAGCCGACCGCTCCATCGCCAGCGGTGAAGCGGCGGAACGCTTTGCCCGCATGGTGGCGGCGCTGGGCGGGCCGGCCGACCTGCTGGAGCAGCCCGACCGCCATCTGGAAAGCGCGCCCATCGTCCGCCCGCTGTTCGCCGAACGGGCCGGCTTCGTCGGCGCCATCGACACCCGCGGGGTCGGCATGGCGGTGGTGGCGCTGGGCGGCGGCCGGACCAAAACGACCGATGCCATCGACTTCGCCGTCGGCTTCGACGCGGTGGCCGGGCTGGGCGATGCGGTGGGACCGGGCGACCGTCCGCTGGCGATCCTGCACGCCCGCAGCGACGCCCAGGCCGACGAGGCGGAGCGCCGCCTGCGCGCGTCGGTCACGGTGACGGACACCGCGCCGGTCCGCGGACCGCTGATCGCGAAGCGTCTGGGGTGAAAGATAACGCCCTCTCCCGGGGCGGGAGAGGGCGAAATCTCGGTCGGGACTTTACCGCCGGAACAGGAACTCGCGACCGACCTTCACGCGACGCTCGCCATCATACTCGATGATGTCGGCGGTCGCGTAGGTCTCGGTCCAGCGTTCGGGCAGGTAGCTGCCGGTGCCGATGATGTCCACTGGCGCGTTGGCTTCCGCCATCAGCCGGCATTTGGCCGGGCCGAAGCCGCTGCTGGCGACGATCTTCACCGCCGGGAAGCCGGCATCGTCCAGCCTTTCGCGAACGTAATGGATCGCCGCCGCCGACACGCCGGTGCCGATCAGATAGCGCAGCTGCGTCTCGTCGCGGTAGCCGCGGATGGCGTGCGGCGCATGGCGCTCCAGCACGGCATAGGATCCGGGCGGGTCCAGCCCCTCGACGAAACGGCCGCCGGGGGTGTCGAGCCGCAGCGACAGCTTGCCCTGGGCGGCCAGCTGCGGGAAGCGGCGGCAGACCTCCAGCCCGTCGGTGATCTCGCGGCCGAAATAATCGACCAGCACGGTCAGGCCCAGGTCGGGGAAGGTCTCGTGGAACATCTCCGCCGCGCGCACCGTCGACCCGGCATAGCCGATCAGGGCGTGCGGCATGGTGCCCATGCCCTTCTCCTGACCGAAATAGGGGGCGGTGGCATCGGTGGCGTTGCCGATGAAGCCCTTGGCGCCGACCTTGCGCTTGGCGCGGTCGGACCCGACGGAGGCGGCATAGGCCATCATCTCCGCCATCTCCGTCCCGGCGCAGTGGCGGGCATCCATGGCGAGGAAGGCGACCTTCGGCAGGTCGGCGCACATGGTGAAGGCGTTGTAGGCGGCGACGCTGGCCGGACCCAGCTTCTGCAACAGGATCGTCTCGCAATCGACCAGATGGTAGAAGGAGCCGGTGATGTACATGATCGGCTCGCCGGCGCCGACCCATTTGCCTTCGGGGTAGTTCAGCTCGATCTGGAAGCCGGTGTTGCGTTCGCGCGCCACCGACTCCAGCCACTCCACCGCAAGGCGCGGGGCGCAGACGACGGGACGCCGCATGAAGATGGCATAGGTCACGGTCTTGTCGCCGAACTTGCCCACCGCTTCCTTGGTGCGGCGGAAATAGGTGTCCGTCCAGTCGGGAACCGAGGCGGAGGACGGGAGAAGAGCCGTCGGCCCCTGTCCGGCCTTTCGGCTGCCGGCCGCTTGGTTGCCAGCTGAACGGTTATCGGTGTCGCTCATACCCGTCACCCTCGCCTTTCGCCCCAGTCTGCACATGCATCTGCACATGAGTCCACGCATCGGTCTGCGCATGGTGTTCAGTGCTTCGTCGTCGATGGCCCGGCCCCCGGATAGGGCAGCCGGCCGGTTGTGTTGGAATCCCAGCATTATACGTCCCGGCCGGACGGGGGAAGAGGCTTCCCGTCCGGCCGCCCCCCGGCGGATGGCTGAGTTGCGTTTTCCGCGGGAAACCTGATTGCGGCCGTCACGGAATACAGCGACTGCCGCCAATAGCTACGTCCCAAGTCCGCAGTCGAATTCCAGCCACCCATCGACAATCAAAGAAAAAATCCAATAAAATACCTTTATTTGACCTACCACTTCCGCGCTTTTAAGGTTTTACGAACCGGTTGATCGGCAACATTCAGGCAGAGCGGAATGAGCAAGGCAGCGATGTCCGCGGAATTGGAGTTCGCCGAGTCCAACCCGGACGGCCTGCCCTCCTTCGACGGCACCGGGAACCGGATCGTCCTGGCCCTGCTGGGGCTGATGCTTGCCTTTGCCGGCGCCGGGGTCGGCGGTGTGCTGCTGCTGCGTCCCGCCCCTGCCCAGGGCGCCCATCCCCCGGCACGGGTCGAGGTTTCGCCAGCCGTCTATGCCGCCCTGCCCACTTTGACGATCACGCTGAACGACGGCCGCCGCCTGCAGGAATTGCGGCTGCGCGCCGTGCTGGAATTCGATCCGGCAACCCCGATGGAGGCGGTGACGCCCCACCTGCCGCACATCGCCGACGCCATGGGCCGGCGCCTGCTGGAGGTCGATCCGGCCGAACTGCGCGGGGCCGACGGGCAGGTCTACATCAAGGACGCGCTGCGCTACGTTGCCAACAAGACCATGCGCCCGCTGAAGCTTCGACAAGTCCTGATCCAGGACATGCTGCTGCGCTGAGGGCGCGCTTCCCAACGCCCCATGCCTCCCCATATGCTGCCGGTCCACATTCGACGGTCCCCCAACTGTTCGCAAGAGCCGTTCGGGAGAACCGTCTGCAGGATCAGGGTCCAGTTGCGGAAGGAGACGGCCGTGGCCGAGTTCGATTTCGACCTCTTCACCATCGGGGCGGGGTCCGGCGGCGTCGCCGCCAGCCGGCGCGCTGCGTCCTATGGCGCCAAGGTGGCGATCTGCGAGGGCAGCCGCGTCGGCGGCACCTGCGTGATCCGCGGCTGCGTGCCGAAGAAGCTGCTGGTCTACGCCGCCCAGTTCCGCGACGGTTTCGAGGACTCCGCCGGCTATGGCTGGAGCGCGCCCATGCCGTCCTTCGACTGGGAAACGCTGATCGCGCGCAAGGACAGCGAGATCGACCGGCTGAACGGCATCTACATCAACATGCTGAAGAACTCCGGCGTCACCCTGTATGAGGGGTTTGGCCGGATCGTCGACCGCCATACCGTGGAGGTCGACGGCAAGCGCTACACCGCCCGCAACATCCTGATCGCCACCGGCGGCTGGCCGACGCTGCCGCAGGTGGAGGGGATGGAGCATGCCGTGACCTCCAACGAGGCGCTGCATCTGGAAACGCTTCCCCATTCCGTCCTGATCATCGGCGGCGGCTACATCGCGGTGGAGTTCGCCAGCATCTTCCGCGGTCTGGGCGCGGAGGTGACGCTGATGATCCGCGGCGACGATCTGCTGAACGGTTTCGACGACGACATCCGCGTCGCTCTGGCGCAGGAACTGCGCAAGCGCGGCATCAACATCATCTCGCGCTGCAAGCCGGCCAAGCTGGAAAAGGGTCCTGGCGGCTATACCCTGACCGACCATATGGGCCGTGAGCATTCCGCCGGCCTGGTGATGGCCGCCACCGGCCGCCGGCCGAACACGAAGAATCTGGGCCTGGAAGAGATCGGCATTGCCCTGGACGAGGCCGGCGCGATCCCGGTCGACCAGTGGTCGCGCACCTCCGTCGACAACATCTATGCCATTGGCGACGTCACCGACCGCATGGCCCTCACTCCCATCGCCATCGCCGAGGGCCGCGCCCTGGCCGAGACGCTGTTCAACGACAATCCGATGCACATCGGTTACGACAATGTGCCGACCGGCGTGTTCTCCCTGCCGCCGCTGGGCACCGTCGGCCTGACCGAGATGCAGGCGCGTGCGAAGTATCCTAAGGTCGACATCTACAAGGCCGGCTTCCGCCCGATGAAGCACACCCTGTCCGGCCGGGACGAGCGGGTGCTGATGAAGCTGGTGGTGGATGGTGAAAGCCAGCGCGTGCTGGGCTGCCACATGATGGGCATGGACGCGCCCGAGATGATGCAGGCCCTGGCAATCGCGCTGAACTGCGGGGCCACCAAACGCGATTTCGACCGCACCATCGCGCTCCATCCCTCCACTGCGGAGGAGTTCGTGCTGATGCGCGAGAAGGCGGAGCCGGAAAAGAAGATCTGAGTGGACAAGCCCACCGCAAGGCAGCGGAAGGCCGTCCGCAACAGGGACCATGGGTGGAATCCTCCGCTCATGGCCCCCGTTGCATGCCAATAAGGACCGGAAATCCCTGGACCTTCGCCGATTGTGGTACCTACCATGGCGGCACGAACAATTTTCCCAGGGAATGACTCCAAACATGCGTGGAATTTTTGCAGCGGCTGCCTGCGTTGCGGCGTTCGCCTCGGTCGGCGCGGCTCATGCTCAGACCAAGATCGGCGTCTGGGACGTCAAGATCGACAAGGACTGCGCCATCACGCAGGAGTGGAAGACGGATTCGAAGGACACCGCGACCATCGCCCTAGCCTATACCAACAAGGGCCAGGCGATGGTTCTGATCTTCGGCGATTCCGCCTGGAAGCTGAAGGAGAAGGAAGATCTCTCGATCTCCCTGTCGGTCGACAAGAAGTGGGGCGACAAGGTTCCGGGCGCCGCCATCGACAAGACGATGGCCGTCGTCGGCATCCCGGCGACCTCCAAGGCGATCGATGCCCTGATGAACGGCCGCGAGCTTTACATGGAGATCGACGGCAAGGGCGACGATTACGCCTACACCTATTATCTCGACGACACCCGCAAGGCGATCTCGGCCCTGGAAGCCTGCCGCGCCCAGGCGCAGTAAGCTCCCCGGCACTCGGCGGTACTTTTCGGCAAAGGCGCCCACCCGGATTTGAAAACCGGGTGGGCGCCTTTGTTCCTGAGCCACCGTCTATACGGAAGGCAATCGTTCCCGCCGCCATTGTGATCCATCCGGCATAGCACTCCGAAACAGGCATTCTTCCTGGAACGCTTCTAAAAATCCTTGGTTGAGGACGTGAAGCGATCCGGTCCAGCCCCGGTCGCGCCGATCCGCGGCCCCTGCAAGGCGGGCCATCTGACCCAGGAGGAAGTCCTCGCATGTTCATGCACAACAAAAAGCTCATGTACACGGTCCGCGTGTCCGAGCCGAATCTAGTGCTCGCCAGCCTGATGCTTGAACAGTTCGGCGGCCCGCAGGGCGAGCTGGCCGCGGCCATGCGCTATTTCACCCAGGGCCTGGCCGATGAGGATCCGGGCCGCAAGGATCTGCTGATTGACATCGCGACCGAGGAATTGAGCCACCTCGAAATCATCGGCTCCATCGTCGCCATGTTGACCAAGGGCGCCAAGGGCAAGCTGGCCGAGGGGGCGGAGGCGACCGCCGACCTGTATGCCAACATCACCCAGGGCAATGGCAGCCACACCCTGTCGCTGCTGTATGGCGGCGGTCCGGCCCTGGTGAATTCGGCCGGGCAGCTGTGGACCGGCGGCTACATCGACAGCATCGGCGAACCGACGGCCGATCTGCGCTCCAACGTCGCGGCGGAAGCGCGCGCAAAGATCATCTATGAGCGCCTGATCAACGTCACCGACGATCCGGGCGTGAAGGATGCGCTGGGCTTCCTGATGACCCGCGAGATCGCCCACCAGAAGAGCTTCGAAAAGGCGCTGTACGCCATCGACAACAACTTCCCGCCGGGCAAGCTGCCGGGCAAGCCGGAATACACCGACAAGTATTACAACACCAGCCAGGGCGAAGGCGACATGCGCGGCCCCTGGAACCAGGGCGCCCAGTGGGAGTTCGTGGACGTCAAGATGGGTGACGCCCCGGTCAACGGCGGCGACGGCAACCCAACGGTCAAGCTCGCCGCCTCGGAACTGGCGGCGGTCAATGCCGTGGCCGCCCGCACCATGTCGAAGCCCGACTCCGATCCGCTGACCGGCGCCGACCTGGGCGCCGGGCCGGGCGCCGGCAAGACCAAGACGACCACCTGAGGCTAATGGCGGGGGCTGATAACACGCTCCTCCAGACAAGCCGTCCCCGTCACTGGGCGGGGACGGCGGCCTCTTCCTCGCGCCTGTGCAGGCCCATCAGCCAGACCAGCAGGCACAGGGCCGGAATGGCGCCGGCCATCGACAGCAGGAAGAAGCTGACCCAGTCCATCCGCTCCGCCAGCCAGCCCGACGAGGCGCCGAACAGGTCGCCGCCCAGCTTGTACAGGCTGGACAGCAGCGCGTATTGGGTCGCCGTGTAGGCGACGTTGCACAGGCTGGACAGGTAGGCGACGAAGGCCGAGGTCGCGATGCCGGCGCAGACATTCTCCACCGCCACGGTGACCGCCAGCATCGACACGTCGTTGCCGCTCCACGCCAGCACGACATAGCCGAAGTTCGACACCATCTGCAGGATGCCACCGATCATCAGGCCGCGCAGCACCCCGACCTTTCCCACCAGCAGGCCGCCCAGCAGACCGCCGGCAATGGTCGCCCACAGGCCGAACAGCTTGCTGACGTTGGCGATCTCCACCTTGGTGAAGCCCAGGCTGATGTAGAAGGTCGAGGACATCTGGCCGGCCAGCACCTCCCCCAGCTTGTAGCTGGCGATGAAGGCCAGGATGACCACCCATCCGCGCCGCTCAATGAACTGGGCAAAGGGCGCCACCACCGCACCATAGAACCAGGCGAGAAGCACGGCGCTGCGGCCCGACAGATGGGGCCGGTGGCCCAGCCATTCGGCGATCAGCCTCTCACGCGCGTTCGGCGGCGGCTCCTTCGGTTCGCGGCACAACAGGATGGTCGCCATGCCGACCAGGACCAGCCCGGCCATCACCTCGTAGGCCGTGCGCCAGCCATGGAACTGCGCGATATAGAGGGCGCCCGCCCCCGCCGCCATCATTCCGAAGCGATAGCCCAGCACCAGAACCGCCGCACCGGCGGCCTGCTGGTTTTCCTCAAGCACCTCGACGCGATAGGCATCGACCACGATGTCCTGGCTGGCCGAACAGAAGGCGACCAGCACCGCGCACATGGCGGTCCACCACAGATCCTGGCCCGGATCGGTGGTCCCAAGCCCCAGCAATGCTGCGATCAGCGCCGCCTGCGCCGTCAGCGCCCAACCGCGCCGCCGCCCGAACAGCCGCGTCATCACCGGCAGGCGCAGCCGGTCGATCAGCGGCGCCCACAGGAATTTCAGCGCATAGGGCATGGTGACCAGCGCGAACAGGCCGATGTTGGTCCGGCTGACGCCCTGCTCGGTCAGCCAGACATTCAGCGTGGCGCCGGTCAGCGCCAGCGGCAGCCCTTCGGAGAAACCGAGGAACAGGATCGCCAGCACGCGCGGGTCGCGGTAGACCGCCAGGGCCTGCCCCCAGGAAGACAGGCGCGTTGTCCGCCAGGATGTCGGTTTCACCGGGAAGGCTCCTCTAGGGGGTGGTCCATCGCCCCCGATGTATAAAGGCCGCAGGCATCCGCCGCCAGCGGACCCTGCTGATCCGGCCCCTGCCCATCGGGCAAGAGCACGAGGGCCTGACGCGAATTTCCTTTCATCTGAAATCACCCCCGGTGGCAGGCGGCCTATGCCCGCGGCACAGCATTGCCGGCAAGGGAGCCGAAACTATGGAAAAGTTTCCGCGAGTCGCGCTATAGAGTACCTCCCACGGGGTTTGCCGCCGGTCGTTCGCCGCCCGCCCGGCCCCCGTTCCGCAATCGTCAAGGAAGAGCAGGCGCGTCATGGTCGAGCGTTGGACACCCGCCAGTTGGAGGACGAAACCGGCGAAGCAGTTGCCGACTTATCCCGATCTGTCCAAGGTCGAGGCGGTCGAACAGCGCCTGTCCTCCTATCCGCCGCTCGTCTTCGCCGGCGAGGCCCGCCGGCTGAAGGCCAAGCTGGCCGAGGCCGCCGCCGGCCAGGCCTTCCTGCTGCAGGGCGGCGACTGCGCCGAGAGCTTCGCCGAGTTCCATCCCAACAACATCCGCGACACCTTCCGCGTCCTGCTGCAGATGGCCGTGGTGCTGACCTTCGGCGCCTCGATCCCGGTCATCAAGGTGGGCCGCATGGCCGGCCAGTTCGCCAAGCCGCGCTCGGCCGACATGGAGGCCATCGACGGGGTGGAGCTGCCATCCTACCGCGGCGACATCGTCAACGGCTTCGACTTCACCAGCGATGCCCGCGTTCCCGACCCGGAGCGCATGATGCAGGCCTACACCCAGGCCGCCGCGACGCTGAACCTGCTGCGCGCCTTCGCCCAGGGCGGCTATGCCGACCTGCACAAGGTCCATCAGTGGACGCTGAGCTTCGTCGAGAAGTCGCCAGCCGGCGAGCATTTCCAGGAGCTGGCCACCCGCCTGGACGAGACGCTGGCCTTCATGGCCGCCTGCGGCATCACCGCGGAGACGACCCCGCAGATCCGCGAGACCGACTTCTTCACCAGCCATGAGGCGCTGCTGCTGCCGTTCGAGCAGGCGCTGACCCGCATCGACAGCACCACCGGCGACTGGTACGACGTGTCGGCCCACATGCTGTGGATCGGCGACCGCACCCGCCAGCCCGACGGCGCCCATGTCGAGTTCCTGCGCGGGGTGAAGAACCCCATCGGCCTGAAGTGCGGCCCGACCACCGACCCGGACGAGCTGATCCGCCTGATCGACATCCTGAACCCGACCAACGAGGCCGGGCGCCTGACGCTGATCGTGCGCATGGGTTCCGACAAGGTGGCGGAGAAGTTCCCGCCGCTGCTGCGCAAGGTCCAGCGCGAAGGCCGCACGGTGGTGTGGTCCTGCGATCCGATGCACGGCAACACGATCAAGTCGACCACCGGCTACAAGACCCGCCCCGTCGAGCGGGTTCTGGCCGAGGCTAGAGGCTTCTTCGAGGTGCATCAGGCCGAGGGCACCCATGCTGGCGGCGTGCATTTCGAGCTGACCGGCCAGGACGTGACGGAATGCACGGGCGGCGCCCAGGCGATCACCGATCACAATCTGGCTCTGCGCTACCACACTGCCTGCGATCCGCGCCTGAACGCCAGCCAGTCGCTGGAACTGGCGTTCCTGCTGTCGGAAAAGCTGAAGGAAGGCCGCCAGTCCCGCGAGGCCCGGCGCCGCGCCGCGGTGGCGGCGGAGTAAGGCATCCGCCGAAGAGGTCCGGACAAAAAAAAGGGGGCGGAAACGCCCCCTTTTTCGTGCCCCGGTTATTGCCTGCGTTACCGCTCGATTTCCTTGTTCCAGCGCTGGTTCCAGTCCGGGCGCTTCTCGTTGATGACGTCCCAGTCCACCGTGACGGCGTTCTTCATGTAGCCCTGGAACTTGTTCATCTCGTCAGCGACATCGGCCGGCGGCGTAACCTTGGTGTTGGACGGGATCTGCGCGCCATATTGCAGGGCGGCGAGCTGCGCCTCCGGCCCGAGCAGATAGGCGGCCAGCTTCTGCGCGGCCTCGTTGTCCGGGTTCTTGGCGACGACGCACTCGCCGACCATCAGGACGACCGAGCCTTCCTTGGGCTGGGCGTATTCCACCGGAATGCCCTTGGCCTTCAGGCTGCCGACGCCGGTCGGGGTCAGCGGGAAGATGGCCGCCTCGTTGGTCTGCACCATCTCGGCGATCTTGGCCGAGCTGGGGATATATTCCAGCACGTTCGGGCCGATGGTCTTGCGCCAGGTGGTGAAGCCGGGATCGACATTGGCCTCGGTGCCGCCCTTGATGCGGTTGTACATCAGGAAGGCGTGCAGGCCGAAGGAGCTGCTGGCGGCGGACTGGACGACGATCTTGCCCTTGTACTTGGGATCGGCCAGATCCATCCAGCTGGTCGGCGGCGCCCAGCCCTTCTCGTCGAACATCGCCTTGTTATAGGCGAGACCGGTCATGCCCATGTTGACGCCGACCGCCATGTCGCCCTTCAGGCGCGCGGACTGGTAGACGTCGTTCAGCACCGGCGAGCTGTCCATCTTCTGGCACAGGCCCATGCCGATGGCGCGGTACATCAGCCCGTCGTCGAGGAAGACGACGTGCATCTGCGGATTGTCCTTCTGGGCCTGCAGCTTGGCCAGGATGTCGGACGAGGTGCCGGGGACAACCACCACCTTGATGCCGGTCGCCTTCTCGAAGGCGGGGAAGACGTTTTCGGTATAGGTCTTCTCCATCGTGCCGCCGTTCATGCCGATATAGACCGTCTTGGTCTGGGCGGCAGCGGGGGTGGAAAAGGCGGCGGCGGCCGCGATGGCAACCGTGGCGAGACCGGTGAGCGACAGGGAACGCAAGGTGGGCATGCACGTCCTCCAAAGGGCCAAGGGGTGGGATTTTAAGCGGTCGGTGTGAAGCGGTCGATGCGGAAGGGCTCCAGCGGCATCGGCGTCCCGCCGGTCGTGACCAGTTCGGCCAGCGTCTGGCCGACGCCGGGGCCGATCTGGAAGCCGGCTCCGGAGAAGCCGAAGGCGTGGAACAGGCCGGGCGTGGTGCGGCTGGGGCCGACGATCGGGTTGCGGTCGGGCGTGTAGCCCTCCACCCCGGTCCAGCAGCGGATGACGTGGGCGTGGCGCAGTTGGGGGAACAGCTCCGCGGCGTCGCGCATCAGCGTCAGCACGGCGTCGCGCTGCGGCCGGGCGCGGTCGGCGTCCAGCGCGAAGCCGCGCCCGCCGCCGACCACCATGTTGCCGCGCGGCACCTGACGGCCATAGACCCCGCCACCCTCCACCCCGATGTTGACGTCGAGGAAGCGGGGCAGCGGTTCCGTCACCGCCATGTTGGGATGGAGCGATTCCAGCGGCACCGGCTCGCCGAAGGCTTCCGCCACCCGCCAGGACCAGGCACCGGCGGTGTTCAGCAGGAAGCGGGCGCGCACCTCCAGAGCGTCACCGCTCAGCAGGACGAAGCGGCCGCCGTCCTTCTCCACCCGGTCGACCGGCGTCTGTTCGCGCACCACCGCGCCCAGCTTGGCCGCAGCACGGGCGAAGGCGGGAGAAACCAGGCGCGGGTTGGCATGGCCGTCCTCGGGGCAGAGCGATCCGCCGATGGCGCGGTCGCCCAGCGCCGGCCAACGGCGGCGGAACTCCTCGCCCGTGACGATCTCCAGCCCAAGGCCGAAGCCCTGGGTGCGCTCGCGATAAGCGATCAGGGAGGCAAGATCGGGTTCGCTGCGCGCCAGCTTCAGATGACCGGAGCGGATATATTCGGCATCGGTGCCCAGCAGCTCCGGCAGCCGGCCCCAGATGGAATGGGCACGCTGCGACAGCGGCAGCTGCTCCAGCGGGCGGCCCTGCCGGCGCACACCGCCGAAATTGACGCCGCTCGCCTTGGCGCCGCACCAGTCGCGCTCCAGCAGCGTCACTGACAGGCCGGCCTGCCGCAGGAACAGCGCCGCCGACCCGCCGACGATCCCGCCGCCGACGATGGCGACATCGCAGTCGATCCGTTCCCGCATCACGCGACCTCCCGCCGCTCGGCACCGGCGGAGACCGGCAGCGGCTTGATCGGCGGCTGCGCCCGCAGGCGCCCCACCCCGTCGGGGCCGGTGCCGAGCGCACGCGACAGCAGCTCCGCCGTGGTGGCGCTGCACATGCGGCCCTGGCAGCGGCCCATGCCGGCCCGGGTCAGCGCCTTGGCACGGTTCATCTCGCGGGCCTGTCCGCTGCGGGCGACCTCGCGCACCGCACCGGCGGTGATGCCTTCGCAGCGGCAGATCATCGTGTCGTCGGCAATCGCGTCGGCCCAGTCCACCGGGAAGGGGAAGGCGGCCGACAGGCTGCGGCGGAAGGCGGCGATGCGGGCGAGCCGGCCGTCCAGTTCCTTGACCCGCGCGGCCTCGACCGGCCGGCCGAGATCCTCCAGCATGGCCAGCGCCGCGCGCTCCCCCGCCAGTTCCGCCGCATCGGCGCCGGAAATGCCGCTGCCGTCGCCGGCGAGATAGACGCCGGGAACCGAGCTGCGCCCTGCCCCGTCCCGCTCCGGCAGCCAGGCCCGGTCGGCTTCGTCGAAACGGAAGCGGCAGCCGGCGAGGTCGGCCAGTTGGGTCTCCGACCGCAGGCCAAGCCCGAAGGCGATAGCGTCGCACGCGGTGCGCCGTTCCTGCCCGCGGGCATCGCGCCAGACCAGCGCATCGACCCGCTCCGCACCCTCGCCGCGCACCGGACGGACGCCGTTGTGAATCGGCACGCCGTGGGCGCGCAGCCAGCCGACGAACAGCAGCCCCTTCGCCAGAGTCGCCGGGTCGCGCAGCATGCCGGCGGTGGCACAGGCCTGGGTGGTGAAGGGCGTGGTGTCGAACACCCCCGCCACCTCGACCCCGGCCTTCAGATACTGGTACGCGACCAGATAGAGCAGCGGCCCGGTGCCGAGGAAGGCCACCCGACGGCCGACGGCGCAGCCCTGGAACTTCAGCGCCACCTGCGACCCGCCGAGCGTGAAGACGCCGGGCAGCGTCCAGCCGGGGAAGGGCAGCACGCGGTCGGTGGCGCCCGTCGCCAGGATCAGATGGCTGAAGGGCAAGGCTTCGCTGGCCCCCTCGCTCAGCAGATCGAGCGCCCCGGCCTCGCAGTTCCACACCAGCGTGCGCGGACAGTAATCGACCCGGTCGCGGATCGCCGCCATGGCGCGGTGGACCGCGTCGGCCTTGCCGGCCTCGAAGCCGTACAGCGCGGTCTTCGGCCGGGTGAACCCACCATCTGGAGGCTGGCGGTAGATCTGGCCGCCCCAGCGTGCCGCCTCGTCCACCACCACCGGACGCAGGCCGGCGGCGACCAGCCGTTCCGCCGCACGGATGCCGGCCGGGCCGGCGCCGACTATGACGGGAGGGAGAACCTCGCTCACGAATTCCACTCCCCATTGCTCAGCAGGCGCATGCCGTCGGCGATGAAGGTGCCGCAGGCGCGCAGCCGCTCGCCCTCCTCTGTCCTTACCCAGCAATCCTGGCAGGCGCCCATCATGCAGAAGCCGGCGCGCGGGGTGTCGGCGAACTCCGTCCGGCGCAGCCGGTCGCCGTTGGTGAGCATGGCCGTCAGGATGGTGTCGCCCTCGAGCGCCTCCACCGGACGCCCATCGAGGGTGAAGCGGACCACGCGCCGGCCCTGTTCGGCCACACGCTGCAGCAAAGCCATGATGACTGGTCTCCGAAGAGAGGACGGCCGGAGCGGACGCTCATTGCTGGCCGACCAGGATGCGGTCCAACCCATAGACACGGTCGAGCAGAAGCACGGCGACCGCGGTGATGCCGATGATCAGCGCCGACACCGCCGCCATCATCGGGTCGATGGATTCGGTGGCGTACATGTACATCCGCACCGGCAGCGTCACCGTGGACGGCGAGGTGATGAAGATGGACATGGTCAACTCGTCGAAGCTGTTGATGAAGGCGATCAGCCAGCCGCCGGTGACGCCGGGCAGGATCATCGGCAGGGTGACGCGGCGGAACACGGTGGCCTCGCTGGCGCCCAGCGAGAAAGCGGCCTGCTCCACGCTGCGGTCGAAGCCGGAAATGGCGGCGATCAGCAGGCGCATGACATAGGGGGTGACGATCACCATGTGCGCCGCCACCAGCCAGCCAAAGCTGCCCGCGGCGCCGACGACGGCGAACAGCCGCAGCATGGCAACGCCCAGCACCAGATGCGGGATGATCAGCGGCGACAGGAACAGCGCATTGAGGAAGCCGCGGCCGGGAAATTCATAGCGCGTGATGGCGAGCGAGGCGGGAACCGCCAGCGCCACCGCCAGCGTCGCCGACAGCACGGCGAGCCACAGGCTGTTCCAGAAGGACTGGACGAAGTCCGGGTGGTGGAACACCGCCTCGAACCAGCGCAGCGAAAAACCCCTGGTCGGCAGCGACAGCGTGTTTTCCGGTGTGAAGGCGACGAGGCAGACGATCACCAGCGGCGCCAGCATGAAGATGACGACCAAGGCGTGGAAGAACAGGGCGACGGGTCCGTTGCGGGTCATGGCGTCTTCACCCCAGCCGGCGGCGGTAATGGCCTTCCACCATGCGGTGGTAGGTCAGCATGATGATCAGGTTGGCGGCGAGCAGGATGACGGCGACCGCGGCCCCCATCGGCCAGTTCAGGTCGCTGAGATACTGGTCGTAGACCACGGTCGCGACCATCTTCAGCCGCCGCCCGCCGAGCAGGCCGGGGATGGCGAAGGCGCTGGCGCTGAGGCCGAAGACGATCAGGCTTCCCGACAGGATGCCGGGCAGGATCTGCGGCGCCACAACGCGGACGATGGCCGTGGCGCGCGAGGCGCCGAAGGAGAGTGCGGCCTGCTCCACCGCCGGGTCCAGCTTCTGCAAGGAGGTCCAGACCGGGATGACCATGAATGGCAGCATGACGTGGACCAGCGCCACCACCACGGTGCCCTCGCTGTAGAGCAGCTTCATCCGCCCGATGCCGAGCGCGATCAGCGCCCCGTTCACCGGCCCTTCCGGACCCAGCAGCATGCTCCAGCCGAAGGCGCGGACGACGACCGACACCAGCAGCGGCGCCAGGATCACCAGCAGGAAGATCGACCGCCAGGGGTTGCTCATCCGGCTGAGGATGTAGGCTTCCGGCACGCCGATCACCACGCAGATGGCGGTTGCCAGCGCCGAGATCCGGAAGGTGCGCAGGAAGATCTCTAGGTAATACTCGTCGGTCACCACCGCCAGATAATGCTCCAGCGTGAAGCCGCCGGTGCGCCCGGTCGCATAGTCGAACTGGTTGAAGGACAGGAGCGCCGTCAGGAACAGCGGTGTCAGCACCAGTGCCGCGAACAGCAGGGCGGCCGGCCCCGACAGGAACAGCGGGGCGGAGGGAAAGCGCCGCTCAGGCGTCTCCCCGCCCGGCGAGGCCGGGGCGGCGTCGGGAAGGGTGGTGCTCATCCCGTCACCTCGAGGGCAACGTCCGGTGCTTCCGCCATGGCGCCGCGATGGACGCGGACGACCGACGGCGACCATTCCAGCCCAACCGGGGCCCCCTGCTCCGCCGGGGTGGACCCGTCGTTCGGCGTCACCACCATCAGCGTGCCGAGCGGCCCGTCGATGTGATAGAGCCACTGGCTGCCCAGGAAGAAGCGGTCGGCGACGCGGCCGGTCAGCAGCCCGCCCGACGGCGCGGTCAGGTGCAACTTTTCCGGCCGGATGCACAGCGTCACCGTCTCGCCCACCGACAGGCCGGCGGTTTCCACCGGAACGGCGATGCCGGCCAGCGACACCGTGGCGCCGGCGCCGGTCGCGGTCGCGACCTTGCCCGGCAGCAGGTTGGTCTTGCCGACGAAGCGGGAGATGAACTCCGTCTCCGGATGCTCGTAGATGCGGTAGGGCTGGTCGATCTGGGTGATGCGCCCGGCCTCCATCACCACGACGCGGTCGCTGATCGAAAAGGCTTCCGCCTGGTCGTGGGTGACCATGACGGTGGTGGTGCCGACCTTGCGCTGAATCTCGCGCAGCTCGAACTGCATCGCCTCGCGCAGCTTGGCGTCAAGGTTCGACAGCGGCTCGTCCAGCAGCAGGACCGGCGGGCGGATGACAAGCGCGCGCGCCAGCGCCACGCGCTGCCGCTGGCCGCCCGACAATTCGCGCGGGTAGCGCTTGGCATAGGGGGCGAGGTGGACCAGCGACAGCGCCTCTTCCACCCGCGGCTTGCGCTCGCCCTTGGGCACGCGCTGCATCTCCAGGCCGAAGCTGACATTGTCGAACACGGTCATGTGCGGGAACAGCGCGTAGCTCTGGAACACGATGCCCAGCCCGCGGCTGTTCGCTTTGGCCCGCGTGATGTCGCGTCCGTCCAGCCGGATGGTGCCGGCCGACGGTTCGACGAAACCGGCGATCATCTGAAGGGTCGTGGTCTTGCCGCAGCCCGAAGGCCCGAGCAGGGAGACGAACTCGCCCTTCTCCACCGACAGCGAGACGTCGCCGACCGCGGTCATCGGGCCGTAACGCTTGGTGATGTTTTTCAATTCGAGGAACGACACGGGGGGAATTCTCCCTCTTGCGACAATTGGCCTCGGTCTCCGGGCCTCACCTGTTGCCCCGATGGTTCCGCCGCACCCCCGGTCGCGTCAATCCGCTTTTTCCACCAACAGAAAAGATTTTGCAAAAGCTTCCGATATACGGAATAGATGGGGCAACCAACATCACCGATTTTCAGAACGGAGCCCAACATGAGCGCCGACCTCCGCCGCAGGGCAAAAGGGAGTGCGGGTGTCGAGAGCGCCGGCCCCGAAAACGCCGGCACTGACGAGGCGGGCAGCAAGTCCAGCCTGCAGCGCGGGCTGGCGATCCTGCGCCTGCTGGCGTCTTCCAACGAGGCGGGGGCCCGGCTGACCGACATCTCCCGCGCGCTCGACCTCACCCCCCCGACCGTCCACCGCCTGCTGAAGATCCTGGTCGAAGAGGGGATGGCTGAGGCGGACAAGGCGACCAAGCGCTACCGGCTGGGCATCGACCTGTTCGGGCTCGCGGCACAGGCCGGCAATCCGAACAACCTGCGCGACATCTGCCGGCCGATCCTGCTGCGCCTGTCGGCGACGCTGCGCGACACCATTTTCCTGCTGGTGCGCAGCGGCTTCGATGCGGTCTGCCTGGACCGCAGCGAGGGGCCCTTCCCCATCCGCTCCTTCACCGGCGACATCGGCGGCCGGGTGACGCTGGGCGTCGGCCAGGGCAGCCTCGCCATCATGGCCTTCCTGCATGCGGAGGAGCGCGAGGAGGTCATCCGCTTCAATCTTCCGCGCATGCAGGGCGTCGGCATCATCGACGAGGTCTATCTGCGCACGGAAATCGCGCGGGTGCGCGATTTCGGCTATGCCAGCCGGTCCACCGGCCTGCTGCCGGGCATGTCGGGCGTGGCGGTTCCGGTGCTGGATCGCGACGGCTATGCCGTGGCGGCGCTCAGCGTCGGCACGATCAGCGAGCGTCTGAACGAGGAACGACTGCCGGTGGTGGTCGACATCCTGAAACGCGAATCCGCCGCGATCAGCCGCCAGTTGAACCCCTTCGACCCCGTTCTGCGCCGTCCCGCCGCGATTCTGGGAGGCGGCCCGGCATGAAGGGCGTGAAGAAAGCCGACCTGCCGACCAAGACCTGCCCGGTCTGCAACCGCCCTTTCACTTGGCGGAAAAAGTGGGAGCGGGTGTGGGACGAGGTGAAATACTGCTCCGACCGCTGCCGCGGAGACGCCCGCAAGCGCGAGGGGAAGCGGGAGAGCGACACGCCGCGATCCTGACCGGACCGTCAGGAAGAATTGCCCTTTATTCAATCACATGCCAGCATTCTGAACAGCCGGGGGTTTCTGCCTGCGAGATGGGCAGCGCTTCCGGTCGATGGCATTTCCGTTGCATTCGAAATTGCGGCCGCACGGGTCCATGGATTTACGGGCACATTCCCGAGTATTCATGACTCCGGCGGCTCGGCCATACCGCCGCCGGTGACGACGGCCAACGATACGCGACCAACGATACTCAGCGACGAAGGGGACTCATGATGTCGGTTCGGGGGATGGGGGATCGGGCGATGAACGTCTTTGGGAAGGCGGCTGGGGGTATGACGCGCCGTGCGGTGCTGTGCGGCGTCGCCGCAGTTGCCTTCGCGGCGGCGGCCGGCGGCGCCCTGCCGGCATTCGCGGACGGCAAGGTTAAGGTCGCCGGCATCTATACCGTGCCGATCGAGCAGCAGTGGGTCAGCCGCATCCATGTCGCGCTGAAAGCCGCCGCCGACCGCGGCGACATCGAGTATGTCTGGGCCGAGTCGGTCGCCAACACCGATTATGAGCGCGTGATGCGCCAGTATGCCGAGACCGGCCAGCAACTGGTCTTCGGCGAGGTGTTCGGGGTGGAGCGCGCCGCCCGCGCCGTCGCCAAGGACTACCCGAAGACCGCCTTCGTCATGGGTTCCAGCTTCAAGCCGCAAGAACCCAACTTCTCGGTCTTCGACAATTACATCCAGGAGCCGGCCTACCTGTCCGGCATGGTCGCCGGCGGCATGACCAAGTCGAACGTCATCGGCATGGTCGGCGGCTACCCGATCCCCGAAGTGAACCGCCTGATGAACGCCTTCATGGAAGGCGCCAAGGAGGTCAACCCGCAGGTCAAGTTCTCGGTCAGCTTTATCGGCTCCTGGTTCGACCCACCCAAGGCCAAGGAAGCCGCCTTCGCCATGATCGACCGCGGCGCCGACGTGATGTACGCCGAGCGCTTCGGCGTGTCGGATGCCGCCAAGGAGCGCAAGGTCCTCGCCATCGGCAACGTCATCGACACCCAGCCGCAATATCCGGACACCGTCGTCGCCAGCGCCCTCTGGCACATGGAGCCTTCGGTGGAGCGCGCCATCGCCGCGGTGAAGGCCGGCAGCTACAAGGCCGAGGATTACGGCCCCTACAGCATGATGGCACACAAGGGCTCCAGCTTGGCGCCGCTCGGCACCTTCGAGTCGAAGGTCCCCGATGCCATCAAGGCGAAGGTGAAGGAGCGCGAGCAGCAGATCCGCGACGGCAAGTTCACCGTGAAGGTCAACGACGCCGAGCCGAAGTCGACGATGTGACGCCCGGCGTATCCGCAATGTCATCACCCGTAAAAGGCGGGCCGGAGGTCGTCCTCCGGCTCGCCGGCATTTCCAAGCGGTTCGGTCCGCTGCTCGCCAACGACAACATCTCGCTGACGCTCCACGCCGGCGAGGTGCTGGCCCTGCTTGGCGAGAACGGCGCCGGCAAGACGACCCTGATGAACATCCTCTTCGGCCATTACGTCGCCGACGAGGGCACCATCGAGGCGTTCGGGCGCCCGCTGCCGCCGGGGTCTCCCCGCGCGGCGCTGGAGGCCGGCATAGGCATGGTCCACCAGCATTTCACGCTGGCGGACAACCTGTCGGTGCTGGACAACATCGCCGTCGGCACCGAATTGCTGTGGCGCTGGCGCTCCGACCGGGGCGCCGCCCGCCGCCGTCTGCTCGACCTGTCCCAGCGCTTCGGGCTGGAGGTGCGGCCGGACGCGCCGGTCGGCGAGCTGTCGGTCGGCGAGCGCCAGCGGGCGGAAATCCTGAAGGCACTCTACCGCGACGCCCGCATCCTGATCCTGGACGAACCGACCGCGGTGCTGACGCCGCAGGAATCGGCCGGGCTGTTCGAGACGCTGCGCCGGCTGACCGCCGACGGGCTCGCCGTCGTCTTCATCAGCCACAAGATGAACGAGGTCTTCGCCGCCAGCGACACCGTCGCCGTGCTGCGCGCCGGCAAGCTGGTCGCCACCCACGCCACCGCCTCCACCGACCGCGCCAAGCTGGCCGAGCTGATGGTCGGCCGCAGCGTCAAGCCGCCGGCCCCCGCCCCGCTCAGCCCCGGCGAACCGGTGCTGGAGTTGGCCGGCGTCACCGTCGCTTCGGGCCATGGCCGCCCGCTGCTGGACAGGGTCGACCTGACGGTGTGCCGCCATCAGGTGGTCGGCATCGCTGGTGTGTCCGGCAACGGCCAGACGGCGCTGGCCGAGCTGGTCAGCGGCCTGATCCGCCCCGACTCCGGCCGGCTGTCCCTGAAGGGCAGCGTGGTGGAGCATGGCGACCCCGCCGACATGGTCCGGCGCGGCGTCGCCCGCATCCCGGAGGACCGGCACAGCGCCGGTCTGGTCGGCACCATGGCGGTGTGGGAAAACCTGATCGCCGAGCGCTATCGCGACTCATCCTTCTCCCGCCTCGGCGTGCTGCGGCGCAGCGCGGCGCGGGCCTACGCCCGCGAGGTGATTGAGGAGTTCGACGTCCGTTGCCCCGGTCCGGATGCCCGCACGCAGCTGCTGTCGGGCGGCAACATGCAGAAGCTGATCCTGGGCCGCACGCTGGCCCATGGGCCGGACCTGATCCTGGCGAGCCAGCCGACGCGCGGGCTCGACATCGGTGCGGTGTCCTACGTCCACAGCCGGCTGCTCGACGCCCGCGCCGCCGGGGCCGGCATCCTGCTGATCTCCGAGGATCTGGACGAGATCCTGGCGCTGGCCGACTGCGTCACCGTCGCCTATCACGGGCGCCTCACCCCGCTGCTGCCGCATGACCGGGTGTCGGTCAGCCAGCTCGGCCTGCTGATGGCCGGGCATTGGGACATCCTGCGCGACATCCTGCCGGAGACCGTTCATGCGGCTTGAACCGCGCACCGATACCCCGCTCGCCCTGCGGCTGCTGGCGCCGGTGGGCGCCGTCGTGGCGGCGCTGGCGCTCTGCGCCCTGCTGGTCGCCTGGACCGGCGCGCCGGTACTGCGCGCCTACGGCCTGCTGTTCGAAGGTGCCATCGGCTCCCGCTTCGCCCTGACCGAGACGCTGACCCGCGCCACCCCGCTGATCCTGACCGGGCTGGCCGCCGCCGTCGCCTTCCGCGCCAAGCTGTGGAACATCGGGGCGGAGGGGCAGCTCTACATGGGCGCGCTGGCCGCCGTGGTGGTCGGCGGCGGCATGCTCGACCTGCCGGCCTGGGCGCTGATCCCGGCGGTGATGATCGCCGGCATGGCTGCCGGCGGCGTCACCCTGCTCGGCCCCGCCGTGCTGAAGGTCCGCTTCGGCGTCGACGAGGTGGTGACAACCCTGCTGCTGAACTTTGTCGTCCTGCTGCTGGTGTCGCTGCTGCTGGAAGGGGCCTTGAAGGATCCTATGGGCATGGGCTGGCCGCAGTCGGCCCCCGTGGTCGAGGCGGCGGAACTGCCCAAGCTGGTGGCGCGCACCCGTCTGCATGCCGGGCTCGCCATCGCGCTCGGCCTGTCAGTCCTGCTGTGGCTGATCGACACCCGCACCATCTGGGGCTACGAGAACCGGGCGGTCGGCGCCAACCCGCGCGCCGCCGCCTTCGCCGGCATGCCGGTGACGCGGGTCATGCTGCGCACCGCCCTGCTGTCGGGCGGGCTCGCCGGGCTGGCCGGGGCGGCGGAGGTCTGCGGGCTGAAAGGCTATCTGACGCTCGACCTGTCGCCGGGCTTCGGCTACAGCGGCATCGTCGTCGCCATGCTGGCACAGCTGCATCCCATCGGGGTCGTCGGGGCCGCGCTGTTCATCGCCGGCATCTTCGTCGGCGCCGATGCCATGAGCCGCGCCATGCCGGTTCCCAACTACATCGCCGACGTCCTGGTCGCAACCAGCCTGCTCTGCATGCTGGTCGCCGGGCTGCTGGCACGCTACCGGCTGCGGCGGGGGTAAGGGGTCATGGATTTCCTGTCGATCATCCTCGACATCCTGCTGTCGGCCGCCTTCTGGACCGCGGTGCTGCGCATCGCCACCCCCTATGTGCTGGGCACGCTGGGCGAGCTGGTGTGCGAGCGGGCCGGCGTGCTGAATCTCGGCATCGAAGGCATCATGACGCTGGGCGCCATGGCCGGCTGGATGGCGGTCTACCAGGGGGCCGACCTGTGGACCGGCGTGCTGGCAGCCGCCGCCTGCGGCGCGCTGCTCGGCCTGCTGCATGCGGCGCTGACGGTGCCGCTCGGCCTGTCGCAGCATGTGACCGGTATCGGCGTGACCCTGCTGGGCACCAGCCTGTCCTATTTCGTCTACCGCCTCGTCCTGCCGCAGGCCAGCACCCCGCCGACCGTCGAGCCGTTCCAGCCGCTGGCCCTGCCGGGAGCCCTGGCCCAGACTCCGCTGACCTACCTTGCCTTCCTGCTGGTCGCGGTCGTCGCCTATGTCCTGTACCGTACGCCGGTCGGGCTGGCGGTGCGCATGGTCGGCGAGAATCCGGCCGCCGCCGAGGCGCAGGGGCTGAACGTCACCGCCATCCGCATCGGCGCGGTGGTGGCGGGCAGCGCGCTGATGGCGCTGGCCGGTGCCTTCCTGACGCTGTCGGCCTTCAACGCCTTCTTCTTCAACATGGTCAACGGTCGCGGCTGGATCTGCATCGCGCTGGTGGTCTTCGCCTCCTGGCGGCCGGGCAAGGCTCTGCTCGGCGCCCTGCTGTTCGCGGTGTTCGACGCGCTGCAACTGCGGTTGCAGCAGGCGAGCGGCGGCGTCCTGCCCTACCAGCTGTTCCTGATGATGCCCTATCTGCTGAGCATCCTGGCGCTGGTGCTGGTGGCCCGCCGGGCCTCCTACCCACGTGCCCTGATGATCCCGTACCGCAAAGGAGAACGCTGATGTTCGACCTGATCCTGCGCCGCGCCACCCTGCCGGATGGCCGCAGCGGCATCGACATCGGCATCAAGGACGGCCGCATCGCCGCGGTGGAAGCGAATCTGGCGGGCGAAGCGGCGGCGGAGATCGACGCCACCGGCCGGCTGGTCAGCCCGCCCTTCGTCGATGCCCATTTCCATATGGACAGCACGCTCAGCTATGGCCTGCCGCGGGTGAACCAGAGCGGCACCCTGCTGGAAGGCATCGCGCTGTGGGGCGAGCTGAAGCCGCAGCTGGTGCAGGACGCCATCGTCGAGCGGGCGCTCGCTTACTGCGACTGGGCGGTCGGGCGCGGGCTGCTGGCGATCCGCAGCCATGTCGACATCTGCGATCCGCGCCTGCTGGCCACCGAGGCGCTGCTGGACGTCAAGAAGCGCGTCGCCCCCTATCTCGATCTGCAGCTGGTCGCCTTCCCGCAGGACGGCGTTCTCCGCTCGGCCGGAGCCAAGGAGTTGTTGATCCGGGCGCTCGACATGGGCGTCGACGTGGTCGGCGGCATCCCGCATTTCGAGCGCACCATGGCTGATGGCGCAGCTTCGGTCCGGCTGCTCTGCGAGATCGCGGCGGAACGCGGGCTGCTGGTCGACATGCATTGCGACGAGAGCGACGACCCGCTGTCCCGCCATGTCGAGACGCTGGCCTACGAGACGCAGCGGCTGGGGCTGCACGGCCGGGTGACGGGGTCGCATCTGACCTCCATGCACTCGATGGACAATTACTATGTCTCCAAGCTCATCCCGCTGATGGCGGAGGCGCGGCTGGGGGTGATCGCCAATCCGCTGATCAACATCGTCCTCCAG
The DNA here is from genome assembly GCF_013340935.1 of Azospirillum melinis. Lineage (GTDB taxonomy): Bacteria > Pseudomonadota > Alphaproteobacteria > Azospirillales > Azospirillaceae > Azospirillum > Azospirillum melinis. The sequence goes on along the minus strand of NZ_WHOS01000017.1, from coordinate 67,862 downwards.
GGCCGCCACGACACCTATCCCAAGCGCCGCGGCATGACCCGCGTGCCGGAGCTGATGGCGGCCGGACTGACCGTCGCCTTCGGACATGACTGCGTGATGGATCCCTGGTATCCGCTGGGCTCCGGCGAAATGCTGGAGGTGGCGCATATGGGCCTGCATGTCGGCCAGATGACCGGCCAGGACGGCATCAAGGCCGCCTTCGACGCGGTGACTGTCAACCCGGCCAATCTGCTGCACCTGGACGGCTACGGGCTGGAGCCCGGCTGCAACGCCGATCTGGTGGTGCTCCAGGCCGGCAACCCGGTGGAGGCGATCCGCACCCGCGCCGCCCGCCTGTTCGTGCTGCGCCGCGGCCGGATCGTCAGCCGCTGCGAACCGGTGCAGGCGAAGCTCGGCCTGCCGGGTCGGCCGGAAACGGTCGATTTCCTGCTGAACCGGGGTTGAGAGCGAGCCAGCGCCAATGTGGCTCAGCCTGACCGCGCATGCCCGCTTAACGATTCAAGAGCGGGGGTTGGCTCTTGAATGGGTCGAGCGCCATTGAGGGCCCCGACAGGATCGAAGCCGACCCCAGCGGACCGGACGTATGGCGGTCGTTCAAGGCAATCCCGGAAGCCGGCAACCGGATCATCCGGGTTGTTCATCGACGGGACGGTGCGGATATACTGGTCATCACGGCCTTTCTCGACCGGGGAGCCAAGCTATGAACTCGCGATACGATCCCGAAGCCGACGCGCTGTTCGTGCGCTTTTCGGAGGGCACCATCATCGATTCCCAGGAGGTCGCGCCGGGCATCATTCTGGATTTCGACGATCAGAACCGGATCGTCGCTCTCGAAGTTCTCAACGCAAAAGAGAAGATGGCAGCCGGCGCAATACCCATCGCCGCAGAGTAAGAACCCGGAAAAAGCCCGCCGGAACGGCCGTTCCGGCGGGCTTTTTTCCAGGCTGAAAGCCGTTACGCCTTCAGGAAGTCCCGCAGCGCGTCGGCCACCGCGCGCATTTCCTGCTCGGTGCCGATGGTGACGCGCAGGCAGCTCGGCAGGCCGTAGGACGGCATCTGGCGGACCAGGATGCCGCGGGCCTTGAGGAACTGGCGAGCGGCCTCGGCGTCGTCCTTGCCGGCGGGCTGGCCCTTGAAATCGACCAGCACGAAGTTGGTCACGCTGGGGTGCACCGTCAGGCCCAGCTCCCGCACGGTGGCGGAGAACCACTCGCGCCACTGCTCATTGTGGCGGCGGGAGCGGTCGAGGAACTCGGCATCCTCAACCGCGGCGACGCCGGCGACATGGGCGGCATTCGACACGTTGAAGGGACCGCGCACCCGGTTCAGCACGTCGACGATCCCGGCCGGCCCATAGCACCAGCCGATGCGCAGCGAGCCCAACGCGAAGATCTTCGAGAAGGTGCGGGTCATCACCACGTTGGGGAACTGCTCTACCAGCTCCTCGCCGGCGGTGTAGTCGTCCTTGTTCATGTATTCGGCATAGGCCGCGTCGATGACCAGGATAACGTCCGGCGGCAGGCCGGCATGCAGACGCGCCACCTCCGACGCCGGCAGATAGGTGCCGGTCGGGTTGTTCGGGTTGGCGAGGAAGACCAGACGGGTGCGCGGGGTGACGCGGGCCAGCAGATTGTCGACGCTGGCGGTCAGCCCGTCCTCCGGCGCGGTCACCGGGGTGGCGCCGACCGACTTGGCACCGATCGGATACATCAGGAAGCCGTACTGCGAATACAGCACCTCGTCGCCCGGCCCGGCATAGGAACGGATCAGCAGGCTGATGATCTCGTCCGACCCGGCGCCGCAGACGATGCGGTCGGCATCCAGGTTGAAGCGCTTGGCGATGGCGCCGCGCAGCGCCGCCGAGCCGCCGTCCGGATAGCGGTGCAGCGTGGAGGCCGCCGCCGCGTAGGCGTCCATCGCCTTCGGGCTCGGCCCCAGCGCCCCTTCGTTGGAGGCGAGGCGGATATGACCCTGATGCTCGCCGCCGACATAGGCGGCGATGTCGAGAATCCCCGGACGCGGCTGCGGGCCGTTCGGCTGGGTCATGGTCTGCTTACCTTCCGACGATGGTGGATGGGCGGTTCATGGATGGGGTGGAACAGGATGGAACACTGCCGACGGCACTGTTCCATTGTTTCACGGAGGGCCGGCAGGATAAGGCAGGAGCCGCCCCGGCGGCTCGCCTCATTCGCGCACATCAGCCCAGAGCGAGCGGCACGGCATAGCCGCCGACGACGTTGACCCGCACCGGGATGTCGCCCGAGCGTTCCAGCAGCTTGGCGAGGCGGGGGTCGCCCTGCCCGACGAAGTCGGCGATCTCGACCAGATGGACCGACGGGCCGCCGCCGCTCATCCCGGTGGCGTGGCCGGCCGGATGCCAGGTGCAGAAGCCGACCGGCGGCAGGCCGCAGGCCTCCAGCGAATCCTTCAGCCGTCCGCGGCTGAGGTCGCCGCCGATCTCGATGCTCAGCAGCGTGCGGTCGTCGCCGGTCGGCTCGTGCGGGACGGCGGCGATGGCGAGCGCGTCGCGGTTCTCGCCGCGGGCATTGCCGCGCCCGCCGAAGGGCAGACGCGCCACCACCTGCGGCCGGCCGGCGTCGGCCGACACCAGGAAGCGCCACCAGGGATCGGAATCGTCCTCGGCCGGATAGGGCACTACGGCGACGGTCGCCGTCCCTTCCGACACGGCGCGGAGCGCTGCGGCCGGGGTGTTGACGGCGGTCATCGGCACGAAGCCGCCGAAATGGTCGCGGGCGACGTCCCAGAAGCCGCGGCGGTCTTCCGGCGCATAGACGGCGACGGCGAAGGGTCCCTGCATGCGGGTGAAGGCGGTGATCATCTCCCGCCAGATGCGGACGACGACCTGGGCGGGGAAGGTGCCGGCATGGCGGGCCATCAGGCGGCGCAGGATCGTCGCCTCCCGCGCCGGGCGGAGGAAGACGGGCTGGGCACCGGTTTCGGCCGCGCCATTGCCCTTGGCCGCCCCGATGCGTTCCACCACGGCGGCGCGGCGCATCAGCAGGTCATGGATCGCGTCGTCGATCTGGTCGATTTCGCGGCGCAAATCGTCGAGCGGGGTCCGGGCGGAAGCCATGGGTCAAAAAACCATCGAATGCAGAGCCGGTTAGTAGTAGTCCGCATGCGCCCTGAAATCAAAGAAAACATTGACACTCCGAAGGCCGGCTTCGTAGCTATACGCTCCCGTTCCGCCACAGCTCCCTGACGGTTTCCATCAAGGCGCCGTAAGGCTTCCGACAAGGCACGAAACGAGATGTCCGCGGCCCTCGACAGCTCCGCCCCCAACGCTCCCGCCCACGACCCCAATGAACAGGTCATGCCGGGCAAGCGCGTGCGTCTGGCGGTCGACCGGCCGATGCGGCTGGACAGCGGGGTGGAGATCGGCGGCTTCCAGATCGCCTACCAGACCTACGGCACGCTGAACGCCGACAAGTCCAACGCGATCTTCATCTGCCACGCCCTGACCGGCGACCATTTCGTCATGGAGAGGCATCCGGTCACCGGCAAGCCCGGCTGGTGGGAGATGCTGGTCGGCCCCGGCAAGCCGGTGGACACCGACCGCTATTTCGTCATCTGCTCCAACGTGCTGGGCGGCTGCCTGGGCAGCACCGGGCCGAAGGATGTCGATCCTGCCACCGGCCAGCCCTATGGCCTGTCCTTCCCGGTGGTGACCATCGGCGACATGGTGCGGGCGCAGAAGCTGCTGGTCGAGCATCTCGGCATCGAGAAGCTGTTCTGCGTCATCGGCGGCTCGATGGGCGGCATGCAGGTGCTGCAATGGGCGGTCGCCTATCCCGAATCGGTGTTCGCCGCGGTGCCCATCGCCACCGCCGCCCGCCATTCGGCGCAGAACATCGCCTTCCACGAGGTCGGGCGCCAGGCGATCATGGCCGACCCGGAATGGCGCGGCGGCAACTATCTGCTGGAAGGCACCAGGCCGGAGGCCGGTCTGGCCGTCGCCCGCATGGCGGCGCACATCACCTACCTGTCCGAAACGGCCCTGCACCGCAAGTTCGGCCGCAATTTGCAGGACCGCAAGGCGATCACCTACGGCTTCGACGCCGATTTCCAAGTGGAAAGCTACCTGCGCTACCAAGGGGCGGCCTTCGTCGAGCGGTTCGACGCCAACTCCTATCTCTACATCACGCGGGCGATGGATTATTTCGACCTCGCCGCCGACGCCGGGGGCACGCTGGCCAACGCCTTCCGGCCGGGGGGCAAGACCACGCCGGTGCGCTTCTGCCTTGCCAGCTTCTCCAGCGACTGGCTGTTCCCGACCTCGGAATCGCGGGCCATTGTGCATGCGCTGAACGCCGTCGCTGCGAATGTCAGCTTCGTGGAGATCGAGACCGACAAGGGCCACGACGCCTTCCTGCTGGACGAGCCGGAGTTCCATCAGGTCATCCACGGCTTCCTGGAGGGCTGCGCCGAGCATCGCGGCCTGTCCGTCCGCCGCCGCGCGCGTTGAGTGGGGCAAAAGGACCGACCATGGTGGACATTCGCGACGACCTGAAGCTGATCGCCGAGATGGTGGAGCCGAACAGCCGCGTGCTGGACGTCGGCTGCGGCGACGGCGCCCTGCTGGATTACCTATCCCACACCAAGAATGTCGACGGGCGCGGCATCGAACTGAGCATGGACGGCGTGCGCCAGTGCGTGGCGCACGGCCTGTCGGTGATCCAGGGCGATGCCGAGACCGACCTGAAGGACTATCCGGCGGAGGCGTTCGATTACGTCATCCTGGGCCAGACGCTTCAGGCGATGAAGCAGCCTCGCGACGTGCTGGAGATGCTGTGCCGCATCGGCCGACGCGCCATCGTGTCGGTGCCGAATTTCGGCTATTGGCGCGTCCGCATGCAGCTGATGCTGACCGGCCGCATGCCGGTGACGGAAAAGCTGGGCTACCAGTGGTGGGAAACGCCCAACATCCATTTCTGCACGCTGCGCGACTTCGTCGTGCTGACGGAGGAGATGGGCATCACCATCGAGCAGACCCGCATCATCGACCGCGCCGGCCGGGTGACCAGCCACGCCCATTCCGGCTTCGCCAACCTGCTGGGCGAACAGGGCGTCTTCCTGCTGCGACGGAACGGCTGAGGTTTTCGGGCCGGAGTGTGGGAACCTTCCGCCTCCATGCTTGTTCATGATATGTTCCTTTTTGAGAGGCACGGATCATGACGACCAAGCACACCGCCGATAATCACGCCGCCGACCGGCACGACCATGCCGACCACGAGAATCCGAAGACCGGCGACGATCATTCCAACCGCGACAAGAACCCCGACGACTGGACCACCGGCGACGAGCCGATGACCGGCGCCCAGGCCTCGTACCTGAAGACGCTGAGCGAAGAGGCTGGCGAATCCTTCGATGACGGCCTGACCAAGGCGGAAGCGTCCAAGCGCATCGACGCGCTTCAGGACAAGACCGGGCGCGGGAAATAAGTCAGGCGGCAACCTGCGGGCGGGTTCCGCTGTTAACCAGGGCGATACCGAATCCGAACGGAAGGGTCGCCCTCATGCTCCGCCCCCTCATGCTTGTTCCGGCCGCGGCGCTGCTGCTGACCGGCACCGCTTTTGCCCAGACCGCGCCGGGCGTCGCCACCTCGCCGCCGCTGATGACCGCGCCGCGTCCGGACGACCAGCCGGCAACCGGGCAGATCGCCTCCCCGCCCGGGGTCAGCGGCGAAGCGCCGTCGCATGAGGTCGAAAACCCCGCCCCACCTGTGACGGGCGCGCAGGGCTCGTCGCCGCCGGTGGCGGCGTTGCCCTCCGCAGCACTCAATCCCGAGCAGGCGCGGGCGATGGTGGGGACGGAGTTGCGCACCCGCGACGGGCAGATGGCCGGCCGCATCCTCGACTTCACCATGGACCGGAGCGGCGACCGGATCGACCGCATCGTGGTGGCGCCGAACGAGGTGCGGGGGCTGGGCGAGAAGCTGGTGGCTGTGCCGGCAGGCACGCTCGCCAACGGTCCCGACGGGCCGATGCTGGACATCGGACAGGCCGACCTCGGCAAGGCGCCGACCTTCGCCTATGGCGACGAGCCGACGCTGACCCGGCCGGAAAGCCAGCAGCCCAAGCCGTAATCGGTCAGGCGGCCGGGCGGCGGCGGAAGATGCCGGTCAGGCAGGCAACGAGGCACAACCCGGCGCCCAGCCACAGCACCACGACGCTGCCGTCTGCCTTGCCGATGGCGGTGAAGACCAGTCCGACCGTGGCGGCGCCCAGCGTCTGGCCCAACAGCCGGCCGGTCGCCTGGATGCCGCTGGCGCCGCCGCTGCGCTCCTTCGGCGCGCTGCTGACCAGCACCTTGTTGTTCGGGGTCTGGAACAGGCCGAAGCCGAAGCCGGCCAACGCCATCCGCCAGACCACATCCAGCGTCGACGGGTCGGACGGCAGCAGCGCCATCAAAGCGAGACCGGCGGCGAAGGCCAGCAGGCCCGCCGCCGCCAGCCGCGTCGGCTCGTAGCGGTCGGCCAGCCGGCCGGAGATCGGGGCGACCAGCGCCACCACCAGCGGCCAGGGCGTCATCAGCAGGCCGGATTCGGTCAGCGACCGGTTCAGCACATCTTCGAAGAAGAAGGGCATCGCGACGAAGACGATGTTCTGCGAGGCGAAGGAACAGACCGAAGTCACGACCGTCAGGGCGAAGACCGGACGGCGCAGCAGATCCACCGGCAGCAACGGCGCCGCCTGTGCCAGTTCACGGCGCACCAGCGTCGCCCCGAGCGCCAGGGCCGCCAGCAGTTCCGCCGCCACCAGCCAGTAGGGCTGGCTGCCGTCCACCCCCTTGAAGCCGACGATCAGCAGGCCGAGCATGCCGGCGTTCAGCGCGGCGCTCAGCCAGTCGAAGCGGTGACCGGCCGGGTTCGACGCCGGCATCGCCCGCGCCGCCACCGCCAGAGCCGCCAGCCCCAGCGGCACATTGATGGCGAACAGCCAGGGCCAAGAGGCCACCGACAGGATCAGCGCCGCAAGGCTGGGCCCCGCCGCGGAGGACACCGCGACGATCATCGCGTTGTAGCCGACGCCGCGGCCGAGATGGGTGGACGGGTAGATGTGGCGGACCAGCGCCAGATTGACGCTCATGATCCCGGCGCCGCCGATGCCCTGCACCACGCGGGCGGCGGTCAGCACCGGCAGGTTCGGCGACAGCGCGCAGGCCAGCGACGCCACGGTGAAGACCGCCAGCCCGAACCAGTAGACCTTGCGGTAACCGATGATGTCGCCCAGCGACGCGAACGGGAACAGCGAGACGGTGACCGCCAGCTGATAGGCGTTGACCACCCAGATCGCGCTGGCGGCATCGACCGCGAACTCGCGCTGGATGGTCGGCAGGGCGATGTTGGCGACCACGCCGTCCAGCACCGCCATGATCAACGCGACGGTCATCGCCGCCATCGCCCAATAGCGCTGCGGGATCGGCAGTCCGTCGGACGCCGTCACGGGCGGCTTGCGGGTCGCGGATTGGGCGGGGGCGAGAGGCTGGATGGGAAGATCTGGCATGGTGGGGATCAGCATAGAGTCCGATCCACTCTGCGCGGTCGCAGCAATTTCGCATGAAAGCATTGCGGAGGCCGAGCGCAAGGCTGGATCCATGTCCGGCCGGAACCCCTCCCCCGCCCTTCTGTTGGAAGAAAACGCGAGCCAACAAAAGGAGCGCCACCATGACCAAGCACATCCCGCCCGTCCCGCCCGAGGGCCGCAGCGACAAGGGAGGCACCAAGGGGGGCCCCGGCGAGCCGGCGACCAGCGCCTCGCCCGATGACGGCGCCGGCAACCGCGGCGCACCCAACACCAAGGAACAGGGCCAACCCGGCAATACCCGGCAAAACACCACCCACCAGGGCTACCAGCAGGATCGGTGAGGCATGAGCAAGCGCAATGAGGCGACCGACCGCCACCATGGCGGTCCCGGCAGCAGCCAGCAGAACGCCGACAAGCCGGCGGCCAATCCGGAAAAGCACCCGCATCCGGGTGAGCCGACCAACGGCCGCCAGTCCGGCAGCTCCAGCGGCGGCGGCGAACGCGACCTCCACCACACGCACGATCCTAAGACGAAGCGATAGGGGGTGGAAGGCCCTCTCCCGCCCCGGGAGAGGGAGGGGACCCGCGCCGCAGGCGTGGGGAGGGTGAGGGGTTATCCGGACATGGAGCCCCTGATCCTTGGATCACCCCTCACCCTTCCCAAGCTTCGCTTGGGCCCCTTCCCTCTCCCGGCGCGGGAGAGGGATACTCCCCTTACGACGCCAGATCCTTCAAGATCGGGCAGTCGGGCCGCTCGTCGCCGTGGCAGGCGTCGGCAAGCTCGTGCAGCGTGTCGCGCATCGCCTGCAATTCGGCGATCTTCGCCTCCAGTTCGTCGATGTGCTGGAGCGCGATCCGCTTGACCTCCGAGCTGCACCGCGAGCGGTCCTGCCACAGCCCGACCAGCTTCTGGATGCGCTCGATCCCGAAGCCCAGCGTGCGCGCCCGCTTGACGAAACGCAGCACATTCACATCGCGGTCGCTGTAGACGCGATAACCCGACGCCGTCCGCCCGGCCTCCGGGATCAGGCCGATGGATTCGTAATAGCGGATCAGCTTGGCGTTGACGCCCGACGCCTTGGCGGCGTCGCCGATGGTCATGCCGTCCTTCATCATGCGTCCTCGTTTTTCGGCGGCGTCCAGCCGCGCAGGGTCAGGGCGTTCACCACCACGCTGACCGAACTCAGCGCCATCGCCGCTCCCGCCAGCACCGGGCTGAGGTTGCCCGACGCTGCCAGCGGGATGCTGATCACATTGTAGGCGAAGGCCCAGAACAGCCCCTGGCGGATCTTCGCATAAGTCCGGCGCGACACGTCGATGGAGCCGGCGACCAGACGCGGGTCGCCACGCATCAGGGTGACGCTGGCGCTGTGCATCGCCACATCGGTGCCGGTCGCCATGGCGATGCCGACATCGGCGGCAGCCAGCGCCGGCGCATCGTTGATGCCGTCGCCGACCATGCCGACGATTTTCCCCTCCCCCTTCAAGGTCGCGACCACGGCGGCCTTGTCGCCCGGCAGCACCTCGGCGAACACCCGCTCGATGCCGAGCGCCGCAGCGACTGAACGGGCGGCACCCTGGCCGTCGCCGGTCACCATCACCGGCTCCACCCCCTGCGCCTTCAGCGAGGCGATGGCGGTGACGGCACTCTCCTTCACCGTGTCGCCGAAGGCGACGAGGCCGAGCAGGCGCGGCGTCTCGCCGACCTCAATCAGCCAGGACAGGGTGCGTCCGTTCGCCGACAGGTCCTCCGCCCGCGCGGCGAGGGCGCCCGGCTGCAAGCCGGCCTCCGCCACCGCGCGGGCATTGCCGAGTTGCAGGCGCCGTCCCGCCACCGTGCCGGCGACGCCGCGGCCGGGCAGCGCGCGGAAATCGCCCGCCGATCCCGGCGCCATGCCGGCGGCGGCGGCGCGGTCGCGCAGCGCATGGGCGAGCGGATGCTCGCTGCCGGCCTGGAGGGCGGCGGCAAGGCGCAGCAGGGTTTCGCCGTCGGTGCCGTCTGCGGGGATCAGGTCGGTGACGCGCGGCTTGCCTTCGGTCAGCGTGCCGGTCTTGTCGAAGGCGACGGCGGTCAGGGCATGGGCGCGCTCCAGCGCCTCGGCGTCCTTGATGAGGATGCCATGGCGGGCGGCGACGCCGGTGCCGACCATGATCGCGGTCGGCGTCGCCAGACCGAGCGCGCAGGGGCAGGCGATGACCAGCACCGAGACGGCGGTGACGATGGCGGTTTCCAGATCGCCGCCGACGATCCACCAGCCGGCGAGCGTCAGCGCCGCCACCGCCAGAACCGCCGGGACGAACACGGCGCTGACCCGGTCGACCAGCCGCTGGATCGGCGCCTTCGACGCCTGGGCGCCCTCCACCATGCGGACGATCTGCGCCAGCATGGTCTCGGTGCCGACCGCCGTGGTCTCGACCACCAGCAGGCCGTCGCCGTTGATCGAGCCGCCGGTGACGCGGGCACCGGGCTCCTTGTCGACCGGCAGGCTCTCGCCGGTCAGCATCGATTCGTCGACGCCGCCGCTGCCCTCGACCACCCGGCCGTCGACCGGCACCCGCTCGCCGGGGCGGACCGCCACATGGTCGCCGACACGGACGCGCTCCACCGGCACCTCGGTCTCGACGCCGTCGCGGCGCAGACGGGCGGTTGCCGGGCGCAAATCCATCAGGGCGCGGATCGCCGCCGCGGTCTGGCCCTTGGCCCGCGCCTCCAGCCATTTGCCGAACAGCACGAAGGTGATCAGCACCGACGAGGCTTCGAAATAGAGATGCGGCTCGTGGCCGGCATGCGCGGTCAGCATCAGGTAGAGGCTGAGCCCCCAGGCTGCCGAGGTGCCGAGCGCCACCAGCAGATCCATGTTGCCGGCCCCCGCCCGCAGCGCGTTCCAGCCGGCGCGGTAGAAGCGCGCGCCGAGCCAGAACTGCACGACGCTGGCAAGCCCCAGCTGGACCGGACCCGGCAGCATCCAGTCGGCCCCGAACAGGTCGCCGGCCATGCCGGCCAGCAGCGGCAGCGACAGCGCCGCGGCGATCAGCACATGGTGCAGCTCGCGCCGGCTGCGGTCGGCCCGCAGCTCCTCTTCCGCCTGTTCGCCGCCTTGGGTGACCGGAGCCGCGCCATAGCCGACCTTTTCCACCGCGGCGACCAGATCGGCGGTGTCCAGGCTGCCGGCGAAGGCGACGACATGGGCGCGCTCGGTCGCCAGATTGACCGACGCCGACTCCACGCCGGGCAAGCGGTTCAGCGCCTTTTCCACCCGACCGGAGCAGGATGCGCAGGTCATGCCGGTGACCGACAGATCGAACTCGCGCCGTTCGGCGTGGAAGCCGGCGGCCTCGACCGCCTGCGCCGCGGCCCTGGCGTCGGGCGGACCGGCGAAGCTCAGCCTCGCCCGCTCCGTCGCCAGATTGACCGCCACGGCGGTGACGCCCGGCACCCGGCCCAGCGCCTTCTCCACCCGGCGGACGCAGGAGGCGCAGGTCATGCCCGACACGCCGAGGTCGAGATCGGCGGTGGCTGAGGGGCTGCTGCTGTGCTGGGTCGTGGTCATGCCGGTTCTCCTTCGATTCCGCTCGGCATGACGGGATATGGGGCTTCCAGCAATTGGAAGGTCAAGGGGCGGATCGCCGCAGATTGGCCGCTCCCTGAACAAATGGTTCCTGAACAAATCGCCGGAGAGGGCGTTCGTCTCCTGACCGCCGCGCAACTTGCCCGAAGGGACCAGCCCCTTGACCCGCCTGACCATCGCCGAGGCGCAGATCCGCGTTTCCCACATGCTGACCCATGACGTGGTAGAGGATCTGCGGGCCGTCGAGTATGAGACGCCGCCGCTGGCCGATGCTCCGTCCGCCACGCCGCTGAGCGAACTGCGGCGGGCGGAGGTCAGCTTCAGCCACGCCCCGGGTTCGCCCGACTGCCTCTACCGCATCGGCGCCTTCGGCGATTCGCTGCTGATGCGGCTTCAGCTGAATGTCCGGCGCTTCGTCGCGCTCTACCAGGTGCCGGTGAAGGACCCCATCGACAGCAACACCATCGCCCCGCATTTCGAACGCTGGGCCATCGGCGCCGGCCATGCCGGCTGGACCATCGGCTGGCGCGACGGCGTCGACCCCTGGAAGCAGGACATCCGGGTGGTGGAGACCTATTGCTACGCCATGCTGCCGGAAGACTTCCTGGACGAACCACTGACCCAGCTCTACTGGCGCACCGACCTGCTGCAGATGACCCGCGCCTTCATGCTGGAAGCGCGGCGGATGGGCATCCGGCTGTCTGTGCCCGACACGGTGTAGCGGAGGTTCCGGGAGCGGAGGTTTTGCTTGGCGCGGCCGGGGCGGCTGTGCTCAATCGGTGGGCACACGACCTTGCCCGAGTCCGACCATGCCGCCGCTTCCCATTCCGATGCCGACCGACCTCTCCGCCCTGCTGACGGTGATGGATTTCATCGGCGTGTTCGTCTTCGGCCTCAGCGGCGGCACGCTGGCGGTGCGCAAGCGGCTGGACCTGTTCGGGGTGATGGTCCTGTCGCTGGCGGCGGCGCTGGCCGGCGGCGTGGTGCGCGACCTGCTGATCGGCGCGCTGCCGCCGGCCAGCCTGCATGACGACCGCTATCTGATGGTGGCGCTCGCCGCCGGGATGACCGCCTTCCTGTTCCACAAGCCGATCAACCGGCTGGGCAAGCCGGTGATGGTGCTGGATGCCGCCGGGCTGGCGCTGTTCACCGTCGCCGGCTGTGGCAAGGCGCTGTCCTATGGCTTGAGCCCGTTGCCGGCCGCCCTGCTGGGAGCGCTGACCGCCTGCGGCGGCGGAGCGGTGCGCGATCTGCTGGTCGCCGAGGTGCCGCGGGTGCTGCGCGAGGAAATCTACGCCATGGCCTCGCTGCTGGGGGCCGCGGTGGTGATCGCTGGCCAGCGGCTGGACCTGCCGCCGGTGCCGGTCGCGGTGGTCGGCGCGCTGGCGGTGTTCGTGCTGCGTGTGGTCAGCGTGCTGCGCAACTGGAGCGCACCCAGGGCGCCGGGGAGTTGAGGTAGGCCCTCTCCCGCCCCGGGAGAGGGAGGGGACCCGCGCCGAAGGCGTGGGGAGGGTCAGGGGTGATCCGAACATGGACCCGATTCTTGGAATCCCCCTCACCCTTCCCATGCTCCGCATGCGCCCCTTCCCTCTCCCGGGACGGGAGAGGGAGAGTCAGGGACGCTTCACATCAAGCCCGCTTGCCCCAGCCCGGCATCGGGAACACCGGGTCGGCTTCGGCCGACGCCTTCGGCAGCACCACGGTCGGGCGCAGCTTGTGGTTCTGGATACAGGCGGAGATCAGGTTGGTGTTCTGGCCCTTGTCGTCGAAGGTGATCGCCGGGCCGACCATCAGCTTGTCCGACAGGTTGGTCTGGCGCAGGGCCGCCAGCATCGCCGACGCTTCCGCCGTGCCGGCGCGCTTGAAGGCGTCGGCGGCAATCAGGATCGCCTCGAAGGTGAAGGCGACGTTGAAGGCATAGCCCTCGAACCGGTCGTTCGGGAACTGCTTCTTGAAGGCCGCCTCGACCCGCTTGGTCATCGCCGCCTTGGGGTCGTACCAGGGCAGGTTGGTGATGGCGTAGTCGGCGTACTTGCCCAGCACCTTGTAGAACTGCTCGTCATAGAGGCCGGGCGAACCGGGGGAGACGATGCCCTTGGGCTCCCAGCGCTGCTTCACCATCTCGCGCACCATCATGATGGCGTCGTTGGCGCGGGTGGTGACGATGGCAAGCTCGGCCCCGGTGCCCTTGGCCTTCGCCACCTCGACCGCCAGATCCTGTGCCTTGGGATCGTAGGAGATCGACTCCACGATCTGGAACGGCATGTCCAGCTTGGGGAACAGCGCGTCGATGGCGGCCTTGTTCGCCATGCCGAAGGTGTCGTTGGCGTGCAGGAACACGGCCGTCTTCGGGGTGGTGCCGGTGGCGGCGAACAGGTCCTTCATCAGCGACATCCCATTCGACACCAGCATGGTGGAGGTCGGGAAGTTGCGGAAGACGGTCTTGTAGCCTTGCTCGGTCAGCTTGTCGGCGGCGGCGATGTTCATCACCAGCGGCACGCCGCGCTGTTCGCAGACCTGGGCGGCGGCGGCGGTCTGGCCGCTGTCGAAGGCGCCGACGATGACATGGGCGCCGTCGTTGATCAGCTTTTCCGTGCGCGAACGGGCGACGTCGGCGTTCGATTCGGTGTCGGCCGACAACACCTCGACCTTGTAGCCGAGTTCGGACAGCACCGCAGGCGCGATGTCGGCGCCGCGCTGGCAGGCCTGACCGGCCTGGGCCAGCAGGCCGGAACGCGGCAGCAGCACGCCGACCTTCAGCGTGGTGTCCTGCGCGAAGACCGGCGCACGGCCGAAGCCGGCCAGCACGCCGCCGGCGATGGCGGCCTGCCCCAGCGTGCGGCGGGTAAGGGCGAGTCCTCCGGTGGAACGGTTCTTATGGTCGTTGGTCATGATGCTGCGGGGGCCTTTTTTGGCTGGACGCACTGCGGATCGGATCCGCTCTGATCGACCGAAGAGTTCACCGCGTCCCCCCTCCGTGTCAAAGTGGAATCGCCGACACCCTTCGTTTCGCAATGGCCCTTCATTTCGCAATGGATTGAAACCGCATGCCCGCCAGCGGCCGGACCGTCACCCTCGACGAAGCGCTCGCCATCGCGCTCGACCACCTCAGATCCGGCCGGCTTGCCGAGGGCTGGGACCTGTACGCCCTCATCCTCGATGCCGATCCCGGCAACGCCGAGGCGCTGCACCGGATGGGCTTCATCGCCGGCCGACGGGGCGACATGGACCGCGCGCTGGACCTGCTGACCCGCTCGGTGGAGCGGGCGCCGGATGCCGACGCGCTGTTCAACCTCGGCACCATCCATCACCGCGCGCTGAGGACGGAGGAGGCCATCGTCACCTACCGCCGGTCCCTGGCGCTGCGCCCCGATTTTCCCGACTGCGAATATCATCTGAGCGAAGCCTTGCAAGGTGCCGGACGGCTGGAGGAGGCACTGGCGGCGCTGGACATGCTGCTGGGCCGCCACCCCCATTTCCCCGCCGGCTGGCGCCAGCATGGCGACATCGCGGCCGATCTGGGCCGTCCCGGTGCCGCGGTGCATTTCTACGAGATGGCGCTGGCGCTGAACCCAGCCGACGAGCAGTCGCAGGAGAGGGTGGCGGTGCAGGAGGCCGCCTTCCGCACCCGGCAGGCGGCGATGGCGGCGCGGCTGCCGGACGGGCGGCACGACCTTCGCGACACCACCATCCTGATCCCCTTCCGCGCCGACAGCGACGACCGCAAGCGCAACCTGCGCTGGATCGTCGGCTTCCTGCTGAAGCATGTCGACGCACCCGTGCTGATCGGCGAGGACCGGGACGGGCCGAGCGACGTGCCCGACGCGCTCGGCCCCGATCTTACCGCCCGCTGCCGCCATCTGCACCTGCGCGGCAACGACACGCCCTTCACCCACAAGGCTCACCTGATCAACCGCATGGTCGAGGCGGCGGAAACCCCCATCGTCGCCCTGCACGACACCGACATCGTGGTTGACCCGATTCAGTATGTGCTGGCGCGCGACCGGGTGCGGCAGGGCGGCGGGCTGGTGTTTCCCTACAATGGGCTGTTCTTCCGGATCATGGGGCAGGAGGTTCAGCGCTTCGGCTATACGCTGTCGGCTGCCCCGCTGAATGTCGTCTGTCCGCGTTTTTCGCTGATCCACCGCAACTCTCCCGGCGGCGGCGCCTTTTTCGACCGGGAGCGGCTGCTAGCCAATGGCGGCTACAACGAAGCCTTCCTGTCCTGGGGGTACGAGGATGACGAGATCGTCGAACGCTTCGTCCGGCTGGGCCTGAGCGTGGAGCGGGTGCCCGGTCCGCTCTATCACCTGGAACATGAGCGGCCGGCGAACTCGTCGGAGCAGAATCCGTTCTTCGCGGCCAACCGGGCGGAACTGGACCGCGTGTGTGCCGCCGACAGTGGTACTTTGCGGGCCGACATCGCCTCCGGACGGCTGCGCCGGCCGCTGCTGTCGTCGCGCGACCTTGCCACCCCTCCTCCATCGCCTCGAATGGGGTGAATGCAGTGCAACAGAAGAAGCCCCCTTCGCCCCCTTGAAGAGCCGGCGGTCCGGACACAGCTGAGTGGGTGCATTGTGACAAAATCGAGAACTGCCGCGTGTTGAGCTTGGCACGGAAACTGTGGGCTGATGCCACGTCGGGCGTTTCCCCGGCCGGGCGGACAGGACCGGCAACGGTGCCGCGCGGCATGCGCGTCTATGCGGTCGGCGACATCCATGGCCGGCTCGACCTGCTCGACCAGATGCTGGGCCAGATCGCCCGCGATGCCGATCAGGCGCCGAACCTGCTGAAATACCTCGTCTTCCTCGGCGATTACGTCGACCGCGGCCCGGATTCGCGGCTGGTGATCGAACGGCTGGCCTGCGGGCTGCCGCCGGCCTTCGGCGCCGTGTTCCTGCGCGGCAACCACGAGGACACGATGCTGGGCTTCCTGTCCGACCTGCGCGTCGCCCCCGGCTGGCTGACCTATGGCGGCGACGCGACCCTGGAGAGCTACGGCATCCCGGCCCCCGACCCCGATGCGCCGGTGGAGCATCTGCAACAGGCCCAGTTGATGCTGAACAGCCTGCTGCCCGCCCATCACCGCGCCTTCCTGACGGGCCTGCGCAACCATCTGACCATCGGCGACTACCACTTCGTCCATGCCGGCGTCCGCCCCGGCGTCCAGCTCGACCGGCAGGAGGACCAGGACCGGCTGTGGATCCGCGAGGCCTTCCTGGCGTCGCGCGCCGACCATGGCAAAATAGTCGTCCATGGCCACACCATCGCGCCGGAGCCGGAACTGCTGCCCAACCGCATCGGCATCGACACCGGCGCCTACGCCACCAACCGCCTGACCGCCCTGGTGCTGGAAGGGACGGAGCGGCGGTTCCTGTGCACGGTGTGAGAAGGCGGCTGGCCGGAATTGGGGGAGTCGGCGCCGGGGCAAAGGCTAAAAAGCACATCTGCCCCAATGGAAACGTCCAGCCGGCGTTTCACGGCGCATAATAGCCGGCTTCGACGCGAGCGTGCCCGCGCATCCCGCGGCACGCCCACGCCTCACCTCAGGGAGGGGCACATGGATCGCCAAGCGGATCGCCAAGCCATATACCAGGAAATCACGGACATCTTCGGGCTGGTTCCATCCTTCTTCAAGGAACTGCCCGACACCACCATCGAAGCCGAATGGCGCCTGTTCAAGGCCGTGCAGGTCGATGACGGGCCGATCCCCCAGAAATACCGTGAACTGATCGGTCTGGGGATTGCCGCCGTCATGAAGTGCCGGTACTGCGCCTTCTACCATACGGCACTCGCCAAGCTGTTCGGCGCGACGCAGGACGAGATCGAGGCCGCCGTTCATTACGCGAAGTCCAGCGCGGGCTGGAGCGCCTACCTGAATGGCATGCAGGTGGATTACGACACATTCACACGGGAGGTCGATCAGGCCTGCGACCATGTGCGGAGCCAGATGTCGCAGCAGCAGCGCGCCGCCTGACGAGGCAGCCAATACGGCACCAGCCCTGAAACGACGAAAGGCTTCCGGATCACTCCGGAAGCCTTTGTCTTTATGGTCGGAGAGAGAGGATTCGAACCTCCGGCCCCTGCCTCCCGAAAGCAGTGCTCTACCAGGCTGAGCTACTCTCCGGTCCTGTCACCGCTGGCCGGTCACCCTTAAGTGCGCCGTCCGTCGGTGGAGCGGGTGTATAAACGGTTCCGGCCGGCGACGCAA
The DNA here is from genome assembly GCF_013340935.1 of Azospirillum melinis. Taxonomy (GTDB): domain Bacteria; phylum Pseudomonadota; class Alphaproteobacteria; order Azospirillales; family Azospirillaceae; genus Azospirillum; species Azospirillum melinis. Next base: position 50,535 of record NZ_WHOS01000017.1, on the reverse strand, counting down.
TGCAAAGTCACAGCCCGGCCGCTGCATTTTTGCCATGCCATTTTGTAGGGCTGTTTTGCAGGGGCATTTTACCCGGCTGTTCCGCCCTGCCGGACGACAGCCCTGAAACGACGAAGGGCTCCCGGATTTCTCCGGAAGCCCTTGTCTTTATGGTCGGAGAGAGAGGATTCGAACCTCCGGCCCCTGCCTCCCGAAAGCAGTGCTCTACCAGGCTGAGCTACTCTCCGGTCCTGTCACCGTCGGCCTGTCACCCTGAGGTGCGCCGTCCGCCGGTGGAGGGGGTGTATAAACGGTCCGGGTCGGGGGCGCAACGCAAAAAATGCGTCATCGTCAAAAAGATCCGGACCGTCGATCCACCCTCTCCGCAGCCTTGTCAGAAATCGCGATCGATCACGAAATCAATGACTTCCAGCAGCGCCTGCTTGACCGGCCCGTCGGCGAACAGGCCCAGGCTGTCACGGGCGATGGAGCCGTAATGGCGCGCACGCTCCACCGTGTCCTTCAGGGCGTTGTGGCGGGCCATCAGCGCCTGGGCACGCTCCAGGTCGCCGTCCTTCTGGTCGAGGTCTTCCATTACCCGGCGCCAGAAGGCGCGTTCCTCGTCGTTGCCGCGGCGGAAGGCCAGCACGACCGGCAGGGTGATCTTGCCCTCGCGGAAATCGTCGCCGACCGTCTTGCCCAGCTTCGCCTGCAAGGCCGAGTAGTCCAGCACGTCGTCGACCAGCTGGAAGGCGATGCCGAGATTCATGCCGTAGTCGTAGAGCGCCATCTCCTCCGCCTGCGGGCGGTTGGCGACGACGGCGCCGACACGGCAGGCGGCGGCGAACAGTTCGGCCGTCTTGCCCTTGATGACTTCGAGATAGGCCTGCTCGCTGGTCTCGGTGTCGTTGGTGGTGCGCAGCTGCAGCACCTCGCCCTCGGCGATGATGGCGGACGCGCCGGACAGGATGCGCAGCACGTCGAGCGACTGCACCTCCACCATCATCTCGAAGGCGCGGGAGAACAGGAAATCGCCGACCAGCACGCTGGCCTTGTTGCCGAACACCGCGTTGGCCGAGGCCATGCCGCGGCGCAGGTCGCTCTCGTCGACCACGTCGTCGTGCAGCAGGGTCGCGCTGTGGATGAACTCCACCACCGCGGCCAGCAGCCGGTGATGCTCGCCCTGGTAGCCGCACAGATTGGCGGCGGCCAGCGTCAGCACCGGACGCAGGCGCTTGCCGCCGGCGGCGATCAGATAGCCCGCCAGCTGGGGAATCATCTCGACCTGCGACTGCATGCGGTCGAGGATGATCTGGTTGACGGCGCTGAGGTCCTCGGCCACCAAAGCGGTCAGGTCGTCGAGCGGGGTAGACTTGCGCCGTTTCGGCTCGAAGTTGGTCACGACCGCCAAGGTCGACTCCACAGATGATTGACGCCAGAATTTGCGCTAGGGAGCATAACGGCCTAGGCTCTTCGGTCAAGTCCGCAGGGGGCCGTTATTTCGAGACGCCCGTCCTTTCGAGAAACCATGACCGAACTGCTGCGCACCACCGATCCCGTCCGCCTGTCCTGGCTGGTCGCCCTGCTTGCCGATGCCGGGATCGAGGCCATCGTGCTGGACAGCTATACCAGCATCCTCGAGGGGTCCATCGGCGCCATTCCCCGCCGGCTGATGGTCGATACGGACGACGCCGCACAGGCCGTCCGCATCCTGCGCGAGGCCGGCGAAGCGTGAACCGCCCGATCATGCCGATTTCGGAACAAAGCATCGAAGCGCCAGTGAATTTACCCGCCGATTTCCTGCTGAACGGCCGGGTCAGGCTGCTCCAGCCCGAGGGCGGCTATCGCGCCGCCATCGATCCGGTCTTCCTCGCCGCGGTCACCGCCGCCCGCGACGGCGAGCGGGTTCTGGATGTCGGCACCGGCACCGGGGCTGCGGCACTGTGCCTCGCCGTCCGGGTGCCGGGGGTGGCGGTGGTCGGGCTGGAACAGCGGGCCGACGCCTGCGCCTTCGCCCGCCGCAATGCCGCGCTCAGCGGTGTCGCGGAGCGGGTGACGGTGGTGGAAGGCGACCTGCTGGCACCGCCGGATGCGCTCCGCGGCGCCGGTTTCGACCGGGTGATGATGAATCCGCCCTATTTGAAGGTGGGGGCCGCCAGCATCCCGCCCGACGGCTGGAAGGCCGCCGCGAATGTGGAAGGGGCGGCGCAGCTGGCCGACTGGGTGCGCTTCGCCGGCCGCATGCTGAAGCCGCGCGGCACTCTGACCATGGTCCACCGGGCCGACCGGATCGAGGACATCCTGCACGCGCTGCGCGGCCGGTTCGGCAGCCTGGTCCTGGTGCCGCTGTGGCCCAAGCCGGGGGTGGAGGCCAAGCGGCTGCTGCTGGTCGCCCGCAAGGGCGGCAGGGCGCCGGCCCGGCTGACCGCGGGGCTGACGGTGCACAAGGCCGAAGGCGGCTACAGCCCGGAGGCGGAGCGGGTGCTGCGCGATGCGGAAGCGTTGGCGTTCTAGCCGTTTTTTTAGCGGGGGCGGAGCCTTTCAATCGGGAGACTTCAATCCCATCTCTGCCGGCATGAGCCTGAAATCCCTCCTCGCCAAACTCCCCTTCGGCCCCTGGCGCAAGGCCGGGCCGCTGGTGTCCGTCGTCCGCCTGACCGGGGTCATCGGCCAGGGCGGTCCGCTCCGCTCCGGCCTGACACTGGCCGGCGTCGCCCCGCTGCTGGAGCGCGCCTTCGCGCCCAAGGACCAGAAGGCGGTGGCGCTGATCGTCAACTCGCCGGGCGGGTCGCCGGTGCAGTCGGCGTTGATCGCCAAGCGGATCCGCGATCTGGCGGAAGAGAAGAAGGTGCCGGTCTTCGCCTTCTGCGAGGATGCCGCAGCCTCGGGCGGCTACTGGCTGGCCTGCGCGGCGGACGAGATCTGGGCCGACGAAAGCTCCATCGTCGGCTCCATCGGCGTGGTGTCGTCCGGTTTCGGGCTGCATGCGCTGATCGAACGCCACGGCATCGAACGGCGCCTCTACACCGCCGGCGACAAGAAGGTGCTGCTCGACCCCTTCTCGCCGGAGCGGGAGGACGGGGTCGCCCATCTGAAGGCCCTCCAGGCCGACGTGCACGAGGCGTTCAAGGCGATGGTGCGCACGCGGCGCGGCAGCCGGCTGACCGGACCGGAGGAGGAGCTGTTCTCCGGCGCCTTCTGGGCCGGGCGGAGGGCGCTGGCGCTCGGGCTGATCGACGGGCTGGGCGACATCCGCTCGGTCATGCGCGGCCGCTTCGGCGAGAAGGTCCGGCTGCGCGTGGTGCAGCAGGAGCGCGGCATGCTGCGGCGGCTGGGGCTGCGCGCCGGGATGGGGTCCGGATACGGCAACGCCCCGGCCATGGAAGCCGGGGCGCATGAGGCCTTCGCCGATGCCCTGGTCGCGGCCGCCCGCACCTCTCTCGACGAGTGGGCGGCCTGGGCGAGGCTGGGGCGTTGAGGAGAACCCGCCGTCAGCGCTCGGCGGTGACCGGTGCCGCCTGAAGCCCGTAATCGTCGGCCTGGATGAAGGCCGCGCGCAGCGGCTTCAGGACGAACAATGCCAGCACCGCGGCGACCAGATTGAAGCTGGCGGCGATGTAGAACACGGCGTGCCACCCGAAATGGCTGGCGATGATGCTGCTGAGCGGGACCAGCAGCGCCGCCGTGCCCTTGGCGGTGTAGAGCATGCCGGCGTTGGTTGCCGCGAACTTCGAGCCGAAGGTGTCGCCGGCGGTGGCCGGGAACAGGCTGTAGATCTCGCCGAAGACGCAGAAGAACATCGCGGTGAAGATCACGAACATCACCGGATTGCGGCCGAGCTGCGTCACCAGGATGATGGCGAGTGCGGCGATGCCGAAGGCGATGAACATGGTGTTCTCGCGGCCGATGCGGTCCGAAACCCAGCCGAAGAAGGGCCGGCCGGCGCCGTCGAGGATGCGGTCGATGGAGATCGCCAGCGTCAGCGCCGGCAGGACGAGGCCGAACATGTTGATCGGCGAATCGGCGACATGGAAGTCATGGGCGATCGGGGCGATCTGGGCCGCCGCCATCAGGCCGCCGGAGGCCACCATCACGAACATGACGTAGAGCAGCCAGAAGACCGGGGTGCGGATGACGCGGGACGGCGGATGGTCGATTTTGGTTTGGGCAAGCCCGTTCTTTCGCGCCGCCGCCTGCGACTTCGGCGCCTTGCGCAGGAAGAAGGACAGCACGAAGATCACCACGCCCTGCCCGATGCCGAAAACCAGGAAGGCCTGCTCGTAGCCTTGGGAGGCGATCATGTTGGCGATGGGAATGACCGTGGCGCCCGCACCGGCGCCGAAGCCGGCGGCGGTGACGCCCGCGGCGAGACCGCGCTGCTGCGGGAACCATTTCAGCGCGTTGCCGACGCAGGTGCCATAGACGCAGCCGGCGCCGATGCCGGAGATCACCGCCGCGGTGTAAAGCATCGGCAGCGACGTGGCTTGGCTGTCGATCACCCAGGAGCCGCCGACCAGCAGGCTGCCGACCAGAACCACCACCTGGGGGCCGTAACGGTCGACGAACCAGCCCTCGACCGGGACCAGCCAGGTTTCGGTGAAGACGAAGATGGAAAAGGCGATCTGGATGGCCGCGCGTCCCCAGCCATGCTTGGCATCGATGGGATCGACGAACAGCGTCCAGCCATATTGCAGGTTGGCGATCATCGCCATGCACAGCAGGCCGACGCTGAGCTGGAACCATTTGTTGTGCAGAAGACCGCGGTCTTCGGTCGTCTCTGTGGTCATGCCCCAAAGTCCCGTTGAGCGTGGGGGCGCAGGACCGGCGGGGTGCGGCTGTCCGCTGTGGCGGACCACCCGCATCGCACCGCGTCGAGCGCCGTTCGGACATGACTGTGCGCCTCAACAATCCGTATTCCAAATACCGGATACCGAATGCGTTATTCTTTTCCACATCGTGGAATGCGTTGAAAAGTCTCGCTTTTTCACTGCAGCAGGCATGCACCGATTGCTTGTCTTGCGAACATAACTGTCAAGGCAGAGCCATGCGGCGCACACATATTTGAAATACGGTATCTGGTATACAGAATATCTTGTTGCGGCGCGGCAGCAGGCGCATGATCCGGCCATGTTCAACGGCGCTGATGAGCCGCGCCGCAGCCAGGGGAAATCGTATGATGTCCAGCATCCTGACCCGCCTGTTCGCCGGTTCCGCCGCTCTGGCCCCCGCCGGCTTCGCCCCTGGGGGAGTCGACTTTCCCGCGGCATTCCCGCACATCGCCCTGCCGGATCTGTTCGCGGGTTTCCGCACCCGCCATGGCGGCGGCAAGCGCAAGCCGGAATCGCCGGACGTCGCGATGTCCTGGGCCGAGTTCGGCCGGGGGTTTTGAGCGGGTTCTTCCGAACGCGGCCCGGATCAGGCCGCGGAGATCAGGCTGCAGAGATCAGGCCGCCGAGTTCTGGGTCAGCAGGGTGGTCAGCCAGCGGAAATTGGCCCCGTTGCCGGTCTGGATGGCGCTTTCCACCACCTGCATCGCGGTGGCGGGGTCCTGTGGGTCGGGCACCGGGGATGCAGGGTCCATCCCGGCCCCGCCCTGCCCGTCCTCCTGCGCGAACAGGGTGACGGCACCGACGCCGAGGCGCACGGAGGGCTGGGCGTTCGGCACCACTCCCGTGCCGCCGGCACCGGAGGCGTCGCCCTCCCCGACCCCGTTCAGGGTTTCCAGCATCGCCGCGAACTGGCCGGCCAGCGCACCCGCCTGCCTGGACGCGGACGTCCCTTTGCGCTCCAGGACGTCTTCCGCCCTGATGCGCATGGCTTGCGTGGCCTCGCTGTTGGCCATCATCGACATGGGACCATCCCCGGCGGTTTGTGGCGAACCGCAGAGATACACGCAAAAATCACGCCATCAACACAACCGGCGATTCACAAGGGCCGGCACCGCCCCTGCGACGATTTGACCGGCAAAAATTTCCCAGCCGCCCGGCAGAAGATTCCCAGCGGCCCGGCAAGCGTTGCCGGGCCGGCTTGAGATCAGTCGCGGAAGTTCTGGTACTGCAACGGCTGCTCGATGCCCATCCGCTTGACCAGGGCGATGGCGTCCTGCAGGTCGTCGCGCTTCTTGCCCGTCACCCGCAGTTCGTCACCCTGGATCGAGACCTGGACCTTCATCTTGCTGTCCTTGATCCCTTTGACGATGGTCTTCGCCAGATCCTGCGCGATTCCCTGCTTGATCGTCACGGTGTGGCGCAGGGCATCGCCCGCGGCGCGCTGCGGCTGTGCGGTGAAGTCCAGCGCCGCGGCGTCGAGCTTGCGGCGGGTCACATAGACGCGCAGCAGTTCCTGCATCTGAGCCAGCTTCGGCGCGTCGTCGGCCAGCAGAACGATCTCGTTCTCGGTCCGCTCCACCGTGCATTGGGAGCCCTTGAAGTCGAACCGGGTTTCGATCTCGCGGCGGACACCGGCGAGGGCGTTGTCGATCTCGTGGACGTCCGTCTCGGACACGATGTCGAACGACGGCATGGCGGCACTCTCCCTGATAGGACTGCTGAAAAACGAATCGGGCCAACCGTAAAGAAGACGGCCGCCGCACTCAACAGCCGCCTTCCCGAACCGTCGCCGTTCCGGTCAGTCCATCTGTTCGGCGTAGTGACAGGCCACCAGCCGCTCATCGACGGTGCGCAGCGGCGGAACCTCCGCGGAGCAGCGCTCGGTGGCGAAGGGGCAACGCTTGTGGAAGGAGCAACCGGGCGGCGGGTTCAGCGGCGACGGCAGCTCGCCCTTCGGCACCACACGGTCGAGGCGGAGATCCGGGTTCACCCGCGGCGTCGCCGCCAGCAGGATGCGGGTGTAGGGGTGCCGCGGACGGCTGAACACCACGTCCTTGGCGCCATGCTCCACCGGCTTGCCCAGATACATCACCATCAGCGAATCGGCGATGTGGCGCACCACGCTGAGATCGTGGGAGATGAACAGGTAGGCGAGGTTCAGCTCTTCCTGCAAATCCATCATCAGATTCAGCACCTGCGCCTGGATCGACACGTCGAGCGCCGACACCGGCTCGTCCGCGACGACGACGCGCGGATTGAGCATCAGGGCGCGGGCGATGGCGATGCGCTGGCGCTGGCCGCCGGAGAACATGTGCGGATAGCGGTCCACCTGATCGGGGCGCAGGCCCACCTTCCCCATCATGGCGACCGCGCGGTCGCGCCGCTCGTGCTTGTCCATGGCGGTGTTGATGACCAGCGGCTCGGTCAGGATGGAGCCGACCGTCTTGCGCGGGTTCAGCGAGCCGTAGGGATTCTGGAAGACCATCTGCACCGTGCGGCGCAGCTCCTTCATCTCCGCGGCACTGCGCCCGACGACCTCGCGGCCGTCATAGAGCAGTTCGCCCGAGCTGGGCGGCTCGATCATGGTGACGGAGCGGGCCAGCGTCGACTTGCCGCAGCCCGACTCGCCGACCACCGCCAGCGTCTTGCCGGCCTGGAGGCGGAAGGACACGCCGTCCAGCGCCTTCACCGTCGCCATCGGCTTGAAGGCGCCGCGCTTGACCGCATAGTGCTTGCGAAGGTCGCGGGCTTCCAGCACGACCGAATTGCCGGCCGAGGCCTCGAAGATATGGGGTTCGGTCTGGATGGTCATCACAGCGCCTCCCCGGCGGCCAGATGGCCGTCCGGCAGCGGGTAGAAACAGCGCGCGCGCCCGTCGTCCACATCGAACAGCGCCGGGCGCTCGGCACGGCAGCGCGCGTCGGCGAAGCGGCAGCGCGGGCTGAACAGGCAGCCGGCCGGCCGGTCGGCGATGCCCGGCACCATGCCGGGAATCGTCGGCAGCCGGCGCTTGCCCAGGGCCCGCTCCGGCAGGGCGTCAAGCAGGGCGCCGGTGTAGGGGTGGCGCGGCCGTTCGAACAGGGACTGGACCGGGCGCGTCTCCGCCACCTGCCCGGCATACATGACGACGACGCGCTGGGCCGTCTCCGCCACCACGCCCATGTCGTGGGTGATCAGGATCAGCGCCATGCCGCGCTCGCGCTGCAACTGGACCAGCAGGTCGAGGATCTGCTTCTGGATGGTGACGTCCAGCGCCGTCGTCGGCTCGTCCGCCACCAGCAGGCGCGGGTTGCAGGCGATGGCGATGGCGATCATCACGCGCTGGTTCATGCCGCCCGACAGCTGGTGCGGGAAGGCCGACAGGCGGGTTTCCGGCGCGGGGATGCCGACCTGCTCCAGCAGCGCGATGGCGCGGTTGCGCAACGCCTTGCCGGACAGCCCCTCATGCACGCGCAGGGTCTCCATGATCTGGAAACCGACGGTGAAGCAGGGGTTCAGGCTGGTCATCGGCTCCTGGAAGACCATGGCGACGTCCTTGCCGGTGATCTTCCGGCGCTGGGCGGCGGGCATGGTCAGCAGATCCCGGCCGCCGAACATCATCCGGTCGGCGACGACGCGGCCGTTGGAGCCGAGAAGCCCCATCACCGCCAGCGAGGTGACGGACTTGCCGGAGCCGGATTCGCCGACGATGCCGACGACCTCGCCTTCGTCCACGGTCAGGTCGATGCCATCCACCGCGCGGAAGGTGCCGGCGCGGGTGGTGAACTCGACCGACAGGTTCTTGATGTCGAGAAGAGGCATGAGGTCAACGCTTCAGCTTGGGGTCGAGCGCGTCGCGAAGACCGTCGCCCAACAGATTGAAGGCCAGCACCGTCACCAGGATGGCGATGCCGGGCCAGGTCACGACCCAGGGGGCGCGCTGGAGGAACTGGAGCGAGGAGGCCAGCATGGTGCCCCATTCCGGCGTCGGCGGCTGCGCGCCGAGACCGAGGAAGCCCAGCGCCGCGGCGTCGAGGATGGCGGTGGAGAAGCCCAGCGTCGCCTGCACGATCAGCGGGGCGACGCAGTTGGGCAGAACCACGATCAGCATCAGGCGCAGCGGCCCGGCCCCGGCAACGCGCGAGGCGACGACATAGTCCTTGTTCACCTCGGCCAGCACGGCGGCGCGGGTCAGGCGGGCATAGTGCGGGATCACCACCACCGACACCGCCAGCATGGCGTTCACCAGCCCCGGCCCGAGGATGGCGGCCACCACCACGGCCAGCAGCAGCGACGGCAGCGCCAGCAGGATGTCCATGGCGCGCATGATCAGCACGTCGGCCATGCCGCCGAAGAAGCCGGCGACCAGCCCCAGCCCCAGCCCGACGGCCAGCGACAGGGTGACGACGATCAGGCCGATCATCATCGACAGCCGCGCGCCGTACATCAGGCGGGACAGCATGTCGCGGCCGATGTCGTCGGTGCCCAGGATGTAGCTCCAGCTTCCGCCCTCCTGCCAGACCGGCGGGGTCAGGATGGCGTCGCGGTACTGGATGTCGGGATTGTGCGGGGCGATGACGCCGGCGAAGACGGCGATCAGCGCGATCAGCGCGATCACCACCAGACCGCCGAGCGCGCCCTTGTTCTGCTTGAAGTGATACCAGAACTCAGTCAGCGGGTGCGGCGGGCGCGACACTTTGACTGCGGGTTCTGCGTTGGTCGAGATTTCAGCGGACATGGATTGGCCTCACCGCGCGTGACGGATGCGGGGGTTGAGGACGCCGTACAGCACGTCCACCAGCAGATTGACCAGGATCACCGAGGTGGCGATCAGCAGGACGCCGCCCTGCAGGGCCGGATAGTCGCGGCGGTTGATCGATTCGATCAGCCATTTGCCGACGCCCGGCCAGGAGAAGATGGTCTCGGTCAGAATCGCGCCGCCCAGCAGCGTGCCGACCTGCAAACCGATGACGGTCACCACCGGGATCAGCGCGTTGCGCAGCGCATGCATGCCGATGACCCGGCCATCGGCCAGACCCTTGGCGCGGGCGGTGCGGATGTAATCCTCGCCCAATACCTCCAGCATGGCCGAGCGCGTCATGCGCGCCACCACGGCCAGCGGCACGGTGCCCAGCACGATGGTCGGCAGGATCAGATGCGACAAAGCCGAACGGAACGCCTCGTAATCGCCGGCCATCAGCGTGTCGATCAGCATGAAGCCGGTCACCGGCTCCACGTAATAGACCAGATCCAGGCGCCCCGAGACCGGGGTCCAGCCTAGTGCGACCGAGAAGAACAGGATCAGCAGCAGGCCCCACCAGAAGATCGGCATGGAATAGCCGGTCAGGCTGGCCCCCATCACGCCATGGTCGAACAGCGACCCGCGCTTGACCGCCGCCAGGATGCCGGCCGGCAAGCCCACAAGCGTCGCGAACAGCATGGCGCACAGCGCCAGTTCGAGCGTCGCCGGGAACAGGGTGATGAATTCGCTCAGCACCGAATTGTGGGTGACCAGCGACAGGCCGAAATCGCCCGACAGCACGTTGCCGACATAATCGAGGAACTGTTGCCAGAGCGATTGGTCGAGACCCAGTTCATGGCGAAGGGCGGCCAGCCGTTCGGGCGCGATACCCCGTTCGCCGACGCGCACCTCGATGGGGTCGCCGGGAACCAGCCGGATCAGGATGAAGGTCAGAAAGGTGATGCCGAGAAAAGTCGGAATCACCAAGCTTACCCGCGTCAGGATGAAGCGAAGCATCGACGGGTACTCGTTTTTTAAAACTACGGTGAAAACTGGAACGGAGCGCTGGCCCGGCAGAAAAACCGCTCGGGCCGACACCCCGTTCCATCAGGGGCACCTGCCCCCACTCCGGCCCTCCCCCGCTTGCGCAGGGTTGGGAATGCCACTCTGTTCAAAGGGTTGGAGGCGCGGAACCCCACGCCTCCAACCCGGTACACCCGGCGCCGCACCCCCTTTTTGCAGGGGCGCGCCGCGCATCACTTCAGGTCGACGCCTTCGAAGCGATGGACGCCGAACGGGTCCATCTTGTAGCCGACGACGTTCTTGGCGAGGCCCATGTAAACCACCGAATGGGCGATGGTGTACCACGGGGCCTCTTCCTTGAAGATGACCTGCGCCTGCTCGTACAGCTTGGTGCGCGCGGCGATGTCGGTGGTGCGCTTGGCCTGGACGACGAGGTCGTCGAACTCCTTGTTGCACCACTTCGACAGGTTGTTGCCGCCCGGACGCGCAGCCTCGCAACCCAGCAGGGTATAGAGGAAGTTGTCCGGATCGCCGTTGTCGCCGGTCCAGCCGAGCATGCCCATCTGGTGCTCGCCCTGCTGCATCCGCTTGCGGTACTCACCCCACTCGTACTGCACGATCTTCGCCTTGATGCCGACCTTGGCCAGATCGGCCTGCATCATCTCGGCGACGCGCTTGGCGTTGGGGTTGTACGGGCGCTGCACCGGCATCGCCCACAGGTCGGTTTCGAAGCCGTTGGGATAACCCGCGTCGGCGAGCAGCTTCTTGGCGCGCTCGACGTCGTAGGGATAATCCTCGATGGCGTCGTTGTACGACCACATGGTCGGCGGAATCGGGTTCTTGGCCGGGACGCCGGCGGCCTGATAGACCGCGGCGACGGTCGCCTTCTTGTCGAGCGCCATGCTGACAGCGCGGCGGACGCGCACGTCGTCGAACGGCTTCTTCGTCACGTTGAAGGAGACGTAACCGACGTTCAGGCCTTCCTGCTCCTGGACGACGATGGAGGTGTCCTTCTTCATGCCGTCGATGTCGGCCGGATTCGGATACGGCATGATCTGGCATTCGTTGGCCTTCAGCTTGGCCAGACGAACCGCCGCATCGGGCGTGATCGCGAAGACGAGGTTGTCGAGCGGCTGCTTGCCGCCCCAATACTGCTCGAACGCCTTGTACCGGATGACGGCGTCCTTCTGGTAGGCGACGAACTGGAAGGGACCGGTGCCGACCGGAACCTGGTCCAGCTTCTCCGGCGTGCCCTTCTTCAGCAGCATCGCACCGTATTCGGCCGACATGATCGGGGCGAACGGCATGGCGAGGTTGGCCAGGAACGGCGCCTCGACCGCGTTCAGCGTGAACTTGACCGTCAGGTCGTCAACCTTCTCGATCGACTTCAACAGCTTGGGCATCGCCATGTCGTTGAAGTAATCGTAGGCGCCGCCGGAGATCTTGTGGAAGGGATGATCCGGCTTCCACTGGCGCTCGAACGAGAAGATCACGTCGTCGGCGTTGGCGTCGCGGGTCGGCTTGAAATCGCCGACGTTGTGCCACTTGGCACCGGCACGCAGCTTGAAGGTGTAGACCAGCCCGTCGTCGGAGATGGTCCAGGATTCGGCCAGGCCGGGAACGACCTTGGTGCCGCCATGCTCGAACTGGACGAGGTTGTTGTAGACCGGAAGGGCAACGTCGAAGCTGGTGCCGGTCGTGTTCAACATGGGGTTGAAGTTTTCGGGGCTTCCCTCGGAGCAATAAACAAGGGTCTTCGCCGCCTGGGCCGGCGCCGACAGCGCCAGCGCCGCGGCCATACCAAGCCCGGCACCCAGCAGGATGCGCTTCATTCGTCTTGCCTCCCGATTCCGATTGGAGCGTATGGAAATTTGCCAGAACGCCTATGGAAATAGCGTCGCCATTTGGCGCGTGCCCAAGGCGCCTGTCAACGCCTACATGCATACGTGGCTATACCGTGGCGCAGAGCACAATTCGTGGCGCCAATACGTCCGTATGGATACATTTTCGCCCCCGAAAACGAAACAGTTGCAAAGCCAACCATCCGGTTGACCGAACCGGCAGCTTCCTACCCCGGCGAATCAGGCTTACCGGGTGTATCGCCAGGGAAATGCGCGCAGCCGATGGAGGCGGTCGGCTGCCATGCGCACCCGCCGTGAAGTCCGGCGGCGAACCCCATGCTAGGCTGGGTTGCACCTGTTATGAAACCATTTTTCGGATACCGGTCCGGCATGCCCTTTCCGCTTCTGCCGTCCTTCCTGCGGTCTGGACCGCTGGCCGCCTACAGCCTCTACATCGTCGGGTCCGCGCTGCTGGCCTCCAACCCCGTGGTCGGGCGGGCGGCGGCGCATGTGGTGCCGCCGGTCGGGCTGGCCTTCTGGCGCTGGCTGATCGCCTTCCTGATCGTGCTGCCCTTCGCCCTGCCGGGCCTGCTGGCCCACCGCGGCCAGTTGAAGGCGCAATGGCGGCGTTACCTGCTGCTGGGCGTGCTGGGCCAGGGGATTTCAGGCGCCATCGTCTATTACGGGCTGGAGCGGACCAGCGCCACCAACGCCAGCCTGATCTATGCGACCAGCCCGGCGATGATCCTGGCGCTGGCCGCGGTCTGGCTGGGCGACGCCATCCGGCCGCGGCAGATCCTTGGCATCCTGCTGGCGATGGCCGGCGTGCTGGTGATCCTGACCCGCGGCGATCTGGAGGCTTTGCGGCACCTGTCCTTCAATGGCGGCGACCTGCTGGTGCTGGCCGGGGCGGTGTCCTGGTCGGTCTACACCATCCTGCTGCGGCAATCGGGCACACCCCTGCCGGTGGTCACCGCTTTCGCCGCCAATGCGCTGGCCGGCGTGCTGGTGCTGGCGCCCTTCTATGCGTGGGAGACGGTGGCGGTGCGGCCGGTCCCCATCTCCGTCTCCACCGTCCTGTCGATCGTCGCCGTGGCGCTGTTCGCCTCGGTGCTGGCGCTGCTCGCCTATCAGAAGACCATCGTGATGATGGGCGCGGCCCGCGCCTCGACCTCGCTGTACGTGTCGCCGCTGTGGGCGGCGCTGGCCTCCTGGGCAATGCTGTCCGAGCCGTTGCAGAGCTTCCATCTGATGGGCGTGCTTCTGGTGCTGCCCGGCGTGATGCTCGCCACCCTGCAAGCCCGCAGGCCGGCGGCGGAGCCGGCGGGCAAAGCGGCCTGAGCGGCTTGAGCAGCATCGCCGGCTCCGGAACGCTTGCCGGTATCGGCAACCGGTATCGCTTGATCGGCAAGGGCCGCCCTCCCATCTTGGCCGGACCTTCGCCACCCGCATCCGTCCGGCCATGACCGATACCGCCCCCACCCCCTTGCTGCTCTGCGCCGACGATTACGGGCTGGCGCCCGGCGTCAACGCCGCCATCCGCGACCTGATCGCCCAGGGCCGGCTGACCGCCACCTCGGTCATGAGCCTCTGCCCACACTGGCGCAGCGGGGCGGATGCGTTGCGCGCGTTGAAGGACAAGGCCGACGTCGGGCTTCATTTCACCCTGACCGACCAGCCGCCGCTGGGGCCGATGCCGACGCTGGCGCCGGACGGACGACTGCCGCCGCTGGGGCGGCTGATGGGCTGGGCCTATCGCGGGAGGCTGAACAGGCCGGCGGCACGGGCGGAAATCCGTGACGAACTGTCGCGCCAGATCGCCGCTTTCGCCGATGCCTGGGGTGGGCCGCCCGACTATATCGACGGCCACCAGCACATCCATCAGTTGCCGGTCGTCCGCGATGCGGTGGCGGAGGCGCTGGCTTCCCTGCCCGGCGCTTATGTCCGCCTGTGCGGCGAGCCGGTGGCGGCGGTGCTGCGCCGGGGCGTGGCGGTGCCGAAGACGCTGCTGATCGGCGGGTTGGGCGGCGGGCTGAGACGGACGGTGCGGGACTGCGGCATCCCGGCCAACGACCGCTTCGCCGGCGTCTACGACTTCGCCGGCAGCCGGCCCTTCGCCGAGCTGATGTCCCGTTTCCTGGACGGGATCGGCGGCCGGACCCTGGTGATGGTTCACCCCGGCCTGCCCGATGAGGAATTGCGCCGCGTCGACACACTGGTCGAGCCGCGGCGTGCCGAATACGACTATCTGCGCGGGCCGGAGTTCGCCGCCCTGCTGGAGAAGCGCAACATCCGACTGACCCGCTTCGCCGGCTTTCCCCGGTAGGGGCGGTTATTCCGCCTCGTCCGGCTGCCAGGCGCGGCGGCGCAGCTTGAAGCGCTGGACCTTGCCGGTTTCCGTCCGCGGCAGGGCGTCGAGGAACTCCACCGCGCGGGGGTATTTGTAGGGCGCGATGTGCTCCTTGACGAAGCTTTGCAGTTCCTCCGCCAGACGCTCGTCGGGGCGGACATCGTCGCGCAGGACGACGAAGGCCTTGGGAATGGTGCCGCGCACCGGGTCGGGGGCGGCGATCACCGCGCACTCCTGCACCGCATCGTGGCTCAGCAGGATGTTCTCGACCTCCAGCCCAGAGATCTTGTAGCCGGCCGAGACGATCAGGTCGTCGGTGCGGGCGTGGTACCAGAAGAAGCCGTCCTCATCGACGTGGAAGGCATCGCCGGTCAGGTTCCAGCCCTGCTGGACATAGCTTTCCTGGCGCGGATCGTCGAGATAGAGACAGCCGGTCGCACCGCGCACCGCCAGCCGGCCGACCTGACCGGGGGGAAGCCGGCGGAACTGGTCGTCCACCACCATCGCCTCATAGCCCGGCACCGGCTTGCCGGTGGAGCCCGGCCGCACATTGCCGGGAACGGCATGCAGCACGGCGTTCAGCAGCTCGGTGGTGCCCAGGCTGTCGAGGATTTCCAGGCCGGTGGCGTCGCGCCAGCCTTCGAAGGTCTGCTGCGGCAGCGGCTCTCCGGCGGAGATGCACAGGCGCAGGCCGGACAGCCCCTTCGCCAGCGCCGGGTCGGCGGCCATGCGGCCGATCATGCCGCGATAGACGGTCGGCACGGTGAACATCACCGTCGCCTTGTGGCGGGTGGCGGCCTCGATCAGCCGGTCGGCGGTCCCGCGCTCCAGCAGGATCACCGAGGCGCCGATCCGCAGCGGGAACAGCAGCAGCCCGCCCAGCCCGTAGGCGAAGGCCAGCGTCGGCGAGCCGCAGAAGACATCCTCGGCCGTCGTCCCCAGCACGGAGCGCGGCGACAGGTCGGAGATCGCCAGCAGATGGCGGTGCAGATGGGCGGCAGCCTTCGGCGTGCCGGTGGTGCCGGAGGTGAAGGCGATCAGCGCGACATCGTCCTGCGCCGTGTCGGCGGCCTCGAAGCCCGGCGGCTTGGTGGCGATGCGGTGTTCCAGCTCGCCGTCGCGGAAGCCGACGATGCGCAGCGACGGCAGAGCCGCCTCTTCCAGATCGTCGAGGAAATGCGTGTCGCACAGCGCCATGTCGATGGAGGCGCGCTTCAGCACGTCGGCCAGCTCGGGCGCGCGCAGCAGCGGCATGGTCGGCACCAGCACCCCGCCGGCCTTGATCACCGCCAGCCAGCAGGCGGCCAGCATCGGCGTGTTGGGGCCGCGCAGCAGGACGCGGTTGCCGGTGACCAGCCCGTAATCCTCGGTCAGGACGCGGGCGATGCGGTCGACGGTGTCGCGCATCCGGCCATAGCTCCAGACGTCGCCATCGCCGCCGATCAGGCAGGGGCGCCCATCCCAGCCGCGCTCGCGCCAGCCGTCGATCAAGGCGGATACGGCGTTGAGGCGTTGCGGATACTGGAGTTCGGGACGGTCGAGAATCAGATCGGGGCGCTGCGACGGCGTCGGCAGCCGGTCACGGGTGAAGCTGTCGAGATGTCCGGATGGCGTCATGCGCTGCGTCGTCTCCCCCCGTTGCAGGACGGGAAGAACGGGGCCGGCGTGATCGGTGGGCGGACCCGGCCGCCACACGCGCGGTTCAGACACGGCCATACCATCGGCCGGCGCGAATGCGCATCCCTTCATGGGCAATGCTCCATCTCCCCCCGCAGAGGACGCATGAACACGCCTCCGTCTTATCTTTTATGATCCGACTATAGTGCCAGGGGGAGCAAGTGAGCCATGCAACGAACGAATGGTGGGTGCACCATCAATCGCCATTCGTGCCGGGACAAGTGACTGAAAAGGCCGGTTTTTCGTTGGTAAGACGCATGATTTGGAACGAAAGTACGGGTCGGCGTACCGATCGTCAGCCGTTCTGCAGGTAAAGATCGATCTCGCCCTGCTCCATCACGTGGGCGGTGCCGTGGATGATGCCGTTGGCGATCTGGATGATGCGGTGGATCATCGCGACGGAGGTTTGGCAGTCCATCCGCAGCTTGTCGGGATCGCCGCTGTCGATGTCGGTGCCGATCCGCTCCAGCGTGTGGGCGATCACCTGATGGGCCTGGGCGATGGTATCCTCGAAAGGACGGAGGAACTTGGACGGCACATGGCCATAAGCCTCGATCGCCAGGTCCTTGTCGGAAAAGCCGCTGTCGCGGAAATGCTCGGCATAGCTCTTGGGCTGCCAGATCCGGCATTCCTCCAGCATGTCCGGCATGTCCGGGATCATCTCGATCAGCATCACGATTTCGTTGAAGTGATTGAGATAGTCGGTCGCCAGCAGCGTCTTCTCGGAAATGTTCGTGCCGCGCACGCGCTCCCGCCACCGGGCGAAGTCGGCCAGCTCATCCGGCGGAATGCCATCCATCAGGGACCGATCCAACTCTTGGTCTTCCATGCACAAACCCGGACCCGATGCGGCAGCCCACGCGATACCCCGGCCGGCACAGGTCCGCCGGCCTTGAAACGGCAGGATGCGCCCAAAGACGCCATGCCCCAACCGTGTGCCGATGTCCTTAACGTTGGATTAAACGCGTTGCAAGTGCCGGCTTGTGAAAGTCCCTGATTGACGGAAGCGAAACGGCGACATGGCCGTTATCTTGGCAGATAAAAAGTTCGCCGCCGGCGCCACCCGCATGATGTCGCGGCGGCGCCTGGCGGCGATTAGGATTGGCGGTTCAGGGAGGAATCACACCATGCCATGTCCAACACCGCCGCCAACGGTTGGTTCCCGAGCAGGACAGTCGGCGATTCGAACGCTGCCTTGGCGGAAAAGAAAAACGCGCCGGCCTGGGGGTTGGCCGGCGCGCACGAGGATCGGGAACACTCGCCTCGCCCTCGCACAGCAACGGAAAGACCGATGCTGGAGGGCAAAGACAGAGTAGGCTTGTAAGCCTTTCCGAACGGTTAAGTCCGCTCGTCCGGCATCCCCTATGCCATACCGGTCATAGGCTGCCCGCAAGGCCCGGCGGGCGACATCCGGCCTTGCTTCATATTATGCATACTGAGTAACCCGTTCTCGGTATCTCCAATAAATCTTTTGGGTTCACTCCCGTTAGGCCGCGGACTGCGCCATATGAACTCCACCGCTGCAGCTCGGGATGAGTCAGTCTGCTGATCGAAGCAGCGGCGATGGCGTCGTGATCTTCGGCAGAGCCGCCCAGGCGGTTCGATCGCCGGATTTCAGCGCCGGACATGCGGACCGGGAACATGCGCCCGGGAGAGATCGAGTTGCACCTGCCGTATCCGGGGTTCCGGACACGGCATATCGGGTGGATGCCAGGAACACGCGCCGCAGAAAGGCACGGGGAGAGAGATGGAGCAGTACACCGGTCACTTCATGCAGCATTTGCCCTACCTGCGCCGCTACGCCCGCGCGCTGACCGGGACGAACGGGCGGGGGGACGCCTTGGTGACCCGCACCCTGGAATGGTATCTGGAGGCGGACGAGGCGGAAAGCGGCCGTGGCGACGACACGTCGCGCGGCACGCTCTATCGCCATCTGCACAAACTGCAGGATGAAGACGGATCGCCCCCCGCGGTCGCGCCCTATCATCCGGTGGAATCGGCGCTGATGACGCTGGCGGAGACCGACCGCCGGCTCTACCTGCTGGTCAACCTGGAGGATCTGCCGGTCGGCGAGGCTGCCGCCGTGCTGGGCCTTGCCCCGGAAGACGCGGTGGAACGGCTGACCCACGCCCGCGAGCGCGTCCGTGCCCGGCTGACCGCCACCATCCTGATCGTCGAGGACGACGCCATCATCGCCTACGATCTGGCGGAGACGGTGCGCGGCATGGGCCACATCGTCTGCGGCAACGCGGCGACGATGGATGAGGCGCTGTCTCTGGCGGCCGAGCACCGGCCGACGCTGGCCCTGATGGACATCCGGCTGGCCGACGGCGACAACGGGCTGGAAGTGGCGCGCGAGCTGCGGGCCCGCCGGTTCCTGCCGGTGATCTTCGTCACCGCCTTCCCGGACGATCTGGCCAAGCACGGGCTGGAGCATCTGGGCCCGGTGATTCCGAAGCCCTTCACCCGCGACCAGATCGAACAGGCGATCACGCGCGCCGTGTTCATGCCGCAGCCGGAGGACGCCCGCGAGACGCAGCCCCACTGAGGGGCTGCGCCGCTTCACTCGGGAGGCTTTAGCGGAAGACCACCGTCTTGTTGCCGTTCAGCAGCACACGATGCTCCACGTGGTAGCGGACGGCACGGGCCAGCACGATGTTTTCGATGTCACGCCCGATGGCCACCAGGTCGTCGGGCGTCATCGTATGGTCGACACGCTCCGCCTCCTGCTCGATGATCGGGCCTTCGTCGAGGTTGGAGGTGACATAGTGCGCGGTGGCGCCGATCAGCTTCACACCGCGGGCATGGGCCTGATGGTAGGGCTTGGCCCCCTTGAAGCTGGGCAGGAAGCTGTGGTGGATGTTGATCACCCGGCCGGCCATGCGCTCGCACAGCGCGCCGGACAGCACCTGCATGTAGCGGGCGAGCACCACGAGGTCGACCCTCTCCTCGTCGACGATCTCCAGCAGGCGGGCCTCCTGCTGCGCCTTGTTGTCGGAGCCGACCGGCAGATGGTGGAACGGGATGTTGTGCCACGCCGCCAGCTGGTAGAAATCGCGGTGGTTGGAGACGATGGCCGGAATCTCGATCGGCAGATATCCGGTGCGGTAGCGGTACAGCAGATCGTTCAGGCAGTGGCCGAACTTCGACACCATGATCAGCACGCGCGGGCGGCGCCGGGCGTCGTGGATCTTCCAGGTCATGCCGAAGCGCTCGGCCACCTGCGCCGCGAAGTCGGCCTCAAGCTGCGCCTTCCCGGGCCCGGCCGGGTTGCCGTTGAAGCTGACGCGCATGAAGAACAGGCCGGAGATGCGGTCGCCGAACTGCGCGCTGTCGATGATGTTGCAGCTCCGCTCCGCCAGGAAGCCGGACACCGCGAAGACGATGCCGACGGTGTCGGGGCAGGAAACGGTGAGGATATAGTCGGAGCCGGTCTCAGACATCGCGCGTCCACCATGGCGTAACAGCAAGAAAAGGGGGAAGCTTCCCTAGCACGAACGCCGCGATGTTGCACCCGCTTCATGAGCGAGTGTGCACATGGCTGTGCCGTCCGGCGCGATTCTCCCCGATGCCGGGCGGTCCACGCCGCTCTGGCATCGGCCGGCCGGCGGTGCGACAATCGGCAACGGCGGCCGGACCGGCCGGCGGAGGAAGACGGAGTCACCCATGGCATCCGGCGGCAAGATCATCGGTGAATACACCAAGGGCAAGGTCGACAAGCTGATGACGGCGGATGCCGCCGACAGCAGCCGCAGCCAGCGCATCCGCCATTTCCTGGAAAACATGGACGCCGCGATCCTGGAGGCCAACTGCGAGGTCATCGGGCGCGAACTGCCGAACCTCAACCGCGACTCCTTCCTGCGGATGGCGGTGCGGGTGGCGGAACTGCGCGCCGACTATATCCGTGCCGGCCTGAAGATGTCGGAGTCCCGGCACCCGGACGCTGCCGCCGTCGCGGACCTCGCCCGCCTGCGCGCCGCCTACGAGCAGATGCTGGCGGTGTACGAGGCCGCGGAACGGGTGATCGAACGCGGATACGCCAAGCTGGGATAGGCGCCAGGGTTTCGCCCTTTTCTCTGGAAACAGGACCCGGAAACAAAAATCCCCTTCCCCGCGGTTTTGCGGAGAAGGGGGCGCGACCCATCGGTCACAAAATTCAGTGGCGACCTACCCAAAAGATACCCGGTCGGCCGAAGCCGACGGCCGGGGTCAAACGTCGTGGAAATGTTCCAACTCACGACGCAGGCTGGTGGCCTCCTGTTGCAGGCCGACGATCCGGCGGACGTCAGGACTCGCCTGCTGTTCCTCGCGTTCGAGCTTGTCCTCGATATCGCGCTGCTCTTGCCGGATGATGTTGAACAGTGCTTTCCTCAACATCGACACCTCCCGAGCTGATCGCTAAAATTTTAGCGCTTTTTCAGTTCGCCATCAAGCAACCAATGACCTCTGTCGAATCCTCGGCACGTCAAGTCTGCCCTGGTTACCGAATGCCCACAAATATTCAGAAACGGTAATCTGGCCGGCCTTGACAATACTTTTGCGCCGCCGCATTGGTTAATGATTCAGGCTAGATGAACGGATGGCACGGCTTGGGGCCGATGCCTTCCCTCCTTTGCAGCACGGTATTTTTGGCCATGGATCGACGACAGCTGCTTGGGCTCGGACTCAGCAAGCTTTGGTTAACCGCCTTCGGCACCGCCGGTCTGGCGCTGGCCCAGCCTTTGGGTTCGGGCAGCGCCGAGGCGTCGGGCCGGCGGCCCGACCGCAAACCGGCCAGCGGCACTTCGTCGCGGTCGCGGCTGGTGATGCTCGATCCCGGCCACGGCGGCAACGATCCCGGCGCCATCGGCACCCGCGGCACCTTCGAGAAGGAAGTGACGCTGGACATCGCCCGCGACGTGGCGCGCATCCTTGCCGAGCGGCATGGCGTCGCCGTCAGGCTGACGCGGCACGACGACCGTTTCCTGGCGCTGGACGACCGGGTCGCGCTGACGCGCGAGACCGGGGCCGACCTGTTCGTGTCGATCCACGCCGACAGCGCCCCCAATGCCGATGCCCGCGGCCTGTCCGCCTACATCCTCTCGGAAAAGGCATCGGACTCCTTCGCCTCCCGCCTCGCCCAGCAGGAAAACCAGGCCGACCGGTTCGGCAAGCCGGGGGCGGCCGGCGGCGGCCGGATCGTCAAGGACATCCTGATGGACCTGACGGCGCGCCACACCCGCCATGCCTCGCTGGCCGCCCGCCAGATTCTGGTGGAGGGGGCGGGCAAAGAGCTGCGCCTGCTCGAAAACCCGATGCGCGCGGCCAATTTCGCGGTGCTGAAGGCGCCGGACGTGCCGTCGGTGCTGGTGGAAACCGGTTTCCTCTCCAACCCCAGGGACGAAGAAATCCTGCGCGACGCGACCGCCCGGCGGGTGGTTTCCCGCGTCCTGGCCCGTGAAATCGCCGGCGTGCTTTCCAGCCCAGCTTTCGCCTGATTTCACACCGAAACTGCATGAGGCGCTGCGGCCGATCTTCTGCCGCGGCCGCTCCTTCGCAATCGCAGCGACTGCAACATCCGTGCATCACATCGGGACAAAGTGACGATGACTGGTGAAAGCCTCGAATTTCCCCATTGCAAAGACCGTTCCGCCGTGACTTTTTCCGGCCGCGCGCCGATTCCGCCCGGCGCTGGCCATGCAGGCGAAAGGAGGCACACTGTGACGGGTTCGAGCCGCCTTTGGACAGTCTTCGCACTCGCCTGCACCGCCGGTGTTTCGCTGGCCGGCTGCGGGCCGCTGGTGCTGGGCGCCGCGGGCGGGACCGCCGTCGTGGCGACGCAGGAGCGCGGCTTCGGCGGCTTCGTCAGCGACACCGAAATCCGCGCCCGCATCAATTCGCTGTGGCTGCAGCATTCCATCGACCTGACCAACCGCATCGGCCTGACCGTCGATCAGGGCCGCGTCCTGCTGACCGGCCGCGCCGCCGACGCGCAGATGCGGCTCGACGCGGTGCGCCTCGCCTGGCAGGCCCAGGGCGTGAAGGAAGTCATCAACGAAATCCAGATCGACAACGGGTCCAGCATCGTGGACACCGCGCGCGACACCTGGATTTCGACCCAGATCCGCAGCCGCATCACGTTCGATGCGGATATTCATAGCCAGAACTACAGCATCGATACCGTCGATGGCGTTGTCTATCTGATGGGTGTCGCCAGTTCGCAGGAAGAGCTGGACCGTGCGCTCCAGCACGCCCGTTCGGTGCCCAACGTCCAACGCGTCGTCAGCTACGTCCGTCTGCTCCCGAACCCAAACATCCAGGGTTGAACCCCGACCGCCATGTCCTCCGCCCTATCCCGTGTCCTCGCCGTTCTCCGCACCGCCGCCGTCGCCGCAGCCTTGAGCCTGCCGGCGGCCTTCGCGGCCGGTCCCGTTCCGGCGCAGGACGCGGTGGCGCTGGACAATGTGGCGCAGGATGGGGCGAAGCAGACCGTACTGGCGCAGGACCAGGACGGCGGCGGGGCGGACAACCCGGCCGCCGGCACCCCCGGTCCGGCCAACCGCCTGTTCGTCCAGGCGTTGCAGCTGATCCGTCAGGCCGACAACACCTATGACGTCGCCGAGGAGGGCCGCCTGCTGAAGGAGGCGGACAAGCTGTTCAACGACATCGTGACGAAATATCCCGACAGCCCGCTGGCGGTGCAGCTCGTCACCAACCAGTTCGTCGGCGATTTCGACTTCTACGAATTCCGCTCGCGCATCCGTGCGCTGGTCTGCAACGACGCGCTGAACAGCCTGTGCTTCCTCCACCGCATCGGCGAGATGCTGCCGCCTGTGGAGACGCCGATCAACGCGGCGCGCTGGGACTGGCTGTCGCTGGCCGTCGCCTACCAGCAGCTGGGCGACACCGGCCGCGCCAAGGAGATCATGGCGCCCTTCGTCAGCGCGGTTCGCCGCGGCGGCGTCGCCGACAGCTCCGGCCAGGATCTGTTCGTCGCCCGTGCCCTGTCGCTGATGGGGCAGACGCCGCTGGCGCTCGACATCACCCGGCAGATCAACGACTGCTCGACCCGCATCTACAACCTCGCCGACATCGCCAAGGCGGCGGCGTGGCGCGGCGACGGCGGCCTGACCAACGCGCTGGCCGACGAGGCCAAGAGCTATGCCTCCAGCCACAATTGCGCCTGGGAGCTGGGGCTGGTCGCCCAGACGCTGCTGCGCGCCGGCAAGGAGGCGCAGGCCCGCACCCTGTTCCTGAACACGGTCGAGACGCAATTCTCGAAGTTCAAGGAAACCCGCGGCGACTGCTGCCCGCCGGAACTGGCGGTGGCGGCAGCCGACATCGGCGAGCCGAAGCTGGCGCTGGGCCTGCTCAGCACCGTGCAGGACGAAAATCCGTGGACCATCCCGGCGGTGCTGGGGCGGCTCGCCAAGCGCGGCGAGGCGGGCATGGCTGTCGCCTACGCCGATCAGGTGGCGGACATCGACACCCGCGGTGAGGCTTACGCCGAGCTGATCGAAGCCGCGATGAAGCGCGGCGAGCCGGCCATCGCCAACGACCTGATGAACCGCCTGAACAAGCTGGTGGACGAGGCCGCCGGCCGCCGCCCCGGCCTGCTGGCGCAGCGGGCCAAGGCGGAGAAGGTCTTCTACAACGACGACCGCTGGCGCCGGACCTTCCAGCTGGCGATCAACGCAGCGGAGAAGGCCAGCAACTTCGTCCGCCGCGACATCGGCGCCCCGCTGCTGGCCGCGCTGGTCCGCATCGAGACCGGGCTGCCGATGCTGGACTGACCTGAAGACAGTTTCAGTTCACCCCATCGCCAGCACCAGCTTGCCGACATGCTGGTTGCTCTCCATCAGCCGGTGGGCGTCGGCGGCCTGTGCGAGCGGAAAGACCTCGTGGACGACCGGCCTGACCGTGCCGGCGGCCACCAGCGGCCAGACGCGGGCCTTCAGCTGCTCGGCCACCGCCTGCTTGTAGGCGACCGGCCGCGCGCGCAGGGTGGAGCCGGTCAGCACCAGCCGCTTTGTCATCACCGGGAAGAAGTTCACGTTGGCCGTCGCCCCGCGGACGAAGCCGATGCAGACATAGCGGCCCTCGACCGCCAGCGCGTCGATGCTGCGGGCGACATAATCGCCACCGACGATGTCCAGCACCACATTCACGCCGGCACCGCCGGTCGCCCCCTTGACCACCGCGACGAAATCCTCCTCGGCATAGTCGATGGCGCGTTCGGCGCCGAGCCGGACGCAGGCGGCGCATTTCTCGGCACCGCGGGCGGTGGCGAAGACGCGGGCACCGAAAGCCGCCCCCAGCTGGATTGCCGTGGTGCCGATGCCCGACGTGCCGCCATGGACCAGCAGCGCCTCACCGGGCTGGAGCGCGCCGCGCTCGAACACGTTCGACCAGACGGTGAAGAAGGTTTCCGGCAGGGCCGCCGCCTCGGCCATCGACAGGCCGTCGGGGATCGGCAGGCACTGTGCCGCCGGCACCACGCAGAACTCGGCATAGCCGCCGCCGGCCAGCAAGGCGCAGACGGGATCGCCGATGCGCCAGCCCTCCACCCCCTCGCCCAGCGCATCGACGGTGCCGGCGACCTCCAGGCCGGGGATGTCGGTGATGCCCGGCGGCGGGTTGTACTTGCCGAGGCGCTGGAGCACGTCGGGCCGGTTGACGCCGGCTGCCTGGACGGCGATGCGGATCTCGCCGGGCGCCGGATCGGGAACCGGGCGGCGCGCCGGGACCAGCACCTCCGGCTTGCCCGGCTGGCTCACCTCGATTGCCGTCATCAGTCTGGATTCTGCCATTCGGATCACTCCCCTGCCCTGTTCCGGTGATTGGTCTGGGGGGCACTCTGTCGTCGCGGCGGACGGCCAGTCCACGCGGCGATGGATCCGATTTCGCCCTGCGGAAAAGTCAAAAAAATGGCCGTGCTGCACACAGCACGGCCAGTCTCCGAGAGAAGCGCGAACATGCAAAACAACACATCCGCCCGATGAGAAAGGAACGCCTTTCCCGAGACAGACAATCGCACGGAACACGCCGATTTTCCCGAGAAAAAAGACGCTTTTCCATTCCGTGGAAACGGCTCTTTTCTCAAGAAAAAGGGCCACATCCCGTGAGGAATGCGGCCCGAAGTGCGCCAGGGAGGAATGCCAACGTGCACCACCTGCCGTCAGCTCTTGGCGTTCTTTTGCTTTATGCGTCTCTTTGTCCCTTGTGAGGAACGGGTCAGTTGGGAACCGGCACGCGGCCGCCCAGTTCCTGCGTCACCGCGGCGGCGGCGCGCTTGACCATTTCGCCCAGGGCGCGCAACCGCGCGTCCTCGATGCGCCGGCTGGAGCCGGACAGCGACAGGGCGCCCATCACACGGGAATTCTCGTCGAAGATCGGGGCGGCGACACAGCGCAGGCCGGACACCCGCTCCTCCTGGTCCAGGGCATAGCCGCGGGTGCGGACCAGCGTCAGGTCGCGGTACAGCGCCGGCAGCGACGACAGGGTGCTACGGGTGAACTGGCGCATGCCGCGCTGGGTCACGATGGTCTGCACCTTGGTCTCGGGCATGCCGGCCAGCAGCGCCTTGCCGACGGCGGAGCAGTGCAGCAGCGTGCGGTCGGTCTGCGGAACTGCGACCTGGGCGGCGCGGGGGCCGCCGACGCGGGCCAGATAGAGCGCCTCGCCATTCTCCTCGACCGCCAGATTGACGATCTCGCTGCTCTCCTCCATCAGGCGGCGCATGCGGGGACGGGCGACGTCGACCAGATTGCGGGTCTTCAGGAAATTGGCACCGGTCATGTAGGCCTGCACACCGACCACCCAGCCGCGCGCGCTCTGGTCGAAGCGCACATAGCGCTCGTACTGAAGCGTCGTCAGCAGGCGATGGGTGGTGGAGGGCGACAGGTTGGCGGCCTCCGACAGCTCGGTCAGCGTCATCGGACCGTCGTTGGAGCCGAGGA
The DNA here is from genome assembly GCF_013340935.1 of Azospirillum melinis. Classification (GTDB taxonomy): domain Bacteria; phylum Pseudomonadota; class Alphaproteobacteria; order Azospirillales; family Azospirillaceae; genus Azospirillum; species Azospirillum melinis. The sequence continues at coordinate 24,178 of NZ_WHOS01000017.1, read as the reverse complement.
TCGTCAGGATGTTCAGGGCGCGGCACAGCGACTGGACCACCTGGCCGCGTTCGGCCTTGGCTTCCTTGCCGTTGTCGTTCTTCACCCGCGGCGTCTCGATGATCGCGGTCTTGATGATGGCCGCGGCGCCCTCGCTGGGGTCGTCGTGGATGATGCGGCGGGCCAGGATGCTGTTTTGGGCTTGCGCTTTCATGTCCCATCTCCCTCGGGGTCCGGCGCGTTGGTTGCGCCTGTCTGTTGCGGCTGATGGCGTGAGTGACAGAAGGCTTGGCTAAGACCGCGGGACCGTCGCGGACGGCGGTCCCGCGGGGAAACGGTTACCCTTTGAAAATCGCCTGCATGGTGGAGCCCAGGCTGGCGGGGCTGTCGGCGACGGCGATGCCGACCGACTTCATGAAGTCGATCTTGAAGTCGGCGGTGTCGTTGCCGCCGGAGATCACCGCGCCGGCATGGCCCATGCGGCGGCCCGGAGGAGCCGTGCGGCCGGCGATGAAGCCGACGACCGGCTTCTTGGTGCCCGAGGCCTTGATGAACTCGGCGCCGCGGACTTCGGCGTCGCCGCCGATCTCGCCGATCATGATGATGCCCTCGGTCTCCGGGTCCTTCACGAACAGCTCCAGGCTGTCGACGAAGTTGGTGCCGTTGACCGGGTCGCCGCCGATGCCGATGCAGGTGGTCTGCCCCAGGCCGGCCGCCGTGGTCTGCGCGACAGCTTCATAGGTCAGCGTGCCCGAGCGCGAGACGATGCCGATCTTGCCGCGCTTGTGGATGTGGCCCGGCATGATGCCGATCTTGCACTCGTCCGGCGTGATGATGCCGGGGCAGTTCGGGCCGATCAGGCGGGTGGCGGAACCGGCCAGTGCGCGCTTGACGCGGACCATGTCCAGCACCGGGATGCCTTCGGTGATGCAGACCACCAGCGGGATCTCGGCGTCGATGGCTTCCAGGATCGCGTCGGCCGCAAACGGCGGCGGCACGTAGATCACGGAGGCGTTGGCGCCCGTCTTCTCGACCGCCTCGGCGACGGTGTCGAAGATCGGCAGGTCGAGGTGCTTGGCCCCGCCCTTACCCGGCGTGACGCCGCCGACCATCCTGGTGCCGTAGGCGATGGCCTGTTCGGAGTGGAAGGTGCCCTGGGCTCCGGTGAAGCCCTGGCAGATCACCTTCGTGTTCTTATCGACGAGAACAGCCATGTTACGCGGCCTCCTTCTTCACGGCGGCGACGATCTTCTTGGCTGCGTCGTCCAGATTGTCGGCCGAGAGGATCGGCAGGCCGGATTCGGCCAGGATCTTCTTGCCCAGCGCCACGTTGGTGCCCTCCAGCCGCACCACCAGCGGAACATGCAGCTTCACGTCGCGCGCCGCGGCGACCACGCCTTCGGCGATCACGTCGCAGCGCATGATGCCGCCGAAGATGTTGACCAGGATGCCTTCCACCGCGCTGTCGGACAGGATCAGCTTGAAGGCCGCGGTGACGCGCTCCTTCGTGGCGCCGCCACCGACGTCGAGGAAGTTGGCCGGCTCGGCACCGTACAGCTTGATGATGTCCATCGTCGCCATGGCGAGGCCGGCGCCGTTGACCATGCAGCCGATGTTGCCGTCGAGCTTGACGTAGTTCAGCTCGTGCTTGGCGGCTTCGATCTCCGCCGGATCCTCTTCCGCCTCGTCGCGCAAGGCGGCGACATCCTTGTGACGGAACAGGGCGTTGTCGTCGAAGCTCATCTTGGCGTCGAGCGCCAGGATGTCGCCCGAGCCGGTGACGATCAGCGGGTTGATCTCGACGATGGCGCAGTCCAGATCCACGAAGGCCTTGTAGGCGGCCTGGATGAACTTGGCGGCGGCACCGACCTGCTTGCCTTCCAGGCCCAGCGCGAAGGCGACCTTGCGGGTGTGGTAGCCCTGGATGCCGGTGGCCGGGTCCACCGCGACCTTGACGATCTTCTCGGGCGTGTTGTGGGCGACCTCTTCGATCTCCATGCCGCCTTCGGTCGAAGCGATGATGGTCACGCGGCCGGTGGCGCGGTCGATCAGCAGGCCGAGATACAGTTCGCGCTTGATGTCGGCGCCTTCCTCGACATAGAGGCGCTTGACCTCTTTGCCTGCCGGGCCGGTCTGCTTGGTCACGAGGACGCGATTGAGCATCTCGGCGGCGTTGGAGGCGACCTCCTCGACCGACTTGACGACGCGGACGCCGCCCTTGCCGCCCGGATTGTCCTGGAAGCGTCCGGCGCCGCGGCCACCGGCATGGATCTGCGACTTCACCACCCAGACCGGACCGCCGAGTTCGCGGGCGACCGATGCAGCCTCTTCCGGGGTGAAAGCCACGCCGCCGCGCGGAACGGCGACGCCGTACCCCCGCAGCAGATCCTTGGCCTGATATTCGTGAATGTTCATGGTTTTCGTCTCTGTCCCAGTCGGGAATTGTCTTTTGGAGACCGCGGGGGGCCGGGAATTCTTCGGCTGACGGGCGGCGGATTTTTAAAAGTCCGGGCTTCGGCTCCCGCTTCGGCTCTTGAGCGACCGGGAAGGGGACGGTCGGGAAGAGGGGAAGCGGGCTTTTTTAAAAATCGGCAGACTTTTCAAATATCGGGTGCTGGCCCTCCCCCACCCTCTCCCGCCGAAGCGGGCAGGGCTGGGGAGAAGACCGAAACTGTTACTCCGCCGCCAGCCGCTCCACGACGCCGATGGCGCCGCTGTCGCGGATCTCGACGATCTCACGCTCGCCGAAACCCAGCACGTCGCGCAGGATTTCGTCGGTGTGCTCGCCGAGCAGGGGAGAGCGGGTGACCTCCGTCGGGCTGTCGGACAGTTTGATCGGGTTGCCGACCGTCAGGTAGCTGCCGCGGGTCGGATGCTCCACCTCGACCAGCGTGCCGGTCTCGTAGAGCGACTTGTCCTCGGCGATTTCCTTCATCGACAGGATCGGGCCGCAGGGAATGTCGTACTTGTTGAGAAGGTCCATGACCTCGAACTTGGTCAGGGTCTTGGTCCACTCCTCCACCGTGCCGAAGATCTGCATCAGGCGCGGCAGGCGGGCCACCGGGGTGGCGTAGTCGGGATCGGTGATCCACTCTTCCTTGCCGATGACCTTGCAGATCGACTTCCAGACCGGGGCCTGGGCGATGAAGTAGATGTAGGCGTTGGGATCGGTCTCCCAGCCCTTGCACTTCAGGATCCAGCCCGGCTGGCCGCCGCCCGACGCGTTGCCGGCGCGCGGCACCGTGTCGCCGAACTCGCCGTTCGGGTATTGCGGGTATTCCTTCATCGGCCCGTGGGCCAGACGCTGCTGATCGCGCAGCTTGACGCGGCACAGGTTCAGCACGGCGTCCTGCATGGCGGCCAGCACCTTCTGGCCGCGGCCGGTCTCCTTGCGCTGGTAGAGCGCGGTGACGATGCCAAGCGCCAGATGCAGGCCGGTGCCGCTGTCACCGATCTGGGCGCCGGTGACCATGGGCGGGCCGTCGTCGAAACCGGTGGTCGAGGCGGCACCGCCCGCACATTGGGCGACGTTCTCGTACACCTTGCAATTCTCGAACGGCCCGGGGCCGAAGCCCTTCACCGACGCGACGATCATCGCGGGGTTCAGTTCCTGGATACGCTCCCAGGTGAACCCCATGCGATCGAGCACGCCGGGGGCGAAGTTTTCGACCATCACGTCGCAGGTCTTGATCAGCGCCTCCAGCACCTCCTTGCCCTTGGGCGTCTTGGTGTCGAGGGTGATGGACCGCTTGTTGTGGTTCAGCATGGTGAAATACAGGCTGTCGGCGTCCGGCAGGTCGCGCAGCTGGCTGCGGGTGATGTCACCCTCGCCCGGCCGTTCGACCTTGATGACGTCGGCGCCGAACCAGGCGAGCAACTGGGTGCAGGTCGGTCCCGACTGCACATGCGTGAAGTCGAGAATCCGCACGCCCTGAAGTGCCTTGCCCATGTATTTCTCCCCCTGCTTCTTAAGTCGTGTCGGTCGGCGTTTGTTTTAGGACGGCATCTTGCGGACCGAGCTGGTCGGGTTCAGGCTGCCGATGTTGCCGCTTTCGGTGCCGGCGGCCGGGTCGATGACGGCGTTGACCAGGGTCGGACGGCCGCTGTCCATCGCCTCGTTGACGGCGCGGTACAGCTCGTCCGGGTTGGTGACGTGGACGCCGACGCCGCCGAAGGCTTCCATCATCTTGTCGTAACGCGAGCCGGGGACGAAGACCATCGGCGACGGGTCGTTCCCGCCGGTCGGGTTGACGTCGGTCCCGCGATAGATGCCGTTGTTGTTGAAGATGACGATGCAGACCGGCAGGTTGTAGCGGCAGATCGTCTCCACCTCCATGCCGGAGAAGCCGAAGGCGCTGTCGCCTTCGACCGCCAGCACCGGCTTGCCGCTCTCCACCGCGGCGGCGACGGCGTAGCCCATGCCGACGCCCATCACGCCCCAGGTGCCGACGTCGAGGCGCTTGCGCGGCTCGTACATGTCGATGATGCCGCGGGCGAGGTCGAGGGTGTTGGCGCCCTCGTTGACCAGCAGGGCGTCCGGCCGCTCCTTGATGACGCGGCGCAGAGCGCCCAGCGCACCGTGGAAGTTCATCGGCGAGGCGTTGCTCATCAGCTTCGGCGCCATCTTGGCGACGTTCTGCTCACGCTTGGCCGCGACGGTGGCCATCCAGTCGGTCGGCGGGGTCAGGCCGCCGTCGATGCCCTTCAGCATCACTTCCATGACCGACGCGATGTCGCCGACCAGCGGGGCATGGATTTCGACGTTGCTGTCCATCTCCCGCGGCTCGATGTCGACCTGGATGAACTTCTTCGAACCGGGCTTGCCCCAGGTCTTGCCCTTGCCGTGCGACAGCAGCCAGTTCAGCCGCGCGCCGACCAGCATGACCACGTCGGCTTCCTGCAGAACCAGCGAGCGGGCGGCACCGGCCGACTGCGGATGGGTGTCGGGCAGCAGGCCCTTGGCCATGCTCATCTGCAGGAAGGGGATGCCGCTCTTCTCGACGAAGGAGCGGATCGTCTCGTCGGCCTGGGCGTAGGCGGCCCCCTTGCCGAAGATCACCAGCGGACGCTTGGCGCCCTTCAGCAGGTCGAGCGCGCGGTTCACCGCCTCGGCCGACGGATACTGCGCCGGGGTCGGATCGACCACCTTGACCAGCGACTTGGCGCCTTCCGCCGCGTCCATCACCTGCGAGAACAGCTTGGCCGGCAGGTCGAGATAGACGCCGCCCGGACGGCCCGACACGGCAGCGCGGATGGCGCGCGCCACGCCGATGCCGATGTCCTGGGCGTGCAGGATGCGGAAGGCGGCCTTGCACAGCGGCTTGGCGATGGCCAGCTGGTCCATCTCCTCATAGTCGCCCTGCTGGAGATCGACGATCTCGCGCTCCGACGAGCCGCTGATCAGGATCATCGGGAAGCAGTTGGTGGTGGCGTTCGCCAGCGCGGTCAGGCCGTTCAGGAAGCCCGGAGCCGACACCGTCATGCAGACGCCCGGCTTCTTCGTCATGAAACCGGCGATGGCGGCAGCGTTGCCGGCATTCTGTTCGTGGCGGAACGAGACGACGCGCATGCCCTCGGCCTGCGCCATGCGCAGCAGGTCGGAAATCGGAATGCCGGGGACGACATACAGGTTGTTGATGTCGTTGAGCTTGAGCGCGTCGATGACGAGCTGGAAGCCGTCGGTCAGCGCCGGCGCGTCTTCGACAACAGATGCTTCCGTGGCCTGGTTCTTAGTGATCGTTGCAGCCGCAGTAGACATATGGGTGACTCCTCCCCGAGGCTCCAAAAAGGTTCAAAGTTGGTTAGTCGAGGAAGGCGCAATGCCGTTCCACGTACTGTGCGAGACCGAGCGTGTGTTCCCGGACGCGGCGTTCCGCGAGATCGGCATCGCGGGCGGCAAGCGCCTCGATGATGTCCCGATGCTCGTGGATGGACTGGTCGGCACGGTCGCCGAGGCCCATCGTCGCGCGGCGGATCGCACGCATATGGATGAAGAAGCGGTCGGTCAGGTCCGAGATCAGAGCGGAACCCGAAGCCTGGACGATGCTTTGATGGAAGACGATGTTGGCGTCGGAATACTCCGCGACATGTTCCGCCAACTCGGCCTTCGTGTATTTGTCGAACGCGGCGTGCAGGAGTTCCAGCTTCTCCGTGGTGGCGTTTTCGACGAACAGGCGTGCCGCCATGCCTTCCAGGGCGGCACACACCGTGATCATCTCCACCAGTTCGGCCTTCGTCTTGCGCACCACGAAGATCCCGCGCCGCGGTTGGGAGCGGATAAACCCCTCCTGTTCCAGCAGCGCCATCGCCTCGCGCACCGGGGTGCGGCTGACACCCAACGCCTCGCACAGACGGCGTTCGTCCAACCTGATCTCGTTGCTCTGGCCGTAGATGTTCATCTGCGTGATGGCCTGTCGCAGCGATTGGTAGGCCTTGGCCTTGAAGCTCATCCCCTGTTCGAGGGGTTCGACACTGAATCTTTCCCGGTTCATCACGTTTCCGACCCTTTGCGCGCCGACGCCATCGGCGCCGCTTGTTGTCGTGAGCGTTGTTCGTGCGAGCGTTCGGACGATCGCCCTTGGCCCTTGGTACTGAGTGGCGCGTCGTTTTTGAATTATCGATACGGTATACCAGATGCCAGACACCCGCAAGGCCAATTGCGGGCACCTCGAACTATTTCTGCTGCCGACGGAGTTGCGGCTGATTCCGTTCGATTTTTCTGGCTATTGCGCGGTAATCGCCCTAATTTGACCCCTCAGGATCGCTCGTAGCGAAGGAGCCCGCGCATGGCCGAAACCCAGCAACTGGCCGGGACCGCAAACAAGACACCCTCCGGCGCGGCGGAAGAGGCGTCGGATCCGAACTTCATGACCTCGCTGGCGCGGGGATTGTCGGTGATTCGCGCCTTCACCGAGCGCGAGCCGAACCTGACCATCGCCGACATCGCCAAGATCACCGGCCTGCCGCGGGCGGCGGCGCGGCGCTGCCTGCTGACGTTGATGCAGTTGGGCTATGCCGGGTCGGACGGCCGGACCTTCCATCTGAAACCGAAGATCCTGGCGCTCGGCTATTCCTTCCTGTCGTCGGCCCCGCTGGCGACGATTCTCGACCCGCTGATCGAACAGGTCAGCGGCGCGGTGCAGGAATCCTGCTCCGCCGCCGTTCTGGACGAAGACGACGTGGTCTATATCGCCCGTGCGGCGACCAAGCGGATCATGTCGGTCGGGTTGAATGTCGGCAGCCGCCTGCCGGCCTACTGCACCTCGATGGGGCGGGTCCTGCTGGCGGCGATGCCGGAGGCGGAGCTGGACGCCTATCTGGCGCGGGTGCCGCTGAAGCCCTTCACCGAACGGACCATCACCGCGCCCGACGCGCTGAAGCGCGAGCTGGAACGGGTACGCGACCGCGGCTTCTCGCTGGTCGACCAGGAGCTGGAACTGGGATTGCGCTCCATCGCCGTGCCGATCAGCACCGCCGCCGGCGGGGTGGTGGCGGCGATGAACATCAGCGCCCAGGCCGCGCGCGTCACCTGCCCGGAGATGGAGGTGCAGTTCCTGCCCCACCTGCACCGCGCGTCGGAAGAGGCGCGCGTGCTGCTGGTGCGCTCGCGGGGGGTGTGAGGCTGGCCGGCCGGACCGGCCCGCCCGTCACCGTCTCTCTTTATTGTGCCTTGATCAGCATCTCCTGCAGATTGCGGTTGATCGCCTCGACGCCGTTCCGGGCTTCCCGCATGTTGGACACGACGCCGTCGCTGAGCGACATCTGTTCCTCGGCGCCGGCGGCAACCCCATGAACGGTCGATTTCACGCTGTCGACCGACCGGGCGATTCCGCCCAGCGCCTCCACCACCTGACGGACGACCTCCTGCATGGCGACGATCTCGACGCCGATCCGCTCGGTGGCGCCTGAGGTCTGTTCGGCCAGCGACTTCACCTCGGTCGCCACGACCGCGAAGCCCCGCCCGGCCTCGCCCGCCCGTGCCGCCTCGATGGTGGCGTTCAGTGACAGCAGTTTGATCTGCGAGGCAATGGCGTCGATGAATTTGGCGACGCCGTCCATCGCCGCCGCAGCCTCGTTCAACCGGCCGGTGGCGCTGTCTGCAGCGGAGGTCCGGCGGTCGATCTCGTCCACCACCTTGCGCGACGTCAGGATGTCGGTGGAAATCTGCGTCGCGGATCCGCACATCCGCTCGACCGCATCGCCGACTTCGGCCACCTGCTGAACCGTCCGCTTGGAAAACTCGATGGCTTCCAAACGCGACTTGATCATGCCGGTCACGTCGGTGGCGAACTTCACCACCTTCACCACCTCCCCCGTCTCGGACAGCACGGGATTGTAGCTGGCATTGATCCAGACGTCGGATCCGTTTCTGGCCCGGCGGCGGTAGAGCGAGGAGTGGAATTTCCCGCTGCGCAGGATCTCCCAGAACTGGCGGTATTCGGCGCTGCCCTGCTGTTCCGGCGAGACGAACAGGCGATGGTTCTGCCCGACCACCTCGTCCAGCCGGTATCCCATCGCCTTCAGGAAGTTTTCATTGGCGTCCAGGATCGTGCCGTCGGGCCTGAAATGGATCACCGCCTGCGATCGGTTGATCGCTTCGATCTGGGCGCGGAAGTCGGCGTTGTGAACCCGCTGTTCGGTCACGTCGGTCGCGAACTTCACGATCTTCCACGGCTTTCCGGTCGGGTCGAGAATCGGTGTATAGGTCGCCTGGATCCAGACCTGCGCGCCGCTCTTGGTCAGGCGCCGGAATTCCCCGCTTTGATGCTCGCCCCGGCCAAGCTTCTCCCAGAATGCGCTGTAGGCCGGATCGGCGGCATCCACGCCATCGAGGAATAGCTTATGATGCTGCCCCCGCACCTCCTCCAGCCGATAGCCCATCAGATCAAGGAAACGCTGGTTGGCCGTCAGGATGGTGCCGTCCAATCCGAACTCGATCACCGCCTGGGACCGTTCAATGGCGGCGAGCTTGCCGTTGGCATCGGCCTCCCGCAGCTTCGCCTCGGTGATGTCGGTGGCGAACTTCACCACGCCGACCGGCCGGCCGCCGACGCCGAGGATCGGGTTGTAGGTGGCGCGCAGCCAGATTTCCCGGCCCGACTTGGTGAGCCGCCGGAACACCGCCGATTGGAAGCGGCCTGCCCGCAGCTCGTCCCACAAATGGCGGTACTCGGCGCTTTTCGCATGGTCGGGATCGACGAACATGCGATGCGGACGCCCCCTCACCTCCTCCAGGCGATAGCCCATCGCCTCTAGGAAATTCCTGTTCGCATCCACCACCGTGCCATCCATCGTGAACTCGACGACGGCCTGCGACCGGTCGAGCGCATCCAGCTTGGCCCGCTCGCAGCTCACAGCCCTGGTGAACAGAAACATGGAGTCCTCCCTTCCTCATGCCGCGCCGGACGGATGCGGAAGGGCCATGGCTTCCGAATTCACCGCTTCATTCCCGATACGAGCCACGAATGGTATCGTCTCCGGAAACAAAGTATCTTGGCGGCACGGCCTCAGCATACGACAGCGCCAGGGAGGATAGATAAAGCATCCAGGACGGCCAGTCAGGATTACCCCTAGGGCTGGGTACCGACGATCACAGGATCGTCTCTGGAGATATTCCCAGCAGTGCCGACTTGATCTTCGGGACCATGTGGTCGGCAAACGCCCGTACCTTGGCGGGAACCAGCGCGCGATGGGGATAGAGCACGGCCAGCGTCACCGGCTCCGGCGGAAAATCGGGCAGAACCGGCACCAGGGCGCCGCTGGCCAGATGCTCGGCCACCTCCCACAGCGGCTTCATGGCGATGCCGCGCCCGTCGAGCGCCCAGCCGGTCAGCACGTCACCATCGTCGGCGTCGAAGCGGCCCGACACCGGCAGCTTCACCGGCTCGCCGCCCTCCAGCACGCTCCATTGATATTGCTGGGTACCGGGAAAGCGCAGAAGCAGGCAGTTGTGGCCGGACAGGTCCGCCGGCATTGAAGGCCGTCCGCGCTCCGACAGGTAGGAGGGGGCCGCCACCAGCACGCGGCGCACGTCGGCGATCTTGCGCACGACGAAGCTGGAATCCTTCAACGCCGCCATGCGCACCGCCACGTCGACCGCCTCGCGCAGCAGGTCGAGCAGATGGTCGGACAACCGCAGCCGCACCTCCACCAGCGGGTGGGCGGCGCAGAAGTCCGGCACCAGCGGCGCCAGGATGCGGCGGCCGAAGCCCAAGGGCGCCGTCACCCTGACGCTGCCCGACGGCACGCCGGACCCGGCGGCGATGCTGCTGTGCGCCCGCTCCACCGCTTCCAGAACCTCCAGGCAGCTCTGGTAGAAATCCATGCCGGTCTCGGTCGCCTGCAACTGCCGCGTCGTGCGGTTCAGCAGCCGGACGCCGAGATGGGTTTCCAGCTGCTGGATGCGGTGGCTGACCATGGCCGGCGACATGCGCAGGTTCCGCCCGGCGGCCGACAGGCTGCCCAGTTCGACGACGCGGACGAAGATGCGCATGTTTTCAAGCAACGCCATGCTCGCGCGGACTCCCTGCCAGACGATTGGGCCGGACCGGTGGGTTTACGGGTCGGGACGGACGCTAGCACGGGGGCCGCGGAGAGGGAATTTCCGCGACGCAGCATGGTTGCCAAAACGAAAACCGCCGGAGCGCGCCTGCGCCCCGGCGGTTTCAGTCCGGATCAGGACCGGATCGTCAGACCAGAACGGTCTCGCTCTCCTCCACCGGCAGGTCCAGCGTCTCCTCGAACTCGGTGACGCTGTCGATGTCGGCACCCATAGAGATATTGGTTACCCGCTCCAGCACCAGCTCGACGACGACCGGCACCTGATACTGGTCCATCCAGGCCTGGGCCTGGGTGAAGGCCTCCTGGATGCGGTCCGGCTCGGTGACGCGGATCGCCTTGCAGCCCAGCCCTTCCGCTACCGCGACATGGTCGACGCCATAGACGCCGATCTCCGGCGCGTTGATGTTCTCGAAGGACAGCTGCACCTGGAAGTCCATCTGGAAGGCGCGCTGCGCCTGCCGGATCAGGCCGAGATAGGCGTTGTTCACCAGCACATGGATGTAGGGCAGCTTGTGCTGGGCGCCGACCGCCAGCTCCTCGATCATGAACTGGAAGTCGTAGTCGCCGGACAGCGCGACGATGCGCCGCTTCGGATCGGCCACCCGGACGCCGAGCGCCGCCGGCAGGGTCCAGCCCAGCGGGCCGGCCTGGCCGCAGTTGATCCAGTGGCGCGGCTTGTAGACGTGCAGGAACTGCGCGCCGGCGATCTGCGACAGGCCGATGGTGGTGACGTAGGTGGTGTCCTGGCCGAAGGCGCTGTTCATCTCCTGATAGACGCGCTGCGGCTTCATCGGCACCTGATCGAAGTCGCTGCGGCGGTGCATCGACCGCTTGCGGCCCTGGCAGTCCTTGACCCAGCCGCCGAGATCCTTGAAGCGGCCCTCGGCCTTCCACTCCTTCGCCACCGCGATGAACAGGTCGAGCGCCGCACCGGCGTCCGACACGATGCCGAGATCGGGCATGAAGACGCGGCCGATCTGGGTCGGCTCGATGTCGACATGCACGAACTTGCGGCCCTTGGTGTAGACCTCGACCGAGCCGGTGTGGCGGTTGGCCCAACGATTGCCGATGCCCAGCACGAAGTCGGACTTCAGCATCGTCGCGTTGCCGTAGCGGTGGGCGGTCTGCAAGCCCACCATGCCGGCCATCAGCGGATGGTCGTCGGGGATGGTGCCCCAGCCCATCAGGGTCGGGATCACCGGCACGCCGAGCAGCTCGGCGAACTCCACCAGCTTGTCGGACGCATCGGCGTTGATGATGCCGCCGCCGGCCACGACCAGCGGACGTTCCGCCGCCGCGAACATCGCCAGCGCCTTCTCGACCTGGGCACGGGTGGCCGAGGGCTTGTAGACCGGCAGCGGTTCATAGGTCTCGTCGTCGAACTCGATCTCCGCCATCTGGACGTCGATGGGCAGGTCGATCAGCACCGGGCCGGGACGGCCGCTGCGCATCAGATGGAAGGCCTGCTGGAAGACGTAGGGCACCTGGGCCGGCTCCAGCACGGTCAGCGCCCACTTGGTCACCGGCTTTGCGATGTCCGGCACGTTGATGGCCTGGAAATCCTCCTTGTGCAGGCGGGCGCGCGGCGCCTGGCCGGTGATGCACAGGATCGGGATCGAGTCCGCGATCGCCGAATAGAGGCCGGTGATCATATCGGTGCCGGCCGGGCCGGAGGTGCCGATGCACACGCCGATGTTGCCGGCATTCGCCCGCGTGTAGCCTTCGGCCATGTGCGAGGCACCCTCGACATGGCGGGCCAGCACATGGCGCATCGTGCCGCGCCGCTGCATCGCCGCATAGAAGGGGTTGATCGCGGCGCCCGGGACGCCGAAGCAGACGTCGATGCCCTCCCGCTCCAGCACCCGCACCGCCGCTTCCGCCGCCGTCATTCTCGCCATCGCTCGACTCCTCACCAAACGCGATTGTTGCTGAGAACAGCTAAGCGCGCGGATGGTGGGTGCGGCAAATCAACGGCTTGCCTTTTCCACAGGCTGGAAAGCGGTGCCGAACGGGGAGGGACCTCAGCTGCCGCGATATGTGGAATAGGCCCAAGGCGAAACCAGCAGCGGCACATGGTAATGCTGGGACGCGTCCTTGATGCCGAAGCGCAGCGGAACCTCGTCGATGAAGTCCGGCCCGTCACCGTCAATGGCGCCCGAGATCGCGCCGATGCGGCGGAAATAGTCGCCGGCCATGAACAGCAGCTCGTAGCGGCCGGACTTGAAATCCTCGCCCTGGAGCGCTGGGGCATCGAGCCGGCCGTCGGCGTTCGTTGTGAACTCGCCGAGAACGGCGCCGGTGTCGAGCGAGGTCAGGCGGATGCGCATGCCCGGCGCCGGACGGCCGGCGGCGATGTCGAGGACGTGGGTGGTCAAGCGGCCCATGGGGTACGGTCTCCGCGACGGTGCGAGTTCGGACCCACAGCTTAAGCGCATCCGCCCTGCCCTGCCCACCCGTCCAAATTCGGAAACTGTCTTCGGCCGCCGGGAGACAATCGGCCGGTTGAACCCCCTGCCGCCAATGGCTTAGCGTAGGTTCCGCTTCGACCGCAGCGCAAAAGGGCGAGACGACGATGACCGGCACGGCTTATCCCCGCGACATGATCGGCTATGGCGCCACCCCGCCGCAGGCCAACTGGCCGGGCGGCGCCCGCGTGGCGGTGCAGTTCGTCATCAATTACGAGGAGGGCGGCGAGAACTGCGTCCTCCATGGCGACGCCGCGTCGGAGGCGTTCCTGTCGGAGATCGTCGGCGCCCAGCCGATCCCGGGCGCCCGCCACATGAACATGGAGTCGATCTACGAATACGGCTCGCGCGCCGGCTTCTGGCGGCTGCACCGCCTGTTCACCGAACGCAACCTGCCGGTCACCGTCTATGGCGTCGCCATGGCGCTGGAGCGCAATCCCGAGGTGGTCGCCGCGATGAAGGCCGCCGGCTGGGAGATCGCCACCCATGGCTGGCGCTGGATCGACTACCAGCATCTGCCGGCCGAGGTGGAGCGTGAGCACATGCTGCGCGCCATCGAAATCCACACCCGCGTGACCGGCGAGCGTCCGCTCGGCTGGTATCTCGGGCGGTGCAGCCCGAACACCTGGCGGCTGGTCGCCGAGGAGGGCGGCTTCGTCTACAATGCGGATTCCTATGCCGACGATTTGCCCTATTGGGACGACAGCCATGGCCGGCCGCAGCTGATCGTTCCCTACACGCTCGACGCCAACGACATGCGTTTCGCGACGAACCAGGGCTTCAACAGCGGCGACCAGTTCTTCGCCTATCTGAAGGACAGCTTCGACACGCTCTATGCCGAGGGCGAGACGGCGCCGAAGATGATGTCCATCGGCCTGCATTGCCGTCTGGTCGGGCGCCCTGGCCGCGCCGCGGCGCTGGCCCGCTTCCTCGACTATGTGCGCAGCCATGACAAGGCGTGGGTGGCGACACGGCTCGACATCGCCCGCCACTGGATCGCCGAACACCCCTACACCGCGAAATGAGACCGCAGCAGATGCCCTACAGCCTGGACGACCTGAACCGGATGGACCGCGCCGCCTTCGTCGCGGCGCTGGGTGCCGTGTTCGAGGAAAGCCCGTGGGTGGCCGAGGCCGCCTGGGACAAGCGCCCCTTCGCCGATGCCACCGCCTTGCGCGCGGCGATGACCGGCATCGTCCGCGCGGCGGGGACGGAGCGGCAGCATGCCCTGATCCTGTCCCACCCCGACCTCGCCGACCGTGCCAGCCGCCCGGCCAATCTGACCGCCTTCTCGCAGACCGAACAGGCGAAAGCGGGCCTGAACGAGCTGACGGAGGGGGAAGCCCAGGAGCAGCGCGACCTGAACCGGGCCTACCGGGAACGCTTCGGCTTCCCCTTCATCATGGCGGTGCGCTTCAGCAGCAAGCAGGAGATCCTGGCGGCGATGCGCGAGCGCGTGGCGAACGAGCCGGAGGTGGAGTTCGGCCGGGCGCTGGAGGAAATCTACAAGATCGCCGGCTTCCGGCTGGACGATCTGGTGAAGTGATAACACCAGTCTAAAAAAGAAAAAGCGCGCCGCCCTTTCGGAGCGGCGCGCCTCTTCAGTCGAAGTGTCCGTTACGCTTCCATCGCCTTGACGACCTCTTCGGTGACCTTCTTGGCGTCACCGAACAGCATCATGGTGTTGGGGCGGAAGAACAGCTCGTTCTCGACGCCGGCATAGCCGGCGGCCATGCCGCGCTTGATGAAGAACACCGTCTTGGCCTTCTCCACATCGAGGATCGGCATGCCGTAGATGGCGCTCGTCGGGTCGGTCTTGGCCGCCGGGTTGGTCACGTCGTTGGCGCCGATGACGAAGGCCACATCCGCCGTGCCGAAGTCGCGGTTGATGTCCTCCAGTTCGAACACCTCGTCGTAGGGCACGTTGGCCTCGGCCAGCAGCACGTTCATGTGGCCGGGCATGCGGCCCGCCACCGGGTGGATGGCGTACTTCACATCCACGCCTTCGTGCTTCAGGCTGTCGGCCATCTCGCGCAGCGCATGCTGGGCCTGGGCCACCGCCATGCCGTAGCCGGGCACCACGATCACCGACTGGGCGTTTTTCATGATGTAGGCGGCATCCTCCGCCGAGCCGGCCTTCACCGAGCCCTGCGGACCCTTGGCACCGGCTGCGGCACCCGCCGCCTCGCCGCCGAAGCCGCCGAGGATGACGTTGAAGATCGAGCGGTTCATGCCCTTGCACATGATGTAGGACAGGATCGCACCCGAGGAGCCCACCAGAGCACCGGTGATGATCAGCAGGTTGTTCTGCAGCGTGAAGCCGATGCCGCAGGCCGCCCAGCCCGAGTAGCTGTTCAGCATCGAGATGACGACCGGCATGTCGGCGCCGCCGATCGGCAGGATCAGCAGGAAGCCCAGCGCCAGCGCCACGATGACGATCAGCCACATCACGACATCGGCATTCGACTGCACCAGCCAAATGATCAGGATGACGGTCAGCACGCCCAGCGCCGCGTTCAGCGGATGCTGCATCGGGAAGACCAGCGGCTTGCCGGTGACCAGACCCTGGAGCTTGGCGAAGGCGACGATGGAGCCGGTGAAGGTGATGGCACCCACCGCGGTGCCGAGCGCCATTTCGATCAGCGAGCCCTTGGCGATGGCGCCGCGGAGGCCGATGCCGTACGCCTCCGGCGAATAGAAGGCGGCCAGCGCCACGAAGACGGCGGCGAGGCCGACCAGCGAGTGGAAGGCGGCGACCAGCTGCGGCAGCGCCGTCATCTCGATCTTCTTGGCGACGACGTAGCCGATGGCGCCGCCGATGGCGATGCCGAGCACGATCATCCAGTAGGACTGGACGATGGGCGAGGCCAGCGTGGTCAGAATGGCGATGGTCATGCCGACCATGCCGTAGATGTTGCCCTGGCGCGAGGTCTCCGGGCTGGACAGCCCGCGCAGCGCCATGATGAAGCAGATGGAGGCGACGAGATAGAGAAGGGCCGACAAGGTTTCCATGGTCTTACTTGCCCTTCTTCTTGAACATGGAGAGCATGCGCTGGGTCACGAGGAAGCCGCCGAAGATGTTGACGGACGCCAGGATGACGGCAAGGAAGCCCAGGACCTTGGAGAAGCCCCCATCGCCAAAGATCGGGCCGGCCGGACCGGCGGCGACCAGCGCGCCGACGATGATGACCGACGACACGGCGTTGGTCACGGCCATCAGCGGCGAATGCAGGGCCGGGGTGACGCGCCAGACGACGTAATAGCCGACGAAGCAGGCCAGCACGAGCACCGTCAGGCCGGTGACGAAGAAGCTGCCATGGCTGGCCGCCTCGGTCGCCGGGACGGGGGACAGCTGCGCCACCTGCACGGCCAGCGCATCGACCTGATTGCTCAACGCCGCCAGGGTCTGGCGGAACGCGGCGATGTTGCTTGCGGGATCCGGGTGTTCCATGGGATCCGCCTCCTCACGCGGGTTGCGCTTCGCGGGCGTCCGCGAAGGCAGGATGCACGATGGCGCCGTCGCGGGTCAGCGCGATGGCCTTGACGATCTCGTCGTCCCAGTTGACGGCCACGCCGGTGTCTTTCCCGTGCAGCGACGTCAGCAGCGCCAGCAGGTTCTTGGCGTAGAGCAGCGACGCGCTCTCGGCGATGCGGCTGGCGTAGTTGGCATGGCCGACGATCTTCACGCCGTTGGCCGTGGTCACCACCTCGCCCAGCTTGGCGCCCTCGACGTTGCCGCCCTGCTCCACCGCCAGATCGACGATCACCGAGCCCGGCTTCATCGACGCCACATGCTCCGCCGTCACCAGGATCGGCGCCTTGCGGCCGGGGATCAGCGCCGTGGTGATGACGAGGTCCTGCTTCTTGATGTGCTCGGCGACCAGAGCGGCCTGCTGGCGCTTGTAGTCGTCGGACATCTCCTTGGCGTAGCCGCCGGCGGTCTCGGCCTGCTTGAACTCGTCGTTCTCGACGGCGACGAAGCTGCCGCCCAGCGACTGCACCTGCTCCTTCACCGCCGGGCGCACGTCGGTGGCCGAGACGATGGCGCCGAGGCGCTTGGCGGTGGCGATGGCCTGGAGGCCGGCGACGCCGACGCCCATGATGAAGGCACGGGCCGGCGGCACGGTGCCGGCGGCGGTCATCATCATCGGGAAGGCGCGGCCATATTCCGAGGCGGCATCGACGACAGCCTTGTAGCCGGCGAGGTTGGCCTGGGAGGACAGCACGTCCATGACCTGGGCGCGGGTGATGCGCGGCATGAACTCCATGGCGAAGGCGTTCACGCCGGCATCGGCGTAGGCCTTCACATGGTCGCGGCTGTTGTAGGGATTGAGGATGGCGAACAGCAGCGCACCCTTGCGGATCAGCGCCAGCTCGTCGACCTCCCCTTCGCCGGCGATCAGCGGCCGCTGGACCTTCAGCACGATGTCGGCATCGGCCAGCGCCGAAGCCTGGTCGGCGGCGATGGCGGCCCCCGCCGCCTCATAGGCCGCGTCGGTGATGCTGGAACCGAGGCCGGCCCCGCTCTCCACCACCACGTCCAGACCGAGGGCTTTGAATTTCTTGACGGTTTCGGGAGACGCGGCGACGCGGCGCTCGCCCGGGCGGCGCTCCCTGGGTATCGCGATCTTCATGTCATTTGCTTTCGAAGGCCGGCCTTGGCGGCGGGCAATAATCGCCCCACCCCTGGGTCAAGGCTCCCGGTCAGAGCCGGATCAGGGCGGGCAAGCGCCGAAGCGGCAACTCAGATGGGGCGGCGGACATGCGCCGGCCCCACCCGCAGCACTCACTGATTGGCAACGACCGGGAAGTCCCAGCCTTCCGCTGCGGTGGCAGCAGCCGTGGCGGCGGCCACCGGAACGCCCTCGCCCGACAACTCTTCCAGTTGGCGGCGGATCAGGTCGCGGACACTGACGACGCCGACCAGGGTCGAACCTTCCAGAACCGGGACATGGCGGATGCCGTGTTCGTCCATCAGGCTCAGCACATGGCGCACGGAGTCCGACGGGCTGCAGCAGTAGGGATCGCGCGTCATCAACGCCGAAACCGCCTGCTCCAGTATGGCGGGACCGCGGTCGACCAGGGCGCGGACGACATCGCGTTCGGAAATGACGCCGACCACCGTGTTGCCTTCGGTGCGGCAGACGTCCTTGACCACCAGCGCGCCGGTATTCTCCGCCTTCATCAGGCGCAGCGCGGTGGAGACCGTTTCGTTGATGCGCACCATGCCGATGCGCGTGCCCTTCTTGCGGAGAATGTCCTCGACCTTCATGACGCTCCACCCCCCTTGAGGCGGCCGGCGCGAAACCTGTCCCGGTTTGCGCCGGCCGCGTCGCCTGATTTGTTCTGCCCCGGCCTGCCTGATGGGCCTGCCTACTGGGCCGCCGCCACTTCCGGAGTGCGGGCGGGAGCCGCAGGCTGCGGCCGGCTGTAGCAGCCGGCGGTTTCGCCGCGCTGCTTCACCAGCGCCAGCACCACGTCGATGGTCGGCGTCGGCACGCCCACCATGCGGCCCATCTCCTGCACCACCGACAGCAGCGGGTCGATCTCCATCGGCCGGCCGCGCTCCAGATCCTGGAGCATCGAGGTCTTGTGCGCGCCCACCGCGGCGGCGCCGTTGATGCGGCGCTCCACATCGACGCGGAAATGGACGCCCAGCTTGTCGCCGATGTCCTTAGCCTCCAGCATCATCGCCTTGGCGACGGCGCGGGTGTCGGCATCGCCGCAAATGACCTCCAGCGTGCCGTGGGTCAGCGCGCTGATCGGGTTGAAGCAGAGGTTGCCCCACAGCTTCAGCCAGATCTCGTCGCGGATGCGGTCCAGCACCGGCGCGCGCAGGCCGCCGGCCTCCATCGCCTTCGACAGGGCGACGACGCGGTCCGACTTCGACCCGTCCGGCTCGCCGAGAGAGAATTTGTCGCCGTAGACATGCTGGATGACGCCCGGCTCCACCACCTCGGTCGCCGGATAGACGACGCAGCCGATGGCGCGCTGCGGACCCAAGCCCTTCCACTGGACGGAACCCGGATCGACGGTTTCCAGCGTGCGGCCGTCGAACGCGCCGCCGGTGCCGTAGAAATACCAATAGGGAATGCCGTTGACCGCGGTGACGACGGCGGTGTGGTCACCGAGAAGCGGTTGCATCGCGGGCACGACACCGGGGACGGAGTGGGCCTTCAACGCGACGATCACATAATCCTGCGGGCCGAGTTCGGCCGGGTTGTCGGTGCAGCGGGGGTGGACGACGGTCTTCTCCTCCCCCATCAGCAAGGTGACGCCGTTTTCGCGCATCGCCGCCAGATGCGCGCCACGCGCCACCAGGCTGACTTCGGCACCTGCCTGATGCAGGCGAACGCCGAGGTAGCCGCCGATGGCCCCGGATCCGTAGATGCAGATCTTCATGCCGGATTCCCCTCTCCCCCGATTTCACTTTTTGAATGCTGTGGGGCTGGACGACGCCAGCCTGCCCGCACCGGCCGCATCCATCGGCTGACCGGTCGCTTTGCAGCGGCATCCAACAGTCTGTCGCGCAAACTGTGTCTGGAGTTTGGTATACCACATACCGTATGTCAATGCGGAATGTGGGGGCACGGTTGAGATTGCGGACGCCGGATACACCCCGTTCGGATCAGGCTCCCTTCGCGAAAAAGTACAGGGTCAGCACCGCTCCGATGATGACCACCAAGGTCTTCAAAAGCTTGGGATCGACCCGCTTCGCCCCCATGGCGCCGGCATAACCGCCGGCCACCGCCGCCAGGGCCATCGCTACGGTTTCCGGCCAGGACACCGCACCGGCGACGATGAAGGTGCCGACCGCCGCCGCGTTCATCAGCATCGCCAGCAGAAGCCTCAGCCCATTCATGGCGTGGATGTCGCGCAGCCCGAACAGGGTCAGCGCCGCCAACATCAGGAAGCCGATGCCGCCGCCGAAATAGCCGCCATAGATCGAGATCAGGAACTGCACCACCAGCACGCTGCGCCCGCCCAGGCGCAGCCTGGACACGATGCCCGGCGCATAGGCGCCGATGGCGAAGACGGCTGTCGCGAACAACAGAAGCCACGGAACGAAGCGGGCGAAGATGGCATTGGGCGTCACCAGCAGAAGCAGCGCGCCCACCAGCCCGCCGACGAGGCTGAGCGCGGCGAAGACCGGCACATTCACCTGGCCGCCGGCGGCGATCTCCCGCCGGTAGGCCCAGCTGCTGGCCGCCTGCCCCGGAAACAGCGCCACGGTGCTGGAGGCATTGGCAGCCACCGGCGGCACCCCAGCGAACAGCAGCGCCGGAAACGTGATGAAGGCGCCACCCCCGGCGACGGCGTTGAGCGCGCCGGAACAGAAGGCCGCCAGCATCAGGACAAGAATACCCAACATGATCGATCCACCCCTTTCGATCCGTGTTGACGATGCAACCCGTATTCTGTATACAGAATATCAGTCTCCCAGCGTTCTCTGCCGGGACCTGTCAGTCGGGGTGCGGGCGTGAATGCGGTTCACGGCCGGCCTCCCAAAACGCGACAAACCGGCACCGGGACCAATGCGGTGGTCCCGGTGCCGGTTTGTCGTTTTGCCGGCGGTACCTGTTCCGCCCTCAGACTGTTCCGCCCTTATTTGGAGTTCCGGCTGGCCCCCCGGTCAACGGGAACTCCTTCGGCGGAAGGTCCGCGGTGCTTTCAGTCGGCGCCCTCGGCCGCCAGCTTGCCGACCGGCTGGGTGGTGTCCTCGGCGATCTGGCGGGCACGCATCGGCTTCAGGACGAACAGGGCCATGAAGGCGGCGATGGCGTTGACCGCGGCGGCGAAGAAGAACACCGCCTGCCAGCTGCCGGTGGAGGACACGATCACGTTGGCGAAGGGAACGACCAGCGACGCGGTGCCCTTGGCGGTGTAGAGCAGGCCGGCGTTGGTGGTGGCGAACTTCGACCCGAAGCTGTCGGCGCAGCAGGACGGGAACAGGCTGTAGATCTCGCCCCAGGCGAAGAACACCAGACCGGTCAGGACGACGAAGGCGACCGGGTGATGACCCCACTGGTTCAGCGCCAGGATGCCGACCGCTTCGATGGCGAAGGCGACGAACATCGTGTTTTCACGGCCGATATGATCGGACACCCAGCCGAAGAACGGACGGGTCACGCCGTTCAGCACGCGGTCGATGGTCAGTGCGAAGGTCAGCGCCGGCAGGGTCAGGCCCATGATGCTGACGGGCATGCCGTCGAGGTGGAAGTCCTTGGCGATCGGGCCGAGCTGGGCGGTGGCCATCAGACCGCCGGCGGCGACCATGACGAACATCAGGTACATCACCCAGAAGACCGGCGACTTCAGCGTCTCCTGCGGGGTGTAGTTGCGGCGGCTCTGGACGATGTTGCTCTTGTTCTTCGGCAGCAGGGCCGGGTCGGCTTCCTTCAGGAACCAGGCCAGCGCGAAGACGATCAGGCCCTGGCCCAGACCGAACACCAGGAAAGTCTGCTCGAAGCCGGAGGTCTGGATCATGTTGGCGATCGGCACGACCGTCAGGGCGGAGCCGGCACCGAAGCCGGCGGCGGTCAGGCCGGCGGCGAGGCCGCGGCGATCCGGGAACCACTTCAGCGCGTTGCCGACGCAGGTGCCATAGACACCGCCAGCGCCGATGCCGCCGATGGCCGCACCGAGATAGAGCAGCGCCAGCGAGTCGGCGAACGAATTGATGACCCAGGCCAGGGCGCACAGGATGCCACCGACCACGACGACGATGCGGGGACCGAACTTGTCGACGAACCAGCCCTCGACCGGCACCAGCCAGGTTTCGGTCACGACGAAAATGGTGAAGGCGACCTGAATGGCGGCACGGCCCCAATGATACTTTTCATCGATGGGGTTGACGAACAGCGTCCAGCCATATTGCAGGTTCGCGATCATCGACATACAGATCACGCCGATGACCAACTGCATCCAGCGGCCGCCGAGCGGTGCTCCCTGCGCCTCCGAATTCGTATGCTGCATCTTCTATCTCCTCCTAGGAAGCGGTTCTCTGCCGATTCGGGCGTCGCTTCTGTTTTGATGCTTTAGGCGTTTTCTTTTGGTGTCTTCTGAGATGCTTCGGAATTTGATGCTGCTGTTTGCTGTGAGTGGCAGCGCGGCGGGGATGCGGCCCCGGGGCGCTTCACTGCTGTGGGAGGCGGGTTTTCGCCCCCCGCCAAATCGGTGCGGTCCTGATCCGATCTGGAATTATCAATATGGTATACCAGATGCCGAATGCCGCGCAAGCGATTAGTGGAAGGGACGAACTGTTTCCGCAGGCTGCATTCGCGCCGCTGCGGGCCCTACCTGCGGCCATTGGTTTTCCGGCACGCGGAAAGTGTGGCAGGCCAGCGTTTGGCCGGACGAGCGACTGGCATATGGTATGCCAGCGCCGGGAACATACCGTCGGCGCCGATGCCCTTTCCGGCAGAACCCATATTGATAAGGAGTCGACCGCCATGGACCAGCAGCAGAGCATCGAGATCGTCGTGGCGCGTGACGATGCCGATATCGCCGCCAGCTACGCGGTCATGAAGGAGCTGCGGACCCACATGACCGACCCCGAAGCCTACCGCGCGCAGATCCGCCGCCAGATGGACGACGGCTACAACCTCGCCCTGCTGCGGCTGGATGGCGAGATCGCCGGTTGCGGCGGCTTCCGCGTCCACGAGACGCTGTCGCGCGGTCGCTATATGTATGTCGAGGATCTGGTGACCAGCTCCGCCAAGCGCTCCTACGGGCTGGGCGACAAGCTGTTCGACTGGCTGGCCGGCGAGGCGCGCGAGCGCGGCTGCGCCCAGATGGAGATCATCTCCGGCATCCAGCGTGGCGAGGCCCACCGCTTCTACCACCGCAAGCGGATGACCATCAAAAGCTTCCAGCTGGTCCTGCCGCTCGCCTGACCGGGTGGAGATACCCAAACTGGAAACGAAAAAGACGGCCCCGGGAGGCCGTCTTTCTCACGATGACAGGAAGGAAGAGCCGCAGGTCAGAAGGCGCGCGGGAAGCTCGCCCAGGCCGGACCCGGCGGCAGTTCGTCTTCCGGCTCCTTGAGATCGGCCTCGGTCGGGTTGGCAAGGCGAAGCGGCGCGGAGGAGAAATCGCGCTGCGACTTGCCCGCGTTGGCGATCTGCATCGAAAGAATATAATGGACCGTGCCGCCGAAGACGGACAGCACAAGCGCCAGAACCAGCATTTCCAACATGTTCATCGCTCCAGTGTCTCGGTGGGGTGCTTTTTTTGTTTGGTCGGCTTCGGCGTGACAATTCCGTTATGACGCGGCGCAGCAATCGGTTCAAGTTTTTTGGTATACAAGGTACATGATGCCGGACATGCGCATACCGCATGCCTAGGTCCATTTGCATGCATAACAAACATATCGCATTACGAACAGTATGGCTGTGCTGCGTTGGTATCATGAACCAACAGAGCGAGGCCCATTGCGCTGCACAATCGTATGAGGCGGGCTGAGAATTAGGGCCGCCGCCAAAATTGGTCAGCGAAATTGTTTGATTGGCGTACAGTATTTGGCATACCATATTCAAAGCAAGGCGCCCGGCCGGGCGCCCTGCCGGCCCTGAAGACGGGCCGCCCCGCATATGGCTTTCCCGCCAGCCGCAGCCGATCAGGAGTCCCGCCATGAAGGTCGAACACATCCTGCGCACCAAGCAAGCCCGCGTCGTCGCCGTGCGGACCAGTGCAACGGTCGCCGACGCCATCCGCCTGATGAAGGCGGAGAACATCAGCGCCCTGGTCGTCAAGGACGTCTGCCGCACCGAAGGCAACACGCTGGCCGGCGTCCTGTCGGAGCGCGACATCGTGCACGCCCTGCTGGAACGCGGCAGCTCTCTGATGGCGATGCCGGTGTCTCAGCTGATGACCCGCCAGCCGGTGACCTGCGCCCCGTCCGACAGCGTGCGGCAGGCGTTGCATCTGATGGAGCAGCACCACATCCGCCATCTTCCGGTTCTGGAGGACGGCCATCTGGTCGGCGTCGTCAGCGCCCGCGACTTCACCCGGCTGCAATTGCAGGAGCTGGACGGCACCGTCACCGCGGTCGCGGAACTCCGGCCGATCGAGCACCTGCCACACCACCGCCAGCCGTTCCGGCGCCTCCGGGTGGCCGGGGCCGGTGTCGTGCGCGAAGCAGTCGTGATGGGTGAAGATCAGGGTTGTCACGG
>NZ_WHOS01000159.1 GCF_013340935.1 Azospirillum melinis | reverse complement strand
TCGCCGCCGTCCTGCTGCTGGTCGCCGTCGCCGCACCCTTCGTGCTCTATCCCGTCTTCCTGATGAAGGTGCTGTGCTTTGCGCTGTTCGCCTGCGCCTTCAACCTGCTGATCGGCTTCGCCGGCCTGCTCAGCTTCGGCCATGCCGCCTTCTTCGGCGGGGCCGCCTACATCGCCGCCCACACGGTGAAGGTCTGGGGCTGGGCGCCGGAGTTCGGGCTGATCGCCGCCACCGCGGTCGCCGGGCTGATGGGGCTGGTCTTCGGCCTGATCGCCATCCGTCGCCAGGGCATCTATTTCGCCATGATCACGCTGGCGCTGAGCCAGATGGTGTTCTTCCTGGCGTTGCAGCTGCCCTTCACCCATGGCGAGGACGGCATCCAGGGCGTGCCGCGCGGCACCCTGTTCGGGCTGTTCGACCTCAGCCAGCCGCTGACCATGTACTACACGGTGCTGGCGATCTTCGTCGCCGGCTTCGCCCTGATCTGGCGCACGGTGCATTCGCCCTTCGGCCAGGTGCTGAAGGCGATCCGCGAGAACGAGCCGCGCG
>NZ_WHOS01000158.1 GCF_013340935.1 Azospirillum melinis | reverse complement strand
AAGGAACCATTGATGAGTCCGAGCAGAAGCTGCCCGAACAGCACTTGGGGCGGAACGCCGAAGAGTTGGACCATGAATGGCTCTCCCGCTCACACGCCGAGATAGGTGTGCAGCTTGTCCATGTTGGTGTGGAGCTGGTCGTTGGGGATCATGTCGACCACATGGCCTTCCTCCATCACGTAATGGCGGTCGGCGATGGTGGCGGCAAAGCGGAAGTTCTGCTCGACCAGCATGATGGTGAAGCCGCGCTGCTTCAAGGCCCGCACCGCCACGCCGATCTGCTCGATGATCACCGGAGCCAGACCCTCGGTCGGCTCGTCCAGCAGGATCAGGGTGGCGCCGGTGCGCAGGATGCGGGCGATGGCCAGCATCTGCTGCTCGCCGCCCGACAGGCGGGTGCCCTGGGTCGAGCCGCGGCCCTTCAGGTTGGGGAACAGGTCGTGGATCTGCGGGACGGTCATCCCGCCCTCCTTCACCACCGGCGGCAGCGTCAGGTTCTCGTCCACGCTGAGCGAGGAGAAGATGCCGCGTTCCTCCGGCACATAGCCGATGCCGAGCCGCGGG
>NZ_WHOS01000157.1 GCF_013340935.1 Azospirillum melinis | reverse complement strand
GGCTCGGCCATCGCCGACACCGCGGCACTCGCCACGCTGCTGATCCCGATGATGCGCGACCATGGCTATCCGGTGCCGCGCTCCGCCGGCCTGATCGCGTCGGGCGGCATCATCGCCCCGATCATCCCGCCCAGCATGCCCTTCATCATCTTCGGCGTGACCACCAACACCTCGATCAGCTCGCTGTTCATGGCCGGCATCGTGCCGGGCCTGCTGATGGGGCTGGGGCTGATCGGCGCCTGGATGTTCGTCGTCCGCGACATGACGGTGAAGCTGCAGCCGAAGGCCAGCGGCCGGGAACGGCTGAAGGCGCTGGGCGACGGCGTCTGGGCGCTGGCCCTGCCGGTCATCATCATCGGGGGCTTGCGCGGCGGCATCTTCACGCCGACCGAGGCCGCGGTGGTCGCCGCCGTCTATTCGCTGTTCGTGGCGCTGTTCGTCTACCGTCAGGTGACGCTGCCGCAGCTGGTCCCGCTGCTGGTCCAGGCGGCGCGCACCACCAGCACCGTCATGTTCCTGTGCGCCGCCGCCCTGGTGTCGTCCTACATGGTGACGCTGGCCGACCTGCCGCAGCAGATGACCGA
>NZ_WHOS01000156.1 GCF_013340935.1 Azospirillum melinis | reverse complement strand
TGCACGGCTTCTACGGCGAGAGCCATGTGCTGCACGGCGTCAGCCTGGAGGTGCGCCAGGGCGAGGTGGTGACGCTGCTGGGCCGCAACGGCGCCGGCAAGACCTCGACCATGCGCGCCATCATGGGCATCATGGGCAAGCGCACCGGCTCGATCCGCTTCCAGGGCACCGAGTTGATCGGCATGGCCCAGCACAGGATCCCGCGGCTCGGCATCGGCTATGTGCCGGAGGAGCGCGGCATCTTCTCCTCGCTCAGCGTGGACGAGAACCTGACGCTGCCGCCGGTGGTCAAGGAGGGCGGCATGACCGTCCCGCAGATTTATGACCTGTTCCCCAACCTGAAGGGCCGTGGGAGCACCCAGGGCACGCGTCTGTCGGGCGGTGAGCAGCAGATGCTGGCCATCGCCCGCATCCTGCGCACCGGCGCCACGCTGATCCTGCTGGATGAGCCGACCGAGGGCCTCGCCCCGGTGATCATCGAGCAGATCGGCGTGGCGGTGCGGGCCTTGAAGCAGCGCGGCTTCACCATCGTGCTGGTCGAGCAGAACTTCCGCTTCGCCGCCCCCATCGCCGACCGCCATTACGTGATG
>NZ_WHOS01000016.1 GCF_013340935.1 Azospirillum melinis | reverse complement strand
GCGTATGTTTGGACGCCTCAAGGACTTCCGGCGCATTGCCACCCGCTATGACCGCTCCGCCACCAACTTCATGGCCGCCGTCCACATCGCCGCAACCGTCGCCTACTGGTTATGAGTCCGGACCCTAGGCGTCAGGCAATAGGCGCCAGATGGCGGTTTCGCGCGCCTCCCTGTCCTCCAGCTCCAACGAGGTCGGGACGGTGTAGGTCGCCAGCTTCTCGACGCCGCTTGCCGGGAAATAGGCGCGGCCGGGATCGCCCAGCAGCACCAGCGTGCCGGTGGCGGCGATCTCGCGCAGCCATGCGGTGACCCGCTCCGCCATCGGCCGCTCGTAACAGACGTCGCCGGCCAGAACCACGTCGATGCCCGGCAACGGCCGGCCGACCAGATCGGCGCTGACCGGCTTGACCTCCACCCCGTTGGCTTCGGCGTTCAGCGCGATGGCGGCCAACGAGAAGCGGTCGATGTCGCAGGACTGGACCCGCGCCGCTCCAGCCTTCATCGCGGCGATGCCGACCAGCCCGGTGCCTGCGGCAAAATCGAGCACCGACCTGCCGGCCACCAGCTCCGGCCGGTCGAGCACCAGCCGCGCCACAGCCTGTCCCCCCGGCCAAGCGAAAGCCCAGTATGGCGGTGGCAAATTCGTGGCGGCCAAGGTCTCCTCGGTGGCCTGCCAGAGTGGAGTGACCTCGGTTGCAAGATGAAGCTGGATTTCCGGCAACAGCGGCGTGGTCGTCAGCGTCGTGTTATCGCGGACGAAATCTGGCGGGGATGCATTGTTCATACGAGGTTTCCCAAGGGGCTCCGCTGTTGGGAGGACGGCTGGCGGTGGCTTATCAATGTTACATAATTCAAACGGTGTAGACACAGCTGCGAACCCGTGTTACCCGTTTCCACCAGGGGAAAACAGAGGGATTGGGGGAGTCATGCGGCAGAGGGGAACCGCCATCGGCCTTTCGTTTGCGGCTTTGATCGCGCTGAGCCCCCTTACCGTGTCGACGGCTGCCGCACAAGACGGCGATTGCGTTCGGACGGTCCGCTCCATCTCCGACTTCACCATACGCGGCGACGCCTGGACCTGGTGGGATCACGCCGCCGGTCAGTATGACCGCGAACACCGCCCCGCCATCGGCTCCGTCCTCGTCTTCAAGCGCACCGGCCACATGCGCCGCGGCCACGTCTCGCTGGTCAGCGCGGTGATCGACCGCCGCACCATCGAGGTCGACCACAGCTGGATCGATGGCGACGGTCTGCGCCGCGGCATGCGGGTGGTCGACGTGTCCCGCAACAACGACTGGTCCGCCGTCCGCGTCTGGCACGAGCCGACCGACCAGATGGGGCTCCGCGTCTACGCCGCCTACGGCTTCATCCTCCCGGAAGGCGAGTCCGACGACCAGCGCGGCGGCCGGATGCTGGATGCCGGCGACCGCGGCATGGACCAGGG
Organism: Azospirillum melinis; assembly: GCF_013340935.1. GTDB lineage: Bacteria > Pseudomonadota > Alphaproteobacteria > Azospirillales > Azospirillaceae > Azospirillum > Azospirillum melinis. The sequence goes on along the minus strand of NZ_WHOS01000016.1, from coordinate 127,813 downwards.
CTTCGCCAGCAGCCCCCGCGGCCGCGCCAAGGCCAACGGCCCGCGCATGATGGAAGCCTCCCTGCACCCGCAGAAGAACCTCAGCGTCTCGGTCCCCGGCCGCAAGCCGCAGAGCCTGGCCACGACCGCCGTCGCCTCCCTGACGCCGCAGAAGCCGCAGCGCATCGACGTTGCCGTGCTGCCGTCGCGCAAGCCGTCCAGCGCGCAGTCCGCCCCGGTCACGGTCGCCGAGCTTTCCGGCCCCAGCAGCCACCGCACCATCGCTCCCGGCCGCAAGCCCGGCTCCGGCAATTCCGTCGCCCAGCTGGCCGACACCAGCGAACGCTGAGCGGCATAGCGTCAGGTTTTCAGGAAGGGCGGGGCTTGGCTCCGCCCTTTTCGTTTGTGCGGGTGGCTTGTTCGGGTGTTGGGCATCGAAGCCGACACCCTCCACAACGCCCGCTTAAATCTTCCCCGCGAGGATGGCCGCCAGCACCAGCCAGCCGAACCAGCGGTTGGACTTGAACTTGTCCAGGCAATCTCCCTGGTCGTCCGGCCGCCAGGTCGCGACCTGCCAAGCCAGTTGCAAGGCGGCCAGCGACAGCACCGGCAGGAACAGCCCGCCCAACCCCGCCAGACGCCCGGCGATGCCGATGCCGACATAGGTCAGGGTGTAGAAGCCATAGATCCAGATCTTGCTCTGGTCGCCCAGGCGCAGCGCGGTGGACTTCACGCCGATGCGGGCATCGTCCTCCTTGTCCTGATGGGCGTAAATGGTGTCATAGCCCAGGGTCCAGGCGACGCCCGTCACATAGAGCGCCAATGCCGGCCAGCCGACATCGTTCTGAACCGTGGCCCAGCCCATCAGGGCACCCCAGTTGAAGGTCAGCCCCAGGAAAGCCTGCGGCCACCAGGTGATGCGCTTCATCAGTGGGTAGGTAAAGACCAGCAGCAGCGACAGCACCCCCAGCCCGATGGCCGTCGTCCCCAGCTGGACCAGGATCAGCAGCGACACCAGAAGCTGGGCGACGAGGAAAGCCAGGGCCTGACGCACCGACACCTGACCCGACGGGATCGGTCGGGAACGGGTGCGCTCCACCATCGCGTCGAATTTGCGGTCGAGGATGTCGTTGACGGTGCAGCCGGCGCCACGCATCAGCACCGCGCCGATGCCGAACAGCGCCATCAGCCACAGCAGCGTCGGCCAGTCGCGGAAGGGCTGCGGCATGGCCAGCGCCACGCTCCACCAGCAGGGGAACAGCAGCAACCATGTCCCGATGGGACGGTCGAGTCGCGCCAGTGTGACATAAGGGCGCACGCGGGGCGGGAGCTTCCGCGCGATCCAGCCGTCCTGGCGGATGTCGGTGAAGCCGGACTCGGGCAGAGTGGGGCCGGTGGAGGCAGTGGGCATGACGGCAGCGGTTCCGCTGTGCTATGAGGATGTCTGACCAGCCAATCGGGGCGGCAATCAGGGCAAGGATGACGGGGAAGGTATCGGGCTGTCATCCGTGCGGCAAGCGCGGTGCGGCAATACACCCGTGCTCAAGCTATGGAAAATTGCAGCATGTGATCTTGCGCTCGTCAAAATCGTACCAATACTGTTTCTTTGTCATAACCTCAGCGGCCTGCAATCGCAAATGGACATGAGCGCAACACCGGACCGTTTCGCCGTCGTCATCGACGACGAGTCGATCATTCTGGCCGGGATGGAGATCATGCTGGACACCTGGGGCTATCAGGTGCTTGCCGCCGAGGATGTGGAAACCGTCCTGGCGAAGCTTCCCGGTTGCCCGCTGCCCAACGTCATCCTGTCCGACTACCGGCTGCGCGACGGCTGGTCGGGCATCACCGCCGTGCGGGCGGTGCGCGAGGCCTGTGGCGTCACCGTGCCCGCGATCATCCTGACCGGCGACACCGGGTCGGAACTGATGGCCGCGGCCAGGGCGGACCAGATCCGCATCCTGCACAAGCCGGTTCAGCCCAACGACCTGCGCCGGCAGATCGACTCCCTGATCGCCGTCGGCTGACGCCAGCCTCCAGACCGCGCTCGGCTGGTGGTGCCCGCGTCCGAAGCTTCATTGCGTTTACCGTGAAGTGCATGAACCTTTGGCGCTGTATGTGACGGCCTGCCTCGCGCTTCAAATCTCGTCCGGTTTCACGCGATCCGCTCTATAGTCTCCACCGCCCCGCGGAGACGAATGCCATGGCCGACCCGATCAAGACCCGCCTTTATGTCGACAGCCCGCTGGCCGAAGGCCAGTCGGTCGGTCTCGACCATGAGCGCGCTCATTTCCTCCGTCACGTCCTGCGGCTGGACCGCGGCGACTCCGTCGCGGTGTTCAACGGCCGCGACGGCGAATGGCGGGCGGCGATCGACGGCTTCGGCAAGGGCTGGTGCTCGCTGACCGTGGCGGAGCAGCGGCGGGAGCAGGACACGGCTCCGGATCTCTGGCTGCTGTTCGCGCCGCTGAAGAAGGGCCGCATCGACTTCGTCGCGGAAAAGGCGACGGAGATGGGGGTGTCCCGCCTGTGGCCGGTCTTCACCCGGCGAACCGATCCCAACCGCGTCAACATCGACCGGCTGCGCGCCAATGCGGTGGAGGCGGCCGAGCAGTGCGAACGCCTCAGCGTGCCGGAGATGGGCGAGGCGGTGCCGCTGGACCGCGCGCTGGCCGGCTGGCCGGCCGACCGCAGGCTCTATCTGTGCGCGGAGGCCGGGTCCGCCCGTCCGGTCGCCGAGGTGCTGCGCGATGCGCCGCCGGGGCCGGCCGCCTTGCTGGTCGGGCCGGAGGGCGGCTTCGACCAGTCGGAACTTGACGAAATCACCAAACTTCCCTTTGTTGTTCCGGTGGGATTGGGTCCGCGCATTCTGCGGGCCGACACGGCGGTGGTGGCGGCGTTGGCTTGCTGGCAGTCCTTGGCCGGGGATTGGACTGCCGGGGGAAGCGACCGGCGTCCGCCTTTCCGCGCGCCGATCCCGTAACCGGCCGTCACCCGGCCGATCCTCCGTCCACTTCCCGCGAGAGACTTCATGTCCGCACCCCCGACAACGCGCGGCGAACCCATCACCGACCGCCGCCAGCTTGCGGCCTATCTCGAATCCGGCTGCAAGCCGGCGCCCGACTGGCGCATCGGGACCGAGCACGAGAAATTCGCCTACCGCACCTCCGACCTGCGGCCGCTGCCCTATGACGGGCCGGACGGCATCCGCGAGCTGCTGACCCGCATGACCCGCTTCGGCTGGCAGCCGGTGGAGGAGAAGGGCAACATCATCGCGTTGGTCCAGGACATGGCCAACATCACGCTGGAGCCCGGCGGGCAGGTGGAGCTGTCCGGCGCCCCGCTGGAGACCCTGCACCAGACCTGTGCCGAGGTGCACCGTCACCTGCGCCAAGTGAAGGAGGTCGGGGGCGAGCTGGGCATCGCCATGATGGGGCTGGGCTTCCAGCCGAAATGGACGCGCGACGACATCCCCTGGATGCCGAAGGGCCGCTACAAGATCATGCGCGACTACATGCCGAAGGTCGGCTCGCTCGGCCTCGACATGATGACGCGGACCTGCACCGTGCAGGTCAACCTCGACTTCGCGTCCGAAGCCGACATGGTGAAGAAGTTCCGCGTGTCGCTGGCCCTCCAGCCCATCGCCACCGCCCTGTTCGCCATGTCCCCCTTCACCGAGGGCAAGCCGAACGGCTTCCAGAGCTTCCGCAGCCACATCTGGACCGACACCGATCCCGACCGTACCGGCGACATCCCCTTCGTGTTCGAAGACGGCTTCGGCTTCGAACGCTATGTGGACTATCTGCTCGACACGCCGATGTACTTCGTCTACCGCGACGGCACCTACATCGACGCGGCCGGCCAGTCCTTCCGCGATTTCATGGACGGCAAGCTGCCGGCGCTGCCGGGCGAGCTGCCGCTGATCACCGACTGGGCCGACCACACCACCACGGCCTTCCCGGAAGCGCGCCTGAAGAAGTATCTGGAGATGCGTGGCGCCGACGGCGGCCCGTGGCGCAGCCTGTGCGCCCTGCCGGCCCTGTGGGTCGGGCTGCTCTACGATCAGGTGGCGCTGGATGCCGCGTGGGATCTGGTGAAGGACTGGACGACGGCGGAGCGGGCGCATCTGCGCGCCGAGGTGCCGCGGTCCGGCCTGCGCACGACCTTCCGCACTGGGACGGTGCGGAACGTGGCGCTGGAGATGCTGGCGATTGCCCGCGACGGTCTGGCCCGCCGCGCCCGCAACGACAATTGGGGCGACGACGAGACCCACTTCCTTGACACGCTTCAGGTCGTCGCCGAGACCGGCCGCAGCCCCGCCGACGAGCTTCTTGAGAAGTTCAACGGCCCCTGGGGCGGCAGCGTCGATCCGGTGTTCAAGGAATACGCGTACTGAAAAGGGTGGGGGCCGGCGCCTGTGCGCCAGCCCCCGTTTTTAGAGCTTTTGGATTTCCGTGTGATTCACGCTTCAGGCGACTCCGCTTGAACCGATCACACCCTAGGCCGCCACCGGCGCATGGGCGATGCAGCTCTTCGAGCACACCTTGGAGCAGCTTTCGCAGCCGATGCAGTTGGCCGCTTCCTTGACCGTCATGATCTTCTTCTCGGCCTCGTCGTCGAAGGCGTCGACGATGTCGCCGTCCTCGGTCAGGCCGATCATGTCGAGCACGCCGCGACCGCACACCTTGAAGCAGCGGCCGCAGCCGATGCACTGCTTCTGGTCGATGGATTGGACGAATTTCGGGGTCCAGCTCTGACCACCGCGGGTGGTGCCGGTCAGGAACTCAGCCATGGGAATGCTCCTCTCGGGAAAGGGTGCGCCTAAGCTTCTCGTGGGGAAGGGAGGGGTTACGCCGTCTCCAGCGCCTTCAGCGCCGCCCGCTTCTCGGTCAGGGTCTTGAAGGCGTCATAGGTTTCCTGTGCCACCGTCAGGATGGTCTGCCAGTTCTGCGGAAGCTCTTCCGACAGGTCGTGCAGATCCATCTTCTTCTGGGTGGCGCGGGCGTTCAGCTTCTTGATCTCGTCCTTCAAAGCGTCGATGTCGCTCATGGTCGTGGTCCCATATGGCAAAGGTCCGGGGCTCAGAGGTTCGCGACATCGGGATATTCCCGGATCAGCGCCACCGCGTCCTCGACCAGCTTGGCGCCGTCGGCGGCGAGCTTCTCGATGGTGGGGAAGCCGAAGCGGTGGACGTCGCGCAGGGACTTCGACACCACCACCAGCCGGCCGGTGGTCAGAATCATGCGGCCGAAACCCTCGTGGCTCATCTTCATCATCGGCGAGGCCATCAGCCCGGTCTGCTTTTCGACCATCAGCCCGACCGCCTTGTAGAACAGCTCCAGCCGCCACAGCGTGTCCGGGTCGGGATCGCCGATGATCGGGATGGCGGCACGCGCCTCCTTGTCCAGCACGAAGGGGGCGAGCAGGGCCTCGTCCGGCTTGCCTTCCCAGGCGCCATAGCTGTCCTCGGCACGGAACAGCAGGACCAGCGTCTTCACGAACTGGTCGGCGACGGACACTTCAGCCACATCAGCCATGCTCAGACCTCCTCCTCGTCGAAATGGAATTCGGGCGTTTCGCCCATCGCCTTGCGCAGCCAGGGCGGCGGATTGCCGTTCAGCGTCTGGACCAGCCGGTCGAGCAGGGCGGGGATGGTGTCGGTGGCCTCGACCTTCACCGGGTGAATCTTCTTCGCCACCACGCGGGCGGCGGCCGATGCGCCGATGGCCGACAGATAGACGATGGCGACGTCGGCCAGCGCCTCCAGCTTCGGCACCAGCTTGTCCTCGTTGCCGTCCTCGAACATCGAGCCGCCGAACTGGAAGGTCTCCAGAAAGGCATGGCCCTGGCGGTCGACCCGATAGACGGCGATGTTCTTGGCCCAGCCGAAATGCGCATCGACGTGCTGCATGTCCTGGGTGCAGAAAGCGACCTTCATGGATCCTCCTTTGGTCGGGCGTGGGTCCTGCACCACGCTCAGACGGCGTTGCATCCGCATGATCCGCCTCCGCAGCCGTGGGATTCCCCGTGATCGTGGCTCTCATGCCCATGCTCGTGGTCCATTTCACGGGCGAGGAACAGGTTGCCGATGTCGCACAGCAGCTCCCGCGTGCCGCGGTAGCCGACCTGGACGCGCAGGCCGGCCCCCAGCCGGTCGAACAGCGGCAGGCCCATGCGGTGCAGCGGCACACCGATCCTTGCGGCACCCTGCCGCCCGTGCGAGTTGGAGACGATCAGGTCGGCATCGCGGGCCAGCGTCTCCACGTCGGAATGGTCGCCGACCATGATGGTGGCGGCCTTCAGCCGCTCCAGCACCGGGCTCTGCGTCGGAGACACCGCGGCGATCACCTCGGCCCCCATGTCGGCAAGGAAGCCGCTGACGGCATAGAGCAGGTCGGGCTCCAGCGCGACGGCGATGCGCTTGCGGCTGTAGAAGAAATGCCCGTCCAGCATGGCGTCGACCAGGCTTTCGCGCTGGCGCCGCAGCCGGGCGGGCGCCGGCTTGCCCGACAGCTCCGTCAGCAGCCGGACCAGCTTGTCCGTCGCCTCCAGCCCGGTCAGGCGGTTGAAGAAATGGCTGGGCACGTCGGTCTTCAGCTCCAGCGCGTTGCCGGCCACCCGCATATGCTCGCCGACCACGATGGTGGCGGCGGATGCCCCCATGGCGCGGATCTGGTCGACCGTCACGCCGCCCAGCGAGGTGGCGGTGAAGTCGGCCGGCTGGCGGCCCGCCATCGACAGCGAGAGGTCGGGCAGGAAGATCGGCGACAGGCCGAAGCCTTCGATGATGTCGCGCAGTTCCTCGACGTCGCCGGGCGACAGGTGGCAGCCGGCCAGCACATTGACCTGGGTCGGGATGCGCACCGGCGACGGTTCGACCAGCCGCTCGACCATCGCGGTGACCGCGGCGGCGAAGCCGTCCTCGAAGCCGCCGGCGAAGTCGGGGGTGTTGGCGAAGACCAGCGCGGTGTCCGCCATATCGGGATTGCGCTGGCGGAACAGCGTGTACTGTCCGCCCATGTCCTCGCCCTTGGTCTCGGTGACGCCGGTGGTGGCGACGCCGATCATGGCGGGCTTGTTGCGCTCGACGATGGTGCGGATCGCCTGTTCCAGATTGTCGTAGCCGCCGAGGATGGTGGCGACCTGATCCATCGCCGTGGTTTGCAGCGGGATCGCCTCGCGGAAGTGGCGCACCAGCAGGACCAGCCCGAAGGCGGTGCAGCCCTGCGAGCCATGGAACAGCGGCAGGCAGCGGTCGATGCCGAGATAGGCGAGCGCCGCCCCCAGCGGCTGGCTCATCTTCAACGGGTTGGTGGAGGCGGCCTTGGCGGCGGAGGGGAAGCGCTGGATGTGGGACATCGCCGTCACTCCGCCGCCAGAAGGGTGGAGGACGGGCCGGACTCCCAGGGCGCCGGCTGGCGGACTTGGCCCCAGATCGGATTCGACAGCGTCTTGTCGATCTCCTCGCAGAGATTGACGATGCCGTCATAGCCGGCATAGGCGTGGTGGCGCTCCTGGTTGATGTCGAGCCAGGGAACCTTGGCCTTCAGCGAGATGAACTGCGAGCGGCCACCGGACATCATGATGTCGGCCTGATTGTCGGCCAGCATTTTGTAGATGTCGCGCGGCTTCAGGTCGTCCCACTGGTGGAACTCCTCGCCCTTCATCTTCTTGATGCGCTCCTTGTCCTCCCTGGTCGATTTCTTGGTGGAGGTGCCGAGGATGGTCAACCCGGCACCCTCCAGCGCGCTGACCATCGACCAGCTCTTGACGCCGCCGGTGAAGAGAAGGACGCGCTTGCCGTCGAAGCGCGGCTTGTAGGGTTCCAGCCGGCGCCAGACCCGGCTTTCCTCCCGCGCGATCACGCCTTCGGCCCGGTCGATCAGGCTCTTGTCGGCGCCGCGCTCCACCAGCATGCGGGTCATGGTGCGCAGGGTGTCCGACATGTCGGAGACACCGTAGAAGGAGCCCTCGAAATAGGGGATGCCGTAGCGTTCCTCCATCTTGCGGCCGACATTCACCAGCGCCTGGCTGCACACCATCATGGTGACGCGGGCGCGGTGGGCCTGGGCCACCTCCCGGTAGCGGCCGTCGCCGGAGATGCAGGACAAGAGGCGGATGCCGATCTCGTCGAGGAGTGGCTTGACCAGCCACAGCTCGCCGGCAAGGTTGTATTCGCCGATGATGCAGACGTCGGTCGGCGTGGTGTAATCCGGCTCGACCGTGCCGATGACATGCTCCAGCAGGGCTTCGCCGGCCAGCTTGTTGCCGAGATTCTTCGATCCGACGAAGCCGGGCGATTCCACCGGGATCACCGGCTTGCCCAGCTTCTGCGCGGCGAATTTGCAGACCGCGGCGATGTCGTCGCCGGTCATGGCGGGTACGCAGGTCTGGTAGACGAAGACGGCCGGCGGGTCGTATTGCTGAACGAGCTCCTTGATGGCGCGGTAGAGCTTCTTTTCGCCGCCGCCGATGACATCCAGTTCCGACAGGTCGGTGGTGAAGCCGGTGCGGTAGAGTTGCGAGCCCGAGGATTTGGAGCCGCGGTTGTCCCAGCTGTTGCCCAGGCAGGCGATGGGGCCATGGACAAGATGGGCGGCGTCGGCTATCGGCTGCAGCACGATCATCGCCCCGTCATAGGCGCAGCCGCCGGCTGCCGCCCCTGGTTTCAGCGACTTGGTGCAGCCCTTCTTCTTCTCCTTGGCCGACTTGGCCTGGTTGGTCGCGCAGCCCGGTTCGTTGAAGACGTCCTGGATCTTGTCCTGGAGCATGCCCGCTTCTCCCATCCTGGCGCCGGAAATGGCTCTGCATCGGACTGATGCAGGGGGCGTGCCAGTGGGTAAGCCATTGGCAAAAAACGATTGTCTGGTTTTTAAGCCCTGTCCGATAGCTGACAATCGGCGGCACCGCTGCGGGGGCTTGTCGGGTGTCGCACATGCTGCGCAGGGGGTGGGGAGAGCCAGCCGTATCAGGACGGTTCGAACGGGTGGAACGCAACGATGCAACGATCCGGCAGGCGCTGGCGATATGCGGTCGCGATGATGGTGGTGCTGGCGGCAGTCCCCGCCGCGGCGGCACAGGATGGCGCGGTGATCCGGCTGGCGCAGGAGCTGGGGGGTGAGATCGGGGTCGCGTGCCGTTTTCTCGACCTCGACCAACGGCCTGTCCCACCGGAGGCCGGCATGCTGTGCGATGCCGCAGCCGATTTCGTCACCCGGAAGGCCGGCGGTCACGGCAAAACAGTGGTTCGCCTCGGCCTGAGCGCGGTAACGCCCGATGCCGAACCGGTGGAGACGCCGCCTGCCGTCGATGGCCCGATCCTGCTGGTCGTCCTCGAAGGCCGCCAGGACTGGAGCGGTACCGCCCACCCCCGCCTGCTGCTGCGCGCCCGTCCGGTCCGCGACGGCATTGCCGTCCCGTCGGTCGGACTGCCGCCGGCCTCGATCGAGCTGGGCAGCGAGGGCTGGCAGGCGGCGGCCGACCGTGCACTGGAGCGGGTGGTCGGCTTCGCGCTGCGGGATGGCTGACCTATGAACAAAAGAAACATATCAACAAAAGAAACCCGGAGCGCGCCGTTGCCGACGCTCTCCGGGCTGGGGAGGTTGCCGCCGGGCTGGGGGATGGAAATCCCGGCCCGGCGGTTTGGCTGAACCGATGCCTAAAGCGCCGGCGGCGTGCCGGTCAGCGGATCAGGTCGAACGAATAGTCGGTCTGGCCGACGATGTTGGTGTTGGCGTCGATGTCCTCGAAGATCCGGTCCAGGATCCGCACCAGCACGTTCAGCGCGCCCTGGTAGCCCCAGGTCGGGTAGCGGTGGTGGTGGTGGCGGTCGAAGATCGGGTAGGTCAGGCGGATCAGCGGAACCTTGGTGTCGCGTTCCAGATACTTGCCGTAGCTGTTGCCGATGATGTAGTCCACCTTGTCGGTGAAGATCAGCGAGCGCAGGTGCCACAGATCCTTGCCGCCATGGGCCGCACCCGATTTGCCAAAGGGCGAGGCGTCCAGCGCCTTCTGGACCTGCTTCTCCCACTTCTTGGAGCCGGAGGTCGAGAGGATGTGCACCGGCTCCGCACCCAGCTCCAGCAGGAACCTGGTCATGCCCAGGCAGAAGTCCGGGTCGCCGTAGACGGCGAAGCGTTTGCCGTGCATGTGGGTGTGGCTGTCGGCGATGGCGTCGACCAGACGGCCACGTTCCAGCTTCAGGCTGGCCGGGACCGGCTTGCCCGACAGTTCGGCGAGCTTCAGCAGCAGTTCGTCGGTGCCGGTGACGCCCATCGGGTAGTTGAACTTGGCGACTTCCTGGCCCTTCTCCTTGCAGAACTGCAGGGTCTGGGTCGTGTTGTACTCCTGCATGGAGATGGTGGCCTTGGCGTGCAGGGCCTCCTTGGTCTCCTCGATGGTGGTGCCGCCGTCATACATGCGGTACTCGCCATCCATCGGCGTGTCGAAATTGTCGGACACGTCGGACAGGATCTGCAGCTTCACGCCGAATTCGCCGGCGATGCGCTTCAGTTCGCGGTTGTTGCCGACGGCGAAGCCGTCGAAGCCGGGGATCAGGTTGATCTGCTCGGTCTTGGGCGTGTCGAAATTCTCCGACGTGCCCCAGAAGTTGGTCAGGATCCCCTTGATCATGTTGTCGTAGCCGACGATGTGGCTGCCGACGAAGGCCGGGGTGTGGGCGTAGGGCACCGGGAAGTCGGCCGGGACGCTGTCCTTGTTCTTCGCGTTGGCGATGAAGCCCTGCAGATCGTCGCCGATGACTTCGGCCATGCAGGTGGTCATCACCGCGATCATCTTCGGCTTGTAGAGCGCGTAGGCGTTCGCCAGCCCGTCGATCATGTTGTTCAGGCCGCCGAACACCGCCGCGTCCTCCGTCATCGACGAGGAGACCGCGCTGTTCGGCTCCTTGAAGTGGCGGGTCAGGTGGGTGCGGTAATAGGCGACGCAGCCCTGGGAGCCATGGACGAAGGGCAGGGTGCCTTCGAAGCCCTGGGCGGCGAACATCGCGCCGATCGGCTGGCAGGCCTTGGTCGGGTTGATGACGACCGCTTCACGGGCGAAGTTCTTCGCCTTGTAGTCCTCGGACTTGGTCCATTCGGACACGCGGGCGACTTCCTCGTCCGAATGGCCGTACTCGAACTCGGTCTTCTTCTTCTCGAACATCGCCGCGTATTCGGGCTGCCGGAAGAGGGTGTAGTGGTCGAGGACCTTGTCGGCGCTCTGCGAAAGCTTGTCGGTCATTCTCAAATTCTCCTGTTCCAGAGGCCGATGGTCAGAACGGGGCCTTCATCACGCCCCAGACGGGGTTGTTGATGGCCAGGTCCATGTCGCGGGCGAAGATCGCGAAGCCGTCATAGCCGTGGTACGGGCCGGAATAGTCCCAGCTGTGCATCTGGCGGAACGGCAGGCCCATCTTCTGGAACACGTACTTTTCCTTGATGCCCGACGCGACGAGGTCGGGACGCATCGCCTCGACGAACTTCTCCAGTTCGAACGCGGTGACGTCGTCGTAGATCAGCGTGCCTTCCTTCACATAGTGCTGCGTGCGCTGATAGTCGTCGTTGTGGGCGAACTCGTAGCCGGTGCCGGTGATCTCCATGCCGAGGTCATGGTAGGCATCGACGACGTGGCGGGGACGCAGGCCGCCGACGTAGATCATGACCTTCTTGCCTTCGAGCCGCGGCTTGTACTTGGCGATGACCGCATCGACCATCGGCTGGTAGCGGGCGATGACCTTCTCGGCGTTCTCTTTGATCTTGTCGTCGAAGAGAGCGGCGATCTTGCGCAGGGACTCGGCGATCTGGCTCGGGCCGAAGAAGTTGTATTCCATCCAAGGAATGTTGAACTTCTCTTCCATGTGGCGCGCGATGTAGTTCATCGAGCGGTAGCAGTGGATCAGGTTGACCTTGGCTTTCGGCGTGTTCTCCAGCTCGGCGAGCGTGCCGTCGCCCGACCACTGGGCGATCACGCGCAGGCCGATCTCCTCCAGGAGGATGCGGGAAGACCAGGCATCGCCGCCGATGTTGTAGTCGCCGATGATGGTGACGTCATAGGGGGTGGAGACGAAGTCGGCCTTGGGTTCCGTCTTCTCGAACACCCAGTCGCGGATGGCGTCGTTGGCGATGTGGTGGCCCAGCGACTGGGACACGCCGCGGAAGCCTTCGCAGCGCACGGGGATGACCGGCTTGCCGATTTCCGCCGACTTGGCGCGGGCGACAGCCTCGATGTCGTCGCCGATCAGGCCGATCGGGCATTCCGACTGGATCGAGATGCCATTCACCAGCGGGAACAGCTCGTTGATTTCCTCGATGACCTTGTGCAGCTTCTTGTCGCCGCCGAAGACGATGTCCTTCTCCTGGAAGTCGGAGGTGAAGTGCATCGTGCCCCAGCTGTCCACACCGGTGTCGCCGATGTAGTAGTTGCGGCGGCCGGACCAGGAGTAGTAGCCGCAGCCGACCGGCCCGTGGGAGATGTGGATCATGTCCTTGATCGGACCCCACACCACGCCCTTCGAACCGGCATAGGCGCAGCCGCGGATGGTCATGACGCCGGGGATGGACTTGACGTTCGACTTGACGCCGCAGTCCTTGGCCTCGGCCTCCAGCACGTTCAGGTGCTTGGCGCGGCGCTTGCGGGATTTTTCGGGATAGGCTTCGAGGACTTCGTTGACGAGGTTCTTGACGTCGACTGTGGTGTTCTCGGACAGGCTCATAGCCGGCCTCCTGCTTGAATATTCGCGCCACTGCAGCGCGTGACCGAGCCCCTCCCTCCCACGCCGTCGCCCCTATGGTGGTTGGGTCGGCGTTGTGCGGGGCTGGGGATGGGGCCAGTGTTCAGGCGGTCCCCCCTGCGCGGGGGCAGGGGGGCCGGTAGGCAACCGTCGCTACGCCTGGGCTCAGGCGCCGGCCTTCGCCGCTTCCTTGGCGGCCAGCTCGGCGAGCTGCTGCTCCTCGGTCTTCATGATGCCGAAGTCCATCAGCATCTCTTCCAGCTCTTCCATGGTGATCGGGGTCGGGATGCAACCCTGGCCGGAATTCGCGTGGATCTTGTTGGCGAGCGCGCGGTATTCGCCGGCCTGCTTGCTGTCCGGGGCGTACTCGATGACCGTCATGCGGCGCAGCTCGGCGTGCTGGACGATGTTGTCGCGCGGCACGAAGTGGATCAGCTTGGAGCCCAGGCGCTTGGCCAGCGCGTCGGCCAGATCCCATTCCTTGTCGGTCTGGCGCTCGTTGCAGATCAGGCCGCCGAGACGGACGCCGCCGCTGTGCGCGTACTTCAGGATGCCCTTGGCGATGTTGTTGGCGGCGTAGAGCGCCATCATCTCGCCGGACATGACGATGTAGATTTCCTGGGCCTTGTTCTCGCGGATCGGCATGGCGAAGCCGCCGCACACCACGTCGCCCAGCACGTCGTAGGACACATAGTCCACGTCGTCGTAGGCGCCGTTCTCTTCCAGGAAGTTGATCGAGGTGATGACGCCGCGGCCGGCGCAGCCGACCCCCGGCTCCGGACCGCCGGACTCGACGCACTTGATGTTCTTGTAGCCGATCTTGAGGACGTCCTCGAGCTCCAGATCCTCGACCGAACCGGCCTCGGCGGCCAGATGCAGGACGGTGTCCTGGGCCTTTGCGTGCAGGATCAGGCGGGTCGAGTCGGCCTTCGGGTCGCAGCCGACGATCAGGATCCTCTGATCCAGCTCGACCAGCGCGGCCAGCGTGTTCTGAGAGGTGGTGGACTTGCCGATACCGCCCTTGCCGTAAAAGGCGATCTGACGCAGAGGCGCTTTGGCCATGTGGGTCGCTCCTGTGCTTGGGTCGTGGAGGTTTGCTTCGATCCGGTGCGGCCGGTTCGTGGCCGCTTCGGATTTCATGGATTGCACGACCCGTGCCAGAGTGTGGTTATTCAATAAGACATTGATAAATATAAGATTATTTTGAGGGGCAACGGGTGCGGGAGTTTGTCGGGGTCCCGACACACACGACAAAGCCCGACATTTTGTCTGGTCTCTCGCGAAGGCCGGACGCCTGCCGGGTGCAGGGGCGGCCAATGTCGGCTCTTCGTAACTTCGCGGCGGTTGCGACATTGGTCGCGACGGTGCCAGCTCCTTGCCCGGTGTGAAGCGATTTTTCTACGCATCCGTGTCCTGACCGTGGGGATGGCCGGTGCACGCAATCGAATCCCCGATGACTGCACGCGCATAACGTGAAAGAACGTCATTTTCGAGAGATTCATTGGCGCGCCGGAATGGGCGCTTCCAGTATGAAGGGATAATTATGGCACACGGGACCGGCATCGACATTGTCATCATCAAGAAGAACGGCATGGCCGACGTTGGCGCCAGTGCTTTTGCGGAGGTTGCGGAAACGCTGCGCTTCGCGCTGCGCCGCCTGGGGGCCGATGCGGAGATCGCCATCAACAAGCTCAAGCGCCAGAGACGCGCCATCATTCTGGGCGCCATCGACCTGACGCCGGAGGAAGGCAGCCGCCTGCCAGGCACATCCATCATTTACAATCTGGAGCAGATCTGCACGCTGCACCCGCGCAATGCCCATTACCCGGATCTCCTGCGCCGCTGCACGGTTTGGGATTACAGCCACCGCAACATTGCCGATCTGGCCGGGATGGGCATCCATGCACAGTATGTCCCCATCGGGCATATGGACGAGATGACCCGGATCCCGAACAGCCCATCCCCCGGCATCGATGTGCTGTTCTATGGAGCCGTGAACCAGCGCCGCAGCGCGATCCTCGACGCGCTGGGCAGGCGTGGCTTGACCGTGGTCAGCCTTGAACATTATTACGGGGCGCTCCGCGACCAATTCGTCGCCGACGCGAAGCTGATTTTGAACCTGCATTACTACGAGGCGGGCATTTTCGAGATCGTGCGCGTCTCCCACATGCTGTCGAACCGCAAGGCGGTGCTGACCGAACGCCATCCCGGAACCGAGATCGACCCCGACCTGCTGGGCGGCCTGGCCTGCGCCCCTTACGAGGAACTGGTCGAGGCTGCCTGCGGGCTGATTGCGGATGACGAGCGGCGGGAAGCCCTGGCGGAAGCGGGGTGGCGGTGCATGAAGCGACGGGACGCGGTGGAAGCCATGCGAAGGGTGGCCGGGGAGTTGGGACTTGTACCAGCTTCGGAAAATCCCGACTTTCCGAAGCCGCTGTCGCCCGCGCTCGCTGGTGAGCGCCGATAGGCGCGGTCGCTCCGTTTCCCGCCGTGCTTCTCGCAAACGGGCGAAACGCGCGGCGGGCGCCGGTCCGGGCAGCCGATACCGGGCGTTTCAGCCGTTGTGTGCCAGGGCCTCGCGGGCCATGACCAGATGCATGGCCAACTCCTCCAGCTCCCCGTCGAGGCCCATGTCGTGGAGAAGCTGGGCCAGCGACTGCCCCCGCCCCAGCAGGCGCCGTGCCGAGGCCGCATCGGTGGGGCGGCGGAGCATCGTTTCGATCAGCCGTTCTCCGGTCAGCTTCGCCAAGGCTTCCGTGCGCTCGACCAACCGTTGCTTCAGCGTGTCGAGCGTCGCCGGCCGGCCGGCGTGGGTCAGGTCGGCGCAGAAGTGATGCAGGCTGCGCAGTTGCCGCAGCAATGCCGCGAACAGCAGATCGTCCAACTCGCCGCCGGCCGCGGCCTTGCCAACAAGGTCGAACAATGTGTCGGAAAGGCGCCATGCCGCCGACAGCCAGTCGTTCATCGCCTTGCGGTCGGCCGGCTCGACGAAGGGGCCGGACTCCTCCTTTGTCTCCTCCTGGTCATCCAGATTGCGCAGCGCGATGACGATCAGCCCGTCGGCCTGGGCCAGGGTGGCGAGGCTGGCATGCAGCGTCTTCAGCCCGCGGTCGGCGACGAAGCCCTCGATCGCCTCGGTGGCGCGGCGCAGGGAATAGCGGGCCAGCCGCCGCGACTGATAGACGACATCCTGCAAGGCGCTGCCGCCGCCCAGCGCCTCCAATGCCATCCGCCGCACCTCGAAGCGCAGCAGGGCGCGGGCCAGCCGGTCGATGCCGCCGACGTCGATGGGGCGGCTGTCCCTGGTCAGCGCGTCGGCCGTGGTGCGGGCATCGGTCCCGATGGCGGCGATGACGGCCTGGAGATGGCCCTTGCCGGCGCCGCGCATCCGGCCGACCAGTGCCCGCATCGCTTCGGCAAGGTCGACGGCGCCCGGCAGGCTTTCCTCATGGTCGGTGCGGCCGGCCACCAGCCGGTCGATCAGGTGATCGCGCACCCCCGGCAACAGCACATCGGTGACGATCTGCCCGATCGGCCGCAGCAGCGCGTCGACCATCTGGCCCTGCGGCTTGCCGACCAATGCCGGCAGCGGGTTGACCGGCTTGGGCACCAGACGCGGCCGGTGCGGTTCCAGGATTTCGAGCACCGTGTCGCCGCGCAGGGGAGTGATCGTCCCGCGCAGAAGCTGGGCCAGCCGCAGGGCGGTCCGGGCCTCCGCCACGCCGCGCGGCGGACCGCTGATGGTCGTTGTTTCGACGGGCGTGCGGGCAGGCACTGGGGTGGGCAGCGGCGGAGTGCGCCGGCGCCGGCTGTCGTCATATTTGGTCGGCCAGAAGGCCATGCGGGTGCCGCCGGATCGTAAGCGTCGCTGTACAGAGTATGGGGACGGATCGTTCGGCTTCAAATGGACAATGTTGCGACATGCGGCGACACGCCTTGGCCGGTTGCGGCGGTGAAGGCTTGGCACGCGCCGGCTTATACAATATCCATATAAGAAGTAATGACATTGCGGCGGAGCGGAACGGCGTGGCGGACGGGGTGGTGACGAGCGATGTGACGGGGCGGACGCCGGAGTCCGTCCTGCCGCCCGATTCGCCGCTGGCGTTGCGCGCGCACCGCACCAACCTCGTCAATGTGCCGGCCGCCGCCCTGTGCGGCGAAGCCTACAATGACGAACCGCGGCGCCTGCGCATCGGCGCCACCCGCAGCGACCACGCTGCCCTGTTCGAAGCGCTGGACGAGTGCCGCGATGCGCCGACGGCCTCCGACATCTTCCAGCGCCATATGGCCGGAGTGTTCGGGGTGAATCCCGACTTCTCCGGGACCGAGGGGCGGGACGGCAAACGGCGCTTCCGTGCCAGCTACCTGCGCCTGCTGAAGGGCTGGATGTTCGACAGCAACCGGGCGGAGGGTGCGGTGCTGAAGGGCTGGGTGGAGAGCCGCTTCGGCCTGCTGCCGACCTTCCATGGCGAGCCGCTCCGCCGCTTCGCCTCCGATGCCTGGGCCGCCTATGGCGAGCAGAAGCAGTCGACCCGCTTCCACAACAACAACATCCACCTGCAGCTCGACCTTCTGTACGAGTTCTGCCAGTGGACGATCCGCCGCGGCTGGCCCGACGCGCCGATGCCCAACTGGGCCTCGCACATCCGCCTCTACCGCGGCGTCAACGATTTCGAGGAACACCACATCGTCGCCCGGCCGGACAAGCGCACCGCGGTGCTGCGGCTGAACAACCTGTGTTCCTTTTCCATCAACCGCGACATCGCCGGCCAGTTCGGCGACTACATCCTCGATGCGTGGGTGCCGCTGCCCAAGGTGATCTTCTTCCGCGACATCCTGCCGCGCTACCCTTTCCAGGGAGAAGGAGAATATCTGGTGATCGGCGGGGACTATCGCGTGGGTGTGTCGCTTCTCTGACAACCTCACGTCCGGCGGCGGCTTGCCTGCCGTTCGCGGGACGCACCAGGAAGGGACGGACCCTGTGCCCAACGGCATGACCGATCCGACGATACTGACGCCTGAAATCCGGTCCAGGGCGCTCGGCGCCTATCTCGGCCTCGCCTGCGGCGACGCGCTGGGAGCGACGGTGGAGTTCCTGACCAAGGGCGAGATCGCCCACCAGTATGGCGTCCACAAGCACATCAAGGGCGGCGGCTGGCTGAAGCTGGCGGCCGGACAGGTGACCGACGACACCGAGATGTCGCTCCATCTCGGCCGCGCCATCCTGTCCGGGCCGCAGTGGGAGGCCCGCCGCGCCGCCGAGGAGTTCGCCATCTGGCTGAAGTCGGTGCCGGTCGACGTCGGCGACACGACACGCCGCGGCATCCGCCGCTTCATCATGAATGGCACGCTGGAGGAGCCGGAGTCGGAATACCATGCCGGCAACGGGGCGGCGATGCGCAACCTGCCGGTGGCGCTGGCGACGCTGGGCGACGATGCCGCCTTTGAGCGCTGGTCGGTGGAACAGTCGCACATCACCCACTGCAACCAGCTGTCCGATTCCGCGGTGATCGCGCTGGGCCGGATGGTGCGGCGGCTGGTGCTGGGCGGTGGCATCGTCGCCGCGCGGGAGGAGGCGAACGCCCTGATCGCCAGGCATCGCCAGTTCAAGTTCGAACCCTACCGCGGCCTGTCGACCGCCTTCATCGTCGATACGGTGCAGACCGTCTTCCACTATTACTTCCAGACCGATTCGGTCGAATCCTGCGTGGTGGAGACGGTCAACCAGGGCGGCGACGCCGACACCACCGGCGCCATCGCCGGCATGCTGGCCGGCGCCACCTATGGCGTGGAGTCGATCCCGCCGCGCTGGCTGCGCAAGCTGGACCGCGAGGTCCATGACGAGATCTGTCAGCAAACCGACGCGCTGCTGGCCCGCGCGCCGCTGTTCGGAGGGAAATGACCATGGCCGACGTGATTTTCTTCGAAAAGCCCGGCTGCGGCGGCAATGCCCGGCAGAAGGCCCTGCTGGAGCAGGCCGGCCACCGCGTCATCGCCCGCGACCTGCTGAGCGAACCCTGGACGGCGGAGACGCTCCGCCCCTTTTTCGGCGACCGCCCGGTGGCCGACTGGTTCAACCGCGCCGCCCCGGCGGTGAAGAACGGCGAGGTGGCGCCGGAGAGCATGGACGAGGCCGAAGCGCTGGCCGCGATGGTCGAGCGTCCGCTGCTGATCCGCCGCCCGCTGATGCAGGTCGGCGACCGCCGCGACTGCGGGTTCGAGACCGACCTTGTCGATGCCTGGATCGGGCTGGGCGGCGGTGTTCCGGCACAGAAGATGGAGGGGTGCCTGCGCCCGGACATGCCGCCGTGCCCGAAACCATAAGGCCCGAAACCCTGACGTGCATGCCGCCTCCGGTCATGTCAGCGCGTGACCTTGCGCACGGCCTGTCGTAGCTTGTCGCTCCAAAAGGCGACGACAAGCGGCGGACGAGGACATCATGTGCGAACTCCTGGGCATGAGCGCCAACGTGCCCACGGATATCTGCTTCAGCTTCGCCGGCCTGATGCGCCGTGGCGGGCAGACCGGACCGCACCGCGACGGCTGGGGCATCGCCTTCTATGAGGGGAAGGGCTGCCGCACCTTCCACGACCCGGCCCCCAGCGCCGAGTCGGAGATCGCACGGCTGGTCAGCCGCTATTCGATCAAGTCCTGCACGGTGATCTCGCACATCCGCCGCGCCAACCGCGGCCGGGTGTCGCTGGAGAACACCCATCCCTTCACCCGCGAGCTGTGGGGGCGGATGTGGACCTTCGCCCACAATGGACAGTTGAAGGGTATCAAGGACCGCATCCTGACCTTCTACGAGCCGGTCGGCAGCACCGACAGCGAGCATGCCTTCTGCTGGCTGCTCGACCAGATCCGCATGCAGTATCCGGAGCCGCCGAAGACCACCGCCGGATTGATGAAGCTGATCCGCCATCTGGCCGCCGATCTGGGAACGCTCGGCGTCTTCAACATGCTGCTCAGCGACGGGCGGTATCTGTGGTGCCACTGCGCCACCAACCTCGCCTGGCTGACCCGCAAGGCGCCGTTCGGTGCCGCGACCCTGCTCGATGCCGACATGAGCGTCGATTTCTCCCAGGAGACGACGCCCAACGACGTGGTCACCGTCATCGCCACCCGTCCGCTGACCAGGGACGAGGCCTGGACGGTGATGCAGCCGGGCCAGATGGCGGTCTTCCGCAGCGGGGCGCTGGTGACGCGCTGATCCGGCCGGGCCCATTGTCGCTAGTCGGTCGATTGTTGCTTCGCCGGAGACGATCTATCGCGCAGAACCCGGCTTAACCGCTGGAAAAGTTAGGGGCATCTTGGGCGTCAGAACCCGGCCGGAGAAGACGGCCGCAACAACCAAGAGGCTCCTTCCGTCATGACCACGATCCTGCATGTCGACTCCAGCCCGCTCGGCACCTTCTCCGTCACCCGCCAGCTGACCGCCTCCATCGTCGAGGCTCTGGTGAAGGCCGACCCGGCCGCCACCGTCGTCACCCGCGACGTCGCCGCCAACCCGCCGGCCCATCTTGACGGCGAGCTGCTGCCGGTGCTCAAGCTCGGCGTTGTCGATGGGCTGAGCGAGCGTCAGCGCGAAGAGCTGGCCCTGACCAATGTCCTGCTCGACGAGTTCCTGGCGGCCGACGTCGTCGTGGTCGGCGCGCCGATGTACAACTTCTCCGTCCCGACGCAGCTGAAGGCCTGGATCGACCGCCTCGCCCAGGCCGGCCGCACCTTCCGCTACACCGAGAAGGGTCCCGAGGGTCTGGCCGGCGGCAAGCGCGTGATCGTGGCCTCGGGCCGTGGCGGCGTCTATTCGACCAACCCGGCGCTGGCCGGTCTGGACCACCAGGAGGCCTATCTGCGCTCGGTATTCGGCTTCTTCGGCATCACCGACGTGACCTTCATCCGCGCCGAGGGCGTGAGCATGGGTCAAGAAGCCAAGGACAAGGCGCTGGCCGCCGCGACTAAGGAAATCGAGAGCCTGCTGGCCGCTGCCTGAGGCTGGGTCCAAGACTGAGATGGGGGCGGGTATCGCACCCGCCCCCATGCGTTACTGGAACGCCACTTCCGCCAGGCTGCGCAGCTTGCGGGAGTGCAGCGTTTCCATCCCGTGCTCGCGCAGCAGTTCCATCGCCAGCACGCCGATCTTCAGATGCTGGTCGACCCGCTCGCGATAGAAGCGGTCGGCCATGCCCGGCAGCTTCAACTGCCCATGCATCGGCTTGTCCGACACGCACAGCAACGTCCCGTACGGCACGCGGAAGCGGAAGCCGTTGGCGGCGATCGTTGCGCTTTCCATGTCCAGCGCGATGGCGCGGCTCTGGCTGAACCGCATCAGCGGCTCGCGGTGGTCGCGCAGTTCCCAGTTCCGGTTGTCGATGGTCGCCACCGTGCCGGTGCGCATGATGCTCTTCAGGTCGAAACCCGACAGCCCGGTCACCCGCTCCACCGCCGTCTCCAGCGCGCGCTGAACCTCGGCCAGGGCCGGCACCGGCACCCACAAGGGCAGGTCGGCATCCAGCACATGGTCCTCGCGGACATAGCCGTGCGCCAGCACGTAATCGCCCAGCCGCTGGGTGTGCCGCAGCCCGGCGCAGTGGCCCAGCATCAGCCAGGCATGCGGGCGCAGCACCGCGATGTGGTCGGTGATCGTCTTGGCGTTCGACGGACCGACGCCGATGTTCACCAGCGTGATGCCGTTGCCGTCCGGCCGTTTCAGGTGGTAGGCCGGCATCTGCGGCATGCGCATCAGCCTGGCCGCCGGGGCATCCACCGTGCCGCCCAGATTCTGGTTGGTGGTGACGATGTCGCCCGGCTCGACGAAGCTGTCATACTGCGCACGGTAGGCCGCCAGATCGGCGTCGCCGGTCGGCTCCATGACCTCGCGCGACAGCCGGATGAACTCGTCGACATAGAACTGGTAGTTGGTGAACAGGACGAAGTTCTGGAAATGCTCCGGCGCGGTCGCCGTGTAATGGCGCAGCCGGTGCAGCGAGAAATCCACCCGGGGAGCGGTGAACAGAGCCAGCGGCTTCACCGCGTCCGGCCCGCCGTCAAAGGTGCCGTTGACGATGGTGTCGTCCATCCGCGCCAGATCGGGCAGGTCGAACAGGTCAGGCAGCTTGGTCAGCCGGTCGGGCGGCAGGTCGCCTTCCACATACATGCCGTTGGGAAAGGCGAAGTGGATCGGGATCGCCTCCTCGCTGACACCGACCTCCAGCGGGACGCCGTGGTTGCGCAGCAGAAGCGTGAACTGCTCCAGCAGATAGCGCTCGAACAGGTCGGGCCGCGTCACCGTGATGGAATGGACGCCGACCCCCTCGACGAAGCCGTAGGACAGCCGGGTATCGACTGCGGCCCCCGATACGGCGGTCAGCCGCACATAGGGGTAATAGGCCCGGTTCCGCCCGCCTTCCTCATCGCCCTGTGTATATGCGGCGAAACGGTCGCGCAGGTAGGCGGTGTTGCGCTCGTAAATGTCGCGCACGCAGGCCAGTGCTGCTTTGGCATCGGTGAAGCGCCCGGCCGAACCGGGCTGGAACGGGGCTTTATCAGTCATGTCGACAAAGATGGGGTACGAACGACCGGCTGGGAAGGCCGAATTTCGGCCAACCCCCGGTGCTTACCCATTCAGGCCGATGCAGAGCCATTCAGGCCCCGTCCGGAGAGGCCCCGCCGATCAGTCGGCGCTCAAGCCCATCAGCGATTTGGCGAAGGCATCGGCATCGAACGGGCGCAGGTCGTAGACGCCTTCGCCGACGCCGATGGCGTGGACGGGAATCTTGAACTTCTCGGCCAGCGAGACCAGGACGCCGCCGCGGGCGGAGCCGTCCAGCTTGGTCAGGATCAGGCCGTTGACGTTGACCATGTCGCGGAAGATCTCGACCTGGCTGTGCGCGTTCTGGCCGGTGGTGGCGTCCAGCGTCAGCAGGGTGGTGTGCGGTGCCGTCTCGTCCAGCTTCTTGATGACGCGGACGATCTTGCGCAGCTCCTCCATCAGGCCGGTCTTGTTCTGCAGCCGGCCGGCGGTGTCGATCAGCAGCACGTCGACGCCCTCGGCCTTCGCCCGCTCCAGCGCGTCATAGGCAAGTCCGGCGGCATCCGCCCCGGTGTCGCGGGCGACGACCGGGCAGCCGGTGCGCTCGCCCCAGATCTTCAACTGGCTGACCGCCGCGGCGCGGAAGGTGTCGCCGGCGGCCAGCATCACGCTCTTGCCTTCCGCCTTGAACTGGCGGGCCAGCTTGCCGATGGTCGTGGTCTTGCCGGTGCCGTTGACGCCGACGACCAGGATGACATGCGGCTTCAGCGCCGGGTCCAGCACCAGCGGCTTGGCGACGGGGGTGACGATCTTCGACACCTCGGCCGCCAGGGTGGTCTTGACCTCCTCCGGCGAGACCTCCTTGCCGAAACGGGTGCGCGCCAGCTCCGCCGTCACCTTCGCCGCGGTGGCCGGGCCGAGGTCGGCGGTGATCAGCAACTCCTCCAGCTCCTCCAGGGCCTCGTCGTCGAGCTTGCGCTTGGTGAAGATGCTGGTGATGCCGTCGGTCAGCTTGGACGAGGACTTGGACAGCCCTTCCTTCAGCTTGGCGAACCAGCCCTTCTTGGTCGGCGGCGCTTCCTCGGCGGCCACGACCGGGGTCGGGGTGGGAGCCGGTGCCGGCGGCAGTTCCGGAACGGGGTCCGGCTCCGGTGCCGGGGCAGGGGTGACCGGTGCCGGCGGTTCGACCGGTGCAGCGGGCGCCGTGACCGGCGGCGTCACCGGAATCGGTACGACCGGTACCGGCTGCGCGGGGCGCGGCTCGGCGGCCGGCGGGGCAGGCGCCAGTTCCGGCACCGGTTCGGTTTCCGGCCTGGGCGCAGGTGCGGCGGCAGGCGGCTCCGGCGTCTTTTCCGGCTCCGGCTCCGGCGCGGGGGTGGAAGACTCCAGAGCGACCGATTCGTTCTTTGCCGCCTCGTCCTTGGGCGCGGTCTCTTCGGGCTTCTTGCGGCCGAACCAGCGGAAAATCATGGAGTGTCCACTATAAGAGGGGTCAGAGCGGGGTGCCGGTCAGCACGCCGTCCTTGATGCCGGTGATGGCGGCGGGCACCAGCGAGCCGGGCGGGAGGATCCGGCCCAGGCGGATCGCGGCGAAATGCTCGGTGCGGCCCAGATCGTCCTTCTCCACCAGCACCGTGGCGGTACGGCCGACGAGGCCTGCCAGGGTGCGGGCCTCCGCCGCTTCGCCGACGGCGCGCAGGCGGGCGGCGCGTTCCTTGCGGACGGCGCCGTCGACCTGCGGCATGCGGGCGGCCGGCGTGCCGGGGCGCGGGCTGTAGGGGAAGACATGCAGCCAGGTCAGGCCGCATTCCTCCACCAGCCGCATGGTGTTCTCGAACATCTCCTCGGTCTCCGTCGGGAAACCGGCGATGAAGTCGGCGCCGAACACCACGTCGGGTCGGACCGAACGGACCCGCTCGCAGAAGGCGATTGAATCGGCGCGTCCGTGCCGGCGCTTCATCCGCTTCAGCACCATGTCGTCACCGGCCTGGAGCGACAGGTGCAGGTGCGGCATCAGGCGCGGCTCGTTCTCGATCAGGCGCCAGAGATCGTCGTCCATCTCGATGCAGTCGATGGAGGACAGGCGCAGCCGCGGCAGTTCCGGCACCAGCGCCAGCAGCCGACGCACCATCTGCCCCAACGACGGGGAGCCCGGCAGGTCGGGGCCATAGCTGGTGATGTCGACGCCCGACAGCACCACCTCGTTGTAGCCGGCCTTCACCAGCGCCTGGACCTGCTCGACGATGCCGCCGATGGGGACGGAGCGCGAGGGGCCGCGGCCATAGGGGATGATGCAGAAGGTGCAGCGGTGGTCGCAGCCCTGCTGGACCTGGACGAAGGCGCGGGCGCGGTCCTCGAACCCGCCGATCAGGTGGCCAGCGGTCTCCTTCACCGACATGATGTCGTTGACCAGAACCTTCTCGGCCGGCGGCAGGCCCCAGCTTTCCGGCTGGAGCTTTTCCTGGTTGCCCAGGACCTGATCGACCTCCGGCATCGCCGCGAAGCGCTGCGGGTCGATCTGCGCGGCACAGCCGGTGACGACGATGCGGGCGTCGGGCCGCTCGCGGCGCAGCTTGCGGATGGTCTGCCGCGCCTGCCGTTCGGCTTCCGACGTCACGGCGCAGGTGTTGACGATCACCACGTCGTCCAGCCCGGCGCTGCGCACATGGTTGCGCATCACCTCGGACTCGTAGGTGTTCAGGCGGCAGCCGAAGGTGACGATCTCAGGGCCATCGGTCTTCAGGACGACATCATCGGGCATGGCGAGTCCCTCCTACACCGGGCAGCGGCGCACCAGTAACCGACGAATATAGAACGGCAGGATCGAGATCGGCCCCGTTTGGCCAGACCACAGTCCCAAGCTCCGGGTCGACGCGAACCGCAGCGAAGGTCTCGGGTTCGCGCAGCACGGCAAACACTCCGGTGAAAGGAACCAGGGCGGACACGTCGACACTACCCTCCGCACCATCCTCGAATCGGAGGTGCAGGCGGTAGCCGTCGAGCGGCTTGGCGGCGACAATATCCTTCAGCATCGGTTCATTCCAGCGGAGCAATCTGAGTCAGAGGCGCATGCAGGCGTGCCAGTTCCCAGTCGTTCTTCAACTCTTCCCTATGTAGGGCAGCCCACTCCATGACAAGCCCCAAGGCTCTCGGGGAAAGTTCGCCTTCCATGATCCCAAGCGTTGTGATGTCGATTGCGGCTTTCTGGTTGCCATACCGCACATGGAAATGCGGAGGCGCGTGATCGTTGTAATACATGGCTATGATGATGCCGAAAAATCGGCAGATTTCAGGCATCGACCTGTCCGCCAGAAACCAGTTCAGCCGACAGGCGGCCGCTGAAGGCGAGCGCCACCGGGCCGGTCATCAGGACGCGGTCATCCTCGGTCCATTCGATGGTCAGGGTGCCGCCGTCCAGGATGATGTCGGCCTTGCGGTCGGTCAGGCCGCGGCGCACCGCGGCGACCAGCGTGGCGCAGGAGCCCGAGCCGCAGGCCTGGGTGATGCCGGCGCCGCGCTCCCACACCCGCATGCGGATGGCGGTGGGCGAGAGCACCTGGGCGAATTCGATGTTGGCCCGCTCGGGGAAGGCCGGGTGGTTCTCGAAAACCGGGCCGACCTCGTCCAGCGGCACCGCTTCGGCATCGTCGACGAAGAAGACGGCGTGCGGATTGCCCATGTTCACCGCAACCGGGGCAGCGAAACCGCCATGTTCGACCGTCTCGACCCGCAGCGTGTCGCTGGGTGCTGCCAGCGGTATCGCCGCCCAATCCAGGCGGGGCGCGCCCATGTCGACGGTGATGCGGCCATTGTCGGCACGGCTTGCATGCAGCAGACCCGCGGCGGTCTGGAAGCTGGCACGGTCGCGCCCGCTTTCCTCCATCAGCAGCCA
The DNA here is from genome assembly GCF_013340935.1 of Azospirillum melinis. Taxonomy (GTDB): domain Bacteria; phylum Pseudomonadota; class Alphaproteobacteria; order Azospirillales; family Azospirillaceae; genus Azospirillum; species Azospirillum melinis. Next base: position 101,680 of record NZ_WHOS01000016.1, on the reverse strand, counting down.
GCCGACGCAGCGCGACGCGTTGCCGCAGGCCGCGGCCTCGCTGCCGTCGGCGTTGCGGATGCGCATGAAGGCGTCGGCGCCCGGCGCGTCGGTCTTCTCCAGTACAATAAACTGGTCGCACCCGACGCCCATCCGGCGGTCGGCGATGGCGCGCACCTCCGCGCCCGAGGGGCGGTAGGATTCGGAACGGGCGTCGATCACGACGAAGTCGTTGCCGAGGCCGTGCATCTTCAGGAATTCGCGGGTCATGGCCGCCGTTATATGGCGAGCCGCGGGGATAAGTCCATAAGGCGCCGCGCAAGGCAGAATCGCGGGCGCCGCCACAGGGCGAGGCTCTTTGCTACGCCCCCTTGAACACCAGATGCTTCGATGCCGCGAAGTTGAAGAACATGCCGGCGATGGACCCGGCGGCCACCGCCAGGAACGGGTGCTCGGCGACCGTCTGCACGCTCGATTCCAGCCCGACCGACACGCCGTAATTCACCACGCCGCCGATGGCGTTGGCGGCGATGAACTTGGCCCACTGGCGATGCAGCGGCTCGTCCACAGCACCGCGGAAGGTGAAGGCGCGGTTCAGCGCCCAGGTCGCCGTCGCCGCCGCGAAGAAGGACGGGACGCGGGCGGCGAAGAATTGCAGCCCCAGCGCCAGACCGGCGTAGAGCACGACCGTGTCTACGACCAGCCCGACGATGCCGACCGCGCCGAACTTGGCGAACTGCACCCCGAGCCGGCCGAGCCGGCTGTCCAGGAATTTCGCGACCGCTGCCATTACCGGCGCTCGTCTCCGCGCTCCGCCGCCAGCGGCCGGTGGTGGCCCGGTGCGCGCAGCGACAGGTAGCTCATGCGCTTGGCCTCGCGGCGGCCATGGGTGACGGTGTCGAGGATCAGGCCGCAGGTCAGGCTGAGGAATGCGAGCAGCATCAGCCCGGTGGCGAGCAGGGCGGTGGGGAAGCGCGGAACCAGCCCGGTCTGGAAATAGGTCGCGATCACCGGCACGCCCAGGATCACCGACAGAAGGGCCAGCAGCCCGAAGGCGGCGGAGAAGAAGGGCAGCGGCCGTTCCTCCTTCACCAGGATGATGATGGTGCGCAGGATGCGGATGCCGTCGCGGATGGTGTTCAGCTTGCTGTGCGATCCGGGCGGACGGTCCTTGTAGGGGGTCTTCACCTCGGCGATCGGCATGCGCAGCTCAAGCGCATGGACGGTCAGTTCCGTTTCGGTTTCGAAACCGCTGGCCAGCGCCGGGAATGATTTCACGAAGCGGCGGGAGAACACCCGGTAGCCGGACAGCATGTCGCCGATGCGGCTGCCGAAGATCTTGGCGACCATGCCGGTCAGCACGAGGTTGCCGAAGCGGTGGCCGGGGCGGTAGGCGGCGACGATCTCCGTCACCCGCGCGCCGTTGACCATGTCCAGCTGCTCGTCCCACAGGCGCTTGACCAGTTCCGGCGCACTGGCGGCGTGATAGGTGTCGTCGCCGTCGACAAGCACATAAACGTCCGCCTCGATGTCGGCGAACATGCGGCGCATGACGTTGCCCTTGCCCTGCAGCGGCTCGCTCCGGACCACGGCGCCCGCGGCCCGCGCGACCTCCACCGTCCTGTCCTTCGAGTTGTTGTCGTAGACATAGACGATGGCGTCCGGCAGGGCTGCGCGGAAGTCCTGCACCACCTTGCCGATCGCCGCCTCCTCGTTGTAGCAGGGGATCAGCACCGCGATGGTGGGAGCCGGGCCGACCGCCGCGGCCGCCGACGGCGTTCCGGAAGCGCCGGCATCCGGGGTAAGGGCGGGGCGGTCAATGGTCGATACGGTCATGGCGCTGGCTTCTGGCTGGAGGCGGGACAGATCGGGCTGTCAGCAGATCGGGCTGTCTGCGGCGATAAACAGCACAAACGCCGCGATTATTCCACTGTCTCCCTTTTGCCGCCCTCGCGGTCAACGGCGCATAGGTTCAGGGTCTCCCCCAGATTGTTGGGGATCGGCCGGCAGCGCTGCGGGTCGAGCCGCAGGCCGAGCAGCTCCGCGGCCTTCGCCGCGCCGGGCGTGTCGGGAATCGTGCTCAGCATCAGGAAGGGGCCGCGGTGGGAGGCCACCTTGTCCTTCAGGATGGCGAGATAGCCGTTGCCGACGGAATCCGGCTGCAGGAAGTTGGACTGGATGCGCACGAAGGTGACCCGCGCCGGGAAGGACGGGATGACGTGCGAAATGGCCCAATAGCCGGCCATCAGCACCATGGTGTCGTCCGGAGCCTCGATGGCCGGAACCTCGGCCTTGACCCAACTGTCCGCCCACGCGACCCGCCCCCAGTCTGCCGGCTGCACCGTCAGCTGCACCACGGCCAGCAGCGCCACCGCCAGCCCGATGCGCAGCCGGCGCGCCAGCGGCAGCAGCCCGACCGCCATCACCAGCGCCAGCGGCGCCAGCATCTCCAGCGGCACCAGATAGCGGTAGATGCAGAACATCACCACCCACAGCGCGTAGGTGACGGTTATCGCCGCCAGCAGGAACCGGGTCGCCGGCACGGCGGTCAGCCAGTCGTTCCGCTTCCCCAACATCCCCGTGGCGGCCGCGCAGACGCCTCCGACCGGGACCAGAACGAACAGCGCCAGCACCCGCAGGTCGAAGAACGGCACCTCTCCCACTGTCAGGGGAGAGACGGTGAAGACGAAGGGGAAGAACAGCCGCTGCCACAGGCCGGGCGGGAAGAAGCTGACATTGACATAGTCGGACAGCGCGGCGAAGGGCGACTTGAAGATGTGGTTCATGTGCGGGAAGACCGGGTTCCCATAATCGTGCCACAGATGCACCATCCAGACGCCGCCGCCCAGCGCCAGCCCGGCCAGCACGCCGATGCCGAAGAAGAAGGCCAGCCACAGCCGGCGCCACGGCCGGGCCGGCAGGGCCAGGAAGCCAAGGCACAGCCCGACCGCATAGATCACTGTCGGGTTCTTCAGCCCCATCGCCGCCCCGGCCAGCAGCCCGGCCGCCGCGACCCGCGCGAAGCTGGGGAGCGGCCGGCCATCGAGGATGCCGGGAAGGCTGCCGGCAATGACGGCCGCAGCACCCAGCACGCCGAGGCTGACCACATTGTCCTGGAAGGTGGTGCCGATCAGACCCAGCGTTCCGCCGCCCAGCCCGCCCGCGACAGCCAACGCCATGGCGATCAGCGTCCGTTTCAGGGCCGGAACGTTCCGGAGGGAAAATGATGCCAGCAGATACAGCAGCGACAGGTTGATGCCCTGAAGCGTCCCCCACAGAAATCCGGCCGCCCGCGCCGGCAGATGGGTCGCCAGCCAATAGAAGGGCACGTCCAGGAAGGGGCTGTAGAAGGTCGGCATCTGGGCTGCCAGCAGATCTCGCCCGATCCGCCCGGTCAGCATCGCATAGCCGTTGTACCAGTGGTAATTCCGCAGGTCCCAGTTCGCATCCATCCCGAAGGCCAGCGTCAGCAGCCCATAGGCCGGCGGCGCCAGCAGCAGGAAGGCGATGCCGATCAGGCGGGCGCTGCGGTCGTCGTCATGTGTCGGCATCGGATCGGGTGGGCCTTCGTTGGTTCGGGTGGGCGTTCGTTCAAGAGGGCAGGTCGGCTTGCCGGGAGATTTGGTAGGCGGGCGGGGCGTCCGCCGCAAGGGGTGGTCGACCATCCGCCGCCCGATGAACAGCAGGGGTCTCGGCGCTATTCCCGCCTTCGGCATCCCCCAGCGATCCGGGTGCCGGTTCCGGTGCTGCGTTCCGGTACCCGCAATCGGGCCTGACCGCGACAATCCGCAACCCTGCGCGCAACAATAGTGCGCGCCGATGCATTGGCGCATGCCTGTTCGCTCGTTGCGTGCCGGGAAAAGGGCAAGCTTCCTCTGGCAATGGCTTGTTCGGTCTGCTATTCACCACGCTCTGCATGCGCACGCTTGCGCTTTCTTGCGCGACAGGATTTCTGGCGATGGAAAAGTTCACGGTTCTCACCGGCGTTGCGGCGCCGCTGCCGATGATCAACGTCGATACCGACATGATCATCCCGAAGCAGTTCCTGAAGACCATCAAGCGGACGGGGCTTGGCAAGCATCTGTTCGACGAGATGCGTTACACCCCGGACGGGCAGGAGATCCCGGACTTCGTCCTGAACAAGCCGGCCTACCGCAAGTCCAGCATCATGGTGGCGGGCGACAATTTCGGCTGCGGCTCGTCGCGCGAGCATGCGCCGTGGGCGCTGGCCGATTTCGGCATCCGCTGCATCATCGCCCCCAGCTTCGCCGACATCTTCTACAACAACTGTTTCAAGAACGGCATCCTGCCGATCAAGTTGCCGAAGGAGCAGGTCGACCTGCTGCTCGACGACGCGTCGCGCGGGTCGAACGCCGTCATCACGGTCGACCTTGAGAAGCAGACCATCACCGGCCCGGATGGCGGCACCATCTCCTTCGAGCTGGACCCCTTCCGCAAGCATTGCCTGCTGAACGGCCTGGACGACATCGGCCTGACGCTTCAGCAGTCGGCCCATATCGACGGGTATGAGGGCAAGCAGCGCGCGGGCCAGCCGTGGATGTGGGGCTGAGCGCCTCCGTCTTCCCCCGATTCTCTTCAACTTCTGTCTTCTTGACGTCTGACATTTGGGAGTGCGCCCGCCATGGCCGCCAATAAGAAGCTTCTGTTCCTCCCCGGCGACGGTATCGGCCCGGAGGTGATGCGCCAGGTTCGCCGGGTCATCGACTGGATGGACCGCAAGCGCAAGATCACCTTCGACGTGTCCGAAGGGCTGGTCGGCGGCGCGGCCATCGACGCCCATGGCGTTCCGCTGTCCGATGCCACCCTGGCCGAGGCGCTGGCGGTGGACGCGGTGATGCTGGGTGCCGTCGGCGGTCCGAAGTGGGACAACCCGACCGACTACACCAAGCGTCCGGAAGCCGGCCTGCTGACCCTGCGCAAGGAACTGGGCCTGTTCGCCAACCTGCGCCCGGCGGTGGTGTTCGACGCGCTGGTCGACGCCTCGACCCTGAAGGCCGACGTCATCCGCGGGCTGGACATCCTGATCGTCCGCGAGCTGACCGGCGGCGTCTATTTCGGTGAGCCGCGCGGCATCACCGAGATCGGCGACGGCGAGCGCCGCGGCGTGAACACCCAGGTCTACACCACCTCGGAAATCCGCCGCGTCGCCCGCGTCGCGTTCGAACTGGCCCGCAAGCGTGGCAACAAGCTCTGCTCGATGGAAAAGGCGAACGTAATGGAGTCCGGCCTGCTGTGGCGGCAGGAAGTGACGAAGCTGCACGGGGAAGAGTTCCAGGATGTCGAGCTGAGCCACATGTATGCCGACAACGGCGCCATGCAGCTGCTGAAGAATCCGAAGCAGTTCGACGTGATCGTCACCGACAATCTGTTCGGCGACATCCTGTCGGACGAGGCGGCGATGATGACCGGTTCGCTCGGCATGCTGCCGTCGGCCTCGCTGGGTGCTCCGGATGCCAACGGCAACCGCAAGGCGCTCTACGAGCCGGTGCACGGGTCCGCCCCGGACATCGCCGGCCGCGATCTGGCCAACCCCTGCGCCACGCTGCTGTCCTTCGCGATGTGCCTGCGCTACTCGTTCAACCTGGACGAGGATGCCAAGCTGATCGAGCGGGCCATCCAGAACGTGCTGGGCGGCGGCATGCGCACGTCCGACATCATGGCTCCTGGCATGGCGCGCTGCTCCACCACCGTGATGGGCGACTCGATCCTGCGCGAGCTGGACAAGCTGGCCTCCTGATCAGTCACCCGGCAGCACTGCCGACAGCACTGAAAGAAAAAGCCCCCGTCCGCAAGGACGGGGGCTTTTTCGTCTGCACGATACCCAACTCTTCACTCTCCCCGGTCAGTCGCCTCCGGCCGGCCGGTCGGCCGTGCGGCCGCCATGGCTTGCCTGCCCGCCCTTGCGGCCGGCTTCGGCTGCCAGGGACGGGTTCTTGGAGAAGCTGCGCGAGGATGCGGGCACGCTGCGCCCGCCCTTGCGTCCCGCTTCCGCCGCGAGTTCCGGATTCTTTGAAAAGCTGCGTTTGTCGGCCGGTACGCTTTCACCGCCTTTGCTGGCGATCTGGCGTTGCCGATCCGGGTCCATCGACGCGAAGCCGCGGCCCGACGTACGATTGCTCTCTTTCGAGGCCATAACCAACCTCCGACTGTGCCTTGCTGAATCGACAACCAATCGGCCAGAGGGTGGTTCCCACTTCGACTTATAAAAACTGTCCTTATGGCCTGTAGAGTGAGGGCGCCGCTTTGCCGGAGCCTGCTTTCCGACCTATGGAAAGGTTGTGCTGAAGCATTCTTCCTGCACCTATGGACAGCGAATCAAGGAGTTTATCGCGCCTAAGATGATATGTGGCGAAACAATGCGGGCATAGGTGATGCAGAAAACAAGAAACAGCGCGAGATGTTATTTCCTAGTCTTGGAAATATAACTTTGAATCATGGAAGCCATTCTATGGCATTAAATTGCCGATTTGCGTGGATGGCACGTATATTTACGCAGAAATATCAAAATTTCTCCATCGCAATTATTTGGAAAATCCAAAAACTTGAAGAAATTTTTGGATTATCGATGACTATATTAAGAAAGTGGCAATGCATGCCGGAGCCTGATTAGGGATGCGACGGATTCGATGCCGGGCCGGCTCCATGTGGACAGGAGGGGAAAATGCCAACCGTGCTTGTGGTTGACGATGATCCCACTCTGCGTTTGACGTTGCGTCGCCTTCTCGAAAAAGCCGGGGTGGAGGTTGTCGAAGCCGAGGATGGACAGGAGGCCATGCGGCTGTTCCAGGCAAACCGGCCGGACCTGGTGATCTGCGATCTGGTGATGCCGTTTGCCGATGGTCTCCAGACCATCATGCGCATGCGGCGGCTGGCCCCTGCGGTTAAGATCATCGCCATTTCCGGTGGCGGACGCAGCAAGGCAATGGACCTGCTGGCGGTCGCCCGGCAAATGGGCGCCGATCATGCGTTGGCGAAGCCGATCGAACGCAGCCACATCGATCTTATCGTCGATTTCTGCGGCCGCGGGGCCGGTGGTCCCACGCCCCGCACCCTCTGACGCGCCGGGAGCGGCGGGAGGAGTTGCGATATCGTGTTGCGGACGATCGCCCCCATGCAGCGCCTGCTGCGCCGGTGGTTCAGCCAGGCCGGGGCATCCGGTTCTCCACCGACCGCTGCGGGCCGCCCCGGCGGTGCCGGCAAACCGTCACCGGCATCGCCGCTGGAGAACGGTGAGGAGCTGCGCGCTCTGGAACAGCGGCTGTGGCGGCTGCTGATGCAACCGGCGGTCGCCTCGACCGGCCGGGTTCACCTGCTCGATCTCGGCATGATGCGGGATCGCCTGGGATCCGGTTGGCTCGCTCTGCGCCCGCGGGTTCTGGTTGCCGCGGATGCGATCATCGACCGTTGTCTCGCCCGCAACGACATCCGCTTCAAAACAGCGAGCGACGATTTCATCCTTGTGTTCGCGACGCTCGACCGGCACGCCGCTGACCTGGTCTGCGCAAGGATCGCGCAGGAACTGCTGCAGCTTTTTCTCGGTGACGACCGGGCAGCCGACCTGCGGATCTCGACCGCCGTTGGTGTGGCGGATGGGCAAATTCAGTTCGAGCATGCTCTTGCCAAAGTTCTGCTGGCGGAAGCGCGGCCACGTCCGGATTCTGCGGCCGTCCGGTCGGCCGACGGTTCTCCGGTGATGTCCGGCCCAAACATTCACGCTGACGATGGTGACGGCAAGGTTCGGCCTGTCCTGCGCCAGTTGCAGCTCTCCCCCGAGGATGCCGGTCAGTTCAGCATCCGTTACCGGCCGGTCTGGGACATCGGCAAACTGGTCATCTCGACCTATATGGGCACGCCGGTACGCATCTTTCCGGACGGTTCCTTTCTGGAAGGGACGGCGGCGCTGAATTCCCTGACGGATCCCATGGAGCTGCTGCGGCTCGATGCGGATGCGCTGGTCGAATCCGTGGAAATCCTGAACGGGCTATTCCGCAACAGGTCGCGACTGATGATGTCGGTGCCTGTCTGCTTCGAAACGCTGGCGGCCCGCCGTACCCGGCTGCCCTTCCTGGAGATCTGCCAGTCGATTCCCGACTATCTGCGCCGCTTTCTCATCTTCGAGCTCCTGCGCTTCCCGCCTGGGGTGCCGACCGGGCGGCTCAACGAACTGCTGCATGAGGTCAGGCCCTATTGCCGTTGGACCTTCATGCGGATCGAGTTCAAGTCGCAGAGCCTTTCCGGACTTTCCGGCAACGGCCTGAGCGGGATCACCATGGCGATGCCGGCGGACCGCTCGGCCGAAGCCCGGCTGATGGAGGAGATGAACGGCATCGTCACCGCGGCGGAGCGCGCCGGCCTGATGATCTGCGTCGCCGGGTTGTCGACCACCAGCATGGTGGTGGCGGCGCGGGCATCGGGGGTCAGGCTGGTCGCCGGAAACCGCATCGGCCCGCTGCAAGACCGGCCGCGGTCGATGATCCGCTTCGACTGGCCCGACCTGTACCGCGATGGGGAGGACGGGTGAAACTGTCGGTCAGACGGTTCGGCCCGCCTCAGAGCGCGTCGATCGCCTCGGCAAGCGTCACCAGCCGGCGGGCGTTCTCGACATGCAGGTTCTCCACCAGCTTGCCGTCGACCAGCACCACGCCCTTGCCGGCGGCTGCCGCCTCCGCATGGGCGGCGATGATGCGGTGGGCCTGGGCGATCTCCTCGGCGTCAGGGGCGAAGGCGGCGTTGCAGGCGGCAATCGTCTTGGGATGGATCAGCGTCTTGCCGTCGAAGCCCAGCTCGCGCCCCTGCCGGCAGGAGGCGGCGAAGCCGTCGTCGTCGTTCAGGTCCAGATGCACGCCGTCCAGCACCGCCAGCCCATAAGCCCTGGCCGCCAGCAGGCACAGCCCCAGGCTGGTGATCATCGGCAGCCGCTGCGCCGTATGGGCGGCGTGCAGGTCTTTGGCGAGGTCCGATGTGCCGAGCACAAGCCCGCCGACGGTGGGGGACGCGCCGGCGATCTCCTTGGCGTTCAGGATGCCGAGCGGCGTTTCCATCATGCACCAGATGGTCTGTCCGGCCGGCGCCCCGGCTGCACGCAGCACCGCCTCGGCCTGCCGAACCGCGTCGGCGCTCTCCACCTTCGGCAGCAGCACAGCGTCGGCGCCGCTGGCCGCCGCCATGCGCAGATCGTCATAGCCCCAGGGCGTGTTCAGCCCGTTGACCCGCACGATCAGTTCCCGCCCGCCATAGCCGCCGGCGGCCAGCGCGCCGGCGATGGTGTCGCGCGCGGTCGCCTTGGCATCCGGGGCGACCGCATCCTCCAAATCCAGGATCAACCCGTCCGCCGGCAGGTTGCGCCCTTTCTCCAGGGCGCGGGCGTTCGAGCCCGGCATGTAGAGCACGCTGCGGCGGGGGCGGACTGTGGTGGCCATGGCGGTATCCCGGAAATGCGGATGATGGAATGGGCCAGCTTTAGCCGCGCGCCGTTCCCCTGTCCATGAGTCCTGTCCATGGGTCGACACCCGTGTGCCACACGGACGCAGCACTCCCGCTCGCGAGGTCCGGCGCATGGCAGCCATGCCGCGCCCCCCGCCCGTCGCCGCGGAGTCGGCGGCTTTACGCCCGGCGGAGCGTCGCTTACGCTTCTCCCATGAAAAGCGTCCTCACCATCCAATCGCACGTCGCCTATGGCTATGTCGGCAACCGCGCCGCGGTGTTTCCGCTGCAGCGGCTGGGGATCGATGCCACGGCGGTGAACACCGTCCAGTTCTCCAACCACACCGGCTACGGCGCCTGGACCGGGCAGGTCTTCACGGCGGAGCATATCGCCGACATCGTCGACGGCATCGCCGCCCGCGGCGTGCTGCCAGCGCAGGATGCGGTGTTGTCCGGCTATATGGGCGCCGTCGAGCTGGGGCAGGTCATCGTCGAGACGGCGGCGCGGGTGAAGGCCGCCAATCCCAAGGCGATCTACTGCTGCGATCCGGTGATGGGCGACGTCGGCCGCGGTTTCTTCGTGCGGCCCGGCCTGCCGGAGTTCATCCGCGACCATGCGGTTCCCGCCGCCGACCTGATGACGCCGAACCAGTTCGAGCTGGAATATCTGACCGACCGCAAGGTGGCGACGTTGGACGATGCGCTGGCTGCCACCGCGGCGTTGCGTGCCCGCGGGCCGCGGCTGGTCCTGGTCACCAGCCTGACCCGCAGCGATGCCGATCCCGACAGCATCGAGATGCTGGTGGACGGCGCCGACGGCGCCTGGCTGGTGTCGACGCCGCGCCTGACCTTCGACCCGCCGCCCAACGGGTCGGGCGACGCGGTGGCGGCGCTGTTCCTTGCCCATTACCTGACCGCCTTCGACCCGGCCGATGCGCTGGAAAAGGCGGCGGCGGCGATCTTCGCCATCTTCGAGACGACGCGGCGGATGGGCACGCGCGAGCTTCAGCTGATCGCGGCGCAGGACGAGTTCGTCAATCCGCCCCGGCGCTTCTCGGCAACGCGTTTGCGGTGAAACCGCCTCAGGCCGCGGGAACCGGGTTGCGGCTGCCGACTTGGCTGGGCTGTTCGATCACCCGCCCGGCCGGCAGCCGCACCGTCATCGTGGTGCCGGCGCCCGGCGTGCTGCGGCAGGTCAGCATGCCGCCATGCAGGTCGACGAAATTCTTCGAGATCGACAGGCCGAGCCCGGTGCCCTCGTACCGGCGGTTGGCGGCGTTCTCCGCCTGACGGAAGGGCTGGAACAGGTCGGCCATGAAGCCGGGCGGGATGCCGATCCCGGTGTCGGCGACCGCCAGCGCGAAGCCGCGATCCTGCTCCATCCCGGCCGTTATGGTGATGCTGCCGCCGCCGGGCGTGAATTTCACCGCATTGGACAGCAGGTTCAGGATCACCTGCTTGAAGGCACGGCGGTCGACCCACAGGGTGGCGATGGCGGCCGTCACCTCGTTGTGGATGGCGACTCCGCCGGAGGCCGCGCGGTCGCGCACCATCATCAGGCATTGGCCGACCGCCTCATGCACCTCCACCGCCTCCTCGCACAGCTCGAACTGGCCGGCTTCCAACTTCGACATGTCCAGCACGGCGTTGACGATGTCCAGCAGGTGCCGGCCGCTGTCGTGGATGTCGGTGATGCAGGACTTCTGCCGCTCGTTGACGGTGCCGAAGAACTCGCTGTCCAGCACCTCGGCAAAGCCGATGATGGCGTTCAGCGGGGTGCGCAGCTCATGGCTCATGTTGGCCAGGAATTCGCTCTTCGCCCGGTTCGCCAGTTCGGCTTGGGTCTTGGAGGCGATCAGTTCCGCCTCCTGCTGCTTGCGGCGCGTCATGTCGCGGATGACGCCGACATGGATGCGCGGTTCGTCCGGACGCACCGCACCGGTCCCGCCGCCCAGCCGCAGATCGCTGACGGTGAAGCCGACCGGAAAGGCATGGCCGTCGCGGCGCAGGGCGGTCAGGTCCCGGTCGTTGGCGCCGCCGCGCGCGTCGGGGATCAGTGCCTCGATCGGCTGGCCGATCATCTCCCGCTCGGGCACGGCGAACATCATCTCCGCCGCGCGGTTGAAGGTGACGATGCGCCCGGCGGTGTCGAAGGTCACCACGGCATCCAGCATGGAATCGAGGATGCCTCGGATCCGGCGCGAGGCGCGGGCCAGCCGGGCCTGATCCTCGTCCCGCCGGGCATGCTGGCGGACGACGAAGGCGGTCAGCAGGACGATGGCGATGGTCATCACCGTGCCGATGGAGGTCCAGGCCGCCGTGTCGCGCCGCCATTCGGCCAGCGCCGCCGCCACCGGCAGGGTCGCGACGATCACGAAGGGATAGCCCTGCACCCGCCGCACGCTGACCAGGCTGTCGGTGCTGCCCCCAGGTCCGGGTGCCGCGTTGCGTATGGTGGCCTCGTCATGGGTGGCAAGCGCAGTCCACACCGCCGGCCAGTCGGTCAGCCGGCCCGGTCCACCCTGACTTTCGCCCTGACTTTCGCTGCGGCCCTGCGGCCGCTCCAGCAGGATGGTTCCATCCCCCAGCGCCAGGATCACGCTGCCCTTGCGGTCGATATCCCGCGATTCCAGCGTCGCCGCCAGACGTGTCGGATCGACCATGGCGACCAGCACGCCGCGAAAGCCGCCGTCGGTATCCAGCCAGCGCCTGCTGAACGGGATGATCTGTGTGCCGGGCCGCACCCGGCTGGTGATGGCGGCGCTGACATGCAGGTCCTGGCCGCCGTCACGCGGCCCGGTGAAATAGGCGCGGTCGGACAACGGAACCGTCGGCAGCGGCAGTTCGGCCGAATGATGGAGGGCGAGGCCGTCGCCGTCGACCACCACCAGATCGGCCAATTCGGCGAAATTGTCGCGCCGCTGGCGCAAATGATCGTGGATCGCCGTGCTGCCGCGGCGGGGGCTGTCGGGAAGCGTGTCGAGCGCGAAGGACAGGTCGCGCAGCATCTGGTCCACCGCGAAGGCCGTCCGCAGCGTCTGCGATTCCAGCATGCGGGCAAGATCGCGGGTCGCACGCTCCCCGGCATCCAGCGCCTCGCGCCGGCCCTGGAGGATGCCGTAGCCGATCAGCATGTTCACCACCAGGATGAAGGCGAGGCCGGACGCGGTCATCAGGAAGCGGACCGATCCCAGCCGGCCACGCAACGCCCCCGCCAAACCGGCGGTGGAGCGGGGCGGCGGCGGGGAGGCGGACCCGGGAACAGGCATCGGCGTCGTGATTTCCAGTGGCGGTTGCGGCCGGACGGCCTGCCCTGCTTAGGGTCTGCCTGGTGCTTATTGAAGCGCCAGACAGACCCTAAGCTTTTGATTTTCCGTGTGATTCACGCTTCAAGCGATACCGCTTGAAACGATCACACTCTAATCGCGCCGACACCTTAAAGAAAGTGTAACCAGACGGAAATGCGGGGTTTTCCACTGCGCGCAGATGCCGCGCCGTTCATGCCCGGTGCTTTGAGCGTGGACGCCACTCTGCCATGCCCTGTTCGCCCTCCCGTCGGCGGTTGCCGTAGCCGGCGCCATCCGTTAGGTAAGGAGCCATCTTGGCAGCCGGATCGCGCATATCCCCATGACCGACGGACCGCTTTCGCTCTACCGCGTCCGCCGCGGCAGCGGCACTCTTCGCCCCGATCCCGACCAGGAACTGGCGGCGGAGAAGTTCCAAAGCCTGTATCAGGCGTTGAAGGGCTATCAGCCGCAGCCCGTCGGCGACGACAAGCCGGCAGGGGGTGGCTGGCTGGAGCGCTTCGGTCTGGGCCGCCGCCGCGCCGCGCCGCCGCCGCCGGACATCGCCTCCACCGCACCGCAGGGGCTGTACATCTACGGCAGCGTCGGCCGCGGCAAGTCGATGCTGATGGACCTGTTTTACGAGACCGCCCCGGTCGACAAGAAGCGGCGCGTCCATTTCCACGAATTCATGCTGGAGATCCACCAGCGCATCCACGACCACCGTCAATCCGGCAAAGGCAAGGGTGACGGCCCGGACGAGGCGCTGCCCGAACTGGCCCGCGCGCTGGCCGACGAGGCGTGGCTGCTCTGCTTCGACGAGTTCCACGTCACCAACATCGTCGACGCGATGATTTTGGGCCGGCTGTTCACCAACCTGTTCGATCTGGGCGTGGTGGTGGTGGCGACCTCCAACTGGCCGCCGGACATGCTGTACAAGGACGGTCTCCAGCGCGAGCTGTTCCTGCCCTTCATCGCCCTGCTGAAGGAAAAGCTCGACATCCTGTCGCTGGACGGCCCGACCGACTACCGGCTGGACCGGCTTAAGGGCGTGCCGATCTACCACCACCCGCTGGGTCCGGCCTCGGACGCCGCCCTTGCGAAAGCCTTCTCCGACCTGACCGGCGGTGCCGCGGGCGAGCCTTGCAGCCTCACGGTGCAGGGACGGCGGGTGGACATCGCGCGTGCCGCCAAATGCGTGGCCTGGGTCGATTTCTGGGACCTGTGCGGCAAGCCGCTGGGAGCGGCGGACTATCTGGCGATCGCCACCCATTTCCACACGGTGCTGATCGACCATGTGCCCACGATGAAGGACGAGCTGCGCAACGAGGCCAAGCGCTTCATGACGCTGATCGATGCGCTGTACGAGCACAAGGTCAACGTCGTCATCGCCGCGGAGGGGCCGCCCGAGCGCCTCTATCCGGAAGGTACCCACGCCTTCGAGTTCGAACGCACGGTCAGCCGCCTGATGGAGATGCAGAGCGAGGACTACCTACAAAGGCAGCATTTGACATAAGTGCGGGTTTCCATAAAGCCTGGAAGCTGTAGCCGACGGCTGCTTGTCCCGTGTTGGGCGGTCTGTTGCTGGGCTGGGCGCCGCCTTCGCGAAATAGGCCTATGACGTGGATTATTTTGGATCGGCGCCCTGTTCGTGTCGATTGAAAGTAATCCACGGCGGGGCATCCACGATGAAGACGCGTTTAGTTGTGCTCGGCTGCCTGCTGGCGGCCGGGTTGGCCGGTTGCACCCCAACTCCGAATTTACAGACAAGGACAACCACATTCATGCCGGCAACCGATGCCGGAAAACGCTGCGTCGCCCAATGCCAGCAGACGAAACAACTGTGCAACGCCGCGGTCGAATTGGGGTACCAGACCTGCATGGCCGAAGGGCTGACCCGTGCGCATGCGGCATATTACGAATACAAGAAAAATCTTCCCAAAGGCGCGAAGCATGAAAGGCGAATTGGGGACTTTGAAAGTGAAATTCATTGCTACCGATTGAGCAGCTGTTCCCAGGATTACGATGAGTGTTTTGTGAGCTGCGGCGGCCGCATGGAGATGCAGACCTACTGTGTCAGCAATTGCAAGCTGATGAAGCCGCCGCAGTCGGATGGGTCCAAGGTGGGGCCGGTCAGGGTGGTGCAATAGCCGCCGCCCGCCGCCGCAATTCTTCGAAGTCGCGCCCGGCGTGATGGGAGGAGCGGGTCAGCGGCGTCGCCGACACCATCAGGAACCCCTTCGCCCGCGCCACCGTGCCGTAGCGCTCGAACTCATCGGGGGTGACGTGGCGGGCGACAGGGTGATGGTTGGGGGTGGGGCGGAGATACTGGCCGATGGTCAGGAAATCGACGCCCGCCGCCCGCAAATCGTCCATCACCTGCAACACCTCCGCCGGCTCCTCGCCAAGCCCGACCATGATGCCGGACTTGGTGAAGATGCTTGGGTCGCGCTCCTTGACCCGCTCCAGCAGGCGGAGCGAGCCGTAATATCGGGCTCCCGGCCGCACATCCGCATAGAGCCGTGGCACGGTCTCCAGATTGTGGTTGTAGACGTCGGGGCGGGCATCGGCGACCGTCTCCACCGCCCCCGGCTTGTTGCGGAAATCGGGGGTCAGCACCTCCACCGTCGTGGTGGGGGCGGTCTCGCGCAGACGGCGGATGCAGCGGGCGAAATGCGCGGCCCCGCCGTCCGGCAGATCGTCGCGATCGACCGAGGTGATGACGACATGGGCGAGGCCAAGCTCGCCGACCGCCCCGGCCAACCGGTCGGGCTCGTGGGGATCGAGCGCGTCCGGCCGGCCGGTGGCGACGTTGCAGAAGGCGCAGGCCCGCGTGCACACGCTGCCCAGGATCATCACCGTCGCGTGCCGCTTGCTCCAGCATTCGCCGATGTTGGGGCAGGCGGCCTCCTCGCAGACCGTGTTCAGGCCGTGGCGGCGGACGAGCGACTGCGTGTCTCCGAAAGCCGTCCCGGCTGGCGCGCGGGCGCGGAGCCAGGCCGGCTTCTCGGCCCGGTGTTCCGGGCGAAGTGCATGCATCGCGGGAAGGGCCATCAGTGGACGAGCTCCGGCTGTTCGGCTGCCGCGTCGACCGCCTGCGGCTGCACGATGATCTTCACATTGCGGTCCTTGTGGGCGACCAGCTCCTCGAAGCCGCCGCTGACGATGTCGCTCAGGGTGATGCGGCCGGTGATCAGCGGCTGCACGTCGATGCGGCCGTCGGCGATGAAGCGGATGACGTCGGCGAACTCGCCATTGTAGGCCAGCGAGCCGATGACCTGCTTCTCGGTGGCGACGATCTCGAAGAAGTTGAAGGAACTCGGCTCCTCGAAGATGCCGACCAGCACCGCCTTGCCGGCCTTGCGGATCACGTCGATGGCGAGCTTGGCGGTGTCGCGATGGCCGATGCATTCGAACGACACGTCGGCGCCGTAGCCGCCGGTCAGCGCCTTGACCTCCGCCACCGCATCGCATTCCTTGGGGTCGAGCACGATGCTGGCGCCGACCTCCAGCGCCTTGGCCTTGCGGGCGGCGGACATCTCCAGCACGATGATCCGGCCGGCGCCCGCCGCCTTCGCGCACATGATGGTGCAGAGGCCGATGGTGCCGGCGCCGACCACCACCACCGTCTCGCCGACGACGCTGCCGGCCTTCTTCACCGCATGCATGCCGACCGCCAGCGGCTCGATCAAGGCGCCGGCCTCGGTCGGGAAGCCGTCGGGCAGCTTGTAGAGCAACTCGGCCGGGACGTTGACCAGACTGGCGAAGGCGCCGTTGTTCATCAGGCCGGTGAAGGCCAGCTTCTCGCAGATGTTGTACATGCCGTGCTTGCAGTAATAGCACTCGCCGCAATGCTGGCAGGCATCGGCCGCCACCCGGTCGCCGACGCTGAACCCGGTCACGCCCTCGCCGAGCGTCGCGATCTCGCCGCTGAATTCGTGGCCGAGGATGCACTGGCCCTTCAGGCCGGTCAGCGGGTGGGGGGTGTCGACGGGGATGAAGACCGGGCCGGCGACATACTCATGCAGGTCGGACCCGCAGATGCCGCACCAATGCACCTTGATCTGCACCCAGCCGGCGGGCGGGGCGCCCGGCAGCGGCACGTCCTCGACCCGGATGTCCTTGCGGCCATGCCAGACGGCGGCCTTCATCGAAGTGGCACTCATGGTGTTGTCCTCCGGTTTTATCGTTGTGGGCGAGCGGTCGGGACGGTCAGGCGAACACCATCCCGCCATCGACCAGAAGGGACTGGCCGGTCATGAAGTCGCTGTCGGACGAGGCGAGGAAGCGGGCGACACCGACCAGATCGTCGGGGCGCGACGGCCGGCCCAGCACGGCGCCGGCGGCGAACATGTCGAAGGCCTCGTTCTCCGACTTGGTGATGCCGGTGTCGCGGAAGCCCTGGTCGATGATCTTCCACATCTCGGTCGCCACCACGCCGGGGCAGATGGCGTTGGCGGTGATGCCGTCCTTGCCGAAGCCGCGGGCGGCGGCCTGGGTCAGGGCCACCACGGCGAATTTGCTGGCGGAGTAATGGGCCAGCGGCTCGTAGCCCTGCTTGCCGGCGATGGAGGCGGTGTTGACGATCTTGCCGCCGCCGCCCTGTTTCCGGAACGTCTTGATGGCTTCCTGCATGCCGATCAGCACGCCAAGCGCGTTGACGTCGTTGAGCGTGTGCCAGTCGTCCTCGGTGATGTCGAGGAAGGGCTTGGTCTGGGCGATGCCGGCATTGTTGAAGAGAACGTCGAGCCGGCCATGGGCCTTCACCGTCTCGTCGATCATGCGGCGGACGGCGGCGCGGTCGCGGACATCGACGGTGACGGCAATGGCGCTGCCACCGGCGGCACGGATGGCTTCGGCGACCTGTTGGGCGTCGGCCGCGTTGCGGTCGGCGATGGTCAGCTTGGCACCGTCGGCGGCCAGCGCGCGGGCGATGGTGGCGCCGATGCCGCGGCCGGCGCCGGTGACGATGATGCACTTGTCCTTGAGATCGGGCATGAACGGTCTCCTGCCGGCGCGCTGGCGGACAGCCTGCGCGCCGGTGGCGAAGGGTTCGGGAACCGGGGAAAGGGGCGGGGAGGGAGCTGGCCTCCTCAGTCCGCCTTGGCGATGTGGTCCTTCAGCAGCGCGTTCACTTTGCCGGCCGCCTCCATCTGCACCATGTGGCCGGCGCCGGGGATGACGGCGACCTGTGCCGTGTTCGCCAGCGCCTGGGCATGGTCGGCGGGGATGACGCGATCCTCCTCGCCCCACACCACCAGCGTCGGCGTCCTGGCATCGGCGATGCCGGAGGCGAGCACGCTGGCCTGCCGGCCCTCGGCGAACAGCGAGGCCGACAGCGCCCGCAGTGCCTCGTCCACGCCGTCCAGCCGCTTGTACTTCAGGAGGTCGTCAATCATCTGGCGGCTGACAAGGCCACGGTCGGCGAAGAGCGTCTCCAGGACCGGTTTCAGGTCGCGGCGCGATGTCGCACCGACGAAACCCTGGATGTAGCCGTGGTCGATCTGCTCGCCGAGACCGGCCGACGCGATCAGCGACAGCGACGCCACCCGCCCCGGCGCGTCGAGCGCCGTGCGCATCGACACCGCACCGCCCATCGAGTGGCCGACGAAATGGGCGCGCTCCACCCCGACCGTGTCGAGGAAGCCCAGCACCGCCTTCGACAGGCCGGACAGGCTGGGGTCGGCGATCTGCTTGTTCGACTGGCCGTGGCCGGGCAGGTCGAGCGCATAGACGGTGGCCTTCTCCGCCAGCGCGTCGATGGTGAACAGCCAGTTGTCGAGATCGCCGCCGAAGCCGTGGACCAGCAGGACGGTCGGCCCACTTTCACCCCGCTTGGCATAGCGGATGGTGCCGGCCGGGGTTTCGGCGGTGTGGTATTGCGGGCCGGCTTCGGCCTCGCCGTCGTCTTCGCTGGCCGGGACGGCATAGGAGTTGATGAAGGCGTCGATGTCGTCGTCCGGCACGTCGGGTTCGGCCAGCACGGCGATCAGCGCCTTGACCGGATAGACGGTGCCGGGTTCGCCCAGCACACGGCGCAGCACGCCGGTTTCGCCCGCCTCGACCACATTGGTGATCTTGTCGGTCTCGACCTCCAGCAGCTCATCGCCGATGGAGATGGTGGATCCCGGCCGCTTCAGCCAGCCGGTGACCTTGCCCTCCGACATGGACAGGCCCCATTTCGGCATGACGATGGGCTTGATGCGCTCGTTCAACATGGAACTCGGTCTCCTGGGAATGCTTTTTTGCTTGGCGCGCACCCCTCCCGTCACTCCCGCGCAGGCGGGAATGAGGGAGCGGGGCGGCTCGTGCGTGCTGTGTGGTGTGAAGCCGGTCTCTTACGCCGCGATCCGCGGCGATGCGCCCTTGGGCGACAGGGTGCGCTTGACGGCGCTGGCGATGCTGTCGGCGCTGGGGACATACAGATCCTCCAGCGACGGCGCGAAGGGCACCGGGGTGTGCGGCGCCGTCACCATCTGGATGCCGGCCTTCAGCGCGCCGAAGGCGTTCTGGCCGACGAAGGCTGCGATGTCGGTGGCGAGGTTGCAGCGCGGATGCGCCTCGTCCACCACCACCAGCCGGCCGGTGCGTTCCACGCTCTCGACGATGGTGTCCCAGTCGATGGGCGACAGGGTGCGCAGGTCGATGACTTCGGCCTCGGTGCCGTCCTTCGCCAGCGCCGCCGCCGCCTCCATCGCGCGGTGGACGGTCAGGCCGTAGCTGACGATGGTCACGTCGTCGCCGTCGCGCAGCACGTTCGCCTCGCCGAAGGGAATGGCGTAGCTCTCGGCCGGAACCTCGCATTCCAGGCCGTAGAGGTTCTTGTGCTCGCAGAAGATGACCGGATCGTTGTCGCGGATCGACTGGATCAGCAGGCCCTTGGCATCATAGGCGTTGCTGGGGCAGACCACCTTCAGCCCCGGAATGTGGGTGAACAGCGGGGTGAGCATCTGCGAATGCTGGGCGGCGGCGCGGAAGCCGGCGCCGACCATGCCGCGGATCACCACCGGCGTCTCCGCCTTGCCGCCGAACATGTAGCGGAACTTGGCGGCCTGGTTGAAGATCTGGTCGAAGCAGACGCCCATGAAGTCGAGGAACATCAGCTCGGCCACCGGGCGCAGCCCGCAGGCGGCAGCGCCGACGGCGGCACCGATATAGGCGGATTCCGACAGCGGCGTGTCCATCAGCCGGTCGCCATGCTTGGCGTACAGCCCCTTGGTGACGCCCAGCACGCCGCCCCAGGCGTCGTCCTCGCCCTGGGCGCCGGTGCCGCCGACGATGTCCTCGCCCATGACGATGACGGTGGGGTCGCGGCGCATCTCCAGGTCCAGGGCCTCGTTGATCGCCTGCTTCATGCTGATCTTGCGGGACATGTGTTTCCTCCGCGCGTTTCGCGTCTCTTGGATTGGGGTTGGCTCAGTAGGCGACGTAGACGTGGCCTCAGTAGGCGACGTAGACGTCGCGCAGCAGGTCGTCCGGCGTGGGCAGCGGGGCGGCCTTGGCGGCGCGCGTGGCGTCCTCGATCAGCGCGTTCACCTCGCGGTCGATGGCCTGCAGCTCGTCGCGGCCGATCACCCCGGCCTCGATCACGCGCTCCGACAGGATGGTCAGGCAGTCGCGGGACGCACGGATCGCCTCCAGCTCGCCCTTGGCGCGGTAGGTCTGGGCGTCGCCCTCGAAATGGCCGTAGAAACGGACCATGTTGCATTCCAGCAGGGCTGGGCCGCCGCCGTCGCGGGCGCGGCGGATGATCTCGCCGGCCGCCTCGTACACCGCGAAGAAGTCGGTGCCGTCCACCGTGACGCCCGGCATGCCGAAGCCGGTGGCGCGGTCGACATAGCTGTCGCAGGACACCGCCCATTCCATCGCGGTGGATTCGGCATAGCCGTTGTTCTCTACCACGAAGACCACCGGCAGGTTCCACACCGCGGCGAGGTTCAGGCTCTCCAGGAAGGTGCCCTGGTTGGAGGCGCCATCGCCGACGAAGGTGATGCCGACGCCGCGGTCGCCGCGCACCTTGGCCGCCAGTGCCGCCCCGCAGATCAACGGCGCGCCGGCGCCGAGGATGCCGTTGGCGCCCATCATGCCCTTGGACAGGTCGGCGATGTGCATCGACCCGCCCTTGCCCCGGCAGGCGCCGGTGCTGCGACCGTAGATCTCCGCCATCATCGCGTGGACATCGACGCCCTTGGCGATGCAGTGGCCGTGGCCGCGGTGGGTCGAGGCGATGCGGTCGTTGTCGTTCAGGTGCATCATGATGCCGGTGGCGCAGGCCTCCTCGCCGGCATAGAGGTGGACGAAGCCGGGGATGTCGCCCTTGGCGAAATCGACGTGCAGCCGCTCCTCGAACTCGCGGATCGTCCGCATGGTGCGGTAGGCCTTCAGCAGCTCGTCCTTGCCGAGGGGGAAGGGATTCTGGGCCATGAGGTGTTTTCTCCCTGATTGGTGTTTGATGATTAGAAGGCGGATGTGACGGGCACCGGGGTGCCGGTCAGCAGCCGGTTCTGGCCGGCGTGCCGCATCACTGCGGCGACGTTGACCGTGCGGAAGGCGTCGTCCCTGAGCGTCAGGGACAGACGGTCGCGTTCGGTGAAGGACAGCTCGCGTTCGCCATCCAGCGCGACCGAGCCGGCGGTGACCTCCGGCACGAAGGCCACGCCGGCCGGCATGCGGCGCCAGTCGGTGACGCCGACCCGGGCCATCATTCCCGGCGCGATGGGGGCGTTGAGGGTGGTGATGCCCTTGCGGCAGGTGCCATCCGGTGACAGCCGCACCATCAGACCGCCGCTCTCGTCGCGGTCGACGGGTTCCAGCAGGCCGGCGATGGCCGACATGCCGATCACCTCGGGGTCGGCGAAGGTGACGTAGAGTTCGCGGAAATTTTCGGTCCGCCACAGGGCGCGGGCGCCGATGTAGCGTTCCGTCACCAGGGCGACATCGACCAGAGCCATCTCGGTCACCGCGCCGCCGTTCGCCCCGCTGACGAGGGACACGTCGATGCGCTTGTTGGCGGCAAAGGCGATGTGCGGTGGCACCCGGCCGGTGACCGCCAGCCCGGTGGCGAGCCCGGTGATCGTCGGCTCACGGTGTTCGGGGAAGGCGTTGTTGGTCCCGGTGGAGATGCCGGCGATGGGCACCGTTCCGCATTCGGCCGCCACCGCCCGGTGGGTGCCGTCGCCGCCCAGCACCACCAGGGCCGACACGCCGGCCCGCCGCATCTCCGCGGTGGCGCGGTGGGTGTCGGCGACGGTGCCGGTGACCGGCATGGAGACGGTGTGGAGGGCGGGATAGATGTCCTCGCCGCGCGAGGCGCCACTCCCCCTGGCCCGCATCAGGCCGCGCTCGACATGGGCGCGGATGCCGCCATTCTCCGGCATCATCAGCACGTCGCGGACGCCGCAGGCGTGCAGCGCCGCCAGCACCCGCAGCAGGATGTTCGCCCGGTCGGCGATCTGCAGGCTGGTGGCGTTGGCGACGACCCGGCGGATGTCGCGGGCTGAAACCGGATTGGCGACGATGCCGACGACCGGAGCCAAGATGGCGTCTCCCCCTCAATGCGGCGCGCCGTTGATCGACACGCGGTTCGAGGGGGTAAAAGCAACCGCCGTGCCAGATGGTCAGTTCAGCGGATTTTCTTGATTTTCAACGGTTCAAGGCGATGCGGCGGGGTGGGGCGTTGCAACAGGTGTTGCAGGGACTGTTGCGCCGCCGGTGCAACAGGTGTGGCGCCTCTTGCGTGAGATCGCGGCCAACCTGTGGCGCCCTGGCATTCCACCCCTGCGCGGCGCCAGTCTTGCCAAGGGCTTGCCTGCCGCTTTAGCCTCCCTTGGTCATACCAATGAACCATCCGAATGACTCATCGACCGGGGAGGACAACACCCATGACCGTCATCGCCACCACCCAGCCGCGCGCGGCCCTGACCGAGGAGGCCCGGGCCGAGCTGTCGGCTCTGCTGGGCGACCGGTTCACCACCTCCCTGCCGGTGCGCGAGCATCACGGCAAGGACGAGTCCTATCACACGCCCTTCCCGCCGGACGGCGTCGCCTTCGCCAATTCGACCCAAGAGGTCAGCGCGATCGTGAAGATCTGCGCGAAGCACAAGCTGCCGATCATCCCCTTCGGCACCGGCACCTCGCTGGAGGGCGGCATCGCGGCGCTGGCCGGCGGCATCACCATCGACCTGTCGGGCATGCAGCAGATCCTGCGGGTCAGCCCGGAGGATCTGGACGTGACCGTCCAGGCCGGTGTGACCCGCAAGCAGCTGAACGAGCATCTGCGCGACACCGGCCTGTTCTTCCCCATCGATCCCGGTGCCAACGCCTCGCTGGGCGGCATGTCGGCGACCAGGGCCAGCGGCACCAACGCCGTGCGCTACGGCACGATGCGCGAGAATGTGCTGGGGCTGACCGTGGTGCTGGCCGACGGCCGCGTCATCAAGACCGGCGGGCGTGCGCGCAAGTCGGCGGCCGGCTATGACCTGACCCGGCTGTTCGTCGGCTCCGAAGGCACGCTCGGCATCATCACCGAGGTGACGCTGAAGCTCTACGGCATCCCGGAAGCCATTTCGTCCGCGGTCTGCGCCTTCCAGACCATCAAGGGCGCCGTCGACACGGTGATCCAGACCATCCAGGTCGGCGTGCCGGTCGCCCGCATCGAACTGCTGGACGAGGTGCAGATCGACGCCGTCAACAAATACTCCAAGCTCGACTACGCCGTCGCCCCGACCCTGTTCTTCGAATTCCACGGCACCGAGGCCGGGGTGAAGGAGCAGGCGGAGATGGTCGCCGCCATCGCCGCCGAGCATGGCGGGATGGAGTTTGCCTGGGCCACCCGGCCGGAGGACCGCTCGAAGCTGTGGCAGGCCCGGCACGACGCCTATTACGCGGCACTGGCCCTGCGTCCGGGGTCGAAGGGCTGGCCGACCGACGTCTGCGTGCCGATCTCGCGGCTTGCCGACTGCATTCTGGAGACCAAGCAGGATCTGGCGGTGTCCAACATGCTGGCCCCGATGGTCGGCCATGTCGGCGACGGCAACTTCCACCTCGTCTATGTCCTCGACCCGGAGAACCCGGCGGAGCTGGCGGAGGCGCAGCGCCTTGCCGACAAGATGGTGACCCGTGCGCTGGAGATGGGCGGCACCTGCACCGGCGAGCACGGCATCGGCTACGGCAAGATGGCCTTCCTGGAGCAGGAGACCGGCGAGGCCTTCGGCGTCATGGGCGACCTGAAGCGCGCCTTCGATCCGGACAATCTGCTGAACCCGGGCAAGGTGGTGCGGGTGTAAAAAACGAGGGAGGCCTCGAAAAGCGACGCCTCCCTTTAATACTACGCGGTCTGTTGAGCAATAAACAGGTCGCGAGCGACATTGCCGATGGTGTTGGTGGCAACGCCATCGACGGTGCCGCCTACAATTCCGCCAACCAGTGGTATGGCTTTTCCCAAATTTATGACGCCTGTGGAGCCGAATTTCGTAAGAAGGCGAAAGCCAACTGTTTTATTAATAGATATAATAACTTCCCTTGATATGCTTTGTATCATTTTCTGCGTTACTTTGGTCCCGACTTTAACGCCGATTTCTTTCAAAACCGGAAGTGCGGCATTCCCGCATAGTGCGGTGTAGACGAGCGTTTTGACCCGGTCGTCCTTGATATCGTGTCCGCCCAGATGAGCAAGAGCTGCGATCATTCTTACTTGAACATAGAGGACTGATGTAATATTGGCGGGAATTGCGACCGGGAGAGTCATCAATCCCCCAAGGCCGGTCACAAATCCGGATGTCGCGCATTTGGCTATCTGCCAGCGGATCAACGCATTGGCTTGATCATATAGAGTTCCATCCTGCTTGGCGTACTCCGCAGCCAATTCGACAGCGCTATCAAGTCCGGGAACACCGTTGACAGCTTTATCATAAGCCCAATCCAGGGCTTGATGGATCGTTGACTCAGTTAACGCCGCCATTCTCCATTCCTCTGTGTTCTGCCTTTCGGTTGTTAAAACAGATTGAACAGATATTCTTAACGAGTGGTTTCTGGGGTTGATGCACGAGAAAAGGGAAAACATCAGGCATGCCGCGAAGGTGCCGGGACAGCGCGGCGCCCGCCTACCGGAACTTCGGCCGCCGCCCCGCCTTCAGCGCCTGGACCGCCTGGTCCAGCGTCTGGAGGAACTGCGACTTGTCGCGCTGGCTCATCGGGGCGTTGCCGCCGCTGACCACGCCCATGTCGCGCAGATCCTGCATCAGGGCGCGGGTGGCGAGCGCCGAGCCGACGCTGTCGGGCGTGAAGGGGCGTCCGGTCGGGCCGATCACCACCGCGTTGCGTTTCACGCAGCGGTCGGCCAGCTGGATGTCCGCCGTCACCACGATGTCGGTCGGGCCTGCATGGTCGGCGATCCAGTTGTCGGCGGCGTCGAAGCCGTCGCTGACCACAACCAGTTCCGCCATGCACTCCGTCGGCAGGCGCAGCGGCGCATTGGCCACCAGCCAGACCTTGGAACCGGTGCGGCCGGCGACCTTGTAGACCTCGGCCTTGACCGGGCAGGCGTCGGCATCGACGTAGATTTCGACTTTGGGACTGACCAATCCTGTTCCTCCTGTCGCTGCCCGGCCCCCGCCGGGTGGCTCAACAAGGTTTCATGCAAGGCCCTTATGCGCTAAAACCAGTCCCTAGCGACAGGGTGCCGTAGAACCATCGGGATGGGGCGGCGCCAATTCTCACATTTTTTCGGAAGGTCGGAGCGGCGCATGGCGTCCTACCAGTATGTCTATGTCATGAAGGGCCTGACCAAGGTCTATCCTGGCGGCAAGAAGGTTCTCGACAACGTCTGGCTCTCGTTCCTGCCGGGTGTGAAGATCGGCGTGCTCGGCGTCAACGGTTCCGGTAAGTCGACCCTGATGAAGATCATGGCCGGGCTGGACAAGGACTACTCCGGCGAGGCTTGGTCGGCCGAGGGCGCCAAGGTCGGCTACCTGCCGCAGGAGCCGCAGCTCGACCCGACCAAGACCGTCCATGAGAACGTCATGGAGGCGCTGGGCGAGACCAAGGCGCTGCTCGACCGCTTCAACGAAGTGTCGAACCTGATGGCCGATCCGGACGCCGACTTCGACGCGCTGCTGGCCGAACAGGGCGAGTTGCAGGAGAAGATCGACGCCGCCGACGCCTGGGACATCGACCGCACGGTCGAGATCGCCATGGACGCGCTGCGCTGCCCGCCGGGCGACGCCGACGTGACCAAGCTGTCGGGCGGCGAGAAGCGCCGCATCGCGCTGTGCAAGCTGCTGCTGGAAAAGCCCGACCTGCTGCTGCTCGACGAACCGACCAACCATCTCGACGCCGAATCGGTCGCCTGGCTCCAGAAGCATCTGGAGGACTACAAGGGCACCGTCGTGCTGGTCACCCACGACCGCTACTTCCTCGACAGCGTCACCGGCTGGATCCTCGAACTCGACCGTGGGTCGGGGATTCCGTGGGAAGGCAACTACTCGTCCTGGCTGGAGCAGAAGCAGAAGCGTCTGGAGCAGGAAGGCCGCCAGGAGGAGTCGCGCCAGAAGCAGCTGGCCACCGAACTGGAGTGGATCCGACAGAGCCCGCGCGCCCGTCAGGCCAAGAGCAAGGCGCGCATCACCGCCTATGAGACCTTGCTGGCCGAAAGCGGCAAGGAACAGTCCGGCGAGACCCGGATCGTCATCCCGGTGCCGCCGCGCCTCGGCAACGTCGTCATCGAGGCGGAGAGCATCGCCAAGGGCTTCGGCGACCGCCTGCTGATCGACGGCCTGTCCTTCCGCCTGCCGCCGGGCGGCATCGTCGGCGTCATCGGCCCGAACGGCGCCGGCAAGACCACGCTGTTCCGCATGATCACCGGGCAGGACGGGCCGGATGCCGGCACCTTCCGCGTCGGCGACACGGTGAAGCTCGGCTATGTCGACCAGAGCCGCGACAGCCTCGACGCCAAGAAGACGGTGTGGGAGGAGATCTCCGACGGGCTGGATCTGGTCGAGCTGGGCAAGAAGACCATGCCCAGCCGCGCCTATGTCTCCAGCTTCAACTTCCGCGGTCCCGACCAGCAGAAGAAGGTCGGCCAGTTGTCGGGCGGTGAGCGCAACCGCGTCCACCTCGCCAAGATGCTGAAGTCCGGCGCCAACGTCCTGCTGCTCGACGAACCGACCAACGATCTGGACGTCGATACGCTGCGGGCGCTGGAAGACGCGTTGCAGAGCTTCGCCGGCTGCGCCGTGGTCATCAGCCACGACCGCTGGTTCCTTGACCGCATCGCCACCCACATCCTGGCCTTCGAGGGCGACAGCCACGTCGAATGGTTCGAAGGCAACTTCCAGGATTACGAGGTCGACAAGAAGCGCCGCCTGGGCGCCGATGCCGACCAGCCGCACCGCATCAAGTACAAGCCGCTGGTGCGCAGCTGACGGCTGGGAGGCTTCCTGCCGATTGAAAAAGGGCCGCCGGTCAGTCAGACCGGCGGCCCTTTTTTATCGATCCCGGTCAGGGTGGACTCAGTTGGCCCGTTTGACCGACAGCGGCGCTCCGACTTCGCCGGGATAAACGGCCAGCAGCCGCACCGGCTCGCTGCCCTCGTTGATGCCTTCGTGCCAGTCGGTGCGCTCCATATAGGCGTCGCCTTCCTTGTAGGTGGTGCTCTCGCCGTTCTCGCCGCGGATCGTCAGCTTGCCGCCGAGGATATAGACGAACAGCGGGATCTGGTGCGTATGCACGCCGGTCCGCACGCCGGGCGGGATTTCGGTGATCCTCGCGGTGATCTGCGGAGCCCCCTTCGGGTAGACGATCGGCGTGCCGTTGGAGTTCGTTTCCGTCTGCAACAGCGGGATCGAGCGTGGAGCTGCCAAAGCCGCCGGCTGGGCGGAAGCAGTCTGCGCCGCTGCCTGGGACGGCAATGCGAAGGACAGCAGGCAGGAACCGGTCAGAAGACCAGCGAACAAAATGACCGCCGGACGGCGGTGAGGATGGGCGAGGGACCGTGACATGCTGGTCAAGCTCTCCGGTGCGGGAAACGGGGGATGCCGAATGCCGGAATCCCATTGCCCATACACGATAGAGAGGTGCCGGATGTCACGAACTGCGCATTTGGTCGCATCCAATTTAAGAAAGACAACCTTTGCGCACCCTCGCCCGATTCGTGGCCGGAGCCGGCCGGATCAGCGGGTGATGTCGTCCGGCCGGTCGGTGCGGCGGTCGTGCCGCTTATCGTCTCGCGTGTCCTCGATCTCCACCTCGGTGCGGCGGACGGTGTCGCGGACGCTCTGGGCGCGTTCCTCGACATCCTTGCGGACCACGACGGTTTCGCGGACATGGGCGGTCTTGCTGACCACCGCTTCCTCGTCGGTCTCCGTCACCTCGATGGTGCGCTCGCGGAAGGCGTCGGCCGGAACCTCGCTGCTCCCCACCATGCCGCCGGGGCGGCGTTCGACGGTGACGGTCTCGTCGCGCAGGCGGACCTGCTCCTCGACCGGCGTCTCGACGACATAGCTGCGAACGCGGATGCCGCCGCGCTCGACACTGCGCTTGCCGATGTTGACCTGCTCCTCGACAATCGGGATCTGCTCTTCCCGCTCGGCGCTGCCGGTCCTGGTGCTGTCGGTGTTCACGTCGCGCATGGCGGCGGCGGCACCGGTCAGCCCGGACGCAGTGCCCGCTGTCGTGCCCGCTGTCGTGCTGCCGGTGGTGTCGATGGCGGTGCGGCCCGGCGAGTAACGCACACGCTCCTCCTCCGCCGACTGCTCGTCATAGTAATCGGCGGTCTCGTCGTAGCCGGTCCAGCCGGTTTCGCGATAGGCGCTGCCGCGCTCCTCGACATCCACCACATTGCCGCGCTCCAGCACGTCCATGGCGCGGTCGACATCCTCTTCCTCCAGCCGCAGCTTCAGCAGCGATCCGCCGCGGCGCACGCCTTCGGCATAGACCTGCGCATCCTGGTTCGGGATGCCCCAACTGGCCAGCCGGGTCAGCATGCCGCCGGATCCGGTGCCGGTCATGACGCCGCCGGACCCTATCGTGCCCATTCCCGCTCCGGCGCCCAGGCCGCTTTCCATGCCAAGCCCCGCGCCGGTGCCGGGCACCGTGTTGGGCGAGGCGACATAGCCGGTCGACAGGTCGCTGCGGGCCATGCCGCTCGCCGCGCCAATGGAACTGTCGCCGGTCAGGGTGCCGGCAGTGGTCCCGGTGGGGGAGCCGCTCAGATCTCTGTCGCCCCAGCCGCCGCTGGACAGGTCGCTGTGCGACAGGATTTCGATGACGCTGGACTCGAACCCGGCAGCCTGCAGATCGCGGGATGCCGTTTCCGCGTCGGATCGGTGGTCGTAGAGGGCAACGATGGTTTTGGTCATCGGTCTCACTCCTCGGGCGAAGTCTGATTGGGGGATCGGACGGGGGCGGGCGGGGTGGTCACACGCTCCACCACCGCGTCTTCGGAACGCAGGGTGACGGGCTGCTCGACCTCGACGGTCCGCCGGTTCTTGCGGATGTGCAGCTCTTCGCGGAGCACCAGGCGCCGCTCCACCACCAGCACCTCCTCCACCAGCGGGATCACCGTGACGTCTCCCTCCTGGCGGATGCCAGGGTGGGCGTCGATCTCGCGGTCGATGGGGACGCGGGTGACGGTGGCCTCCTCATGCTCCAACGCTTCGCGGACGATCTGCTCGCGTTCGGACACACGGGTGGTGACGCGGACGCGGCTTCGCTCCACCCGCTGCTTGCCGACGGTCACCGACTCGTCGTGCAGGGGAATGACCGCGTCGCCTTCATCGTTGAGCGGTCCGGTGAAGGGCGGTCTGTCGGCGGCCGTCATGGCGGCGGGCGCTACCCGGTCAGCGGAACAGGAGATAAAGGACGATCGCGACCACGATCAGGCCGATGATGATCCACATCCAGTTCATGCCCGAACTGCCGGCTGCACCGTCGGAGCCGTCATACACACCAACTTTCCTCGGCTTCTGCTCGTCTGCCATGGGAGCCTCCTTTCGGGTGTCGACCGGCGGGTTGTGCCCCCATCCGGCGTTGCTCCCTTCAAACAGGAGGTCCCTTGGATCGTTCCGCTCTCGTTTCGGGGAATCAACGATCCTGTGTAATCAAACTGTTTATCGGAGTGCCGGATGGCCGCCGGTTCAGCCCGCCATCTTCTGGTGTTCCAGGAAGGCGGTCTTCAGCAGTGCCTTCAGGTCGTCGCCATACTGGTGGAAGCGGACGGACAGCTGTCCGCGCTCCTCGTCGCGGTGCAGGACGACGAGGTTGGCGACGGCGGCGACCTCCTGCCGGTCGGCCAGCACGACGCGGGCCTGGAAGGTCTGGCCGCGCTGGTAGGGCTGGTTGACCGCCAGCAGGCACAGTCCGCCAACCGACCAGTTGCGGGCAGGGAAGCTGCCATGGTCGGTGTGGACGACCATGCCGGGGCGGACGAAGCGCTTCTGCCGCCGCCGTTCTTCCGGGGGAGGCGGGGGGAAGGGGCTGGAAGCGCCGGCGATATCGATGCCCGAGCGGTCGGTCAGCGCCTTGGTGAACACCGCGCCGCGCACGACCGCCGGTCCCATGGTGGAATCGCGCAGGTCGGCGTCGGAGAAGTCGGCGCCCTCGAAATTGGCCGGCCAGTCCCGGCCGCCGGCCAGCGGCACCGGCCGGGCATCGACCCCGTTCATCAGCGTGTGCGCCAGATAGGCGCGGCGCAGGGTGGCGCCGCGCAGCACGGCGTCGCGCAGGTCGGCCTCGTCGAGGTCGATGTAGGACAGCTCCGCCATCTCCAGGCTGGCCTTGGTCAGGCGGGCGCCGGGCAGGCGGCAGCGGCGCAGGCGGGCCGCCGCCAGCGTCCGTCCATGCAGGTCCGCCCCCGCCACCGACACGAGGTCGAGGTCGAGCCGAGCCCCCTCCGTCCCGCCGCTGTCGACCCAGCGCTCATGCCGTTCCACCAGCTCCAGGAACTCGGCGACCGGCATCGCGCTGTAGCTGGGGCGGACGATGGCGTCGGGCGGCAGGGCGAAGGGGATGAAGGTGCGGGTCAGGGTGGCGTGGTCCATCACCGTGTTGCCGAACACCGCCCCGTCCAGATTGGCGCCGCAGAAATCGGTGCCCATCAGCACGGCGGAGGTCAGCTCCGCGCCCGTCAGGTCGGCGTCGTTCAGATCGGCGCCGGTCAGGTCGCAGCCTGAGAAGTTGGCGCCGGCCAGGATCGACCGCTCCATCTTCGCTTCGGTCAGCCGGGTGGTGCCGGTGCCACGGGTGGAGGTCTGGCCGCCGTCCTGGCCGCCGCTGTCCACCAGCTCGCCGGCGCGGAAATCGGCACCGCGCAGGTTGGCATCGGTCAGCAGGGCACGGTGCAGGTTGGCGCCGCGCAGGTCGGCACCGGTCAGGACGGCACCGGTCAGGTTCACCGCCTCCATGTCGGCGCCGAACAGGTCGGCCTGCGACAGGTCCGACTTCACCATGCGGGTGTTGCTGAGGTTGGCCCCGGCCAGCTTGGCGCCGGCGAGCGACACGCGCTCCAGATTCAGCCGCGAGAGATCGCGGAAGCTGAGATCGGCGCGCCGACCGCTGGACGGCCGCTTCAGCCATGCCTGATGCGCCTGGATGATCGTCCGGAGTTCGTCGATCTCTTTCGGATCGCGTTCGGCCATGGCGTCGGGTTCCCGGGTCCAACCGTATGACGAAAGACAGCACTGTCGTCGCAACGATAGCCCGTTCGGACAGGCGCGTCACTGGTTCTGAAGGCTCTGGACCAAATCGCTCCAATGGACGTTCTGTTGCCGCAGCTCCATCCGGGGCGGACTCCCTGCAGGATGACCGACGTGGCCGGACCGAACCGTTCTCTCGATCTGCTGAACTTTTTCCTCGCCGACGTGCGGGATGGGCTTGGCCCTTATCTGGCAATCTATCTGCTGACCGTCCAGCATTGGAACGAGGCGGACATTGGGCTGGTGATGACGCTCGCCGGGCTGGCGGGGATCGCCGCACAGGTGCCGGCCGGGGCGCTGGTCGACGGCACCCGGTACAAGCGCGCGGTCGTCATCGTCGCAGCGCTCCTGGTGACGGTGGGGTCGCTGACCCTGCCCTGGCTGAACAGCTTCACCGTTGTCGCCGTGCTGCAATCGGCGGTGGGCGCCGCCGGGGCGGTCTTCCCGCCGGCCATCGCGGCGATCACGCTGGGGATGCTGGGGCCGCGCGCCTTCGTCCGCCGGGTCGGTCGCAACGAATCCTTCAACCATGCCGGCAACGCGGTGGCGGCCCTGCTGGCCGGTCTGGCGGCCTATGCCTTCGGACCCATCGCGGTGTTCTGGCTGATGACCGCGATGGCGCTGTGCAGCATCGCCGCGACGGCCGGCATCCCCGCCAACGCCATCGACCATGCCGTCGCCCGTGGACTTCATGGCGCGGACCATGGCGGCGACCGCGAGACGCCGTCCGGACTGCGCGTCATCCTGGGCTGCCGTCCGCTGCTGATCTTCGGCGGATGCGCCGCCCTCTTCCATTTCGCCAATGCGGCGATGCTGCCGCTGGTCGGCCAGAAGCTGGCGATGAAGGATCCGGCGCTGGGCACCAGCCTGATGTCGTTCTGCATCGTCGCCGCACAGCTGGTCATGGTGCCGATGGCGATGCTGGTGGGAGCCAGGGCCGACCGCTGGGGGCGCAAGCCGCTGCTGCTGGCCGCCTTCCTGGTCCTGCCCGTGCGCGGCATCCTCTACACCCTGTCGGACAACTCCGCCTGGCTGGTCGGCGTCCAGCTGCTGGACGGGGTCGGCGCCGGGCTGTTCGGCGCGCTGTTCCCGCTGGTGGTCGCCGACCTGACCGAGGGGACCGGGCGCTTCAATGTCAGCCAGGGCGCCATCGCCACCCTCCAGGGGATCGGCGCTTCGCTCAGCACCGCCGCCGCCGGACAGATGGTGGTGCGGGAGGGGTACAGTGCCGCCTTCCTGATGCTGGCCGGGGCCGCGGGCGTGGCCCTGCTGCTCGCGGCGCTGCTCCTGCCGGAAACCCGGAATGTCGGCACGGCGGAAGCCGGGGAGGACGACATGGCATCGGCCGACGCCGCGAAGGCCGCATCGGAGGCCTGACGCCCTGGCCTGAATCGGGAGCCTGAAACGACGAAACCCGGCTCCATGACGGGGCCGGGCTTCGCGGTAGCGGAGACTGCTGTGGACCGGTCAGCCGGTGCGGCCGACCTTCTGGCGCAGCGCCTGGATCAACCCGTCGACGCGGCCGCCATTCTGTTCGATCACGGAGGCGAATTCCTGCCGCTGGGTCACGCCCATGCTGACATTCTCCACCACCACGTCGATGATCTTGTAGTCGGCGCCGCCCTTGCGGACACGCCAGCTGACATTCACCGGCGGGCCGTTGGGCCGGACGATCTGCGTCGTCACCATGCTGTCGGCTTCACCGGCCGGGCTGACGCCGGTGATCTTGAACGTCTCGCCGGAATATTCGACGAAACGCTCGGCATAGGTGTTGACGATCAGCTGCTCGAACAGCTTCTGGTATTCGGCCCGCTGCGCCTCGTTGGCGCTGTTCCAGTAGCGGCCCAGCACCCAGCGGCCGATGTACGGCACGTCGAAGCCGGCGTACAGCAGCGTGCGGAAGCGCTGGATCGCCTGATCGCGCGACAGGCTCTTGTCCGAGAAGGTTGCGATGGCGTCGTTCCCCAGCTTCTGGATGAACGCGCTTGCCCCCTGGTCCGCGGTTTGCGCGGCTGCGGGAGAGATGAGAGAGTGCCCGGCCCAACCGCTCACCGCGAGCAGGGCAGCGGACGCGACAAACTGGCGGCGTGTCAGCATGATGGGGCGAAAAGTGGCTGTTGCTGGGGCTTTGTCAACGGTCATCTGGCCTTTGGGCTGCCGCCGGATGCTTTTGGAGGAGGCTTACGGTCCCGACTCCGACATCCATGGCGCCCGTCGGCCCGCCGCCGCGGCCGCCGCACCCGTCCCCGGAGGGCGGCGTGCGGCGGTCCCGATGGACGGGGCCAGGAGGCGTCAGAAACGGATCAGGGCTTCGGCGCGGTGGTGAAGTCCGGGAATTCCGGCGTCGTGCCGGCCTTGTTGTTGCTGATCGCCGCCCGGCGCTGCTGCTGGTACAGGCTGCGCACGGTGGCGTAGAAGTCCAGCGAGTTGCGGCGCAGGTCGTCGACCTCCTTCAGCACCTCCGACCGGCGGTCGACGGCGCTGACGATGCCGCGCGTCATATAGGCGCCCTTGTGGTCGTTGGCGTAGGCCCAGATGCGGATCGGGTCGCCCACGGTGTCGACGGCGTAGCCGGCGGTGTCGCGCAGGTTCGACGGACCCAGCAGCGGCAGGACCAGATACGGCCCGTCGCCAACACCCCACACCGCCAGCGTCTGGCCGAAATCCTCCGGCGCATTCGGGATGCCCGCCTGCGTCGCGACGTCGGCGATGCCGCCGGCGCCCAGGATGGTGTTGGTCAGGAAGCGGCCGGTGGCGTTGGTCGCCCCCTCCACATTGCCCTGCAGCAGGTTGTTGGCGATGTAGAGCGGCGACATCAGGTTGTCGATGAAGTTGTGGATGGCGTCGCGCACCGGATCGGGCACGACCCCCACATAGACCTCGGCCGCCGGGCGGATCACCA
The DNA here is from genome assembly GCF_013340935.1 of Azospirillum melinis. Lineage (GTDB taxonomy): Bacteria > Pseudomonadota > Alphaproteobacteria > Azospirillales > Azospirillaceae > Azospirillum > Azospirillum melinis. Next base: position 67,382 of record NZ_WHOS01000016.1, on the reverse strand, counting down.
GCACGTCGGCCGCCTCGTTGGCGGCGAAGACGAAGCGGTTGGGAATCTCCAGCGGATCGCTGACCTGATAGGCCGCATCCGTAGCACCCGAGTCGCCCGGGTTGGTCGCGCAGGCCGTGGCCGTCAGGGCGAAGGCCACCACGGTGGCCGAACGGAGGAGGGAGCGGGAAAGGCTGGCCAGCTTCATGTGCGACGGCTCTTTATCTGTGGGCTCGACTCGGTGCGGATCGCCGCATTTCCTGTCCACAACCGAAGACCCCGATGGCTGGAGTCCTCAACCCTGGCAAGGTGGCTACGCGGTCGGGAGGAAGATTGGGCGAGATATCGCAGAATTTCCACCGTTTCCTGACCTAACACAGGCTTCGCCTTTTGACCAGCATGCGCCGGCATGTCGCCGGAGAGGCCGCGGCGACTGTGTCGGCTTTGCCGCAATGCGGCGGGAGAGCTTGCATCCTGCCGCTTTCCGCCGCGGACTGCCGGCACCTGGGCCGGCCGGCGTGGACCTGCCGCGGGCATTGGCCCAAGCGGCTGCGAAAAGCGGTTTACGACGCATAAAGATATCTTTATATCTGTATCCAGGCCGGCGAGGCGGGGTGTCCTAGCCGGCCGGCCCCTTTCCTGGCCCGAATCGGACGTGAGGCGATGGACGATCTGCTTGCGACGCTGAAGGCAGCGGCCGAAACGACGCGACTGCGGCTGCTGGCACTCTGCGCGCATGGTGAGCTGACGGTGACCGAACTGACCCAGATCCTGGGCCAGAGCCAGCCGCGTGTCTCGCGCCATCTGAAGCTTCTGTGCGACGCCGGCCTGCTCGACCGCTTCCGCGAGGGGACCTTCGCCTTCTACCGGCTGGCCGAGAAGGGGCAGTCGGCCGAACTGGCGCGCGTTCTGGTCGACGCCATCCCCGCGGACGACGTCACCCTCATCCTCGATCTGGAGCGGCTGGACGCCATCAAGCGGGCCCGCTCGGAAAGCGCCGCCGCCTATTTCCGTGAGAATGCCGCGCGCTGGCACGAAATCCGCTCCCTTCACGTTGCGGAAGGCGAGGTCGAGGCCGCTCTGCTGCGCCTGTTCCCGGACGAGGGGGTGGAGGAGCTGCTGGATATCGGCACCGGCACCGGACGGATGCTGGAGGTGCTCGCCGGGCGCGTCCATCGCGCGATCGGGGTAGACCAGTCGCGCGAGATGCTGGCCGTCGCCCGCAACCGGCTGGAGGAGGCTGGCCTGCGCCACTGCCATGTCCGGCAGGCCGATATGTACCAGCTGCCGTTCCCGTCCGGCTCCTTCGACGCCGCGGTGATCCATCAGGTGCTGCACTACACCGAATCGCCGGCCGGCGTGCTGGCCGAGGCGGCGCGGATCCTGCGCCCCGGCGGGCTGCTGCTGATCGTCGATTTCGCTCCCCACCATCTGGAAGCCCTGCGCGAGGAGCATGCGCACCGTCGCCTGGGCTTCTCCGACGCCGAGGTCGCCGGCTGGTGCCGCCAGTCAGGCCTCGACTGCGGCCCGGTGGTGCATCTGCCGGGCGACCCGCTCACCGTTTCCGTCTGGCCGGCCACCCGCCTCGCGGCCGGCGCCGCCATTTCCTTCCCGAAGACCGCCCACTCGCTCAGCGGAGTTCCGTCATGACCGCGCCCACCTCTGCGCTGCCGTCCATCAGCTTCGAGTTCTTCCCGCCCAAGTCGGAGAAGATGGAGCAGAGCCTGTGGCAGTCGATCCGGCGGCTGGCCCCGCTGTCGCCCAGCTTCGTGTCGGTGACCTACGGTGCCGGCGGATCGACGCGCGAGCGCACCCACGCCACCGTCTGCCGCATCCAGGACGAGACCGGCATACCGGCCGCCGCCCACTTCACCTGCGTCGGTGCCACCCGCGACGAGATCGACGCCATCGCCCGCACCTATTGGGATGCCGGCATCCGCCATCTGGTGGCGCTGCGCGGCGACCCGCCAGAGACCGCGGGCGGTGTCGGCGGGCGGTACGAGCCGTTCCCCGGCGGCTACGCCTATGCCGCCGATCTGGTGGCGGGGATGAAGCGCATCGCCGACTTCGAGATCTCGGTAGCGGCCTATCCGGAAAGCCATCCGGAGGCGCCGAATGCCCAGTTCGACCTGGACAACCTGAAGCGCAAGGTCGATGCCGGTGCCACCCGGGCCATCACTCAGTTCTTCTTCGACAATGACGCCTATTTCCGCTTCCTCGACCGCTGTGCGGCGGCCGGCATCCATGTGCCGATCGTCCCCGGCATCCTGCCGATCACCAACTTCGCCCGCGCGGTGGAGTTTGCCGGCAAGTGCGGTGCGTCGATGCCGGCGAAGCTGGCCGAGACCTTCGAGGGGCTGGACGACGATCCGGAAACCCGCCAGCTCGTCGCCGCGACGGTGGCGGCGGAACAGTGCCAGGCCTTGCAGGCGCAGGGCGTGAACGACTTCCATTTCTACACGCTGAACCGCTCCGACCTGACCATCGCCATCTGCCGCATGCTGGGCGTGAAGGCAAAGGCCGTTCCGGCTGCGGTGGCGGGGTAGGGCGCGACTGACACGGTTTCATGCTAGATTGGCCGCACATCCGCGGAAGAGGGGCATCGCGCCATGGACAGCCGGATCGGATACGACACGGACTTCCTCGCCTGGACCGAGGAGCAGGCGCGCCTGCTCCGCGAGGCGGCGCGCGAGCGCATCAACACGCCCATCGACTGGGAGAATGTCGCGGAGGAGATCGAAAGCATGGGCCGATCCGAATTGCGCGCGGTCGAAAGCGCGCTGGTCCGTGTGATCGAGCATCTGCTGAAGTTGGAATACTCCCCGGCGGCCGATCCGCGCAGCGACTGGAAGGTCTCCGTTCTCGAACACCGCGACCGCGTCGCACGTGACCTGTCGGCCAGTCCCAGCCTTCGCGGACGGATCGACACCGCCGACATCCACAAAACCGGCCGGAAGATCGCCGCTCTCGGTCTGGAGCGTGATGGCATGCGGCTGAGCGACCTTCCGATCGACTGCCCCTATTCGCTGGACCAGCTTCTCGACGAGGACTGGTGGCCTGCAAACCGCCACGACCTGACCTGACCCTGCCTTTTCTGCCCCGAACCCGCCAAATAACGGACAAGACGCATTCCCATGGCCCACATCCTCGACACCCTGCGTGACCGTGTTCTGCTTTGCGACGGCGGGTTCGGCAGCCGCATCCAGGCGCTCGACCTCGACGTCGAGAAGGATTACTGGGGGCACGAGAACTGCACCGACATCCTGCCCCTGTCGCGCCCGGACATCGTCCGCGACATCCACCGCGGCTATTTCGAAGCCGGCGCGGACATGGTGGAGACCGACACCTTCGGCGCCTCGCCGGTGACGCTGGGCGAGTTCGGCATCTCCGAGAAGGCCTTCGAGATCAACCAGCGCGCGGTCGAGCTGGCGCGCGAGGCGGCCGAAAGCTTCAAGGACGGCCAGCCGCGCTTCGTCATCGGCTCGATCGGGCCGGGCACCAAGCTGCCCAGCCTGGGCCACATCGCCTATCAGCCGGCGGAGGACAGCTTCTATGTCCAGGCCGCCGGCCTGATCGCCGGCGGTGCCGACGCCATCCTGGTCGAGACCTGCCAGGACCCCTTGCAGATCAAGGCCGCCGTCAACGGCATCAAGCGGGCCCGGCTGGAAGCGAATTCCGACACACCCGTCTTCGTCCAGGTGACGGTCGAGACCACCGGCACGCTGCTGGTCGGCACCGACATCGCGGCGGCGGCCACCGTCATCCAGGCGCTGGACGTGCCGCTGATGGGCCTCAACTGCGCCACCGGCCCGCTGGAGATGAGCGAACATGTGCGCTGGCTGTCGCAGAACTGGCCGGGCCTGATCTCGGTCCAGCCGAATGCCGGCCTGCCCGAACTGGTCGACGGCAAGACCCACTACCCGCTCCGCGCCGATGACTTCGCCCACTGGCTGGAGCGCTTCGTCGGCGAAGACGGGGTCAACCTCGTCGGCGGCTGCTGCGGCACCAACGTCCCGCACATCGCGGCGGCGAACCAGATGCTGCGCAAGCTGGCCCCGGCCGGCTCGTACCGTCCGGCGCCGAAGGGCCGCACCGTCCATTGGGTGCCGGCGGTGGCCTCGCTCTACTCCCAGGTGACACTGCGCCAGGAGAACGCCTTCTTTGCCATCGGCGAACGCTGCAACGCCAACGGCTCCAAGAAGTGGCGCGAGTTGCAGGAGAGGAACGACTGGGACGGCTGCGTCGAGATGGCGCGCGAGCAGGTCAAGGAGGGCAGCCACTCGCTCGACGTCTGCACCGCCTTCGTCGGCCGTGACGAGGTGGCGGAGATGAACGCGGTGATCTCCCGCTTTTCCGGTTCGGTGACGGCGCCGCTGGTGGTCGATTCGACCGAATACAAGGTGCTGGAACAGGCGCTGGCGCTCTATGGCGGCAAGGCGATCCTCAACTCCATCAACTTCGAGGATGGCGAGGAACCCGCGCGCAAGCGTCTGGCGCTCGCCAAGAAGTTCGGCGCCGCCGTCATCGCGCTGACCATCGATGAAGAGGGCATGGCGAAGACGCCGGACCGCAAGCTGGAGATCGCCAAGCGGCTCTACGATCTGGCGGTGAACGAGTACGGCCTCGCCCCGTCGGACCTGCTGTTCGACCCGCTCACCTTCACCATCGCCACCGGCAACGAGGATGACCGCAAGCTCGCCATCTGGACGCTGGAAGGCATCGAGGCGATTGCCCGCGAGATGCCCGGCTGCCAGATCATCCTCGGCCTGTCCAACGTCTCCTTCGGCCTGAACGCCGCGGCACGCCATGTGCTGAACTCGGTCTTCCTCGACCATGCGGTGAAGAAGGGGATGACGGGCGCCATCGTCCATGTCTCCAAGATCCTGCCGCTGCACCAGATCCCCGAGAAGGAGGTCAAGACCGCCGAGGATCTGATCTTCGACCGCCGCTCGGAAGGCTACGACCCGCTGCAGGCCTTCATCGCCCTGTTTGAAGGTCGAAAAGCGGCGGACGCGAAGAAGAAGGCCCGTGCCGAGACGGTCGAGGAGCGGCTGAAGGAGCGCATCGTCGACGGCGACCGCACCGGGCTGGAGGACGATCTGGCCGAGGCGATGAAGACCCACCCGCCGCTGGAGATCATCAACACCTACCTGCTCGACGGCATGAAGGTGGTGGGCGAGCTGTTCGGCGCCGGCAAGATGCAGCTTCCCTTCGTGCTGCAGTCGGCCGAGACGATGAAGGCCGCGGTGGCGTGGCTGGAGCCGCACATGGAGAAGATCGAGGGCCAGCAGAAGGGCACGCTGGTGCTCGCCACCGTCAAGGGCGACGTCCACGACATCGGCAAGAACCTTGTCGACATCATCCTGACCAACAACGGCTACAAGGTGGTCAATCTCGGCATCAAGCAGCCGGTGACCGCCATCATCCAGGCCGCCAAGGAGCACAAGGCGACCGCCATCGGCATGTCCGGCCTGCTGGTGAAGTCCACCGTGGTGATGCGCGAGAACCTGGAGGAGATGACCCGCGAGGGGCTGGAGGTTCCGGTCCTGCTCGGCGGCGCGGCGCTGACCCGCGCCTATGTCGAGGGCGACTGCGTGGCCTCCTACGGCTCGGGCCGCGTCGCCTATGCCGGCGACGCCTTCGACGGGCTGACCCTGATGGACAAGGTGGTGGAGGGCAGCTTCGACCAGCAGCTCGCCATCCAGCAGGCCAAGCGCGCCGGCAAGGCGACCAACCGCCGCCGCGTCCTGGGGCAGGCGACCAGTGCAGCCACCGGACCGGTGGACAAGGACGCCGTCCGCGCCCGCCGCCACCGGCTGGCCGAGGGCGTGCCGGTGCCGACCCCGCCCTTCTGGGGGCCGAAGCTGATCGACCATGTGCCGCTGAAGACTCTGGTCACCTACCTGAACGAGCGCATGCTCTATCAGCTGCAATGGGGCTACCGGAAGGACGGCAAGTCCTTCGAGGAGTTCAAGGAGTGGGCGAAGAAGGAGTTGCGGCCGGTGCTCGACCGCATTCTCCAGATCGCGGCGAAGGAGGAAATCCTGCGCCCGACCGCCGTCTACGGCTATTGGAAGGCGGCGGCCGACGGCAACGACGTCATCCTGTTCGAGGAGGACGGCACCACCGAGGCCGCGCGCTTCTCGCTGCCCCGCCAGGGCAAGGAGGATGGGGAGTGCATCGCCGACTTCCTGCGCGACGTGACCGATCCGGAGCGTGACGTGCTCGGCCTCCAGGTCGTCACCATGGGCCAGCATTGCGCCGAGGTGGCGCGCGAGTGGTTCGCCGAGAACCGCTACCAGGACTATCTCTACCTGCACGGCCTGTCGGTGGAGATGACCGAGGCGATGGCGGAATATGTCCACGCCCGCATCCGTGCGGAGCTGGGCTATGGCGCCGAGGACAGCCGCGACAAGGAGAAGCTGTTGCAGCAGTCCTACCGCGGCAGCCGCTACAGCTTCGGCTATCCGGCCTGCCCGAACCTGAAGGACCAGGAACAGCTGCTGAAGCTGCTCGGCGCCGACCGGATCGGTATCGAGATGTCGGACGAGGACCAGCTCCATCCGGAGCAGAGCACCTCGGCCATCGTCCTGCACCACCCGCGGGCCAAGTACTTCTCGGTGTAAGGCCCTCAGTTCATGGGATGATCCTCCGCCGCCCGTTCCGTGTTAGGATTGGCGGCGGAGGGTTCCAATGGCTGTGGTCGACACGCGGAACGACGAGAAGCTGCAAATCCTGCTCGACCGGATCGTCCCGGCCCTGGAGCCGGAAGCCGTCTACCTGTTCGGCAGTCGGGCGCGCGGCGACTTCGACGAGGACAGCGATTACGACCTGCTGGTGATCGTCCCGGACGATGCGCCGAAAGAACGGCGGTCGATCCGCTATGCCTATGCGTCCAAGATCGGCACCGGCATTCCCGCCGACATCATTCCTTGTACGCGCACCAATTACGAAGCGTCCAAGGACGTCGTGGGCACCTTGAGTTACGAGGTCAAGCGCTGGGGGCTCAGGGTCTATGGAGCGTAGGGAAGTCCAGGCATGGCTGGCTGTTGTGGAGCGCGACATGAAGGCGATCCGCAACAACCTCTATGGTCCCGAACCGGAATCTCAAATGGCGGCCTATCACTGCCAGCAGGCGGTCGAAAAGCTCGCCAAGACCCTGCTCGTGGCATCCGGCACGATGCCGCCGAAGTCCCACGACATCGATAGTCTGGTTGTCCGGCTTCCAACCGGGCATCCGATGGCACTGCGCATCGCCGCTCTGGCTCATCTCACCACCTTCATCAGCGCACCTCGTTATCCGGGAGCCGGCATCTTCGACGATCCTCTCCCGGACTTGCCGGTTTCGGAGGTCGCCGGTTGGCTGACGGAGATCGAGACGCTGCGAACCGACATCATCCGCTTTCTTGGAATGCCATGACCGCCGATGCCCCCGCCCCCCTGGCCCTCCACCGCGAAACCGTCCGCCCGGAGTGGATCGACTATAACGGGCACATGAACGTCGCCTATTACCTGCTGGCCTTCGACCATGCGACGGACGCCGTGCTGGACCGCTTCGGGATCGGCAAGGCTTATGTCACGGCGGAAAACCGGTCGGTCTTCGTCGTCGATGCCCACCTGACCTATGCCCGCGAAGTGACCGAAGGGACGCCGCTGCGGTTCGAATCGCTGCTGCTCGGCGCCGACGCCAAGCGGCTGCACCTGTTCCACGAAATGCGGCATGCCGAAGAGGGCTGGCTGGCGGCGACGGCCGAGTTCATGCTGCTGCACGTCGATCTCGGCACGCGGAAGACCGGCCCCTTCCCGCCGGCCGTCGCGGCGGCGCTGGCCGGACAGGCGGCTGCCCATACCGCCCTTCCCCGACCGCCGCAGGCGGGGCGTGCGGTTGCCCGGCTGGACGGTTCCCGAACCGCCGGATAACCGCAAGCCCTGCTTGCAGCGGCCCGGTGGTTGAGTTGAGCGGCGGTGCCCCCATCTATCGAGGGATGAGAACCGCACCCGTCCCACCGCTCCGCTTACGCGTCCGTTCCGGCAGTCTCGCCGCCGCTGCGGCCGTGCTGGCCGTCCTTTCCGTGGGCCCGGCGCTGGCCGATTGCACCGAGGCGGCGCAGCCGAAGGTCAATTGGCGCCGCTGCTCGCTGGAGGGGCAGACGCTGACCGGTGTCGATCTCAGCGGCGCCATGCTGCGCGATGCGACCTTTCAGCGCGCCAGCCTGGGCGAGGCGAAGCTGACCGATGCCGACGGTTACCGTGCCAAGTTCATCAGCGCCACCGCCCCCGGCGCGGTCTTCGACAAGGCCCGACTGATCGAGGCCGATTTCACCCGCGCCGACCTGACCGGCGCCAGCTTCCGCGAGGCCGACCTGCGCAATGCCAAGATGGTGGGGGCGTCGCTGGCGCGTGCCGACCTGACGGGAGCGAAGCTGTCCGGCACCGACCTGCGCCATGCCGACCTGTCGGGGGCACGCTGGACCGACGGCAAGCATATCTGCGCCGACAGCTCCGTCGGACAATGCAATTAATCGGATAGTGCACAACCAGAGCGGTTGTAACATCTCGTCTTGTTCCCAAAAACCTTCTTGCCGTAAGGGCTTGCGCCGCGTACCGTTCGAAACCGAATGATTTTTGGACGGACGGCGGTCGTGGCAACTGCGGAGGATTTCGAGCGTTCCAGCGGCCTTGCCGCGAAGGCCATGGAGCGGATGCTGTCCGACCGGCTGCCGGCCACCCCGGAGAACTTCACGCTTTGGTACGTCTATTACAGCGGCAACAACCCGGACCTGACCCGCGCCATCGATCTGGCGCGCCGCGATGGGCTGGCCGCCTCGCAGACGCTGTGCGATGAGCTGTACAAGCGCTTCTTCACCATGGACGCCGAAGCCCAGGCGATCCGTGAAACCTCCGACAAAGCCCGTTATGCCCTGGGGCGCATATTGGAGCAGCTGGGCAATGTCGGGTCAGAGACCGAGCGCTACGGCAACACCCTGTCCGGCTTCCGGGAGGAGCTGGACCAGCCGCTCAGCCTCCTGGAACTGCGCGCCATGGTCGCCGCCATCGCCGCGGAGACCAAGGAGATCGTCGACCGCCAGACGGCGCTCCAGCTGCAGCTTCAGGAATCGAGCCAGCAGCTGGCGGAGATGCGGGTCAGCCTGGACAGCGCGCGGCGCGAGGCGCTGACCGACGGGCTGACCGGCATCGGCAACCGCAAGGCCTTCGACCTGATGCTGGAGGAGGCGATGGAGGCGTCGGTGCGCGACGAGCAGCCGCTGTCGCTGCTGATGGTCGACATCGACCATTTCAAGAGCTTCAACGACACCCACGGCCATCTGGTCGGCGACCATGTGCTGAAGCTGGTCGCCCGCATGCTGACCGAATGCATCAAGGGCCGCGACACCGCCACCCGCTATGGCGGGGAGGAATTCGCGATCATCCTGCCGCGCACCAGCCTGGAGAACGCCACCAAGCTGGCGGAGCAGGTGAGGGCCTTCGTCGGTGGCCGCCAGATCGTGAACAAGGCGCGCAATGCCAATTACGGCACCGTCGCGTTGTCGGTCGGCGTCGCCCAGTTCCGCCCCGGCGAACCGGCCCTGACGCTGGTCCGCCGCGCCGATCAGGCGCTCTACGCTGCCAAGCGCAGCGGCCGCAACCGGGTGACGGCCGAGCCCGTCTGAGCAGGCCGGCCCGTTTACCCAGTCAGACGGCAAGCCTGCGCCGTACCTCCTCAGTCCCGCGCAGCAAATCCGCCACCAGTTCCCCCGCCGGTCGCCGCTGCGCCAGCGTCAGCCCCTGTCCGGCCCACAGCGACAGGAACTCCGCCCGGCCGGCCTTGCCGGCGGCGGTGCGCAGCGGGCGGGTCAGCGCGTTCTGCAAGGGGAAGGGCAGCACCGCCTCGGGCGCCCGCGGGTCCTCCACCGTCTCCATGAAGCGGTTGACGATGCCGCGTGCCGGCCGGCCGGAGAAGGCGCGGGTGATGCTGGTCTGGTCCTCGCGCGCCGCCAGGATGGCGGCCTTGTGCGCCTCGGGGATGCCGGCCTCCCCGGTGGTCAGGAACACCGTGCCCATCTGCACAGCGCAGGCGCCGAGCGCCAGCGCCGCGGCGATGCCACGCCCGTCCATGATGCCGCCCGACGCGATCACCGGCACGCCCACCGCATCGGCCACCTGCGGCACCAGCGCCATCGTGCCGACCAGATTGGCTGCCGGATCGCCGATGAAGCTGCCGCGATGTCCGCCGGCCTCGCTGCCCTGGGCGATCACCGCATCGACGCCGGCCCGCTCCAGGGCCACCGCCTCCGCCACCGTGGTCGCGGTGCCCAGCACCCGCATGCCGCGCGCCTTGGCCGCCGCCACGCTGTCGGCCGGCGGCAGCCCGAAGGTGACGCTGTAGAAGGCGGCTCCGCTGTCCAGCAGGGCGGCGACCTGCCGGTCGAACGTGTCGCCGCCGTAGGCGGGCTCCTCCGCCTCCGGCAGTCCGAGTTCGGCATGGAAGGGCCTTACGCGGGCCAACGCCTCGGCCATCATCGGAGCCGGTCCAGGGGCGGGCGTCGGCGCGAACAGGTTGATGCCGAAGGGCAGGGCGGTGCGCTGACGGATGGCGAGCGCCCGCTCGGCGATCTGCTCCCCGGTCAGATAGGCGGCGCCGACGAAGCCCAGCCCGCCGGCCTCGTTGACCGCCGCGACCAGGGCCGGCGTGTCGCCGCCTCCCGCCATCGGTGCCTGGATCACCGGCGACCGCAGCCCCAGCCGTTCAAGGGATTCCGTGAGAGAGGGCATGTCCGCCTCCGCTGTCTCGACAACGCAGGCGATGCTACGCCCCAGCGGACTTCACGACCAATGACTTGTTCTGAAGGAGGCATTCACTCCGGGTGATGGGTCGCTTGCGATCGGCCGGTGACCTGGACCGTATCAGTCCTTATCGTCTTCCGCCTTGTTCCATCCGACGATGCGGGCATTCCAGGCGTTGGCCGGAGTGGCCGTGCGCCCGAACTCCTGGCGGATGCGGCTGGCGTCTTCGACCACCTCCCGTGCCCGCTTCAGGAGGTCGTGATTCCGTCGCTTCAGCTGTTCGAAGTCCCACTTGTCCATTACCGAAGCCGTCATGTTGTCTATCGGTCATGTCCATAGGGTAGCGGCAGCATCCAACCCAGGTCTGTACGGTATCAGCCATAGGGGGAGGCCATGCCGTTGACGGCGATCCGTCTGTTGGACTCGGAATCGGCTGCATGCCGTACAGCCGGGGGCATCGCCATGGACAGTCGCAACTTCATCCTCCGCAGCCTCTCGCCGGCGGAAGAGGCTTTGGTTCGGCCTCATCTCGAGCCGATTACTCTGCCGCAGAAGATGACGGTTTTCCGGCCTGACGAGGATATCTCGCACGCCTATTTCATCGAGTGGGGATGTGCCTCGCTGATCAACATCCTGCCCGACGGCGACGCCGTCGAAGTCGGCACGATCGGCAACGAAGGGATGGTCGGCATCCCGGTCCTGCTGGAAGCGGACCGGATGCCATGCCATTGCGACATCCAGATTCCCGGCAACGGCTGGCGGATGCGGGCCGCGGCGTTGAGGAGCGCGGCAAACCAGAGCCAGAGCCTGCGCACCAAGCTCCTGCGCTTCACCCAGGCGCACTTCAATCAGGTCGCCCAGTCGGCGGCCTGCAACCGCCTTCACAGCATCGAGGAACGCTGCGCCCGCTGGCTGCTGATGTGCCGGGACCGGGTCGGCGACGAGTTCCCGCTGACCCAGGAGTATCTGGCCGTCATGCTCGGCGTCCGGCGGGCCGGCGTGACCGTCACGGCGCGACTGCTGCAGGGTGCCGGCCTGATTGCCTACACCCGTGGAAACATCAGGATCCTCGACCCGGCCGGGCTGGAGGAGGTCGCGTGCGACTGCTACCGGATCACCCGCGACGAATTCCGCCGTCTCATCCCCGGAGGGGACAGCTATCCCCTGGTCGACAGCAAGCCCCGTTCGCCCGGGTGAGGATGCTCCGGCGGTCCGCGCCGGGTCAGCTGTGCAGCCCCGGCGCCTCCTGCCCGGTGCGCTCGACATACTCGGTGTAGCCGCCGCCATACTGGTGGATGCCCTCCGGCGTCAGCTCCAGCACGCGGTTGGACAAGGCGGCCAGGAAATGACGGTCGTGCGACACGAACAGCATGGTGCCCTCATAGGCCGCCAGCGCCTGGATCAGCATCTGCTTGGTGTCGAGGTCCAGGTGGTTGGTGGGTTCGTCCAGCACCAGGAAGTTGGGCGGGTTGAACAGCATGATCGCCATCACCAGCCGGGCCTTCTCGCCGCCCGACAGCACCCGGCACCGCTTCTCCACATCGTCGCCGGAGAAGCCGAAGCAGCCGGCCAGCGCCCGCAGCGAGCCCTGGCTGGCCTGCGGGAAATGCGCCTCCAGCGATTCGAAGATGGTCTGGTCGCCGTCCAGCAGCTCCATGGCGTGCTGCGAGAAATAGCCCATCTTGACGCTGCCGCCGACGGTGACGGTGCCGCTGTCCGGCTCGGCCGCCCCGGCGATCAGCTTCAGCAGGGTCGATTTGCCGGCGCCGTTGACGCCCATGACGCACCAGCGCTCCTTGCGGCGGATGGTCAGGTCCAGCCCTTCATAGATGGACCGGCTGCCATAGCCCTTGTGGACGTTCTTCAGGACCGCCACGTCGTCGCCGGAGCGCGGGGCCGGCGGGAAATCGAAGGTCACGACCTGACGGCGCTTGGGCGGTTCGAAGCGTTCGATCTTGTCCAGCTTCTTCACCCGGCTCTGCACCTGGGAGGCGTGCGAGGCGCGGGCCTTGAAGCGCTCGATGAACTTCAGCTCCTTCGCCAGCATCGCCTGCTGGCGTTCGAACTGCGCCTCCTGCTGCTTCTCCTTCAGCGCCCGCTGCTTCTCGTAGAAGCCGTAGTCGCCGGAATAGCTGGTCAGCGTTCCGCCGTCGATCTCAATGATCTTGGTGACGATGCGGTTCATGAACTCGCGGTCGTGCGAGGTCATCAGCAGGGCGCCCTCGTAGCCCTTGAGGAAACCTTCCAGCCAGATCAGGCTTTCGATGTCCAGATGGTTGCTCGGCTCGTCAAGCAGCATGGCGTCGGGGCGCATCAGCAGGATGCGGGCCAGCGCCACGCGCATCTTCCAGCCGCCCGACAGGCCGCCGACGTCGCCGTCCATCATCTCCTGGCTGAAGCTGAGGCCCGCCAGCACCTCGCGCGCCCTGCCTTCCAGCTCATAGCCGCCCAGTTCGTCGAAGCGGGCCTGGACCTCGCCGTAGCGTTCGATGATGGCGTCCATCTCGTCGGCGCGGTCGGGGTCGGCCATGGCGGCTTCCAGCTCCGCCAGTTCGGCGGCGACGACGCTGACCGGCCCGGCGCCGTCCATCACCTCCGCCACGGCGGAGCGCCCGGACATCTCGCCGACATCCTGGTTGAAATAGCCGATGCTGACCTGCTTTTCGATCGCCACCTGACCGCCGTCCGGCTGCTCCTCGCCGGTGATCATGCGGAACAGGGTAGTCTTGCCGGCACCATTCGGACCGACCAGCCCGATCTTCTCCCCACGATTGAGCGCCGCGGAGGCCTCCAGGAACAGGATGCGGTGGCCGTTCTGCTTGCTGACGTTATCGAAGCGGATCATGGGGGGCAGGGGTCCTTGGGCGTGATGCGCGAAAGCGTGATGGCGGCCCCTTATGCCACAGGATCCGGAGAGGGGGGAGGGTTGATGGGGCAAGGTACGGCGTCGGCCGAAAAAGCGACGGGCGCGGTCTTTCCCCCGCGCCCGTCGTTTCACCCTATGGAGCCGACCCTCAGATCACGTAGGTCAGTTCCTTCTCCGACTTCAGGCTGTTCTTGCCCAAGGTCTCGTCGACATAGTCCAGCAGCTGGGCCAGCGCCTCGCTGCGGCTCAGCGCGTCGGTGTCGATCACCAGTTCGGGCTGGTCCGGCGCCTCGTAGGGAGCCGAGATGCCGGTGAACTCGGCGATCTCGCCGGCCCGCGCTTTCTTGTAGAGGCCCTTCGGGTCGCGCTCCTCGCAGGTGGCGAGGTTGGCGGCGACATGCACCTCGTGGAAGCGCTCGCCGCCGATCACCCGTGCCCGCGCCCGGTCAGCCTTCAGCGGCGAGATCAGCGAGGCGATCACCACCATGCCGGCGTCGGCGAACAGCTTGGCCGTCTCGGCCACCCGGCGGATGTTCTCCGCCCGGTCGTCGGCGGAGAAGCCCAGCCCGGCGTTCAGTCCGTTGCGGACATTGTCGCCGTCCAGCACGAAGGTCTGCCAGCCGCGGTCGAACAACGCCCGTTCCAGCGCCATCGCCAGCGTCGACTTGCCGGCGCCGGACAGGCCGGTCAGCCAGATGACGCCGCCCTTGTGGCCGTTGGCCTGGGCGCGCTCCTCCAGCGAGACGGTGTGCGACACCTCGGTGATGTTGGCCGCAGCACTGTCCTCGATCTCGACCACCAGGCAGCCGCCGACCACGTCGTTGCCGTCGATCAGCGCGCCGCGGCCGGTGCGCGGCAGGTCCGACGCCAGATCGAGCGCGATGGGCGAGCGGGAGCGCAGGACGACCTCCGCCACCTCGTTGCGGCGGACCGCCTTGCCGGGGGTGCTGGACAGATCCTCCACATTGATGACCGCCGTCACCTGCTCCACCGTCACCCGGTGCTCGGCGGTGGCGATCTTCAGCGTGTAGGTCTTGCCGACCACCAGCGGGTCCGATACCAGCCAGAACAGCCGCACGCTCAGCCGGTGGGCCAGGGTCGGGGCGTCGGACTGGTGGTGGGCGATGTGGCCGCGCTCCGCGAAGATGCGCTTGTCCAGCGTGATGCCGATGCTCTGCCCGGCCTGGGCCGACAGCACCGTCTCCGGATGGTTCCACGCCTCGATGCTGACCACCTTGGCGCTGGCGCCGGTGGGCGAGAAGTGCAGGGTGTCGCCGACGCGCAGGCGCCCACTCTCGATGCGGCCAGCCAGGATGCGTCGGTCGTCCGGCTTGTAGACGTCCTGGAGCGGGAAACGCAGCGGCTGGTCGGGCGAGGTCTGCTGCGGACGGAAGGCGTCCAGCTGCTCGATCACCGTCGGTCCCAGATACCAGTCGGCCTGCTTGCTGCGGGTGACGATGTTGTCGCCGTTGCGGGCGGACACCGGGATCACCGCCTTGGGCTGGAGGCCCAGCTCGGCCAGATAGTCCTTGATCTCCTGCGCCACCACCTCGTAGCGGCGGCTGGAGAACTCGACCTTGTCCATCTTGTTGACGACCACCGCGACCTGACGCACGCCCAGCAGGTGCAGCAGGAAGGCGTGGCGGCGCGACTGTTCCAGCGCGCCCTCGTCGGCGTCGATCACCAGCAATGCGGCGTCGGCCTGGGAGGCGCCGGTCACCATGTTCTTCAGGAACTCGGTGTGGCCCGGGGCGTCGATGATGACGTAGGGGCGCTGCTTCGTCTTGAAGTGGATCTGGGTGGTGTCGATGGTGATGCCCTGGTCGCGCTCGGCCTGCAGCGCGTCCATGACGAAGGCCCATTCGAACGGCATGCCGCGCTTGCGGCTCATCTCGCGGACCTGATCCACCTTGCCGTCCGGCAGGCTGCCGGTGTCGTTCAGCAGGCGGCCGATCAGCGTGGACTTGCCATGGTCGACATGGCCGACGATGACGATGCGGAGTTGAGAATGCGGCATCTTACATGTACCCCACGCTGCGCAGGCGCTCGAAGCTGTCTTCGGATTCGTTGTCCATCGCGCGGCCGGCGCGTTCCGGCACGCGGGTCACCTGAAGCTCGGCGATGATCTCGTCGATGGTCGACGCGGTGCTGTCGACCGGGAAGGTGATGTTCTTTTCGCCCAGCGAGCGGTAACGCTTGCCGTCCTTGGCGAAGTACAGCGGGACGATGGGAATCCCCTCGCGCTGGGAATAGCGCCAGATGTCCAGCTCGGTCCAGGCCAGCAGCGGGTGGATGCGGACATGGACGCCTTCGGGAAAGCGCGTCTTGTAATGGTCCCAGAATTCCGCCGGCTGGTCCTTCACGTCCCAGTCGCCTTCCAGCGAGCGCGGCGAGAACACGCGCTCCTTGGCGCGGGTCGCCTGCTCGTCGCGGCGGATGCCGACCATCACGCCTTGATAGGCATGGTCGCGCAGCAGGTTCTTGAGACCTTCCGTCTTGCGCGCGGCGGCACGGGTCAGCGGCGGCAGGGTCTGGTCCATCTCCTCCTCAGGCGGGCACTGCTCCACCTTGAGGTCGAGGTCCCATTCCTTGGTGATGCGGTCGCGGAACTCGTAGACCTCCGGCAGCTCCATGGCGGTGTCGAGCTGCACGACGGGGAAGGGGATGCGGCCGAAGAACGCCTTGCGGCAGAGCCACAGCAGCGCGTTGCTGTCCTTGCCGATCGACCAGAGCATCGCCAGCTTGTCGATGCGGTTGTAGGCTTCGCGCAGAATATAGATGCTCTGGTTTTCGAGCTGGTCGAGATCGGCGCTCATCGGGCGGTTCCAATCATGGTGTGTATGCCGCATTCGGTCTTGGCGCTGCCGGCCCAGCGGCCGGAACGCGGGTCGGCACCGGGCGCCACTCGCTCGGTGCAGGTGTAACAGCCGATGGACAGGTACCCGTCGGCTTCCAGCGGGTGGCGCGGCAGGTCGCGCCGGGTGAACTCTTCCTCCAGCCGGGCCTTGTCCCAGTTGGCCAGTGGGTTGACCTTCACGCGGCCGTTCTCCGCCTCGAACAGGGGCAGGGCGGCGCGGGTCGAGGACTGGAAGCGCTTGCGTCCCGTCACCCAGGCCTCCAGCCCGGCGGTGGCGAGCGCACGGTCCAGCGGCACCGTCTTGCGCAGATGGCAGCAGGCGTCGTAATCGCGGGTGAACAGCATGCCGTCCTTGTCGCCTGCGGCGAGGTCGTCGGCGGTCGGTCCGATCTCCCGCACATCCCTGAGGCCCAGCCGCTTCACCAGCTCGTCGCGGTAGCGCAGGGTCTCGCCGAACAGCTTGCCGGTATTCACAAACAGAACCGGGAAATCCGGCGTCGCCTCGGCGGCCAGCGCCAGCAGCACCGCGGACTCGGCCCCGAAGGACGACATCAACGCGATCCGCCCGCCGAACAGCTCATGCATGGCGGCCAGCAGCGGTGCGCCTTCCAGCGTGCCGTGGCTGTCGGTCAGATGCTTCACCCGTGTTTCCGCGTCCATCGTTGGCTGCCTTTCGCGGTGGCCTTTTAAGTCTACTAATTATGTAGGTTTAATGACTGTGTTTGCACATTAACACCGGCGGAAAACCCGTGCAACTTAAATACATTCTCTACTTGTTTAATAGGTTTGTGCTGCATTGCAAATCATTGTGTGAAATATGTTGATTGTCATGCGGCGGCCGGGCTAAATACCGCCATGCACAGGATCCCGGTCATAGGCGCCGCAGTCGCCAGCCCGATTTCGCCCGTTTCGGTGGGGCGGGCATGATTCCGCTGGCGCTCGACCCGGCGCGGGTGGCGATTGCGCTGGCCGGCGCCGGCCCGCTCGCGGTGCGCCGTCTGTCGCAGCTTCGCGAGGGCGGGGCGGATCCACAGGTCTTTTCACCGGAACCGGATGGGGAATTGGCGGCTCTCGCCGGCGACCGTCTGGTGCGGGCTCTGCCGGAGGCATCCGATCTCGACAGGGTCGGCGTGCTGTATGTGATGGGGCTGGGGGCGGAGACCGAGACGGCGCTGGCGGAGCTGGCGCGGCAGCGCCGGGTGCTGGTAAATGTCGAGGACGTCATCCCCTTGTGCGATTTCCACTCGCCCTCCGTGGTGCGGCGTGGCGATCTGGTGATGACGGTCTCCACCGGCGGCCGCAGCCCGACGCTCGCCAGCCTGCTGCGCCAGCGGCTGGAGGCCCTGTTCCCGGAGGACTGGGCGGAGCGGCTGCGCACCATCGCCGAGCTTCGCAACCGCCGCCGGGCGGAAGGGGCGTCGATGTCGGAGGTCGCCCGCGAAAGCCGCGAACTGATCGACCGGGAGAAGTGGCTGCCGTAACGGCCAGCCTCCCGCAGAACCTGTCGATGGCGAATTCACTGCCGGACCGCCGACGGTTCGGGTTAAGACACCAAACGCGTTCGAGAACGACCAGCCAGGAGAGCCAGATGTCGGCCAAGGATCGATCGAAGGAAGGATCGATGAAAGCCATCACCGCCAACCGCCTGCGCGACGGGGAAGTCGTGTTCCTGGGCGAGGGCGGCCGGTGGGTCGAGTCCTTCGCCGAGGCTGCGCTGTTCCAGCGCTCCGAGGCGGATGCCGTGCTGGCCGACGCCAAGGCGACGGCGGAGCGCGAGCAGTTCGGCGTCGACATCTACGCCTTCGAGGTGGTGGAGGAAGACGGCGTCCCGGTCCCGGCGACGATGCGCGAGCGCATCCGCACCGCCGGCCCGACCGTCCGTCTGGATCTGGGCAAGCAGGCCGCCTGAGTGGCTGTTCGAGTGAATGAACGTCGGCCGTTCCGGCGGCTCTGAGGGTTGATCGACATGAACCACATCGCGCCCGGCGCCCGTGCCGGCATCTACCATTACGACGAGATCGACCGGCAGTTCGTTGCCGAGCGCGTCGAGCAGTTCCGCAAACAGGTCGAGCGGCGGCTGTCCGGCGAGCTGACGGAGGAGGAGTTCAAGCCGGTCCGGCTGATGAACGGCCTCTATCTCCAGCTTCACGCCTACATGCTGCGCATCGCCGTGCCCTATGGCGTGATGTCGGCCACCCAGCTGCGCAAGCTGGCGGAGATCGGGCGCCGGTACGACCGCGGCTACGGCCACTTCACCACCCGCCAGAACCTGCAATACAACTGGATCAAGCTGGAGGACACCCCGGCCATCCTGCATGAGCTGGCCGAGGTCGACATGCACGCGCTGCAGACCAGCGGCAACTGCGTGCGCAACGTCACCACCGACCCCTTCGTCGGCGCCGCCAGGGACGAGGTGGTGGATGGCCGCGTCTATGCCGAGATCCTGCGGCAGTGGACGACGATGCACCCCGAGTTCACCTATCTGCCGCGCAAGTTCAAGATCGCCATCTCCGGCGCCGAGAGCGACCGCGCCGCGGTGCGCATCCACGACGTCGGCCTGCTGGCCCGTCGCAACGACAAGGGCGAAGCCGGCTTCTCCTTCTATGTCGGCGGCGGTCTCGGCCGTTCGCCCTTCGTCGGCAAGCTGGTGCGCGAGTGGGTGGCCGAGGAGGATTTCGTCGCCTATCTCGAAGCCATCCTGCGCGTTTACAACCAGTACGGACGCCGCGACAACATCTACAAGGCGCGCATCAAGATCCTGGTGCACGAGCTTGGGCTGGAGAAATTCACCCAGGAGGTCGAGGAGGAGTTCGCGCGGCTGCGCGGCCCCAAGTACCGCCTGGATCCGGAGATCGTCGAGGGTGTCCGCCAGCATTTCGCCCCGCCGCCCTTCGAGGAGCCGCCCGATCACTCCGAAGCGCTGGAGCGTGCCAAGGCGTCCGATCCGGCCTTCGCCAACTGGCTGGCGGTGAATGTCGCGGAGCACAAGGCGCCGGGCTATGCCATCGCCACCATCTCGCTGAAGCCGGCCGGCGGCATCCCCGGTGACGCCACCTGCGACCAGATGGACCTCGTCGCCGATCTGGCCGAGCGCCACAGCTTTGGCGAGCTGCGCGTCACCCATGTCCAGAACCTCGTCCTCGCCCATGTGAAGAAGGATGAGCTGTACGACCTGTGGAAGCAGCTCGACGCGGCGGAGCTGGGCAGCGCCAATGCCGGGCTGATCGGCGACATCATCGCCTGCCCGGGGCTGGATTACTGCGCGCTTGCCAATGCCCGCTCGATCCCGCTGGCGCAGGCGATCTCCGCCCGCTTTGCCGATCCGGTCCGCCAGCGCACCATCGGTGAACTGGGCATCAAGATCAGCGGCTGCATCAACGCCTGCGGCCATCACCATGTCGGCGCCATCGGCATCCTCGGCGTCGACAAGAAGGGCACCGAGTATTACCAGATCACCGTCGGCGGCGACCCGACGCTGACCACGGAAATCGGCGACATCCTCGGCCCGGCGGTGACCGAGACCGAAGCGGTGGACGCCATCGAGGCCATCGTCGACGTCTATCTCGCCAACCGCACGGGCGAGGGCGAGCGCTTCATCGACACGCTCCGCCGCGTCGGCCATGCCCCGTTCAAGGAGAGAATCTATGCCGCTGATTGAGAATGGGCGCATCGGCGAGGATGCCTGGAGCTTCATCCCCGATGGCGAGCCGGTCCCCAACGACCGCCCGGTCATCATCAGCTTCGAGCGCTGGCAGGCGGAGCGTGACAGCTTCGAGGGCCGCAACGCCCGGCTGGGCGTGCGGCTGAAGAGCGGCACGCTGGCGGGGGCCATCGCCGCCGACCTCGACCGCTTCTCCCTGGTGGCGCTGGAGTTCCCGAAGTTCCGCGACGGCCGCGGCTTCTCCACCGCGCGCGAGCTGCGGGAGCGCTACGGCTACACCGGCGAGATCCGCGCGGTCGGCCATGTCATTCCCGACCAGTATCTGTTCCTGGTCCGCACCGGCTTCACCTCGGTCGAGGCGCCGGAAGGCACCAACCCGGACAGCTGGGCCAATGCGCTGAAGGAGATCACCATCGCTTTCCAGCCCAGCCTGGACGACACCGCGCCGCTGTCGCTGCTGCGCCGCAAGCTGAAGGTGGGGTAGGGCGGCGGTTTTCATCCGCCCAGAACCGATGGAAAAGGCGCCGTCCCCGCCGGGACGGCGCCTTCCTGTTTTCAGAGGGGGGTGAACCAGGAACTCGACACGTCCTGGGCCATCACTCCGGAGAGGGTAACCGTCGACGCGTTGCCAAAGCCGGAAATGTTGAGAACAGCCTCGCCCTGGGCGTTGGCGCTCACCGTGTAGCTCTGGTAGTTGAGCAGTCCGATCCTGTCGCCCTCCGCGGCGTTGAAATCGCCCACGACGTCGTTGCCGCCGCTGCCGCCGAAGCTTACCGAGAAATCGAACAGGTCGGCGCCGGCCCCGCCTTGCAGCACGTCGTCACCGCCGCCGCCCCGCAGCCTGTCGTCACCGGTCCCACCGGACAGCGTGTCGTTGCCGGAACCGCCGGTCAGCACATCGTTGCCGTCCTCGCCGGCCATCGTCACTGCCGAGTAGGAGCTGGCCGCCGTCACGGTGTCATTGCCGACCCCGCCGATGACATGCTCGATCGAATTGGAGATATTCAGATCGACGCCCCCGGCATAGCGGACAATGACCGTGTCGTCGCCATCGCCGCCAAAAAGACGGGCCGCGGTCGGGGTATCGATATAGAAACTGTCGTTGCCGCCCTCGCCGAACAGCACATTGTCGCCGGCCCCGCCGATCAGGACATCATCCCCGTCACCGCCGTACAGACTGTCGTTGCCTGCTCCGCCGACCAGCACATCGTTCCCCGCACGGCCGAACAGAGTGTCGTTGCCGTCGCCGCCATCCAGCGTGTCGTCGCCATAATCTCCGAGCAGCGTGTCGTCGCCGAGTCCGCCAAACAGATATCCCATATGCTTGTCCCCCCACTTGCAAAACAGAGCGTTTCAAAAATTGTGACTGGTGGATGATAGACAATTTAACGGTCAGAGGAATCACAGATATCTACCACAGGGCGTGGTAACAAGTCGCAACCGGCCTTGTTAGAAAATTGCGGAAAGGGGTATTTGCCGGGAGGACCCCCACGGCAGGCGCAATGGGCCGGGCGAAAAGGGAATGACCCGAAAATGACTGTGGCGCCGAAGCCCGTCTGGACTTAGCGCCACATCGTACCGAACGTTCAAGCGATGGGGACGATTCTGCGTCCGCGGTCCGGCCGCTCACCAGTGGCGGAGCGGCCCGACGTCGACATGGACGAAGTTGCTGTCCGGATAGTAGCCGACCCCGCCGCCACGCAGGCTGAGCGCCGCCCGCTGGAGCTGGCGGGTCGACAGGCCCTGAACCCGCAGGTCGATTGCCATGCCGCGCATGTGATAGCTGTTCTGCGCCACGCCGCTGCCGTCGGCCTCGCGCAGCATCGCATTGGTCTCCGGCGAGCGGTAGCCCGAGACGATCTCGATCGGGCCGCGGCGGTTGATCTTGCGGCTCAGCGAGTGGACCAGATCGATCAGCTTCGGGTCCATCGCATGGACCGAATTGTTGTGGTGGTCGCGCAGAACGCGGTTCAGCGCCCGCATCGCGTCGCGGACATATTTGCCCCGCGACCAGTATTCGGCGCTGATGCGCTCGCCGGTGTGCAGGTTCACCAGGGACAGCACCCGCGGCGGAGCGCGGAGCGCCGCAGCTTCCGCCTCTTCGCTGGTGAGCAGCGTCCCGCCGGCTGAGGCGACCGCCGCCAGGCCGAGGCCGGCACGCAGAAGATGGCGGCGATCAAGATGACGGCGTTCGGTGGCGTGGCTCTCGCCGACGCTCGGGCGTGCGGTCGTGATCGACCGGGCGTCCGCATCCTTCATCATTCTTCCTTCATATCCCGTTTTTCCGCTCCGGCAGCCGGAATCCATCGTCTGGACCCGTCGTCCCGGTTACGGCCAAAGTCACACCCTGGCTAAGGTCAAGGCGTGCTGCGGTGCGTTTATCCGAAAGGTGGGACACTTTTAGGATGCCCGTGGCCTTTTCTGTCAAGCAACCATTGCTTAACCGATGCTGTTTTCTGGAGGAGTCGAGGGATTCCGCCGCCTCGCCCGGAACAGGGGCGGGAAGCCGAGTCGCGGCTGTTCGCGACCCGTTCGCAGCCGGTTCGATTACAGAACGGTAACCTGCACGACTCGGGACTGACGCGGTAAAGTCACGGCGGTGGACGTGTTGGGGCCTATGGCCGTTGCTATGGCCAAGCTTCCGTTTTTCCTATCCATCCCGGCTGGAATCCCCGTTTTTCCACCGATGCGCCATGTCGGCGGGCCGCCGAACCGCATCCTCCGAAAGAGGGTGCGCAAAAGGGGGATTCATTCAGCCTTCGGTAAGGAATGAACCGCATGATTGTCGCGATGTAACCATTTCACGGCGTCGAGTTGTCCGTGCCAACCGCCACCACCCCGACCGCTCAGTCCGTCTCCTTCTTTCGGCCCGACCAACTGGCCGAGGTGCTGGACCGGCATGCCCGCTGGATCAAGGGCCAGCCGGGCGGTGCCCGCGCCAACCTCGCCATGGCCGATCTGGAGGGGGTGGACCTGTCGCAGCGCGACCTGCGCGGCGCCCGTCTGGTCGGGGCGCGGCTGGCGCGCGGGCGGCTGAACGGAACCAATCTGGCCGGCGCCGACCTGTTCGGCGTCGATCTGCGCGATGCCGACATCAGCCGCGCCAACCTGATGCAGACCGACCTGCGCGGCGCCCGGCTGCGCGCGGCCGACTTCTCGAACGCCAATTTGAAGGGCGCCGACCTGCGCGCCGGCACGCTGGAACCGGGCGGCACCGCCCGTCGCGGCACCGGCCCCGATGCGCAGGACGCCGAAAGCGCCCGCCAGATCCACAAGGCGGCACTCGCCCGCCTCCAGAACGGCATGACGGCGGAGGGCGGCATTCCCACCGACCTCACCGGGGCGGTGCTGCGCGGCGCCAACCTGTCCGACGCCGACCTCAGCGGCGCCATGTTGCAGAACGCCGATCTGTCGGGGGCGGTGCTGACCGGGGCGGACCTGACCGGCGCCCGGCTGAACGGCGCCAACCTGTCGGGGGCGGCGCTGGACGGCACCCGCTTCGACAAGGCCGACATGGTCGGCACGCGGATGGCTGACTGCGACCTGTCCTCCACCCGCATCGCCACGGCGCAGATGACCCGCCCCATCGACAGCATGGGGTCGGAAATCCAGCGCGCCATCTTCGACCATGAGCGCTGGATCGACAGCTTCGGCCAGCGCGGCCAGCGGGCCGATCTGGACGGCGCCGACCTCAGCCGTGCCGATTTGCGCAATGTCAACCTCAGCGCCGCAAGCTTGCGCGGGGCCAACCTGTCGGCGGCGGCGCTGACCGGCGCGCGGCTGATGATGACCGATCTGTCGGGCGCCAATCTGGAGGGCGCCAACCTGATGGGCGCCGACCTGTCGGGCGCCAACCTCAGCTACGCCGTGCTGACCGGCGCCGACCTGACGCGGGTGCGGCTTGGGCCGGCAGCGATCAAGGACCCGTCTGGCCGCCCCACCGGCCGCTCCTGGGCCGCCAACCTGATGGGAGCCGACATGCGCGGCGCCCTGCTGGTCGGCACCTGTCTGGTGCAGGCGAACCTGTCCGACGCCAATCTCGACAGCGCCGACATGGACGGTGCCGACATGGCCGGCGCCAAGCTTCAGCGCGCCACGCTCCCCGGCCGTCCGCCCCGCCGGGGTTGAGGCGGAACTCCACATCCGATTAACCGTCCCGCTGCCTTTATCACGGCAGGATGATCGTCACCGTGGTGCCGGTGCCCGGCGTGCTGTCCAGCGTCAGGGTGCCGCCATGGGCCTCGACGAAGCGGCGGGCCAGCGGCAGGCCCAGGCCGGTGCCGGCCTCCGCCTTGGTCAGATAATTGTGGACCTGACGGAACGGCTCCATCGCGATCACCAGCTCATCCGCGGTCATGCCGACGCCGGTGTCAGCGATCACGATGACCGCACCGGTTCCGCCGGGTCCGGGCCTGGCCTCCACCCGCACCGCACCGCCCGACGGAGTGAATTTGATGGCATTGGACAGGACGTTCAGCACCGCCTGCCGCATGCGGACCCCATCCACGGTGACCTGAAGATCGGACGCGATGGCGCCGCTGGTCAGCACCACCCCCTTGCGCAGGGCCAGCGCCTCCATCAGCGACAGGCAATCCTCCAGCAGCTCGCCCAGCGCGACGCAGGCGGGGAACAGCTCCAGCCGTCCGGCCTCGATCTTCGCCATGTCCAGAAGCTCGTTCACCAGATCCAGCAGATGGCGGCCGGACTGGTGGATGGCGGTCAGATATTCGACATGCTTGGGCGGGGAGGGGCCGAAGATGCCGGACATCAGCGCCTCGGCGAAGCCGATGATCGCGTTCAGCGGGGTGCGCAGCTCGTGGCTCATGTTCGCCAGGAAATCGCTCTTGGCCCGGTTCGCCGCCTCGGCATGATCCTTTTCCGACTGCAGCCGGCGGCGCTGCTCGATCAGCACCGCCTCACGGGCGCGCCGCACCTCCTCCTCGGCACTGCGGCGGCGGCCGTAGGCGCGCGACACCAGCAGCGCCAGCATCAGCGTCGCCGCGCAGGCGGCAGCCGCTCCGCCGACCACCGTCATGCGGGTGGCGTTCAGCTTCTGCTGCACGATGGTCGACGGCACGCCCAGCACCACCGCCCAGCCGGTTTCGGATGAGCGGTGGATGACGGAGTGGACCTCGATCCCGTCCTTGGTCTGGCCGACGAACATGCGGTTGCTGCCGGTGCGGATCCGCGCCTCCAGCGACGCGTAGACCTTCTGGCCCAGATGGGCCGCCGCATCGCGTGAGCGGGCGGCGATCAGCATGGTCGGATCGATGACGGTGACCGTCCATTCCGGCGGGGTGTCGCGGGTCCTCAGGGCGCTGGACAGCCCCTCCAGCCCAAGTGCCAGGGACAGGACGTAGCGCACCCGGTCGTTCTGGCGGTCCGGGTCGAACTGGAGGATCGGTGCCCGCAGGATCAGCGACGGCCGGCCCGGCGGTCCGCCGGGCGGCAGCACGCCGCCGATGGTCGCGCGGCGGCTTTCGATGACATGGCGGGTGATCTCGTCCAGCCGGGGCGGCGGCAGCGGCTGGACGCCCAGCGGGTAATGGGTGTGGAAGACGAAGCGGCCGGTGTCGGCATCGACCATCCCCATCGCCAGCCAGCCGGGCTGGCTGTGGGTGGCGGTGGTGGTCTCCTGGTACAGGGTGGGCAGATCGTCGGCATTGGGCTGGAGCAGCGACGCCAGCAGTTCCAGCGGCCGCAGCTGGCTCGCCAGTTCACGGTCGACCGCCAACGACAACGACTGCGCCACCGATTGCAGCGCATCCTCCGTCTCCGCCCGGTCGCGGGCGTCGAGCTGCCAGACCATCACGGCGCCGAACAGCAGCAGCGGTGCCGTCACGGCCAAGCCGATGGCGAGGATGGAACTGGGTAACCGAAACCTCAACCGCTGATGCTCCAGTCCGCCGGGGAATACGACCACCGGAGTGGCGCGAACAGACTAGTACGGGACCGGCGGGGACTCCAGGCGCCTCCGTCGTCCCCTGGGTTTTCCCTTATCGGGAGAAGCAATCAGGCCGCACCCGTCAGCAGCCGCGTCAGCTCCACCGCCGTCTTCACCCGCATCTTCTCGAACACATGGCTGCGGTGGACCTCCACCGTGCGCATGCTGATGCCCAGCTCGTCGGCGATCACCTTGTTCAGGCGGCCGGCGACGACCAGCTCCATCACCTGCCGCTCGCGCTGGGTCAGGGTGGCCAGACGGGCGGCCAGCCCGGCCTGACCGGCTTCGCGCTCGCGCTGTTCGGCGTCGTAGGCCAGCGCGTCGATCACCCGGTCGACCAGCTCGTTGTCGTTGAAGGGCTTCTCCACGAAATCGCGGGCTCCCTTCTTCAGGGCGCCGACGGCGATGGGCACGTCGCCATGGCCGGTCAGGAAGATCACCGGCATGCGGCAGCCCTTGGACAGCAGCCGGTCGAACAGCTCCAGCCCGCTCATCCCCTCCATGCGGATGTCCAGCAGGAGGCAGCCGGCGGTGTCCGGCCGCCAGGACTCCAGGAAGGATTCGGCCGACGGCCAGCCCGCCACCGGGACGTTGCGCGACTGGAACAGCCAGCCGAGCGCGTCGCGGATGGCCTCGTCGTCGTCGACGATGTGGAGCGTGGTCATTCGGCAGCCTCGGCGGTGTGATCGGGATAGGGGCCGGCGGGATGTGGGCCGGTTGTCCGGTCCGGCGTGCGGGCATGGACGGGCAGGGTGAACAGGAAGCGCGTGCCGGCGGCGGTGGCCCCCGTTGTGTCTCCGTTTCCATCGTCCTCCGGCGCCACCGTCTCGAACCACAGCCGGCCGCGATGGTGCTCGACGATGGACCGGCAGATGTTCAGGCCCATGCCCATACCTTCGCGCTTGGTGGTGAAGAAAGGGGAAAACAGGCGGTCGGCCACGTCGGGGGCAACGCCGCAGCCATGGTCGCGGATCTCCGTCAGCAGCAGGCGGGCGCCATCCCTGCCCCCGTCCTTGCCGTCCCCGCCGCCGTCGCAATCGGTCTGGCGGACGGTGACCGTCAGGCGGCGGTCGGCGCGCGGGGTGCGGGCCATCGCCTCGATCCCGTTGCGCATCAGGTTCAGCACCACCTGTTGCAGCAGGATGCGGTCGCCGGTGACCGGCGGCAGATCGGCCGGGGCATCCAGTTCCACCCGCACGCCCAGCCTTGCGGCGTCGCTGCCGGCCAGCCCCACGCAATCCTCCAGCACCTCGGCCAGCGAACAGGGGGCGACCCTGGGATCGCGCTTGCGCACGAAGTCGTGGATGCGGCGCACCACCAGCCCGGCCCGCTTGGCCTGGGCGGCCAGCTTCTCCAGCGCCGCCGCCACCTCTTCCGTGTCGCAGCGGTCGGAGCGCAGCCGGTTCAGGCAGCCGGTGCAATAGCTGGCGATGGCCGACAGCGGCTGGTTCAGCTCATGCGCCAGGGTGGAGGCCATTTCACCCATGGTGATCAGGCGGGAGGTCTGTTGCAGCCGCTCCTGCTGCTGGCGTGCCAGTTCCTCGGCACGCTTGCGTTCGGTGATGTCGAGGACGGAGCCCATCCAGCCGGTCTGCCGCCCGTTGGCGTCGATCAGCGGCGCCTCGTAGATCAGCGCCTCGAACCGCTCGCCGTCGGCGCGCTGGAAGCGCATCTCCAGCCCGCTTTCCGGCGCCCGGCCGGCCAGCACGTCCTGGAAGGCGGCCTCGGCCCGGTCGATCTCCTCCGGCAGCCAATAGGGCGCCGGCGGGCCGCGCCCGATCAAATCTTCCGCGTCCAGCCCGACCATCCGGCAGAAGGCCGGGTTGACGTAGGTGATGCGCCCCTCCAGGTCGCGGGCGCGCATGCCAACGGTCAGGCTGTCCTCCATCGCCTTGCGGAAGGCATGCTCCTCGCGCAGCGCCTCCTCGGCGCGCAGGCGGCCGGCGATGTGCCGGCGCAGCGACCACAGGCTCCACAAGGCCGACCCGGTCAGCGCGAAGATCGCCGCCACCAGAACGGTGCGGGTGACGTTGGACTCGGTGGGGTAGGCGGTGGCGACCAGGGCCATCCCATGGCCGGGCGGATCGAACGGGATGAGGTGGCTGCGCGCTGGGTCGGGCGCCGGCCCTGCCATGGAGCCGGGCACCGACATGCGCGACTTCGATCCCAGCACCGTGCCGGTGGCGTCAATCACCTCCAGCTGGTAACGCTGGGCGAACCACCAGGGGACATGGTGGGTCAGCATCGCCTCGAAGGAGAAGACGCCGACCAGCGTGCCGGCGAAGGCGCCGTCGCGGAACAGCGGGAAGGCGGCGTCGAAGCCGCGGTCGGTGGCATCGATCCGGTAGGGCGCGCCATAGGCCCGCAGGCCGGAAGACCGCGCGATCCGCACCGCGTCGTCGCGGGCCATGCCCTCCGCGCCGGCCGGCTCCGATGTTGTGTCCGTTCCGCCGCTCCCCGGGAACGGCGGTTCTGCCAGCAGGGTACGGCCCTGGGGGTCGAGCCACAGCACCCGCTCGATCGCCGGATTGGTGTTCACCACCAGCCGGGCCATTGCGGCGAACTGCCGCAGGTCCAGCTCGGTCCGGCCTGCTTCGGTCCGGCTCAGCGTCTCCGCCAGCCTCTCCAGCTTGTCCTCGTCGGACGCAAGCTGGAAGTGCAGGTTCTGCTCCACCCACAGCGCATCCTTGATCAGCGCCAGCGCCTCCTCCTCCCGCTCGTTGCGCTGCAACAGCCACAGGAAGGCGCCCAGCAGCACCACGACCAGCGCCATCGCCACCACCGGCATGGCATGCGGCACCGCCCGCCCGATGCGGACGGCAGGACTGGAGTTGCGGGATGGCTTCGGCATCGGGGTGGACACGAAAGTATGGGGGCAGGGGATGGCTGGATCGCACGAAAGTGGAATAGGCCGACTCTGCGGATATCCACAATAGCCGCAATTCGTCCGATCATGAACAATGCGCAACAAGTACGGGGCCGAACAGTCAGCCCTGTCTACAATGAATACCAGAGGGGGACGCACCTATGAAACTCGTGAAGCTCCTGTGCGCGGCGGCGGTCGGCTGCATGATGTCGGCGCCGATGGCGATTTCGACGGCCTGGGCCCAGGACCAGATCGTGATCAAGTTCAGCCACGTCGTCGCGCCGGAGACGCCGAAGGGCAAGGGTGCCGAGAAGTTCAAGGAGCTGGCCGAGAAGCTGACCGCCGGCAAGGTGAAGATCGAGGTCTATCCCAACAGCCAGCTCTACAAGGACAAGGAAGAGCTTGAGGCGCTGCAGCTGGGTGCCGTGCAGATGCTGGCCCCGTCGCTGGCAAAGTTCGGCCCGCTGGGCGCCAAGGAATTCGAGGTCTTCGACCTGCCCTACATCTTCCCGAGCAAGGAAGTCCTCCAGCGCGTCACCAAGGGCGAGATCGGCAAGAGCCTGTTCAAGAAGCTGGAGTCCAAGGGCATCATCGGGCTGGCCTACTGGGACAACGGCTTCAAGATCATGAGCGCCAACAAGCCGCTCATCAAGCCGGAGGACGTGAAGGGCCTGAAGATGCGCATCCAGTCGTCCAAGGTGCTGGACGCCCAGATGCGTGCGCTGGGTGCCCTGCCGCAGGTGATGGCCTTCTCCGAAGTGTACCAGGCGCTGCAGACCGGCGTCGTCGACGGCACGGAGAACCCGCCGTCCAACATGTACACCCAGAAGATGCACGAGGTTCAGAAGAACGCCACCCTGACCGACCACGGCTATCTCGGCTATGCGGTCATCGTGAACAAGAAGTTCTGGGAAGGCCTGCCCGCCGACGTCCGCGGCAAGCTGGAAGAGGCGATGAAGGAGGCGACCGACTACGCCAACGACATCGCCCAGAACGAGAACGACGTGGCGCTGGCCCAGATGAAGGCGTCCGGCAAGACCGAGTTCCACACCCAGACCAAGGAAGAGCGCGAAGCCTGGATCAAGGCCCTGAAGCCGGTCCACAAGGACGCCGAATCCCGCGTCGGCAAGGACCTGATCGAAGCGATCTACAAGGAATCGGCCGCGGCCGGCTTCAAGATGTAATTTGAGGTCATCCATTCCCCTCTCCCGCCCCGGGAGAGGGGAGGGGCCCATGCAAAGCATGGGAAGGGTGAGGGGTGATCCAAGGATCAGGATCCATGTGCGGATCGCCCCTCACCCTCCCGCCTTCGGCGGGGCCCTCCCTCTCCCGGGACGGGAGAGGGTATCAAGTTACCGACCATCTCCGCCGACCGGGAGATTCCCCCGACATGCTTATGAAAATTCTCGACCGGCTTGAGGAGACGCTGATCGCGTCGCTCATGGCCGGGGCGACGCTCGTCATCTTCGCGTCCGTCGTCCACCGCTATTTCTCCGGCGTCCCCTACATCCAGGACTATGTGCTGCATTGGAACCTCGCCTGGGCGCAGGAGCTGTGCATCTACATGTTCGTGTGGATGGCCAAGTTCGGTGCCGCCTATGGCGTGCGCACCGGCATCCATGTGGGCGTCGACGTCATCATCAACCGGATGGAACCGCACCTGCGTGCCAAGTTCGTGCTGTTCGGGCTGGGCGCCGGCGCGCTGTTCACCTTCATCGTCGGGTCGCTCGGCGCGCGCTTCGTCTACCACATCTCCGAGACCGAGCAGGTGTCGGCCGATCTGGAATGGCCGATGTGGATCATCTATCTGGCGGTGCCGCTCGGCTCCTACCTGATGTGCTTCCGCTTCCTCCAGGTCGCCTGGACCTTCATCCGCACCGGTGAACTGCCCCACCACGACCATGCCCAGGTCGACGGCATCGACCCGGTCGAAGCCGCCAAGGAAGGAGGCCCGGCATGAACGCCGCCATCATCTTCGGGCTTCTGCTGGCCCTCATGCTCACCGGCATGCCGATCTCGATTTCGCTCGGCCTGACGGTTCTGTCCTTCCTGTTCTTCATGACCGACGTGCCGATCGACGCCGTCGCGCTCAAGCTGTTCACCGGCATCGAGAAGTTCGAGATCATGGCGATCCCGTTCTTCATCCTGGCCGGCAACTTCCTGACCCATGGCGGCGTCGCCCGCCGCATGATCAACTTCGCCACCTCGATGGTCGGCCACTGGCACGGCGGCCTCGGCCTTGCCGGCGTGATGGCCTGCGCGCTGTTCGCGGCGGTGTCGGGCTCCAGCCCGGCCACCGTGGTCGCCATCGGCTCGATCATCCTGCCGGCCATGGTGGCGCAGGGCTTCCCGAAGAATTTCGGCGCCGGCATCATCACCACCTCGGGCGCGCTCGGCATCCTGATCCCGCCGTCCATCGTGATGGTGATGTACTGCGTCGCCACCACCGGCCATCCGCAGGCCGCCTCCATCGGCCAGATGTTCATCGCCGGCGTGGTGCCCGGCATCCTGCTGGCCTGCTTCCTCGGCTTCACCACCTGGTACCGCGCCCGCAAGTTCGGCTATCCGCGCCTGCCCAAGGCCAGCTTTGCCCAGCGCATGCATGCCCTGCGCGAGAGCTTCTGGGGCCTGCTGCTGATCATCGTCGTTATGGGCGGCATCTACAGCGGCATCTTCACCCCGACCGAGGCGGCGGCGATGGCCGCGGTCTATGCCTTCTTCGTCGCGGTCTTCATCTACAAGGACATGCCGCTCCGCCGCGTGCCGAAGGTGCTGCTGGACAGCGCCAGCATGTCGGCGATGCTGCTCTACATCATCACCAACGCGGTGCTCTTCTCCTTCCTGATGACGTCGGAGCAGATCCCGCAGAACATGGCGGCCTGGATCCTCGACCAGAACATGGGCGTGTGGGTCTTCCTGCTGGTGGTGAACATCATCCTGCTGGCCGCCGGCAACTTCATGGAGCCGTCGTCCATCGTCCTGATCATGGCGCCGATCCTGTTCCCGGTCGCCATGAAGCTGGGCATCGACCCGGTGCATTTCGGCATCCTGATCATCGTGAACATGGAAGTCGGCATGTGCCACCCTCCGGTCGGCCTGAACCTCTACGTCGCCTCGGGCATCACCAAGATGGGCATCACCGAACTGACGGTGGCGGTGTGGCCGTGGTTGCTGACGATGCTGATCTTCCTCGGCCTCGTCACCTATGTCCCGGCGCTCACGCTGTGGTTCCCGCGCCTGCTCGGCTTCATGTAAAGCCGCAAGTCGTCAGGGGATTTCCTCGCTGAATCGGCAGGGGCCGCGAAGTCCGGACAAGGGACTTCGCGGCCCCGCTTTTTTGTACCCATACATTGTTGTGCGTTGAAGCGGGCGCGCGGCAGGGCCTAAACTTCCGTCCTCCCCCGCCGCCAGCCAGACCAGAGGTTAGCCTTGTCGGCCCAGTTCCTGCCCACCGCCTGTCCGCACGACTGCCCCAGCACCTGCGCGCTGGAGGTGGAACGCCTCGCCCCCGACCGCATCGGCAAGGTGCGCGGTGCCGCCGAGAACAGCTACACCGCCGGCGTCATCTGCGCCAAGGTCAGCCGCTATGCCGAGCGCGTGCATTCGCCGGACCGGCTGAAGACCCCGCTGCTGCGCACCGGTCCCAAGGGCTCCGGCCAGTGGACGGAAATTGGCTGGGACGAGGCGCTGGATCGCATCGCCGACGCCTTCCTGACCGCCGAGCGCACCTACGGCGCGGAAGCGGTCTGGCCCTATTTCTACGCCGGCACCATGGGTCTGGTGCAGCGCGGCGGCATCCAGCGCCTGCGCCATGCCAAGGGCTATTCGCGCCAGACCAGCACGGTGTGCGACACGCCGGCCAACATGGGCTGGCTCGCCGGCTATGGCGACATCCGCGGCGCCGACCCGCGCGAGATGGCGGAAAGCGACCTGATCGTCAACTGGGGCGGCAACCCGGTGGCGACCCAGGTCAATGTGATGACCCATGTCAGCCGCGCGCGCAAAGGCCGCGGCGCCAAGCTGGTCACCATCGACCCCTACCGCACCGGCACGGCCGAGGTCTCCGACCTGCACCTGATGCTGCGGCCGGGCACCGACGGGGCGCTGGCCTGCGCGGTGATGCATGTGCTGTTCCGAGACGGCCATGCCGACCGCGCCTATCTGGCCCGGCTGGCCGGCGACACCGCGGCGCTGGAGGCGCATCTCGCCACCCGCACGCCGGAATGGGCAGCATCCATCACCGGCCTGACCGTGGCCGAGATCGAGGAATTCGCCCGCCTCTACGGCACCACCAAGCGGTCCTATCTGCGCGTCGGCTACGGCCTGTCGCGCGCCCACAATGGGGCGGCGCAGGTCCATGCCGTGTCCTGCCTGCCGGTGGTCACCGGCGCCTGGCAGCACAAGGGCGGCGGCGCGCTCTATTGCTCGTCCGGCATCTACAAGCTTGACAAGACCCTGTCGGAGGGGCTGGACCGTCTCGACAAGTCGGTGCGCAGCTTCGACCAGTCGCGCATCGGCGCGGTGCTGACCGGCGACCCGCGCGACCTGACCAGCGGCCCGCCGGTGACGGCGATGCTGATCCAGAACACCAACCCGGTGACGATCTGCCCGGACTCCAACCGCGTCCGCCAGGGCTTCCTGCGCGAGGATCTGTTCGTCGCGGTGCACGAGCAGTTCATGACCGACACGGCCAAGCTGGCCGATCTGGTGATCCCCGCCACCACCTTCCTGGAGCATGACGACATCTACCGCGGCGGCGGCCAGATGCACATCCTGATCGGCCGCAAGGTGATCGAGCCGCAGTTCGAGGCGCGCGAGAACCATTGGGTCATTTCCGAACTCGCCCGCCGCGTCGGCGCCGAGCATCCCGGATTCGGCATGACCGCGCTGGAAATCATCGACGCCATGCTGAAGGCGTCCGACCTCGGCGACGCGGCGACGCTGAGCGAGCAGCGTTGGATCGATGCCCAGCCGGATTTCGAGACCTCGCATTTCCTCAACGGCTTCGCCCATCCCGACGGCAAGTTCCGCTTCGCCCCCGACTGGGCGGCGCTCGGCCCCTATGGCGGCATGCCGGCGATGCCCGACCACATGCCCCCGGCCCGCGACGCCGATGCCGAGCACCCGTTCCGCCTTGTCACCGCCCCGGCGCGCCAGTTCCTCAACACCTCCTTCACCGAGACGCTGACCGCGCAGAAGCGCGAAGGCCGTCCCACCGCGCTGATCCATCCGGACGATGCCGCCGGGCTGGCTCTGGCCGACGGCGACGCGGTGCGGCTGGGCAACCCGCAAGGCAGCGTGGTGGTCCATGCGAAGTCTTTCGCCGGTGTGCCGCGCGGCGTGGTGATCGTCGAAGGCATCTGGCCCAACGGCGCCTTCGTCGAGGGCATGGGTATCAACAGCCTGACCTCGCCGGAACCGGTGCCGCCGGCCGGCGGTGCGGCGTTCCACGACACGGCAGTGTGGATGCGGGCGGCTTAAGCCGCCCACTCCCGCATCCCGGCCCCACATCCCACCCCTGTCCATACCCACCCGTGCGCCGCGCGCCCATCTCTGCTATGGCTGTGCCCCCATCCCAGAGAGACCGTGCAGCACCGCCATGACCGAGCCCGCCGCCTTCCTCAACGTCGCCACCTCCCTGTCCGGCAAGCGCTGGCAGGCGCGGCCCTGCGACGAGCGGCAGGCGCAGGCGCTCACCCAGGGGCGCGGGCTGCCGGAGATCGTCGGCCGGGTGCTGGCCGCCCGCGGCGTCACCGAGGACAGCTGCGAGACCTTCCTCAACCCGACGCTCAAGGCCCTGCTGCCCGATCCGTCGCGCTTCCGCGACATGGACCCGGCGGCCGAGCGCATCGCGCGGGCCATCCGCGACGGCGAGCCGGTGGCCGTCTTCGGCGACTACGACGTCGACGGTGCCACCTCCGCCGCCCTGTTGCGCCGCTTCTTCCGCGCGCTCGGTGCCGACATCCGCGTCTATGTCCCCGACCGCATCACCGAGGGCTACGGCCCCAACGCTCCAGCGCTGCTTCGCCTGAAAGGGGAGGGGGTGCGGCTGGTGGTGACGGTCGATTGCGGCATTTCCGCCTTCGCGGCGCTGGAGGCGGCGGCCGAGGCCGGGCTGGATGTCGTCGTGCTCGACCACCACGCCGCCGAGCCGCGCCTTCCCCCCGCCGTAGCGCTGGTCAACCCCAACCGGCTGGACGAGGACGGCGCCTACCGCACGCTCTGCGCCGCCGGCGTCACCTTCATCACCATCGTCGCCGTCAACCGCGTGCTGCGGACTGCCGGCTTCTACCGCGACCGGGCGGAGCCCAACCTGATGGAATGGCTCGACATCGTGGCGCTTGGCACGGTGTGCGATGTGGTGCCGCTGACCGGGTTGAACCGCGCGCTGGTGGCGCAGGGGCTGAAGGTGATGGCGCGGCGCGCCAACCCCGGCCTCGCCGCCCTGTCCGACGTGGCGGGGGTGAAGGAGAAGCCGGACGCCTACCATGCCGGCTACGTCCTCGGGCCCCGTGTGAATGCCGGCGGCCGGGTGGGGGCGTCCGACCTCGGCGCCCGCCTGCTCTCCACCGACGATCCCATCGAGGCGATGGAACTGGCCCAGCGGCTGGAAGGCCACAACGCCGAACGCCGGACCATCGAGCAGGCGGTCCTCGACGAGGCGCTGGAACGCGTCGCCGCCGAGGCCGGGCGGGACACCGATCTGGTCTTCGTCACCGGCGCCGGCTGGCACCCCGGCGTCATCGGCATCGTCGCCGCCCGGTTGAAGGAGCGCTACAGCCGCCCGGCCTGCGTGGTGGCCCTGGAGGAAACCGCCGACGGCACCGTGATCGGCAAGGCGTCGGGCCGCTCGGTGCGCGGTGTCGATCTCGGTGCGGCGGTGATCGCCGCCCGGCAGGAGGGGCTGCTGCTGGCCGGCGGCGGCCACCGCATGGCGGCGGGCTTCACCGTGGCCGGCGACAGGATCGATGCGCTTCGCGACTTCCTGCACAGCCGCATCTCCGAACAGGTGGCATCCGCCCCGCTGGTGCCGACGCTGGAACTGGACGGTGCCCTGTCCGTCGGCGGCGCCAGCGTCGGTCTGGTGACGATGCTCGACAAGCTCGGCCCCTACGGCACCGGCAATTCCGAGCCGCGCTTCGCCATCGCCGACGCCCGAGTCGTGCGCGCCGACGTGGTGGGCGCCAACCATGTCCGCTGCATCCTGCAAGGCAACGACGGTGCCCGGCTGAAGGCCATCGCTTTCCGCGCGCTCGACAGCGACATGGGCCAGGCCCTGCTGACCGGCCGCGGCACCCCGTTCCACCTCGCCGGCGTGCTGCGCATCGACCGCTGGAACGGCTCGGAAGGGGTCCAGCTGCTGATCGACGACGCGGCGCCGGCGCGCTCGGCCTGAGCGTTGGCGGGGCGTCGGGCGGGCAGGGCGCAAAAAGTATCGGGGGATGCAAAAAAGCGCTTGCGCTCCGTGGCTCCGATCTTTAGAAAGCGCGTCACCGCGAACGACGTCCCCGTCGTCTAGAGGCCTAGGACACCGCCCTTTCACGGCGGCGACACGGGTTCGACTCCCGTCGGGGACGCCATCTCCTCGAAGATGCGCGACAAGCTTAGAAGGCCCGGCTTTATTGCCGGGCCTTTTGCTTTTGGCGGAATTTGTGCCCGGTGGTTGCCCGCCGATCCCGTTTCGCCCATCCTGATTTTTCCGGCCGCAGCAGAGCTGACCGCGATGACCGCTCCGAACCTCGTCACCCCTGGCACCCCCGTCATCCCCCTCAGCGTCGCCCCGATGATGGACTGGACCGACCGGCATTGCCGGTATTTCCACCGTCTGCTGTCGCGCTCGACCCTGCTCTACACCGAGATGGTGACCACAGGCGCCGTGCTGCATGGCGACCGCGAGCGGCTGCTGGGATTCGATGCGGCGGAACATCCGGTGGCGCTCCAGCTCGGCGGCTCCGACCCGACCGATCTCGCCACCTGCGCCCGCATCGCCGAGGAATGGGGGTATGACGAGGTCAATCTGAACGTCGGTTGCCCGAGCGACCGCGTGCAGTCCGGCCGCTTCGGTGCCTGCCTGATGGCGGAGCCCGATCTGGTGGCCCGGCTGGTCGGCGCCATGCGCGAGGCGGTGTCGATCCCGGTCACCGTCAAGTCGCGCATCGCCATCGACGAGATGGAGGAATGGCCGACGCTCGACCACTTCATCCGCACCGTCTCCGCCGCCGGCTGCACCCACTTCATCGTCCATGCCCGCAAGGCCTGGCTGAAGGGGCTGAGCCCCAAGGAGAACCGGGACATTCCGCCGCTGCGCTACGACCTCGTCCACCGGCTGAAGGCGGAATACCCCCATCTCACCATCGCCATCAACGGCGGTATCCGCACGCTGGACGAGGCCGAGGAGCATCTCGGCACGCTCGACAGCGTGATGATCGGCCGCGCCGCCTACGAGACGCCCTATCTGCTGGCCGACGCCGACCGTCGCCTGATGGGTGGGGAGCCCGGACCCGACCGCCATGCGGTGATCGAGGCGATGCTGCCCTATATCGAGGCACGCATGACGCGCGGCACGCCGCTGTCGTCGATCACCCGCCACATGCTGGGCCTGTTCCAGGGGCTGCCCGGCGCTCGTGCCTACCGCCGCCACATCGCCGAGAACGCCCACCGCCCCGGCGCCGGCCCGGAGGTGCTGGAACGCGCCGCTTCCCTGGTGCGTGGCCGCGGCACGGGTGAGGCG
The DNA here is from genome assembly GCF_013340935.1 of Azospirillum melinis. Taxonomy (GTDB): domain Bacteria; phylum Pseudomonadota; class Alphaproteobacteria; order Azospirillales; family Azospirillaceae; genus Azospirillum; species Azospirillum melinis. The sequence continues at coordinate 29,693 of NZ_WHOS01000016.1, read as the reverse complement.
GTGGAGGAGGCGGCGTAAGAAGCGCCGGTCCGGATGGAACAGTGAACACCCACCGGAAAACTGTTTCACGCTGTTCCAAGCGTTCAGCCCAGAGCCGCGGAGCCGCCCCCACCATCGGGAATATGCGCCGTGCGTCCCGCACCGCTTGCGTGCGGGCGGGGTCCTCGCTAACTATGCCCACTTCATCGGACGGAGTGTAAGCGGTGCGGTACGTCAGCACGCGGGGCGCGGCCCCGGTCTTGGGTTTCGAAGACGTCCTTCTGGCCGGGCTGGCGCGCGACGGCGGCCTCTATGTGCCGGAAACCTGGCCGCAATTCACGGCCGACGACATCCGCGCCATGCGCGGACTGCCCTACAGCGAGATCGCCGTCCGGGTGATGCTGCCCTTCCTGGGCGGTTCGATTGCCGAGGACGAGTTCCGCGCCATCGTCCGTGACGCCTATGCCAGCTTCGACCACGCCGCGGTGACGCCACTGGTGCAGGTCGATCCCACCACCTGGGTGCTGGAGCTGTTCCACGGGCCCACGCTCGCCTTCAAGGACGTGGCGCTGCAACTGCTCGGCCGCCTGTTCGACCATGTGCTGACCAAGCGTGGGCAGCGGGTGACCATCGTCGGGGCCACCTCGGGCGACACCGGTTCGGCCGCCATCGAGGCCTGCCGCGACCGCCAGAACGTCGACATCTTCATCCTGCACCCCAAGGGTCGCACGTCAGAGGTGCAGCGCCGGCAGATGACCAGCGTGCTGTCGTCCAACGTCCACAACGTCGCGCTGGACGGCACATTCGACGATTGCCAGGATCTGGTGAAGGCGATGTTCAACGACGCCGCCTTCCGCGACCGGATGGGACTGTCGGCGGTGAACTCGATCAACTGGGCCCGCATCATGGCCCAGATCGTCTATTACTTCACCGCCGCGGTGGCGCTGGGCGCCCCGGACCGCAAGCTGGCCTTCACCGTGCCGACCGGCAATTTCGGCAACGTTTACGCCGCTTACGGCGCCCGCGCCATGGGGCTGCCGATTGAGACGCTGGTGGTGGGATCCAACAGCAACGACATCCTGGCGCGCTTTTTCGCCAGTGGGAGCATGGTCGCGGCGCCCGTCGTGCCTACCTTGTCTCCCAGCATGGACATCCAGATCTCTTCCAACTTCGAACGGCTGCTGTTCGACCTGCTCGACCGCGACGGCACCGCGGTGACGGAAGCGCTGAACCGCTTCCGCACCGAGGGCAGGTTCACGGTGACCGACGCGCAGCTCGCCCGCGCGCTGGCCATCTTCTCCGGCCACCGGGTGGACGAGGCCGCCACCATGGTGACCATCGCCGAGGTGTGGAAGGACAGCCTCTATCTGCTCGACCCGCACACGGCGGTCGGCATCGGGGCGGCCAAGGCGGCGGTTGCCGCCGGCCGGGTCGATCCGACCGTTCCCATGGTGGTTCTCGCCACCGCCCATCCCGCCAAGTTCCCCGACGCGGTGGAAAAGGCGACCGGCCGCCGGCCGGACCTGCCGCCGCGCCTGTCCGATCTTTATGTGCGCGAGGAGCGCCTGTCCGACCTGCCGAACGATCTGGCGGCGGTCCAGGACTTCGTCACCAAGCGCGCCCGCGCCGCCCAGGAGGCCGCATGAGTTCCATTCGTGTGACGACGTTGCCCAACGGGCTTCGCGTCGCGACCGACACCATGCCCGACGTGCAGTCCGTTTCGCTTGGCTGCTGGGTCGGGGTTGGTACCCGCAACGAGGCGGCGAGCGTCAACGGTGTCGCCCACCTCGTCGAGCATATGCTGTTCAAGGGCACCAGCCGCCGTTCGGCCTTCCGCATCTCCGAGGAGATCGAGAATGTCGGCGGCCAGCTGAACGCCTACACCACCCGCGAGCAGACCGCCTATTACGCCAAGGTCCTGCACGAGGATGCGCCGCTGGCGCTCGACATCCTGTCCGACATGATCCAGCACTCCACGCTGGACGCCGAGGAGCTGGTGCGCGAGCGCACGGTGGTGTTGCAGGAGATCGGCCAGAGCGCCGACACGCCCGACGACATCATCTTCGACCATTTCCAGTCCACCGCCTATCCGGGGCAGGCCATCGGCCGTCCGGTGCTGGGCTCGGCGGAGATCGTAGGATCCCTGCCGCGCGAGGCGCTGGTCGACTATATCGCCGGCCATTACGGCGCCCCCGGCATGGTGCTGAGCGCCGCCGGCCGGATCGAGCATGACCGGATGGTCGACCTTGCGTTCAAGGCGTTTGGCGACCTGCCGAGCGGCGCGCCGCCCAAGCCGGAAACCGCCCGCTACGCCGGCGGCGACTTCCGCGAGGACCGCGATCTGGAGCAGATGCACCTCGTGCTCGGCTTCGACGGGGTGGGGGTGCACGATCCGGACTTCTACGCCCACTCGGTGCTTTCCACCCTGCTCGGCGGCGGCATGTCGTCCCGCCTGTTCCAGGAGGTGCGGGAGAAGCGCGGGCTGGTCTATTCCATCTACACCTTCACCGGCGGCTACCATGACGGCGGCCTGTTCGGCGTCTATGCTGGCACCGGCGAGGACGAGGTGGCGGAGCTGGTCCCCGTCGTCTGCGACGAGATCGCCAAGGTCGGTGCCGACGTCACCGAGGACGAGGTCGCCCGCGCCCGCGCCCAGTTGAAGGCCGGGACGCTGATGGCGCTGGAAAGCACCATGTCGCGTTGCGAGCAGCTGGGTCAGCAGATCCTGATCTACGACCGTCCGGTTCCGGTGGAAGAGATCGTGGCGAAGATCGACGGCGTCGACCGCGAGTCCGTGGTCAAGGCGGCGTCCCGCCTGCGTGCCAGCCGTCCGACCGTGGCCGCCCTCGGCCCCATCGCCAAGCTGGAAAGCTACGACCGCATCGCGGAGCGTCTCGCCTGACGATGAAGACGGTGGCGGTCCCCACTTCCCACCCGCACTCATCTCCCTCTCCCCCCCGGGGAGAGGGTCGGGGTGAGGGGGATGCCTTGCGTGGATCGTTCGAGATGCCGATGCCTCTTCTCCTGGACGGGAGAGGAAGGGCGGTCGCCCAATGATCCGCCTCCTCGGCAGCGGCCTCATCGGCCCCCCGGCGATCCGGCTGGACGGACCGCATTGCTACATCCGGCCGCCGCTGCCCCGCGACTGGCGGGAGTGGGCAGATCTTCGTGCGACCTCGCGCGGATTCCTGACGCCGTGGGAACCCACATGGCCGGCCGATGCCCTGACGCGCACCGCCTTCGCCCGGCGGCTGCGGCGGCAGGCGCAGGAATGGCGGGACGACCTCGGCTACAGCTTCCTGATCTTCGATCGGGGGACCGACGCGCTGGTCGGCGGGCTCGGCCTCACCAACATCCGCCGCGGCGTGGCGCAGATGGGGACGCTCGGCTATTGGGCCGGGCAGCCCTACGCCCGCAACGGCTATGTCTCCGGCGGCACCCGGCTGGCCCTGGAATTCGCCTTCGGCCAGCTCGGCCTGCACCGGGTCGAGGCCGCCTGCCTGCCGACCAACCTGCCGAGCCGCGGCCTTCTGGAAAAGGTCGGGTTTTCCCACGAAGGCTATGCCCGCGGTTACCTGCGCATCGACGGCGCATGGCGCGACCATGTCCTCTACGCCATCCTGCGGGAGGAGTGGCAGGCCTAGACTGGGCCCGTAGCCGCTCCATCCCGCTTGGCCATCCCGCTCGGCAGCGCTCACTTCGGCGGCTGGTTGTTTCCGTGCTGGTCCTGCTGCTGGTCAGCCTGCTTCTTGGCGGCCTCGTCCTTCTTCTTGGCTTCGTGATGGCCGACCGCGCAGCCGAGCGCGGCGCCGGCAACCCCATGGCCCGACCCGACCATATGGCCGGCGACGCCGCCGACGGCCGCACCCTTCACGCATCCCTTCGCCTCGGCCGGGTGCGGCAGGGCGGCGATGCCGCCGGCCAGGACCGCGACCGAAAGGGCAGCAAAGACAGTCTTCATCATGGCTGATTCCTCATGTCGACAAGAGCGTCGATGGAAGGAAAACAGCCAGCCGCGCGGCGGGGTTCCGCTCAGCGCTGGTCCAACTTGATCTCGATGCGGCGGTTCTTCGCCAGCGCCTCGTCCGAGGTGCCGGGGTCGATGGGCTGGAACTCGCCGAAGGCGGCCGCAGCCAGCCGCTCCGCCGGGATGCCCTGGTCGATCAGGAACTTGACCACCGACAGCGCGCGGGCCGAGGACAGTTCCCAGTTGGAGGCGAACTGGAAACGCACCGGCTTGATGTCGGTATGGCCGTCCACCCGCAGGACCCAGTTGATGTCGGAAGGAATCGCCTTGCCGATTTCGATCAGGGTGCGGGCGAGATCGGCCAGCCGCTGTTTGCCGGCCTCCTCCAGCGTGGCGGACCCGGACGGGAACAGCAATTCCGATTGGAAGACGAAGCGGTCGCCGACGATCCGTACGTCCGGCCGGCTGCCCAGCGCCTCGCGGACGCGGCCGAAGAACTCCGACTTGTAGCGGGCGAGGTCCTGGACCTTGGCGGCGAGCGCCTGATTGAGCCGGGCGCCCAATTCGGCGATCTGCACCTTCTGTTCCGCCGACGCCTTCTCCGACGTCTCCAGCGCCGCCCCGATGCGGGCGAGCTGGTCGCGGAGCGCCAGCAGCTGCTGGTTCAGCAGGTCGATCTGCTGCTTGCTCTTGGTGCCCTCCGCCTGTTCGCCGGTCAGGGAGGCCATCAGATCGCGGATGCGCAGATCGCGCTGCTCCAGATCCTTTTGCGCCTGGGTGCGGCTGCCGGCCAACTGCGACTCCAGCCCCTTCAGGCGGATGTCGCGCTGGTCGATCTCCTTCTGTGCCAGCATCGTCTTCTCGGTGGCCGATGCCAGCTCCGATTCCAGGGCCTTGGCCCGGTCGCGGGTGGTGCCAAGCTCGGCCAACAGGGCCTGGCGCTGCTGTTCGGTCAGCTTGGTCGCGGCCATGGCGGCGGCCAGTTCGCCTTCCAGCTTCTGCCGGGCATCGCGCAGGGCCTTGATGTCGGCCTGGAGGCTGAGGATTTCCTTCAGCTTGAGATCCAGCGTCTCGCGGTCGACACGGACGTTGCGCTGGAGTTCCTCCAGCGTGCGGGCTGTGCGGTCGCGGTCCTCCTGAACCTGACTCAGCTTCAGGGTCATGTCGTCACGGGTGGTGACCGAGGTCTGAAGCTCGGTCGACAGCTGGGTGATGTTGACGCGCAGGTCGGCGTTGGCGTCGCGCTCCATCGCCAGCAGGTCGTTCATCTCCGCGATCTTGTGGTTCAGCGCGGTCAGCTGCTCGTCACGGCCGGTCAGGGCGGTGGCGAGATAGAACTGCGCCACGACGAAGACCATCAGCAGGAAGATGACGACCATCACCAGCGACGACAGGGCGTCGACCCAGCCGGGCCATGCGCTGGCGTCGCGGTGGCCGTTGCGGCGGCTGATGCTGGCCATGGGTGCTCCCGGCGTTGGCCTATGGTGGTCTGGGTATCAGCGCGGCTGCTGGTCGGCTTCTTCGGCAAGCGCGGCGATGGTGCGGGCCAGCAGCTTGATCTCGCTGCGGATCTCTTGCACCGCCTGGACCCGGCCGTTGGAGGATTCCTCGACGATACGGGCGAGGTAGATGTCCATGTTGCGCAGATGCTGGCGCGAGGCGTCGTCAAAGCCGGCGCCGGAATTCTCCGCCAGCCGGTCGAGCAGCCCCTTCACCTCCAGCTGGTTCTCGCCAAGGCGCAGGAGAAGCTGCTGTTCGGCCCGCATATGGTCGGTCAGGCTCGACAGCCGCTCGGTCAGCGCCATCAAATTGGCGTTGGCGGCGCGCCGGCCCTCTTCGGCGGTGGCGACGGTGCGCTGGAGCGAATCGAGGTTCTCGGCGGTCTGCTCCAGCAGGGCGGTCAGATAGGCCGACGCGGCATGGTCGCCCGACTCGAGCCCGCCGGCAGCCCCGCTCGAGAGGCGGGTGGCGCTGGAGAGCCAGTCCTCCAGATCCTGGAAGAAGCGGTTGTGGGCCTGGCTGGCCTGGAGTTCGAGGAAGCCCAGCACCAGCGACCCGGCCAGACCGAACAGCGAGGAGGAGAAGGCGGTGCCCATGCCGACCAGCGGCGCTTCCAGCCCCTGTTGCAGCCGGGAGAACATGCTGCCGACGTCGCCGCCCTGCACCGACAGGCTGCCGATGACGCCGCCCACCGACTGCACGGTGTGCAGCAGGCCCCAGAAGGTGCCGAGCAGGCCGAGGAAGATCAGCAGGCCGATCAGATAGCGCGACAGCTCCCGCGATTCGTCGAGGCGGGAGGCGATGCCATCCAGCATCGAGCGCATCGACAGGGCCGACAGGGTCAGCCGGCCGCGCCGCTCGCCCAGCATGCGTGCCATCGGCGCCAGCAGCACCGGCTCCTGCAGGGAGGCCGGAGCGACGCCGCTCTGGTACTGCTCCAGCCACGCCACTTCGGGGCGGAGCATCAGGACCTGCCGGAAGATGAAGGCGATACCGGCGAGCAAGGTCGCCAGGATCACGCCGTTCAGCGGCGCGTTGTTGAGGAAGGCCGAGCGCAAGGCGGGGAACAGCAGGCCGGTCACCGCGCAGACCACGACCAGGAACAGGATCATCCGGGTCAGGAACCGCTCCGGGCGTGTCATGAGGGCGGATACCTCCTGCGGTCGGGTCGTCGGGATTATGGCGGTCATGATGCTCCGAAGGGGTGTTCCGATCAGACCTCGCGCACGATGTGGGCGCTACTCGTTCAGAAAGACGGCGTCGATGCGGTCGGGAACCCCACCGCCCTCGTCCAGGCCCAGCGCACGGACATCGACGCGGGTGCTGCGGATCCCGAAAGCGGTCAGCCGCTCGCGCAATGCCAGCGCCCGGGCCAGCGCCCGCTGCCGCGCCTCGCGCGCCGTATCCGGCGTGCCGCTGGCATAGGAGCGAAGCTGGAGCCTTGCGGTGTCGCTGGCGCGCAACCGCTCGACGATCCGGTCGACCACGGCGTCCGCCGCATCCGGCAGATTGGTGGCATCGGCCGGGAACACAAGGCTCAAAACGCTCGAAGGTGGCAGGCTAGCCGCCGGAGGTGCCGCCTCTGGGGGAGGGGGTAGTGCCGCCGTGTCGGTCCGCGGCGTGACCGGAGCCGGAGTGACGGGAGCCGGAGCGGCGGGCGTCCCCTGCGCAGTGGGTTGTTGCGGCTGGGCAGGAACGGCGGCCGGAAGTTGGGTGCGGGCGGTGGTGGAGCGCGGAGCCGGCTGGGCCGGGCCTTCGGTCAATGCAGGCGGCGGCGGGGCTTCGAGCGGCTGCGGCAGGGTGAGGCGCGGCGGCGCCTTGACCGGCGGCGGCGTGCGCAGGCTGGGGCGCGGCGGGACCGACAGGGGAACCGCATTCTCCAGCGTCAGGCCGGCAGGCGTCGCGGCGGCGCTGGTGGCCGGGGCAGCCACCGACAGGGCAGCCGGAGAGAGCGTCCAGACCGCGCACAGAGCGGCGGCGGCAAGGTGCTTGCGGTCGGCGTGTCCCCAGCGGCGCAAAACGATGTGTCCCGTTAAACCTTTGTCCCGCAAACCATAGCCTATCGATCGCTCCAGCCACAACCGCTCATCCGCCGTCTCCGTTCGGGAGGGCGGCGGACGGGCGGGCCGGAGGTCAGCCCTTGGCGGACTTCAACAGGCGGGAAACCGGGACCTGGAGGTGGCTGTTGGCCGCCAGGACGTTGCCGGTGAAGACCGGGTTGCGGCCGCCCTCGATCTCGCCGACGAAACCGCCGGCCTCGGTGACCATCAGCACGCCGGCCGCGCAGTCCCAGGGAGCCAGGCCGCGTTCCCAGTAGGCGTCGAATCGGCCGGCGGCGGTGTAGGCGAGGTCGAGCGAGGCGGCGCCGAAGCGGCGGATGCCCGCGACCTCCTTCATCACCGCTTCCTGTTCCTTCAGGAAGGTGGCGTGGTCGCCGCGGCCCTTGAACGGGATGCCGGTGGCGATCACGCAATCCTCCAGCCGGCGGCGTTCGGACACGCGCAGGCGGGTGTGGTTGACGTAGGCGCCGACGCCCTTCTCGGCCCAGAACAGCTGGTCGCCGATGGGGGCGTAGATCACGCCGGCGACGATCTCGCCGTTGCGCTCGGCACCGATGGAGATCGCCCAGTGCGGCAGGCCGTGCAGGAAATTGGTGGTGCCGTCGAGCGGATCGACGATCCAGCGCGCCTCGGCATCGCTGCCCTTGGACGCGCCGCTCTCCTCCATCAGGAAACCGAATTCGGGCCGCGCCTTCTGCAATTCCTCGCGCAGGGTGCGTTCGGCCTTCAGGTCGGCGGCGGACACGAAGTCCGCGGGCCCCTTGCGCGACACCTGGAGGTGTTCGACCTCGCCGAAGTCGCGGACGAGACCCCGGGCGGCCTTTTCGGCGGCGCGGACCATGACGTTGATGAGAGCGGAGCGGGTGGCCATGGGTGTTGGTGTACCGTTTCGTGCAGCAGGAACCAGAAAACAATACACCGGCCTCCGCGCATGGCGAAGACCGGTGATGGCAGGACGGACCTTGGAAAGGATCAGTCCTTGGCGCGCTCGACGTATTCGCCGCTGGCGGTATCGACGACGACGCGGGTCCCGGCCTCGATGTGCGGCGGAACCAGGATCGACACGCCGTTCTCCAGCTTGGCCGGCTTGTAGGACGAAGAGGCCGTCTGGCCCTTCACCACCGGGTCGGACTCGGTGATCAGCAGCGTGACCTTGCCGGGGATCTCGACGCCCAGCGGCGAGCCTTCATGGCTCTGCACCGTGACTTCCATGCCGTCCTGCAGGAAGACGGCCGGGTCGCCGATGATGTCGCGCGGGATGGCGACCTGCTCGAACGTTTCCTTGTCCATGAAGGTGAAGCTGTCACCTTCGGCGAAGAGGAAGGTCATCTCATGCTCGTCCAGGCGAGCGCGCTCAACGGTCTCCTGGGTGCGGAACCGCTCGGTCGACTTGTTGCCGGTGCGAACGTCCTTCATTTCCAGCTGGATGAAGGCGCCGCCCTTGCCAGGCTGCACGATGGCGGTTTTGGTGATGACCCAGAGCTTACCGTTGTGCTCCAGCACATGGCCGGGGCGCATCGTGTTGGCATTGACCTTCATGGCTTACTCATGACTTCCAGAAATATGGGCGGCGCGGACCCTACCAGCTTGACCGCCCGTAGGCAACGGCGCGGAGCGGTAACAGCGCGCAATCCCGCCGATTGACGGGTGATTCTTCGCCAAACCGGCCCGCCGGGTTTAGAACGGCTCCAGCAATGGGACGTTTGGAACGTTTGAAACGCTTTTGCCGACCCTGTTCAGCGTTCCATCCGTCCCGCCCCTGCGGCTCGGCGACGATACATGGAGTTTATCACAGGCAGCGGCTGTGACCAATCCCAAGCCGGCTTGAGTACGCCGGCCGTGGATGCTCTGATGCGGCCGCACCCCTTTCGACTGTCCATCAAGAGCGCGCCGACATGTCCGCCCCCCTCCGATCCGCCGAACTCCCCCCCTGGCATCCCGAGGCGCTGGCCCGCCGCCGGCCCTATCTGGCGGCGCGCGGCCGGGTGCTGAACGCCGTCCGCCGCGTGTTCGAGGCGCTGGCCTTTATCGAGGTCGATACGCCGGCCCTTCAGGTGTCGCCGGGGATGGAGCCGCATCTCCAGGCCTTCGCCACCGAACTGCGCGGACCGCACCCCGACGACAGCCGGCCGCTCTACCTGCACACCAGCCCGGAATTCGCCATGAAGAAGCTGCTGGTCGCGGGCCTGCCGCGCCTGTGGCAGTTGGCGCATGTCTACCGCAACGGCGAACGGTCGGGGACGCACGCGCCGGAATTCTCGATGCTGGAATGGTATCGCGCGGGCGAGGGCTATCGCACGCTGATCGACGATTGCCGGGAACTGCTGTGCGCCGGGGCCGAGGCCGGCGGGCGGCGGAGTTTCAGCTTCCGCGGCATGACCTGCGATCCCTTCGCGCCCTGGCGTATTCTGACCGTGCCCGAGGCGTTTCACGAGTATGCCGGCATCGACCTGATGGCGACCTATGACGGCAGCCACGATCCCGACCCTGGCGCCCTGACAGCGGAGGCGGCGCGCATCGGCATCGCGCCGCATCATGGCGACCGCTGGGAGGACATCGTCTTCCGCATCATGTTCGACCGGATCGAGCCGCATCTGGGCGAGGGCGTGCCCTGCGTGCTGACCGACTATCCGCTGTGCATGGCGGCGCTGTCGCGGCCGAAGCCGGAGGACCCGCGGCTGGCGGAGCGCTTCGAGCTGTATGCCTGCGGGCTGGAACTGGCGAACGCCTTCGGGGAACTGACCGATCCGGCGGTGCAGCGCGCCCGCTTCGAAGCGGACATGGCGCTGAAGGAGCGGCTCTATGGCGAGCGCTTCCCGGTTGACGAGGATTTCCTGGCGGCGCTGGAGCATGGCATGCCGCAGAGCAGCGGGATCGCCATGGGCTTCGACCGGCTGGCAATGCTGTGCAGCGGCGCCGAGAGCATCGAGCAGGTGCTGTGGCTGCCGGTCGCGGGGGTGTGACATGAAAAAGCCCCTCTCCGGTGACAGGAGAGGGGCTTTGCGAGCGAGCGGGAAGAGTGAACGGGAAGTCGGGGCTGCTTAGAACGTGAACTTCGCCTGCAGACCGATCAGGTCGATGCTGCTCTTGTAGTCCACATTCAGGTTGCCGCGGCCGGCTTCGGGGCCGGTCAGGTCGTCGGTGAGGGCGACCGAGGTCTTCGGGATGAAGACGTGCGAATAGGCGGCATCGACGCGCAGATTGTCGGTGACCTGATAGCCGGCGCCGGCCGACAGCCAGTAGCGGTTCTGCTCCGGAATGCGCGGCGTGCGGTATTCGACGTCGACCGAACCCTGGTCGAAAGCGACGCCGGCGCGCAGCGTCAGCTTGTCGGTCACCTTGTAGGAGGTGCCGAGCGCGTAATACCAAGTGTCCTTCCAGTGCTCTTCCGTCACGGAGTTGAGCGCCGGATTGGCGATGTTCACGCGCAGTTCGCGGAAGCGCGACCAGTTGGTCCACTGCACGTCGGCCATCACCGCCCAGCGGTCGTTGACCTCGTGGTACAGGCCGATGGAGGCGATGTCCGGCGTGGTCAGGTCGGCGCTCGCGCTCTGGGCGGGCAGGGCACCGGCAAGCGGCGCCGGCAGGCCGGTGAAGGAGATGCTGCCGGTCAGCGTGTGCTTCACCGCCGAGCGGTAGGCGAGGCCGACGCGGGTGCCCTTCACCGGCTCGATCAGGGCGCCGAGCGTGAAGCCCCAGCCCCAGTCGTCGCCGGTCACGTCGCTCTTCACGTCGAGCGAACCGGGACGGCCGAGGCGGCTGGCGCCGAAGTCGGACGACTGCGACAGCTTGGCCTTCGCGTACTGGATCTGGACGCCGCCGCCCAGCGTGATCATCGGGTTGATGCGGTAGGACACCGACGGCGCGAAATTGTAGGTGCGCAGGTCGGAACGGATGCCGTGATAGCGGCCGATCCAGCTGTCGCCGTAATCGGTGACCAGACCCCAGGGCCCGTTGGCCGACAGGCCGACCTTCAGATCGTCATTGATCGAATAGACGAAGTAGCCGGCGGGAACCAGCGCGTCCTGGGCGATGTCGCCGGGCGAGGCGTTGCCGCTGATCGAGGTGCCGCCCAGCCGCCGGGCGCGGTTGGCACTGGCGCTGTCGACCTTCGACTTCACGATGACGCCGGTGGCGGTCTGCACCGCCTCGATCCCCGTCACCAGCCCCATGGTCGCCGGATTGTAGAACATCGAGCTGGCGTCGCCGTTGCCGCCGGCGGTCACGCCGGCATAGGCGGTGCCCTGGCCCGATACGCTCTGCTCCTTCAACGCAAAACCGGCGGCGAAGGCCGTGGAGGCGGTCGCCGCGGTGACCGCAATGGCGGCGGCGGCGGTCAGCAGGCGTGTCTTGAGCGTCGTCGGAGACATTCGTTCCTTCCCCAAATTGTGTTATTGACGCAATGATACACGAACTGACGCTTACGTAAAGGGGCTCCCACCACTTTTTGTTGGCCTCACGAACAGCTTTGCGGAGCCTGACGGAAATCGGAAGGAGAAAAGACGGGCGCGCATACGCGAACGCCGCCGGATGGGGGTTAACCCCTACGGCGGCGTTCGCAGAACAATCGAATATCGGCGGAGATACGCAAACTTGAGGAGCGGCGGAGGCCGCCCATCAGGCGAAGGTCAAGCGATGGTCAAGCGACCCAGGCGGCTGCGGCGCTGAACAGCTCGCGCAGGATGTTGTGCTCGTCGGTCCAGACCAGCTTGGCGGTGATGACGATGGAGGCGACGACCAGCATCGGACGCACGACACGGGCGCCGTTGCGGATCACCATATGGGCGCCGGCCTGGGCGCCGATATATTGCGCGACACCCATCAGCAGGCCGACCGTCCACAGCACATGGCCGCCGGCGATGAAGAACAGCAGCGAAGCGACATTGCTGGTCAGGTTCAGCACCTTGGTATGGGCGGTCGCCTTGCGCAGGTTGTAGCCGAGCAGGGAGACGAAGGCGATGGCGAAGAAGGTACCGGTCCCCGGCCCGAAGAAGCCGTCGTAGAAGCCGATGCCGGTGCCGATGCTGAGCGCGAAGGCATGCTCGCCGATGCGCTGGTGGGCATCCACGTCGCCCGCCTTGGGCGACAGCAGCAGATAGAGGGCGATGCCGATCAGCAGGATCGGGATGACGTCGCGCAGGAAGCTGGCATCCAGCATCTGCACCAGTGTGGCGCCGGCACCGGCGCCGACGAAGGTGCAGAGGATCATCGTCCGCATCGACGCCGGATGGACTTCGCCGCGGCGGACGAACTTGATGGTGGCGGACAGCGATCCGAAGCTGGATTGCAGCTTGCCGGTCGCCAGCGCCTCCGCCGGGGACAGGCCGGCGGCCAGCAGGGCCGGAATGGTCAGCAGGCCGCCGCCGCCGGCAATGGAATCGACGAAGCCGGCCAGCAGGCCGACGGCGAACAGGATGCCCAGCGACTCGGGCGTCAAAAGATCCATGATTGTGTGGAAACCCGCGTAGATGCACCGCCGGCGGAGCCGGCCTATCCGTAAATCGGCGGAGCCGGCATACTATGATTCGGCGGAGCCTGCATGCTGTGTTTCAGCATGGCCGGTACACACACACCCGGCTGGCCTCTCGATGTCAGCCGGCCGGACCGGCGAGGGCAGCCTCGATGGCGTCGTTCAGCGCCCGGACCCCGGCGCCCGGCCCCTGGGGATGGCCCCAGACGGCGTTGACCACGGCCAGGAAATCGGCGCCCGCGGTGACCAGCGGCGCGCAGTTTTCGGCGGTGATGCCGCCGATGGCGACGCAGGGAACCTCCATCAGCTCCGACCACCAGCTCAGCAGTTCCGGCTCGGCCTTGTATTCGGTCGTCTTGGTGGTGGTGGGGAAGAAGGCACCGAAGGCGACGTAATCCGCCCCTTCCTCGCCGGCGATCATGGCGAGATGGCGGCTGTCGTGGCAGGTGACGCCGACGATGGCGTCGTTGCCCATGATCTTGCGGGCGTCGCGATAGGGCGTGTCGGTCTGGCCGACATGCACGCCGTCGCAGCCGGCTTCCCGCGCCAGGCGCGGATGGTCGTTCAGGATGAAGGCGACGTCACGCTCCTGCGCGATGGGGCGCAGCACGTCGCAGGCGCGGCGGATGTCGTCCTCGGAGCAGTCCTTCAGGCGAAGCTGCACGCAGGCGACATCGCCCGCATCCAGCGCTTCCGCCAGAATCGGCGCGAACGCCGCCGGCTCCAGGGCCGGCGGCGTCACGAGGTACAGTCGGCAGGCAGGTTCCACCTGCGTCGGCTTTCCCTTGGCCAAGTGTTACTCCCGGCCCTGGTAGATCTTCATGATCCGGTCGAGCAGCTTGAGGGCGTCCTCGCGCGGGCGCTGGAAGGCGTTGCGGCCGATGATCGAGCCGTTGCCGCCGCCGTCACGGATGGCGCGGGCGTCCTCGAACACCGCATCCTCGCCCTTGGTGGCGCCGCCGGAGAAGACCACGATGCGGCGGCCGTTGAAGGCGCACTGCATGATGTGCTTCACCCGCTCCGCCTGGGTGGCGATTGGGATGTTCTTCGACTCGTAGATCTTCTTGGCTTCCGGCTGCTCCAGCGTGGCCGACGGCAGCTTCACCTTGATGATGTGGGCGCCCAGCAGAGCGGCCATGTGGGCGGCGTAGCCGATCACGTCGATGGCCAGCTCGCCGTCCTTGGTGACGGCGCCGCCGCGCGGGTAGGACCACAGCACGGTGGCGAGGCCGTAGGACTTGGCCTCCTTCGACAGCTCGCGGAACTCCTCGTACTGGGCGTACATGGCGTCCGAGCCGGGATAGATGGTGAAGCCGATGGCCGAGGCGCCGATGCGCAGCGCATCCTGGACCGAGGCGGTCACGGCCTGGTCGGCGGCTTCCTTCTGGGTGGACAGCGAGTTGGCGCTGTTCATCTTCAGGATCAGCGGGATGGACCCGGCAAAGGTGCCGGCGCCGGCTTCCAGCGAGCCCAGGGGGGCGGCGTAGGCGTTGCAGCCCGCGTCGATGGCCAGCTGGTAATGGTAGTGCGGGTCATAGCCGGCATCGTTCGGGCCGAAGCTGCGGGCGGGCCCGTGCTCGAAGCCCTGGTCGACCGGCAGGATCACCAGCTTGCCGGTGCCGCCGAGCTTGCCTTCCATCAGGATGCGGGCGAGGTTCGCCTTGGTGCCGGGATTGTCGCTCTCGTAGTTGGCGAGAATGTCTTTGACGCGGCGCGTGAGCTTCATTGTGGCTCTTCCCCTGGGGCATTCTTGGAAATGGCGCCGTCTTAGCCCGTATCGGGCCGCTTTGCAACGGCGGGAGGGGCATAAAGCGGCCATTTGCCACGCCTGAACGGCCTAGGGCCTGCGGTCGGGGAGGGCTCTTGCGAGTGGTCCGGACCCGTCCGAAGGGGTTAGGGCAGAAGGGACCCTGCCAGCGTGTAGAGCCCGTATCCGGCCCCGCCGAGCACCGCCCAGGACCCGACGGTCAGCCCGACCCAGATGGCGACCAGCTTGAGGCCGCGCATCTTCTCCGGTCCGGGTGCCGGTCTGTGTCCCATCCGGTCGGAGTGCCGGCCGCCGGCGGCCTGCCCCGGACGGTGAGGTTGCGCAATCGTCTGATCCGGCGTGGTGAGGGAGGTGATGCTCATGGGCGGGTCATCCGGCATCGGAGGGAGGGCGGCGTGTCACAAAAATATCCTAAGGTGACGTTACACCACCTTTGCGCGGAGAGGCTGTGCGAAAAAGCGGTAGTTGCGCCCTATCCTTCGGCCCGCGCCAGCCAGTCACGGCATAGGGCCTCCAGCCTTTCGGCGCGGTCGCTCCCCCGACTTTCGGCGGCCAGATCCAGCAGCGGCGGGCATCGGGTCAGCAGGACGGCACCGCGGACCGCGGCGACTGCCGCCAGGCGCTCCGCCGCCTGCGGATGACCGGTGAACAGCAAGGCCGGCACGCCGGCCGCAAGCGCCCCCTGCGCCTCGCCGGCCCGGTCGCCGCAGTCGAGCAAACCGGTCGACGACAGTCCGGGGTGGGATTTGCGCACCCGCTCCAGCACGCCGAGCAGCCAGAGCGCTCCCCCCGCCGGTGGCGCCATCAGGGTCAGCGCCGTGCCGGCCGACTCGGCCGCCCGCGCCGCGGCCAGCGCATCGCCAAGGCTGCGGATCAGGATGGGCCGGGCCGGAACCGGATGTGCGGGTGGGATTGCGGTCATGGTGCGCGCCGACGGGGAAGGGCCAGGCCGCCACTGTAGCCGGGCCTGCCGGACGGCTCAAACTCGACAGCCGATTCGCAGTCGTCCCGCGGCCGGTTGAGAGAATTGAGGCAGGTCAAACCCTGCGGTCGCCGTCCCGGGGTATGGTCAGTCACAGAGGGTGGGGGCCGGAGCGCCGGCGCCCGTTTCATTGGAATACCTCTCCCGGGAACGCCGCGATGATGGAATACAAGGGTTACAAGGCCCAGATCGACTTCGACAACGAAGCGGGCGTCTTCGTCGGCGAAGTCATCAACACACACGACGGCATTACCTTTTCCGGCCGGTCTGTGGACGAACTGCGGGAGTCTTTCCGGCGGGCGGTGGACGATTATCTCGATCTGTCCTGCGATATGGGCGGCGACGGCGAACAGCCCTTCTCCGGCCGTCTCGCCATCCGCATCAACCCGATCCTGCACCGCGCCGTCGCCGACTGCGCCGCGCGGGAGGGCAAGAGCCTGTCCGCCTGGATTGCCGAATGCCTGGGCCGCGCCGCCGGCGTCACCAACGTCAAGGCCGGGTGAGAATTCGCAAAATGCGATGCTGATTGCGCATGCTGCATATGCCGATTGGCAGAATGGCGAATGAATTGCGTTATGAACGGTTTGCCGCGTTCGCTGCCGACACACCCTTAACTGGCACCGTATTTGCTCAGCCTCCCTCGAACGATTTAGGGGGGATGCCTGATGAGCGGACCGAAGATGACCTTGCGTGCGAAGCTGTGGGCACTCGTCGCGCTGGCCGGCGCCGTGTCCATTGCGATTGCCGCCGCCGCCCTTTGGCTCGACCAGCGCAACATGCTGGAGGAGCGGAAGGAAACCTTGCGCTCCGTCGTGCAGACCGCCCATGGACTGGCCGCCGGATATGAAGCGGAAGTCAAGGCCGGGCGCCTGACGCGCGAACAGGCGTTCGAGCGGTTCAAGGCCAACCTCAACACCATGTTCTACAACGGCAAAGACTACATCTTTGTCCAGAACCTGAACTACCAGACCGTCATCCATCCGGTTCGGCCCGACGTCATCGGCAAGGACCAGCGCGACAACAAGGATTCGAACGGTGTGTTCTTCGTCCGGGCGCTGGTCGACACCGCGCGCACCAAGGGCGACGGTTTCGTGGAATACATGTATCCCAAGCCGAACACCGAAGTGCCACTGCCCAAGCTCAGCTATGTCAAGATGTTCGAGCCCTGGCAACTGCTGATCGGCACCGGTGTCTACATCGACGATCTGGATGCCCGTTTCACCAGCAGCCTGTGGACCATGGCCATCGTCGTCGGCGGGCTGGCCCTGCCGGTGGTGGCGCTGATCGCATTGGTCGGCAACTCGATCAGCCGGCGCATCCGCCGCCTGTCCGACAGCATGCGCAGCCTTGCCGACGGCAACCTGTCCACCGTCATTCCCGAAATCGACCGCGGCGACGAGTTGGGTGACATGGGCCGTGCGGTCCAGGTGTTCCGGGTCAATGCCGAGGCCAGCCGCCGGTTGGAGGCCGAACAGGCCGAAGCCGCCCGCCGGGCCGAGGAGGAGAAGCGTCAGTCGATGGACCGGCTGGCCGCAAAATTCGAGGGGACGGTGGGCGGCATGATCCGCTCCGTCTCCACCACCACCGACGCGCTGGGGCAGAAGGTGCGGGCGATGTCGCAGGCGGCGGAGCAGACCAGCCAGCTGGCCGGAATCGTCGCCAGTGCCAGCGACGGCACCGCCGCCAATGTGCAGACCGTCGCCGCCGCGTCGGAAGAGCTGACCGGCTCCATCGTCGAGATCGGCCGGCAGGTGTCGGAAGCCAGCCGCGTCGCCGGCGAGGCGGTCGGCATGGCGCAGGAGGCCACCGGCCGAATCAGCAGCCTGGCCGAGGCCGTCGAGCGAATCGGCACCGTGGTCGGGCTGATCAACTCCATCGCCGGACAGACCAATTTGCTGGCGCTGAATGCCACCATCGAGGCGGCGCGGGCAGGGGAGGCCGGCAAGGGCTTCGCCGTCGTCGCCAGCGAGGTGAAGGCGCTGGCCAACCAGACGGCGAAGGCCACCGACGAGATCGGCGGCCAGATGAGCGGCATCCAGACGGTGACCGGTCAGGCGGTGACGGAGATCCAGAAGGTGGCGGCGGTGATCGAGCGGCTGAGCGGCATCGCCACGGCGATTTCCGCCGCGGTCGAGCAGCAGAACGCCGCAACCGCGGAGATCACCCGCTCGGTCCAACAGGCAGCCGCCGGCACCGGGGAGGTGTCGACCAGCATCTCCGGCGTCACCGCGGCGTCCGACGAGAGCGGCCGCACCGCCCGCGAACTGGTCGACGCGCTCGGCAAGCTGACCAGCGAGGCGGCCGGACTGAACGCGCAAGTCGGCGACTTCCTGGCGACGGTGCGGGCGGCCTGAGGGCGGCCTGAGACCGGGTTGTCTCAAAGAAAAAAGGCGCCTTCCGCGAGGAAGGCGCCTTTTCCTTGCCGAAGCGAGGCTTACTTGGCGTTCGCCATGGCGACGGCGGTGTCGCTCATGCGATTGGAGAAGCCCCACTCGTTATCGTACCAGGTCATGATGCGGACGAAGTTGCCGTCGATGACCTTGGTCTCGTTCAGCGCGAAGATCGAGCTGTGCGGGTCGTGGTTGAAGTCGGTCGACACCAGATCCTCGGTGTAGGCTTCCAGCACGCCCTTCAGCGGGCCGTTGGCGGCGTCGGAGATCGCCTTGGTGATCTCCTCGACCGAGGTGGCGCGCTTGGACGTGAACTTGAAGTCGACGACCGACACGTTCGGCGTGGGCACGCGCATGGCGGTGCCGTCCAGCTTGCCCTTCAGCTCCGGCAGGACCTTGCCGACCGCCTTGGCCGCACCGGTCGAGGTCGGGATCATGTTCAGGGCCGCGGCGCGGGCGCGGTGCAGGTCCTTGTGGTTGGTGTCGACGATCCGCTGGTCACCCGTGTAGGAGTGGATCGTCGTCATGAAGCCCTTTTCGATGCCGACGAGGTTGTTCAGCACGAAGGCCACCGGCGCCAGGCAGTTGGTGGTGCAGGAGGCGTTGGAGACGATTCGGTGCTCGGCGGTCAGCTTGTCGTGGTTGACGCCGTAGACGACGGTGATGTCCTCGTCGGTGGCCGGGGCCGAGATCAGCACCTTCTCGGCGCCGGCTTCCAGATGCTTGGCGGCATCGGCGCGCTTGGTGAAGATGCCCGAGCATTCCATGGCGATCTCGATGCCGAGATCCTTCCACGGCAGCTTGGCCGGGTCACGCTCCTGCACGACCTTGATGGAGTGGCCGTTGACGATGAGGACGCCGTCGCCGGTCTCGATGGTGCCGGGGAAGCGGCCGTGGACGCTGTCGTACTTCAGCAGGTGCGCATTGGCCTTCAGATCGGCGAGGTCGTTGATCGCCACGACCTCCACGTCCTTGCGGCCGCTCTCGTAGATGGCGCGCAGAACCAGACGGCCGATGCGGCCAAAACCGTTGATCGCTACCCGTACAGCCATGACTTCCTCCAGTTGGATATGGGGCGTCCGAATTCGGCTGGACGCCCCTTCGGCTTCTCTCAGAGACGCGCCTTAACGGCGTCCACGACCGCTTCGGCGGTGATGCCGAAGTGCTTGTACAGTTCCTGGTAGGGGGCCGATTCGCCGAAGCCGGCCATGCCGACGAAGGCGCCCTTGTCGCCCAGCCAGCGGTCCCAGCCCAGACGGATCGCCGCCTCGACGCCGACGCGCACGCCAGTGCCGAGCACGGAAGCCTTGTAAGCGTCGTCCTGGCGCTCGAACAGTTCCCAACTCGGCATAGACACAACGGCGGTGCCGATACCCTGGGCCTGCAGGGCCTTGCGGGCCTCCACCGCCAGCGACACTTCCGAGCCGGTGGCGAGGATGGTGGCCTTGCGCTCGCCCTCGGCCTCGGCCAGGACGTAGGCGCCGCGGGCCGACAGGTTGTCGGCGGTGTGCTCGGTGCGCAGCGTCGGCACGTTCTGGCGGGTCAGCGCCAGCACCGACGGGGCACCGGTCGCTTCCAGCGCGATCTGCCAGCATTCGGCGGTCTCGACCGCGTCGGCCGGGCGCAGAACCAGCAGGTTCGGGATGGCGCGCAGCGCCGCCAGATGCTCGACCGGCTGGTGGGTCGGGCCGTCCTCGCCGAGACCGATCGAGTCGTGGGTCATCACGAACACGGTGCGCTGCTTCATCAGCGCGGCCAGACGGATGGCCGGACGGCAATAGTCGGCGAACTGCATGAAGGTGCCGCCGTAGGGGATGATGCCGCCATGCAGCGTCATGCCGTTCATCAGCGTCGCCATGCCGTGCTCGCGCACGCCGTAGCGGACGTAGCGGCCGGCGAACTCGCCCTTGCCCTTCACGTCGGCGGTGTTCTTGACCTTGGTGTTGTTCGACGGGGTCAGGTCGGCGGAGCCGCCGACCATCTCCGGAATCGCCGGCACCAGCACTTCCAGCGTGTTGCCGGAGGCGACGCGGGTTGCCCAGCTCGGCTTCTCGGCGCTGATCTTCTGCTTGAAGGCGACGATGGTGTCGGTCAGCGCGCTCGGCACGCCGTGGCTGAACGCCTCGTCGAAGGCCTTGCCGGCCTCGGCGCTCAGGGTGGCGCGGCGGCTGCTCCAGGCGTTGTAGGCGTCGGCGCTGCGGGTGCCGGCGGCCCGCCAGGCGGACAGCACCTCGTCGGGAACGACGAAGGGCTCATGGGTCCAGCCGATGGCGGTGCGGGTCGCGGCGATCTCATCGGCGCCCAGCGGCGAGCCGTGGCAGGCGTGGCTGTTGGCCTTGTTCGGCGCACCCTTGCCGATGATGGTGCGGCAGGCGATCAGCGTCGGCTTGTCGGTGGAGGTCCGCGCCTGGGCGATGGCCTTCGACACCGCGTCGGTGTCGTGGCCGTCGACGGCGATGGTGTTCCAGCCATAGGAGCGGAAGCGCGCCTGGGTGTCGTCGGTGAAGCTGAGGTCGGTCGTGCCGTCGATGGAGATGTGGTTGTCGTCCCACAGCACGATCAGCCGGTTCAGCCCGAGATGTCCGGCCAGCGAGCAGGCCTCGTGGCTGACGCCCTCCATCAGGTCGCCGTCGGACGCGATGACGTAGGTATAGTGGTCGATCAGCTCGTCGCCGAAGCGGGCGTTGGTGATCCGCTCCGCCAGCGCCATGCCGACGGCGGTGGAGACGCCCTGGCCCAGCGGGCCGGTGGTCATCTCGATGCCGAGGCTGGGGTCGACTTCCGGGTGGCCGGGGGTCAGGCTGTGCAGCTGCCGGAAGCGCTTGATCTCGTCGATGGTCATGCGCTCGTAGCCGGTCAGGTAGGCCAGCGAGTAGAGCAGCATCGAGCCGTGGCCGGCCGACAGCACGAAGCGGTCGCGGTCGGCCCAGGTCGGGTTCTTCGGATCGAACTTCAGGAACTGCGTGAACAGGACCGTGGCGACGTCGGCCATGCCCATCGGCATGCCGGGGTGGCCGGACTTCGCGGCCTCGACCGCGTCCATGGAGAGCGCGCGGATCGCGCTGGCCATCGTGTGGAGGGAGGGCTGGGCGGAGTCAGCGGACATCTGGCGTTTCCTGCGGGTCGGGCGCGGTTGCGGCGTCGGCAACGGTGGTTGCGCGGTCGCCTTGATAAGGCGCCGCGAAACGGGCGCACCATGCAGAACCGCCGTCCGCAGGTCAACATGGGATTGGGGTAGGGAAGGGCATGGCAGAGGCCCCTCGTCCGTGCGGGAAGCCCCGCAGCCGTTATGGGTTCGACACTGATGCATCGGTTGCGGCGTTCCGTCACGCCCCGGTATTCAGTATGGGCATTCGGTGGAAGAGTCCCTCGGGACGGTTGACGCGGTCAGCGTGCCGGCCCAACTCTAAGCGCTCCGATAAGGCAGCGGTTCGGCTTGGCGGAAAGCCGGTCCGGATCCGCCGCCCATCGAACATGACGTGCCCACAGGTCGAGGTTGACGTCCATGGATTCCCTGAAAGCTGCTCTCGACCGTCTCGGCCGTGCCGTGGAACGTCTCGACCATGCCGCTGCCGCCCGCGAGGAGCGGGTCGTCCGGCGGGAGCAGGATCTGTCGCAGGCGCTGGAAACCGCGCGGGCCGACCGGGCGACCGCCCAGGCCACCGCGGAGGCGGTGTCGCAGCGGCTTGAGGTCGCCATCGCCCGCCTGCAACACGTGCTGGAGAGCTGACGCCATGGCGCAGGTCGACATCGAAGTGAATGGCCGCTTCTATCGCATGCTGTGCGAGGACGGGCAGGAGGGCCGGCTGCGCGAGCTGGCGGCCTATGTGGACGACCGCCTGCGCCGGCTGACCGGTGGCGGACGCAGCGGGTCGGAGGCGCAGATGATGCTGATGACCTGTCTGGTGCTGGCCGACGAGCTGCAGGACGTGATGTCCGGCAAGGGCATCGCCCCTGCGATCGACGAGGCGGCGGTGGCCGGCGAACTCGATCGTGTCGCAAAACGCATCGAAGAGGTTGCCGCGCGGCTCGAGCGCGCCTAGATTGGTGCATGGAAGGACCGCTGCCTGGTTCGACAGGCTGCAATAATCCCCAGGGCCGATAACCTTGAACTCTAGGGAGCTGTCCCTGTCCGGCCCATCGGGCCGGGTACACGGCGCCCACCTGCTCATGCAGGCCATGGAGGATAGGCATATGGCCACCGGCCGAGGCGGCACCTTCCACCCTCTTTCCGGGCCTCCCTGTTCCATGGGTTCCCCGTTCCCTCCCTCCGCACGCAGTCCGCGATGACCGATCCGCAAGCCAAGGACGCCGCCCGACGCGAGGCGCGCGCCCGGCGCGACGCCATCGCCGACTCCGACCGCTCCACCGCCTCCGCCGCCGTGCGCGACCGCATCGCCGAACTGGCGTGCGACGGCCATCTGCCGCGCGGTGCCGCCGGGGGATATTGGCCGCTGGGGTCGGAACTCGACGCGCGGCCGGCTTTGCTCCATCTTAAAGACCTCGGCCATGCGGTCGGGCTGCCTGTCTCGGGGCCGCGCGGCACTGCCCTGCTGTTCCGCGACTGGGACCCGCAGGCGCCGATGACAGCCGGGCGATACGGCATCCAGGAACCGGCGGAGGGGCGCGCGGTCCTGCTGCCCTCGCTGCTGCTGGTGCCGCTGCTGGCCTTCGACCGCTCCGGCCATCGGCTGGGCTATGGCGCCGGCTATTACGACCGGACGCTGGACGGCCTGCGGGCAGGCGGGGCGGGAGCGGGCGTGGTGGTTGCGGTCGGCGTGGCCTTCGCCGCGCAGGAGATGCCGGCGGTTCCGGTGGACGGCCATGACGAGCGGCTGGACTGGATCGTGACGGAGCGCGAGACGCTCCGCATTCATAAGTGAGTTATAGCTCCGTGCGTTTAACATGAAACGCACGGAGCTATAGTTTTGTATTTGACGATCGGATTCACGCTTCAAATCGATGCCGATTTTACGCGATCCGATCTAATCGGGAAGGTTGGGGCGATGCGGATTCTGTTCTTCGGCGATGTGGTGGGCCGGTCCGGGCGCGAGGCTGTGCTGGCGCATATGCCGATGCTGCGCGAGAAGCTGGACCCCGACCTGACGGTGGTGAACGGCGAGAATTCGGCCGGCGGCTACGGCGTCACGGTCAAGATCGCCGAGGAGTTCTTCGAGGCCGGCATCGACGTGGTGACGCTGGGCAACCATACGTGGGACCAGAAGGAACTGGTTTCCACCATCGAGCAGCAGCCGCGCATCGTCCGTCCAGTGAACTATCCGGAGGGCACGCCAGGCCGCGGCTATGTGCTGTTGCAGGCGCGCGGCGGGCGCAAGGTTCTGGTCGTCAACGTGCTGCTGCGCCTGTTCATGGAGCCGATGGACGACCCCTTCGCCGCGGTGGACCGGGTGCTGAAGGCCCATCGCCTCGGCCCGGGCGGCGTCGATGCCGTTCTGATCGACATGCACGGCGAGGCGACCAGCGAGAAGATGATCATGGGCCATTTCTGCGACGGCCGCGCCTCGCTGGTGGTGGGCACCCACAGCCATGTGCCGACCGCCGACCACATGGTCCTGCCGAAGGGCACCGCCTATCAGTCCGATGCCGGCATGTGCGGCGATTACGACAGCGCCATCGGCATGAAGAAGGAGGTGGCGCTCGCCAAGATGGTGCGGAAGCTGCCGACCGAGCGGCTGTCCCCGGCGGAAGGCGAGGGCACCGTCTGCGGCTGCTATGTCGAGACCGACGACCGCACCGGGCTGGCGGTCCGCATCGAGCCGTTGCGCATCGGCGGGCGGCTGAGCCAGACCTTGCCGGAACGGACGCAGTAAGGCCGTCACGGCTGCGGCCACGCCGCGCCGCAATCTCGCCATATTGACTTTCTAATCCCGTGGGTGTCGTCTCCCGCGCCGAAAAGGTGCGGTGGGGCGGCAGACCTGTTACATGTGTCGTGCGCTTAACCCCGCCCGATTGACCAATTCCGTTTCGAGGCTCGTTCGACCCATGGCCGGTCATTCCCAGTTCAAGAACATCATGCACCGCAAGGGCGCGCAGGACGCCAAGCGGTCCAAGATCTTCAACAAGCTCGCCCGCGAGATCACCGTCGCCGCCAAGAGCGGCCTGCCGGACCCGGCGGCCAACCCGCGCCTGCGTGCCGCCATCCTGGCCGGACGCGCGCAGAACATGCCGCGCGACCGCATCGACCGCGCCATCAAGCAGGGCACGCCCGGCGGCGGCGACGACGCGAACTACGAAGAGGTGCGGTACGAGGGCTACGGCCCCGGCGGCGTCGCCCTGATCGTCGAGGCGCTGACCGACAACCGCAACCGCACTGCCGCGGAAGTGCGCTCCAGCTTCACCAAGTATGGCGGCAGCCTGGGCGAGACCAACTCGGTCAGCTTCATGTTCAGCCGCATCGGCGCGATCTTCTACCCGGCCGCCGCCGCTGACGCCGACGCCGTGTTCGAGGTGGCGCTGGAGGCCGGCGCCGACAACGTCGAATCCGACGAGAACGGCCACGAGGTCACCACCACGGTGGAGAATTTCGGCGTCGTGCGCGATGCGCTGGAGGCCAAGTTCGGCGGTGCGGAGAGCGCGCGCCTGACCTGGCGTCCGCTGAACACCGTCGCCCCGTCCGAAGATGCCGCGGCCAGCCTGCTGAAGCTGCTGGACGTGCTGGAGGACAACGACGACGTCCAGGTGGTCGAAGGCAACTTCGACATCTCCGACGAGCTGATGCAGAAGCTGACCGCGTAAGCAGAACGCGGGTCTTGCAGGCGGAGAGCGGGTGCCGTGTTTGCGCGGGCAGGACGAAGTGAGGCGACGGTGCCTTCGCCGGTGCGGCTGCTGGGGATCGACCCCGGCCTGCGCCACACCGGCTGGGGCATCATCGACGTGGCGGGCAACCGCCTGAGCCACGTCGCCGACGGCGCGGTGCATTCCGACGACCGCTGTCCGCTGGCCGAGCGTCTGGTGCAGCTCCACGACGCCCTGTCGGCGGTGGTGGAGCGCTACCACCCCGACGAGGCGGCGGTGGAGGAGACCTTCGTCAACAACAACGCGGTCTCGACGCTCAAGCTGGGGCAGGCTCGCGCCGTGGCCCTGCTGGTGCCGGCCCAGGCCGGGCTGGCCGTGGCGGAATACGCCAACAACATGGTCAAGAAGGCGGTCGTCGGCCAGGGCCGCGCCGAGAAGGCACAGGTCCAGACGATGGTGCGGCTGCTGCTGCCCGGCTGCGAGATCGCCTCGCCGGACGCCGCCGATGCCCTCGCCATAGCGATCTGCCACGCGCACCACCGCGCCAGCTGGACGATGTGGCGGCGGGGCGGCGAAGTGCCGCGTCAAACCCTCTCCCCCCCGGGGAGAGGGCAGGGTGAGGGGGATGCACAGCGTTCCTCTCCCAAGAGTCCAC
Source organism: Azospirillum melinis (assembly GCF_013340935.1). Classification (GTDB taxonomy): domain Bacteria; phylum Pseudomonadota; class Alphaproteobacteria; order Azospirillales; family Azospirillaceae; genus Azospirillum; species Azospirillum melinis. The sequence continues at coordinate 4,166 of NZ_WHOS01000016.1, read as the reverse complement.
GCAGCGCTTCCCCCTCACCCCGACCCTCTCCCCGGGGGGGAGAGGGAGACGCTCCCATGAGGCGAGTGGGGGACATGGCGCTGGTTGCGAAAACCAAGCCCACTGACTACATAACCGGGCGCGCGCGCGATCTGCGGATGAATGCCACGGATGTGGAAAAGATCGTCTGGCAGAAGCTGCGCAATGCGCAGCTTGGCGCGAAATTCCGGCGGCAGGAGCCGATCCTGGGCTTCGTCGCCGACTTCGTCGCCCACGACCATCGCCTGATCATCGAACTGGACGGCGGCCAGCATGCCGAGCAGCGCGCCGCACATGACGAGCGGCGGTCTCGCATGCTGGAGCAGGCCGGCTTCCGGATCCTGCGCTTCTGGAACACCGACGTGATCGATAACCTTGACGGCGTGCTGGAGACCATCCGCGCGCGTCTCGAAGAGACCTCCATTCTTCGCAGCCAGCCCTCGGGCCGGGAGTTCCCATGATCGCCAAGCTGACCGGCATCGTCGATTCCACCGGCACCGACTGGGTCGTGCTCGACGTGAACGGCGTCGGTTACCTGCTGTCCTGCTCCAACCGCACGCTGTCACGCCTGTCGGTGGGCGAGCGGGCGTCGCTGGTGGTCGAGACCTTCATCCGCGAGGAACGCATCGTCCTGCACGGCTTCGGCGACCAGGCGGACCGGGAGTGGTTCAAGCTGCTGACCACCATCCAGGGTGTCGGCGCCCGGCTGGCGCTGTCGATCCTGGGCGTGCTCGACCCCGACCAGCTGACCCGCGCCATTGCCTCCCAGGACAAGACCGCGCTGGTGCGCGCCGACGGCGTCGGGCCGAAGGTGGCGGCGCGCATCCTCAACGAACTCAAGGACAAGGTCGGCAATCTGGCGCTCGGTCCCGCGGCGACCGCGGGCGCGCCGGCCGGCAAGGGCGCCCCCGCCGCCGTGCCGGGCGCCACCCCGGCGCTGGCCGATGCGGTGTCGGCGCTGGTCAATCTCGGCTATGGCCGGTCGGAGGCCTTCGGCGCGGTCGTCGCCGCCGGGCGCGTGCTGGGCGATGATGCCGGCGTGTCCGATCTGATCCGCCAGGGCCTCAAGGAACTGAGCCAATGAGCGACCCCAATCAAGATCGTCTGGTCCAGCCGGGCCAGGGCCACGGCGATTCGGCCGAGGCGTCGATCCGTCCGCTGTCGCTCGCCGAGTTCATCGGCCAGCGACAGGCGCGCGAGAACCTGTCGATCTTCATCCAGGCCGCCCGCTCCCGCAACGAGGCGCTCGACCATGTGCTGCTGTTCGGGCCCCCCGGCCTGGGCAAGACCACGCTGGCGCAGATCGTGGCGCGCGAGCTGGGCGTCGGCTTCCGCGCCACCTCCGGCCCGGTCATCGCACGGGCCGGCGATCTGGCGGCGCTGCTGACCAACCTGCAGCCGCACGACGTCCTCTTCATCGACGAGATTCATCGCCTTAATCCCGCCGTGGAAGAGGTGCTCTATCCCGCCATGGAGGATTTCCAGCTCGACCTCATCATCGGCGAAGGCCCGTCGGCGCGGTCCATCCGGATCGACCTGCCGCCCTTCACCCTTGTCGGCGCGACGACGCGCAGCGGCCTGATCACGCGCCCCTTGCGCGAACGCTTCGGCATTCCCGTGCGCCTGCAATTCTATGAACCGGACGAGCTGGAGCTGATCGTGCGCCGCGCCGCCGGCGTGCTCGGCATGGGCATCACGCCCGAGGGCGCGCGCGAGATCGCCAACCGGGCGCGTGGCACGCCGCGCGTGTCGGGGCGCCTGCTGCGCCGGGTGCGTGATTTCGCCGCGGTCGCCGGGGTGGAGGAGGTCGACAAGCGCGTCGCCGATGCCGCGCTGACCCGGCTGGAGGTCGACCGGCTCGGGTTGGACAGCATGGACCGCCGTTACCTTGGGCTGGTCGCCAACAACTATGGCGGTGGCCCGGTCGGTGTCGAGACGCTGGGCGCGGCGCTGGGCGAGCAGCGCGACGTGCTGGAGGAGGTGGTCGAGCCCTACCTGATCCAGCAGGGCTTCCTTCAGCGCACTCCGCGCGGGCGCATGCTGACCGACCAGGGCTTCCGCTATCTCGGGCTCAACCCGCCGAACGCGCCGCTCCGGCAGCTCGACCTGCTGGACCGCGTCCCCGACCCGACGGACGAGGGCGACGATGAGTGACGCCGCGTCTTCCTTGTCGGGCCGGTTCGCGGAGGATGGCACGCACCGGTATCCGTTGCGGGTCTATTACGAGGACACCGATGCCGGCGGCATCGTCTATCACGCCAATTACCTGCGGTTCGCGGAGCGGGCGCGCACGGAGATGCTCTACCTGATGGGCTTCCGTCAGAGGGAGATGGCCGGGGGTTTGGGCGATGTCACAGGTGTGTCATTTGCGGTACGGCGCCTGACCATCGATTTTGACGCCCCTGCCAAGCTGGAGGACACGCTTGAAGTGGAAACCCGAATCGTCGATATCCGCGGTGCCTCCTTCGCACTTGCACAAGTCATCCGCCGCGACGGTCGCGTGCTGGCGCGCGCCGACCTGCAGCTGGTGACGATCAACCGGGCCGGGCGGGCCGTGCGCCTTCCCGAACCGGTGAAAGCGGCGATGGAGACGCTGCATGCAAAGCAAAACGCCTCTTCTCCCGCCTGACCCGCCTGCCTGATCCTATCGACCGTTTCCTTCCACTCCCCGTGCCAACAGCGCAAACGCGAGACTGACTGCGATGGACGCCCTGCAAACCGCCCAACTGGCCGGCAATGCCGCCGCCACGACGGCACATGAGATCACGATCCTCGGCCTGTTCTGGCAGGCCGACGCGGTCGTCAAGATCGTGATGATGATGCTCGTCGTCGCCTCGATCTGGTGCTGGGCGATCATCATCGAGAAGCTGATGCGCATCCGCCGGCTGAACGCCCAGGCCGACTCCTTCGAAGAGGCCTTCTGGTCCGGCGGGTCGCTGGACGCGCTGTACGACCGCATCGGCCAGACCCCGGCCGACCCGATGGCGGCGACCTTCGCCGCCGGCATGCGCGAGTGGCGCCACGCCGCCGACCGCGGCATCGGCGGCACCATGAAAAGCTCGCTGCAGCAGCGGGTCGAGCGGGTGATGGCGGTGACCATCGGCCGCGAGATGGCGCGGGCCGAACGCTACATGACCTTCCTGGCCTCGGTCGGGTCGACCGCCCCCTTCATCGGCCTGTTCGGCACGGTGTGGGGCATCATGAACTCCTTCACCTCGATCGCCGGTTCGGGCAACACCAGCCTCGCCGTGGTGGCGCCGGGCATCGCCGAGGCGCTGTTCGCCACCGCCATGGGCCTGCTGGCCGCCATTCCGGCGGTGCTCTCCTACAACAAGTTCTCCACCGACCTCGGCCGCTACGCCGACCGGCTGGACACCTTCTCGGGCGAGTTCTCGGCGATCCTGTCCCGCCACCTCGAGGAGCGGGGAGCCGCCTGAACCATGGCCGGACAACTCGCAGGCAAATCCCACGGGCGCGGCAAGCGCCGGGGCTATCGCGCGATGGCCGAGATCAACATGACGCCCTTCATCGACGTCATGCTGGTCCTGCTGATCGTCTTCATGGTCGCCGCCCCGATGCTGACCGTCGGCGTGCCGGTCGACCTGCCCAAGACCAATGCCGCTCCGCTGGAGCAGCAGAAGGACCCGCTGTTCGTCACCGTGCAGACCGACGGCCGCGTCTTCGTCCAGGAGACGCCGGTCGAGCTGACCAACATGGTGCCGCTGCTGATCGCGGTGACCAACAACAACCCCGAGGCCCGCATCCTGGTCCGCGGCGACGCCAAGATCGCCTACGGCAAGATGCTGGAGGTGATGGGCACCATGAGCGCCGCCGGCTTCAAGAAGGTCGGGCTGGTCGCCGAGATGCCGAACGGCCCGACCGCGTCCAGCGCGCGGGTCGGCGCGCCCAAGCCGGCGCGTTGAGGCGGGCGGAACTCCCATGCGCAAGCCCCTGATCGCCTCGGCGGTGCTGCACGTCGCGCTGGTCGCGCTGATGGTGCTCGGCATGCCGCCCAGCGATCGCAAGCTCGAGATCGCCTCCTCGATCCCGATCGAGATCGTCGACGTCGGCGAGATCACCCAGGCTGCCCGCGTCGAGAAGGGCGAGCCGAAGCCGGCCACCGCCGCCCGTCCGCCGATGCCCGAGGC
>NZ_WHOS01000015.1 GCF_013340935.1 Azospirillum melinis | reverse complement strand
GCAGACAGGCGGGCGGGGGGGGGGGGGGACACCGCCGGGCGGCCAAGCGGGGCAAGCGCGCGAAGACTCCCGCCCCCGGGCAGCCGCCTGCCGGTTTAGGCCACCCGGACCGACGAGGAGGGGATGTGCGCGCTGCACACCCGAAGGGGGCGGCGGGGGGGGGGAGGGTTTTGTGGGGGGGCGTCAGCCGGCGCCCCCGCACAAATCGCTCACCGCCCCGTCAGCACCTTGCGGGTGTGCAGCGCGATCATCCGTTCCTCGTCGGTCGGGATGACATAGACCGGCAGGCGGCTGCCGGGGGTCGAGATCTTCGTCGCGTTGGCCTCGTTGGCCGCCGCGTCGATGTCCACCCCCATCCAGGCCAGCTTGTCGCCGACCCGCGCCCGCACCGGGGCGGAGCGTTCGCCGATGCCGGCGGTGAACACCAGCGCGTCGATACCGCCCATCGAGGCGGACAGCGCGCCGGTCTCCTTGGCGATGCGGAAGCAGAACAGCTCCACCGCCTCCTGCGCATGCGGGTCGCTGCTGTCGAGCAGGGCGCGCATGTCGTTGGAGATGCCGGACACACCGAGCAGGCCGGACTTGTTGTACAGCATCTTCTCGATGGCGCCGGCATCCATGCCCTTGCGCATCAGGTAGATCAGCACGCCGGGGTCGATGGTGCCGCAGCGGGTGCCCATCGGCAGGCCGTCCAGAGCGGTGAAGCCCATGGTGCTGTCGACACTGCGCCCGCCATGGATGGCGCACATGCTGGCGCCACTGCCGAGATGGGCGACGACCACCCGCGAATCACCCAGTTCCGGCGCGATTTCCGGCAGGCGGCGGGCGATGTACTCGTAGGACAGGCCGTGGAAGCCGTAGCGCCGCACGCCTTCCTCGGTCAGCTCCCGCGGAATGGCGAAGGTCTGGGCCTGCCAGGGCTGGTTGCGGTGGAAGGCGGTGTCGAAGCAGGCGACCTGCGGCAGCTCCGGATGCGCCTCGGCCAGCGCGCGGATGGCGGCGAGGTTGTGCGGCTGGTGCAGCGGGGCGAGCGGGACCAGGCCGTCCAGCTCGTCCAGCACGGATGGTGTCAGCAGCACCGGGGCGGCATGGCGGACGCCGCCATGCACCACCCGGTGGCCGGCGGCGATCAGCGTCGCCCCGTCCAGCCGCTCCTCGATCCAGTCGAGCAGGTAGGACAGCAGGGCGGTGCGGTCGCTGGCCTCGCCCGCACCCCAGCTCTTTTCGGCGAGCGGACGGCGCTGAGCGTCCTTGGCCTCGAACACCGGCTGGGTGCCGATGCCCGAGATCTGGCCGTTGATCGTGACCACCGGATCCCCGCCGCCATGATCCCGGAAGACCGAGAATTTCAGGCTGGAGGAGCCGGCATTGATGACGAGGATCGCGTTGGACATTGCCCCTGCCCTCCTTACTCGGCCGCGGCGGCGGCACCGCGGCGGCGCGCGGCGGCCGACAGGACGGCCACGGCACAGGACGCCAGACGGGTGCGCACATTGTCGGCGCGGCTGGTCAGGATGATCGGCACGCGGGCGCCCAGCACGATGCCGGCGGCATCCGCATGGGCCAGGAAGGACAGCTGCTTGGCCAGCATGTTGCCGGCCTCGAGGTCGGGCACCAGCAGGATGTCGGCCTGACCGGCCACCTCGGACTTGATGCCCTTGGTGATGGCGGCCTCGCGGCTGATGGCGTTGTCGAAGGCCAGCGGGCCGTCGAGGATGCCGCCGGTGATCTGGCCGCGGTCGGCCATCTTGCAGAGCGCGGCCGCTTCCAGCGTCGAGGCGATCTTGGTGTTGATGGTCTCGACCGCCGACAGGATGGCGACGCGCGGCACCTCGACCCCCAGCACCTTGGCGAGGTCGATGGCGTTCTGCACGATGCTGACCTTGTCCTCCAGCGTCGGGTAGATGTTGATCGCCGCATCGGTGATCAGCAGCGGCCGCGGGTAGGTCGGGACGTTCATCACGAAGACGTGGCTCAGGCGGCGGCCGGTGCGCAGGCCGGTCTCCTTCCTCACCACCTCGCCCATCAGTTCGTCGGTGTGCAGGCTGCCCTTCATCACCGCCTCGCACTCGCCGGTGCGGGCAAGCCGCACGCCGGTCTCGGCCGAGGCATGGCTGTGGGCGACGTCGACGATGCGGTAGCGCGAGATGTCGAGGCCATAGGCGTCGGCGACCGACCGGATCTTCGATTCCGGACCGACCAGCACCGGGTCGATCAGGTTCGCTTCGGCGGCCTCGACGGCGCCGCGCAGCGAGCTTTCATCGCAGGGATGGACGACGGCGGTCGGCACCGGCGGCAGCGACTCGCACTTCTTCAGCATCAGCTCGTGGCCGTCATGGCGGATCACCTGCACCTGCGGCAGTTCCGCGGCGGCGCGGCACACCTTCTCGGTCGGGGCGATCACCTCGGCCACGCCGGTCGCGACCGTCCGGCCGTCCTGGTTGAGGCACAGGCAGTCGAAGACCACCGTCTTGCGCGCCGCATCCTTGGACTTGGCGGTGACGGTCACGGTGACGATGTCGCCCAGCAGGACCGGACGTTCGAACCGCAAATCCTGGCCGACATAGACGGTGCCGGGGCCGGGCAGCAGGGTGCCGAGGACGGCGGAGATCAGCGAGCCCGACCACATGCCGTGGCCGACCACCTTGTGGTCGACGGCGTAATCCTCGTCCACATGGGACGGGTTGAGGTCGCCGGACACCGTCGCGAACAGCTCGATGTCGGACATGGTCAGACGGCGCGACAGGCTCGCCTGCTGGCCGATGCGGATTTCCTCGAACGTGACGTTTTCGATCATGGGGCTGCCGTTCTTGCCGGTCGGAACGATGCCGCTGCGACCCGCCGGGGCGGCGGAGGGGGCGGCGATGGCGGTGTCCATACTAGAATGCTCCTGAAAAGGATCGCGGCGCCCGACCAACGGACCCCGCCGGAATGGCGAAGACCCGAATGCCGGTGACCGGAGCGGATGCCCGTTGGCCGGGGCATCCGTCGCGGCGGCAGGCCGTATCCTCCCAAGTCCGGTTCCCGTCGCCGCCGGCGCCCTTGCCGGGCAGGCCATGGCGACCGGCCGAACTCCGTCTTGTTGGGTTCCTTCGAAACGGAACCTTCGCTTTCCAAGCTTTTCCAAAGGACTGTGCTTGTGCGCAAGCAATAGCCCCTATGGCGAAGGGACCCAATGACCTACATCAATAAAGTTGCCAAGCCATTGTTGCAGTTGGGTTACTGGGATCGTTTCGGTTCAGTGAGCAGACGCAGCATAACCGAAACTTGCGCAGACCAGGACGGGAAAAGCGGACCGGCCTGCGGAACTGCCACCATTGCGCGCTGCGGAATGGAGGAAAACAGTCGGCATCTCAGTCCGCGGCGGCGCAGCAGGAACATTGCTGTGCCACGACCGGGATGCTGACGGCGAACATGGTGCCGCGTCCCACCCGCGACCGCACGGTGACGGGATGGTCCAGCATCTCAGCCATGCGGCGGACGATCGACAGTCCCAGGCCGAGCCCGCGGCCGCTGTCGCGCTGGTCGGTGCCGCAGCGGTAGAAATCCTCGAAGATCGCGGCCATTTCCGCCTCGGCGATGCCGGGACCGGTGTCCCACACCTCGATGGACAGGCGCATCCCGCCTTCGGCGGTGGACCGGCGCCGGCAGCCCAGCAGGATGCGCCCTTCCGTGGTGTAGCGCAGGGCGTTGACCAGCAGGTTGCGCACCATCCGCTCCAGCAGGATCGGATCGCTCTTCACGCGGACGGAACAGGGAACCATCCGCAGCAGAAGCCCGCGGTCGATAGCCTGATCGCCGATCTCCACCGCCAGACGGCTCAGGATGTCCTGCACGTCGAACTCGACGACCCGCGGCTTGACGTTGCCGACCTCCAGCGCGGAGGTGTCGAGCAGGGTGGACAGCAGCGTGTTGCCGGCGGTCAGCGCCTCTCCCAGCTTGTTCGCCACCTCCACCTGATAGGGATCGTCCAGCTTGGACATCAGGATGTGGTGGAACAGGCTCATCGCCTGGAAGGGCTGGCGCAGGTCGTGGCTGGCGGCGGCCAGGAAGCGGCTCTTGGCCTGGTTGGCCCGCTCGGCCTCGGCATGGGCGCGGGCCAGCGCCTCACGGATGTCGGCCGATTCCGTCATGTCGATGGCGGCGCAGATGACGCCGGCCACCGCTCCCGTCTCGTCCCGCATCGGCTCCACCGACAGATCGAGCACACGGCGGCAGCCGCAATAGGTCAGCTCCAGCTCGCAGCGCGTCCCAACCCCGCTTTCCATCACCGACCGCTTGAGAGCGACCGTCCGCGCCGCCTCCTCCGGCGGAAACAGATCTCCATCGGTCCGGCCGATCATGCGCTCCGGATTCAGATCCATACGCGGACAGTAAATCCACAGGTGCCGCAGATCCCGGTCCTGGCTGAACAGCGTCACCTTGGAATAGCGCAGAGCCATCCGGAACCGTTCCTCGCTCTCGCGCAGGGCGCGGGCCATGGCGGCGCGGGCGCGCGCCTCGGTCTGGAGCAGACGCTTGGTCCTCGCCTCGCGCAGGACATAGGCAGCGCCGCCGGCAGTCAGCAGAAGCCCGCCGATCAGCATCGTCCAGGCCAGCCGGTCCTCCACGCTGAACAGCCGCGCCGGGCTCGGAACCACATAGAGCCGCCACACCCGGCCGCCATAGGCGATGTCACGGACAATGGCGTACGGCGCTGCCGGGCCGGTCAGCTGCTCCACGGTGAGTGCATCGACCGGCGGGTGCGGCAGCTCGCCGGGACGGCCGATCGCCCCCTCGGCGGCCAGCAGTCGCGATGTTCCGGAGGTCGTCTGGCCCGGCGGTTCCAGCAGATAGGCATCGCCGACGCTCAGCCCGACCCGGCGGACCGAATCGCGCAGCAGTTGCCCGACATCGAAGCTGGTCCACAGGAAGCCGGTCAGCACATCGCAGACGATGCGTCCACCGGCATAGGGACGACCGTCGTCGGGATCGACCTCGCGGGAATAGACCGGCAGATAGATCAGCACGGACCTCATGCCCTGTTCCGACCTCAGCGGCTCGCCGCCGGCCGCGACGATGCGGTTGGCGGTGCAGGAGCGGGCCAGCACGTCGCGCTGGCCGGGAAGGGTGGCCATGTCCAATCCGACCAGCCCGGCGGCTGACCGCGGTTCGGCCAGAACATTGACGAACCGGTCGGCGGCAAGCTGCCCGGCGGAAGAATCGCCGGCGCCATCATCGGACTCCGCGCTCCCCCCGCCACCGGCGGTGCGGACGGCGAAGGAACTGTGGCCCGCCGCGCGCATGGCGCGCTCCAGCAGCGGAACGTCCCTTTCGGCGATCCGGCGCGCCCAGGCGACGGCATACAGGTTGGGGTAAAGCGGCAGCAGTGGCTCGACGGCCGACGCGAAGCTCGCCTCCGTGACCGGAGCCGGACCGGCCATCGGGCCGCTGAGCGCGCGCAGAAGCACGCTCTGATCCTCGAAATCAGACTTCAGCTGGTCATGGAGCTGGATGGCCTGGCGGTCGGCCAGAGCGAGTTCCGCTCCGCAGGTGGCACTCCTGATCATCAGAAAGGCCGAAAAGGACAGGAACACTCCGGCGATGACGATCACTGCCAGTTTCCCGGTCCGTCCCCCTTCCCGATAACGCCGGCTCATCCGAACGCCCTCCACCCAATCCGTTTGAACAGCGAGTGCCCAAACCAATCATAGCGAAGGCAAGACATAAAATGGTATGCGAAACTTAAAATTCAAACGAAAGGAGGATAGCGATCTAACCATTGGTGGGGAAAAGGACTATTGCATTGAGAAGAATGGGTGAAACTCTGTCGCACTTCGCAGCATACCCTCCGCCTCTGTTTCAGAAATGTCATTGCGCCGCACAAAATCACGATAGTTTTGACACTCTATCTTCTGCATACCTCTCCTGAACCGTTCCAGCGACCGTCTGGTCTTTGTTATCAAAGCGGATCATGCCCGAGCAGGCGGACGACAGCGGCACGCAGGGCAAGCGGGGCCACCGGCTTGTGCAACAGCGGGTAGCCGGACAGCCGCGCCTCGCGCAGCCGCTTGGGATCGGTGTCGCCGGTCAGGATCATTCCCGGAACCGGACGGTCGAAGAGCTTGGCGATCTGCCGGATCGCGACGATGCCGTTGGCGGCTCCCTTCAGCCGCAGATCGGATATGATGAGGTGGAAGTGTTCGGGTGCCGGGCCGAGCCGCTCGACCGCCATGTCATAGGAGTCCGCGCCGACGACACTGCATCCCCATTGCCCAAGCAGCGCCTCCAGCGCCGCCAGCACCATGGGGTCGTCCTCGATCACCAGGATGCGGGTGCGGCTGATGTCGGTGGTGCCGCCCTTCGACGCCGGTGACGCAACTGCCGTGCTCTCCGGCTGTGCGGACGCGTCCGCCCCTTCGGCACCCTGTTCGACGGATATCGGGACAAGGATGGCGAAGACGGTGCCCCGCCCCTCCTCCGCGCAGACCTCCAGCTCGAGGCCGAGCTTACGGGCGAGGCCACGCACGAGGGTCAGGTCCAGGCCGAGCGCCCCTCCCCCTTCGCCGACCGGCTTCGCCAGTTCAGTCCGCAGGGCCGCCAGCCGCTGCGACGACAGGCCACGGCCGCTGTCCCACACCTCGACGCGCAGGCGGTCGCCGCGCAGGCGGCAGCCCAGCAGAACGCGGCCCCGCAGCGTGCCGCGCAGGGCATTGGCGACCAGCCCGTGCAGCAGGCGTTCCAGCAGTGCGGAGTCGGTCCGCACCATCGCCGAACAGGGCATCACGGAGAAGCGCAGACCGCGGTCGGCGAAGCGCGGCGCCACCTCCAGCGCCAGGCGCATCAGGACGCCGTTCACCGCATGCGTGCGGATGTCCGGCTCCATCAGGCCGCTTTCCAGGCGGACAAGGTCGAAATGGCCATCGACCATGCTGCGCATCGATTCCACCGCCTGGGCCATCGAGTGCAGCAGGTCGCGCCCTTCCCCAAACCGGCTTTCGGCCACTCTGTGTTCCGCAACTCCGGCATTCAGCCGTCCATCCAGCGTGCCGATGAGCAGCGAGAGCGCGGCCAGAGGCTGGCGCAGGTCATGGCTTGCCGCCGCGAACAGCCTGTCGGCCGGATCGGGCATCCGCCGGACCGCAGGGGTGCCGGCATTCAACGAGACGGACGAGGGCGACGCGTCGAACCGCCACACCGCCCCCCCGCCGGCAAGCCGCAGCACCTTGCGGTCGGGCACCATGTGCGGTCCGGCGGACGGGAGCAGGATGGCCTCCAGCTCGTCGGCCGGCATGCCGGCGGTCAATCGCCCGGTCAGCAGCGGGAGGACCGTTGCCGCAGGCGTCCAGTCGGCGAGCCGTCCATCGGGCCCGAACACCAGAAGGGCCGGCTCCGCGCTGCCGGCGTCGTCGTGGCTGCCGTTCACCGTCACACCTGCATCCCAAGCCCCATGTTCCGATAAGACTAGAGACTATGGAAGGCACGGCCCGTTGCAAAGCCCGCCATTGGGCAGATGGAACGCGAAGATCATAACGCTCACCTCAATCAAACCTTTCGTTGCTTTTTCGGTAAACCCTATGCATTGAAAGGATTTCCCATCTGATTTGTTACAATTCGACAAATATTCGGTGACATATTTGGTTCGGCCTTCAGCGTTTTTTAGGAATAGGCCGCAATGATCGCCGGATGGATTGCGATACGCAAACTTGTGGAGACGCCGGAAGGAACGGGACCGCGGCCGGGGAACTCCCGCCTGCCGATTCTCTGCCGCTCGCCATGCTGCATCTGCCCGACGCGGTTGCATTGCTCAAGGCGCACCACGACTGCACAGGCGCACTGACCGATCTGGAATGGCTGTCCGCCAACCCGGCGGCGGAGCGGCTTATGGGCATCGCCCCACTGACGGGCCGGCGGCTGCGCGGCGGCGGCATCGATGCCGCCTGCCCCGGCCTGTTCGCCGCCCTGGCCGATGCCCTGCACGGCCCGGTGGAGCGCACCGTTGCGGCGCGACGCGGCACGACGCCGGTGCGCTGGCGGGTATCGGCCGGCCCTGTGGCCGGCGGCTTGTGCGCCGTGCTGACCGACCTTGGCCCCGAAACGCCGACGATGGCCGAGGCGCTGGCCGAAAGCCTGACCGCAGCGCTCGAGCACAGTGCGGAAAGCTTTGCCCTGTTCGACCATGAGGACCGGCTGGTCCATGCCAACGGCCGGCTGAAGAGGGATCTGCCCGATGTGGCCGACCGGCTGGTTCCCGGCGTTTCGTTCGAGGAGCTGGCCAACCGCTTCGCCCTGACCGACCCGCGCCTTACCACCGAGGAGGCGCGCCGCGCCTGGGTGGCGGTGCGGTTGGAGCGCCATCGCCGCCTGGAACCGCCTGTGGTGGTGCCGCTGCCCGACGGACGCTGGCTGCTCAGCCGCGAACATGCGGTGCCGGGCGGCGTGCTGGTCCACTACACCGACGTCACCACGCTGAAGCTGAACGAGGAGCGGCTGCGCATCCGCGAGGCGGAGGCCCGAACCGCCCGCGCCGAGGCGGAAAGCGCCAGCCGCGCCAAGAGCGCCTTCCTGGCCCAGATGAGCCACGAACTGCGGACACCGCTGAACGCCGTTCTCGGCTTTTCGGAGATGCTGCTGTCCGAGGCGTTCGGGCCGCTGGGCAACCCCCGCTACCGCAGCTATGCCGGCGACATCCGCGATGCGGGAACCCATCTGCTGGCGCTGATCGACGACATCCTGGAGTTGTCGCGCCTGGATGGCGGCGGCATGCCGATGGCCGAGGAGGGGGTGGATCTCGACATGCTGTCGCTGCGCGTCGTTTCCGCCCTGCAGGAGGTGGCGAAGGAGGGCGACGTACAGCTGCGCCGCGAGGTGCCGGCCGACCTGCCGCTTCTGCAAGGCGACGCCCAGGCGCTGACCCAGATGCTGACCAATCTGCTGTCGAACGCCGTCACCCACACCCGTCCCGGCGGCGAGGTGATGCTGACCGCGCATCTGATGCCGGACGGCGGGATCGGGCTGATGGTGGCCGACACCGGCGTGGGCATTCCGAGCGCCGAGCTTCCGCGCATCCTCCACCCGTTCGAACCGCCGGACTCCACCATCGCCCGCAACTCCCGCGGGACAGGGCTGGGACTGCCCATCGTCAAGCGGCTTGTCGAGATGCATGGCGGACGGATGGAACTGACCAGCCAGCCCGGCGTCGGCACCGCGGTCGTGCTGGTCTTCCCCGCCGACCGCAGCCTGCCGCGCGACCGCTGCCGACCGGCGCCCCTGCCTCCGGTCATTCTGCCCGGCTAATTCTGCCGGCTCGATTTTGTTGGCCTGATTTCGTAATGCCGATTGCCGGCATCCACCTTTTGCCTCTTGGCGGAGACGGGACGACAGGTCATTGTGGGCCGCATGTTCCCTACACGTTCCTGTTTCGATGGTGGCACCGCGTCATGAGCGACGACATTGCCGTTCCGGTTTCCGACAACGAGGCCAGTTTCCCGGCTGTGGGCGCGCCTCCGATCTTCCGCGGGGTCCGGCGGGCGCTGGCGACGCGCGGCTATGCCAGCCTGACAGAATTCCGTTTGGCGAGCGGCCGGCGGGCCGACGTGCTCGCCATCGACGAGGCCGGCAACATCCTGATCGTCGAGGTGAAGAGCGGTGTGCCCGATTTCCGCTCCGACCAGAAATGGCAGGAGTATCGCGAGTGGTGCGACGCTTTCTATTTCGCGGTGGATGACGGCTTCCCGACCGAACTGATCCCGGAGGATTGCGGCCTGATCGTCGCCGACGCCTACGGCGCCGAAGTCCTGCGCGAGGCTCCGGTCGCCAAGCTGGCTGCCGCCCGCCGCAAGACCCTGCTTCTGCGCGCCGCGATGACGGGCGCCGGCCGTCTGCACCGGATCGAGGATCCAATGTTCACCCAATCCTCGCCGACCGTGTGACCCGGCCACCCGACCGCGGGGATGCGGAAGCGCGCGGAACCGGCTAGACTGCGGCGACCACATCAACCGGGAAGAGCGGACCGGCATGCCGGCGGACCAGATGGGCGCAGCACACCCCTTGTACATCCTGCTGGCGGAGGACGAGATGGTCACCCGCCTTGCCGCCCGCGTCCTGCTGGAGCGCGCCGGCCATCGGGTGGTGGCGGTGGAAGACGGACCGGCCGCCGTCGCTGCCGCTGCGGCCGACACCTTCGATCTGATCCTGATGGATCTCGGCCTGCCCGGCTTGCCGGGCGACGAAGCGGTCCGCGCCATCCGGCAGCAGCCCGGCGGCGGCACACCCCGCATCCTGATGCTGACCGCCAGCGCCACCAGCGAAGGCCAGGACCGCTGTGACGGCTGCGGCGCCGATGGTACGCTGATCAAGCCGCTGCGGCTCGACGCCCTGCTGGCGGCACTGAGCAGGGGAACGCAGGCCAGGACGCCGGCAGCCGACCCGGCTTCCGAACCGGCGTTCGACGAGCGCGCCATCGGGACGATGCAGGAGATGCTGCCCGCCGCCCGCGTCGCCGAACTGATCGAAAAGACGGTGGCGGTGCTGCGCCAGCATGGACAGACGCTGGACGAGGCGCTGAAAAACGGGGACCGGACGATCGCAGGGGCGATGGCTCACAAGATCGCCGGTGTGTCCGGGCAATATGGCTGCGTCGCCCTGCGCCGGGCCGCACGCGCTCTGGAGAAGGAACTGGAGGAAAAGGGCGCCGATACGGGCGGCCAGGCCGGTGAATTGGCCGGCATGCTGGCGCCGGCGCTTGAATTCCTGGAACGCTGCGCTGCCGCGGCACGGGGATAACCCCCCGGCCGGCGGCAGTCAGCCTGTTCTTCAGCCCCGCTCGCCGGGCGAAACTGCGACGCAATGATGACCGTGCTTGGTCAGGACGGCGCAGGCCTTGCGGGCATCCTTCTCGTCCAGTCCGGTCAGGCGTGCACGGTAGACGGTGTCCTTGCCGGTCTTGGCCTCGACCACGCTGGCCTTGGCGGTGCGCAGCAGGAAAGGGGCCTGCTTGACGGCCTGCGACACCGCCTTGTTGCCCGCTGCCTTGCTGGAGAAGGCGCCGACCTGGACGCCCCAATGCGAGGGGCTGCCGCCACGGGTGGACTTCTCCTCACGGGCCGGCGCGGCGGGGATCGCAGCCGGAACCGCCGCGGTCTGCAGCGACGCGCGGACCGGCTTGGCCTTGACCTCGACCTCCTCGTCGTCATCGTCCCCTTCGCCGTCGATGGCGTCGGACCGGGTGGTGTCGAGGCTCGCCATCACCGGCGCATCGTCGCGGCCACGGTTGGGCCGGCCGAAGGCCTGATCGAGCAGCGCCGCCATCCTGTTGTCGCGCGACACCGCAGACTTGCCGCCCAGCACAACGCCGACCAGACGCCGCCCGTCCCGCACCGCCGAGGCGGCAAGGTTGAAGCCGGATGCCACGGTGTAGCCGGTCTTGATGCCATCCATGCCCTCGTAGCGGGACATCAGGTGGTTGTGGTTGGCCAGGGTGCGGCCGCCATAGACGAAGTTGCGGCGGCTGAAATAGGGGTAATATTTCGCGTGGTCGCGCATCAGCGCGCGCGACAGGTAGGAATAGTCGCGGGCGGTCGTCACCTGCTCCATGTTCGGCAGGCCGGAGGCGTTGCGGTAGACGGTGTGGCGCATGCCCAGTTCGCGGGCCTTGCGCGTCATCATCTCGGCGAAGCGCGACTCGGTGCCGCCCAGCGCCTCCGCCAGCACCACGGCGGCGTCGTTGGCCGACTTGGTGACGAGGCCGAGGATCGCCGTCTCCACCTTCAGCGTCTGGCCGGCGCGCAGGCCGAGCTTGGTCGGCGTCATGCTCTCCGCCCAGGACGAGACCGGCAACTGCTGGTCGAGGGTCAGGCGACCGTCCTCCAGCGCGTCGAAGGTCAAATAGAGCGTCATCATCTTGGTCAGCGACGCCGGATGGGTGATCGCGTCGGCGTCCTGATCGATCAGCACCTGCCCGGTGCGGGCATCGACCACGATGGCGGCGGCCTTGGCCGCCAGCGCCTCGGCGGCGGACAGGCCGGACCCGACGGCAACCATACCCAGCAGCGCGGCCGCCGCGAGCAGATGGCGCCCCATACCCGCCGAACTCCGCCCGCCGGCCGTATCCGCCGCGCGAAAGGCGAACGGAAACAATCCGTTACGAACGGTGTTGCGCGTTACACTCATGATGGCCCCGCCAACCGCTAGATTTTGGTGCTTGGTTCAATGGTAAATTCGTGCGAAATCAGTGTCTAGCATGAATTCGTTAATTTACTGCTTTGGCTTTTCGCAGTTTCTGTGGCCAAAATCGCGGGTCCTGCATGTAGAGGGAAGGAACGGCGGGAACGGCACGTCGGAAGGGGAGCGGCACGGCGCGAACGGAAGGGGCAAACGGATTACCGGCGCCCTCCGGCTGGCCAAAGCCCACCGGTGTCCGGAGATCGGGTCTTGCCGTCACGTCCTTCGTTCTCCACCTACCAGGGGCCGCCGACGCGAGGCAAGCGACAATGAGCCGTGGTCATCAAAGAACCGTTCCGGTCGCCTTTTTTTCCCGCTGGGGTGACCGTCGGGCCATGGTCCGCGCAACCGCCAGGATAGCGGGGGTCGCCGCCATGGCGGCCACGCTGGTTACGCTCGCCGGTTGCAGCTCCGTCGGGCCGACCGACAACCCGGTGGCGCGCAAGCTGACCTGGTTCAGCTATCTCAACGGCGACGACCTGCGGTCCCGCTGCGGCAAGGACAGCGCCGACCGCTACCGGCTGATCTTCAACGCCGACTACAACCGGCATGTCCGCACCTACGACATCGTCGGAGACCCGGACCGCGGCGGCGCGGCGGTCGAAGCTCACGTGATCGAGGCGACCGACCTCACCCGCCTGACGCTGGCCGATCCGTTCTCCGCCGCGCGCGGCAACACGGCGACCCTGCAACTGAGCGCCGCGCAGTTCGACAGCTTCGTCGGCCGCCTGCGCGAGGACGGGGTCTTCGACCCGCCGCCCCAGGGGTTGCGGTTGCCGTCCAATGGCTTTTACTGGCTGATCAACGGCTGCCGGGCCGGGCAATGGTTCTTCACCGCCTACCCCTACCCGTCCAGCCGCTTCACCGACGCCCGCTTCCCGGAGCTGCTGCGCAGCATCGACCCGACCGGCATCGCCTATCCCGGCCTGCCGGCTCCCGACGAGGCTCCGCGCACCCTGCCCTCCTCCGGCCAGCTGGCGGACGGCGGCGTGTTCTTCGAGGTGCAGATCGGGCGCGACGGGCTGGGCCGCTACGGGCTGGTCGGCCCGACCGCCCCCTTCGGGGCGCTGCTGCTGAGCGCCCTTCCGGGGAAATGAGCCGAACCGACGGTGGCGGTCCCGGGTGACCGCTGGGGCTCAGACTGTCTCTTCGGCCGGCTGGCGCGGACGCATGTCTTCCGGGACGAGCGTTTCGACCCAGGGGCCGTCCGGCATGCGCCGGGCCAGTTCGGTCAGGTTGCGGTTCCACCACTGGCGCTGTTCGGCGAGGTCGTCATAGTCGTAGTTCGACTGGCGCCAGCTGCGCGACTCGGCATGGTAGGACACCATGTCGATGGGGAAGCCGACATCGTTGCTGGAGAAGCGCGTGCTGTCGAAGGACAGGTAGGCCAGCTTCAGCGCCGTCTGCATGTCGGTGCCGTAGGTCAGCGCGCGGTCCAGGATCGGCTTGCCGTAGGCGGTGGCACCGATCGACAGGTAGGGGGTGCGCTCGTCCACCTCGATCCAGTTGCCCTCCGGATAGACCAGGAACATGTAGGGTTCGCGGTCTTCGGCCAGCTGGCCGCCGATGATGGCGTGCAGGTTGAAGTGCAGCTTCGACGCCTCCAGCGACTCCCTGTCCTCCGCGGCGACTTGCCGCAGGCAGGCGGTGAAGGCCGAAACCGCGTCCAGCATCGTCGAATAGGACTCGCCCCGGCGCTTCTGCATGTCGCGGCGCAGATAGGCCAGCGTCTTGTCGCGCACGCTGCGCAGGCCGGAATTCATGATGAAGAAGCGGTCGCCGCCGCTGCCCATCATCGTCACCTTGCGGGCCGACGAGAGCTGCGATCCGCTGGTGATCCGGCCGTCCGACAGACCGATCAGGCCGTCGCGGGTCTTGATGCCAAGGCAATAGGTCATGATCGAAATGGTCCCGAAGATGCGGCCTGAAGAGCGGATGGCCCGGCACGCCGCGTCCAAGCGCCGCACCTGACCTATGGCCGAGGCGAATCCCGCCCGCGGCCAAGCTACACTTGTCCCAGCGCCGGTAAAGCCTTCGTTAAGGACATCCGCCATCAGGGCCGCTTTCAAGGACTTGCCGACGGTTCCGCGAAACGGGCGCCGGCCGGCAATGGAAGCGACGCGGCTGTCATCGGAGCTTCACGCCATGGGGG
Organism: Azospirillum melinis; assembly: GCF_013340935.1. GTDB lineage: Bacteria > Pseudomonadota > Alphaproteobacteria > Azospirillales > Azospirillaceae > Azospirillum > Azospirillum melinis. Next base: position 122,886 of record NZ_WHOS01000015.1, on the reverse strand, counting down.
TATGGTACGGCGCAAGGGAGTAAGCCGGATACCCGCCGAACGGACTGTTGACACCGCGCTGAGCTTAGCCCATAAAATCCTTATATTGCAGTGCAGCATTTTCTGCGCCGTTTTGCGGCTTGGGGAATCGAGCGGTTGACGGCTGCACAACGTAAAAATGCAACGCACACCGCTGCCGGCAGGCTCCTCGCCACGCTTTGCGGCGGACGGGTCTCCCAACCAAATGCCGGCATCAGCCAGGAAGGAACGCACGCCATGAACCAGTTCACGCCGAAGTCGCTCGAGAACGTCGCTACCCAGGCCAAGGAGCAGTATGAGGGCTTGGTGAAGGCCGGCCAGGAGCAGACGGTCAAGCAGTTCGAACAGACCGCGACCGCCGCCAAGGAGCAGTTCGAGAAGACTGCCGCCCAGATGCTGAAGAGCTACGAGGACCTGCAGGCCACCGGCAAGGCCAATGTCGAGGCGCTGATCGCCAGCAGCACCATCGCCGCCAAGGGCGCCGAGGATCTGGGCCGCGAAGTCGTCGCCTACGGCCAGTCGGCTCTGGACAAGTCCATCACCACCGGCAAGGCCCTGCTGACCGCCCGGACCATCCAGGAAGTGGTGGAACTGCAGAACGATTTCCTGAAATCCAGCTTCGACTCGCTGCTGGCCGAGACCACCCGTCTGCAGGAGCTGTCGACCAAGGTCACCAACGAGGCGCTGGCCCCGCTGAACGCCCGCGTCACCGCGACGGTCGAGACCTTCTCCAAGCCGATTGCCAAGCCGATCGCCGCCTGAGCGGCCCCATCGGATAGCACGTGACGGCCGGGGTTCAGCCATAGGCCCCCGGCATCGCAAACGGCCCGGCAACCTCCACGCGGTTGCCGGGCCGTCTTGCGTTCGGGCCGCCGATACGCCGGCCGGATTCTTTCGCGCGGAAGTTTTTTGTGCAGCGCACAATACGGATTGACTCGCCCCGCCGCTTTCCTTATCTTCAGGCCATGTTGCAGTGCAGCATATCTCGGGCGCCCGCCCTGACGGGGTCCGAGGGTTTCAACCCACTCCGCAACCGGCCGCCGCACCGTCGGGGCCGCGCGGTTGACCCCTTATAGAGAGCGCGAGGAGCATAGCCATGTCCGACCAGATCGCCGCCGTCACCAAGTCCGTCGAAGACGCCATCGCCACTGCCAAGCAGAACCTGGAAGGCCTGGTGAAGGCCCAGCAGGAGCAGATCGAAAAGGCCTCCGCCAAGGTGCTGAAGAGCTATGACGAGCTGACCGTTCTCACCAAGGAGAATGTTGACGCGCTCGTGAAGTCCGGCACCGTCGTCGCCAAAGGCGCGGAAGAGGCCGGCAAGCAGGTCGCCGCCTTCACCCAGTCCTCGCTGGAGAAGAGCGTGTCGAACGCCAAGGCCGTGCTGGCGGTGAAGACGATCCAGGAACTGGTCGAGCTGCAGAGCACCTTCACCAAGGCCAGCCTCGACGCATTCGTGTCGGAGAGCACCAAGCTGCAGGAACTGACCGTCAAGGTCGCCAACGAGGCGCTGGCCCCGCTGAACGCCCGCGTCAACGCCACGGTCGAGGTTCTGTCGAAGAAGCCGGTCGCCGCCTGACCGGTCCGGCTCTCCTGCTTTCTTGACCAGTGGGCAGCCAATGCCCACCTGAAGGACCGCATCGCAGCGGCCCGGCATCCCGCTTTGGGATGCCGGGCCGTTTTGCGTTTCCGGCCGCGGCCCCTCATCCAACCGTCGAAAACGCTCTGGAACGGGGTAGGGTTTTCCGCCGATTGCGGCAATTTCCGAAGCGGTGTCTCCTATTACGGAGTAGCGGAATGGCCTGCGGTCCAAAGGAGGGTCTGCCAAATGGAGGTCAGCTGAAAACGGCCCCTTCCCACCGCGCCCGAAATGACCATATCATTCCCAGTGAAAGTGCATCGCGATGACATTCGACTGGGACCATGGCCGACTCTGACAAGCAGGGCAACGACGGCACTAACAGCGGCGTGGTCGTCAAGGCCAAGCCGAAGACCAAGAAGCCGTCGATGTACAAGGTGTTGATGCTGAACGACGATTACACTCCCATGGAGTTCGTCGTTCTCGTTCTCGAACGCTTCTTCAGCAAATCGCGGGAGGAAGCGACACAGATCATGCTGCATGTGCACCGGCGGGGTGTGGGGTTGTGCGGCGTGTTCACCTACGAGGTGGCGGAGACGAAAGTCACGCAGGTGATGGACTTTGCGCGCCAGAACCAGCACCCGCTGCAATGCACGTTAGAAAAGGATTAGACCCACACATGCTGTCGCGTAACCTGGAACAGACGCTGCACCGAGCCCTGGCCCACGCGAACGAGCGCAGGCATGAATACGCGACGCTCGAACATCTGCTTCTCGCGTTGACCGAAGACTCCGATGCTACCGCCGTCTTGCGCGCTTGCGGGATCGATCTCGACCGACTGCGCGCGGAACTGTCGGATTACCTCGACAATGAGCTGGCGAACCTTATCACGAACAGGCCCGATGATGCCAAGCCGACGGCTGGTTTCCAACGGGTTCTGCAGCGTGCGGCCATCCACGTCCAGTCGTCGGGACGTGAGGAGGTGACGGGAGCAAATGTGCTCGTTGCCTTGTTCTCTGAACGCGAGAGCCACGCGGTTTACTTCCTGCAGGAGCAGGAGATGACCAGGTTCGATGCGGTCAACTACATCTCTCACGGAATCGCGAAGGCTCCGGGCCGCTCGGAAACAAAGCGTGTCTCGGGCGCTGACGACGAGGCGGCGGCGGAGAAGGTCGTGAAAAAAGGCAGCGAAGCGCTAGAGGCGTATTGTGTCAACCTGAACAAGAAGGCGTCCGGCGGGAAGATCGATCCGCTGATCGGCCGGGAGCAGGAGGTCGAACGGACCATCCAGATCCTGTGCCGGCGGTCGAAGAACAACCCGCTCTACGTCGGCGACCCCGGTGTCGGCAAGACCGCCATCGCAGAGGGCCTCGCCCGCCGCATCGTGCAGCAGGAAGTGCCTGAGGTGCTGCGCAACGCCACCATCTTCGCGCTCGACATGGGCTCGCTGCTGGCCGGCACGCGCTACCGCGGCGATTTCGAGGAGCGGCTGAAGGCCGTCGTGTCCGAACTCGAGGCGACGGAGGGGGCGATCCTCTTCATCGACGAGATCCACACGGTGATCGGCGCCGGCGCCACCTCAGGCGGTGCGATGGATGCCTCGAACCTGCTGAAGCCGGCGCTGGCTTCCGGCTCGCTGCGCTGCATCGGTTCGACCACCTACAAGGAATACCGCAGCTACTTCGAGAAGGACCGGGCGCTGGTCCGGCGCTTCCAGAAGATCGACGTCAACGAGCCGTCGGTCGAGGATGCGATCAAGATCCTCCAGGGCCTGAAGCCCTACTACGAGAAGCACCACAAGGTCACCTACACCGCCGACGCCATCCGCGTCGCGGTGGAGCTGTCGGCCAAGTACATCGGCGACCGCAAGCTGCCCGACAAAGCCATCGACATTATCGACGAGGTCGGTGCGGCGCAGATGCTGCTGCCGGAGAACAAGCGCCGCAAGAAGATCGGCGTGAAGGACGTGGAGGCGGTGGTCGCCAAGATCGCCCGCATCCCGCCGAAGTCGGTCAGCCGCGACGACAAGGAAACGCTGCTGAACCTGGAGCGCGACCTGAAGACCATGGTCTTCGGCCAGAACAAGGCGATCGACGCGCTGGTCTCCGCGATCAAGCTGGCAAGGGCCGGCCTGCGCGAGCCGGAGAAGCCCATCGGCAACTACCTGTTCACCGGCCCGACCGGTGTCGGCAAGACCGAGGTGGCACGCCAGCTCGCCATGACGCTGGGCATCGAGCTGACCCGCTTCGACATGTCCGAGTACATGGAGCGGCACACGGTGTCGCGCCTGATCGGCGCCCCTCCGGGCTATGTCGGCTTCGACCAGGGCGGCATGCTGACCGACGCCATCGACCAGCACCCGCACTGCGTCCTGCTGCTGGACGAGATCGAGAAGGCCCATCCGGACCTGTTCAACATCCTGTTGCAGATCATGGACCACGGCAAGCTGACCGATCACAACGGCAAGATTGTCGATTTCCGCAACGTCATCCTGATCATGACCTCGAACGCCGGGGCCGCCGACATGGCCAAGCCCGCCATCGGCTTCGAGCGTGACCGCCGGGTCGGCGAGGACATCGAAGCGGTCGAGAAGATGTTCACGCCGGAGTTCCGCAACCGTCTCGACGCGATCATCCCGTTCGCGCCGCTGACGCAGGAGGTCATCAACCGCGTCGTCGACAAGTTCATCATGCAGATGGAAGCGCAGTTGGAAGATCGCGGCGTGTCCATCGAGCTGAACGAAGAGGCACGCGAGTGGCTGGGCAAGAAGGGTTACGACCCGCTCTACGGCGCCCGCCCGCTTGGCCGCGTGATCCAGGAGTACATCAAGAAGCCGCTGGCGGAAGAGCTGCTGTTCGGCAAGCTCAGCAAGGGCGGTCTGGTCAAGGTCACCGTCAAGGACGACAAGCCGGCCTTCGACTACACCGAAGGCAACCGGCCGAAGCGCACCTCCGGCGACGATGACGAGGAGATGGTGTCGGAGATGGTCGAGTAAGTTCGGCCGATCCGTTTCATCCAGTCTTCCACATGGCAAAAAAGGGGACCGCGCGCGGTCCCCTTTTCGTTGTGCGGCCAATGGGTGCGGCCGACGGATGCGCTCTTTTGCATCGGGTCGTCACCGCGCGATACTTTTGCGCGAAGGCCGGACTGCGGTATGGTCGCGCCATGACCGAATCCGCCGCCACGCCGCCCGCCGTCGATCAATCCGGCCTTGTCCAGTCCGCAGATGCGCAGGCGCCGCTGATGCCAGCACCCGATGCGCTGCGCATCGCGTTTTCCTGCGCCGACACGGACGAGGCGCGGGCCGCCCGCACCCGGCTGGTCCACCGCTACGGCAATGCCTTGGCGGACGAAGCCGACGTGATCGTGGCGCTGGGCGGCGACGGCTTCCTGCTGGAAACCCTGCACCGGGCGCTGACCCGCAACCGGGAACGGCCGACTCCGGTCTATGGCATGAACCGCGGTTCGGTCGGCTTCCTGCTGAACGCCTACCGCGAGGAGGATCTGGCGGAGCGGATCGTGGCATCCCAGCATGTCCGCCTGCATCCGCTGCGCATGGTGGCGACGCGGGTGAATGGCGAACGGGTCGAGGCGCTGGGCATCAACGAGGTTTCACTTCTGCGCGAGACGCGGCAGGCGGCCAAGCTGCGCATCACCATCGACAAGGTGATCCGGCTGCCGGAGCTGATCTGCGACGGCGCGCTGGTTGCGACGCCGGCCGGCAGCACCGCCTACAACCTGTCGGCCCACGGCCCCATCGTGCCGCTGAATGCCGGCGTTCTGGCCCTGACCCCGATCAGCGCCTTCCGCCCGCGGCGCTGGCGCGGCGCGCTGCTGCCGCACACCGCCAAGATCACCTTCGACGTGCTGGAGGAAGGCAAGCGCCCGGTCAGCGCCGTCGCCGACTTCACCGAGGTGCGCGAGGTTCTGCGGGTCGAGGTTCAGGAATGCCGCGAGGTCGGCCTGACCCTGCTGTTCGACCCGGAACTGAACTTTGAAGAGCGCATCCTGAAGGAACAGTTCGCACCCTAAGGCTCACCTTTCACGCCCGCCGCGCGACCCACACGGCGGTCAGGTCGTCGCGCAACGGCAGGCTGGTGCGGGCATAGAAGCTGTCCATCATCGGCCGCAGCGGGTGCTGGCGGTCGCGGGCCAGCGCGTCGCGGACGAAATCGGGCACGGCGCCCTGGCCCAGCGGGGCATGCCCGTTGCCGCCGCATTCGATCAGGGCATCGCTGTACAGGAACAGGAAGCCGCCGCGCGGCAGGCGGTGGCTCTGGTCGACATACTGCGCCCGGCGCGAGGCGCCGAGCACCAGCCCGGCCGAATCGAGCAGACGGATGTCCGGCCCGTTTCCCTTCGCGCCGGCCGGCGTTCCCAGCACCGGGTTGGGCGAGCCCGCAGCGGCGAAGGTCAGCGTGTCGATGGCGAGGTCGAGGATGCCGAAGAAGGCAGTGGCGAACTGCCCCGTCGGCAGCACGTCCTTCAGCGCGCCGTTCAACTGGGTCAGCCATTGCGACGGCGCCATATGCTGCATCGGAAAGCGGTCGATCAGCGTGTGCAGGCGGAAGGTGTTGATCGCCGCGGTGATGCCATGCCCGGCGAAATCGATCATCAGCAGCCCCAGCCGGCGGTCGCCGAGCGGATAGAGGCCCCAGAAATCACCGCCCAGCTCCGACGAGGTCTCGAAATGGGCATCCAGCGTCAGGCCGTAACGGTCGGCCACCTCGGCCAGCTTGCGGCTTTCCGGCAGAAGCGAGGTCTGCATGGCGCGGGCATGCGACAGCTCGCGCTGGACCCGTTCGCGGAAGGCGGCGAGATCGTTGAACAGCTTGCGCTTTTCCAGCTGGTGGCGGACACGCGCCACGCATTCGCCGGGCTTGATCGGCTTGGAGATGAAATCGCTGCCGCCGGCCTCGAAACAGCGCACCTGCTCCTCGTCGCTGTCCAGCGCGGTCTGGAACAGCACGGGAAGCTGCTCGTGCGTCGCGTTGCGGCGCAGCGCCTCGCACATCTCCCAGCCGTTCATCACCGGCATGTCGACGTCCAGCAGGACGAGGTCGGGGCGGAAGCGGTCGACCGCCGCCAGCCCTTCCCGGCCGTTCTCGGCGAAGGCGATCTCGGCGATGCCGGCGCGGCGAATCACCAGGGCGAGCGATTTTCGGTTGAATTCGTTGTCGTCGACGATCAGGACGCGGCAGTCCGACAGCGACAGGGCGGGCACGGCCATGGACGCTCCGTCAGCGGTCGAACTGCAGGACGGTGCAGCGACCGCCGTCGGTCACCGTCACCCGCGAAGCCAGCGTCCGCATGAAGACGAAGCCGCGGCCCGACCGCGCCTTGTTGCCGGTGGTCGCCGGGGCCAGCGCGGTGTCGAAGCCGCCGCCCTGGTCCACCACCGCGATGGCGATGCAGCGCCCGTTCCAGCGGCAGAAGATGTCCAGCCGCCGCCGCGTCACGGCGGGATCGCCCAGCCGGTCGCGCATCATCTCGCTGAACCGGCGATAGCCGCCCGGCTCCCCCTTCACCGCGCTGGACAGGCCCAGATTGCCGTGGACGATGGCGTTGGCGACGGCCTCGTGCAGGCAAAGCTCCACATTGGACCGGCGCTGCGGCTCCAGAACGCCGCGCCGCACCAGCTCGTCGCAGACCAGCACCGGGCATTGCAGGCCATAGGCGGTGCCGGTGGTCAGCGACAGGTAGAATCCCGGAAGCCCGGGATCGTCCGCCGCCGGTGCCCCCGACCAGTCGTCGAGCGGGGCCGCCGCCTCGTCGGCTCCCTCCCCCAGCTCGACCGTCAGAAAGGGGCTCCGGTCGAAGGCGGCGCGCAGACGGTCGCGGTCGGCCCGCTCCATCAGCAGCGTTTCCACCGCCCGCTCCGGCAGCCCCCGCCCGGTTGCCACGGCATCGTCCCGCTGGTCCTGCACCGTCCCGGCGAAGCGCGACGCGACGCGGGCGGCCATGTCGGTGGGCACCCGGTCGCGCAACAGGCTGAAGCCGCGGAGTGCCGGTTCGGCCGGGCTGTCGTGATGAGCGGCGTCCATGCGGCAAACTCCCCTGGGGCAAGAACCGGCGGGTCAGGACTCGGCAGGTCGGAGTTCCGCAGGTCAGAACTCGATGGTGATGATCTCGCCCAGCCGCGCCAGTTCGATCGACCGCTTCACGTCACCCAGGGGATGGCGAACGATCATCTTGATGTTGCGGCTCTCGGTCTCCTCCTGGAGGATCAGCAACATCCCGAGCCCGGCGGAGTCGATGAAGTCCAGCTTCGACATGTCGATGACGAAGCGCCGCGCACGGGACTGCTCGACCAGTTCGACGATGTCTCTGAGCCGGTCATGGTCGGTGAACTCGAGGCGGCCCGTCAGCCAAACCTCCGTCGCATCGACTGTGTTGGTCGTCTTGAAATCCATAGATCCTCTCAAGATCCTCTCAACCCGGTCCGCAACCCTGGCCGCACCCATACAAATGCGCGCGAAACCAAAGCCATCCGCCTATGCACAGTAGTGCAAGCATCTGTCCGGCCTCAAGTCTCGATACCACAATCGGATGAGCGCTCCCCTTTGGCGCGACACTTTTCCTCCGCTTCCCGCCCCTGGGACTCAACCTGCATGGACGGAGGGCGGACGACGGGGTAGAACGTCCTTGGGGAGGTGCGCGCTCCGCGTGCCGCACCGCCGCCCTATCGACGAACCTCCGGAACGGCAAGGCATGACCAGGATCGTTGAGGCATGGCGGCGCATACCGACCGTATCGGCCAAGTTCCTGCTGATCCTGGTGCCCAGCCTCGTGGTCGCGGTTTCGCTGTTCTCGGCCCTGTTCTTCTATGACCGCTACAAGGATTTGCAGGCGGCGCTGCGGCAGAAGGTGGCGACCATCGCCGACATCAACGCGGCGGCGCTGTCCAACAATCTGTGGACCTTCGACGTCCAGGCTATCCGCAACGTCATCCAGGCCATCGGCGCCAACCGGGAGCTCGTCTGCGTCGAGGTGAGCGACGATCTGGCCGACGGGCTGTTCGCCTGGCCGGGGCCGAGCTGTCCCTTGAGCAGCGACGCCAACATCGAACGGCGGCCGGTCCGGGTACAGAACCTCCAAGTCGGCACCATCACCCTGCATTACAGCCACGACGTCGTCCGCGAACAGCTGCGGCAGGAGGTGGTGAACACCGCGGTGCTGCTTCTGCTGATGCTGGCCGGCACCATCGCGGCGGCGCTGGCGGCACTGCGGCTGACGGTGGGCCGGCCGCTGGGGCGGCTGATCGCCTCCATCCTGGAATCGGAGCGGGGCGGCGGGCACCAGCCGGTGGACTGGCGCGCCGCCGACGAACTCGGGCGGGTGATCCAGGCCCACAACGCCATGCTCGCCCGGCTGGGACAGGAGGAGGCCGCCCTGCGCAAGAGCGAGCAGCGGCTGGCGCTGGCCATCACCGCCACCCGGTCCTCCGTCTGGGATTATGACCTGCACAGCGGGCAATATTGGTGGTCGAAGGAATTCCCCGCCCTGCTCGGCTATGGTCCGAGCGAGCTGCCGATGACGGCGGAGACCTGGTCCTCGCTGCTGCATCCGGACGAGGCGGAGCGGGTGATGCAGGAGTCGCGGCGCCGGGTGCGCGACCGCGCCATGGCCTACACCGCCGTCTACCGCATGCGCCGGCGCGACGGCCGGTGGGCCTGGATCGAGGACCGCGCCACTGCCCAGCGCGATCCCGACGGCCGCGCCCGCCGCCTGACCGGAACCATGTCCGACGTCACCGAACGGGTGCGGGCCGAGCTGGATCTGGCCCATGAACGCAATGTGCTGCAGGTCACTCTGGACAACACCGACCAGGGCATCATCAAGGTCGACGGCGACGGGCGGGTGGTGACGGCGAACCGCCGCGCCGCGGAGCTGCTGAACATCCCGCCCGAGGTGCTGGCCGGCAACCCGCGCTTCGCCGATGTCGTGGCACTCCAGCGCCGCCAGGGCGAATTCGGCGAGATGGGTGACGATCCCGACCTGTATCTCAGCTACGGCATCGGCGCGGGCGGCAGCGGAAGCGGCTCCGACGCCGGTATGGATGGTGGCTTCACGATGCCACCGGAGGAGCCGGCGGGGATGATCGACCAGCCCTTCACCTTCAAGCGCCGCCGTCCCGACGGCCGCATCGTCGAGGTGCGCACCAACCCGCTGCCGGAGGGCGGATTCGTCCGCACCCTGACCGACGTGACGGTGGAAGCCCGGTCGGCCGAGGAAATCTTCAACGCGATGCAGGAGCTGGAACGCGCCTATGCCGATTTGAAGGAGACGCAGGCCAATCTGGTCCAGGCCGAGAAGATGGCCTCGCTCGCCCTGCTGGTCGCCGGCGTCGCGCATGAGATCAACACCCCGATCGGCATCGCCTTCGGCTGCGCCACCCACCTGTCGGGCCGGACCGGGATGCTGGCCGAGGGGTTCGAGCGCGGGACGATGAAGAAGTCGGAGCTTGCCGCCTATGTCGCCACCGCCAGCGAATCGTCCCGCCTGATCGAACAGAACCTGACCCGCGCCGCGGAACTGATCCAGAGCTTCAAGCGCGTCGCCGTCGACCAGACCAGCGAGGAGCGCCGCCGCTTCGACCTGCTGGCCTATCTGGAGGAGGTGGTGACCTCGCTCGGCCCCACCCTGCGCAAGAGCCGGCACCGCGTCGCCATCGCCTGCTCGCCCGGCATCCTGATGGACAGCTTCCCCGGCGCGCTGAGCCAGGTGGTGACCAATCTGGTGATGAACGCGCTGACCCATGCCTTCCCGGCGGACAGCAAGGGGCACATGGTTATCGACGTGGACGAGGCGGCCGAGGGCGAGGTGGAAATCCGCTTCGCCGACGACGGTGTCGGCATCGCCGCGGAAAACCTGCCCAAGGTGTTCGAACCCTTCTTCACCACCCGGCGCGGGTCGGGCGGCAGCGGCCTGGGGCTGCACATCGTGTTCAATCTGGTGACCCAGTCACTGGGCGGGCGGATCTCGGTTGACAGCGTTCCCGGCGATGGAACTACCTTCACCCTGCGCATTCCGAAGACCGTCATTCCCCCCGGCAGTCCCGCCGCCGCCACGCCTTCGCCGACGCCCGTACCGCTGGAGACCGAACCCGCATGAGCACCGGCGCCTACGACGATGACGAAATCCTGTTCGCCGACGAGGAGGTGGACGGCGCCCCGCCCGATCCCGGCGAGGCGGCCACCGGCGCGGAGCCGATCGACCCGGCGGCCCCGCCCTGGGTGATCCTGGTGGTGGACGACGAGTCCGACGTCCATTCCATGACCGGGCTGCTGCTGGCCGATGTCGCCTTCCAGCGGCGGCGGTTGGACCTCGTCAGCTGCTTCACCGCGGCGGACGCCCGCACCGTGCTGGAAAGCCGGCACGACATCGCCGTGATCCTGCTCGACGTGGTGATGGAGGAGGACGATTCCGGCCTGAAACTGGTGCGCTGGATCAGGGACGGGCTGGGCAACCGCGATGTCCGCATCATCCTGCGCACCGGCCAGCCGGGTCAGGCGCCGCAGCGCGACGTGATCGTCGATTACGACATCAACGACTACAAGCCGAAGGCCGACCTGTCGGCGGAAAGCCTGTTCACGGCGGTGATCGCGGCGCTGCGCGCCTTCGACCAGATCCAGTCCATCGAAACCCGGGTGGCGGAGCGCACGCGCGAGCTGCGCGAAAGCCGCGAGCAGGCGGAGGAGGCGACCAAGGCCAAATCCGCCTTCCTCGCCACCATGAGCCATGAGATCCGCACGCCGATGAACGGGGTGCTCGGCATGCTGGGCCTCCTGGAGCGGACCGAGCTGGACGACCACCAGCGCGACACCGTCGGCACCATGCGCGAGTCGGCCAACGCGCTGCTGCGGATCATCGACGACATCCTGGACTTCTCGAAGATCGAAGCCGGGAAGATGGATCTGGAACGGGTGGCGCTCTCGGTCCCGGCGCTGGTTGAGGGGGTGGCGGAAACGCTGGCCCCCGCCGCCGGGGCCAAGGGGCTGGCGCTGCTGACCTATGTCGACCCGGCGATCCCGCAGGCGTTGCTGGGCGATCCGGTGCGGCTGCGCCAGATCCTGTTCAATCTGGCCGGCAACGCCATCAAGTTCACCGAGGCCGGCCGCGTCGTGCTGCGCGCCGAGCTGGAGTCGCCCCCGACAGGCACGGAAACGCTGCTGCGCATCGCCGTCTGCGACACCGGCATCGGCATCGCCGAGGCGACTCGCCAGCGCCTGTTCCAGCCCTTCACCCAGGCGGAAAGCTCCACCACACGGCGCTTCGGCGGCACCGGGCTGGGGCTGTCGATCAGCCGGCGGCTGGCGGCCCTGATGGGCGGCGAGATCGGGGTGGAGAGCGAGGCGGGCCGCGGTTCCACCTTCTGGCTGCGTCTCCCCCTGGCCCACGCCGCCGCACCGGTTTCGGCGGAGGACGGTTCCGATGCCGTCGATCTGGACGGGCTGACCGTCCTGCTGGGCGTGCCCGACGACACGGAGCGCGGTTTCCTCGCCCGCTATCTGGAGCAGGCCGGCGCCCGCGTGCTGCCCGCCGCCTCCCCGCCCGAACTGGCGGCCCAGGCCCGCATCGCCCGCGAAGCCGGCTGCGCGGTCGGCGTCGTCACCATCGACGAGGCGCTGCATGTCCCGGCCGCCGCCTGCGCGCCGCAGGAGCTTGGCCGCCGCAGCGGCGAGGCCCGGCCACCGGTGGTCCTGCTCTGCCATGAGACGGGTGGCATGCCCGGCCCGTCCTCCCACCCCGCGGCGCGTGGGACGGAAGCCGGCACGGTGGTGCTGAGCCGCCCGCTGCGCCGGCTGGTCCTGTTGCGCGCGGTGGCCGTCGCCGCCGGCAGGCTGCATCTCCAGCCGGTCCACCCGCAGTCCAACCTCCAATCCAACCCCCAATCCTCTGCCCTGCCGTCGCCCGTCGGCGCCAGGACTGCGGCAGGCCCCGCCCCCGGCGCCCCCGCCGTGGATGGGGCGGAAGCCCAGGGGCGCCTGATCCTGGTGGCCGAAGACAATCCGGTGAACCGCAAGGTTCTGCTGATGCAGTTGCAGGCGCTGGGCTATGCCGCGGAGATGGCGCCCGGCGGAGCCGAGGCGCTGGAGGCGCTCGACGCCATGCGGCAGGGCCGGAGACGTTTCGCCCTGCTGCTGACCGACGTCCAGATGCCGGAAATCGACGGGTTCGAGCTGACCCGCCGGATCCGCGGCGACGAACCGTCGGCGGACCGCCTCCCGATTGTCGCCATCACCGCCAATGCCGCCCCGGCCGACATCGAGCGCTACCGCGCCGCCGGCATGGACGATGTGCTGAGCAAGCCGCTGGAGCTGTCGCAGTTGGGGGCGACGCTCGCACGCTGGATGCCGCCGGTCCCCGCCGAGCCAGCCGAGGTTCCGGCATGGGCTTTGCCGGAACCGGTGCCTGAGACACTGCCCGAACCATTGCCCGAACCATTAATTGAACTCGCCGGCCTGCGCGCGCTGTGCGGCGGCGATGCGGAGATGCTGGCGGAACTGCTGGGTGATTTCATCGCCATCGGCCACGGGGTGATTGCCGATCTGGACAAGGCCCTCGACATGGGCGACCGCGACCGGATGCGGGCTTGCGCCCACAATCTGAAAGGCTCCTCCCGCAATGCCGGCGCCAGGCCGCTGGCCGAAGCCGCCCGCCTGCTGGAGCAGTCAGCCACCGAAGGCGCACCGCTCCCACGGCTCAGGGAGGAGGCCGGCCGGCTGCGCGACAGCTTCGCCGCGACCTGCACCGCCATCGCACGGGAACTGGCCCTCGTGGAGCGGTCAACGGCATGAGCGACCCGACGGATTTCCACCCCGACCGGCGGCAAACCCTCGGCCTGCTGCTGGGGACCGCCGCCTCTGTCGCCGCCACTACCCGCGGTGCGCTTGCCCAAAGCGCCCCGGCCCCAAGCGCTCCAGCCCCAAGCGCCCCGTCCGACGTCGGTGTGCCGCGGCTGGGCGAAGAGCTGACGCCCTTCGGAGCGGTGCGCGCCGGCAACCGCACGCGGGCGATCCCGCCCTGGACCGGCGGGCTGACCGAGGCGCCGCGCGGCTATGTGCCGAACCGCCCCTCGCCCGATCCCTATATCGAGGACGTGCGCTGGTTCACCGTCGGCGCCGCCGATGTCGAGCGCTACAAGGTCCGGCTGACCGCCGGGCAGCAGGCCCTGCTGGAGAAGTTTCCGGACAGCTTCGAACTGGCGCTGTTTCCCAGCCGCCGCAGCGCCGCGGCACCGCAGCGCATCTACGACGCCTCGCTCGCCAACGCCGACCGCGCCAGGCTGGGCGAGAACGGGCTGGCCTTGCGCGATGCGGCCGTGGGCGTGCCCTTCCCGATTCCGGCGAACGGCGTGCAGGCGATGTGGAACCACAAGCTGCGCTGGCGTGGCGGCAATCTGTCGCGCACCAGCCTGACGGTGGTGCAGTCCGGCGACGGAACCCGGTCGCTGACCCGGCTGCGCGAGGATTTCGCCTCGCCCTATGCCGCCGGGGATGCCGCCGCCCCGCCCCTGCTCTACCGCCGCACCATCCTGGATCCCAAGGAACAGGCGGGCAGCAGCCTGATCGTCCAGGGAACGCTCGACCCCATCGCCGCCCGCACCCGTGCCTGGGTTCGGGAGGGGGAGCGCGGGCGCGTGGTTGCGGCGCCCGACTTCGCCTATGACACGCCCGACCCGGTGACAGGCGGAATCTGTACCGCCGACATGCTGGACATGTTCAGCGGCGCGCTCGACCGCTTCGACTACACGCTGGTGACGCGACGCGAGATGTACATGCCGTACAACGCCCACCGGCTGACCAACCCCAGCCTGACGATGCGGGACATCCTGTGGCCGCACCACCCCAACCCACAGTTCCTGCGCTATGAGATGCACCGGGTCTGGGTGGTCGACGCCCGTTTGAAGCCGAACTTCAAGCATTCGCTGCCCGACCGCACCTTTTACCTGGATGAGGACAGCTGGCAGATCCTGGCGTCGGAGCATTACAACGGCAAGGGGGAGCTTCTGCGCTACGCCGAAGCGCATCCGCTGCCGGACTGGCAGGTGCCGGCGCTGGTCCCGACGATGGAGTTCGCCTTCGACCTGACGGCCGACCGCTACGCCGCCCGCGGCGTGGAAAACGGCCTGCCCCCGCCGCGCTACGACGCCCCGCTGAAACCGGAGGACTTCACCCCCGATGCGCTGGTCCGCCGGGGACGTCGCGGATAGCCGGGGCGGGGGTGAAGCGGCGGCGGGTCGTCACATCGATCCGGTCTGCCGCACGTCGTGAACCTCGGCCGGCCGGATGGCATGACGGTTCAGGATCTCCAGCGCGATGCGTTCGCGCGCGGCGTCGCCGACATTGACCCACAGCAGGATGCCGCCCTTGTCGAGGTGTTGCAGCATCGGCTCGTTGCGCTTGTCGGTGATCCATTGCGACAGGAAGGAGCCCGCAGCCCCGCTGCCGACACCCGCCGCGGCGGCAGCGGCGGCGGCGGCCAGGGCGGTGCCGCCGGTGGCGAGCACGGCACCGGTGGCGATGATGGCGCCGACATAGGCGGGGAAGCCGACCGCGGCACCCTGGCCGCTGCCGATATCCTCCGGCGAGATGTAGGCCTGCCGCGGCGCGTCGGGGTCGTGGGCGAGGCTGCCGACGTCGCGCGGCACATCGCCCAGCCGCTCGCGGATCGTCTCGTCATTGGCCAGGAGGCTCAGCTCATGGCGCTGGAAGCCGGCCAGCGTCAGGTCGTCGATGGCGTTTTGCAGGGCATCGCGGCTGTCGAAGACCGCCACGGCCTCGCGCACCGTCGCATTGGTGCTGCCGGCATCGGTGCCGGTGGTTCCGCTGTCTCCCGTCCAGGCACTGGAATCGATCGTGGTCGGGTTCTGGTCGCGGCTCTCGATCATGCCTCCACCCCTTCGCTTGACAGGAAGTCCGAACAATCCGAATCCAACCGGAAAGCGGGGGCAAGGTTCCGCTCGAGGGCGCGAGGCGGATTTCGATCACGGCCGCGATGCGGCTGGCGGAGTCACCGCGCCACGCGGCTCCGGCATCGTTCCCAGGAACCACCACAGGCCCAGCCCGATCAGCACGGCCTTCACCAGCAGGAAAAGCGCGATGTGGCGGGCGAGCGGGTTGCGGAGCATGGGTTCAACCTGTCGATGCGGACCGGCAGGCCCACGGTCTGGCGATGAAGGCCGATCTGGCAAAAGCACCGGTGTTCTGGCTAGTATCCGGCACCCATGCTGTCAAGGAAGGATACCCGCCATGAAGCGGCTCCTGCTCGCCACCCTGTTCGCCCCCCTGCTTGCGGCCGGCCTGTCCGCCGGCTCGGCCGCCCCGGCCCTCGCCCAGATCAGCCTGTTCCAGGACACCGGTCTGATGCAGGCGGTCAATGACGGCGACGTCACCAAGACGAAGGGCGCCCTGTTGCGGGGCGAGAACCCCAACCAGGCGGACATCCATGGCAAGACCGCCCTGCTGGCTGCCGTCGACCGCTCCAGCCCGGCCATCGCCGCCCTGCTGCTGGACAGCGGTGCCAACGTGAACCGCGCCGACAAGGCCGGCATCACCCCGCTGCTGGCCGCTGCGGAGAACGGCAATCCGGAACTGATCGATCTGCTGCTGAAGAAGGGCGCCAAGGTCGACATGGAAAACCGCGAAGGCATGACCCCGCTGATGGTCGCCGCCCGCAGCGGCCGGGCCGACGTGGTGGACCGCCTGCTGAAGGCCGGGGCCAAGGTCGACCGCTCCGACTTCACCGGCCGGACCGCGCTGAACTGGGCGCAGGAAAGCCGCAACTCCCGCGTAGGTACGTTGCTGCGCCAGGCCGGCGCCCGCTGACCCTCCTCCGCTGATTCCCTGCCCCGGAGACTCCATGTTCGGTTCGGCCTTCGGCGGTCCCGGTCCGCTGCTGCTCCTGCTGCTGGCGCTGGGGATCGACGCGCTGTTCGGCGACTGGCTGGACCGCATCCTGCCCGACCCGGCAGGTCTGGCGCGGCGCTTCTGCAACGCCGCCGATGTCCGGCTGAACCGGGCGGAGCGGGGCAGGTCGGCGCAGGTGTTCCGCGGAGCGCTGGTGGTGCTGGCGCTGGTGCTCATCGCCGCCGCTGCCGGATTGCTGGTGGAGTGGATCGGCTCCATCGGCCGCGGCTGGATGGTGGAGTTGCTGGCCCTGCTCTGCGGCCTGCGCGGCCGGGCGGCCTGGACCCGCATTCGGGCGGTGCGCCGGGCGCTGGAAAGCGGCGGAGTCGTCGCCGGGCAGGAGGCGATCCAATCGCTGACCCGCCGCCATGTCTATGGGCTGGACGAACATGGCATCGCCCGTGCGGCGGTGGAGGCCGCCGCCCGCGCCTTCGACCGCAAGCTGGTGGCGCCGGTCTTCGGCTATGCCCTGCT
The DNA here is from genome assembly GCF_013340935.1 of Azospirillum melinis. Classification (GTDB taxonomy): domain Bacteria; phylum Pseudomonadota; class Alphaproteobacteria; order Azospirillales; family Azospirillaceae; genus Azospirillum; species Azospirillum melinis. Next base: position 105,906 of record NZ_WHOS01000015.1, on the reverse strand, counting down.
CGGCGTACCGGGCCTGTTCGTCTGGACGGCGATGGACGGCGCCGACGCCGCGCTGGGCAGCCCCGGCGTCCGCCATGGCCGCTTCGGATCGACCGCTGCGACGCTGGACGATGCGCTGAACGCCCTGCCCGCCCGTCTGGCCGGTCTGCTGCTGGCGCTGGCCGCCCCCTTCATCGGCACCGCCAAGGCCGGCAGCGCTCTGCGCTCTCTCGGCCGCGATGCGCGCAAGCACCCGTCGCTGAACATGGGCTGGCCCATCGCCGCGATGGCCGGCGCGCTGGGGCTGGCGCTGGGCGGCCCGCACCGCGACGGCGGCGTGGTCATCACCGAGAACTGGATCGGCGACGGCCGCGCCCGCGTCACCCCTGCCGACATCGGGCGAGCGCTCGCTCTGTCCGCCGTCGCCTCCCTTCTGCTGGTCGGGCTGGTGGCGCTGCTGCTGTGGGGCGTGGCCGGGATCTGAGGTGCCACAGCCCTGCGCCCCGGACACGGCAATGTCCCGTCCTTGTCAGGCCACCGCCCGCGTCCCGTCCATATACTAGTATGGTGAGGCAGGGAAAGCGGGGGCGATGAGTACGGGAGAGAGTGCGCCGGCTGCGGCCAAGGCTGCGCCGGCGGAAGCGACATTGGCGGAAAATATTTTGGCGGAGCGGGCCCTGGCGGAACGGCGGTCGGGCCGGGCCGGCATTTTCTGGATGATGCTGACGACGCTGCTGTTCGTCACCCAGGACGCCACCATCCGGGTCCTGACCAAAAGCTATCCGGTGGTGGAGGTCGCCTGGGCGCGCTTCGCCGTGCACATGTTGCTGGTGGGTACGGTCGTCGCGTGGCGCAGCCCGCATCTGATGGTGTCGCACCGGCTGCCGCTGCAACTCGTCCGCTCCTGCCTGCTGCTGGCGACCACGCTGTTCGCCGTTCTGGCCCTGCGCAGCATCCCCTTCGCCGAAGTGCAGGCGATTGCCGCCGCCGTACCGGTCCTGATCACGGCGCTGTCGGTGCCCTTGCTGGGCGAGAAGGTCGGCTGGCGGCGCTGGGTCGGCGTGCTGGTCGGGATGGCCGGCGCGCTGATCATCGTCGGGCCGGTGGGCGGCACCTTCCAATGGGCGCTGGCCCTGCCGCTGGCCGCGGCCTTCAGCAACGCCCTGTACCAGATCGCCACGCGCAAGCTGCGGGGCGCGGATTCGCCGACGACCACCATCTTCTACACCGGCATGGCCGGGACGGTCGCCTGCACGCTGGCCCTGCCCTTCAACTGGGTGACGCCCGACCTGACGGGTGCGGCGCTGATGATCCTGCTGGGGACGCTGGGCGGCATCAGCCATTTCTGCCTGATCCGTGCCTACAGCGCCGCCCCGGCCGCCACCGTGGCTCCCTTCGGCTACACCACGCTGGTGTGGGCGGCGGTCTATTCGCTGATGCTGTTCGGCGAGGAGTTGCGCCTGTCGACGATCCTCGGCACCGCCGTCATCGTCGGCAGCGGCGTCTACATCTTCTATCGCGAACAGATGCGGTCGCGGCAGTCCTCGTAAACCGTCGGGCCGGCAGCCATTCAGGCGGCCTGCGGCCCGACATCCTCCACCATGTAGAAGGGCCCGCGCCGGTCGCGCTCGACCCGCAGGATGAAGCGGCTGATCCCGCCGGCCTTGATGGTCCAGAGATCGCCAGCCCCATCCAGCGGGCGAAGCTCCAGCTCGTCCGGCACCGGCGCCTCGCCCAGCCGCTTCAGGATGCGGTCGGCGCGGGTGCGGTCGATACCGGGAAGGCTTTCGGCAGCGCGGGCGTCGAAGCGGTCGCTCTTCACATAGCGGGTGCCGGCACCCTGGATCGGGCTGGACGGCCGGCCGGGCTGCATCCGCGCCCGCGCCGCCATCAGCTGCCAGCGCGCAGTGCCGCAGGCCTGGATCGCGGCGGCATGGACGGCAGCCACCCGCTCAATCAGCTCGGGGAACAGCGGCATCAGCTCGCGGCGCTTGTAGGCCACCCGGCTCATCAACTCATGAATCGAGCGCTCGCTCACCGCGGCGGCGTCCGGCAACTCCACCGTCTCCGCCGCCAGCAGGGCCGGGATGGCGTCGAGCGCCGCCCTCGCCACCAGCGCCTCGATGCTGGCCAGCGCCGCCGCCCCCGCCGCAGCGGTGCGGGCGATGGCATCGGCGACCACCGGCCGGGCACGGTCGAGCGCCTCCGTCCTCGGCACCTCGTCGGACAGGGCGGACAGCCAGCCGGCGTCGAACAGGGTGTTATCGGAGAAAGGAGGAAAGGCGCTCAATCGCTAGAAACCCGGTCGGTGAAGTTCAGCCGTCCGCGCGCATGCGGGCGACGACTTCCTCCAGTACCTCTTCGGCCCGGTCGTTGTCGACCTGGCAGGTACCGGCCGCCTGATGGCCGCCGCCGCCATACTGAAGCATCAGCGGGCCGATGTCCGTCTTCGAACTGCGGTCCAGGATCGACTTGCCGCAGGCCAGCACGGTGTTCTGCTGCTTCAGGCCCCACAGGACGTGGATCGACACGTTGGTGTCAGGGAACAGCGCGTAGATCATGAAGCGGTTGCCGGCATAGATCGTCTCCTCCTTGCGGAGGTCGAGCACGACGACGTTGCCGCGCACGGTGGCGCAGCGCTTCAGCTGGTCGACGAACAGCTCGGCATGCTGTGTATAGAGCTCCACCCGCTCCTTCACGTCGGGCAGCTCCAGGATCTGCTCGATGGTATGGCTGCGGCAGTAGTCGATCAGATCCATCATCAGCTGGTAGTTCGACACCCGGAACTCGCGGAAGCGGCCCAGGCCGGTACGCGCGTCCATGATGAAGTTCAACAGGGTCCAGCCGGTGGGGTTCAGGATGTCCTCGCGCTGGTACTGCGCCGAGTCGGCCTGATCGACCGCCGCCATCATTTCATCGGAGATGGTGGGAAAACGCTCCTTCCCGCCATAGTAATCATAGACGACGCGGGCGGCCGACGGCGCCTTGGGGTCGATGATGTGGTTGGGCTTCTCGCCGACCCGCATGGTTTCCGACAGGTGATGGTCGAACACCAGATGGGCGCCGTCGACGTAAGGCAGGTTGGTGGTGATGTCGCGGTCGGTGATCTCGATCTTGCCGTCCTGCATGTCCTTGGGATGGACGAACTTGATCTCGTCGAGGATGCCCAGCTCCTTCAACAGAACGGCGCAGACGAGCCCATCGAAATCGGAGCGGGTGACAAGGCGGTACTTCGCGGCGTCGGACATGCAAGAAATCCCCTGGCGACCGTCATGATTGAGCGCGTGCCGGAAGGGTAGTCGCCTACCCCTTCGGCACGCAATCCTTTACCAGAGGCTTGCCGGAGAGATCAGCCACAGGGGCCGCGGCGGTTTTGCGGCATGAAGCCGCCTTGGCCGCCTTGCGGCGGCGCCCCCCAGGGCGAGCGGCCGTCGCGCGGCGGGGTCTGGCCGCCCCCAAAGCCACCACCGCCGAACCCGCCGCTGAAGCTGCCGGTCTGGGCAGCCATGTTGCGGAGCCGCGCCACCCGCTCGCCCATGTCGGGGTGGGTGGAGAACAGGCTGGCCATGCTGGCGCCGCTGAGCGGATTGGCGATGAACAGGTGGGCGGTCGCCGGGTGCGCCTCAGCCTGGTAATTGGGGATGTGGTTGGCGCTGTTGTGGATGTTGGTCAGCGCGTCGGCCAGCCAAGCGGGACGGCCGCAGATCTCCGCACCGATGCGGTCGGCCTCGAACTCGCGGGTGCGGCTGATCGCCATCTGCACCAGTGTCGCGGCGATGGGGGCGAGGATGGCGGCCAGGATCGCCCCGACCATGCCCAGCGGGTTGCCACCGCGCTCGTCGTTGCTGGAGCCGCCGAAGAACAGGCCGAAATTGCCAAGCATCGACACCGCGCCGGCGATGGTCGCGGTGATCGTCATGATCAGGGTGTCGCGGTTCTTCACATGGGCCAGCTCATGCGCCATCACGCCGGCGATCTCCTCCGGCGTCAGCCGCTGCAACAGGCCGGTGGTGGCGGCGACCGCCGCATGGTCCGGGTCGCGGCCGGTGGCGAAGGCGTTGGGCTGGTCGTTCTGGATGATGTAGACGCGCGGCATCGGCAAGCCGGCGCGCTCCGCCAGCCGGGCAACGATGCCGTGGAACTCGGGGGCGGAATAGGCGTCGACCTCGCGGGCGCCGTACATCGACAGCACCATGTCGCCCGAATTCCAGTAGCTGAACAGGTTCATGCCCAGCGCCATGACGAAGGCGATGATCAGGCCGGTCTTGCCGCCCAGCAGGAAGCCGACCGCCATGAAGATCGCCGTCAGGCCGGCAAGGAGAATGGTGGTCTTCAGATAGCTGGTCATGATCGCCATATCGGTTCAGGATGGGCCGAAGCGGGGTAACCCGCTCCGATCCCGGACATGATCCAGATATGGGTCCGGGGCGCGCCCGCGTTCAAGATGCCTGCCAGGATGCCCACAGTTTCGCGATGGACATGATGACCGAACCGACCAAGCCGCAACAGGATGCCGCCGAGGCGGTGACTGCCGGAACCGCCACCGATGGAACGGAAGCCAAAGGTCCGGAACAGAAGCCGGGCGAGATCGGCGGCCCGAAGGGGCCGGAGCCGACCCGCTACGGCGACTGGGAGTTCAAGGGACGCTGTTCGGACTTCTGATCGGAGAGTGACCGGGCACGGTCACTCCATCCGCCGGCCGGTCACCGCGTCGAACAGGTGCAGGGCGCCGTCCTGCGGTGCGACCGTCAGCCGGTCGCGCTCGCGCACGGTGGGGATTCCGGCCATGCGGACCAGCAGGCTCTCGCCGTCCGGCAGACGGCCATAGACCACGGTATCGGCGCCAAGCGCCTCGACCAGTTCGACCTCGATGGAAAAGCCACCGGAGAAATCCTGTGCGGCGACGGCCATATGCTCCGGCCGGATGCCGAGCTTCACCGGACGGCCGGCGTCGGTCGGACGCGCCTGCGGCAAGGCCAGGCGCTGGCCGCCGGGCAGCAGCACCGCCTCGCCGCGGTCGTCGATGCGGCCGTCCAGCACATTCATCGGCGGCGAGCCGATGAAGCCGGCGACGAACAGGCTGGCCGGGCGCTGGTAGACCTCCAGCGGCGTGCCGATCTGTTCGGCCACGCCATGGTTCATCACCAGGATGCGGTCGGCCAGCGTCATCGCCTCGACCTGATCGTGGGTGACGTAGAGGCTGGTGATGCCGAGCCGGTCCTGCAGCCGCTTGATCTCCACCCGCATCTGGGTGCGCAGCTTGGCGTCCAGGTTCGACAGCGGCTCATCGAACAGGAAGGCGGCCGGTTCGCGCACGATGGCGCGCCCCATGGCGACGCGCTGGCGCTGGCCGCCCGACAGCTGGCTCGGCCGGCGGTCGAGGAAGCGGCCGAGTTCGAGGATGTTCGCCGCCTTGTCGACGCGCGCCCGGATTTCCGCCTTCGGAATGCCGCGGATCTTCAGGCCGTAGGCCATGTTGTCGAAGACCGTCATGTGCGGATAGAGCGCGTAGTTCTGGAACACCATCGCGATGTCGCGATCCTTGGGGTCCAGATGGTTGACCACGCGCCCGCCGATGGCGATCTCGCCGCCGGTGATGCCCTCCAGCCCGGCGACCATGCGCAGCAGGGTGGACTTGCCGCAGCCGGACGGGCCGAGCAGGACCAGGAATTCCCCGTCCTGGATCGCGATGTCGATGCCCTTGATCGCTTCGACCGGGCCGTAGGACTTGCGGACGTTGCGGATTTCAACGGTTGCCATTGTTCTTCTTTCCCTTCGCCCGCGCTTACTTTTCGCTGTCCACAAGACCTTTGACGAACCAGCGCTGCATGAACACCACCACCGCCACCGGCGGCAGCATCGCCAGCACCGTGGTCGCCATGATGATGTGCCAGTCGTTGGCCGATTCGCCGGTGCCGATCATTTTGGTGATGCCGGTCACGATGGTTTCCATGTCGCCGCTGCTGGTGACCAGAAGCGGCCAGAGATACTGGTTCCAGCCATAGATGAAGAGGATGACGAACAGTGCTGCGATGTTGGTGCGTGACAGCGGCAGCACCACGTCGATGAAGAAGCGCACCGGTCCGGCGCCGTCGATCTTCGCCGCCTCCAGCAGTTCGTCCGGAATGGTCAGGAAGAACTGGCGGAACAGCAGGGTCGCGGTGGCCGACGCGATCAGCGGGATGGCCAGCCCGGCATAGGTGTTGATCAGGCCCAGGTCGGCGACGACCTTGTAGGTCGGGATGATCCGCACCTCCACCGGCAGCATCAGCGTGATGAAGATCAGCCAGAAGAAGGCCATGCGCAGCGGAAAGCGGAAGAAGGCCACCGCATAGGCCGACAGGATGGAGATGGCGATCTTGCCGACCGCGATGGACAGCGCCATCACCAGGCTGTTCAGCATCATGGTGCGGACGGGCGTGTACATGGCGCGGTCGCCGGCCTCGCCCACCCAGGCCTGGGCATAGTTGGTCGCCCCCTGCCCGCCCGGCCACAGCGGCAGGCCGCCGCGGCCGATGGTGCCGGAATCCCAGGTGGAGCCGATCAGCGTCACATAGATCGGATAGGCGAAGATCAGGACGCCGACGATCAGGACGATGTGCGGCAGCAGATCGATGAAACGGGTCGGCTTCATGAGTAGTGGACCTTGCGCTCAACGAAGCGGAACTGCACCGCGGTCAGCGCGATGACGATCACCATCAGGATCACCGACTGCGCCGACGACCCGCCGAGATCGTTGTTGACGACGCCGTCCTGATAGACGCGGAAGATCAGCGTCTCCGTCGCCTTGCCCGGCCCGCCCTGGGTCAGGGCATGGATGGTGCCGAAGGTTTCGAAGAAGGCGTAGACCATGTCGACCACCAGCAGGAAGAAGGTGGTCGGCGACAGCAGCGGGAAGGTGATGGTCCAGAACCGCCGCACCGGACCGGCGCCGTCGATGCTGGCCGCCTCCATCACCGAGCGCGGGATCGCCTGCAATCCGGCCAGGAAGAAGATGAAGTTGTAGGACACCTGCTTCCAGCTGGCGGCCATGATCACCATCGTCAGCGCCTGCCCGCCGTTCAGCCGGTAATCCCAATCATAGCCCAGCGCCCGCAGCGCCCGGCCGAAGGACCCGATGTCGGGGTTGAAGATGAACATCCACAGCACCGCCGCGACGGCCGGGGCCAGCGCATAGGGCCAGATCAGCAGCGTCTTGTAGGCGCGGGCCCCCTTGATCTTCGAATCGGCCAGCACCGCCAGCAGCAGCGCCAGCCCCATCGCCAGCACGGTCACCGCCAGGCTGAAGACGACCGTGACCTTCAGCGTGTCGAGATAATTCGGGTCACCCAGCACATTGGTGAAGTTCTCGAACCAGACGAACTCGCTGCGGATGCCGAAGGCGTCCTGCAGATGCACCGACTGCCAGATCGCATTGGCGGCCGGCCAGATGAAGAACACCAGCGTCACGGCCACCTGCGGCGCCAGCAGCAGGTAGGGCAACAGCCGGTTGTCGAAGGTGACGCGACGCTGCAAAGGATGGTCTTTCGTCAATGGTAGACGGCGCAATCCCTCCCCCGCCACCGGGCGGGAGAGGGATGGTGTCGCAGGCGATCTCAGCCCTTGTTGGCGCGCTCGAAGTTGCGCAGCACGGTGTTGCCGCGCTTGATCGAGGCGTCGAGCGCCTGCTTGGCGTCCTGCTGGCCCTGGAAGGCCTTCTCAAGCTCTTCCTGGATGATGTTGCGGATTTCCGGCAGGTTGCCCAGGCGCAGACCCATGCTGTTCTCGGTGGTCGGCGTCCGGGTCAGCTGGGCGGCCGGCACGTCGGCGCCGGGGTTCTTCTCGTAATAGCCCTGCGCCTTGGCGAGTTCGAAGCCCTTCATCGTCACCGGGACATAGCCGGTGTCCATGTGCCACTTGGCATCGACCTCGGGCCGGGCGAGGTAGGTGAAGAACTGGGACACCGCCTTGTATTCGGCCGGCGTGCGCTTGGGCGAGGTCATCACCCAGAAGGCGGCGCCGCCGATGATGCTGTTCTTCGGGCCGTCCTTGGCGAATTCCGGCCAGTAGGGCAGCGGAGCGGCACCCCAGGCGAAGGTCGCCTCTTTCAGGATGCGGCTGCGCAGGCCCGACGAGGCGTGGATCATCGCGCATTCGCCCGACGGGAACAGGGCGTCGGGCTTGTTGTCGCGGCCGCCATACTTGAACAGGCCGTCCTTCTGCATGTCGATCAGCGTCTGGACATGCTTGACGTAGAGCGGGGCGTCGATCTTCAGCTCGGCGTTCAGGCCGCCGAAGCCGTTGGCCTGGCTGGCGAAGGGCGTGTTGTGGATGGCGCCCAGCTGTTCGAACTGCGCCCACACCGGCCAGGCGGTGGTCAGCGGGCAGGTGGAGCCCGACGCCTTCAGCTTCTTCGTCGCCTCGATCATCTCCGGCCAGGTCGCCGGCGGCTTGTTGGGATCGAGGCCGGCCTTCTGGAAGGCGTCCTTGTTATAGAACATGATGGTGCTGGAGCTGTTGAACGGCAGCGCCATCATCTTCCCGTCCTTGGACGAGTAGTACCCCTTCACCGCAGGGATGTAGGCGTCGGCGTCGAAGGACGCCCCCGTCTCCTGCATCAGCTGGTAGACCGGCTTCACCGCCGGACCGGCGGCCATCATGGTGGCGGTCCCGACCTCGAACATCTGCACGATGTGCGGCGCGTTGCCGGCGCGGAAGGCGGCGATGGCCGCCTGCATCGTCTCCGGATAGCTGCCCTTGTAGGAGGCGTTGACCTGGACCGCCTGCTGGCTGTCGTTGAAGTCCTTGGCGATCTGCTCCAGCTGGCCGCCCAGCGGCTGCGGCAGGCCGTGCCAGAAATCGATCACGGTCTTCTGCTGCGCGAGTGCCGGGCCCGGCAGCGCCGCGGCGAACAGCAGGGCGGAGGTGGCGGCGGCGCCCGTCAGGAGGGCAAGCTTGCGGCGGGTCAACATGCGGTGGGTCTCCCTATCCCGGTATGGTTCGCGGTTGTCATGAGGGCAACGGGTTGCCGTCCCGCGACGCTTTCGTGAAGTTTTGGTGGCAATCGCAGACGCTGCTGCACACGCCAATGTGCGCGACGTTGTGTGCGATTGCGAAAAAGACCGGCAGCGCGATGATCGTTTTCGAAACTGTTTGGTTGCTCTAACCGTCACACTGCGCACGCATACGCGGGTCTGTCAAGACGCCGCATTACAGTTTTATGACGTGAAAATCGTAGCGATGGAATGTTGCAGAGCGAAAACGCGCAAGTGCGGAACGGCTAACGCTGACAGGCGGCATCCGGCCGGCGGACGGACGGCAGGGAACCCGCCCGTCCGGCCATCAGGCTGCGGCTCAGCAAGCGGCGCAGGGCGGTCGGATCGCAGGGTTTGTGGACCAGGGGAAAGCCGCTGCGGTCGACGCTACGCAGCCGGTCGGGATCGGTGTCGCCGGTGACGATGACGCCCGGCACCCGACGGCCGCAGCGGGCACGGACCGCCTGGATGGCGTCGATGCCGGTCTCCGGCCCCGACAGGCGCAGGTCGGACAGAACGAGGTCGGGCGCCGCCGCCCCGCCCTCCAGCCCGGCGCAGGCTTCGTCGATGCCACGGGCGGGGATGACCGCATAGCCCCAGCCGCGCAGCAGCAATCCAATCCCCTCAAGCTGCACCGCGTCGTCCTCGATCACCAGAACCGTGCCGGTTTCCTTGGGTGTGGCAGCGGCGAAGGGCGATTGGCCGGCGGCCGGCTCCGGCTCGCTGTCGCCGGAGTCGTCGCCCGAGCGGTCGCCGTCGTTGCCGGCCAGCGGCACCTCCACCGCGAAGACAGAGCCTTTGCCGAGCCTGGAGCGCACCGTCACCGGATGCCCCAGCACTTGCCCCAGCCGCCGCACGATGGCGAGCCCCAGCCCCAGCCCCTGCTTGCGGTCGCGCCCCGGATTGCCGAGCTGGTGGAAATCCTCGAAGATCGCGGCATGGTTGGACGGGTCGATGCCGACACCGGTATCCCACACCTCGATGCGCAGGAACTCGCCGCGCCGCCGCGCCGCCAGCAGGACGCCGCCCTTCAGCGTGTAGCGCAGAGCGTTGGCCATGATCGGCCGCAGCAGCCGCTCCATCAGCGCCGGGTCGCTGGTGACGTGGGCGTCGAACGGGTGGACGTTGAGGCGCAGCCCCTTCGCCTCCGCCTCCGGGCCGAACTCCTCCAGCATCTTGGCGAGCAGTTCGTCGACCGGGAAGGTCTGCGGCTTGGCGATGACCAGCCCGGCCTCCAGCGCCGAGACCTCCAGCAGGGCGCGCAGCAGTGCCTCGCCACCGAGGATCGCCTGCTCCAGCTTGTTCGCCAGCTCGATGGAAGCCGGATCGGTCAGCCGGCCGCTCAGCAGATGGTGGAACAGGTGCATCGCCTGGAAAGGCTGGCGCAGATCGTGGCTGGCCGCCGACAGGAACTTGCCCTTGGCGGTGCGGGCGCGCTCGGCATCGGCGCGGGCCTGTGCCGCCTCCGCCCTGGCTTCCGCCAAGGCGGAGGCCCCGGCATCGGCAAGGAGAGCCACGGCGCCGGTGCGGCCTTCGGCGTCCATGACGGGCGTCAGCGTCAGCATGCAGGGAAAGCCGGGGAGCGGTCCGGTGGTGGACGCAGGCGTGCCGGTCGCCATCACCCGCCGCCGCAACCCATCAATCCCTTCGGCCGTTTCGGCCGGCAGCCCGGCCTCCGCCAGCGTCAGCCCTTCCACCCTGCCCGGCGCATGGCCGATCAGGGTGGCGAAGGCCGGATTCGCCACCAGCACGCGCCCGTCCTCGCCAAGCAGGGCCTGGGGAGAACCGTTGGCCGACAGCAGGGCGTCCAGCCAATCCTCACGTGTCGGAGTTTTTCCAGGGATGAGGGGCATGGCATGTACTCGGCAAGGCTAAGGGGCAAGGCTAAGGGGACGACCATACGCAAACGAACATCTGAACTGGCGGCAAATGGAAGGTCTACAGACCACCGCGTTACCTCTGCTTTATCTTGTGCCCCGATCGATCGTGTCAAATGTGACCTCAGTCGATCCCATAGGCCGGGATCGTTCGAAAGCCCTAATGCTTTAAGCCGAAACTGGACCGCGGCACCATTCCGACAAAGGGCGGAGGATGCTTCCGCAGCCGGCGCCGGCCGCGCTATAAGACGGCATGGTGCAACGCCTCCCCGCCCTTTTGCGTCGCCGCAAGCGATCCGCCGCCCGGCCGCCCCAGCCGCCCCGCGCGCTGGAGATATCCGGCCTGCCGATTCCGCTGGAGCTGCGGGAAAGCGCGCGTGCGACCCGCATGACCCTGCGGGTCGATGCCGGGCGCGGGCTGGTCCAGGTGGTGGTACCGGTCGGCGTGTCGGAAACCGATGCCCGCCAGTTCGTCGGCCGGCATGACGGCTGGCTGCGGGCGCGGCTGGCGGCAATGCCGCCGTCCCTGCCCTTCGCCGACGGTGCCAGCGTGCCCTATCTCGGCATCGAGCATGTCATCCGCCACGACCCTGCCATGCGCGGCCCGACGAGGATCGAGGACGGCGCCCTGCTGGTCGGCGGGCAGCCGGAACACGTCTCCCGCCGCATCCGCGATTTCCTGACCGCAGAGGCCAAGCGCGAGCTGGCGACCCGTGCCCGGCTGAAGGCCGCGACCATTGGCGCCCGCGTGGCGGCGGTCACGATCCGCGACACCAAAAGCCGCTGGGGCAGCTGTTCGTCCACCGGCCGGCTGTCCTTCTCCTGGCGGCTGATCCTGACGCCGGAGCCGGTGCTGGATTATGTGGTCGGGCACGAGGTGGCCCATCTGCGTGAGATGAACCACTCGCCGCGCTTCTGGGCGCTGTGCGCCAGCCTGACGGACGGCAGCGGCGTGGACTGGCCGCGGGCTTGGCTGAAGGCGAACGGCACGCGGCTGCTGCGGTACGGGTGACGCCCGCCACCCGATCCAACGCCTAGCCCAACGCCTGGGCCCAGCGCCTAACCCACCGGTTCGGCCACCCGCGGCTCGGCTGCGGCGGCGTCGCGCCGGACGAACTCCAGGAAATCCTCGTAGGGCATCGGACGGCCCAGCAGATAACCCTGGCACTGGTCGCAGCCCATCTCGGCGAGGCAGCCATACTGCTCCTCCGTCTCCACCCCTTCGGCCAGCGTCTGCATGCGCAAGCTGCGCGCCATGCCGATGATCGCCTCTGCGATGGCGCCGCTGTCCGGGTTGCCGGCGCGCAGGCCGCTGACGAAGCTGCGGTCGATCTTCAGCTTGTCGACGCGGAAGCGCTTCAGATAGGCCAGCGAGGAATAGCCGGTGCCGAAATCGTCGATGGCGACCGGCACGCCCAACTCGCGCAGCCGGGAGAAGGTTTCCGACACCACGTCGGACTCGTCCATCAGGACGCTTTCCGTCACCTCCAGCTCCAGGGCCGAGGCCGGGATGCCGTAGGCCGACAGCCAGCCGGCCACCCGCTCCGCCAGTCCCGGACGGCGCACCTGCACCGCCGAAAGGTTGACGGCGATCAGCAGATCGTGGTGGCGCAGCAGTTCGGCCGCGCGGCGGCAGGCCTCGCCCAGCACCCAATCGCCCAGCGGCAGGATCAGGCCGGTATCCTCGGCCACCGGAATGAACTGGCCGGGCATGATCAGCGTGCCGTCGGGCTGGCGCCAGCGCACCAGTGCCTCCGCCCCGATCAGCCGGCGGCCCTCCATGGAGAACTGCGGCTGGAAATGCAGCTCCAGCTCGTTGTTGGCGAGCGCCCGGCGCAGGTTGCTTTCGGTCCACATCCGGTCGGAGGCACGGCGGTTCAGCTCCGGCGTGAAGAACTGGTAGGTGGCACGCCCGGCCTCCTTCGCGGCATACATCGCCATGTCGGCGCTTTTCAGCAGCCCGTCGATGCCGGTGCCGTCGTCGGGGTAGATGGCGATGCCGATGGAAGGCGTGACCTGCAACTCGTGCCCATCGATCAGATAGGGTTCCGACAAAGCGTGCAGAACCTTGCGCGCGACGATGCCGGCGGCGTCGGAGCTGTCCATGTCGCTGATCAGGATGACGAACTCGTCGCCGCCCTGGCGGCTGACGGTGTCGCTCGCCCGCACGGTCGCGGTCAGCCGCCCGGCCACCTCGCGCAGCAGATCGTCGCCGACCTGATGGCCCAGGCTGTCGTTGATCGTCTTGAAGCGGTCGAGATCGACGAACAGCAGCCCGACCCTGGTGCCGTGGCGCCCGGCGGCCAGCATGGCGCGCTCCAGCCGGTCGCGCAGCAGGAAGCGGTTGGGCAGGTCGGTCAGGAAATCGAACTGCGCCAGATGGCGGATACGCTCCTCCTGCGCGCGGGTCGCGGTGATGTCGCTGAAGGCGGCGATGTAGTTGGCGATGGCGCCATCCTCGTTGCGGACCAGCTTGACGCTCAGCCACTCCGGAAACACCTCGCCGTTCTTGCGGGTGCTCCAGATCTCGCCGGCCCAATGGCCGCTCTCGCGCAGCTGCACCCACAGATCCTCGTAGAAGCCCGGCGGGTTGCGGTCCGAGCGCAGGAAGTCGGGGCTGCGGCCCAGCACCTCGTCCCGATCATAGCCGGTGATGCGGGAGAAGGCGTCGTTGGCGGCGACGATCCGCCGGTCTTCGTTGGCGACGAACATTCCCTCCGCCGCGTTGTCGAACACCTTGGCCGACAGGCGCAGCTGCCATTCCGCCCGCTTGCGCTCGCTGATGTCGCGGGCGATGGCCGAGTAATAGACGTCGCCCTCGTAGGTGATGCGGCTGGCGGTGACCTCGAGCTCCAGCGTGCGTCCGTCGGCGGTGCGGTAGGCTGTCTCGTAATGGCTGGCCGCGTCCTCGCCCTCGGCGGCGAAGCGCTTCAGCAGGTCGGCCTGCCCCATCACGAGGTCTTCCAGCGTCCCGCCCAGGGCCTGGCAGCCGAAGGGATTGATGTAGGCGATGCGCAGGCCGGCGTCGGCCAGCACGACGATCTCCGACACATGGTCGATGAAGAAGTTGGCGAGATACAGCTGACGCGCCCGTTCGCGCAGCATGCTGTCGCTGTGCCTGACCCGCAGCTGATAGCTGCCGACGATGCGCCGGATCCAGCCGGTGACCAGCCATGACACGCCGACCGACGCGGCCAGCGCCACGGCCAGCACCGCCACCGTGGTCCAGACCCGCTGGTTGACGCCGCGGCTGATCTCCGCCCGGCGGGCCTCCATCTCCTTGCCAACATCGTCGATGTAGAAGCCGGCGACCAGGATCCAGCCCCAGACGCTGGGGGCCGAGACATAGGCCATCTTCGGCGTCGGCCGCGCGGTGACCGGGTGGATCCAGTCGTAGCGCAGCTCGCCGCCGCCCTGGCGTCCGAGCTCCAGCAGCCGGGTTACGAGGTCGCGCTCGGTCTTCCACGGCAGGTCGCGGGCGTTCATCCCCTCCGACGCCGGGGCGGTGGGCGACAGCAGCACCTGCCCGTCCTGGCGCAGCACGCCGACATAGCCGGTTTCCCCGAAGCGGAAGGCGCGCAGACGCTCCAGCGATTCGTGCTGCAACCGCGCCTCCACCGCCCCCAGTGCATCACTGGCGCCGATCACCCAGTCATAGGGTTCGAAACGGCGGACGAAGGCCAGCTTGTCCACCGCCGATCTGTCGCCGGCCTGGACCGGATCGTCCGGCATGCGCCAGCGATAGCGGGCGAAGCCGCGCAAGCTGGGATCCTGAACGGCCCGCATGAGCTCGCGCATCACCGCGGCCCCCTGCGGATCGGGGGCGGAGAAGGGAGAGGTCCCCTCCCGCGACGGGTCGACCGGCATCAGCACCGATTCGCCGTTCAGGTCGTTGATGAAGTAGTAGCCGCGCCCGCCGGAGAAGCGCAGCGGCCGCAGTGTCTGCTTGATCGATTCCTTTACCGACGCTTCTGGCAGGATGTCCTTTTCCCGGTCGTGGACGCTGCGGGCGATGGAATAGGCCTCGTCCACCTGGGCGCGCAGCTGCTCCTTCAGAAGCGGTTCGACGCGCGAGCGCATGTAGGCGAGGTAAGACTGCGCGTTCTCCACCTCCTGCACCAGGGCCTGATGCTGCTCCTCGACATAGCGCGCCTCGCTCTGCTGGAGGTCGTGCTCCAGGTCGGCCCAATGCTGCCAGACGAAATAGAAGCCGAGCCCAAGGACGAGCGCCGACACCAGCGCCATCGACGCCAGGAATTGCAGGCGGTAGAGCCGGGCCTCGTCTGACGAGCGCGACGGCGCACGGACCAGCTCGGCAACGGGGTCGGGCAAGAAGGGCTCCCTTCGGATGGCCTGTTCGGTGGAACTCGCGGAAACCGGCTGGGGCCGGCCCCGATGCGCTGTGCAAGTGTTGCTTAATGCTCGCGCGGATTCAACTGCAAGCAAAGCAAATCCACCTCGGCGCGACTCTTTGACTGTTTTCCTCGCGTCAGAATGGACGACGGCGCGCTTATCCGCATATTGGCAGGGAATTGACGGAAAGTCCGCCCGCGCAACATTAGGCGCGGATTCCCTTAGGCTGGCAAAGATTCGCCCATGAAGATTAATGCCGCCAACAGCGGAGCGGGCAGACAAGCCGGTCGGTCGGACGGTTCGGGCCATCGCGAGGCTTTAAAACGCCTCCCGGCACCGCTATGGTCGCGCGCGCGTGCCATCAGACCCGCAGCCGCTCCTTTTCCAGCGCCAGCATCCTTCGGAGAGTGCCGATGATCCCCCGCTATACCCGCCACGAAATGGCCCGCATCTGGGAGCCGGAAAACCGCTTCCGAATCTGGTTCGAGATCGAGGCGCACGCCTGCGACGCGCAGGCCGAGCTGGGCGTGATCCCGAAGGAGGCCGCCAAGGCGGTGTGGGAGCGCGGCAAGTGGGAGATCGACCGCATCGACGAGATCGAGCGCGAGACCCGGCACGACGTCATCGCCTTCCTGACCAACCTCGCCGAGTATGTCGGTCCGGAAGCCCGCTTCGTCCACCAGGGCATGACCTCGTCGGACGTGCTGGACACCTGCCTCGCCGTCCAGCTGACCCAGGCCGCCGACCTGCTGCTGGCCGACATGGACGCCCTGCTGGCCGCGCTGAAGCGCCGGGCGTACGAGCACAAGAACACCGTCACCATCGGCCGCAGCCACGGCATCCATGCCGAGCCGACGACCTTCGGGCTGAAACTGGCCGGCCACTACGCCGCCTTCGCCCGCGGGCGCGAGCGTCTGGTCCAGGCGCGCCAGGACATCGCCACCTGCGCCATCTCCGGCGCCGTCGGCACCTTCGCCAACATCGACCCGCGTGTGGAAGAGCATGTCGCCGCCAAGCTCGGCCTGTCGGTCGAGCCGGTGTCGACCCAGGTCATCCCGCGCGACCGCCACGCCTTCTTCTTCTCCGTGCTGGGTGTGATCGCGTCGAGCGTCGAGAATCTGGCCACGGAAATCCGCCACCTCCAGCGCACCGAAGTGCGCGAGGCAGAGGAGTATTTCCACCCCGGCCAGAAGGGCTCTTCGGCGATGCCGCACAAGCGCAACCCGGTCCTGTCGGAGAACCTGACCGGCCTGGCCCGCATCGTGCGCTCCGCCGTCGTCCCGGCGCTGGAAAACGTGACACTGTGGCACGAGCGCGACATCTCCCACAGCTCGGTCGAGCGGATGATCGGTCCCGACGCCACCGTCACGCTGGACTTCGCCCTGGTGCGCCTGACCGGCATGATGGAAAAGCTGGTGGTCTATCCGGAGCGCATGCAGAAGAACCTCGACGACCTGGGCGGGCTGGTCTTCTCGCAGCGCGTCCTGCTGGCCCTGACACAGGCCGGCATGAGCCGCGAGGACAGCTACAAGGCGGTGCAGCGCAACGCCATGCAGGTGTGGGAGAAGGGCGGCAACTATCTGGAGCTGCTGTCGAACGACGCCGACATCGCCAAGCACATCGGCCGCGACAAGCTGGAGCCGATGTTCGACATGACCTACCACACCAAGCATGTCGACACGGTGTTCAAGCGCGTGTTCGGCGAATAACAGGCGTCTCCTGTTGAATGGGGCATCCGGGCCGTTACGGCGTCTTCCGCAGGGCGGCAAAGACTTGCCGGTGGATGACAAACGGCCCGGCCGCACCTACTCTATTCCGATAAGCGTGTGCCCGGGCGGGGCAATCCTGAACAGAGCGAGGACCAGACCCATGGCGATGGAAGCCGCCACGATCGAAAAGCTCATCAAGGAGGGCATCCCGGACGCGGTCGTCGAGATCGCGGACCTGCGTGGCGACGGCGATCACTATGCCGCGCTCGTCACCTCCGCCGCCTTCAAGGGCAAGAGCCGGGTGCAGCAGCACCAGATGGTCTACGCATCCCTCCAGGGAAAGATGGGCGGCGAACTGCACGCCCTGGCGCTGACCACCGCGGTGCCGGAAGGCGCCTGACGCAAGGTGCCTGAGGGCGCCTGATCAAAGTTGCAACGGACAAGGCCCCGGCGCCGCCGGGCCTTAATCGGAAGGGTTATCAGGTCATGGTCGATCAGAATGTCGTCGAGCGCATCGAGCAGGACATCAAGAACAACGATGTCGTGCTCTACATGAAGGGGACCCCGGTGTTCCCGCAGTGCGGCTTCTCCGCCGCCGTCGTCCAGGTGCTGAGCCACACCGGCGTCAAGTTCAAGGGCGTCAACATCCTGGAGGATCCGGGCCTGCGCCAGGGCCTGAAGGAATACTCGAACTGGCCGACCTTCCCGCAGCTCTACGTCAAGGGCGAGCTGGTCGGCGGCTGCGACATCGTCCGCGAGATGTACGAGTCGGGCGAGTTGCAGACCCTGATGGCTGACAAGGGCGTCGCCACCGCCGCCTGACCGCATCGCCGGTCCGGTGAAGAACGGAAAAGCCCCGCTCCGGCGGGGCTTTTTCATGCCCGGCGCCTTTTTCATACTGGGCACCTTCGATGTCCGACGCCAGGATGACGGGCAGCGATGCCAGCCGCGCAGCCCGGCCATGCCCGGTGGCCCGCTGCCGGATTGCCCAAACAATGTGCTAAACGGACGGTATGGCTCAGACACCGCCGCCCGCCAAGGCCCCGACCTCCACAACCGCCGCGTTCGTCGCGGCGCTTGCCTCCTACCTGATCTGGGGGCTGGTCAACCCCGTCTTCTTCAAATCCCTGGGCGATGTCGGCGCGGTGGAGATCGTCGCCCACCGCGTGGTGTGGACCGTGGTGCTGGTCGGCATCGGCGTGCTGGCAACCCGTGGGCCGGCGGCCGTCGTCGCCGCGGTCGGCAACTGGCGCCGGCTGGGCATTCTGGTGGTCACCACCCTGCTGGTCACCGTCAATTGGACCGTTTTCATCTGGGCAGTGGTGAACAGCCGGCTGGTCGAGGCCAGCCTGGGATACTTCATCAACCCGCTGGTCAATGTGCTGCTGGGCGTGCTGTTCCTGAACGAACGGCTCAGCCGCGGCCGGATGCTGGCGGTCGCCATCGCCGCGGCCGGCGTCGGCAGCCTCGTCGTCAGCTATGGCGCCGTGCCCTGGGTCGCGCTGTCGCTGGCGCTGTCCTTCGGCTTCTACGCCCTGGTGCGCAAGAAGGCGGCGATCGATCCGGTGATCGGTCTGCTGGTGGAAACCGCCCTGCTGCTGCCGGCGGCGCTGGGTTATCTGCTGTGGCTGGGCAGCGACGGCGCCTTCGGCCACGGCTGGGGGGAGAGCACCCTGCTGGTGCTGGCCGGACCGATGACGGCGGTTCCACTGGTGCTGTTCATGATCGGCGCGAGCCGGCTGACCATGACCACCCTGGGTCTGCTGCAATATGTCGGGCCGACCGGGCAGCTTCTGCTGGGCGTGCTGGTCTATGGCGAGGCCTTCACCCACAGCCACGCCATCACCTTCGCCTGCATCTGGGTGGCGCTGGCCGTCTTCACCGCCGACGCGGTGCACAGCCACCGCGCCACCACCCGCACCGCGGCAGCAGAGTGACCATCGGCGCGGAGTAGGCGTCAGCGCGGCGTCAGGCCATGGGCGATGGTGTGGGCCAGCGTGCCGACCATCGCGCAGATGCCGGCATCGTCACGGCCGAACACCACCTGATCGAGGAAGCCCAGCCCGAAGCTGAGCGTCGCGATTCCGGCCGCCACATTGGCGAGGTCGGCGTCGGCGGCGATGGCGCCGCGGTCGCGATAGCCCTCCAGCCGTTTCAGCAGGCAGGGGATGCGGCTTTCCGACAGGGTGCGCGCCATCTCGTCCGCCACCGCCTGATCGACCAGGGCGCGGGCCAGCACGACGCGGGTGAAGTCGCGGCATTTCCAGCTGTGCTTCAACTGCGCGTGCAGGAAGCGGCCAAGGTCGGTTTCCAGATCATCGTCCGGCGGCGGCAGGTCGCAGCCGCCCGCCTCCTCGCGCCAATAGCGCTCGACCACCGCCAGCAGCAGCCCGCTCTTTCCTGAGAAATAGCGCTGGATCAGCTGTTCGTTGACTCCGGCCCGCCCGGCGATCTCCCGGGTCGTCGCCGCGTCGAAGCCACGCTCGGCGAACACCACCTTGGCGGCGTCGAGCAGCGCGCTTTCCGTCGCGGCACGGTCGCGCTTGCGCGCCCCGCCCTCGCAGGCGCCCTCGGTGCCGTTTCCGGGGCAACAGCCGTCGGCGTCATTGCTTGCGTCCAAGACCCGTCCCTCTCCAGTCCGCCCCATCAGTTTCACGATGGGCGGCTTCATAATAAGTATGCAGATACATACTTGACAAGCGGCGGCCGTCGGTTCAAGTATGTACTCACATACATACAAGACCTCACCCCAAAAGCCTATTGCCCAACAGGGGGTATTCCCGCCATGCCGCACAGCAACGACACGCACAGCACCGCCACTCCGGATCTGTTCACCCCGCTGCGTCTCGGCGCAATCGAACTGCCGAACCGCGTCGTCATGGCGCCGATGACCCGCAGCCGCGCCGGCGACGGCAACTGCCCGACCGCGCTCACCGCCGAATATTATGCGCAGCGCGCGTCCGCTGGCCTGATCATCACCGAGGCGACGCAGGTCTGCGACACCGCCCAGGGCTATCCCAACACGCCGGGCATCCACACCGACGCCCAGACCCTGGCATGGCGCGCAGTCGCCGACGCGGTGCATACGGCCGGCGGGCGGATCGTCACCCAGCTCTGGCATGTCGGCCGCATTTCCCACCCGCGCTTCCAGCCGAACGGCGCCGCCCCGGTCGCTCCGTCGGCCATCGCGGCGAAGGGCCAGCTCTACACGGGCGCCGGCATGGAGCCCTTCCCGGTTCCGCGCGCCCTTGAAACCGCCGAAATCCCTGCCTTGGTCCGTCATTTCGCCGATGCCGCCAAGCGCGCCGTCTTCGATGCCGGCCTGGACGGCGTCGAGATCCACGCGGCCAACGGCTATCTGATCGACCAGTTCCTGCGCGACGGCACCAACACCCGCACCGACCAGTATGGTGGAACGGTGGAGAACCGCTGCCGCTTCCTGCTGGAGATCCTGGAGGCGACGGCCCATGCCGTCGGCGCCGACCGCATCGGCGTCCGCCTGTCGCCCACCGGCATGTTCAACGACATGAAGGACAGCGACCCGCTGCCGCACTTCCTGGCGATCACCAAGGCGCTGAACCCCTTCAACCTCGCCTATCTGCATGTGATCGAGGGCAAGCCCGGCCACCACATGGCCCCGCCGGAGGGCGCGCCGCACGTGGCGTCCACCCTGCGCGCCGCCTACAAGGGTCCGTTCATCCTGAATGGCGGCTACAGCCGTGGTGATGCCGTCGCGGCGCTCGCCAACGGCGAGGCCGATGCGGTCAGCTTCGGCGAAGCCTTCATCTCCAACCCGGACCTGCCCGTGCGCTTCCGTGCCGGCGCCTCGCTGGCCGAACCGGACCGCACCACCTATTACGGCGGCGATGCCAAGGGTTACACCGATTACCCGGCGCTGGAATCCATCGCCGCCTGACAGGTTTGCGGCCCCGAATTCCGCCCCCCGGAATCCCCAATCGGGCATCCCCAATCGGGGCCGCAATTCCTCTCGACGTGAGAGAGCGCGTCGTGAGTGCGTCGTGAGACGCAAATCCCCGCTGCCCCCGGCCCGGTTCCCCCCTGGGCCGGGGGGCTTTTTTTGTGGGGCTCCCGTTACCCCGCCCCGCCGTCTTCACCCAATCCGCGGGCCAAGGCGGCGATGGTGCCGTAGCCGACCTGATCGGCCGGGTCGATCTCCGCCATCTTGGCGAGGATCGCCAGCGCCTTGTCACGGTTGTGGCGGCGCAGTTCGATGAAGGCCAGCGCCTTCATGGTGAACAGGAAGAAGCGCGCCGGTCCGGCCGCCGTCCAGTCGGTGGAGTCGGCGGTCAGTTGCGACCAGTCGGCTGGAAATCCGCCCTGAAGAGCCGCGGCATCCAGCCCGATGCGGGCCACCCGCTCCGCCTCCCCCAGCTTCTTGCGGTTGAAGTAGAATTTGTAGAGCGCGTAGAAGACCGGCAGCACCCGCGGTCCCTTGCGGTGGGCCTCCCACAGCAACGCCTCGCAGGCGTCGGGCACGTCGCGGGCCTTCACCGCTTCCTGCAAAAGCTCGTCGATCTGTTCGGGCACGTCGCCGAAGGCCATGCGGCCGTTCGACATCCGGAGTTCGATCGGTTCGTCGCTCATCGCTTCCCTCGCCTGTATTTTCCGCTGCTGCAATCAACCATCCGACGCACCGACGACGCTCCCATGGTACGCGCGGACGCGCCGGGAAAGACCACATTATTTTTGTGCGGCGAAGTGTCGCGGCTGTCGCGAATCCGACACGCGCCAAACCCGACAAAACCGTTGGCAGGCGAAACATTGTCGGACTTTCGCCACGCCTGTCTGACCTGACAATCCTTCTATTTCAATGACTTGATGGATTGGCACACCGCTTGCTTTTAACCTCGTCAGATTGGCCGGCACCCCCGGCAACGCGGCTTGAGGAGGCGGGACATGGTGACTCTGACGGATGCGGCGGTCTCCACCCTGGAACGGGTCCTGGCGAAGTCCGGCGGTGCAGCCGCCGGCTTGCGGATCGCGGTGACCGACGGCGGCTGCGCCGGCCTGAAATACCAGATGGGGCTGGAAGCGGCGGCCGGCGACGACGACACGGTGCTCAGCTTCGGCCCCGTCACCATCTTCGTCGACGCCAACAGCCAGCCCTTCCTCAGCGGCGTGGTGGTCGATTTCGTCGAGGGCATCGAAGGCTCGGGCTTCAAGTTCGACAACCCGAACGCGACGAGCAGCTGCGGCTGCGGCAAGTCCTTCTCGGCTGGCGACGGCGGCGGGGGCTCCTGCTCGACGTCGTCTTCGAGCTGCGGATCGTCAGCCCCCTACTCGACCCACTGATTCCGCTTTCAGACAGCTCTTCCCCTAGGCGCGCCCCCACGGAAAGGCAGCAGCGACATGTGGAACTACACCGACAAGGTCAAGGAACACTTCTTCAACCCGAAGAATTCCGGTGTCCTGGAAACCGCCAACGCGGTGGGCGAGGTCGGCTCCATCACCTGCGGCGACGCGCTGCGTCTGATGCTGAAGGTCGATCCCGACACCCAGATCATCAAGGACGCCAAGTTCCAGACCTTCGGCTGCGGCTCGGCCATTGCCTCCTCCTCGGCGCTGACCGAGATGATCATCGGCAAGACGGTGGACGAGGCACTGGTCCTGACCAACCGCGACATCGCCGAATATCTCGGCGGCCTGCCGCCGGAGAAGATGCACTGCTCGGTCATGGGTGCGGAGGCCCTGCGTGCCGCCATCGCCAACTACAAGGGCGAGGAGTGGGTCGACGACCACGAGGAAGGCGAGCTGATCTGCAAGTGCTTCGGGGTCGACGCCGCGATGATCGAGCGCGCGGTGACCGTCAACGGCCTGACCTCGCTGGAGGAGGTCACCCACTACACCAAGGCCGGCGGCTCCTGCCAGACCTGCCACGAGAAGATCGAAGAGGTGCTGGAAGCGGTGATGGCCAAGACCGGCGCGCTGAAACCCGCCGCGAAGCACACCCCCGGCACCGTCGGCCTCGACGCCATCAAGCCGCTGCCGGCCAAGCCGGAACCGGCCGCCGCACCCAAGCTGACCAACGTGCAGCGGATGCAGGCGATCATGGGCGCGATCGAGGAGATGCGCCCGCAAATCCAGCGCGACGGCGGCGACGTGGAACTGGTCGACATCGACGGCAAGGACATCTACGTCCGGCTGACCGGCGCCTGCTCCGGCTGTTCGCAGTCGGCCGGCACCATGATGGGCGTGCAGATGAAGCTGGTCGAGGCGCTCGGCGAGTTCGTCCGCGTCAAGCCGGCGTCCCTCATGCCGGCCCATGCGGGCTAAGGGGAGGAACCGGCGATGACGATCCCGAACACGACCATTCCGAACCAGGGCGTCTATCTCGACAACAACGCCACCACCCGCGTCGACCCCGACGTGCTGGCGGAAATGCTGCCGCTCTTCACCGAGCATTTCGGCAACCCGTCTTCGATGCACGCCTTCGGCGCCGCGGTCGGCGGCAAGATCGAGTGGGCGCGCAAGCAGGTCCAGGCCCTGCTGGGTGCTGCGCATGACAGCGAGATCATCTTCACCTCGGGCGGCACGGAAAGCGACAACACCGCGATCCTGTCGATCATCGAGGCCTATCCGAAGAAGCGCGAGATCGTCACCAGCGTGGTCGAGCACCCCGCCGTGCTGGCGCTCTGCGACTATCTGGAGAAGAAGCGCGACTATAAGATCCACCGCATCCCGGTGGACAACAAGGGCAACCTCGACATCGACGCCTACCGGGCGGCGCTGTCGGATCAGGTCGCCATCGTGTCGATCATGTGGGCCAACAACGAGACCGGGACGATCTTCCCGATCGAGGAGCTGGCGCAAATGGCCAAGGCGGTCGGCGCCGTCTTCCACACCGACGCCGTCCAGGCGGTCGGCAAGATCCCGATGAAGCTCGCCGACAGCGCTGTCGACAT
This sequence comes from Azospirillum melinis, assembly GCF_013340935.1. GTDB lineage: Bacteria > Pseudomonadota > Alphaproteobacteria > Azospirillales > Azospirillaceae > Azospirillum > Azospirillum melinis. The sequence goes on along the minus strand of NZ_WHOS01000015.1, from coordinate 82,051 downwards.
GCTGTCGCTGTCCGGCCACAAGCTGCACGCCCCCAAGGGCATCGGCGCGCTGTACGTCAAGCGCGGCCTGCGCTTCCGTCCGATGCTGCGCGGCGGCCACCAGGAACGCTCGCGCCGCGCCGGCACCGAGAACGCGCCGGCCATCGTCGGCCTGGGCGCCGCCGCCCACCTCGCCCTCACCCACATGGGCGAGGAGAACACGCGGGTGAAGGCGCAGCGCGACCGGCTGGAACAGGCGATCCTGGCCGCCGTGCCGGCCTGCTTCGTCACCGGCAACCCGGACCACCGGCTGCCCAACACCTGCAACATCGCCTTCGAGTTCATCGAGGGCGAGGCCATCCTGCTGCTGCTGAACGAGCAGGGCATCGCTGCATCCTCCGGATCGGCCTGCACCTCCGGGTCACTGGAGCCGAGCCACGTGATGCGTGCCATGGGCGTGCCCTACACGGCGGCGCACGGCGCCACCCGCTTCTCGCTGTCACGCGACACCACCGACGCCGAGATCGACCACGTCATCGCCGTGGTGCCGGGCATCATCGCCAAGCTGCGCAGCCTGTCGCCCTATTGGGAGCAGGGGGCGGCCAAGCCCAAGGAATTCGCGCCCGTCTATTCGTGACAGTTCTATTCGAAACACCGGAATCGCAGGCCGGGTCGGGGGTCCGTCCCGGCACCCCGCCCGACGACACCCCGTCGGGGCGGGTCCCCGGCCCGGTCTGCGACATTTTTCAAAGGGGACAGGTCTTCCCCGCGCGCGAGGTGCCCCCATGCCCACCACCTTCGCCACAATCAACGACACCACGCTGCGCGACGGCGAGCAGACCGCCGGCGTCGCCTTCACGCTCGACGAGAAGATCGCCATCGCCAAGGCGCTCGACGCCGCCGGCGTGCCGGAGCAGGAAATCGGCATCCCCGCCATGGGCGAGGAGGAGCGCGAGGGCATCCGCGCCGTGGCGTCGCTGGGGCTGAAGGGTCGGCTGATGGTGTGGTGCCGGATGCACGACGCCGACCTCAAGGCGGCGCTGTCCTGCAATGTCGGCTTCGTCAACCTGTCGATGCCGGTGTCGGACATCCACATCACCAGGAAGCTGAAACGCAGCCGTAGCTGGGCACTGGCCGAAATCGAGCGCCAGGTTCGCCAAGCGCGCGACCATGGGCTGGAGGTCAGCGTCGGCGGCGAGGATTCGTCGCGCGCCGACATGGATTTCCTGATTGCCGCCGCCACGGTGGCGCAGGAAGCCGGAGCCCGCCGCTTCCGGTTCGCCGACACGCTGGGCGTGCTCGACCCCTTCCAGACGCGCGCCTGCATCGAGCGGCTGCGCCGGGCCACCGATCTCGAGATCGAGATCCATGCCCATGACGATCTGGGCCTCGCCAACGCCAACTCGCTGGCCGCGGTGCTGGGCGGCGCCACCCATGTCAACACCACGGTGAACGGCCTGGGCGAGCGCGCCGGCAACGCCCCGCTGGAAGAGGTGGTGGTGTCGCTGAAGCACCTCTACCACATCGACACCGGCGTCGAGACGCGGTCGCTCGGCACCATCAGCGATCTGGTGGAACGGGCCTCCAACCGGCCGGTGGCGGTCAACAAGTCGATCGTCGGCGCCGCCGTCTTCACCCACGAGGCCGGCATCCATGTCGACGGGCTGCTGCGCGACCGCACCACCTACCAGAATTTCGACCCGGCCGAGGTCGGGCGCGAACACCGCATCGTGCTGGGCAAGCATTCCGGCACCGCGGCGGTGAAGCTGGCCTATGAGCGGCTCGGCATCGCCTGCGACGACGCCACCGCGCAGGCGGTGCTGCCGCGCGTCCGCGCGCTGGCCTCCCGCGCCAAGCGGCCGCCGACGGCCGAGGAACTGCACGCCTTTCTGGAGGCGGCGACATGAACAAATCCGAGTCCGGGATATCCGAATCCAGGCAATCCGAGTCCGGGGCCGGCATCGTCGCCCTGCTGCGCGAGGACGTCGCCTGCGTGTTCGACCGCGATCCGGCGGCGCGCAACGTCCTCGACGTGCTGACCTGCTATCCCGGCATCCATGCGCTGGTGATCCACCGCTTCGCCAACGCGGCATGGCGGCGGGGGCTGCGCTGGCCGGCGCGTTTCCTGTCCTATGTCGCCCGCGCGGTGACCAACATCGACATCCATCCCGGCGCCCGCATCGGCCGGCGCTTCTTCATCGACCATGGCGCCGGCGTGGTGATCGGCGAGACGGCGGAGATCGGCGACGACGTGACGCTCTATCACGGCGTGACGCTGGGCGGCACGTCCTGGACCAAGGGCAAGCGGCACCCGACGCTGATGGACGGCGTGCTGGTCGGCGCCGGCGCCAAGATCCTGGGACCGATCACCGTCGGCACCGGCGCGCGGGTCGGCGCCAATTCGGTGGTGACCAAGCCGGTGCCGCCGGGCATGACCGTGGTCGGCATCCCCGGCCGGGTGGTGCGGCCGGAAGCGTATAGCAAGCTGTCCGATCCCCATCTTTCCAATCACGGCATCGATCTGGAACATCACCTGATGCCCGATCCGGTCGGCAAGGCCATTGCCTGCCTGATCGACCACATAAACCGCATCGAAGCCCGGCTCGAGGCCCACACCGCAGCGGAAACGTCACAGTTTCCTGCTAAAAGCATCCGCCTGCCGGAATTTCGCCTGAACGACATACACAGCGATATACGTTTGGACGGTGTGGCCTGCAGCTCCTGCGGCAACATTTGCGACCAGGAGGGGTGCACCCCCTCGCCTTCCACCCAGCAGCACGCGTGAGGAGCCTTCGACGATGAGCGATTTCACCGACGACCTCGACGATCTGGAAACCGCGGAAGACTTCCTGCGCTTCTTCCACGTCACCTACGACCAGCGTGTTGTGAACGTGAACCGCCTGCACATCCTGCAGCGCTTCCACGATTACCTGTCCGACGACATCGGCATGGAAGGTCTGGACGACGAAGGCACGGCGGCGCGCTACCGTTTCCATCTGGAACGCGCGTACCAGGACTTCGTCGTCTCCAACGCCATCGCGGAGAAGACCTTCAAGGTCCACAAGGAGGAAGCGCGCAAGATGGCCGACCGCTTCGTCCCGCTGGACAGCCTGCTGGGCTCGCCGGTCGGCTGACAGCCGGCGCCATCTGAGCGAACGAGTGGGGCGCGCCTGGCGCGCCCCCTTTGTTGTCAGTGGATTTTGCTCTCGTTCGGGCTGCCGTCTCGCCGGTAGACATGGACGTGGTAGGCCGCCATCGGATTTTCGTCGAGATAGCGGAGCAGTTCCTGCTCCGTCCGCGGCGTGGCGTCGCGGATCAGCACCTGCCAGGCGGGCTCCATCGTCGCGCGCATAGTCTCGCTGTGCGGCAGCATGATGAAACCGGCCCATTCCGGGTCGAAATCGGCCAGATAGCTCTTGGTGTAGTGCTTCATCATCGCCGCGTCGTTGACGTTGACGCTTTCCATGTTCTCGAAACAGACACGCAGATCCATCGCCGGTCTCCTCATGCAAAAAGGCCGCAAACCCGCCGATAGCCCCCGCCCACAGCCTGCAAGTGACGGGTGCAGGTCCGCGATGCTCGCTCGTGAAAACAGCCGTAACAGTGAGATGGTACGCCGCAGGTGTGAAAAACAAGGGTTCGCCGACAGCCCAGGCGACGCTTTTCCACCGTCACCCATGCAAGGGACGCAGGCTGCACCATTGGTCATAATCCCGCGTTTTCAGGTTCGCCGATTGCACGACTCCTGTAAAATCGCTGTGACACTCCTCGCACGATCAAGATGACCGACCCTTCGCCTGCCCCCGACACTCCCATCCGCATCCTTATCGTCGAAGACGAGAGCCTCGCCGCCATGGCTTTGGAGGAGGTTCTGGGCATGCTCGGATTCGCCGTCGTCGGGATCGAGGACAATGCGGACGATGCGGTCGCGGCGGCGGAGCGGCTGCGTCCGGACATCGTGATGATGGACATCCGCCTGCTGGGGCCGCGCGACGGGATCGAGGCCGCGGTGGCGATCCGCAAGCGGACCGGCATCCGCTGTATCTTCACCTCCGCCTTCGGCGATCCCGAAACCCGCCACCGCGCCGCCGAATGCGATCCCTTCGGCTTCGTCCGCAAACCCTACTTCCCGGCTGAACTGCAACGGGCGCTGAGTCAGGCGACGGAGACGTTGCGGGGACGGGTTTAGAAAAGCGTTGTCGTAAGCCTTCTTCCCAAACACAAATCGGCCCCCGCGCGTCGCCGCGCGGAGGCCGACCGGTTCCGGGGAAAGACAACGAAAGACCGGATCAGCCGAACTTGTAGCTGATGCCGTAGCCGCCACGCGGATAATCCCAGGCGATGTTGCCCTTGTCCTGGCAGACGACGCGGCAGGTGCCGCATTCCAGGCAGCCGTCAGTCACCAGCGTCACGCCGCCGGTCTCGTTCTTGCTGTAGCAGGCGGCCGGGCAGCAGAAGGTGCAAGCCTGCTTCTCGCAGGTCTGGCAGGCCTCCACGCTCTTGATCTGGATGTGCGGCCGACTTTCATCGACGATGTAGCGGTTCTGATAGAGCTTCTCTTCGACCTTCACCATCATGGTCATCGCACGGCCCTCACCAGCTTGATTGCATCACCGACAAGTCCCATCACCGAGCGACGCTTGATGAAGGACTTCATGATCTGCTTTTCCTTCGTCTTCTTATCGATGCTGTCCACAGTGAACCAGTTGTGGGCAGCAGCGGTGATTTCGTCGGGATAAGCGCCGAAGAACTGCTTATTGCCATGCATGATGCCGGGCAGCTCGCGGTACTTCTTCAGATCCTTCATGATGAAGCTGTCATCCAGCTTCTTCTTGTAGGCCGCCAGGTTCGACGCGGTGAAGCCCTTGCCGGCGGCCTTCAGTTCGATCACCGTCTCCGCCGCCATGCGGCCCGACGCCATGGCGAGGTTGGAGCCCTCGCGGTGGGCGGCGTTGTTGAAGTGGGCGGCGTCGCCGACCACCATCCAGCCGTCGCCATAGAGCTGCGGAACCGCCTTGTAGCCGCCTTCCGGGATCATATGGGCGGCGTATTCCTTCATCTCCGCCCCTTCGATCAGCGGCTTGATGACGGGGTGGTTCTTCAGATCCTCCAGCATCCGGTAGGGCGGGCAGTCGCCGTTCTTGAAGTCGGAAATCAGGCAGCCAATGCCGATCGTCAGCGATTCCTTGTTGGTGTAGAGGAAGGCGGTGCCGACCATCCCCTTGGTCACCTTGCCCATGATCTCGATGACGACGCCTTCGTCCTCCTTGATGCCGAAGCGCTGCTGGATCAGTTCCGGATCGATGAAGAGGATTTCCTTGACCGCCAGCGCCACATTCTCCGGCGCGGCCTCGTCCTGCAACCCGGCGCGCTTGGCGAGCAGGGCGTTGACGCCGTCGGCCATGATGACGACATCCGCCAGGATCTCGCCGCCCTCGCGGTCGGTGCGCACGCCGATGACCTTGCCCGACGCATCGCGGATCAGCTCGGTCACCGTCGTCTCGCAGATCTGGAGACCGCCGACCTTGCGGATCTGCTCGCCCCACCATTTGTCGATGTTGGCGCGGATGATGGTGTAGCGGTTCGGCTTGTCGCTGTTGAAGGCTTCCGAGCGGTAGTTGGTGCCGACGTAATTGTCGTCGCCCAACAGCCAGACGCGCTGTTCGATGATGTGGCGCTCGGTCGGGCAATCGTCCCGGAAGTCCGGGATGATCTTCTCCAACTCATGGGCGTACATGATGCCGCCCTGGACGTTCTTGGCGCCGGGATATTCGCCGCGCTCGAGCTGGAGCACCTTCAGCCCCTGCTTGGCCAGCGTGTAGGTCGCGGCGTTGCCGGACGGGCCGGCACCGATGACGATGGCGTCGAACTTTTCGACCATGTCGACAGGCTCCTTTCTCGTCCGGCGGTCAGCCGGCCATGCGGTTGACGGAGAGGCGGCGGCCGAAGGCGTCGGTCAGCGCCGGCAGGATCTTCAGCGCATCGCCGACCAGACCCAGATGGGCGAAGTCGAAGATCGTCGCGTTCGGATCGGTGTTGATCGCCAGGATCAGGTCCGATTTCTCCATGCCGACCCGATGCTGGATGGCGCCGGAGATGCCTGCGGCGATGTATAGCTTCGGACGCACCGTCTTGCCGGTCTGCCCGACCTGACGGTCGTTGGTTGCCCAACCGGCCTGGACCAGCGGGCGGGTCACCCCGACCTCGGCGCCCAGCACCTTGGCGAGGTCGAAGACCAGCTTCATGTTCTCGACCTTGCCCAGCCCCTTGCCGGCCGACACGATGATGTCGGCGAAGGCCAGCTGCGCCTCGTTCTGCTCGCGGTCGGCGATGAAGTTCAGAACCTTGGTGACGATGTCCTCTTCGCGGAGATCTGGTTGGATCTCGATGACGCGGCCGGTGCGGGCGTCGTCGCGCTCCGGCATCGCCATCACGCGCGGGCGCACCGTCGCCATCTGCGGCCGGTAGGCCAGCGTCTGGATGGTGCAGAGCAGCGTGCCGCCGAAGGTCGGCCGGGTGGCGGCCAGCGAACGGTTGTCGGCGTAGATGTCCAGCTCGGTGCAGTCGGCGGTCAGTCCCGTCGCCAGCGTGGTGGCGATGGCGCCGGCCAGATCGCGGCCCAGCGTGGTGGCGCCCAGCAGCACGATCTCCGGCTTGTGGGTGTTCACCACGTCGGTCATGACGCGGCAATAGGGGTCGGTGCGGTAGTCGGCCAGCGCCGGATCGGTAACCTTGTAGACGATGTCGGCGCCATAGCCGATGGCGTCGCCGCAGATGCGGTTCAGGTCGGGGCTTTCGGCACCCAGGACCACGGCACCGACCTCCACCCCCAGCTTGTCGGCCAGCTTGCGGGCTTCGCCCAGCAGCTCCAGCGACACGGAGTGGACGATGCCGCGTTCCTGCTCCACGATCACCCAGACGTTCTTGTAAATTTTCAGGTGTTCGGGAAGCTGGAACTTGCGGCCCTGGGGCTTGCTCGGTTCGCTCATCGTCGGGTCTCCCGCGGATTGATCGTCAGAGCCCGGCCGCGGCGCGGGCGAGCAGGTCGCCGGCCAGCTTGGGCTGGGCGGCGAAGATGGCGTCGATGGCGGCGGCGGCCATCGCTTCGGAGGTGTCGGCATCGGCGACGATCATCTTCGCCTTTTCCGCCCGCGGCTTCGGCACGAACACCTTCGACACCACGGTCGGCGAACCCTTCAGGCCGACGCGGCCCTCCTCGGCGCCGGTGAAGTCGCGGCTCCAAGTCTTCAGCTCGTAGCGGGCGGCGCGGAACAGATCGTCCATCTTGCCGAAGCGGATGGTGTTGGTGCCTTCCAGCATGGTGATCATGCAGGGAAGCTTCGTCTTCAGCACCTGCACGCCGCCTTCGGACCGGCGCTGCACCACGATCTCCTTTGAGGCGGTGTTGAGATCCTCGATCTTGGTGATGTAGGTCAGCTGCTCGAAGCCAAGGCGGGTGGCGATGCCGGGGCCGACCTGCGCGGTGTCGCCGTCTACCGTCTGCTTGCCGCAGAAGACGATGTCGACCGGATCCTCCTCCGCCAGCTTCTGGATGGCGGAGGTCAGGGCGTAGGAGGTCGCCAGCGTGTCGGAACCGGCGAACTTGCGGTCGGTCAGCAGCACCGCATCGTCGGCTCCCAGCGAGAGCGCCTTGCGCAGCGAAGTCTCCGCCATCGGCGGCCCCATGGTCAGCACGGTGACGCGGGCGCCCACCTTGTCCTTCAGCCGCAGCGCCTCCTCCAGCGAGAACAGGTCGAAAGGGTTGATGATGGCGGGCACGCCCTGCCGCATGATGGTGTTGGTGACGGGATGGATGCGGATCTGGGCGCTGTCGGGCACCTGTTTGATACAGACGACGATGTGCATCCCGTTCTCCTTGGCTTCCGCTCTCGCTGTGACGCGCATGTGGGTTTGGGGCCGGCACCGGGCCGGGATACCCCCCAGACAGCAAGCAGCGTGCCAGCCGGCGGAGACCGGCCAAGTCACGAAAAACACTGAAGATTTTCAAAAGTCGGAAAGCGCCCTCCCCGTGTCGCAAAGGCGACAAGGGGACGCTCATGTCGGTTTCGCTACAGCCTCGGCAGGTGCGAAATCAGACCGTCTCGATATGGGCGACGACCCGGTCCAGTTCCACGCCAACGCGGGCGACCATATCGGCGATGCCCTCCAGCCGGTGGTCGATCACCGCCAGTTCCACCGCATCGGCGGCGGCGGCGAGGTCGCGGGCGCCGACAGTGCGCGAGGAACCCGCCAGCTTGTGGGCGGCCTGCCGCACCTCGTCCCAGATCTCGCCGGCCAGCGCGTCGACCAGCCAATGGTGCGATGCGCTGTTGGAGGTCACGAACTCGCCAAGCAGATGCCGGACGAACTCGCTGTCGCCGTCGAACAGCGCTGTCAGCGCCTCGAGGTCGAGCGGCGGCAGGTCGGCGGGGGCGGGGGCGGCCCGGGGTGACAGCTCAGGTGTTGGTTGCTGCAACCCAGCGGTCACCGATTCAGTATTTTGAGACCGATCGTCCAATTCCTCTCCCTCCCCGCTTTCACCGTCCGGCGGGGGCAGGAAACGGTCCACCACCCGACGCAGGTCGGCAAGGCTGACCGGCTTCGCCAGCGTGTCGTCCATGCCCGCGAGAAGGCAAAGCTGGGCCTCGTTCTCCGTCGCGTTGGCGGTGATGGCGACGATGGGCAGGCGAGCGCCGCTTTCCCCCTCTGCGGCGCGGATGCTGCGGGCCAGTTCCATGCCGTCCATCTCCGGCATCTGGCAGTCGGTCAGCAGCAGGCCATGGCCGCCGGCCCGCCACAGGGCCAGTGCCTGGGCTCCGTCCTCCGCCGTCTCCATCACATGGCCGAGCAGGGTCAGCTGGCGCTGGATGACCTGACGATTGGTCGGATGGTCTTCCGCCACCAGGATCAGCCGGTCCCGTGCCCGCGCCTCCTCCACCGTGGGCAGGCGGCGGTGGCCGGCGGCCGGAGCGGCAGGCTCCGGGGCGGGTTGCCGGTCGGCGCGCCCGCCCTCCCCCGCCGCCATCCGGCCGGCGGCAGCCAGGACGGCGCGGACCAGCCCGACCCGCCGCACCGGCCGGCCGAGCACCACGGTGCCGGCACCGGAGGTACCCAGCTCCGCCGCATCGCCGGAACTCAGCGCGTCGCCGCCGATCACCACGCGCCCGCGCACCCGGCCGCGCGGGTCGCGGTCCAGCGCTGCGGTGTCGCTGCCGAGCGTCGAGACCAGCACATCGCAGGCGGCGGTCGGCAGCAGGGTGCGCAAGGCGGCGCCGGCATCGGCCGCCTCCACCACCTGCGCGCCGTCGGCATTCAGGTAGCGGGCGAGAAAGCCGCGCTCCTGCGCATCCGCCGCCAGGAGCAGGACGGTCACCCCCTGAAGCGGCGCCCGCTGCACCATGGCCTGCTCGTCCATCGCAACCAGATCGGCGGCGAAGGTGAACCAGAAGGTGGAACCGACATTGACCTCGCTGTTGACGCCGATGTCGCCACCCATCAGCTCGGCCAGACGCCGGCAGATCGACAACCCCAGCCCGGTGCCACCGAAGCGGCGGGTGGTCGATGCCTCCGCCTGGGTGAAGGGGCGGAACAGGCGGGTCTGGTTCTCCCTGGAGATGCCGATGCCGGTGTCGGTCACCGCGACGCGGATGATGACGCGGTCGCCATCGAAATGCGCCAGTTCCACCCGCACGGTGACCGAGCCGGACTGGGTGAACTTCACCGCATTGCCGGCGATGTTGAACAGCACCTGCCGGATGCGGACCGGATCGCCGACGACCTCCGCCGGCAGGTCGGGGTCGATGTAGGTGACCAGCGACAGCCCCTTGGCCCTGGCACCCGGCGCCAGCGTGTCGGCCACCCCCTCCACTACATTGGCGAGCGCCACCGGCACCCGCTCCAGGTCGAGCCGGCCGGCCTCGATCTTGGAGAAGTCGAGGATGTCGTTGATGATGGTCAGCAGGGCGCCGGCCGATTCCCGCACCACGCTGACCAGTTCGCGCTGGTCGCCGGTCAGGCTGGTGTGCTCCAGCAGTTCCAGCATGCCCTGGATGCCGTTCATCGGCGTGCGGATCTCGTGACTCATGGTCGCCAGGAACAGCGACTTTGCCTGATTGGCCGCCTCCGACCGCGCCGCCTCGGCCGCCACGCGCGCCGCCACCAGATCCTGAGTGCGCTCCGCCACCTGCCGTTCCAGGCTGCGGTTCAGCTCAGTCAGTTCCTCGTACAGGTGGACATTGTCGAAACCGATGGCGACCTTGGCGCAGAACACCTCCAGCAGCCGCCGTTCGTCGGCCGTCAGGGCGCGGCCATGCCCGAGATAGACCACGGTGTCGTGCCGGCGGGTGGCGGAGCGGAAGACCAGAACGCTGTGCCCGCGCTCATAGCGGTTGCGGCCATCGGCCAGTGCCGCGGTGACCGCCTGCGCCGCGTCGGGCGGCAGCGCCAGGAACAGCGGGATGCCTTCCATCCCGACATGGCAGCCGGCACCGCCCAGCACCAGCGGCTCCGCCGGGCGCGGCCCGTCGCACAGGCGGCTGACCAGCGCCACCCCGCCCGACGTCGGTCCATTGGCGGGCGGACAGACACCGACGATCTGCGCCACGGCATGGCGGACGAACTCTGCCATCGTCCGCTTGCCCAGGAGGGTGGAGGAAGAGTCCAGGATGCGCTCCAGCCCCTCCCGGTGATCCTCGATGGCGGTGATGTCCTGATAGCCGCGCAGCGCGGCGACGACGGAGGTGAACAGCTTCTGCGCCGTCAGCTCGGTCTTCGATTTGTAGTCGTTGATGTCGTAGCTGAGGATGACGTCGCGTTCCGGCGCCTGCCCCGGCTGGCCGGTGCGCAGGATGATGCGCACACGGCGGTTGCTCAGCTCGCTGCGGATGTAGCGGACCAGCCGCAGGCCGGCATCGTCGGATTCCATCACGACGTCCAGCAGGATCACCGCGATGGCCGGGTTGTCGCGCAGAACCCCGCGCGCCTCCGCCGCGGTGGCGGCCGACAGGAACTGCGCCGGGCGTCCTTCGAAGGTGAAGCCGCGCAACACCATCTTGGTGGTGGCATGGATGGCCGGGTCATCGTCGACGATCAGGATCAGCCAGGGTTCGACCGGCTCCGCAGCCTCGGCAACCGCCTCGACGGCGGGCTCCTCCTCCGCGAACAGGAATTCGTCGCTCATCACGGTCTCCCGGCGAACTTGCCGCGCTTTTTCCACCCAGACGCGCGGCCCAAAGCGCGGGCGACCTTAGCATATGTCGGGGAATGACCGCCAGTCGGCCCCCTTCCGGCGGTCATCGGACCGAAAGGGTGGATTTGCCCCGCGGCAGCCGCCATGGTGGCGCCGTTTTCCATCGCGCATGTGCCGTCATGAACCTGCTTGCCTGCATCCACGACAAGGCCCCGCTGATCGAGGCGCGGGATCCCGATCTGGGCGACCTGTTCCCGCCCGGCTTCCTCGAGCTGTACGAGGTGCACAGCTACCGCAACGCCGCGCGCATCCTGGCCCATGCCTGCACGGCCGAGTTCCGCGAGATCACAGAACGGCTGATGGAGTTCCGCATCCGCACCGAGGACATCGTGGCATCCGGCGGCAACAAATCGCAGATCGCCAAGACGATGGAGCGGATGCTGAACCCGCTGGGCTGGAACGAGACGCGCATCCGCGGCGACCTGTTCATTACCAAGATGATCGTGACGCACGAGGAGAAGCGCCGCGTCGCCGGCAAGAACCGCGGCCAGACCGTCACCGAGCAGCGCCAGCGCGAGGAGCTGTACAAGGTCAACGGCTTCATCGACGGGCACAAGATCGACTTCGTGAAGGGGCGGGTGTCCTTCGACCTGGAATGGAACAGCAAGGACCAGACCTTTGACCGCGACCTCTACGCCGCCCGCACCTTCTACGAATGCGGCATCATCAATGCCGGCGTCCTGCTGACCCGCAGCGCCGAACTGATCCCGCTGTTCACCGAGGTGGCGCGGCGGGTCGAGATGAAGAACTTCCAGAACAAGTACGGTGCCAGCACCACCTGGATGAAGAAGCTGCTCTACCGGCTGGATGCCGGCCGCGGCGGCGGCTGCCCGGTGCTGGCGCTCGGCATCCGTCCGGCGCTGGTGTCGGATTTCGACGAATGGAAGGACAGCCATCCGGTGGTGCGGCAGGCGGCGACATTCGACGTCGACGCCGGGGCGGAGGACGAGGACGATCCGTGGTGAGGACGCAAGGGAGCCATGACAAGGGCCTTCACCGGCCTTCTCACGCGAACTTGCGGTCGGTCAGCAGCAGCCGCACCGCGAACCCCAGGAACAGCACGCCGGCGATGCCGTCCAGCGCCGTGCGGACCCGCGGGCTGGACAGGACGCGCCGCGCGGCACCGGCGCTGAGCGCGGCGATGCCGACCAGATAGAGGCCGCCCAGCACCGAGATGATGTTGCCGAGGATGAAGGTCTGCAACGCCACATGGCCCAGCTCGGGAGCGATGAACTGGGGCACGAAGGCCAGCTGGAACAGGATGATCTTCGGGTTCAGCAGATTGGTCAGCAGCGCCTGGACGAAGACGCGGCCCGTACCCGCCGGGGCCGGGGCCTCGATGGACGGAGCGGGTTCGGCACCGCGGCTGGCCCAGACGCTCCACAGCGACCGGAAGCCGATCCAGGCGAGATAGGCGCCGCCGGCATAGCGCAGCAGGTCGAACAGCGACGCCGACGCCGCGATCAGGGCGGAGATGCCGGCGGCGGCCAGCAGCGAATGGACGGTGTTGCCGACGCAGATCCCGATGGTGGCCACCACGCCCGCCTGCCGGCCATCGGCGATGCTGCGGGTCAGCACCAGAAGCGAATCCGGTCCCGGTGCCAGGACCAGCACACAGACGGCGACCATATAGAGTTGCAGCAGATGGAGGTCGAGCGGCAGGGTCATCGCGGGACGGCCTTCAAACTAGGGGCAGCGGGCTCAGGCAAGAGGCTTGGGCGCTCAGTCGGGCCAGCGGCGGTGGATCCACAGCCATTGTTCCGGCTTGTCGCGGATCCAATCCTCCAACAGGCGGTTCAGCCTTTCCATAAGAATTCGCGCATCCGCATTGCGGTCGCCGCTGGTCGGGTATTCCTCCGGCGGCAGGACGGTGACGCGGAAATTGGCGCCCTCCAGCCGCTCGGTCCGTGCCGGACACAGCGGAAGTTTCATCTTCATGCCGAGAACGGCCGCCGCCGGTGCGGTCATGGCGTCGCGGCCGAAGAAGGGCACGGGGATGCCGTCATTCATCTTCTGATCAATCAGCATGCCGACATGGCCGCCCCTGGTCAGGTGGCGCAACAGGATCTTGGCACCGTCCGGCCCCTTGGGAATCTGGGTGCCGGTCGCCGCCCCGCGCAGCTTCACCAGCAGCTCGCCGACCATCGGGTTGTTGGGCGCGCGGTAGACCAGCCCCAGTTCCAGCCCCAGCATGCGGGAGGCGACCGACTGGACCTCCCAGTTCGCCAGATGGCCGGAGACCAGGATACCGGCCTTGCCGTCCTCGCGCAGCGCATCGACATGCTCGATGCCGATCACTTCGATCCGCTCGCGGCCGATCTGCTCCAGATGCGGGTATTCGGCGATGGTGCGGCCGAGATTGTCCCACATGCCGCGCAGGATTGCCTCGATCTCCGCCCCGCCCTTCTCGGGGAAGGCACGGGTCAGGTTGCGCCGGGCACGGGCGCTGTTGGGAAGCCACGGCCCCACCGTCCGGCCGATCCAGCCGCCGAGCGCCGAAGCGCGGTCGAGCGGCAGCGCCCGGAACAGGCCGCAGACGCCATGGACCAGCAGCGCCTCCACCGGATAGCCAATGCGACGCGTCAGCCATTTCTGAAACGGGCTACGCGGCTTGGCCATCGGGGCTTCCTTTCAGCGAAACATGCGTCAGCAACGCGGCGAGCGCGCTCTCATCGGCCCAGCGCACCGACACCGGCAGGACGGCGATTTTCGCCCGCAGCTCCGGCGGCAGGCGGACGGCGTCCTTGGCGGTAGTGACGGGCAAGGCGCCCAGCGTCGCGGCGCGGTCGATCAGCGCCACCACTTCGGCCGGGCGGTAGGGATGGTGGTCGGCGAAGGGCACACGCTCCGCGATGCGGGCGCCGAGCGCCTCCAGCGTCGCGAAGAACTTCTCCGGCCGGCCGATGCCGGCGAAGGCCAGCACATCGCGGCCGGCGAGCCGGGCGGCGGCCTCCGGATCGGGTTCCAGCCGGGCCGCCAGCACCGGGCGCCCGCCGGCCAGCACGGCCAGACCGTGGCGGTCCTCGCCCAGGATCACCAGCGCATCGGCGCGGGCGAGGCCTTCGGCCACCCGTTCCCGCAGCGGCCCTGCCGGCACCAGCCGGCCGTTGCCGAAACCGACCGCGCCGTCGGCGACGATCAGCGACAGATCCTTGTGCAGCGCCGGGTTCTGGAACCCATCGTCCATGACGATTGCCTCGGCCCCGGCGGCAACCGCGCGCTCCGCCCCTGCCAGCCGGTCGCGCGCCACCCAACAGGGTGTCGCCCCGGCCAGCAGCAGCGCCTCGTCACCGACATCGGCGGCGGTATGGCAACCGGGATCGACCGCCAGCGGACCGGCCTCCCGCCCGCCATGGCCGCGGGTCAGCGCATGGACGGCGACGCCGCGGACCTGCAAGGCCGCGATCAGGGCCAACCCGACCGGCGTCTTGCCGGCGCCGCCCGCCACCAGATTGCCGACGCAGACCACCGGAACGCCGACCTTGCGCGGAACGGTCCCGGCGATGCGCCGCCGCCCGGCCAGCCCATAGAGCGCCCCCAGCGGCGCCAGCAGGGTGGAGGCGAGACCGGGCGGCCGGTACCAGAAGGCGGGGGTCTTCACGGCGGCGCGTCCCCTCAGGCAGCGGTCCGGATGCCGGCGGCGCCCAGCACCGGGGCCAGCGCCGCCAGCGCCCGGTCGATGATCCGCCGGTTGTCCGCGGTCACCCGCGCCGCCCCTGCGACGATGCGTTCGCGCGCCCGGTCATCGGTCAGCAGCCGGCGCGCCTCGCGGGTCAGCGCCTCGCCGTCGGCCACCGGCAGGGCGCCGCCGGCAGCCTCCAGCATGTGGGTGATCTCGCCGAAATTGAACATGTGCGGACCATAGAGCACGGCACAGCCCAGCTGCGCCGGCTCCACCGGGTTCTGTCCGCCATGGGGGATGAAAGAGCCGCCCATGCACACCACCGGCGCCGCACGGTAAAACAGCCCAAGCTCGCCCATGGTGTCGGCGACATAGACGGCATGCTCAGGCCCCGGCAGGCGATGCCCGGCGGTCCGCTGAAGAACCGACAGGCCGCGGGCGCGCATCAGCTCCGCGATGGCATCGCCGCGATGGGCATGGCGTGGGGCGACGACCGTCAGCAGGCCGGGCAGCACCGGGGCCAGCGCAGCATGGACCGCCGCGGCGATCTCGTCCTCTCCCGGATGGGAACTGGCGAGCAGCCAGACCGGCCGGCCGGCCAGGGATGCCCGCAGCGGCTCCATCGCATCGGCAACAGCGGGGGGAGGCTCTGCGGAGAATTTCAGGTTGCCGACGCTGGCGACGCCGGAAGCGCCGAGCCGGCGCAGTCGCTCCGCATCGCCCTCGGTCTGGGCCAGCGTCACTTGGAAAGTCGACAGCAGGCCGCCGATCAGCCCGGGCACGTTGCGCCAGCGCGAGAAGCTGCGTTCGGACATGCGGGCATTGACCAGCGCGGCCGGGATGGAGCGGGCGCGGATGCCGGCCAGCAGGTTCGGCCAGATCTCCGATTCCGTCCACAGCACCGCATCGGGCCGCCAATGGTCGAGGAAACGGTCGACTGCGCCCGGCAGATCGACCGGCACATACTGGTGGATCGCACGCGCCGGCAGCCGCCGGCCCATCAGCTCGGCCGAGGTGACGGTGCCGGTGGTCATCAGCACGGTCAGGTCAGGCGCGCCGTCCAGCAGCCGGCGGACCAGCACGAGGACCGAATTCGCCTCCCCCACACTGGCCGCGTGGATCCAGACCAGCGGACCGGCCGGCCGGGCTTGCGATGCCATGCCGAACCGCTCCGCCTGGCGCGCGGGGTCTTCCTTGCCGGCGGCACGGCGCCGGTCGAGATAGAGGCGCACCGCCGGCCCGGCAACGGTCGTCAGGCCACGGTAGAGGGAATGCAGCATCAAGGTCCGGAACAGGAGACGTACGACAACGGGCGCGTTGCCGGTGCCCCTGATACGGACCACCGGCGACGCGCCCGGCGGCACCTTAGCACGCGGCAGCGGTTCCGTAACAGAGGCCGGTGCGAGGCAGACCCCTCACCGCTCCGCCAGTGCCAGCTTGACTCCGAGCGCGGCGAAGGCGGCGGCGAAGCTGCGGCGCATCCAGCCCATCACCCGCGGGCGGGAGACCACCTGATCGCGCACCGCGGCGGCGAACAGGCCATAGACAACGAAGACCACGAAGGTCAGCGCCATGAACACGCCGCTGAGTTCCAGCATGCGCGCCAGCGGCTGGGGATCGGACTCGCTGACAAATTGCGGCAGGAAAGCCAGGAAGAAGATCGACAGCTTCGGGTTCAGCACATTGACCAGCACAGCCCGCAGGATCATCCGTCCGGCGGTGCGCTGCGTCCGGTCCGCCTGGACACTGAGCGCCCCCTGCTCCTTCAGCGTCGCCCACGCCATGTAGAGCAGATAGAGCACGCCCAGGATTTTCAGCCCCTGGAACGCCACCGCGCTGGTGTGCAGCAGGGCGGCAAGTCCCAGCACCGCCGCCGCCATGTGCGGCACGATGCCCAGCGTGCAGCCGAACGCCGTCACCGCGCTGGCCCGCGCGCCCTGCGACAGCCCCGCCGCCAGCGTCAGCAGCACCCCGGTGCCGGGCGAGGCAACGACGATCAGGGAGGTGATCAGGAAGTCGGGGGTCATGGCCGGGGACCTCGCGCGGGTTGTGGCTCCGCGAAATGGAACCACGCCGCAGGACCGCCGCCAAGCCGAATGAGAGCGGGACTGTGTCCTCCCCGCTTACGCAAACGGCCGCAGGTTCGACAGGAACTGTTCGGCCGAGCGGCGCCAGGAATAGCCCAGCGCATAGTCGCGGCATGCCTGCGCCGGGATCGCCAGCGCCCCTTCGACCGCGCGCTTCAGATCCTCGTCCAGGCAGCCGGCACCGGAGCCGTCGACCACGTCCAGCGGTCCAGGCACCGGATAGGCCGCCACCGGCACGCCGGATGCCAGCGCCTCCAGCAGAACCAGCCCGAAGGTGTCGGTGCGCGACGGGAAGACGAAGACGTCGGCGGCGGCATAATGCCTCGCCAGTTCCTCGCCATGCTTGGCACCGACCCAATGGACGGCGGGATACCTGCGCTGCAATTCCTCCCGCGCCGGGCCATCGCCGACCACAACCTTGGTGCCGGGCAGGTCGAGGCGCAGGAAATCCTCCAAGTTCTTCTCCACCGCCACACGCCCGACATACATCGACACCGGGCGCGGCAGATCGAGGAAGTCCTTGTCGCGGGGCCGGAACAGCTCGGTGTCGACTCCGCGGGTCCAGCGGCGGATGTTGGCGAAGCCGCGGGTCGTCAGCGCGTCCTCGATGGTCTGGGTCGCCACCATCACCGCCGAGGACGGCTTGTGGAAGCGGCGCACCACCGCATAGGACAGCGCCAGCGGGATCGGCGCGCGGTCGCGCACATATTCGGGAAAGCGGGTGTGGTAGGCGGTGGTGAAGGGTTTGCCGTGCTTCAGGCAATAGGACCGGGCGGCAAAGCCCAGCGGCCCTTCGGTGGCGATGTGGATGCAGTCGGGCCGCAGGCCGTCGATCATCGCCCACAACCGCCGCTTCGCCCCCAGCGCCAGCCGGATTTCCGGATATGTCGGCATCGGCAGGGTGCGGAAGCGATCGGGGCCGATCACCTCGACGTTGTGGCCCATCGCCTCCAACTCTCCGCGCACGGTGCCGATTGTGCGCACGACGCCGTTCACCTGCGGGTGCCAGGCGTCGCTGACGATCAGGATGTTCACGCCGCTTCCCGTTCCTTCGCCGTGAGTTCCTTCGCCTTGATCTTGCCGCCGGTGGGGCTGCTGCTGGGACCGGTGGTGGCAAGCCGCTGCGCCATGACCTCCGTCCAGTGGATGATTTCCAGCGCGCCACTGTCGTGCTCGACCAAGGCGGTGCAGGACTCGACCCAATCGCCGTCGTTGCAATAGAGGATTCCTTCGATGTCGCGCATCTCGGCGGTGTGGATGTGGCCGCAGACGACACCGTCGACCTTGCGGCGGCGGGCTTCGTCGCCCAAAGCTTCTTCGTATTTGCCGATGAATTCGACCGCGGTCTTCGCCTTGTGCTTCAGATAGGCCGACAGCGACCAGTAATTGAAGCCGAGCTTGCGGCGCACCCAGTTGAACAGGGTGTTGACGTGCAGCAGCGTGACGTAGGCATGGTCGCCGAGCAGGGCCAGCCACTTGGCGTAACGCACCACCGCGTCGAACTTGTCGCCGTGGGTGATCAGCAGGCGGCGGCCGTCGGCGGTGGTGTGGACCCATTCGTCCACCACATGCACGCCGCCGAATTGAAGCCCGACGTAATCGCGCGCCGCCTCGTCATGGTTGCCGGGGATGTAATAGACCTCCACCCCCTTGCGGGCGCGGCGCATGATCTTCTGCACCACGTCATTGTGGGCCTGCGGCCAGTACCAGCTTTTCTTCAGCCGCCAGCCGTCGACGATGTCGCCGACCAGGAACAGGTGATCCGATTCGGTGTGCTTCAGGAAATCGAGAAGCAATTCCGCCTGACAGCCGCGCGTTCCAAGATGAACGTCGGATATCCAAATGCTGCGGTAACGCTTGACCGCTGGGACGGCGTCCATCTTCCGCTCCGTCGTCGCCCTGGCCGATGGCCATCAAGACAACTTCCGTATAAAGGAAAGAAGCATGCCTTGACAATGATTTGAAACAGCCGCACCTATTCGTCACAACAATTTGGGCTATCGTCACACCGTCGCAGTTTTACTGTAACGGAACCGCCGCAGGACCTTCACTGTTCTGCAACAGAAGGCGCCCCTGGCGCCGGTCAGGGAGAGCGAATCGGTGCGCGACACGGTTCTGGTGGGCGAAAACCCGGCGGTTGGCACGGGCAGCGGCGAGGATGCGGCCATCGACGTGCGGCGGCTGCTGGTGATCCACAACCCGACCGCCGGCGGGCGGCGGGCACGGCGGCTCCGCGCGGTGGTCGCCCGGCTGGAGGCACGCGGCATCGGCGTGACAGTCAGGCCGACCGGCAGGCGCGGCGATGCGGAGGCGTTCGCCCGCGCAGCCGATCCCGCCGAAGTGGATGCGGTGGTGGCGGCCGGCGGCGACGGCACCATCAACGAGGTCATCAACGGGCTGGCCACCCATGCCGAGGCGGGCAAGCCTCTGCCGCTCGGCATCGTGCCGATGGGCACCGCCAATGTGCTGGCGGCCGAACTTGGCCTGACGATGGATGCGGATCGCATCGCGGCGGCAATTGCCGGCGGAAAGCGGACGATGATCTGGCCGGCGCAGGCGAACGGGCGGGTGTTCTCGCTGATGGCCGGGGTCGGGCTGGACGCGCGGGTGGTGGAGCGGGTCGATCCCAGGGTGAAGCGGCTGATCGGCAAGGGCGCCTATGTTGCGGAGACGCTGGTGCAGCTGGCGACGCGGCCGGACCACCGCTATCGGGTCATCTTGGACGACGGGGAGGCACAGGAACTGGCGTCGGTCATCGTCGCCAAGGGGCATTTCTACGGCGGCCGCTTCATCTGCGCGCCCGATGCGCGGCTGACGGAGCCGGAGCTGCATGTCTGCCTGTTCCCGCGCGGTGGGCGGCTGAATGCGTTGCGCTATGTCTGGGGTGTCACCGCCGGGCGGCTGGCGCGCTTTCCGGACTATCGGGTGGTGACGGTCAGGCGCGTGCGGATCGAGGGACCGGCCGGAGACGGGCTGTTCGCCGACGCGGTGCAGGGCGACGGCGACGTGCTGGCGCGGCTGCCGGTGGAGATCACGCTGGCGGGGTGGCGGCTGCCGGTGCTGGCGGGATGAGGCTTTCCGATCACCGCGACGGCGGCAAACCTCGCGCCGCCCTCGCCTGCTCCTGCAACGCCACGTAATGGTGCCAGACCAGCCGAGCCGCCAGCGAGCGATGGGGTCGCCAGGGCTCAGCCACCTCGATCAGTTGCTTCGCCGTCGGCTTGTCCGCCCAGCCCTTCAGCCGCTGGACGCCCAGCTGGATCGCCAGATCGCCGATGGGCCAGATGTCGGGCCGGTCGAGCGTGGTCATCAGATAGACCTCCGCACTCCAGCGGCCGATGCCCTTCAGCGCGACGAGCCGGGCAATCGCCTCCTCGTCGGGCAGGTCATGGATGATGTCGAAATCGAGCCGCCCGCTCGCCACCGCCTCGGCGAGGCCGCGGGCATAACCGATCTTCTGGCGGGAGAAACCGCAGGCGCGCAAGCTGTCGTCGTCCAGCGCCAGGATGGCGTCGGGGGTGACGGTGCCGCCCAGCCGGTCCTGCAGCTTGGCCCAGAGCGCCAGCGCCACCTTGGTGGAGAGCTGCTGCTCCATCACCATACGCAGCAGGCCGACGAAACCGGTCGGCCGGGTGAAGTCACGGATCACCGGGCCGCCGACGCGCAGGCATTCGGCGAAAATAGGGTCGAGCGCGGCCAGATGTTCAACGCTCATCTGCCGCGCTCCACTCCGGAAAACCGCTGAATCAAGGCTGGCGGCGGATCAGGCCACCAGCTCGATGGCGTAGTCCTCAATCACGGTGTTGGCGAGAAGCTTGCTGCACATCGCCTCGACCTCTTTGCGGGCAGTCGCCTCGTCGGTGCTCTTGAGCTGCAGCTCGATCACCTTGCCGGCGCGGACGTCCTCGACGCCGTCGAAGCCCAGCGTGTGCAGCGCGTGCGCAATGGCCTTGCCCTGGGGGTCGAGAACGCCGCGCTTGAGGGTGACGTGAACCTTGGCCTTCATCGGATGTCCGCTCGCTTTACGGTGTTGGTGGAGGGGTGGTTGCTGGATGGCGGTCACTGGATCGTCTTGGGACCCTTGACGTCGCTCGGCCCGCCTTCCGGCAGGATGCCGAGGCGCCGCGCGACCTCCTGATAGGCTTCCTCGACGCGGCCCAGATCCTGGCGGAACCGGTCCTTGTCCAGCTTCTCGTTGGTCTTGACGTCCCACAGGCGGCAGTTGTCGGGGCTGATCTCGTCCGCCAGGACGATCCGCATCTCCTCGTTCTCCCACAGCCGGCCGAACTCCAGCTTGAAGTCCACCAGCTTGAGGCCGATGCCGAGGAAGAGGCCGGACAGATAGTCGTTCACGCGCAAGCTGAGCGCGACCATGTCATCGAGATCCTGGGGAGCCGCCCAACCGAAGGCGGTGATGTGCTCCTCCGAGACCATCGGGTCGTTCAGCTCGTCAGACTTGTAGTAATATTCGATGATCGACCGCGGCAGCGGCGTGCCTTCGGGAATGCCGAAGCGGCGCGACAGGCTGCCAGCGGCGACGTTGCGGACGACGACCTCGATCGGGATGATCTCCACCTCGCGCACCAGCTGCTCGCGCATGTTCAGGCGGCGCATGAAGTGCGTGGGCACGCCGATCTCGGACAGACGGCTCATCAGATATTCGGAGATGCGGTTGTTCAGCACCCCCTTGCCGGTGATGACGCCCTTCTTCTGGTTGTTGAAGGCGGTGGCATCGTCCTTGAAGTACTGCACCAGGGTGCCCGGCTCCGGCCCTTCGAAGAGTACCTTGGCCTTGCCTTCGTAGATGCGCCGGCGTCGTGTCATCGCGTCTTCGTCCAAATACGTAAGGACCGGTCAAGCGAGCTTGCCGGCCCAGGAATGTGCCTGAGTGATATAGCAAGCCGGGTGCGCGAACACAACGACGGGGGCTGGAGGGCAGGATTGTGCGGTTGCCGCGTCACAGTTCCACCGGCACGTAGTCCACCGCGTGCGGACGGCCGGGGGCGAAGTGCCAGATCGGGTTCAGGTCGGGACGCTCCACCCGCGGCACCGCGAGAAGCGAGCTGGACGAGGTTCCGAAGCCGCTGGGCAGCAGGAAATCCATGGCGCCGCGCTCGTCCGGCGTGCCCTCCCAGATGCGGCTTGCCATCAGCTCCGGCCAGCCGCCCCAGGCGAAGGTCTCCGCGTCGAGCGCGTCGAGGGTCGGCGGAATGGCATGCTCGAACAGCGGGCGGTAGAAGGCGGTGCGCGGGTCCTGCGGGTCGTCCAGCTCGAAGGCGGTCAGCATGTGGACGCCGGCGGGGATCGACGACACCTCCGGCCGGTGGCGCGGGTTGGCGCCGCGGTGGACGACCAGGAAAGCGTCGCGGTTGTCGGCGATCACCAGATTGAACGGGCGATAGGCGCGGATGTCGAGGTCGGCGAAGCTGCGCGCCGCATCGGCGGCGTCGGCATGGTCGAGCGCATCCAGCACCAGTTCGCCGCGCGACCGCTTGCCGGCCTCCGGCCCCAGAGTGCCGAAGCGGTTGAGGATGACCGCCACCACCCCCTCGTCGTTCAGCCCCATCCAGGAGCCGCCCGCCAGCTCGTCGAGCCCGGCGACCACGTTGGGGCGGTCGGGCCAGTGGCGGGCCGGCGGGAGCCAGGGGCGCCCCACCATCTCGTCACGGTTCCCGGCGACGACCAGCGGCCAGGTTGCATCGGGTCGCCGCAGGAGAATCACACTGCACATGCCTTGCCCTGTCTTCGGTTGCGTCTCTGGGGGTTGCGTCTCTGGGGATGCCGGTCTTCGGCGTCGTCGGTATTCGGTCGTGACAGCCTTTGATGTCGCTTGGGGGTATCCCGCCACCTGGGGAGGCCCTGCAGAATATCCGCGGGTGCGACGCGGCGGGACAGTGACGACAGCCGCCTTCGGGCTATATTATCCTTATATCCGGGAGTGAAACCAATAAAGGAGCGCGGGTCACCATGACGACCTTCGACGACCGCGAAAAGGCCTTCGAGAACAAGTTCCAGCACGACGAGGACCTGCTCTTCCGCATCCGCGCCCGGCGCGACCGGCTGGCCGGCGAATGGGCTGCCGACCTGATGGGGCTGTCCGGGGCGGAGGCCGAGGCCTATGCCCGCCAGATCGTGGATACCGACATCGCCACCCCCGGCCCGCATGACATTCGGGACAGGCTGTGCACCGACCTGCACGCCCGCGGCGTCGACATCTCCGACCACCGGGTGGAAAAGCAGATGGCGCATTTCCTGGATATCGCGCGACGGCACATCACCCAGATGTGACAAGTGGCCTGAGCGGACCCGCCACAACAACCTGCCGCCGCTGTTGCGGCGGGTTGTGGCGGGGCGCCTACTCCGCTGCGCGGTGCAGGACGCGCTGGCCGGCATAGTCGGCGATGCGGCGGATCAGCGTGTCGATATCGCCCTTCAGCCGGGCGAAACCGTCGTGGCGCTCCAGAGTCTCCTCATTCATGTAGAGGCGCCGGTTGATCTCCAGCTGGATCGAATGGCGGCCGCGCGCCGGCTCGCCATAGCGCGCCAGCAGTTCCACACCCTTGTAAGGATCGTTGATCGCCACCCGATGGCCGAGGCCGCGTAGGGTGTCCGCCACCAGCCGGACGAAACCCGGCTCGCTGGTGGTGCCGTCGCGGTCGCCGATGACGAAATCCACCGCCAGCGGATCGCGCCCGTCCGGCCGCAGCGATGACGGCATGGAATGGCAGTTGACGTGCCACGCTGCCCCGAACCGCTCCGCCAGACCATCCAGCGCCATCCGCATCTGGGCGTGGTAGGGGCGGTAATAACGGTCGATGCGGTCGGCAACCACCGACGCCGGCAGCTTCCCGTCATAGAGCGGAACACCCGGCCGCAGCATGGCCCGGATCAGCCCCATGCCCAGCGTGCTGCGCGGTGTCGGACGCAGCCGTAGCGGCAGGTCGCCGTCGATCATCGACGGGTCGATGTCGTCGACGGCCCGGTTCACGTCGATGCAGGTCCGCGGGAACAGCGCGCACAGCAGAGTGGCGCCATGGTCGGGTGCCGTGGCGAACAGCTCCTCGACATGGGTGTCCTCGGCCTGACGCAGCAGCGGATGCGGGCAGATCACCCGGAAATCGTCGGGATAGACGCTGCCACTGTGCGGCGAATCGAACAGCACCGGAAGGCGCCGGCCGACCGGGTCGTTGCGGACCAGAACGTCATCGATCACGAAGCTCATCGACCGGCTCCGACCAGACAACCCCCAACCAGATCGCCCTCAACCAGATCGCCCGAGTGGAACAACCGCCAGTTCAAGTGCCGCAACGTCCACCGCCGCCCTTATCGATCCGGCGGATCCTATAACCCATGCGTCAACTCGCAGTCGACGGCAATTCGTCATGATGCTGCCATGCCGCCGCAACATTGCGCCAGACGCATCAGCCAAAAAAACCGCGGCGGCGCACCGGCCCGCACTGGCGTGGAGTCGCTTGGTTCGCCATACTGTTCGGAGCGCCCACCGCTGGTGAGCTTGCCGCTTGACCGACCCGCTCTTCGCCCCCGTAGAACTCACGCCGCCGGACATCGCGCCCTACCGGCGCGGCAACACCGGCATCGACCACGTCACCAGCCTGTCGGCGGCAGAGCCCGGGCCGCATGTGGTGCTGAACGCGCTCGTCCACGGCAACGAACTGTGCGGCGCCATAGCGCTGGACGCCCTGCTGCGCATGGGACTGCGGCCGACACGCGGACGGCTGACCTTCGTCTTCGCCAACACCGCGGCCTACGCCACCTTCGACCGCCAGAACCCTTACGCGTCGCGCTATCTGGACGAGGATTTCAACCGGCTGTGGTCGCCGGAGCATCTCGACGGCCGGCGCGACAGCATCGAGCTTCGGCGCGCCCGCGCCCTGCGGCCGGTCTATGAATCGGCGGATTTGCTGCTCGATCTCCATTCGATGACGGCGGACACCGCACCGCTGACCTTGTGCGGACGGACCACACGCGGGCGCGATCTGGCGCTCGGCCTCGGCTATCCGGCCTGGGTGGTGGCGGACGGCGGTCATGCCGGGGGCAAGAGGCTGATCGATTACGGCAACTTCGCCAGGCCCGAGGGGTCGCACACCGCCATCCTGGTCGAGTGCGGCCAGCATTGGCGGACGGAGACTGCGACGGTGGCGCTGGAAAGCTGCCTGCGCCTGCTTCTCGGGCTGGAGATGGTGGACCAGCCGGCGAACGGTCCGCGCATGCGCCCGCGAACCGATCCGCAGCGGGTGGTCGAGGTCACCGAGGCCATCACCGCCGCCAGTGAGCGTTTCCGCTTCACCGCCCCCTTCGTCGGCATGGAAGTGATCGGCCGCGCCGGCACCGTCATCGGCTGGGACGACGCCCGCGCGATCCAGACCCCTTACAACGACTGCGTTCTCATCATGCCCGCCCGCCGCGTGAAATCCGGCCAGACGGCGGTGCGGCTGGGGCGGATCGTCGGCTGACGATGGAGGCCGGGGCGGACCGGCCGCTCACTTCACGGCCGGCTTGCCCTTCGTCCAGGTCGCGTTCGCGCTGAACAGCGGCACGGTGGAGATCGAGGTCTTCGCCGAGGCGTCCTTCACCTGTCGGCTGTACACCACATAAACCAGCGTGTCGTTCGGCCGGTCATAGATGCGGCGGATGGCGATCGACTTGAAGATCAGGCTTTTCCGTTCGGAGAAGACCTCCTCCCCCTTCTGCGACAGGTCGATGTCGCCGACGGTGACCGCCCCGGTCTGGCGGCAGGCAATGGAGGCGTTGGACGGATCCTCGAACCAGTTGCCCTTGCTCAGCCGGTCGATCAGGCTGCGGTCGAAATCGACCAGATGGCAGGTGATCCCCTTCACCTTGGGGTCCTCGATGGCCTGGACCTGCAGGCCGTTGCCGGTCCAGTCGTTGGAGAAGCGGCCGATCACGTCGTCCGCCAGCGCCGCCGAGGGCAGTGCCAGCCCGGCGGTCAGCAGGCCCAGAACCAAAAGGCCGGCGGAAACGTTCATCAGGGGAAACGGGCTGCGCATCGCGACTGGGTCTCCGGCAAGGACGGGCGGGGACCGCGGGCCGCGCGGTCCGGCAAAACACTCCCCTAGATCGGAGGATCGGGCGCCACCGTCAAGCGCCCACCTTCGGAGGTCCGGCCACCGCGATGACAGACCGCAGCCAGTTCGCCTCGATTCCCCCCGCGCACCCCACAGCACCGGAGGCTCCGCTCGCCGGAACGCCGGAACCGGCGACCGAGCCCCTGCCCCCGCCCGGTCATCGCCGCAATGCGCAAACCATCGCCACCGTCGGCCTGTTCGTCATCGCCGTGCTGTTCGCGCTGTATTTCGGGCGCGACGTGCTGCTGCCGATCATGCTGGCGCTGATCCTCAGCTTCCTGCTTCGGCCGCTGGTCCGCGCCCTCTACCGCGTCCGCGTGCCGGAGGGCATCGGCGCCGCCATCATGGTGGTATCGCTGTTCGGCGGCGTGCTGCTGGCGGTCTACACCCTGTCGGGCCCGGCGGCGGAGTGGGTCAACCGCATGCCGCGGGTCATGCACGAGCTGGAGTTCAAGCTGGGCGACATCCGTGCCGGCATCGACCGCGCCCGCGAAGCGTCGCGCCAGATCGAGCAGATCACCAAGGAGACTGGCAACGAGGCTGGACCGGTGCGCGAGGTGGTGGTGCGCGGTCCGACGCTGATGGAGCAGGCGGTCAGCCAGGTCGAAACGGTGCTGGCCAATGTCGTGATCCTGCTGGTGCTGCTCTATTTCTTCCTCGCCCGCGGCCGGCATTCGCTGGAAGCGCTGATCGGCACCATGCGCAACGTCGACGACCGCGTGCATTACGCGATGGTCGCGGCGACGCTGCAGCAGAACATCGCCGCCTATCTCCTGACCATCACCGTCATCAACGCGATCCTGGGTCTGGCGACCGGGCTGGTGATGTGGCTGTGGGGACTGCCCAACCCGGCATTGTGGGGGGTGATGGTGGCGCTGGCCAACTACATCCCATTCATCGGCCCGGCGGTGATGACCGGTGTGTTCTTCCTGGTGTCGGTCCTGACCTTCGACGGCCTGGGCACCATCATCCTGCCGCCGCTGTCCTTCGTGGCGCTGACGACGATCGAGGGCAATTTCCTCACCCCGATGATCGTCGGCCGCCGGCTGTCGCTGAACCCCATCGCGGTGTTCGTGTCGATCCTGTTCTGGGGCTGGCTGTGGGGCATCCCCGGCGCGCTGCTGGCCGTGCCGATCCTGGCAATCCTGAAGATCCTGTTCGACGCGCACGAACCGCTGAAGCCGGTCGGGGCCCTGCTGGGGGACTGAGAAGGCCGATACCCTCTAACCCCACTCTCACGCAACCGAGGCCAGCGGCAGGTTCACCAGCAGGTTCTGCGGCTTGAGCTTCAGCCGCCGCCCCTCCGTCATCGCCAGCCCCAGATAGACTGGCCGGCCGGCGAGGTCGGGGCGCATGGCGGCGGGATCGGCGAAGTCCAGGCGGAACAAAGCGAGGATGCGGGCCAGCCGCTCCTCCCCAACCTCGACCCCGTTGTACAGGTCGTTGAGGATCGCGGTGGCGGCGCTGTCCAGCCCGACATGCCAGACCCAACGGTCGTCGCGGATGTTCTGCACCGGCTGGATGCTGACGGTCACGCCGAGGAAATGCCCGACCCAGGCCTCCAGCACGCGGGCCAGCGCATCCAGCCCGGCGGCGGCGAAGGTGATGTCCAGAACCGTGTCGTGCCGGGCGTCGCGGCCCCAGTAGAGCGGGTGGTTGGTCTCGTCCAGGATGTCCAGCTCGACGCTGCGCGGGGCGGTGCCGGCTTCCACGACGAGACGGCCGAGCGAGCCGAAGCCGCCGGAGGCCGCCATCGTCTCCACAGTCTCGGCATCGGCGACGCGGACGCGGCCGTCCTCCACCGACACCGTCTGCTCACGAAAGAACAGCTCCCCCGCCCGCGCCCGCAGGCCGGACGGCGTTTCGTCGAGGATGCCGCGCAGGATGGCGTGGACCAGCTGGTCGATGAACAGGCCGGGCACGCCGCGGGCGCCCTCGCGGAACAGGCGGATGTAGCAGCCCTCCAGCGTCCCGGCGGCGAGCAACCGGTCGCGGAAGGCCAGCCAGACCTGGAAATTCTCCCGTGCGTCCGCATCGGCGATGGCGTCGATCAGCGGAGCCGGCACAACCCGCGCCGGGTCGTCCAGCAAGGCGGCGTGCAGCGTGCGCTCGGCGTCGCAGGCCTCCTCCGGCGGACGCATCTCGGGCCGGAGCAGGTAGGCGCGCAGGAAATCGGGCGTCACCGCCAGATGGTTGTCGGCATCGCGGGTCAACAGGTGGAAACCGGACGCCGTCCAGAAATCGGTCATGCTGCTGGGCACCTTTGGTCCTGAAGGCACCTATCCGACGACAGAGCCGCCGGCCGGCGCAAGTGTCTTGTGCTCGGCCCCCTTGCCGAGCGTCTTGTCGAGAAAGGCGTCGATATCCGCCCATACCCGGTCGCGGATGGCGTCGCCTTCCATCAGCAGCTCGTGCCGGGCACCGGGATAGCCGACGACATGGGCATTGCCGAGCCGGGCGGCCACCGCGCGGTGGGCCTCCGCCCGCACCACCCGGTCCTCCGGCGCGCTCAGCAGCAGCACCGGCGTGCGCACCCGTTCCAGCGGCAGGACGTGGCGCAGCGCATCCTCCGCATCCAGGGCGGCGGCGACCCAGGCGAAGCTGACCCCGCCGACGCGCAGTTCCGGCCGCTCGGCATAGGGGGTGTGGAAGGCGGCGTAGCGCCGCGGGTCGGTCGTGATCTTGTTGTCCGGACCGAAGCTCCCCTCCGCCGGGTCGTAATCGCCCTGCCCCAGCGCATAGCGCGCGCCCCAGCCGCAGGCGAGCCCGAGGCTGGCCAGCACCCGCACCAGCCAGCGCGGCAGCGGCCCGCTGTGGATGGCGTACATCGGCGCCGCCAGCAGAACGGCAGCGTAGCGGTCCGGATCGTCATCGGCATGGCGGACGAGCGCCAATGTCGCCACCAGCCCGCCCATCGAGTGGGCCAGCACGATCACCGGACCGCCCGTCTCCACCGCGACCGGCGCCACCACCTGCCGATGTATTTCGTCGAGATCGTCCACCAGCGTCGCGAAGTCGGTCAGGTGATGGACCTGCCGGTTCGGCAGAGGCCGGTCGGACAGGCCCTGGTTGCGCCAGTCGACCGCCACGACGCGGAAGCCGCGGGCGGTCAGGGCCTCGGCGGTTTCGGCATATTTCTCGATGAACTCCGCCCGGCCGGTCAGCACCAGCGCCGTGCCGCGGGCCTGCACCGGCACCGGCCAGACGGCGACGCGCAGCCGAACCCCGTCGGGCATCGCCACGTGACGCATCTCAGCCGGGGCGGAGCCACCATTGGCGAGGCGATCCGCCGCAAATTCGGATGCAGTCCAGGCGGCGTCATCGGCCATGCTTTCTCCCCTGACCGTTGTGTTGCGGACCGGAAAGGCACCCCAAGGGCAACCCACTCCGAATTCGTCAAGATATTAGAAACCAGAAATAGTGTCGATGTCTTGTCTCGATCCTGCGAGGGAACTCTTTTCCTTGAATGGCGTTGGTCCGCCGTTGGAGGTGTACCGATGAAGACAACACGCATTATCGTCCTGGCGTTGACCGCCGCGACCCTGTGCGGGACTGCCGTCCCGGTGCTGGCGAACGAGAAGGCCAAGGTTCCGCCCGTGCATGTAGAGCATGAGGATGGCGAGGAGATCCTCGTCCACAAGGGGGAAGCATCGTTCTACAGCCAGAAGTTCCACGGCCGCACCACGGCGAACGGCGAAACGATGAACCAGAACAAGGCGACCGCCGCCTCACGCACCCTGCCGTTGGGTTCCAAGGCCACAGTCACCAATCAGGAAAACGGCAAAAGCGTCGACGTCATCGTCAACGACCGCGGTCCCTATGTCGACGGCCGTGTGATCGACCTGTCGCGCTCCGCCGCCAAAAAGCTGGACATGATCGAAGACGGCACCGCCCCGGTGAAGGTCGAGGTCAAGCCGTCGGAACAGCCGACCGACACCGCCCGCGAAAAGGTGGAGGAGAAGGTCGACCAGCTTACCCCCGGCAACCAGGTCGCCCAGGGCGACGGCAACCGGAACAGCGGAAACTCCGGCGGCAGCAGAAGCGACACAGTGTCGCACTCCGGCTCCGGCAAGTAATGCTGCGGCGCGGCGAAAAGGCTTTCCGATTCGCCGCGCCAACCACTCAATTTTTATTGCATCGCCGTACCAACAGTCACCATACGGTCAAACCGTTGAAAAGAACGGGACTTCACTACCGGCACCCCAGCCGCTGGCTAAACAGTCGCACCCATGGCGGCACACCGGTCGGAATGGCTGGATCTTTTGCGATAAGCCTATGGTCCGCCGCATTTTCTCTTGAAATACCTCGTTCCATAAGTAATCCCTTGCTGCCATGCCGGCTTCCATTGCGGCGAAGCCTGCCGGACGGCGCGGCAGGCTTCCTCGCGGACTTGTGCGGAACGTTAGAGATTTTTTTGCATTTTTGGAGGAGACGTGGTGCCATTCCTATCGCTGCAGCGCACACGACGCATTGCAGCGAACGGCACGGCGCCCGGGCGTCAGATGCCGGAACTGGCACCGAGAGAAAGAGGAATTGCTGCGATGGACGACGTGCGTCAGGTCCGCAAGGATACCGAAGGCTACTGCATCGAAGACCTGTCCGTCGGCATGACGGCCAGCTTCGCCAAGACGGTGACGGAAGCCGATATCGTCCTGTTCGCGGGCATTTCCGGCGACACCAACCCGGTCCACATCAACCAGGAATATGCCGCCACCACCATGTTCCAGGGCCGCATCGCCCACGGCATGCTGACGGTCGGCTTCATCTCGGCCGTTCTGGGCACCAAGCTGCCGGGGCCTGGCTGCATCTACATGAGCCAGACGCTGAAGTTCAAGGCGCCGGTCCGCGCCGGCGACACCGTCACCGCCCGCGCCACCATCACCGAACTGATTCCGGAAAAGCGCCGCTGCGTCATCAAGACCGTCTGCACCGTCGGCGAGACCGTGGTGGTCGAAGGTGAGGCGCTGCTGATGGTTCCGTCCCGCGGCTGATCGCATACGGCCAACACCCAGGCCAATCGGCCTGCCTGCGAGCGTAAAACACGCCGGCGCGTTTACCCCGCGCCGGCGTCGGTCTATATAGACGCCCGAGCAAGCGGACCCGCCGGGGTCCGCCCACAGCACCGGGGCGCGCATGCGACTGTACAGACACACCGCCGACCTGCCGGCCGAAGAGCGGGGCGCCGTCGTGGCGCTCGGCAATTTCGACGGCGTCCATTGCGGGCATCAGACGGTCATCGGCACCGCCCAGCGCCTTGCCGCGGAACTGGGGTCGCCGTCCGCCGTCGTCACCTTCGAACCGCACCCGCGCAGCGTCTTCCGTCCCGACGACCCGCCCTTTCGCCTGACGCCCTTCCGCGTCAAGACCCGCCACATCGAGGCGCTGGGCGTCGACCAACTGATCGTCTGCCATTTCGACGATGGTTTCCGCCACAAGACCGCGCAGGCCTTCGTCGACGAAATCCTGGTCGGCGGGCTGGGCGTGCGGCATGTCGTCTGCGGCTATGACTTCCTGTTCGGGCACAAGCGGTCGGGCGATCCCGCCTTCCTGCTGCAGGCCGGGCGCGCCCAGGGCTTCGGCGTGACCGAGGTCGGGCCGGTATCCGACGAGCAGGGCGGCGTCTATTCCTCCACCCGCGTGCGGGACGCGCTGACCGCCGGCCGCCCGCGCGAGGCCGCCCATGTGCTGGGCCATCCGTGGGAGATCGAGGGACGCGTCGTCCATGGCGACCAGCGCGGCCGCACCATCGGCTTCCCCACCGCCAACATCGAGCTGGGCGAGTATCTGCGCCCGGCCTTCGGCGTCTATGCGGTGCGCGCCGGCATCGACCGCGCCGGCGAGACGGTCTGGCTGCCGGGCGTCGCCAATCTCGGCGCCCGTCCCACGGTGGACGGCACGGTGGCACGGCTGGAAGCCCACCTGTTCGATGTCGACCTCGACCTGTACGATTTGCATCTGCGCGTCCAGATGATCGATTTCCTGCGGCCGGAGATGAAGTTCCCCAGCTTCGATGCGCTGAAGGACCAGATCGTGCAGGATGCCGCCGCCGCCCGCGCCGTGCTGGCGGCCGCCGGCTGACAGGAGGGGAATCGGAATGGGCCAGGGGGTGGAACGCGTCCTGATGCTGCTGTTCATGCTGAATCAGGGCGGCCCGACCACGCTGGAGTTCGCCAGCATGGAGCAGTGCAAGGCGGCCGAGCCGATCATCATCCAGAATTACCGCGAGATGACCGGCAACACCGTGCTGTCGCGCTGCATCCGCATGACGCTGCCGGCCAAGTGATCGGGTTGGACGCACAACAGACTTGGCAATGGCATTGAACAGGCGGCCGGCGATCTGCGCTGGCGGCGGTGGTTTCATCTGATACAGTGCCGCCCCGTCCCCGCTTCCCGTCGCAAGCCGCCCCGAATCCCGCATGCCCCGTCCAGATTCCCTGACCATCCGCATCCTGCTGACGGCGCTCGTCGCCTTCGGCCCGCTGTCCACCGACCTGTATCTGCCGTCGCTGCCGACGCTGGTGCGGGTGTTCGGCACCGACGTCGCCACGGTGCAGCTCACCCTGTCGATCTTCCTGGTCGGCTTCGCGGTGTCGCAGCTGGTCTATGGCCCGATGTCGGACCGGTTCGGCCGGCGCCCGACCCTGCTGGTGGGGGTGACGATCTATCTGGCGGCCAGCGCCGTCTGCGCCATGACCAGCAGCATCGATGCGCTCATCGCCGCCCGCTTCTTCCAGGCGCTGGGCGCCTGCTGCGGCCCGGTGGTGGCCCGCGCGGTGGTGCGCGACGTGTTCGGGCGCGACCGCGCGGCGACTGTGCTGGCCTATATGTCGATGGCGATGGCGCTCGCCCCGGCGGTGGGGCCGATGCTGGGCGGCGTGCTGACGGAATGGTTCGGCTGGCGCGCCAACTTCGTGCTGCTGACCGTTTTCGCCTGCGGCATCCTGGCCGCCGTGTGGTCGATGCTGGGCGAGACCAACGCGCATCGCGACGAGGAGGCCCTTCGGCCCGGCCGGCTGGCGGCCAACTACCTGCTTTTGCTGCGCAACCGCGGCTTCCTCGGCTATGTGCTGGTGGTCGCCTTCTCGTACAGCGGCATCTTCTCCTTCATCTCCGGCTCCTCCTTCGTGCTGATCGAGCAGATGCACCTGACCCCGGCCCAGTATGGCGCCAGCTTCGGCGCGGTGGTGCTGGGTTACATGCTCGGCACCTTCCTGGCCGGACGGCTGACGCCACGGCTGGGCGGGGCGCGGATGATCCGGATCGGCACACTGCTGTCGATGGGCGGCGGGCTGGTCGGCGGGGCGCTGGCGCTGGCCGGGGTGCTGCACCTGCTGGCCATCGTGGTGCCGGTCTTCCTGTTCATCCTGGGCACCGGCCTGACCCTGCCGAACGCCAGCGCCAACGCCGTCGGCCCCTACCCCACCATGGCCGGGCTGGCCTCCTCGCTGCTGGGCTTCGCGCAGATGGCCATCGCCGCGGTCATCGGCATTGTCGTCGGCCACATGAACGACGGCACCGCCCTGCCGATGATGGGGGCCATCGGGCTGGTCGCCCTGGGTGCACTGCTGGCGCACCGGCTGCTGGTCATCCCCGCGGCGACGAGCGGGCGATCCGCCTGATCCGGCCCTGTTGGGAGGCGTGACGGGAGGAATGGCGGGAAGTGCCGCGGCGCTTCCGAGCCTTCCCATCGTCGTCACCGTCCTCTTTGCCCAACTGCGGGAAACGATCCAGCAGGATGGTGAACAGGATCGTCACGACCAGGCACAAGCCCAGCGTCATGCCCGCCAGCATGTAGTATCCGGCGCCGCAGGCGATCCCCAGCGCGCCGGCCACCCAGATCACCGCCGCGGTGGTCGCCCCGCGCACGGTATCGCCCGAGCGGAACATCACGCCGGCGCTGATGAAGCCGACCGCCTGGGCGACGCCCTGGATGACGCGGACGGGATCGCTCGGCCGCTCGTTCCCCGTCGCCTGCAGCCCGGCGTAAAGCTCCAATGCAACCAACGTGGTCAGCGCACAGCTGATGGATATCAGCGTATGCGTGCGCAAGCCCGCCGCTTTGCCCCGCATCTCGCGGTCGAGTCCAAGCAAAGCGCCGCACAGGGCCGCCGCCAGCAGCCGCAGCCCGATTTCCCCGGCAGTCAGAACACTGGTCAAGTCCATGAAATCGCTCCGGTTTTTCCGCCCTCCAAACGGTCTGCCACTTTTTTGGGGCAGATGGCATTTTTCACTTTGCAATCGTTCGCGTTGGATCTATGTAACGCGAACTCGCAAGCGCACGTGCCGCTGGCCCGCCCCTCGGCGTCTCCGAGATGTGGTTATGCAACGACGTAACGCGTGATCCCCGACCGTCCCTTAAACAAGGCGGCGACTTGGAGGTTACGATGGTTGATGTTGTTGTGGGTGGGCGCGTGCTCACCCGTCTCCGAAATTTGCCGCTCCTGGACCATACGGACAGAACAGGGTTCTGTACGGGGAAATCCAGTATTGGCGGCTTGAGCGCCTGATCAGCTTTTTCAGTTGCTGATCGGCCCGCTCGGCCGCTCCGTTCCCCCCGACTTCGCCCTTTCCGTTCCATCATCTTGCGTCCCAGGAGACTGAGATGACCCAGAAGATTGCGCGCTTTTTCGAAGAGCAGCGCCCGCAGACCCCTTGCCTCGTCATCGACCTGGATGTCGTCGAGCAGAACTACAACGATCTGCACGACGCCCTGCCCGACGCCCGCATCTTCTATGCGGTGAAGGCGAACCCGGCCGCGGAAATCCTCAGTCTGCTGGCCCGTCTCGGCTCGGCCTTCGACTGCGCCTCGGTCCCGGAAATCCAGATGGCTCTGGCTGCCGGCGCCACCCCGGACCGCATCTCCTTCGGCAACACCATCAAGAAGGAAAGCGACGTCCGCCGCGCCTTCGAGCTGGGCGTGCGCCTGTTCGCCTTCGACAGCGAGCCGGAACTGGAGAAGATCGAGCGCGCCGCCCCCGGCGCCCGCGTGTTCTGCCGCATCCTGACCTCGGGCGAGGGTGCCGAATGGCCGCTGTCGCGCAAGTTCGGCTGCGACCTGAAGATGGCGCGCGAGCTGCTGCTGAAGGCCCGCGACATGAACGTGCAGCCCTATGGCGTGTCGTTCCATGTCGGCTCGCAGCAGAAGGACCTGATGCAGTGGGACCACGCCATCTTCCAGGTGGCTCAGCTGTTCCGCGAGCTTGAGGTGCTGGGTGTCGATCTGGGCATGATCAACCTGGGCGGCGGCTTCCCCACCCGCTACCGCACCGATGTGCCGGAATGCACCGCCTACGGCCAGGCGATCTTCGACTCGCTGCGCACCCACTTCGGCAACCACCTGCCGGAGACCATCGTGGAGCCGGGTCGCGGCATGGTCGGCAGCGCCGGCATCATCGAAAGCGAAGTGGTCCTGGTGTCGCGCAAGTCGGCCGAGGATACCAAGCGCTGGGTCTATCTCGACATCGGCAAGTTCGGCGGTCTGGCCGAGACGATGGATGAGGCGATCCAGTATCCGATCGAGGTGCTGGGCGATGAGCAGGATGAGGACCGCGAGGCGGTGATCCTGGCCGGCCCGACCTGCGACAGCGCCGACGTGCTGTACGAGCGCGCCGACTACAAGATGCCGATGGGTCTGAAGGCCGGCGACCGCGTGCGCATCCACGCCACCGGTGCCTACACCACGACCTACTCGGCGGTCTGCTTCAACGGCTTCGAGCCGCTCAAGCACTACTGCATCTGAGGACTCGGGGTGGGGAGCTGCCCTGCCCGTCTTCACTCCGCCAAAAGAAAGCCCGCCTGCCGGTTCACCCGGCGGCGGGCTTTGTCTTTTCCGGCCGGCTGTTTTTTTGTGCAGCCTGTTTTTTGAGCAGCCTCAAGTATCGGACAAAGAAAAAGGCCGCCTCCGATCAACGGAAGCGGCCTTTTCCAGTGCGTTCGCCGGCCGGCGTACAGGCGCTCATTCGCGCCAGAACGGCTTCGACATCTCGCGCTCGGCATCCAGGCGGCTGAAGCCGATGTCCTGGAGCATACGGTCGTCCAGATAGCCCAGCTCGCGGCGGGTGACGACGCGCTGGCGCCACAGGCCCAGCAGGTTCGAAGCGATTTCGACGACATGGCCGAAGGTGGTGTTGGCGTGGCCGGTCTCGGCGGAGTGAAGAAGGGTTGCCATGATGGAGATTCCTGAGATGTCTTGTTTTGGAGGGTCCGCCGGTCGGCGATCACGTCCTCCTTGTGTGGAAATATAATTATGCTTCTTTGGGCCATGTTGCCACCCCCGACGGCAACATGCCCGCTTTGCAGGCAGCGAAGAACTCGCCATGGAATGTCACCGATCTGTGGCAAATTCGTCATTGCGGATACTTACCGTTCGCCAGACTGACAATAAAGGACCCCCACACCGGCACCCCCTGGACAAGGCAGACCGACTTGGGCCATGTATTGTTTTACTTACGGATCAATCGAGCAGACCAGTGGACAGGCTCATGAGCAGCATCCCCAGCCCCGCCGGCTCCCCCGCCGGCCAGCAGTTCGAGACCATCGGCTTCGATGGCGACGACACGCTCTGGCATAATGAATCGCTGTTTTCGATGACGCAGGACCGCTTCCGCGCCCTGCTGGCCCACGCCGCCGACCCAACCGACCTGGACCGCCGCCTGCTGGAGGCGGAACGGGCGAACCTCAGCGTCTATGGCTACGGCATCAAGGGCTTCGTGCTGTCGATGATCGAGACGGCGATCGCCGTCACCGACGGCCATGTCCCCGCCCGCGACCTGCAAAGCCTGATCGACTTCGGCAAGGCGATGCTGGAGCATCCGGTGGAGTTGCTGCCCGGCGTGAAGGAGGTGGTGGAGACGTTGGCAGGCCGTCACCGGCTGGTGCTGATCACCAAGGGCGACCTGTTCGACCAGGAAAGCAAGATCGCGCGCTCCGGCCTGTCGGACCTCTTCCACGCGGTGGAGATCGTCAGCGAAAAGGACCCGGCCACCTACCGCCGGGTGATGGACCGCCACGGCATCGACCCGGCTCGCTTCCTGATGGTCGGCAACTCGGTGCGTTCCGACATCCTGCCGGTGCTGGCGACCGGCGCCCATGCCGTCCATATCCCCTATGCCATTACCTGGGCGCATGAAGAGGCCGAGGTGCCCGATGAGCATTACCGCCGGCTGGAGTCGGTCCGCGACTTGCCGGCATTGCTGGCCGACTGGTGAGGAGCCCTGACGATGACCCTGTCCACTCCCCTGTCGCTCTTGGCCGACCTCGACGGCATCACGCCCGAAACCGGCGCACCGGCGGCCGAGCGCCTCCTGTCGGGTGCGCCGGTCTTCACCAGCTGGAACGGCTACGAGTCGCCCGACGGCAAGCGGTTCGCCGGCACATGGCATTCGACGCCCGGTTCCTGGCGCATCGTCTATGACGAGTGGGAGTATTGCGAGATTCTGGAGGGCGAGAGCATCGTCGCCCATGACGATGGCCGGTCGTGGACCTTGAAGACCGGGGACCGTTTCGTCATCGAACCGGGATTCCAGGGGAGCTGGACGGTGGTCGCGGCCACCACCAAGCGCTATGTGGTGATCCTGCCCTGATCCGCCCGCCTGGAGTCTGTCCGGTGCTTATTGAAGCACCGGACAGACTCCAAGCTTTTGGTCTCCCGTGTGATTCACGCTTCAAGCGATTCCGCTTGAACCGATCACACTCTAACCGGTGATCTCGACGGACTGCTGGGCGGTGTTGTGGCTGAGGATGGTGACGGCCTTGCGCCCGATCTCCACCGCCAGCATGCCCAGGACGAGGACGGAGGCGACCAGCATCAGGCGGGCGATGTCGCGGGACCAGACGCGCTTGCGGGCATTGGCACGACGATGTGCGCGCTCTATGGCCCGCGCGGCGCGGCCGGGCAGACGCTGTCCCATCCAGGCGGTGGCAGCCATGATGCGCTCCCTCACCATTTCCAACAATCGATATGCTTTTATATAAAATTTTATCTTGTTTGGCAAGGAGCGAGTCCCGTAGCGGATTGCCGCAGGACGCGCTCAGCAGAGGCGACGCTTACTCCTTGAACGCCACCTCGCGCTGGCGGCGGAAGGCCGGCAGCAGGATCAGAGCCAGCAGGCCGGCGGCCACCGCCATCAGGCCGGCGCTGATCGGCCGGGAGATGAAGATGCCGAGGTCGCCATGCGACAGCAGCATCGCCCGGCTCAGATTCTCCTCCAGCAGCGGGCCGAGGACGAAGCCGAGCAGCAGCGGCGCCGGCTCGCAGTCCAGCTTTTTCAGCACATAGCCGAACAAACCGAAGCCGGCCATCATCACCACGTCGAAGACGTCGTTCCGCAGGCTGTAGGTGCCGATGCAGCAGAAGACCAGGATGGCCGGGAACAGGTAGGCGTAGGGAACCCGCAGCAACCGCACCCAGATGCCGATCAGCGGCAGGTTCAGCACCACCAGCATGATGTTGCCGACCAGCATGCTGGCGATCATGCCCCAGAACAGGTCGGGCTGCTTGGTCATGATCTGCGGCCCCGGCGTGATGCCGTGGATCATCATCGCGCCGATCATCAGCGCCATCACCGCGTTGGACGGAATGCCGAGGCTGAGCATCGGGATGAAGCTGGCCTGGGCGCCGGCGTTGTTGGCGGCCTCCGGTCCGGCGACGCCCTGGATGGCGCCCTTGCCGAAGGCGCCCGGATCGCGCGCCACCTTCTTTTCCAGCGCGTAGGAGGAAAAGGCGCTCAGCGTCGCCCCGCCGCCCGGCAGGATGCCGAGGAAGGCGCCGAGAGCCGTGCCGCGCACGGCAGCCGGCCAGGCGTCCTTGAAGTCCTGCCAGCTCGGCCACAGCCGGTGGATCGGCGACGGTTCGATCCCGCGCCCCTCCGTCTCCTCCAGATTGATGATGATGTCGGCCAGCCCGAACAGCCCCATGGCGAGCGGCACGAAGTCCAGCCCGTCATAAAGCTGCGGGATGTCGAAGGTGAAGCGCATCTGGCCGGAATTGACGTCGGTGCCGACCATGGAGAGCAGCAGCCCGATCAGGATCATCGCCACCGCCTTGACGACGGATCCGTGGGCGAGGATCACCGCGCCGATCAGGCCGACCAGCATCAGCGCCACATATTCCGACGGACCGAAGGCCAGCGCCACCCCGGCCAGCGGCGGCCCGGCGACGGCGATGACCAGCGTTGTCGCGATACCGGCGAACAGCGAGGCCAGCGCCGCGGTCGCCAGCGCCACGCCGCCGCGGCCCTGCCGCGCCATGGCGTTGCCGTCCAGACAGGTCATGACGGACGAGGATTCGCCCGGCAGCTTCACCAGGATGGCGGTGGTCGAGCCGCCATATTGGGCACCGTAGAAGATGCCGGCCAGCATGATCAGCGCGCCGACCGGCGGCAGGTAGAAGGTGATCGGCAGCAGCAGCGCCACCGTCGCCGTCGGCCCCAGCCCCGGCAGAACGCCGATCAGCGTGCCGATCAGCGCGCCGAGGAAGCAATAGAGCAGGTTCATCGGCTCGACCGACACGCCCAGCCCGAGCCAAAGATTGGCGAAGACGTCCATCATGGCCAGATCTGGAGCGGCAGGCCCAGTCCCCAGGAGAAGATGGCAACGCAAGCAGTGGCCAGCGTGGCCCACAGCGCGGTGAAGGGCCCCGGGCGGAGCGGTCGGCCGGCCAGTCCGCCGATGCCGATCAGCGCCAGGATGGCGAGCACCAGCCCCAGCTTGTCGAGCAGGGCGGCGAAGGCCACCACCGCGACGGTGATGGCAACCGATGGCCGCCATGCCCAGGCCAGCGCCGCCGGCGCATCGGCGGTCAGGGCGCGAAACATCGTCGCGAGCCCGGATGCCAGCAGAAAATAGCAGACGAGCCGTGGGAAGAAGCCGGCCTGCATCATGGCCAGCGACCCGGCTTCCCAATTGCGCGCCAGCCACAGCCCGCCGAGTGCGATGGCGGCGAGCAGCAGCCCGGCCGCAAGGTCCTGGGGCGATCTCAGCCGGAAGGCAGCCGGCCGTGGCGATCTCAGGGTATGTGTCATTGGATGGATGTCCGCTCTCTCAGGCACGCGATGGCGAGTAGGCCGGATGCAGCGCTCTCGCTTCGTGGAACGAGTTCATCGGACGAGGGGCATGGGAGGGAGCGGGTCCGCCCCCAACCGGGCGCAATCCACACTGGCCGTTCCGAACCCTCGGCACCCGAATCCGCGGGTTGCATTATCGTCGCGTACGGCATCTCCGTCGAGTGTCATATGCATGCCGATACGCGCATTAATTTGCGGCGTAAGGGAATTTTCAAACTCCACCCGCGGCATTTTGCGCCGGGACACCCTTTTCTATATCGATAAATTTAGTCAATACACGCATAAGCGAGGACGTGTGGATTCGGGTGCCGGGGCGAGCGGGGCCGGCGCCGGACGCATCGGCACGAAAGTAAGGGATGGAACGATGACAGCAGCGACCCGATTTCTGCGCTTGGCCGGTGGCCGTGCCGCATCCCTTCTCGGCACGGCACTGGCGGCGCTGGTTCTGTGCGCCGCGGCCGGCCCGATGGCGCAGGCCGCCTATCCGGAGAAGCCGATCACCATGATCGTGGCCTATGGAGCCGGCGGATCAACC
This sequence comes from Azospirillum melinis, assembly GCF_013340935.1. Taxonomy (GTDB): domain Bacteria; phylum Pseudomonadota; class Alphaproteobacteria; order Azospirillales; family Azospirillaceae; genus Azospirillum; species Azospirillum melinis. The sequence continues at coordinate 41,410 of NZ_WHOS01000015.1, read as the reverse complement.
GACGTGACGGCCCGCATGCTGGTGCCCTACATCGAGCGGTATCTGGGAGGCGCCCGGATCGTTATCCTGAACCGTCCCGGCGCCGGCGGGGAAATCGGCTTCGCCGCCATCGCCGACGCCGTGCCCGACGGCTACACCATCGGCTTCATCAACACGCCGAACCTCATCACCATCCCGATCGAACGGCAGGCGCGCTATGGCCTCGACCGGCTGGATCCGCTGGTGAACATCGTCGACGATCCCGGCGTGATGACCGTCCGCGCCGACAGCCCCTTCCGCTCGGTCGCGGACGTCGTCGCCAATGCCAAGGCCAATCCGCGCGTTCTCACCGTCGGTTCGACCGGCATCGGCTCCGACGACCATCTCGCCATGCTTCTGCTGGAACGGCAGGCCGGGGTTCACCTCACCCATGTGCCTTTTCCCGGCAGCGCCGAGAATTACCGAGCGATGCTGGGGCAGCACATCCAGATCTGCGACCAGAATCTGGGCGAGGGGCTGCGCGGAATGGCCGGTGGCGACCCGGTGCGGATGCTGGGCGTGATGAGCCGCTCGCGCTGGGACATGGCGCCCGACCTGCCGACCTTCCGCGAGCAGGGCTATGCCATCGACATGGTGTCGATGCGCGGCATCGGTGCTCCGAAAGGCCTGCCGCCGGAGATCCGCCGCACCCTGATCGAGGCGGTCACAAAGGCCGCCATGGATCCGGAATTCCAGGCCAAGGCGCGCGAGACCTTCCAGCCGCTGCGCATCGTCGGCCCCGACGCCTTCGCCGCCGAGCTGAAGCAGTTGGACGGCGAGTTCCGCAGCCTGTGGACCGAGATGCCCTGGAAGTAACGGCCTGGATATAACAACCAATTGCGAAACGATCCGGTCCGCTACGACTTCATTCCGATATCGTAACGGATCGGGTCGGTCATTCCGGCCTCGGAAAAGCCCTTGAGACGCAGCAGGCAGCTGTCACAGGCGCCGCAGGACAGACCCTCCGGCGTCGGGTCGTAGCAGGAGTGGGTGAGGCTGTAGTCCACCCCCAGCTCCAGCCCGCGGCGGACGATTGCGGCCTTGTCCAGTGTCATCAGCGGCGCATGGATCTTGAAGCGGCTGGTGCCTTCGACCCCGGCCTTGGTGGCGAGGTTGGCGAGTGTTTCGAAGGCCGCGATGTATTCGGGCCGGCAATCGGGATAGCCGGAGTAATCCAGCGCATTGACGCCGATGAACAGGTCGGATGACCCCAACGTTTCCGCCCAGGCCAGCGCGAAGGACAGGAAGACGGTGTTGCGCGCCGGGACATAGGTGACGGGGATGCCCTCGCCCAGCCCGGCCTGCAGGTCGGCAGCGCTGTCGTGCTTCGGAACGGCGATGGAGTCGGTCAGAGCCGAGCCGCCGAAGGCGCGCAGGTCGATATCGGCAATCACATGCCGCTCCACCCCCATCGCCGCGACCACCCGCCGCGCCGCTTCCAGTTCCACCGAATGGCGCTGGCCGTAGCGGAAGCTGAGCGCATTGACCCGATAGCCCTCGGCCTTGGCGATGGCAAGCACCGTCGTCGAGTCGAGCCCGCCGCTGACCAGCACCACCGCGTCCCTGACACCGTTCCGATCCGCCATCGCACACCTGCCTTTCCGAAACCGTCCACCGACAAGGCGGACATCCCGCGACAGCTTCTGGCACATCCGGGCGGCATAGGCCAGATCAGGACATCGACGCCAGCAACTCCGCGATGGTCATGATGCGCAAGGGCGGCAGCCGGATGGTGGCGGTGCAACCCTGCTCCGGCGCACTGTCCAACGTCAGCGTGCCGCCATGCGCCTCAACCAGACGCAGCGCCAGCGGCAGGCCGAGACCGATGCCTTCGTGACGGCGGGTGACGGTCTGGTCGATCTGGCCGAAGGGGGTGAGCGCCTTTTCGACGTCCTCCTGCCGCATGCCGACGCCGCGGTCGCGCACCGACAGTTCCACCCAGCCATCGACGGCGAGGCCGGCGGTCAGGCTGACCGGGCCACCCGGATGGCTGAACTTGATGGCGTTCGACAGCAGTTTCCCCAAAGCCTGCCCAAGGCGGCGTTCGTCGCCGCGGATCGGCGGCAGGTCGCCGTCGGCCATCACCTCGACCGTCACGCCCTGACGGGTCGCATGGAAGCGCAGATCCGCCACCACGCGCTCGATCAACGCCGACAGGTTCACCGATCCTTCGACCAGCGAGAACCCGCCGGCATCGACGCGCGCCATGTCGAGGATGTCGTCGATGATCGCAAGAAGCTGTTCGCCGGCCTGCCGGATCGCCCCGACGCAGTCAGCCACCAAGTCATTTTGCCGCCCACCCGCCGCGGCAGTCCCGGCTTGCGTCTCCAGCAGTTGGGAGAAGCCGATCACCGCGTTCAGCGGGGTCCGCAACTCGTGGCTCATCGTCGCGATGAAGGTCGATTTCGCCTGGTTGCCGGCCTCCGCCGCCTCTTTGGCGGCCAGAAGCTCGGCCTCGGCACGTCGGCGCTCGGTCACGTCGCGAAGAATGGCGGTATAGACCCGCCGCCCCTCCACCTCGCTGGCGCTGACCGACAGCTCGACCGGGAAGCGGGTGCCGTCGGCACGCTCCGCCTCCGCGGCACGGTCGCGGGCGACCAGGGCGGTGGTCTGGCCGGGCGCGAATTCCAGCCGGATGCCGCCCTCCTCCCGCAAATCGGCCAGCGGGATCAGGCGGTCGAGCGGACGCCACAGCAGGTCGCCCGCCGCAACGCCGAACATAGCCTCCGCCGCACGGTTGAAGCTGAGCAGCACGCCCGCCTCGTCGACGGTCAGGATCGCGTCGGCGGCGGTGTCGAGAATCGCCTCGTTGCGCGCCTCCGACAGGCGGAGCGCATTGGCGGTGAGCACATATTCGCTGACGTCGGTGATGGTGGCTATGGTGCCGCCATCCTCCAGGCGGATGCGCTGGCACAGCACCCGGCGGTCGGCGCCCGTGCCGTCGGGATCGTGGAAGCGGAAATCGGTCGCCGCAGCATCGCAGCCCGAGTCCAGCCGCCAGTCCGCCGCCACCCGCTCCCGGTCCTCCGGATGCACGGCATCGAGCCAGCCCTTGCCGAGCAGCCGGTCGGACTCCAGCCCGGTGATCCCGGCCAGACGGGCGTTGGCGAACTGCACCTGCCCGGCGGAATCGGCCTGCAAAATGCCGACCGGCACCGCCTCCGCCAGGGTGCGATAGCGCGCCTCGCTGGCGCGCAGCCGTTCCGACAGGGCGATGTGGTCGCTGATGTCGCGAATGTTCAGCACCAGCCCGCCGATGGCCGGATCGGCCAGCTCGTTGCGGGTGGTGACCTCCAGCCAGCGCCAGCCGCCATCGGCATGGCGGAAACGGAAAACGGCGCGGCCGCTGCTGCCCGCGGGAGCGTTCACGCGAAGTTGCAGCCGGCGCTGCGCCTCCTCCACATCGTCGGGATGGATATGCTCGCCCAGCGACGCGCCGGTCAGGGCCTCCGGCGCATAGCCAAGCAGATCGCCCGCAGAGCCGTTGATGTGGCGCACGCGCCCGTCCGGCGACAGCAGCGCGACAAGCTCGCGGCGATCCTGGAACAGGCCGCCGATCCTGAGTTCCCTGGACAGGCCATCCTGCAAGACGACACTCCCGACCCTGATGCGGACAGCGGGATTGCGCTCGATCCCGCCGTCCGCAGGGTAATCAGAGGGCGTTAATGGTTCATGTCAGGATTAACCCGACTCCGGGTGCATGATTTCCGCGTTGAAACCCTACCCGCGACGCAGGGACAGGAAGGACGTCAAGGCTTCCAGTACCGCATCGGGAGACTCGGTCATCACCATGTGCCCGGTCTGCGGCAGGACGACGACCTGCGATGTCTTGACGCGGGCGGCCAGCGCCCGTCCGGCCTTCGCCGGGGTCATCTTGTCGAGCGCGCCCAGCAGGAACAGCGCCGGACAGGCGACCATCGCAGCGGCATCGGCCCCCTGCACATAGTCGTTGCAGGCGGCAAGATCGACGCCCAGCACGCCCGGACGCACCGAAGCCATCAGCCGGCGCCCGCCGGGGACCAGCGCCAGCCCCGGCGTCGGACAGCCGCCGCCCTGGGCACCGCCATGGCCGCGCGGGCCGGAGCCCCAGCCGATCACCATCTCGATGGCCGACTGTTCGCCGGCATGGGCGGCCGCCAGCAGGTCCGGATGGACCGGCATCCGCTCCGCCACGCCCAACAGCGCGACCGCCTCCACCCGCCCGCCCTGGCGGGCGGCGGCGTCCAGCGCCACAAGCGCGCCCATGGAATGGCCGACCAGCGCCGCCCGCTCCAGCCCGGCGGCGTCCAGCAGGGCGACCACCCAGTCGGCGATGGCGGCGATGCTGTCCAGCGGCTCGCCGCCGGAGCGGCCATGGCCGGGCAGATCGACCGCCAGGACCGAACGGCCATGGTGGGCGAGATAGCGGCTTTGCAGGCTCCACACACTGTGGTCCATGCCGGCGCCGTGGATCAGCACGACAGCCGGACGGGCGGGGTCGATGTCCCGGCCGCCGGTGTGGACGAAGACAGGGTTTCCATTGACGGTCAGCTGCATGGCGCGGCCCTCAGCCCTTGGTGGCGGCGCGCAGCGCCTGCTTCAGATCGTCGATCAGGTCTTCGCAATCCTCCAGCCCGATGGACAGGCGGATCATGTCCTCTCCCACCCCGGACGCCGCGAGCGCTTCGGCATCGAGCTGGGCGTGGGTGGTGCTGGCCGGATGGATCACCAGCGACTTGGCATCGCCGACATTGGCGAGGTGCGAGAACAGCGTCAGCGACTCGATGAAGCGCCGTCCGGCCTCGCGGCCGCCGCCCTGCGCACCGGCCCGGATGCCGAAGGAGATGATCGAACCGGCGCCATGCGGCAGCAGCCGGGCGGCCAGCGCATGATCGGGATGGTCGACAAGCTCCGGATAGGAGACCCAGGCGACCGCACCCTTCTCCGAATTCAGCTCCCCTTCCAGGAAGCAGACGATCTTGCGGGCGTTGTGGATGTGGCACTTCATGCGCAGCGGCAGCGTTTCCACGCCCTGCAGGATCTGGAAGGCGTTCATCGGGCTCATGCAGGCGCCGAAGTCGCGCAGCCCCTCGGCACGGGCGCGGGCGATGAAGGCGGCCGGGCCGTATTCCTCGGCGAAATCGATGCCGTGATAGCCGGCATAGGGCTCGGTCAGGGTCGGGAACTTGCCCGATGCTTCCCAGTCGAAGCGGCCGCCGTCGATCACCACGCCGCCGATGGCGGTGCCATGCCCACTCAGCCACTTGGTGCAGGAATGCATGACCAGATCGGCGCCATGCTCGAACGGCCGGCAGAGATAGGGGGTGGTGAAGGTCGAGTCGATCAGCAGCGGAATACCGGCCTCATGGGCGATGGCCGCCACCTTCGCCACGTCCAGCACCTCCAGCCCGGGATTGCCCAGCACCTCGCCGAAGACCAGCCGGGTTTCCGGACGGATCGCGGCGCGGATGCCGTCGAAGTCGCGCGGATGGACGAAGGTCGTGGTGATGCCGAAGCGCGGCAGCGTATAGGCCAGCAGGTTGCGGCTGCCGCCGTAGATGGAGGATGAGGCGACGATGTGCCCGCCCGCCCCCATCAGCGTCATGATGGCGAGCGTCAGCGCCGCCTGTCCGCTGGCGGTGCAGACCGCGCCCACCCCGCCTTCCAGCGTCGCCAGCCGTTCCTCCAGCACCGCGACGGTGGGGTTGGAGATGCGCGAATAGATGTGGCCGGGCCGCTCCAGGTTGAACAGCGCCGCCGCCTGATCGACGTCGCTGAAGACGTAGGAGGAGGTCAGATGGATCGGAACCGCCCGTGCCCCGGTGGCCGGGTCGGGCTTCTGCCCCGCATGCAGGCTCTGCGTGTCGAACTTCAGGAACTTGGCGCCCGCCATGCTCCTCCCTCCCCTCGAAGTTGGCGCCGAAAATTAAAAGAGGGCCGCCTGACATCGAGCGGCCCCCTTTGCTTTTCAGCGTCTTATTTGCCAGCCCTGTTCAACCCGCATTCCTGCGGCATCGACGGTGCGGAAGCGTATGGAGACGTGACGCGCGCGTCAAGGTGGTTGGATGGAAGAAAAAGCCAGCCGATGGACAAGTTTACGCGAATGAGAACAAGTTGCAACAAGTGCCGGGAGGGACTAAAAGGCGGCGATGGCTTGGCCCCCACGCCTGGCCTGTCCGAAGAAGAGGTTGGAATGAAGATCTCCCGCTCCCGGTTCGTCCGGTCGCTCGCCCTCGCCTCCGCTCTCGCCGCCCTGCCGGTCGTGGCCCTTCCCGGGTTTGCCTCGGCCCAGACGGCGCCGAGCGCTGATGGCATCACGGTCTACAACGCCCAGCACGCCAGCCTGACCAAGGAGTGGGTGGAGCGCTTTACCCGCGAAACCGGCATCAAGGTGACCGTGCGCAACGGCAGCGACATGGAGCTGGGGAACCAGATCGTGCAGGAGGGCGCCGCCTCCCCCGCCGACGTGTTCCTGACGGAGAATTCCCCGGCGATGGCCTTGGTCGACAATGCCGGGCTGTTCGCACCGCTCGGCGCCGAAACGCTGGCCCCGGTACCCGACAGCTTCCGCCCGGCCAACGGCCATTGGGTTGGCATCGCCGCCCGCTCCACCGTCTTCGCCTACAACACCGGCAAGCTGACGCAGGACAAGCTGCCGAAGTCGCTGCTCGACCTCGCCAATCCGGAGTGGAAGGGCCGCTGGGCAGCCTCGCCCGCCGGGGCCGACTTCCAGGCCATCGTCGGCGCGCTCCTCCAGCTGAAGGGCGAGGCGGCCACCGCCTCCTGGCTGAAGGCGATGAAGGAGAACGCCAAGCCCTACCGCGGCAACAGCGTCGCCATGAAGGCGGTGAATGCCGGCGAGGTCGAGGGCGCGGTAATCTACCATTATTATTACATCGGCGATCAGGCCCGCACCGGCGGCGAGAACAGCAAGAACGTCGCCCTGCACTATTTCCGCAACGGCGATCCCGGCGCGTTCGTCAGCATCTCCGGCGCCGGCATGCTGGCATCCAGCAAGAACAAGCGCGAGGCCGAGGCCTTCGTGAAGTTCCTGACCGGCAAGGGCGGGCAGGAAGTGCTGCGCGACGGCGACTCGTATGAATACGCCGTTGCCGGCGGTATCGCTTCCAATGCCAAGCTGGAGCCGCTCGACAAGCTGCAGGCACCGAAGGTCAAGCCGGAGGCGCTCAACAATAAGGCCGTCACCGACTTGATGACCGCGGCCGGCCTGCTGTAATCCAATCTGCCGTCGCCTACGCCATCGAAACCGCGGGCGGCGGCAGTTCAGGCCCGTCCATCCGGACGGACCCGGAGCCGGTTCCGGAGTTCACCGTCATCGCTCTTCACCCGCACTCTTCCCAGCCGCAGGCGGACCGCGACCGCCCCACGCTCCACGCAGCAGCCTCCCTCGTCACTGCACGCCGCCCAAAGCGGGCGGCACTGCCTGTCCTGGCCGTCACCTCGGTGGTCGCGGCGCTAGCGCTGATGCCACTCGCCTTCGTCGTCTGGATCACCATCCAGACCGGATGGGACACGGTGGTCGAACTGGTGTTCCGCCGCCGGGTCGGCGAACTGCTGGTGAACACGCTGCTGCTGGTCCTGCTGACCCTGCCGCTTTCCATTCTGGTGGCGGTCACGCTGGCCTGGCTGACCGAGCGGTCCGACCTGCCGGGACGGCGGTTCTGGGCCTGGCTGGCGGTGGCGCCGCTGGCGGTCCCTGCCTTCGTCCACAGCTATGCCTGGGTCACCGTCGCGCCCGGCCTGCATGGGCTGGCGGCGGCGGTGCTGGTCTCGGTGCTCGCCTATTCCCCGTTCCTCTATTTGCCGGTGGCCGCCCAGCTGCGCCGGCTCGATCCGACGATGGAGGATGTCGCCGCCTCGCTCGGCCACGGACCGTGGCGGGTTTTCCTGACGGTGGTTCTGCCCCAGCTGCGGCTGGCCGTCTGCGGCGGTTCGCTGCTGATCGGCCTGCATCTGCTGGCCGAATACGGCCTCTACGTCATGATCCAGTTCGACACCTTCACCACCGCCATCGTCGACCAGTTCCAGTCGGCCTACAACGGCCCGGCGGCGAACATGCTGGCCGGCGTGCTGGTCCTGCTCTGCATGGGGCTGATGGGCGGCGAGGTGCTGCTACGCGGTCAGGAACGCTACGCCCGTGTCGGCAGCGGCGCCGCAAGACGGGCGGCACCGGCCGAACTCGGCCGCGCGACCCTGCTTTGCCTGCTGATCCCGCTGCTGTTCGCTGCACTCTCGCTCGGCGTCCCGCTGCTGACGCTCGGCCGCTGGCTGGCCATCGGCGGTTCCCGCATCTGGCAGGGCGCCGACATCGGCGGTGCGATTATCCAGACCGTCGCCCTGGCGCTGGCCGGCGCGCTGCTGACCACGCTCGCCGCCGCACCGATGGCCTGGCTGTCGGTGCGTGCCCCCGGCCGGCTCCAGCGGGTTCTCGAAGCCTGCCATTACTATGTCGGCTCGCTGCCGGGCGTGGTCGTCGCGCTGTCGCTGGTGACGATCACCGTGCGGGTCGCGCTGCCGCTCTACCAGACCGTCGGCACGGTGCTGCTGGCCTACATGCTGCTGTTCCTGCCGCGGGCCCTGGTCGGACTGCGGGCCAGCCTCGCCCAGGCGCCGGTCGAACTGGAGCGGGCGGCCATGGCGCTGGGCCGGACGCCGTTGCAGGCGGTGCGCCAGATCACCTTCCGGCTCGCCGCGCCCGGTGCGGCGGCCAGCATGGCGATGGTGGCGCTCGGCATCACCAACGAGCTGACGGCGACCCTGATGCTCGCCCCCAGCGGGACGCGCACGCTGGCCACCGAATTCTGGTCGCTGACCAGCGAGATCGACTATGCGGGGGCCGCCCCCTATGCGGTGATGATGGTCGCCGCATCGCTGCCGATGACGATCCTTCTCCACATCCAATCGAAACGGGCCGCCGGACGATGAGCTTCCTTCAGGTTCAGGGACTGGGAAAACGGTATGGCGACGCGGTGGCGCTGGAGGATGTCGACCTCTCGGTGCATGCCGGCAGCCGCACCGCCATCGTCGGACGCTCCGGGTCGGGGAAGACCACGCTCCTGCGCATCGTCGCCGGCTTCGAATCCGCCGACAGCGGGCGCATCCTGCTCGACGGGCACCCGCTGGTGGATGGCGCCGGTGTCGTGCCGGCCCACCGCCGCGGCATCGGCTATGTGCCGCAGGACGGCGCGCTGTTCCCGCACCTCAGCATCGCCGACAACATCGGTTTCGGGCTGGAGCGCGGCGATGCCGGCCGGCGGAGCCGCATCCTGGAATTGCTGGATGCGGTGGAACTCGATCCGCAGATGCTGGAGCGGCGGCCGCACGAGCTGTCCGGCGGCCAGCAGCAGCGTGTGGCGCTCGCCCGCGCGCTCGCCCGCAAACCGGCCCTGATGCTGCTGGACGAGCCCTTCTCGGCGCTCGACACTGGCTTGCGCGACTCTCTGCGCCGCACCGTCGCCCGCGTGCTCTGCGAAGCCGGGATCGCAACGATCCTCGTCACCCACGACCAGGCCGAAGCGCTGTCCTTCGCCGATCAGGTGGCGGTGATGCGCGAAGGCCGCCTGACGCAGGTCGGCTCACCCCAGGAGCTGTATCGACGGCCGCGCGATCGCGAGACGGCGGCATTCCTGGGCGATGCGATCATCCTGCCGGCGGATGTCGAAAACGGCTGGGCGAGCTGCAGTCTCGGCCGGCTACCGGTGACCGCCGGTCCCCGGCGCGGCGCGGCCGAGATCATGTTGCGCCCCGAGCAGCTCCGGCTGGTGGTCGATGACCGCGACGCCCCGCCGAACCCCGCGGAGAACGGTGCTGAAGGTTGGGGCCGGGTCATCGACGTCGAGTTCGGCGGCTCCGTCTGCAAGGTCGCGGTGGCACTCGGCAATGTGCCGGGTCAGCGCAACCCGCTGCTCCTGCGCCATTCCAGCCTGGACCTGCCGAGGATCGGCAGCCGCGTCCGCATCCATGTCGAGGGCGAGGCGCATCTCTTCGACACGCCCCTGCGCTGATGGGCGGGCGGATCAGGTGGTGACGCCCGTCGGTGACGGCTCGTCCCGCACCCCCACCATCGTCTCCTCCGCCAGCCAGTCCACCACCCGGCGCAGCGCCTCGTCCTCGCTGGCGCCGTCGGCGAGCGCCGCCTGGAAGATCTCGATCTGCCGGTGCGCGCTGGTGCCGCGCCTGAGGATGTCGCGCGCCCGCCCGACCTCGGCGGTGCAGCCGAAATGCTCGGCATCCTCGCGGGTCAGGTCGATGATCTCGTCCAGCAGGTCGGCATAGGGCACGATGCGGCCCTGCCCGAAATCGACCAGCCCGCTGTCCAGGCCATAGCGCTGGGCACGCCAGCGGTTTTCCTCGATCAGCAGGTTCTTGTAGGGCCTCCAGGTGACGTTGCGCAGCTTCAGCCGCCACAGCATGCGCAGCAGGCAGCGATACAGCGCCGCCACCGTCACCGCATCGTCCAGCCGGGTGCAGATGTCGGTGATGCGCATCTCCAGCGTCGGGAAGCGCGAGGATGGACGGATGTCCCACCACAGCTTGCTGGCATCCTCGATCACCCCGGCATTCACCAGCACCGCGACATGGCTCTGATACTCGCCATAGCTCTGGAATCCCGCGGGCATGCCGGTGCGCGGCAACTCGTGCCAGACGCTCAGCCGGTAGGAGCGACGCTCCATGTCGCGCCCGCGCCAGAAGGGCGAGGAGGTCGACAGCGCCAGCAGATGCGGCAGGAAATAGCGGACCTGGTTCATCAGGTCGATGCGCAGGTCGTCATCCTCGATCCCGACATGGACATGCATGCCGCAGATCATCAGCCGGCGGGCCGGCGCACCGAGGTCGCGGGCCAGCATGTTGTAGCGGTCGCGGTTGGTGTGCTTCTGCGGCTCCCATGCGGCGAAGGGATGGGTCGAGGCGGCGATCGGCGCCAGCCCGTAGCGGTCGGCCACCCCGGCCACCGTGCCGCGCAGCGCCGCCAGTTCGGCCCGCGCCTCGTCCAGCGTCTGGCAGACCGGTGTTCCCACCTCGATCTGGCAGCGCAGGAATTCCGGATGGATGCGGCCGGGCGCCTGTTCCTGACAGGCTTCCAGCATCTCGTCCGGCGGGCTGGTCACGATGTCGCGCGTGCCGCGGTCGACCAGCAGGTATTCCTCTTCCAGGCCGAGGGTGAAGGAGGGTTCGGTCACGGTGCTTTCCATGCGGTGTCAGGCCCGGGGATAATGGTGGATCACCGTCAGCGACGGCAGGGAGAGCAGAGGTTCCAGCGCATCGCCGATCACCTGTGCCCAGAGATCGGCGCCCTCGGGCGTGGCGATCAGGTCCTGCCGCACCTCCAGCAGGACATTGGGGTAGCCGGCGGGGGTCGCATGGGTTTCCACCGTTCCGCCCAGCGTGCCGCGGCCGGAATAGGGCTGGTTATCGCCGACGCACCAACGGCCGTCGGCCTTCAGCGCGTCGATCAGCGGCACCGGCAGGCGCGGATCGTTGTCCCACAGCACGCCGATGTGCCAGGGCCGCGCCACCCCGCGCATCGCCGGCGTGAAGCTGTGCACCGAAACCAGCACCGGCACCTGCGCGCGGACTCGGATCGAGGCCACTGCAGCCGCGACTGCGGCGTGGTAGGGCTTGAACAGCGCCTCCACCCGCTGCGCCTGGGCCTCGGCATCGAGCGCACGGTTGCCGGGAATCACCACATCGTCGCTGACCACCGGGATGGCGGTCGGGTCATCCAGAGCCCGGTTCGGATCGATCACCAGCCGGGAGAATCCGGAAAGCACCGCGGTGGCGCCGAACCGCTCCGCCAGCCGCCGCGTCACCTCGGCAGCGCCGATGTCGTAGGCGATGTGGCGGCAGAGTTGCTCCTCCGGCAAACCGAGGTCGCCCAGTGACTGCGGAACTGCGCGGGAGGCGTGGTCGCACAGCAGCAGCAGCGGTCCATCGGCCTCCGGATTCAGCGTGGTCGCCGGCGGCGGATCGCCGGGTCCCAGCAGCGGAGCGGTGCCACGCGGCGCCGGTGCGGGCGCGGTGACGGGTTGGCGATGTTCGGAGGGTGATGTGGCCATATGCCACACTACCGCAACCGCCACGCCGGGCGGAAGCGCGGCCGATGGTGGTAGCCCGAACGGCAAGCTGCTAGGCTGTCCTTTCCTTTCCGCGCGAACCCACCCGGAAGACGACCCGCATGCTTCGCCTGCTTTCCCTCTGCCTTGCCGTGATGGCGCTGCTCAGCGCTTGCGGACCCGTTTACGAGACGCAGTACAGCCTCGTCCCGCCAAGCTCGGCCGAAGGCCGGCTCTGCGTCAATCAATGCCAGCAGAACCGCAACTATTGCCGCCAGAATTGCGGCATGTCGCAGCAGGCCTGCGTGAACGAGGCGCGGTCGCGCGCCCTCTACGACTATCAGGCCTACGTAAACCGCCAGCAGGCGGAAAAGAAGCCGATCAAGAAGTCGGTCGGCGATTTCGACCGCTCCTACTCCTGCGGCAACAGCAGCTGCGAAGCGCGTTGCGAGTCCGACTATCGCGACTGTTTCGGCGGAAGCTGCGGCGGGCAGGTGGTCGCCAAGCGCGTCTGCACCGCCTTCTGCGACCAGGAAAAGCCGGCGCCCGCCGCACCCATGCTGAGCCCAATGCCGCCGGGCGGCGTTCAGGCGCCGATGATGCAGGCGCCGACGGGAGCTGCTCCGATGTCCAACAACGGTGGCTACGCCGCCGGTTCGTCGCTGTGCCAGCCCGGCATGCGGGTGTCGGTGGAATGGAAGGGCGACTGGTATCCGGCCACCGTCAAGGACCATCCGCGCAAGGATGGCCGCTGCCCGGTCCACTATGACGATTTCGGCTCGGAAGACGACGAGTCGGTCGCGCTGCGCCGCATCCGTCCGCGCTGATCCGCCGTTTCCCTATCGCCGCTGGCAGCCTCCGGGAGAGTCCCGGAGGCGCACGGCAGCCATGACTTGCGTCCCGCTGGTCCGGCAACCGGGTGGTCGTTATAAGCGATCCATGCCAGACGCCAGTGCCTTCCCCGTCGACCATGCGTACCGGACCCAGCGCATCGCCCTGATCGCGCTGCTGGTCGGCGCCCTGGGCATCGCCTTTGCCCCCATCTTCGTCCGGCTGTCCGAGGTCGGACCGGTCGCCACCGGCTTCTGGCGGACCGCACTGGCGATGCCGGCACTGGGGTTGTGGATGGCCGCCGAGTCGCGGCAGCGGGGCGGGCGTTCAAGCCGCCGTCCCTCCTCCGTCTCCGACTATGCCCGCCTGTCGCTGGCCGGCCTGTTCTTCGCCGGCGACCTCGCGATCTGGCACACCTCGATTCGCTACACCTCGGTTGCCAACTCCACGCTGCTGGCGAACTTCGCTCCGCTCTACGTGGCGCCGGCCGCGTGGTTCCTGTTCAAGGAGCGGATCACCCGCCGCTTCGTCATGGGCATGCTGCTGGCGTTGGCCGGGGCAATCGTGCTGATGGGCGAGAGCTTCCAACTCGACGCCGACCATCTGTTCGGCGATGGGCTGGCCCTGCTCACCGCCGCCTTCTATGCCGGCTACATCCTGTCGGTCGGGCGGCTGCGCGCGGAATTCTCCACCGCCACCATCATGACCTGGAGCGGCGCGATATCCGCCTTGGTACTGCTGCCGATCGGCCTGTATGACGGCGAGGCGATGCTGCCGGCGAGCGCGTCCGGCTGGGCCGTGCTGGCGGGCCTCGCCTTGTTCAGCCATGCCTGCGGCCAGAGCCTGATCGCCTACGCCCTGGCGCATCTGCCGGCGTCCTTCTCGTCGGTCAGCCTGCTGCTTCAACCGGCGGCGGCGGCCATCCTCGCCTGGATTCTCCTGAGCGAGCCCCTGGGTCCTTTGCAGGCGCTGGGTGCCGCGGTGATCCTGGTGGGCATCCTGCTCGCCCGTCCCGGCGGCCGTTGACGCCCAGGTCCGGGCAGTTGTCCATCGCCATCGCCGCCATAGTTTTCCATCCCGTGGGCAAGGCGCCGCAGCACGGTGGTCGGCCATTGACCGCACCCGTCGGGACCGTTACCGGTATGACCATTCAGCAATGAACCGCCTTCCGACCAAAGGGGAACAACCCGTGCCCGGCACCGACGACAGCGCTCACGTCCCCTCCTCTTCCCAGCGCATTTCGGAATGGGTGGCCCAACAGCTCCTCGACCGCATTGCGCGTGGCGAGCTGGTGCCGGGGGAACGTCTGCCGGGCGAGCGTCAGCTGGCGGAGCAGCTGCATGTCAGCCGGGTCTCCGTCCGCGCTGCGCTGCAGAAGCTGAAGACGCAGGGCTTCCTGACCGCAGTCCAGGGCGGTGGCACCCGTGTCGTGTCATCGGCCGGCATGATGGACGGCGCGCTGACGGCGATGGTGCGGAGCACCCACCAGAACCTGTGCGACCTCGTCGAAATCCGCATGGCGCTGGAGAGCTGGGCAGCCCGCCGTGCCGCGGAACGCGCGACACCGGAGCAGATCGACACCATCGGCCGCATCCTGGCGGCAATGAGCGAGACCAATCGCGACGGCGGACGTGCCGCGGATGACATGGACTTCCATGTCGCGGTCGCCCAGGCATCCGGCAGCCCGGTCTACCTCCATCTGCTGTCGACCATCCGCGACATCCTCGGCAACATGGTCGAGATGAAGCACACCGAGCCCTTCATGGAAAACCATGAGGCGCTGATGATCGAGCATCACCGCGCCATCCATCAGGCCCTCGCCCGCCGTGACCCGGACGGCGCCGCGAGCGCCGTCACCGCCCATCTCGGCTGGATCCTGGCGCGCTACCGCACGATGTCCGACCACTCCACGGGCGGCACCGACAGCGCGACCGACACCCCGCCCTCCCCCAACGCCGGGTAACCCGGCGGGCTTTCAGGAAGCCGCCAAAAAGAAAGGCCGCAGCCTCCGGACGGAGACTGCGGCCTTTTCATATCCGAGCGGTGGCGATCCTCAGCTGGCGAGAATTGTCCCGATCTGTTTGGTAACCTCATCGATGTCGGCCATGCCGTCCACCACCTTCAGCACGCCGCGGCCCTGGTAATAGGGCAGGATCGGCGCGGTCTGCTGGTGGTACTGGCCCAGGCGGGTGGTCACCGTCTCCGCATTGTCGTCGGCGCGCCGCTTGAACTCGGTGCTGCCGCAGACATCGCAGACGCCCTCGACCTTCGGCTTCTCGAAGCTGTCGTGATAGCCCTTGCCGCACTTGGCGCAGGTGTAACGGCCGGTGATGCGCTCCACCAGCACGTCGTCGACAACCCGCATCTCGATCACGTGATCGAGCTTCAGGCCCTTCTCGTCCAGCATCCGATCCAGCGCCTCGGCCTGAGCGACCGTGCGCGGGAACCCGTCGAGGATGAAGCCGTTCTTCACGTCGGGCTTCGAAATGCGTTCGGCGATCATGCTGACCATCAGCTCGTCCGGCATCAGCTTGCCGGCGGCCATGATCTCCTTCGCCTGCTGCCCGAGCGGCCCGCCTTCCGCCACCATGGCGCGGAGCATGTCGCCGGTCGACAACTGCACCAGACCACGAGTGTCTTCCAGTCGGCGCGCCTGGGTCCCCTTCCCGGCGCCCGGCGGACCGAGCAGTATGAGGTTCATTACTTTCTCCCCCGAAGCTTCGATTTCTTGATCAATCCCTCATACTGGTGGGCCAGCAGGTGGGAATGAATCTGCGCAACCGTGTCCATCGTGACGGTGACCACGATCAGCAGGCTGGTGCCGCCAAAATAAAACGGAACCGAGTGCTGGGATATCAGGATTTCGGGGAGGAGACAAACCGCCACAAGGTAGGCGGAGCCGATGACCGTCAGCCGCGTCAGCACATAGTCGATGTGATCGGCGGTGTTCTTGCCCGGACGGATGCCGGGGATGAAGCCGCCGTACTTACGCAGGTTGTCGGCCGTCTCCGTCGGGTTGAAGACGATGGCGGTGTAGAAGAAGCAGAAAAACACGATCAGCGAGGCGTACAGCAGCATATAGAGCGGCGTGCCGTGCGCGACGTAGCGCGACACCGCCTGCAGCCACTCCGGCCCCTCGCCGCCGGCGAAGCCGACCGCGGTCAGCGGCAGCAGCAGCAGCGACGAGGCGAAGATCGGCGGAATGACGCCGGCCGTGTTCATCTTCAGCGGCAGATGCGACGCTTCGCCGCCGAACACCCGGTTGCCGACCTGACGCTTGGGGTACTGCACCAGCAAGCGGCGCTGGGCGCGTTCCATGAAGACGATGAAGAACACGACCCCGACCGCCATCACCAGCATCAGGATGATGAAGACGGTGGACAGCGCGCCCTGGCGGCCGAGTTCCAGCGTGTTGACCAGCGCGCGCGGCAGTTCCGCGACGATGCCGGCGAAGATGATCAGCGACGTGCCGTTGCCGATGCCGCGGGCGGTGATCTGCTCGCCCAGCCACATCAGGAACATGGTGCCGCCGACCAGCGTGATGACCGTGGCGATGCGGAAGAACAGGCCGGGGTCGATGACCGCCGCGCCGGTGGAACCGCGCATCGACTCAAGCCCGACCGCGAGGCCGTAGGCCTGGACGGTGGCGAGAACGACGGTGCCGAATCGGGTGTACTGGTTCAGCTTCTTGCGCCCGGCCTCGCCTTCCTTCTTCATGGCCTCCATCTGCGGCGACACGGCGGTCAGCAACTGCACGATGATGGACGCCGAGATGTACGGCATGATGTTGAGCGCGAAGATGGTCATGCGGTGGAGCGCACCGCCGGCCAGCATGTCGAACATCCCGAGGATGCCGCTGCCCTGCTGCTTGAAAACGTCCTGCAGGATGTGCGGATCGATGCCCGGAATCGGGATGTAGGTGCCCAGCCGATAGACGATCAGGGCCGCCAAGGTGAACCAAATCCGCTTTTTCAGCTCGGTCGCCTTGGAGAAAGCCCCGAAATTGATGTTGGCGGCAAGCTGCTCGGCCGCTGATGCCATGGTCCAATCCCTGTCCCGTAAGCGCGAACGGGGCGGCACTGCATGACGCAGGCCGCCCCTCGCGACTTCGCTTTTTGTAGTGCCCCGAAAGCCCGTGCGCAAGCACGGGCTTGTCGCGGAACTTTACTCGGCGGCTTCGGCGGCGGGAGCGGTCAGCGTGACGCTGCCACCCGCCTTCTCGACGGCTTCGATCGCCGACTTGGACGCGCCGGCGACCGTGAAGGAAACCTTCGCGGTCAGCTCGCCCTTGCCCAGCAGACGGACACCGTCCTTCTTCACCTTGCCGGTGACGCCGGCGGCGTTGAGCGCCGCGGCATCGATGGTCTCGGCGGCGTTCAGCTTGCCCAGGTCGATGGCCTTCTGGACCATGCCCAGGTTAACCACCGAGTATTCCTTGGCGAAGATGTTCCGGAAACCGCGCTTCGGCAGGCGGCGGTGCAGAGGCATCTGCCCGCCTTCGAAGCCGTTGATCGCCACGCCGGTGCGCGAGGTCTGACCCTTCACGCCGCGGCCAGCGGTCTTGCCCTTGCCCGAACCGATACCGCGACCGACGCGCATGCGCGCCTTGCGGGCACCGGCGTTGTCACGCAGGTCATTAAGCTTGGTCATGATCTCAGCCCTCGTTCTCGACGCGGACCAGGTGCGCGACCTTGGCGATCATGCCCCGCACGGCCGGAGTGTCCTCCAGCTCGCGGGTCCGGTGCAGCTTGTTGAGACCCAGACCGACCAGCGTCTCGCGCTGGTCGTGCTTGCGGCCGATCGGGCTGCCGATCTGGGTCACGACGACGGTCTTCTTCTCCGCCATGATCAGGCCTCCTGTCCGGCGCCGGCCTCACGACGGCCGAGGATGTCGCTCACGCGACGACCACGGCGCGCCGCGACGGACCGCGGGCTGGTGACCTGGGTCAGGGCGTCGAAGGTCGCCTTGATCATGTTGTGCGGGTTCGACGTGCCGATCGACTTGGTCACGACGTCAGCGACGCCGAGAGCCTCGAAGATCGCGCGCATCGGACCACCGGCGATGATGCCGGTACCGGCCGGAGCGGCCCGCAGCACGACCTTGCCGGCACCGAAGTGGCCGTTGGTGTCATGATGCAGCGTACGGCCTTCGCGCAGCGGGACGCGGATCATGCCGCGCTTGGCCTGATCGGTCGCCTTGCGAATGGCTTCCGGGACCTCGCGGGCCTTGCCCGAGCCGACGCCGACACGACCCTTGCCATCGCCAACGACGACCAGAGCGGCGAAGCCGAAGCGACGACCACCCTTGACCACCTTGGCAACGCGGTTGATGCCGACGAGCTTTTCGATCAGCTCGCTTTCTTCCCGCTCGCGCGGCTGCCGGTCGCGGTTGTCCCGCTCCCCACGTTCACGTGCCATATCCGGGCCTCCTTAGAACGACAGCCCGCCCTCACGGGCGGCGTCGGCCAGGGCCTTGACCCGGCCATGGTAAATGTAACCACCGCGGTCGAACACGACCTCGGTAATCCCAGCGGCCTTGGCGCGCTCGGCGATCAGCTCGCCAATGCGCTTGGCAGCATCGACGTTGCCGCCGTGCTTGAGCTGCTCGCGCAGCTCCTTCTCGAGCGACGAGGCGGACGCGAGCGTCTGGCCGTTCACGTCGTCGATGATCTGGGCGTAGATGTGCAGATTGGACCGGAAGACCGAGAGGCGAACACGCCCGCCGGCCTTCTTGGCAATCTGCGCGCGCACGCGCTGCTTGCGGCGCTCGTGGAGTTGCTTTGGCTTCAGCATGGCGGTTACTTCTTCTTACCTTCCTTGCGCAGGATGGTTTCGGTCTCGTACTTGATGCCCTTGCCCTTGTAGGGCTCCGGCTTCTTCCAACCGCGGATCTCGGCGGCGACCTGGCCGACCTTGTGCTTGTCATAGCCGCTGACCGAGATGGCCGTCGGCTTGTCGCACTTGATCGTGATGCCTTCCGGAATCGGGTACTTCACGTCGTGCGAGAAGCCGAGCTGGAGAACCAGTTCCTTGCCCTGCACGGCCGCGCGGTAACCGACGCCGTTGATTTCCAGGTTGATCGTGTAGCCCTGGCTGACACCGGTGACCATGTTGTTGATCAGGGTGCGCGAGGTCGCCCACATGACGCGGGCGCGCTTGCTGTCGTTTGCCGGCTTCACCACCACCTTGCCGTCTTCCAGCGAGGCGATGATGTCGTCGATCAGGGTCAGGCTGAGTTGCCCCAGCTTGCCCTTGGCCGTGACCTGCTGACCGTCGACCTTCACGTCGACGCCAGCCGGGACCGGCACGGGATGCTTGCCAATGCGCGACATCTGCCAATCCCCCTTAGAACACGCGGCAGAGGACTTCACCGCCAACGTTGGCGGAGCGGGCCTCATTGTCCGACATCACGCCGCGCGGGGTCGACAGGATCGACAGACCGAGCCCGTTGTAGACACGGGGCAGGTCGGCGATCTTCGAGTAGACGCGACGGCCGGGCTTCGACACACGGGCGATCTGCTTAATGACAGGCTCGCCTTCGTGGTACTTCAGCTCGATCTTCAGGTTCTTGACGCCCGGACGCAGTTCTTCCTCGGACCAGCCGCGGATGAAGCCTTCACGCTTCAGAACTTCCAGGACGTTGACGCGCAGCTTAGACGCCGGGGAAACCACAACGGACATGCGGGCGTGCTGACCGTTGCGGATGCGGGTCAGCATATCGCCGAGCGGATCGCTCAAAGACATTCTCGGACCCTCCTTACCAGCTCGACTTCGTCATGCCCGGAATCTGGCCGGTAGAGGCCAGTTCGCGGAGCGTGACGCGGGACAGCTTGAACTTGCGATAGAACGCGCGCGGACGCCCGGTCATTTCGCAGCGGTTCCGGATGCGCACCTTCGAGGAGTTGCGCGGCAGTTCGGCCAGCTTGAGGCGGGCAGCGAATTGCTCTTCCGGCGGGAGGGCCTTGTCGTTCGCGATTGCCTTCAGGCGCGCACGCTTGTTCGCGTACTGCTTGGCCAGCTTGGCGCGACGCTTGTTCTTTTCGATGGCACTGGTCTTAGCCATGGTCGTGCTCCAGCCTCAGCTCACGAACGGCATGTCGAAGCCCTTCAGGAGAGCCTTGGCTTCCTGATCGGTCTTCGCCGAAGTGACGATGATGATGTCCATGCCGCGGATCTGATCGATCTTGTCGTAATCGATCTCCGGGAAAATGATCTGCTCCTTGACACCCATGGCGTAGTTGCCACGGCCGTCAAAGCTATCACCCGGGATACCGCGGAAGTCACGGACGCGCGGCAACGCAATCGTCACCAGGCGATCCAGGAACTCGTACATGCGGTCGCGACGGAGCGTGACCTTGCAGCCGATCGCCATGCCTTCGCGCAGCTTGAACTGGGCGATCGACTTGCGCGACTTGGTCACCACCGGCTTCTGACCGGTGATGGCGGCCATTTCGGCCACGGCGAGCTGGATCTTCTTGGAGTCGGCGACAGCCTCGCCGACACCCATGTTGACCACGATCTTCTCGATCCGCGGAACTTCCAGGTCGTTCTTGTAGCCGAATTCCGACTTCAGAGCGGCGCGGATCTTGGAATCGTAAACTTCTTTCAAACGTGCGGTCATGCCCGGGTCCTCACAGGTCAATGACTTCGCCGGACCGCTTGGCGACACGCACCTTGCGGCCATCCTCAAGGATCTTGAAACCGACGCGGGTCGGCTTGCCATCCTTGGGATCGACGTGAGCGAGATTGGAGACGTTGATCGGCGCCTCCATCTCGATGATGCCACCCTGCGAGCGGGCGCTGGCACGCTGGTGCTTCTTCACCACGTTCACGCCCTGCACAACGGCACGGTTCTCCTTGGGGAAAACCTTCAACACCTCGCCGGTCTTGCCTTTGTCGCGGCCGGTCAGGACAACGACCTTGTCCTTGGTCTTGATCTTGGCGGCCATTACAGCACCTCCGGCGCCAGCGAGATGATCTTCATGAACTTCTTGCCGCGCAGCTCGCGAGTGACCGGCCCGAAAATACGGGTGCCGATCGGCTCGCCCTGCTTGTTGATCAGCACGGCGGCATTCCGGTCGAAACGGATCGCCGACCCGTCCTCCCGACGCAGTTCCTTCGCGGTGCGGACGATGACGGCGCGATGCACGTCACCCTTCTTGACGCGGCCCTTCGGAATGGCCTCCTTGACCGAGACGACGATGACGTCGCCCACGGTCGCGACCTTCCGCTTGGACCCGCCAAGCACCTTGATGCACTGCACCCGGCGCGCCCCGCTGTTATCGGCGACTTCCAGGTTGGTTTGCATCTGGATCATTGTTTACGACCTTTCGTTATCACGCGGCGCCGCTGTCGGCGGCGGACTCCGTCACGACCGTCCAACGCTTGGACTTCGAGATCGGGCGGCATTCGATGATCGAAACGGTATCGCCGACCTTGAACTGGTTGCCCTCGTCGTGGGCGGCGTACTTCTTCGACTGACGAATGAACTTCTTGTACACGGGGTGCATGACACGGCGCTCGACAAGAACCGTAACGGTCTTGTCGCACTTGTCGCTGACCACCGTGCCCTGCAGAACGCGGCGAGGCATGGATGATCCCCCTTACTTGCCGGCGTCGGCGGAGCGGGCACGCTCGCCGAGGATGGTCTTGATGCGGGCGATGTCGCGGCGCACCGTGTTCACCCGCGCGGTGTTCTCCAGCTGGCCGGAGGCCTTCTGGAAGCGCAGGTTGAACTGCTCCTTCTTGAGCTGGATGAGCTGATCGTTCAGCTCATCCGCGCTCTTCGTACGAATGTCTACGGCCTTCATGCCGCGGTCTCCTCGACACCGCCCAGGCGGGTCACCAGCTTCACCTTGATCGGCAGCTTCGCGGCCGCCAGAGCGAAGGCGGTTTTTGCCACATCTGCCGGCACGCCGTCCAGTTCAAACAGGATGCGACCCGGCTTCACGCGAGCCGCCCAGTACTCCGGCGAACCCTTACCGGAACCCATGCGGACTTCGGCGGGCTTGGTGGAGACGGGGAGGTCCGGGAAAATGCGGATCCAGACGCGGCCCTGACGCTTCATCGCACGGGTGATCGCGCGGCGGGCCGCTTCGATCTGACGGGCGGTGATGCGCTCCGGCTCCAGGGCCTTGAGGCCGAAGGAGCCGAAGTTCAGGGCGGTGCCGCCCTTGGCGTTGCCGTGGATGCGGCCCTTGTGGGCCTTACGGAATTTCGTGCGCTTGGGAGAAAGCATCGCTCGGCCCCTTTACTCGCGTTCGGAGCGCTCGGAGCGCTCGCGACGGTCGCGGCGATCGTGCCGCTCGCGGCGCGGTTCGCCATCGGTCGACACCGGCTCGGAACCCATGCGCTTATCCTGCGCCATCGGGTCGTGAGCCATCACCTCGCCCTTGAACACCCACACCTTGACACCGCAGGTGCCGTAGGTGGTCTTGGCGGTGCCCACACCGTAGTCGATGTCGGCGCGCAGGGTGTGCAGCGGAACGCGGCCTTCGCGGTACCACTCCATGCGGGCGATTTCCGCACCGCCGAGACGGCCCGAGCAGTTGATCCGGATGCCCTGGGCGCCCAGACGCATGGCCGACTGCACGGCGCGCTTCATGGCGCGACGAAATGCCACACGGCGCTCGAGCTGGCTGGCGATGTTCTCGGCGATGAGGCGAGCGTCGATTTCCGGCTTGCGGATCTCGACGATGTTCAGGCTCACCTCGCTGCCGGTCATCTTCGACAGCTCAAGACGCAGCTTCTCGATGTCCGCGCCCTTCTTGCCGATCACCACGCCCGGACGAGCCGAATGAATGGTGATGCGGGCCTTCTTGGCCGGACGTTCGATGACGACGCGCGAGCAACCGGCCTGCTGCAGACGACCCTGCAGATAGCCACGCAGCTTCAGGTCCTGGTGCAGCAGATTGGCGTAGTCGCGCTTGGCGAACCAACGGCTGTCCCAGGTCCGGTTGATGCCGAGGCGCAGCCCGATCGGATTGATTTTCTGACCCATTACTCGGCCCCCTCGGCAACGGCGGCGTCACGCTCGCGGACGATGATCGTCAGGTTGCTGAACAGCTTCTCGACCCGGGCGCCACGACCGCGGGCACGGGCGTGGAAGCGCTTCATCACCAGAGCGCGACCGACCGTCGCCGACGACACGTACAGACGGTCGACGTCGAGCTGGTGGTTGTTCTCGGCGTTCGCGATCGCGGCCTGCAGGACCTTCTTCACTTCGCCGGCGATGCGGCGCTTGGAGAAGGTCAGCTCGGCCACGGCACGGCTGGCATCCATGTTCCGGATGAGCTGGGCGACGAGGTTGAGCTTCCGCGGGCTGGTGCGGATCATCGGATTGCGGGCCAGAGCCTCGTTCTCCGCGACCCGGCTGGGGTTGGCAGACTTGCCCATGGCTTACTTCCTCTTCGCCTTCTTGTCCGCCGCGTGGCCATAGAAGGTCCGCGTCGGAGCGAACTCGCCGAACTTGTGACCGATCATGTGCTCGGTAACCAGAACCGGCAGGAACTTGTGGCCGTTGTAGACGCCGAACGTCAGACCGACGAACTGCGGCAGGATGGTCGAACGACGCGACCAGATCTTGATGATCTCGTTGCGGCCCGAAGCCCGGCTCTTGTCCGCCTTCTTCAGCAGATAGCCGTCGACGAACGGGCCCTTCCAAACGGAGCGTGCCATCGTTCGACCTCCTTACTTCGAATGACGGCGGCGCAGGATCAGGCCATCCGTCTTCTTGTTGTGACGAGTCTTCTTGCCCTTGGTCGGCTTGCCCCACGGCGTGACCGGATGACGGCCGCCCGAGGTGCGACCCTCACCACCACCGTGCGGGTGGTCGATCGGGTTCATGGCGACGCCACGGACCGAAGGACGCTTGCCCAGCCAGCGGTTGCGACCGGCCTTGCCAAGGTTGGTGTTCATCTGGTCCGGGTTGGACACGGCACCCAGGGTGGCCATGCACTCGCCACGAACCATGCGCAGCTCGCCGGACGGCAGCTTCAGCTGGGCGTAGCCGCCGTCGCGGCCGACCAGCTGCAGGTAGGTACCGGCGGAACGAGCCACCTGACCACCCTTGCCGGCCTTCAGCTCGACGTTGTGCACGATCGAACCGACCGGGATGTTCTTCAGCGGCATCGCGTTGCCGGGCTTCACGTCGGTGCGCTCGCCGGAGATCACGGTGTCGCCGACCTTCAGGCGCTGCGGCGCCAGGATGTAGGACAGGGTCCCATCCTGGTACTTGATCAGCGCAATGAAGGCCGTGCGGTTCGGATCGTATTCCAGCCGCTCGACGGTGGCCGGAACGTCGAACTTGCGACGCTTGAAGTCCACCAGACGGTAGGTACGCTTGTGCCCGCCACCCATGCGGCGCGCAGTGATGCGGCCGGTGTTGTTGCGGCCACCAGACTTGGTCAAGCCCTCGGTGAGGGTCTTGACCGGCTTGCCCTTCCACAGCTCCGAGCGGTCAACAATGACCAGCTGGCGGAGCGACGGCGTAATCGGGCGGTATTGCTTCAGAGCCATCGGATCACACTCCCGCTCAGATGCCCGTGGTCACGTCGATCTTGTTACCCTCGGCGAGGGTGACGACGGCCTTCTTGAAGTCCGAGCGACGGCCGATGGTGCCGCGGAACCGCTTGGTCTTGCCCTTGGAAACCAGGGTGTTGACCGCGGTCACCTTGACGTTGAAGAGACCTTCAACGGCGGCCTTGATCTCCGGCTTGGAGGCCGTGAGCGGCACGCGGAACGTGACCTGGTTATGCTCCGACACCAACGTCGACTTCTCGGTGATGACGGGAGCGAGGATCAGGTCGTACATCCGCTCCTGGCTCACCGCAGGTTTCGACTGCTTGCTCATTTCAGGCGAGCCTCCAGTTGCTCGACCGCGTTGCGGGTCAGGACCAGCGTGTCGCGGCGGAGAATGTCGTAGACGTTCGCACCCTGCTCCGGCAGCACGTCGATCAGCGGGATGTTGCGCGAAGCCTTGGCGAAGTTATCGTCCAGGTTCGAGCCATCGATGATCAGCGCCGAAGTCAGGCCGAGGGTGGCGAGACGGGCCGCCAGTTCCTTGGTCTTGTGCGTCTCGGCGGCCGCGGCCTCCAGGACGATCAGCTTGCCCTCGGCGGCCTTGGCCGACAGGGCGGTCTTGAGCGCCAGCTTGCGGACCTTCTTGGTCAGGTCGTGGGCATGCGAACGCACCACCGGCCCGAAGATGGTCGCACCGCCGCGGAACTGCGGCGAACGGATGGAGCCCTGACGAGCGCGGCCGGTGCCCTTCTGCCCATAGGGCTTCTTGGTCGTGCCGCTGATCTCGCTGATGCCCTTGGTCTTGTGGTTGCCGGAGCGGCGCTTGGCCAGCTGCCAGTTCACCATGCGGGCCAGCAGGTCGGTGCGGGCCGGCAGACCGAACACGGCGTCCGACAGCTCGATCTCGCCGACGGCTTCGTTGTTCAGATTCTTGATCGTGGCCTTCATGGCGCTCACTCCTGCGTCTCGGCCGGGGCTTCCGCCGCCGGAGCAGACTTGATGCCGGCCGGGAAGGGCAGGCCTTCCGGAGCCTTCTTCTTGACGGCGTCACGGATGCGCAGCCAACCGCCCTCGGCGCCGGGGACGGCACCCTTGAGCAGGATCAGACCACGGGCTTCGTCGACGGACACGACCTGAAGGTTCAGGACCGTGACCCGCTCGTCGCCGAGATGGCCGGCCATCTTCTTGTTCTTGAAGACCTTGCCGGGATCCTGGCGGTTACCCGTCGAACCGTGCGAGCGGTGCGACACCGACACGCCGTGCGTGGCGCGCAGACCACCGAAGTTCCAGCGTTTCATCGCACCGGCAAAGCCCTTGCCGATGGAGGTGCCGGTGACGTCGACGAACTGGCCGGCGACGAAGTGCGACACCGACAGTTCGGCACCGACCTCGATCAGGGCATCGGCATCGACGCGGAACTCGACAAGCTTGCGCTTGGGCTCCACACGCGCCTTGGCGAAATGCCCGCGCTCAGGCTTGTTGACGTTCTTGACCTTGATGGCGCCCGCGCCGAGCTGGACGGCGGTGTAGCCATCCTTTTCCTCGGTGCGAACGGCGACGACCTGGCAGCTGTCGACTTTCAGCACAGTGACCGGAACATGCTGGCCGTCGTCCGTGAAGACGCGGGTCATGCCGACCTTCTGCGCGATCAAACCGGATCGCATTGTTCTTTATCTCCTGACCAGGGACATCCGATTACCGGAGAGGTCCCTTACCAACCAAAATCAGAGCTTGATCTCGACGTCGACGCCGGCGGCGAGGTCGAGCTTCATGAGCGCATCCACGGTCTGCGGCGTCGGATCGACGATGTCGAGCAGGCGCTTGTGGGTGCGGATCTCGAACTGCTCGCGCGACTTCTTGTCGATGTGCGGCGAACGGTTCACGGTGAACTTTTCGATGTGCGTCGGCAGGGGGATCGGGCCCCGCACGCGCGCGCCGGTCCGCTTGGCGGTGTTGACGATCTCGCTGGTCGACTGGTCGAGCACGCGATGATCGAACGCCTTCAGACGGATGCGGATGTTCTGGCTGTCCATGTCCAAACGTCCCTTGCACCTTCTAGCGATGACGCGGACGCGTCACCGGAACTCCACGAGCTTGCTTCGGGGCATCGCCGACAGCGCAAGGCCGCGCGCCGAACCACCGAAACGGGGGCCGACGGGCGACGCTGTGACCGATGCGACGGGCCGATACGAAAAAGAACATCCCCTGCGCGGGAAGCGCGGAGGGGATGTTCCGATCAGCAGACGGCGCGCCTCCCGTGGAGGCGCGCCGTGCCGTTCGTCTCGGGCTGCGTCTAGGCCGAAGCTGCCTACCACCAACCCAAAATCCAGAGGGCGTAATCTCTAGGCGTTCAGCGCCCGCGTGTCAATCCTGAATCTCCCCCCGGATCGGAGGAAGCTGGGTTGACAGGCGGACGGCTCCGAACACCGACGCCCGATGGCTAGAACCGGGCGGGCCGCCCTTCCTGCTCGCGCGGGGAAGACGGCCCGTCTCTTACATCCGACGGCGGGATCGCTCCCGCCGCCCTACCCGTCTCCCTCCGGCGGCCGCCTCACGGCGGCTGCCGGATGGGTCATCACTCGACGATCTTGGCAACGACGCCGGCGCCGACGGTACGGCCGCCCTCACGGATGGCGAAGCGCAGGCCTTCATCCATGGCGATCGGGGCGATCAGCGCCACTTCCATGGCGACGTTGTCGCCCGGCATCACCATCTCGACGCCTTCCGGCAGCGAGACCATGCCCGTCACGTCCGTCGTGCGGAAGTAGAACTGCGGACGGTAGTTGGTGAAGAACGGCGTGTGACGGCCACCCTCTTCCTTCGTCAGGATGTAGGCTTCGGCCTTGAACTTGGTGTGCGGGGTGATCGAACCCGGCTTGGCCAGAACCTGGCCGCGCTCGACGTCCTCACGCTTCGTGCCGCGCAGCAGCGCGCCGATGTTGTCGCCGGCCTCACCCGAATCGAGCAGCTTGCGGAACATCTCGACGCCGGTCACCGTCGTCTTCACCGTCGCCTTCAGGCCGACGATCTCGACTTCGTCACCAACCTTCACGATGCCGCGCTCGACACGGCCGGTCACAACGGTGCCACGGCCCGAGATCGAGAACACGTCTTCGATCGGCATCAGGAACGGACGGTCCTTCGGACGCTCCGGCTGCGGGATGTACTCGTCCACCGTCTTCATCAGCGCCAGGACGGCGTCACGGCCGATCTCCGGCTGACGGTCTTCCAGGGCGCACAGCGCCGAACCCTTGGTGATCGGAATGTCGTCGCCCGGGAACTGGTAGGACGACAGAAGCTCGCGCACTTCCAGCTCGACCAGTTCCAGCAGTTCCGGATCGTCGACCATGTCGACCTTGTTCATGAACACAACCAGCGCCGGAACGCCGACCTGGCGCGCCAGCAGGATGTGCTCGCGGGTCTGCGGCATCGGGCCGTCGGCGGCGGACACGACCAGGATCGCGCCGTCCATCTGGGCGGCGCCCGTGATCATGTTCTTCACGTAGTCGGCGTGGCCCGGGCAGTCGACGTGCGCGTAGTGGCGGTTGGTCGTCTCGTACTCGACGTGCGCCGTCGAGATCGTGATGCCGCGCGCCTTCTCTTCCGGCGCCTTGTCGATCTGGTCGTAAGCGGTGAAGGTGGCGCCGCCGGACTCCGCCAGCACCTTCGTGATCGCCGCCGTCAGCGACGTCTTGCCGTGGTCGACGTGGCCGATCGTGCCAACGTTGCAGTGCGGCTTGTTCCGCTCGAACTTTGCCTTCGCCATGGGGTGGTCTCTCCGTTTCTCAATCGTTCCAGCGGTCTTCAGGCCACCTTGGCGCGGACGCCGTCCGCGATGGCCTGTGGCACCGGCTCATAATGGTCGAACTGCATGCTGTACTGCGCGCGGCCCTGACTCATGGAGCGCAGGGAGTTCACATAGCCGAACATGGCCGCCAAGGGAACCAGTCCCGTGACGATTCGCGCGTTGCCGCGCTGGTCCATGCCGGTGATCTGTCCCCGGCGACCGTTCAGGTCGCCGATGACGTCGCCCATATAGTCGTCCGGCGTGATGATTTCGACCCGCATCAGCGGTTCCAACAGCGCCGGAGCGGCTTTTGTCATAGCCTCGCGGAAGGCGGTCCGTGCCGCGAGTTCGAAGGCGAGCGGCGAGGAGTCGACGTCGTGCGCCTCGCCGGCGGTCAGGGTCACCTTGACGTCGACAACCGGATAGCCGGCAACGACACCGCTGTCCTTCGCGGCCTCCAGCCCCTTCTGCACACCGGCGACGAACTCGCGCGGCAGGCCAGCCGCCCGGTTCTCGAAGACGAAGCCGGCACTGCGGTCCAGCGCCTCCAGCTTCAGCGTCACGCGCGCGAACTGGGCGCGGTCGCCGGCCTGGCGGGCATGGACATGATCGACCTCGGCAGAGCGCAGCACGGTCTCCCGATAGGCAACCTTCGGCACACCAACAGCCGCGTCGACGCGAAACTCGCGCCTCATGCGGTCGACGATGATGTCGAGATGCAGCTCGCCCATGCCGCGGATCACGGTCTGGCCGCTTTCGCGGTCCACCGTAACCTGCAAAGAGGGATCCTCATGGCCGAGGCGATTCAACGCCGCCGCCATCTTGTCATGGTCCGCGTCGGTCCGCGGCTCGACCACGATCTCGATTACGGGCTCGGGAACGTCCAGACGCTCCAGCACGATCGGTTTGGCAGGATCGCACAACGTATCGCCGGTCGCCGTATGCTCCAGACCCGCGAAGGCCACGATGTCGCCGGTATGGGCGCGCTCGATGTCTTCACGGCTGTTGGCGTGCATCAGCAGCATGCGGCCGATCTTCTCGCGCTCACCCTTGACCGGGTTCAGCAGCGAATCGCCGACGCTGACGGTGCCGGAATAGATACGGCAGAAGGTGAGCGTCCCGACATAGGGGTCGTTCATCACCTTGAAGGCGAGGCCCGAGAAAGGCGCGCTGTCGTTGGCGGCCCGTTCCTCGGCCCGGTCGCCACCAACCGCGTGGCCCGTCACCGAACCGATATCGTTCGGGGCGGGCAAATAATCGACCACGGCGTCCAGCATTGGCTGGATGCCCTTATTGCGGAAAGCCGACCCGCACAGCACCGGAACCATGGCGCCGGCAATCGTGCCTTTGCGAATCAACGCGCGCAGCACATCGGGCGTCGGCTCCTCGCCGCGCTCGAGATAGGCGGCCATCGCAGCCTCATCGAGGTCGAGCACGGCATCCAGCAGCGCCTGCCGGGCGCTTGCCGCCGGTCCGGCCAGATCCTCGGGAATGTCAGTGTGCTGGAATTCGGCGCCGAGCGTTTCGGCCTTCCAGATCGTGGCGCGCATCGCAACCAGATCGACGACACCGGAGAAGCCGGCCTCGCTGCCGATGGGGAGTTCAACGACCAGCGGCTTGACGCCAAGGCGGTCGGCCATCATGGCGACACAGCTGTCGAAGTCCGCGCCAACGCGGTCCATCTTGTTGACGAAGGCCATGCGCGGCACGCCGTACTTGTCGGCCTGCCGCCACACGGTCTCGGTCTGGGGCTCGACCCCCGCAACCGCGTCGAAGATGGCAACGGCGCCATCCAGAACGCGCAGCGACCGCTCGACCTCAATGGTGAAATCCACGTGGCCGGGCGTATCGATGATGTTGATGCGGTGGTCGCGCCAGAAACAGGTCGTTGCCGCCGACGTGATGGTGATGCCCCGCTCCTGCTCCTGCTCCATCCAGTCCATGACGGCGGTGCCGTCATTGACCTCGCCCATGCGATAGGACTTGCCGGTATAGAACAGGATGCGCTCGGTCGTCGTCGTCTTGCCGGCATCGATGTGAGCCATGATGCCGATGTTGCGGTAACGGTCGAGGGCGTGCGAGCGGGGCATGCAAAATCACCAGGACAGGCGTTAACCTTACCAGCGGTAGTGCGAGAACGCCTTGTTGGCTTCCGCCATACGGTGCGTGTCTTCGCGCTTCTTCACGGCAGTGCCGCGCTGGCTGGCGGCATCGAGCAGCTCACCCGACAGACGCTCGGTCATCGTGTTTTCCGAGCGGGCGCGGGCGGCGCTGATCAGCCAACGGATGGCCAGGGCCTGTGCGCGGTCCGAACGGACCTCGACCGGAACCTGATAGGTCGCACCGCCGACGCGACGCGAACGCACTTCGAGGTGCGGCTTCACGTTGGCCAGGGCATCGTGGAAGACCTGAACGGGGTCGTTCTTGGTCTTGACCTCGATACGGCCCAGAGCACCGTAGACGATGCCTTCGGCTGCCGACTTCTTGCCGTCCAGCATCAGGCAGTTCATGAACTTCGTCAGGACGCGGTCGCCATACTTGGCGTCCGGCAGGACTTCACGCTTCTCGGCGCGATGACGACGGGACATCGTGAGTTCTCCTTACTTCGGACGCTTCGCGCCGTACTTCGAACGACGCTGCTTACGATCCTTGACGCCCTGGGTATCCAGCGTGCCGCGAATGATGTGATAGCGAACGCCGGGAAGATCCTTCACACGACCGCCGCGGATCATGACCACCGAGTGTTCCTGGAGGTTGTGGCCCTCACCAGGGATGTAGCTCGTCACCTCGAAGCCGTTCGTCAGACGAACGCGGGCGACCTTACGGAGCGCCGAGTTCGGCTTCTTCGGGGTGGTGGTGTAAACGCGAGTGCAGACGCCACGCTTCTGCGGGCAGGCCTCCATCGCGGGAACCTTGTTGCGCGCGGCCAACGGCTCGCGCGGCTTACGGATCAACTGGTTGATCGTCGGCATATCTGCCCTTCATCCCTTCAAGATCACTCGGCCGGACGAGCCGGACGAAGCAAAAGCCCGCCTGCGAAACGTTGCCGTTCCGAGCGGGCTGAATGAGCGAAAGCCGACCGGAGGACTCCGATCGGCGGGATCGGTGGATTCAAGCGGACGCACGGAGAGCCCGGGCGGCCTTTGAAGTTCGCGGACTTTAAGGAAAGGCCGAGAGAGAGTCAAGGACGGTATTATAGCTTGCAGGCTCCCCGACTCTCAATCAGCAAAGCCCAAAGAAAAGGGCGCGTCCGTCACGGAACGCGCCCCCTCCCCTACTCAATAAGCCAGACCGATCAGGCCGCGGAGCTTTCCTCGCCCGGGGTCGGCAGGGCCGGAGTTTCCTCCGGAGCGCCGGCCTCCAGGGCCGCTTCGCGGTCACGCTCGGCGGCGATCAGCTTCAGACGGTTCACCACGGAGCCCGTGCCGGCGGGGATCAGACGGCCGACGATGACGTTCTCCTTCAGACCTTCCAGGTTGTCGACCTTGCCGCCGACGGCCGCTTCCGTGAGGACGCGGGTGGTTTCCTGGAACGACGCGGCCGAGATGAAGGACCGCGTCTGCAGGCTGGCCTTGGTGATGCCCTGGAGAACGGGGTGGCCGTGCGCCGGCTGCAAGCCTTCCGCAACGGTCTTCTCGTTCTCCTCGTCGAACTCCTGGCGGTCGACCTGCTCGCCCACCAGGAAGGTGGTCTCGCCGGCGTCGGTGATCTCGACCTTCTGCAGCATCTGGCGAACGATCACCTCGATGTGCTTGTCGTTGATCTTCACGCCCTGCAGTCGATAGACGTCCTGGATTTCGTTGATCAGGTAGTCGGCCAAGGCCTCCACACCCATCACCGCCAGGATGTCGTGCGGAACCGGGTTGCCGTCCATCAGCAGATCGCCGCGTTCGACATAGTCACCCTCCTGCACGGAGATGTGCTTGCCCTTCGGGATCAGATACTCCTTCTCGTCGCCGCTCTCGTCGTTGCGGACGACGATGCGGCGCTTGGTCTTGTAGTCCTTACCGAATTCGACGCGGCCGCTCATCTCCGAGATGATGGCGAAGTCCTTCGGACGACGCGCCTCGAACAGCTCGGCCACACGCGGCAGACCGCCGGTGATATCGCGGGTCTTGGACGACTCGCGCGGGATACGCGCCAGCACGTCGCCGGCCTTCACCTCCGCACCGTTCTCCACCGACAGGATGGCGTCCACCGACATGAAGTAGCGGGCTTCCAGGCCGTTCGGCAGAGTGATCAGTTCACCCCGGTCGTCCACCAGCGCGATGCGCGGCTTCAGATCGGCGCCACGCGGCTGCTGCCGCCAGTCGACGACCACCTTGGAGCTGATGCCCGTCGCCTCGTCCATCACCTCGCGCATGGAGATACCCTCCACGAGGTCGATGTAACGGGCG
Organism: Azospirillum melinis; assembly: GCF_013340935.1. Taxonomy (GTDB): domain Bacteria; phylum Pseudomonadota; class Alphaproteobacteria; order Azospirillales; family Azospirillaceae; genus Azospirillum; species Azospirillum melinis. The sequence goes on along the minus strand of NZ_WHOS01000015.1, from coordinate 8,804 downwards.
GTACCGGCACGCTCGGTGATGATCGGCAGGGTGTAAGGATCCCACTCGGCCAGCTTGGCGCCGCGCTCGACCTTCACGCCCTCGTCGGCCAGCAGCTTGGCACCATACGGCACGCGGTGACGCGCCCGCTCGCGGCCCTGCTCGTCGAGCAGGATCACTTCGGTGCTGCGGCCCATGACGACCGGGATGCCCGACGAGTTCATAACGACGTTGCGGTTGTTGATCCGCACCGTCGCGTCGAACGCCGCCTCGATCTGGCTCTGCTCCGCACCGCGCTGCGCCGCACCGCCGATGTGGAAGGTGCGCATCGTCAGCTGGGTGCCCGGCTCGCCGATCGACTGCGCCGCGATGACGCCGACCGCCTCGCCGGTATTGACCAGCGTGCCGCGGGCGAGATCTCGGCCGTAGCACTTGGCGCAGACGCCGTCGCGGGTCTCGCAGGTCAGAACCGAGCGGATCTTGACCGAATCGATGCCCGACCGCTCGATGCGGTCGACCGTCGGCTCGTCGATCAGGCCGCCGTCCTCGACGATCAGTTCGCCGTTCAGCGGGTCGATCACCGCCCCGACCACGGTGCGGCCGAGGATGCGGTCGCCCAGCGGGCTGATGACCTCGCCGCCGTCGATCACCGCCTTGACGGTGATGCCGCGCTCGGTGCCGCAATCATGCTCGACGATGATGGCGTCCTGCGCGACGTCGACCAGACGGCGGGTGAGGTAACCGGAATTCGCCGTCTTCAAGGCGGTGTCGGCCAGACCCTTGCGGGCGCCGTGGGTGGAGTTGAAGTACTCCAGCACGGTCAGGCCTTCCTTGAAGTTCGAGATGATCGGCGTCTCGATGATCTCGCCCGACGGCTTGGCCATCAGGCCGCGCATGCCGGCCAGCTGACGGATCTGCGCGGCGGAACCACGCGCACCGGAGTGGGCCATCATGTACACCGAGTTGACCGGCTTGCCGGCTTCGGTGGTCGAGATCGCCTTCATCATCTCGGAGGCGACCTTTTCGGTGCATTCCGACCAGACGTCGACGACCTTGTTGTACTTCTCGCCCTGGGTGATCAGGCCGTCGAGATACTGCTGCTCGAACTCCTTCACCCGCTCCTTCGACTCGTTGACCAGCTTCTCCTTGGCGGCGGGGATGACCATGTCGTCCTTACCGAAGGAGATGCCGGCGCGGCAGGCGTGACCGAAGCCGAGCTTCATCAGGCGGTCGGCGAAGATCACCGTCTCCTTCTGACCGCAATGGCGGTAGACGGCGTCGATGACGTTGCCGACGTCCTTCTTGGTCAGGACGCGGTTGATCAGCGAGAAGGGCACCTTCGGGTGACGCGGCAGCAACTCCGACAGGAGCATGCGGCCCGGCGTCGTCTCGACGATGCTGATCTTCTCGTTGCCCTCGTCATCCACGCCGACGTAGCGGGCCTTGATCTTCGCATGGATAGACAGGACCTTGGCGTTCAGCGCCTGCTCGATTTCCGAGACGTTGGCGAACACCATGCCCTCGCCCTTCTCGCTCGGGCGGTCCATGGAGATGTAGTAGATGCCGAGCACGATGTCCTGCGACGGCACGATGATCGGCTTGCCGTTGGCGGGCGACAGGATGTTGTTGGTCGACATCATCAGGACGCGGGCTTCCAGCTGGGCCTCAAGGCTCAGCGGAACGTGCACGGCCATCTGGTCGCCGTCGAAGTCGGCGTTGAAGGCGGTGCAGACCAGCGGGTGCAGCTGGATCGCCTTGCCTTCGATCAGCGTCGGCTCGAACGCCTGGATGCCGAGACGGTGCAGCGTCGGCGCGCGGTTCAGCATCACCGGATGCTCGCGGATGACCTCTTCCAGGATGTCCCACACCTCGGGACGCTCCTTTTCCACCATCCGCTTGGCGGCCTTGATGGTGGAGGCGAGGCCGTACAGCTCCAGCTTGGCGTAGATGAAGGGCTTGAACAGCTCCAGCGCCATCTTCTTCGGCAGGCCGCACTGGTGCAGCTTCAGCTCCGGACCGACGACGATGACCGAACGGCCGGAATAGTCGACGCGCTTGCCGAGCAGGTTCTGACGGAAGCGGCCCTGCTTGCCCTTCAGCATGTCCGACAGCGACTTCAGCGGACGCTTGTTGGCGCCGGTGATGACACGGCCGCGGCGGCCGTTGTCGAACAGAGCGTCGACGGCCTCCTGCAGCATGCGCTTCTCGTTGCGGACGATGATGTCCGGCGCCTTCAGCTCGATCAGCCGCTTCAGACGGTTGTTGCGGTTGATGACGCGGCGGTACAGGTCGTTCAGGTCGGACGTGGCGAAACGGCCGCCGTCGAGCGGCACCAGCGGACGCAGCTCGGGCGGGATCACCGGAATGACTTCCAGGATCATCCACTCGGGGCGCGACTGCGAGGCCAGGAAGGCGTCGATCAGCTTCAGGCGCTTGACCAGCTTCTTGCGCTTGGCTTCGGAGTTGGTGTCGCGCAGGTCCTCACGGCAGCGCTTCTTCTCCTCGTCGAGGTCGAGCGCGGACAGCATGATGCGCAGCGCTTCGGCACCGATCGAGGCGGTGAAAGCGTCCTCGCCGTACTCGTCCTGAGCGTTCATGTACTCTTCCTCGCTCAGCAGCGAATGCAGCTTGAGCGGGGTGAGGCCGGGCTCGATGACGACGTAGTTTTCGAAATAGAGGATGCGCTCCAGATCCTTGAGCGTCATGTCGAGCAGCAGGCCGATGCGGCTTGGCAGCGACTTCAGGAACCAGATGTGCGCGACCGGGGACGCCAGTTCGATGTGGCCCATGCGCTCGCGCCGGACCTTCGACAGGGTGACCTCGACGCCGCACTTCTCGCAGATGATGCCGCGATACTTCATGCGCTTGTACTTGCCGCACAAGCACTCGTAGTCCTTGATCGGGCCGAAGATGCGGGCGCAGAACAGGCCGTCGCGCTCCGGCTTGAAGGTGCGGTAGTTGATGGTTTCCGGCTTCTTGATCTCGCCGTAGGACCAGGACCGGATCCGCTCGGGGCTCGCGATCTGGATGCGGATCTGATCGAAGCTCTGCGGCCCCTGGACCTGGCCGAAAATGTTCATCAACTCATTCATGACCGTCTCCCGCTGGCATCGCCGCGTTGTCGGTTAAGGGCAGTGCATGACCCCGGACCGGCGCGAATGCGCCGCTCCGGGGTTTGGTCACGTCAAATCGGCTCAGTAGGACCGCTGGTTCAGTTCGACGTTCAGGCCGAGCGAGCGCAGCTCCTTGACCAGCACGTTGAACGACTCCGGAATGCCGGCCTCGAAGTTGTCGTCGCCGCGGACGATGGCCTCGTAGACCTTGGTGCGGCCGGACACATCGTCCGACTTCACCGTCAGCATCTCCTGCAGCGTGTAGGCGGCGCCGTAGGCTTCGAGCGCCCAGACCTCCATCTCACCGAAGCGCTGACCGCCGAACTGGGCCTTGCCGCCCAGCGGCTGCTGCGTGACCAGCGAGTAGGGACCGATCGACCTGGCGTGGATCTTGTCGTCCACGAGGTGGTGCAGCTTCAGCATGTAGATGTAGCCGACAGTGACCTTGCGATCGAAGGTCTCGCCAGTGCGGCCGTCCACCAGCGTCGACTGGCCCGACCGGTCGAAGCCGGCGCGTTCCAGATGGACGCAGATGTCCTCCTCGCGGGCGCCGTCGAAGACCGGCGTCGCGAAGGGCACGCCCTTGCGCAGGTTGCCGCCGAGCTCCAGCAGCTCGCCGTCGGTCATGTCGGCGATGTCCTCGTTGTAGGTCACCTCGCCGTACGCCGACTTCAGCGTGCCGCGCAGGGCCTCCAGCTGGGGAGCGCCTTCGGCCTTCTGGCGGATCGCCAGACGGTACTGATCGACCGCACGGCCGATCTGCTTGCCGAGACCCGAAGCCGCCCAACCGAGGTGGGTTTCCAGGATCTGACCGACGTTCATGCGCGACGGCACGCCCAGCGGGTTCAGCACCAGATCGACGGGGGTGCCGTCCTCCAGGTAGGGCATGTCCTCCTGCGGGATGATGCGCGAGACGACACCCTTGTTGCCGTGGCGGCCGGCCATCTTGTCGCCCGGCTGCAGCTTGCGCTTCACCGCGACGAAGACCTTGACCATCTTCATGACGCCCGGCGGCAGCTCGTCACCGCGCTGCAGCTTGTCGACCTTGTTCTCGAAGCGGTCCTGCAGGGCCTTGATCGAGTCGTCGAACACCTTCGCCAGGTTCTCGACGGTCTCCATCACCTGCTCGTCGGCGATGGCGATCTGGCGCCACAGGCCCTTCGACAGGCCGGCCAGCACCTCGTCGGTCAGCACCGTGCCGCCCTTCATGCCCTTCGGGCCGGACTGCGCGGTCTGGCCGATCAGCACTTCCTTCAGGCGGGTGTAGAAGCTGCGCTCCAGGATGCCGCGCTCGTCGTCGCGGTCCTTGGCCAGCTTCTCGATCTCGGCGCGTTCGATGGCGAGCGCGCGCTCGTCCTTGTCGACGCCGCGGCGGCTGAACACGCGGACCTCGACGATGGTCCCGACCACACCCGGCGGCAGGCGCAGCGAGGTGTCGCGGACGTCGGAAGCCTTCTCGCCGAAGATGGCGCGCAGCAGCTTCTCTTCCGGCGTCATCGGGCTTTCGCCCTTCGGCGTCACCTTGCCGACCAGAATGTCACCCGGACGGACTTCGGCGCCGATATAGACGATGCCCGCCTCGTCGAGGTTCTTCAGAGCTTCCTCACCCACGTTCGGAATGTCGCGGGTGATTTCCTCCTGGCCCAGCTTGGTGTCGCGGGCCATGACCTCGAACTCCTCGATGTGGATCGAGGTGAAGACGTCGTCCTTGACGATGCGCTCATTAATGAGGATCGAGTCCTCGAAGTTGTAGCCGTTCCACGGCATGAACGCGACGAGCACGTTCCGGCCGAGCGCCAGCTCACCCAGATCGGTCGACGGACCGTCGGCCACGATGTCGCCGGCGTTCACCCGGTCACCGACCTTCACCAGCGGACGCTGGGTGATGCAGGTGTTCTGGTTGGAACGCTGGAACTTCAGCAGGTTGTAGATGTCGACACCCGGCGCCGTGCTGTCCGAGCTGTCGGTCGCACGGACGACGATGCGGGTGGCGTCGACCTGGTCGACGATGCCCGAACGCTTGGCGACGATGGTCACGCCGCTGTCGCGGGCGACGGTCGCCTCCATGCCGGTGCCGACCAGCGGGGCGTCGGCCTTGACCAGCGGCACCGCCTGACGCTGCATGTTCGAGCCCATCAGCGCGCGGTTGGCGTCGTCGTTCTCAAGAAACGGGATCAGCGCCGCGGCGACGGACACCAGCTGCTTCGGCGACACGTCGATCAGGTCGATGGCTTCCGGCCGGAACATCAGGTATTCGCCGCCCTGGCGGCAGGACACCAGATCGGCAGCGAAGCTGTTGTCCGCGTTCAATTCGGCGTTCGCCTGGGCGACGACGTAGCGGCCCTCCTCCATCGCCGACAGATAGACCACCTCGTTGGTGACCTTGCCGTCAATGACCTTGCGGTAGGGGCTCTCGATGAAACCGTACTGGTTCACGCGGGCATAGGTCGCCAGCGAGTTGATCAGACCGATGTTCGGGCCTTCCGGCGTCTCAATCGGGCAGATGCGGCCATAGTGCGTCGGGTGCACGTCGCGCACCTCGAAGCCGGCGCGCTCGCGGGTCAGACCGCCCGGGCCCAGCGCCGACAGACGACGCTTGTGCGTGATCTCGGACAGCGGGTTGGTCTGGTCCATGAACTGCGACAGCTGCGACGAGCCGAAGAACTCGCGCACGGCGGCAGCGGCCGGCTTGGCGTTGATCAGGTCGTGCGGCATCACCGTGTCGATCTCGACCGAGCTCATGCGCTCGCGGATCGCACGTTCCATGCGCAGCAGGCCGACGCGGTACTGGTTCTCCATCAGCTCGCCGACCGAGCGGACGCGGCGGTTGCCGAGATGGTCGATGTCGTCGATCTCGCCGCGGCCGTCCTTCAGGTTCACCAGAACCTTCAGGATCTCCAGGATGTCCTCCTTGCGGAGCACACGCATCTGGTCGTCGGTCTGGAAGTTCAGACGGGCGTTCATCTTGACGCGGCCGACGGCCGACAGGTCGTAGCGCTCGCTGTCGAAGAACAGACCGGAGAACAAAGCCTCGGCCGATTCCAGGGTCGGCGGCTCGCCCGGACGCATGACGCGGTAGATGTCGATCAGCGCGTCTTCGCGGCTGGCGTTGCGGTCCGCGTTCATCGTGTTACGGATGTAGGCGCCGACGTTCAGATGGTCGATCGCCAGCACCGGCAACTCGTCGACGCCGGTCTTCTCCAGCTTGTCGAGGTCGCTCGCCGACAGCTCGTCACCGGCTTCGAACAGGACTTCGCCCGTGCGCTCGTTGATGATGTCGACGGCGAGGTAGCGGCCGGTCAGCTCCTCGGTGGAGACCTGCTGCTCGGTCAGGCCGGCCTCGACCAGCTTCTTGATGACGCGCGGCGTCATCTTGGTGCCGGCCTCGGCAACGATGGCGCCGGTGGCGGCATCCACGAGGTCGGAGATCAGCTTGACGCCCTTCATCCGCTCGGCGCTGAACGGGGTCTTCCAACCGCCGGCCGACCGGGTGTAGGTGATCGTGTCGTAGAAGTAGTTGAGGATCTCTTCCTTGGCCATGCCCTGCGCCTCGTAGGGCAGCAGGTCCTTGCGGTTGGCCTTGCGCTCGGCGCGCAGCGCCTCGGTCTCCGCGCCGTCCAGGGCGAACAGCAGCGTGGTGGCCGGCAGCTTGCGGCGGCGGTCGATGCGGACGTAGACGAGATCCTTGGCGTCGAACTCGAAGTCGAGCCAGGAACCGCGGTAGGGGATGACGCGGGCGGCGAACAGATACTTGCCCGACGCGTGGGTCTTGCCCTTGTCATGGTCGAAGAAGACGCCCGGGCTGCGGTGCATCTGCGAGACGATGACGCGCTCGGTGCCGTTGATGACGAAGGTGCCGTTGGCCGTCATCAGGGGCATGTCGCCCATGTAGACGTCCTGCTCCTTGATGTCGCGGATCGAACGGAGGCCGGTGTCCTCCTCGACGTCGAACACGGACAGGCGCAGGGTCACCTTCAGCGGAGCGGCGAAGGTCATGCCGCGCTGCTGGCATTCCTCGACGTCGTATTTCGGCTGCTCAAGCTCGTACTTGACGAAATCCAGCACCGCGCGGTCGGAGAAGTCCTTGATCGGGAAGACCGACTTGAAGACTTCCTGCAGGCCCAGGTTCGCCCGCTTTTCCGGGGCGACGTCCATTTGCAGGAAGTGATCGTAGGAGCTGCGCTGCACCTCGATGAGGTTGGGCATCTGGGTGACTTCCGGGATGCGCCCGAAGCTCTTCCGAACACGTTTACGACCCGTAAAGGATTTGGCCATGGATGTCCCCAAACGTCTGTACGTGATGCGCGTTATACCGACCGTTCAACCGACCGTAGGATCGAGCCGACTGGTGTCGACCGGTCCCGAGGGCGCCCGCGCGGGCCATCCCCATGATGGGGACGGAAAGAGCCGGGCCGGGCAAGCCCGGTCCGGCGGAAGGCAGAAAATGCCGTGCGGCGGCCGGTCCCCTAGGGAACCGACCGCCGTCCGGCTTGGTACTGTGTGATCCGTACGCAACAAGGTCTTACTTAATATCGACCTTGGCGCCGGCTTCTTCAAGCTGCTTCTTGATCTTGGCGGCCTCGTCCTTCGTGGCGCCTTCCTTGACCGGCTTCGGAGCGCCCTCGACCAGGTCCTTGGCTTCCTTCAGGCCCAGGCCGGTGATCGCACGGACTTCCTTAATCACGTTGATCTTCTTGTCGCCGGCATCGGCGAGGATCACCGTGAACTCGGTCTGCTCTTCGGCCGGAGCGGCAGCGGCAGCGGCCGGGCCGGCGGCGGCAACGGCCACCGGAGCGGCGGCAGAGACGCCCCACTTCTCTTCGAGGAGCTTCGACAGCTCGGCGGCTTCCAGGACGGTCAGGGCCGACAGATCGTCGACGAGCTTCTGCAGATCAGCCATGTTACTACTCCAAACGACTTGAGTTCTGGGGATGTAAAAAAACGAGTGACTAGGCCTGGTTAGGCCGCCGCCTCGTCGTCCTTCTTCGCGTAGGCAGCAAGCACGCGGGCGACCTGGCCGCCCGGAGCCTGGAGGACACCGGCGATACGGGTCGCCGGGGTCTGGATCATGCCCACGAGGCGGCCACGCAGTTCGTCCAGCGACGGGAGCGAGGCGAGGGCCTTGACCCCCTCCGCGTCCAGAATCTGGGTGCCGAGGCTGGCGCCGACGATCTTGAGCTTCTCGTTGGTCTTCGCGTAGTCGGCCACCACCTTGGCAGCCGCAACGGGATCCTTCGAGAAGGCGATCGCCGTCGGTCCCTTGAAGAGACCGTCCAGACCCTCGAACTGCGTCCCCTGAAGGGAACGACGGGCGAGCCGGTTCTTCGTCACTTTGAAGCTGGCGCCAGCAGCCCGAACCTTCGCACGCAGGTCGGTGACTTCCTTCACCGTCAGGCCCAGATGGTGGGTGACCACCACCAGGCCCGTGTCCTGGAGCTTCGATTGCAGAGCCGCGATCGTCGCTTCTTTTTGTGTACGATCCACGGATCGCCTCCTTGCACAGAGGTGTACATGGACCCCCGTCCCCGAAGGGCCGGAGATCCGGCGAACCTGTCCCAGAAGTCAAGCCGTTCCTGAACCGGTTCCCGTCGCACATGGCGGCGGGGCCGGAGGGGTAAACGGGTTCAACTCCTGTCTGCGCGGGTCAATTTTAAGCCCTTCCCTCTCCTTGCGGTCGGGGACGGGCACCAGCGGTCTCGGACAGGGGTGGGC